>DATBIA010000001.1:0-471455 GCA_036557165.1 Bryobacteraceae bacterium
TGGAGCAGGGCGGCTCGCTGCTGCTCCAACTCGGCTAGAGATGGCATGGGGTGCCTCCATTACCGAGCGTATCACATACGCTCGGTTACAGGCACCCCAAAAAGCAACGAACAAAAGCCCCACTTTGATGTCGCGCACCCCAATGTCCTCGTCGTCTGGGCGGGAGCTGCCCCGCAGGACTACTATATGAGCCATCTCCCCAACACAAATGTCTGGTATAAGACCTTGCGCATTCGCCGCGGGAGCCGATTCTCGTACCAGCTTGCTCCAAACGACCGCCCAGGGGAAACGCATTACACGGCCCAAACCGATCCGTTAAACCCGCGAGTAGCTTATGGAGACTCATCCATTGTCGAGACTCCGGATGCTCCCGACGAATCCTGGTATGCGCGCACACCTGTGGTCCGCGGTTCCATCACAAAACACAGCCTCGAATCCTCGCTGCTGAAGAAACGCCGGGACGTATCCGTATACACGCCGCCAGGATATTCACCATCAAGCGGACCCTACCCTCTTCTGATCCTGTTTGACGGACAGAGTCAACTTGACGGCCGAATGCAGGCACCCAACACCCTAGACAACCTGATCGCCGCTCATCGCATTCGGCCGCCCGTCGTGTGCTTCGTCAGCGACAACAGAGGCGTGGATCGCGAGCAGACCCAGACCTACTCCTCCGCGATGGCCACCGAATTAGTGCCCTGGCTCAGATCCTCATACGCGATTAGCGCGGATCCCAAAGATGTCGTTATCGGCGGATACAGCGCGGGTGGCGGGGCCGCGGGGGTGACTGCTTTCTACTACCCCGGCGTGTTCGGCAATGTGTTGTTGCAGTCCGGGGGCATTCAGGTCCTGGTTCCTTTGCTCATGAACGCGTCCAAACTGCCAGTCCGCTTCTATCTCGATCAAGGGCTGTACGAATATGGGCCGACTTGGGCCGCTCTGTCGCCGGATGAACAGGCGGTGGAAGGGTGGTTTGACGAGGGTATTCCCCCGCAAGGTCAAAACTGGTTACTTCGCGCACGCCTTCTTAGGACCGTCCTCCAGGCGAAGGGCTATGACGCGCAATACCACGAAACGGGCGGAGGACACGAGTTTGTGCATTGGCGTGCAACGCTTGCAGAAGGGCTCATGGCTTTGCTCGGGCCGTCCAACAAGTAGGGCGCCGGCTTCGGGCCGCGATTTGTGATGCCTTGCTATGAGCCGCACCAAGGGCATCACAAATCTGCGCGGCGTACTTCAACGCCACACATCCAGCGGCAACGGCCTTTGAGGGTGGGCCCTCGATCAAGTCCATCAATCAGATAGATCGGGCGGCTGGGCGCGACGGCGCGGGGACCATCATGGGCACTACTGTGTACCCGGTCAGCCGCGCCGGAAAACTCCGTCGCGATGCGGGGCGCGCCTACAGTGGTAAACAGGCACCGCTGAAATTATTTCGGCAGGATGAGATCGTCCTTCCAGTCCTTCTGCATGCGCTTCCATTCCTTCGCCTGTTCCGGAGTGAAAATCGAGTTGATCTGGCCGTTGAATTTGCCATCGATTGCCTTGAGCGAGTCCCTAGCCTCCTTCTTTGAGTCATGGCCCTTATCGCTCGCCCTGTATACATCCTTAACCTGGCCAATATCGACATATTTTGTTTCGAGAAGCGGCTTGATCGCAGCTGCTTGATCCGCGCTCAATTTCAGGGTTTTAACGGCCGTATCGAATCGATCCGCCGCCAACTTCGTCATGTCCTCTCTACTAAACTGCGCCCAAGCTGGAGCAGTCATCAAAAAAACGGCCACGGTGAATTTTAATGGAATCATGATTTCTCTCCTTCCGAAATGCACAGAACTTCCCAAAATGCACAGAACTTGCACGCTTGCGTAGATGCAATCCTTACATAGCCGATTCAAAATGTTTGGCTTCTAGCGCATCTCTTTGAATGAATGCAGACGGCGAGGAATTTGCATGTGGCCGTTTATCCCTAGGCCGAAAACTGCATTTTGGAAGGGCTCCAAAGACGGAGCTTAAGATGCGTTCAGGCAGAACCTGTAGTGGAGCCTTGTGGCGGTGAGGGTGGGATTCGAACCCACGGAACCCGCAAAGGTTCAACGGTTTTCGAGACCGCCCGATTCAACCGCTCTCGCACCTCACCGTTCGCTCCATCTTACCATTCGGCATCCGCTTGACTCCACTGCGGATATCCCCGCGAATCGGGACGCGTCGCGTCCACTTTGTTTGACAAGGCGTGCCGCTGAACCGTACAATCTCAAAGGCGTTATGCTTAAAGCCTCTCTCAATAAAATACTTCCTACAACCGTCACCGGGTCCTTGCCTCGTCCGAGCTGGTACACCGAAAATCTCGGCACGAAATCGTTCCTCGATGCGATGGTCACCAGCCGTTTCCGGGAGCAGTACGTAGACGCACTTTCCGTTTATCTGCGCGAACAGGAGGTCGCCGGTCTCGACATCGTGACCGATGGCGACTGCCGCTTCGATCAGGACGTCGGCGGCCAGAGCTGGACCAGTTATCCGCCGCATCACATGCAAGGCTTCGAGACCACGCATCCGAAGCTGGCCAAGGTCGGCGCGGGAGGCATCGCGTTCCCCCGAGGCCACATCCTTCACGATTACCTCGAAGCGCGCGTCATGCCGAAGCTGGTCGGGCCGGTCGGCCGCGGCGAGATGCAGTACGCGGAAATTTGGAAAGCCGCTCAGCGCCTTACGGCCAAGCCGGTGAAATTCGGCACCGTAACGCCCGAGCTGGTCGCTTTCGCCGTGCAGGACGAACATTACAAAAGCCTGCCCGACCGCATCATGGCTCTGAGCGACGCCTTCAACGAAGAGTTGCACGATCTGGCCGACGCCGGCTGCCAAGTGATCCAGATGGAAGAACCGCAAGTCCATTTGCTCGCCGCGCGCGGCTACGTCGACAAAGTGATCAACCCCGAGTTCATGCTGAAGGTGTTTAACAACACCGTGCGCGGATTGCGCGAAAAGACGGAAGTCTGGTGCCACACCTGTTGGGGCAATCCTTCGCAGCAACGCATGTTCGCGAAGGTGCAGAGCTACAAACCCGCGCTAGAGCTGCTCAATCAGGTGGATGCCGACGTCATCACGTTCGAGATGGCAAGCTCAGGCGCGGCCGAGCTTGAGGATGTGGGCAAGGCGATCACCGGTAAGAAGATCGGGATCGGCGCGATCGACCACCACACCTTGCAAGTGGAATCGCCGGATCAGGTGGCGGATCTGGTGCGGCGCGCGTTGAAGGTTATTCCGGCCGAGCGGCTGTTGCTTTCCTCCGACTGCGGAATGGGACGCGAGGGCATGAGCCGGCGCCATGCGTTTTACAAGATGGTTTCGTTGGTGCAGGGCGTCAACATCGTGAAAAAAGAACTCGGCCTGCCGCTGACGGAGGCGCTTGCCGCCGATCCGAAGTTCTCGTTTTTGAGGATGGCTCAAGGGGTCGCGCAGGCATGATCAACGCGGCTATCGTGGGCCTGGGTTGGTGGGGCAAGACGCTGGTAGAGGCGGTTCAAGGGACCAGCGATCAGATGCGGTTCATCGCGGGAGCGACGGGCCATAAGACGCCAGAAGCGCAAGCGTTCGCCGACGCGCAGAAATTCGAGCTGGCGGATACTTACGAGGCTCTTCTGAGCAATCCGAAGGTAAACGCCGTAGTCCTGGCCACGCCGCATTCCATGCACACAAAGCAGGTGGCCGCCGCGGCCGCCGCGGGGAAGCACATTTTCTGCGAAAAACCGTTCGCGTTAACCAAAGAGAGCGCGGAAGAGGCCGTAAACGCCGCCAAGAAAGCGGGCGTGACGCTCGCTCTCGGCTATAACCGGCGGTTTCATCCGGAGATTACGAAATTGCGGAATCGCATCCGGACGGGCGATCTCGGCACGATTCTGCATGTGGAAGCGACGATGACGTTCGCTAACGCGCTGCTGCTGAAGCCGGACGCCTGGAGGGCGAACCGGCAGGAGGCGCCGTGCGGCGCCCTGACCCCCATGGGCGTTCATGCGATCGACGGCATGATCGACTTGTGCGGCACGATCGACCACGTATTCGCGCAGAGCTTTCGCCGCGCCGTCACGATCGATTCCGACGACACCACTTCCGTCCTTTTCCGGATGAAAGACGGTATGTCGGGCTATCTTGGCACGATGGCCGCGACGGGCCCGGGCTTCAGTTTTCAGGTGTTCGGATCGAAAGGCTGGGTGCGGTTGGAAGGGATGACGCACGTGGCCGGCGCCTCCTCGGAAGAGCGGCGCACGCGCCTGTTCGGGACTTGCAAGTTCCAACCGATCAAGGGGCCGGCGGAAACCTGGGAAGCCGAGCGGCTGGATGTCTCTCGCGCGTCGCTTGAGTCCTTTGCGCGCGCGGCGCAAGGCGGCCCCGCTTATCCGATCCCCACCGATGAGATGATCCACGGCGTCGCCGTCACCGAGGCCATCGTGCGTTCCGCGTCCACCGCGCAAGTCGAAAGAGTATAAATCGTAAATTATGAATCTGGGCCGCTTAGGACACCTTAGTTACTCGACGCTCGTTCACCCGGGAGACAACTGGGAGTTGATGTCGCACAGCCTGCGCACCTACGTGCCGCAGGTGAAAGCCAGAGTATCGCCGAACCAGCCGTTTGGATTGTCGCTGCGCCTTGCCGCGCCTTCCGCCGAAGCGTTGGTGAAGGACAAGGCCGCGCGCGACGACTTGAAGCGCTTTCTCGCCGAGAACGACATGTATCTCTACACTGTGAATGCGTTCCCGTACGGCGCTTTCAAAGACACCATCGTCAAAGAGCAGGTCTACGAACCGGACTGGCGCAGCGAGGAGCGGACGCAGTACACGATCAACGTCGCGGATATCCTGGCCGATGTCGCGCCGGAGGGGATTGCGCCTTCTATTCAGAGCGCGCCCTTGGGTTTCAAGCCGCGCGTGACCGGACCGGACGTGGTCGCCAGCTACACCGAGCACGTATTGCGCGTGATCGCCCATCTGGTGGGGATTGAGGCGCGGACTGGAAAGACCGTCACGCTCGCGCTCGAACCGGAGCCGCACTGTTTCCTCGAAACCACCGACGAGACGATCGATTATTTCAGCAAGCACTTGTACAGCGGCCGTTCCGCGGAAAGGCTCGCCAAAATCGCGGCCATCCCGGTGTCGGACGCAATTGGCGCGCTGCGGCGTCATTTGGGAGTGGTTTTCGACATCGGGCACCAGGCCGTCGGCTTCGAAGACATTCCCGTGTCGCTACAGAAACTGGTGGACGCGGGCATTCCGATCCTGAAGCTTCAGGAAGTGGCGGCGATGCACATGCCGCAGGTGACCGACGAAACCGTCGAAGCGCTCCAGCGCTTTGCCAAGACCGTGTATCTCTCCCAGACGGTGGAAAAAAAGAACGGGAAGATCACCAAATTCCTGAACCTGGAAGACGCCTTTGCCGCGCGCACCAAGGACCCCGGCCCGCGCGAATGGCGCACGCATTTTCACGTTCCTGTTTTTCTCGACGACCTGGGGGGCAAATTCGGAACCACACGATTCGCGTTGGAAGCCGCGCTAAAGATGCATAAAGAGAAGCCGCTGTCGGGCCAGCTCGAAATCGAAACGTATACTTGGGACGTGCTGCCCGATCATCTGAAGACCGGCGACATCGTCGATTACGTCTGCCGCGAGATCGAATGGGTCCGCGGACAATTGGTCTAAGGCTTTTGTGAACGCCGCCTTTATCGGATTGGGGCGCATGGGCGGCGGAATGGCCCGGCGCATCCTGAGCGGCGGACACAATCTGGCGGTCTACGATATCGCAGCTTCGCAGGTCGCGGACATAGCCGCCGCCGGCGCGATGGCGGCCTCGACCATGGCCGACGCTTGTAGAAATCGCGAGGTCGTCGTGACGATGCTCGTGGAAGACGCCGCAGTATCCGATGTCGCCCTGCGGCCCGAAGGGATTCGCGATTCTCTGCCGCCGGGCTCGATCCATCTCGCAATGGGCACGCATGGCGTCGCTGCTATCCGAGCGCTCGCCGCCGCGCATGCCGAGGCGAATCAGTTCCTGGTTGCCGCTCCGGTGCTGGGAAGGCCCGATCTCGCCGCAGCCGGTCAATTAGGAATTGTGACTGCCGGTCCGGCGGACGCCGTCCAGCGCTGCAAGCCGCTGCTCGATCTAATCGGCCGGCGCGCATTTCACGCCGGCGAGCAGCCGGAAGCCGCGACAGTGGTGAAGCTCGCGAACAATCTGGTGCTCGGCTGCGCGATGGTCGCAATGGCCGAGGGGTTCTCGCTGGTGCGCAAGTACAGTGTAGATCCGCAGGTCCTGTACGAAGTAATGACCGAGGGGCTCTTTTCGGCGCCGGCATATAAGGGCTACGGCAAAACGATGGTGGAGCAAACGTATGAGCCGCCCGGATCGCCCATTACCGTCGGCCTTAAGGACGCCAATCTCATCCAAGCCGCGGCCGATCTCGCGCGGGTACCTCTGCCCAGCTTCAACGTGTATCGCGACCGCCTGCTGGGCGCGGTCGCGCATGGAGACGGCGGCAAGGATCAAGCCGCGCTAGCTCGCGAGCAGGCCCGCGCGTGCGGCCTGGAATGATGCGGCCGTCCGATGGCTTACCAGCCGGTCCCTTGCTTCTCTCGCTTCGTGAGAGTCTCGTGTAGCAGCGATTTGATGTAGGTCTGATAAGGCAATCCCTTTTTTTCCGCTTGGCTTCGCGCCAGCGCCAAATCCGCTTCCGGAATCCGTAGAGCCACCACCGGCGCGGAGGGTTTTCGGGACGCCTTGATCCGCTCCTGAAGTTTCTCTCGGGTCAGCACATTGACGCCGCCGGTTTTCACGGCCTCGCCAAGCTGTTTGCCATGTTGGTCGCGGTTGCGATACCACCACTCCGCTTCCTTCGCCTCGGTGGCGAAGACCGGTACAATCCGCTTCACTCGCGTCTCTAATTTGACTGGCCGTTTCTTCATTTGGATTTCTCCAGAAAGGCTTTCCTGTCGGAAACGCCGGCTGGAAACGCCGTGATCGCTCGAATCCTCCCGTTGCGAATCGTCCAGATCGCGGACAACAGTCGGCCTGTATTCGTCAGTCCGACAGAGCGGTACCGCGGTTCGCCATCGGCCAATTCGTAATCGAGGTCCACTGGATCGTTATTCAGCAACTGCTCAAATTCGGCGGGGATCACTCTGTGGGCGGCCAGATGCTTACGGTTCCCGGCATCCCAATCGAATTCGTTCCCGCCGGGGAACCTATATTGTATCGCAACGTATATACGCGTAGGGAAGTTGGTATCTAGTCACATCCCGGCGGAAACCCGCGGCGGCGAGTTCGCAGGAAAGGCCCGGCAACTCTCACCCGCGCCTACGTCTAGAGCCAGAGGTCTGCACCGCTCGGCGCGACTCTTCCGGACGATTTGTTATGCTTAGCAGTTCCACCGCAACTGCCCCAGTTGCGGCGATGAATTTGAAGAAAGGGTAAATACCGTCCACGCATGACAAAGATCACTAATACGATTCTTCCCACTACCATGGTCGGCTCGTATCCACGGCCGCAGTGGTTTCGCCAGCAATTGCTCGGCCGCGATATTCGCGTCGCCTTTAAGGAGGTCGCCCACGAGGAGGCCTATCACGACGCCACTCATACCGTGATCCACGACCAGGAGGAGGCGGGCCTCGACATCGTCACCGACGGCCAGATGTACTTCGACGACTACGTGGGCGTCATTGGCTCGTTTTGCTGGTACATGTATGAGCGCATCAAGGGCTTTGAGGAAGCGAAAGAGGAGCACCCTTCGGTGGTCGGAAGCACCATTCGGACCAAGGATGTGGAGCTGCTTTCGGACTGGGGCGGCGTAGTGAACAGCGGCGCCGTTGCGCGCGGTCCGATTCGCCTTGCCGACCTGTATAAGATCGCATCGCGTTACGCGACCAAGCCGATGAAGGTTTCGGTCGGAGCCGGTCCCATCAACCTCGCGTGGCACGTATACTTCAAGCATTACAAGGACGCTCGCGACCTGAGCTACGCCCTTGCGCCCATCTTTAACGCCGAGATGAAAGAACTCGTCGCGGCTGGGGCGAAATATTTGCAAATCGAGGATCTGGGCGCGTGGCTGCCGTTGTTCACCAACAACAATGACGATTACAAGTGGATTGGCGACGTGATCGCGCAATGCGTGGACGGCGTGAACGCGAAGATCGCGTGGCATTTCTGCTTCGGCAACGCCTGGGGAAATTCTCTGAACAGCCTGTTCCCGACGGGCTATGAGACCGTTCTCCCGCACTTCTTCAACGTTCCCGTCGAACAGTTCGTGCTGGATTTCGCGAACCGCGAGATGGCGGGCCTGGACGCACTGAAGTCGCTGCCCAAGGACAAAGAAGTCCAGGTGGGCGTGCTCGACATCCGCACCAGCTTGATCGAGACGCCGGAGCAGGTGGCCGCCCGCATTCGGAAGGTGCTCCAAATCGTTCCGCCGGAGCGAGTCTATCTGAGCACGGATTGCGGCATGAAACCGCTTCCGCGTACTGTCGCCAAACTGAAGCTCAAGGCTTTGGCCGACGGTGCGGCGATCGTGCGGAAGGAACTGAAGGGCGCATCGGCGGGAGCCTAAGCTCCGGGGTGGGGTTTGAGTAAACCGCTCCTTGGCGGTCGCGGCTCGGCAAGTCGCTGTAATTATAAGCGCCCATTCTGAGCCGCGACCGTCAGGGAGCGGTGCTGACAAACGCAACCTTCGTTAATCGAGCGGAATGCGACTCTTATTGGCGGTCAGCCATTGATCCAGCGTCTGAAGCTCCGGGTTCAATGACCGGCTGAATTCCAGGCTCCGCGCCGCCGCGAAGTCCTTCTCGCAATCGTGATAGAACTGGAACATATTCCCCAAATCTTCCGCGCCCGGAAATCCGAAGCCGCGATAAACGTCCGGAGGAATCGCGTTGTAGCTCACCGGCTGGCCTAGAGCTTTGGCAAAAGACGCCGCCATCTGCGTGCCGGTGGGATGCTCCCCCGCGATCCCCACAGTCTTGCCGATGAACTCGCTGCCTCGCTTGAAAATGCCATAGGCGCACTTGCCGATGTCCTCGGCCGCCATGCTCGGCATCTTCGCATCGCCCATTGGCAACGTGAGGACCAGCTTACCGTCCTGCTTTTTCGGCCCCATTCCGAAATAAATGAAGTTATCCCAGTAAAACGAAGTCAGCAGAAATGTCACCGGCAGGCCCAGATCCGAAAAGAAATGGTTCGCTTCCCCCTTGGAATCGAAGTGCGGACACTTGTACTTGCCTTGGAGCGTGGGCATGCGGTTGTCGCTCAGCGGGATGAATTTGCGCGTGTCTTCCAGAGTCGACCAGATGACGTGCTTCAATCCCGTGTCCTTTGCCGCCTGCGCCATGCTTTTGGCTTCGGCCTGTTCCTTCTCGGGTGAAAAGTGAGCCCAGAAAAAGGTAACGCAATAGGCGCCGTGCGCGCCCTCAAAAGCCTTTTTGACGCTCGCCGGGTCGTCGATATCCACTTGGACGACTTCGGCGCCCAGATTCGCCAGCGCCTTAGCTTTGTCCGAGTTTGGGTCTCGAGTAAGGGCTCGGGCCGTAAAATCGCCGCTTTTATCGCGTTGAATCGCGCGAACCAGGCCCCCGCCCTGCGAGCCGGTCGCGCCCATGACCGCTATCGTTTTTTTGCTCATTCGCTTCTCCTTGGTGTGATCTTAGAGTATACAAAAAACCTCCGATGGCCGGCCCTCCGGTATCAGAACGTGTAGCTCACGCCGAATAGTGGCGTGAACTGCTCAAATACCCCTCGGGCCGTGTTGTGGGGCGCTGGCACGATCTGCTGCCGCGGAAAGGTCGTAATATAATCGAGGAACTCTCCTCTTATGAGAACGTGCTCGTGGAGGCGATACTTCACGCCCCCGCCCACGGCGAAGACGACTTTCCACACGTCGTTGGCGATCAGGCTTGCGATCTGGGGAATCGGCTGAGGAAAGGGCTCGGGGCCGGCGATCACGTAATCTTTCGCTCCCACGTTGCCGCTGACGAAAGGGCGCATGCGATGATCGCGTTCCTTGAAATGGAACAGCAGCCCAACCGTCAGCGCGTGGGATTGACCCTGAATGTCGACCTTCACGCCCGGCGCTTGCAGAAACGGGTGGCCGTCGTGATAGAGATACTTGAATTCGGCGGAAACGTAGTTGGAAAAATCGTCGCCAAGAATCACGCCGGCGGCGAAGCGGTTGCGAATGCCGGCTTGGGCCGTGCCCGAGGCGGAAAAGATGGAGCCGTTCCGATAAATTCCATATCCCACATTCGCTCCGATTTCGTAGTGTTGCTGCGCCCAGGCGGTGGATACGGAGAACGCGATGACGAAGTACCAGGACAGTTTAGGATTGGGGTAGTCCATGAGCGATCTCCTCTGTTTTATTCTCACAACTTCGCATCGCGATTATGAAGAATCGATCGCGCCGGCGGCGCGCGATGCCGGATTGGAGCCGTGGCGTCCGTCGCCCGAAGCCGCGCCGGCCGAGATCTTCGAACAGATGCTGTTGTGTCCATTCGCCGTGGTAGACGTAACCCGTGTAGACGCAACCGGATATTATGGGTTGGGCATGCGCCATGCGCAGCGCCCTGGAACCACAGTGGCGATCGCCGCCGGGGCCGCCCCCGAGTGGCTAGATGCGATTCGCTACAGCGCCGTCCCTCAGCGGGAGGCGATCGCGGCAGCGCTGAAACAGCAGCGCAGCTCGGCCCGGCGCCATTCCATATTTTCTTTATTGGAGCTGGCGACCGATCACGCGAAAACGGACATACTCCGCGAAGAGGCTCGCAAGCCGGCAGACGTTGGAGCGCAGGCAGGTATTCTCGTCGATCGCTTGCTCTCTTACCGGGCGGTCTCCGCGTGGAGCGATATGGTCGAGTTAGCCGCGAAGATGCCGCTTCCGCTCGCCAGAACCGCGCTGGTGCGCGAACAAACCGCATGGGCTTTAAATCGCCTGCACAGGCGCGAGGAAGCCGAGAGCATTCTTCGGGAGTTGCTGGAAGAGAGAGGACCGAGCAGCGAGACCTGCGCGATCCTGGGGCGCATTTACAAAGATCGGTGGGACGAAACACAAGAGCGCAGGTGGCTTGACCAAGCGATCGGCGCCTATCTGGCGGGATTCGAGGCCGACTGGCGCGACGCCTACCCCGGTATCAACGCGGTGACCTTAATGGAGCTTGCCGATCCGCCCGATGAGCGCAGAACCGAAATCCTTCCCTTGGTTCGTTATGCGGTCGAGCGCAAGATCGCGAAGGACAATCCGGATTACTGGGACTACGCTACGCTTCTGGAGCTTGCGATTCTCGGCGAAGACAGATCGAAGGCGGAGAAAAATCTCACGCAAGCGCTCGCCGCGATCCGCGAGAAATGGGAGCCGGAGACCACCGCTCGAAATCTACGCCTGATCCGCGAAGCCCGTGAGCGCCGCGGCGCCGGCGCCGAATGGCCGAAGGACATCGAGCGCGCGTTGTTGAGCCGTACGCGCGGCTGAGCGGGCAACAAGCATGTAGTTCCGCGTCCGTAAGGCATCTGTTATCCTTTGGAGAGAATCCATGTCAGGTCATTCCAAATGGGCGACGATTAAGCACAAGAAGGCCGCCCTCGATGCGAAACGCGGCAAGGCGTTTACCCGCATCATCAAGGAAATTATGATTGCCGCGCGCAGCGGCGGCGACCCTGACGCCAACCCTCGCTTGCGCACCGCCGTCACGGCCGCCAAGGCCGTCAGCATGCCCGCCGACAATATCAAACGCGCCATTATGCGCGGCACGGGAGAGCTGGAAGGCGGACAAATCGACGAAGTCACGTTCGAGGGATATGGTCCCGGCGGCGCCGCTGTGCTGGTTGAGGTCGCCACCGACAACCGCAATCGCACCGTGAGCGAGATCCGCCATCTGTTCACCAAAAACAACGGAAATTTGGGCGAGCAGGGCAGCGTCTCCTGGATGTTCGAGCGGAAAAGCCAGATCCTCATCGAAAACGACAAAGCCGGCGAGGACCAACTGATGGACCTAGTGCTGGAAGCCGGCGCGGAGGACCTGCGCAACGACGGCGCAAATTGGGAAGTGCTTTCCGCGCCCGAATCGCATGAGGCCGTGCTGGAAGCAGTCCACAAAGCCAAAATTCCAACCGTTTCGGCCGAGATCGCGATGGTCCCGAAGAATTTGATCAAGTTGGAAGGCAAAAACGCCAGCGGCATGCTGAAGCTGAGCGAGGCGCTGGAAGAGCACGACGACGTGCAAAACGTCTATTCCAACTTCGATATCGACGAAAAGGAACTGGAGGCCCTGGCTTCTTAGAAGCCCGGGAATGCCGCCGTGCGTGTTCTCGGGATCGACTGCGGAACAGAGCGCACCGGCTGGGGCGTTATCTCGAGCGACGGACGCAGCCATCGCATTTTAGGACACGGCGTCATCGTCACATCGCCGCGCGAAACGCTGGAACAGCGGCTTCGAACGATCGCCGCCGCCTTGCGGGATGTCCTCGCCGAGCATCGGCCCGACGCCGCCGCCGTGGAAGAAGTTTTTTATTCCCAGAACGTCAAGACCGCGCTGAAGTTGGCGCACGTCCGGGGCGTGGCGCTGCTGGCGATCGCGGAGGCGCAAATAGCCTTGGGCGAGTATTCGCCGCTTGAAGTGAAGACGAGCGTTGTCGGCTATGGGCGCGCGGAAAAACATCAGGTGGGGCGAATGGTGCGGACTCTCACCGGCTTCGACCAGGAACTGGAGACCGAGGATGTCTCCGACGCTTTGGCGGTCGCGATTTGTCACGCGACTTCGTACCGCGCGCCCGGAAAGCGCGCCGCGGGAGTATTACACTGATGCGGCTCGCGGCTTTAGGCGTGTTCTTGGCCGGCTTGGCTTTTGCGCAGAATGGGCCGCGCATCTTGTATTCGAAAACGTTTCCCGGATCCGTGCCCCCATACGTCGCGATTACCGTTCAACCCGGCGGCGCCGCGACTTATGTGGAATCCAAAGACGACGATCCGGAGATGTTTCAACTGGAGAGCGATGCGGCCTCGGCGATCTTCGATCTCGCCGCGAAGCTCGACCATTTCAAGCGGCCCCTTGAGAGCGGGCTAAAGGTCGCCAATCTCGGAGCCAAGACCTATCGCTGGGAAGACGGCGCGGAAGTGCACGAATGCAAGTTCAACTACTCGGTGGATGAGAACGCACGGGCGCTACAGGACTGGTTCGAGAAGATCACCGAAAGCGAGCGGGCTTATTTAGAATTGGACCGCGTTTCCAAGCACGACCGGTTGGGCGTCCATCAGGCGATGCTTCAGATTGTGAGCCTGTGGGAGCAAAAGCGGCTGGTGGCGACGCCGCAGATGCTGCCGCTGCTGGATCGCGTCGCCAAGAACGAGGCGTTTATCAACATGGCGCGCGAGCGCGCGGCCTATGTCGCGGCGGCCATACGGGCCAAGGCGAAATCGGAATGATGCGCTTCGCGCTTCTGTTTGTCGCCGCGGCGGCGATGGCGCAGCAGGCGCCATTTTCGATCCAGCCGGGTGCGCCGCAGGTAGCGGGACCGTTTCAGCCGCAAGCTCCGCAGCCTAAACAACCCTCGGACGCCGAGCAGCAGGAGTTAATGAAGGCGGTCAATGAATCGGCCAATTCGAGCCTGGACCTGCTCCGTTCGCTCGAAGCCTACTTGCAAAAATATCCCGAGACGGTGCAGCGTCCGGATATCGAGCTTGCCATTGCGAAGGCCGCCATCGATACGAAGGACGACAGGCGCGTGGTCGAGTATGGCGAACGAGTGTTGAGCCATTCGAAAGACGACGTGCTGATGCTCGACCGCGTGTCGCAGTCATTGCTGGCGCTGGGCGGACAGGAGAACGCTCAAAACGCGATCAAGTATGCCCGCTCGCTGGAGGATTTGATCGACGGCATGGGCGCTGCGAGCGGCACGGGGGCCGCGCAGCGGCAGGAGGACCGCGATCGGGCGCGCGCTCGCACGCTGACGGTGCAGTCGCGGGCTCGCGCGATTTTGAACGAGAAGCTCGAATCCGAGCAGCTCGCGGAGCGCGCATTTTCGGCATATCCGTCGGAAGAGACAGCGCGGGTTTGGGCGGAAAGTCTGATTCGTTTGGGCCGCGATCAGGAAGCCGTCACTCACCTGGCGGAAGCTTTCGCGATTCCGGACGCCCACACCACCGACGCCGACCGCCAGGCAGACCGGCAGCGTTTGGGCGAGCTTTACAGCAAGCAACACGGTGGTTCGGAGAAGGGCATGGGCGATCTGATACTGGCAGCTTACGATCGCATGTCTACCATGGTCGGATCGCGGCTCCTCAAGCTTCGGGGGCTCGATCCGAACGGGGCGGCAACGAGCGCGGCCGAATTCACCATCACCGGACTTGACGGGAAGAAGTTGCAAATGTCGCAGCTCGCCGGAAAAGTGCTCGTGCTCGATTTTTGGGCGACCTGGTGCGTGCCGTGCCGCGCTCAGCATCCTCTTTATGAGGAAGTGAAAAAACACTACGGTGACCGGAACGATCTGGCTTTTCTGGCGCTCGACACGGATGAAGACCACACGGTGGTGGCGCCATTCCTGGAAGATAACAAGTGGGATTCGCACGTCTATTTCGAGGACGGGATGACGCGTCTGCTGGGGGTCACCGAGATTCCCACGACGGTATTGCTCGATAAACAGGGCAAGGTCGCCAGCCGGATGAACGGCTTTCAGCCCGAAAACTTCGTCAACGTCCTGATTTCGCGGATCGACGCCGCGCTCGCGGCGAAATAGGGCCGCCGTTCACTGCAAATGACCTTCCGCCGCATCGTCTGGATTGTGCTCGATAGCGTGGGCATCGGCGAGATGCCGGACGCGGAAGCATACGGCGATAAAGGCAGCGATACGCTCGGCAATATCGCTCGCCGGCGTCCGTTACAATTGCCGAATTTCCGCCGATTGGGATTGGCGAACATCAAGCCACTGGAAGGGCTCGCGGCCGATCCATCGCCGCTAGGAGCATACGGGCGCGCCGCGCTGGCTTCGCCGGGGAAGGACACGACGACGGGCCACTGGGAGATGGCCGGGATTCATCTTGCGAAGCCTTTTCCGCTTTATCCGCGCGGTTTTCCGCCGGAGATCATGGAAGACTTCGAACGCCGCATCGGACGCGGCACGCTGGGCAACAAGGCGGCCTCGGGAACCGAGATTATCAAGGAGTTGGGCGAGGAGCATATGCGCACTGGCTCGCCCATCGTTTACACTTCGGCGGACAGCGTGTTCCAGGTGGCGGCGCACGAGGAAGTCATCCCGCTGTTCGAGCTCTACAAGATTTGCGAAATCGCACGCGGTTTGCTGCGTGGCCCGCACGAGGTGGGACGAGTGATCGCGCGGCCATTCATCGGCCAACCCGGCGCGTTAACCCGCACCCCGAATCGACACGATTATGCGGTGCCGCCGCCGAAGGGCATGCTGCTCGACCGACTCGCGGAACGCGGCGTGGAAATCGTCGGCGTGGGCAAAATCTTCGATGTGTTTCTGGGGCGCGGCATTCGCGAAACCGAAAAGACGAAGGACAACGCCGACGGGATGCGAAGGACGCTCGACGCAATGGATTCGGCCGATGACGGATTGATTTTCGTCAACCTGGTGGACTTCGATCAGCTTTATGGCCATCGCAACGATGTCGAGGGGTACGCGAGAGCGCTGGAAGAAGTGGACGCCTGGCTTCCAGGCTTTGAGGACAAGCTGAAGCAAGACGACCTTGCGATTTTCACGGCCGATCACGGCTGCGACCCCACCACCCCCTCCACCGATCACAGCCGCGAATACGTGCCGATTTTGGCTTACGGCAAGCGCGCGCGAGCCGGTGTGAATCTGGGGCTGCGCTCGACGCTTTCCGACATCGGGCAAACCGCGGCGGAAAACTTCGGTACGCGGATCGAGAAAGGCGAAAGCTTTCTCAGCCGGCTTTAGCGCTGGCCTGCCGCGGCGGAGCCGATCGCCATTCCTCTCTTCGGCTCTCCGGAGTTTCAACGCAATCGGCTGGCAGGCGCGTGGAGGTTCAGATCCAGCACCTCCGCGTAGCGATTGAAATCCGGATCGGTCGTAAATATGCTCATGCCTCGGCTCCGCGCGATCGCGCAGATGAGCATGTCCACCGCGGAGACAGCCACCCCCATTGATCGGCAGGTGTTGCCGGCTTGCGCGGCCGCTTCATGATCTTCCCTCGCGACGATTTCATCGGGAAAGGCCTGGAGAGCCCTGCGCAATGTCTCAAATTGGGCGTGCCGCTTGATTCCCGACAACAACGATGCCGACGACTTTCATGACGAGCGGCGTTTGGACCTTCGCTCTCGTTTGTGATCGTAGCTTTCGTCGTAATCGATCTTGCCGGTCAAATCCAGAACGGCTGGCTGCTTACGCCTCGGAATGTATTCGTCCAGGGCGGCGGTGAGGGCCTCCTTCTTGGTTCGGTGGTGTCCCAACTCCCGCGCGTCTTCGATGAGACGGTCGTCGATCGCCAAATTGGTGGGCATAACCCCTCCTCAGCGATTCTACACAGTCGAATGTGTATTGATTCACACATTAGAACTGAAGTCTGTATTCGCACCCGGCCTCTAATCGAAGGACAGCCGCGTGTATCCCACGACAGCTCGGGAAATTGCCGGGCTTCCGTACGCTTAGCCCATCTTCTTGCTGCGCCGGATCTCGATTACGGGAATTAAGGAATTCGCCGACTGCTGCGCCGCGGGCCGCGCGCCTCGAGCGCTGTGCGACCGCGTTTAAAACGCGGGCGAAACGTCGCACAAACATCCGACCCGAACGAGCGCCAGATTAGAGTTTATTTCCAGACGGTCGGCCTAGAGCCCCTGGATCCCTGGATCCGGCGAGCATCGAGCGTCTCTCTTCCTGGTAACCGCACTAGCCTCCTGGCTGATTTCCTTGTCCAATGATAGGGAGCCGCCTAACCCTATAACCGCCGTCTTCGACGATCACAATCGCTCCCGCCTCAAGCGCCAACCGACACTCGGCGAGTACTTGGAACAGTCGGCGTGTGACGGTGGCGGGAGTCTGGTCACGCAACCGGAACAGAATGACGTTTGGTACCCTGTTCCCCGCGGCAGCTAGTAGTTCCCCGAAATCCAGGTCGAACGTAAGAATTGTTCTGCCCTCTTGAATGGCCTTGTCCAGAATCTGTTCGTCTGGCATCCGAATCAGGCCCTGTTCACGAAGGTGAACCGTTTCTTCTCCAGTCTCGCGAAGGGCGAGAACAGTGGACATCGAAACACCCATGTCGGCCAGGAATCTCACACTGCCGGGTGAGCGAAGGGATGTACTTCCTCGTTGGCAAGGGCGGAAGCATAGGATAGGGCTTCCTTGATGTCTTCAGCTTCCAAATCCGGATATTCTCGCAGAATCGCATCGATCGGCATCCCATTCGCCACCAGATTCAACAGCAGCGAAACAGTGATCCGCATTCCGCGGATGCAGGCGCGCCCGCCCATGATCTCGGGATCGAAGGTGATTCTCTCAAACATCGTCTAAAACGATGGTAACCCTGAACGTCGGCGACGGCTTATGCGCCTTTCTTCGGCCGCCGGATCTCGATTACCGGAATCAGAGAATTCGAGGCTTGCGGCGCCGCGGGGCGAGCGCGATGGCTGATCTCCGCGTTCAACCCGGAGACAAACGCCTCGATCTGCTTCTGCATCTCCGCCATCTTTTCGCGCATGTTGAGGATGATCTCGACGCCCGCCAGATTCACTCCCAAATCCCGCGTCAGTTTCAAGATCACTTCCAGCCGTTCCAGGTCCTCGTCCGTATATAGGCGGGTGTTGCCTTCGCTCCGTGACGGCTTCAGCAATCCTTCGCGCTCATACAGGCGCAGCGTCTGCGGGTGAACTTGATACTGCTCGGCCACCGCCGAGATCATGTACGCGGCTTTGCTTCGTTTCGCCATGCTACACCTGCGGCCAGATCGCAGCGCGCGGGTCTTCCGGATGAAGCTGAGCGTATTCGCGCAGAATCTCCTTGGTGCGCTCGTCCTGCACCACCGGCGCCTGCACCTCCACCTTGACGATCTGGTCTCCGCGCTTGCCGCTGCGGGCGTTCAGCACGCCCTTATCGCGCAGCCGGAATTTTTGCCCATTCTTGGTTCCTTGAGGAATCTTTAGCAGCGCGCGCCCATCAATGGTGGGGACTTCGATCTTCGTACCGAGCCCGGCTTCGTCGATCCGCACGGGAACGTTGATTTCGATATCGTCGCCGTTGCGGCGGAAAAAGGGATGCGCGTCCACGCGCAGCGTGATGTACAGATCGCCAGGGGGCGCGCCCATCGTTCCGGCATTACCCTTCCCGGCCACCCTCAGGCGCGAGCCCTGCTGCGCGCCCGCTGGAATGCGGACCTCCACCGTGTCGGTGGTGGATACGCGCCCGTCGCCCGCGCAATTCGCACAGCGGTTTCGCAGACGGCCTGTGCCCTCGCAGCGCGGGCAAGTAAGATTGAACCGCATTGCCCCCGCCACTTGATTCACGTTGCCGCTGCCATTGCATTCCGGGCAAACCACGCTCGCGCCGGATTGCGCCCCCGTACCGTGACATACCGGGCACGCCTCCTGCCGAGTAATATTCAGACGAACCTGCGTGCCCTTAATCGCCTGCCAAAAATCGATATTCAGCCCGTATTCGAGATCCGAACCCGGCTGCTGCGGCGGCGCGGCGCCTCCCTGCGCGCCCGATCGTCCGAACCACTGGTTGAAAATGTCCTGAAAATTTCCGCCGCCGCCCGCTCCCGGCGCGCCCGCCGAGCCTCCGCCCGCTCGCGCGCCTCCGGCCTTAGTGAACAGATCGGAAAAATCGAAGCCTCCGAAATCCATATGCGGAGTGCCTCGCGCCCCGCCCGCTCCCGCGCCCGGCATCCCGTTCTCCGAATAGAAGCCGACCTGATCGTACATCTGCTTCTTCTTCGGATCGCTTAGAATGTCGTAGGCTTCCTGAACTTTTTTGAAGCGCTCCTCCGCCGTCTTGTCGCCGGGATTTAGATCGGGGTGGTGCTTGCGCGCAAGCTTCCTGTACGCCTTGCGGATGTCGTCCGCCCCAGCGCTGCGTTCCACCCCTAGTGTTTGGTAGTAGTCTTGGGCCATGTTCTAACTCCGCTTCCTGGCAGTCGCGACTCGGTAGCAGGCACTCCGAGCCGCGACCGCAAGCAAGCGGTTACTTCTTGTCGTCCACGTCTACAAATTCGGCGTCGACCACATTATCTTTGGGTTTCGACGCGCCATCGCCCGAGGCGCCATCCGGACCCGGAGCTTGCTCTCCGGCCCCAGGCCCCTGCGGCCCGGCCGACGATTTGTACATCGCCTCCGCCAGCTTGTGGCTCGCCTGCGTCAGGCTGTCGACAGCTTTGTTGATTTCATCGACGCCGCCGCCTTCCATGGCCTTGCGAGTCGCCGCGATCGCGTCCTCCACGTTCTTCGCGTCCGCCTCGCCGATTTTGTCGCGATGCTCCTTGAGCATCTTCTCGACTTGATAAACCATCGAGTCCGCCCGGTTGCGCGCATCGATCTCGTCTTTGCGCTTGTGATCCTCGGCCGCGTGAGACTCCGCGTCCTTGGCCATCTTGTCCACTTCTTCTTTGCTCAACCCGGAAGAGGACGTGATCGTGATCTTTTGTTCGTTATTGGTCGCCTTGTCCTTAGCCGTCACGTTCAGGATGCCGTTAGCGTCGATATCGAACGTCACTTCGATCTGCGGAATCCCGCGCGGCGCCGGCGGGATGCCGATCAACTGGAACACGCCCAGCATGCGGTTGTCCCGCGCCATCGCGCGCTCGCCTTGGTAGACCTTGATCTCCACCGAGGTCTGCGAATCCGCCGCTGTTGAGAACACCTCGCTCTTGCGCGTCGGGATGGTTGTGTTGCGATCGATCAGCTTGGTGAATACGCCGCCCAGCGTCTCGATGCCGAGCGAAAGCGGCGTCACGTCCAAGAGCAGAACGTCCTTCACCTCGCCGCCGAGCACGCCGCCCTGCACCGCCGCGCCCACCGCGACTACTTCGTCCGGGTTCACGCTGCGGTTCGGCTCCTTGCCGAACAGGTTGCGCACCATCTCCTGAATCTTGGGCATGCGCGTCGCGCCGCCCACCAGCACGACTTCGTCGATCTGCGAAGGCTGCACACCGGCGTCCGCCATCGCCTTCTTGCAAGGCTCGGTGGAGCGGTCCAGAATATCCGCCACCATCTGCTCTAGGCGCGCGCGCGTCAGCTTCTTGGTCAGGTGCTTCGGCCCGGAGGCGTCCGCGGTAAGGAACGGAAGATTGATTTCGGTTTCAAACAGGGTCGAGAGCTCGATTTTGGCTTTCTCCGCGGCTTCCTTCAGCCGCTGGAGAGCCATCTGATCCTTCGATACGTCTACGCCTTCATCCCGCTTGAACTCTTGCACCAGCCAGTCGATAATGCGCTGGTCGATGTTGTCGCCGCCCAGGTGGGTATCGCCGTTCGTCGATTTCACTTCCACCACGCCGTCGCCGACTTCGAGAATCGAAATATCGAACGTACCACCGCCGAAATCGTAGACGGCGATGGTCTCGTTTTTCTTCTTATCGAGCCCATAAGCGAGCGCGGCGGCGGTCGGCTCATTGATAATGCGCATCACTTCCAGGCCTGCGATCTTGCCGGCGTCCTTGGTCGCCTGCCGCTGCGAGTCGTTGAAATACGCCGGGACGGTGATCACGGCCTTAGTAACTTTCTCGCCAAGATAGGCTTCAGCGGCTTCTTTCAGCTTGCCGAGAATCATCGCGGAAATCTCCGGCGGCGAGTATTTCTTGCCCATGATGTCGACCCGGGCGTCGTTATTCTCGCCCGCGACTACTTTATAGGGCACCAGCTTCATCTCGTCGGCGACTTCGTTGATGCGCCGCCCCATGAAGCGCTTGATCGAATAGACGGTGTTCTCCGCGTTCGTAACCGCTTGGCGCTTTGCGACTTGTCCCACCAGGCGCTCGCCGCCCTTGGTGAATCCCACTACCGAGGGCGTCGTTCTTCCACCCTCTTGATTCGGAATGACGATCGGCTGACCGCCCTCCATGACAGCGACCACCGAGTTGGTGGTGCCGAGGTCTATGCCTATGATTTTGCTCATTTTGTAAGAGATCCTTCCAAGGTATCGGCCATCATTTAGCCTAGTATTAGTATGCGATCTTAGTGGATCGTTGTCAAGTTTATGGATGAAGCAGCGTAGGAAATCGATTCTTTATTCCGATACGGATTTCCAGTTCTTCGCCAAATACTCCGCTGTCCGCCAAGCCAGGGCTTGGACAGTCAGCGTAGGGTTACGCGCGCCGCTCGATCCTATCAGCGATGCGCCGAGAATTCCCAAATTGGGCGCCTCGTGGGAAAAGCCCCAGGCGTTGGCAACGCTCGTTTCGGGATCGCCGCCCATCCTCGTTCCTCCATACGCGTGCGTGGAGACGCTCGGGCCGGCGGGAACCGCCTTGGCGACTTCGATTGCCCCAGCGGCGCGGAACCACTCTTCCATTTTGGTCTGAGCGAAGAGCGCGGCCCGCTGCTCGTTGGCCCGCGCCGCCGTGGTGATCCGGCACACCGGATCGCCCAGCGGATCTTTCACTTCATCGTCCAGATCGAGGAAGGTTTCTTCATAAGGAAACGTCGTGGTCTGCAGATAAGTGTTTGCATAACGACAGGCGTTCTCGTGAATGAACGCCTTCCATTTCGATCCCCAACCGGGAGCGCGCCCGAACGTCGTCGAATCCGCCGCCTCAATGGGATGCCGCTCGGTGCGCACATGCAGAGTGGTTCCCCCGACGAAGCCCGAACTCGAATGATCGTAGTTATCGTCGGCCCAATCGTCCACCGTCACCCCTTGCGCCGGCGTGCCATACCACAGATTCACGTCCAAAGGAAACAGCGCGCCGACGGAGTCCACCCAATGGCCGAAATAATGCCGCCCCACCTGTCCATGATTGTTCGACAATCCCTTCGGATACGCCCGGGACTTCGAAAGCAGCAGCAGGCGCGTATTTTCGTAGGTATAAGACGCGAGCAGCACGACTTTGGCGGGCTGGAAATACTCCATCCGATCCCTGACATATTGCACTCCCGCCGCTCGTCCATCATTGCCGGCGACGATGCGCGTCACCTGAGCGCGATCGAAGATGGTCAAGCGGCGAGTCTTCAGCGCCGCGGGAATCGTGGTCACGGCCGTCGAGCTCTTCGCGCTCACGTGACAGCCGCCGCGGTCGCAGTAGCCGTGATAGGCACAGCCGGGACGGCCTTTATACGGCTGCGAGGCAATGGCGGCGGGCGGACGAAACGGCTTCCATCCAAGCTGCCGCGCCACCTCCGCCATCCTTTGGGTGAATTCGGTCTCGCGCAAAGGCGCCATCGGATATTCGCGCCGTCGAGGCCCTTCGTACACGTTCCCTCGGGGATCGATGGCGCCTTGAATATTGCCCGCCTTGCCCGAAACGCCGATCTCGTATTCGACCAGATCGTAATAGGGCTCCAGATCTTCGTAAGTCAGCGGCCAGTCCTCAAGAGTCGAGCCCGCCGGAAGCGCGCTCGCGCCATACCGTTTGACGATATTGGAGCGGCACTTGAAATCCCACGGATTCAATCGCCAGCTTTGCGCCCAATAGTGAATGGAAGTCCCGCCGATCGCGTTCATCATGGGATGGAACGCCGGGCGCTGAGTCGGCTGCGAAGGGCTGGAACGAACCGTCGGCCGCTCCAACTGCGCTTTAGGGGAGGAAGTCACCAGCCGCCGGACATTATTGTTAATTTCGTCGGGGCGAAAGGCGCGCGGGTCCATCCATGTGCCCGCTTCAATGCCCGCGACCCTCAGCCCGGCGCGCGCCAGCGGCAGCACGGCGATCCCTCCGGCCGCTCCCAAGCCGATCACCGCGACATCCACCGGTTTCAGCTTGATAGGCATCGGCCTACTATTTAATCATTCCGTCCCATAGTTGATCTCCAGCCTCCGCGCCCGGAAGCCGGAAAAGACGAGCACTCCCGCAGTCACCACAAGCAAGCCTGTCACCGCGACCCACGCTCGCGGAGGCTCGGCGGAGGAAATCAGAAGGCGTTGAAATAGGCTCAGGTCGCGATCGGGCGAGGCAACCACCGGGCACAGCGCCTGAAGATAAAAAATCACGCTGATTTTCTTCAGTGCGGCGGGCAGGAACAAATTGATGCTTTCCCACAGCAGTACGAACGCAGCCGGGAGGATGGGATTGCGGAACAGCAAGCCCGCCGCGAGAAAGATGCTTCCATATCCGGCGCAGGCTAGCGCCGTCACGCCTACGTAGGAGGCGATCTGGCCCCACCCCGGCCCGTGCAAATATGCGCTTACCGCGCCGGGGTCGAAATGCCACGAAAGCGCCGCGATTTGCAACAGAGTCCCCACAACGAATATCGACACTGAGGCGATCAGGCCGGCTAAATACTTGCCCACCAGCAGGCCTTCGCGTCGCATGGGCGCGAGCAAGTAAAAGTGCAGGCTCTTGTCCAGCATCTCGCCACGGATGAGGTTCATGAAAATTCCCACGCAGCCGAAAAACACAGCCAGGCGCAAGTAGAAGAACTGGAAGACGGTCGCGAAAATCGCCGAATCTTTTTGCAAATTGCAGCGATCCTGCTCGTTGATGCGCTCTATCTGGCCGTCCACTACGACGAATGTGAAATCGCTGTCGCCGTCGGTGTATTGGTAGATCGCAAGGTCGCGGAAACCGCCGCCGCGAGCTCTTCGCCCTTGCGTAATCGTCCGGCTGGAGTAAGGTTCGCCTGCCGCGCTAAACAATTGTTCGACGCTCATTCCCTGCTTAATGGAGCTCAAAGCTTCCGTAGCCACCGGATGGGCCGCCGCCAGCGCCTGGCGGTGCTCGTGGTCGCGCGTCACGTCGATAGCGTGAATCAGGTAGAGCAGGGCGGGCGCGAACGCCAGCACGTATATCCACAATCCACGGCGTGAAAAAAACGTTTTCCTCAGCTCCAGCCGAAGCACGGAGGCGATCTGGGCTCTCATCGATCCTCCCCGATCAGATAGCCATAGACGGCGTTCACGTTGTCGTCCACCGGCGTGACGCCTTCCAGATCGACGCCGTCCAGCGCGATGCGATTTAAAGCGTTGTAAAAGCGATCGGCGTCGCGCGTCTTCACCAGAACGCCCGCCCCGTCGCCGGCGAGCCGCGCCTCCACAACATGATCCAGTTCAAATAGCTTGGAGGCGAGCGCTCCTGGCCGGCCACAGCGGATCCAGACCTGCATCGGCTGGTCCCGAATCTCCCCGCGCACGCTCTGAATCTGGCCCTCCGCGACCACGTATCCGTTGCTCAAGAGAATGACTTGATCGGAGATCTGGTCCACCTCATGCAACACGTGACTTGATACGATCACGTGGCGTCCCTCGCGAGCCATCTCGCGGAATAGTGCGATGGTCTCGTTGCGCACCAGCGGGTCCAGGCCGTTGAGCGGCTCGTCCAGCACCAGCACCCGCGGGTCGTGCGCAAGCGCCTGCGCCAGCTTGATCCGCTGCCGCATGCCCTTGCTATAACCCGCGACTTTGCGATTGGAGGCCTCGGTCATGCGAACGCGCGCGATGGCGCCATCCGCCTGCTTCACGCAGCGGTCGTGCGGATACCCGAACAGTCTCAGAAACGAGTAAACGAATTCATAGCCGGTGAGCCCTTTGGGAAACGAATCGAACTGCGTGGCATAGCCCACCAGATGGCAAAGCCGCTCGGGAGCGTCCGGCGGAACGTCCAGAACGCGAATTGCGCCGCGCGTGGGGCGCACCAGCCCAGTCATTAAATTCATCAGCGTCGTTTTGCCAGACCCGTTGGGGCCAACCAGGCTGGTGATTCCGGGAGGAATGGACAACGTCACGCGGTTCACGCCCAGCACTTCGCCATAGAAGCGGGAGACGTTGTCGAACACGACGCGATCGGTCATTTGACCACCTCGAACGCCTTAATCCGGCGCTTCAACAGCCAAATGCAAATCGCGGACGCGGCCGCGAGCGCCACCCATGCCTGACCGGCGGACACATTCGAGGCCTGCTCATCCCGGAACATCTGAGACCAAATGATCGAGATCACCTGGCGCATATTCAGCAGGCTTCCGTAGTTCGTACGAACGATAGCGTTCACCGCCGCGGCAAGGCCGCCTCCGGCAAACAGGACCCCCAAAATCAGCGCGCCGGCCGCGATGCTCCATTTCACCGAGGCGGAGAGCGCCAGCGCCATCAGGGCCAAAAACAGATCCCACAACAGCAGGCCCGCCAGCAGCGACCACGCCATCCAGGCGTTGTCACGGGTCCATTGCCAGCCGGCTAGTTCCGCTTGTACCCCGAACACAAACAGCCCGGGAACCCAGGTGATCAGCGAGAGGAAATAGAGCAAGAGGCTCATCTTCCCCGCAACGTATTCGGCCCTGCCGAACGGACGGGAGAAGTACAGAGGCAGCGCCCTGTTGGCGAGATCCGGCGCAATCGATCCCGGCCCGATGAACGCGGTGAGAAGGCAGGCCATCCCGCCTTGGAATGCGCAATAAAACTGGAAGAACTGATTGTCGATCTTGAAGATCCGGCCAGAGGGGATATTGAAGCTGTCCAAAACGCTCAAATTATGGGACGCGTACACAAACACGGCGCACAACACGGGAAAGAAGAAGCAGGCCATCAGATACAGTACTAGAAATCTGGATTGCATCAGACGGCTATAGCCGGAGCGGGGCAGAACGAAAAACCGCGCCCAGCGCCGGGTCGAGGCGCCCTCATAGGCCTTGTAAGTCCGCTTGTAAACCGCCATATTTTAGATGGACAAGCCTCAGCTTGTCCTTTCTCCTACTGCATTGCCTTCATGAAAATCTCTTCCAATGTGTCCTGCCGATAGCTCAGCCGCCGTAACTGCACCTCCCTCGATGAAGCCCAGCGATAGATCTCGCGCAGCTCGAATCCCTCCGGCAGCACCATCTTGAATCGCCCCAATCCCAAATGCGAGCACTCGCATCCCAGCGCCGTCATCGCGTCCGCGAACCCATGATGGTGCCCAAAAGCCTCCAATTCGACGAAGCGTTTGTTGGCCCGCCGTTCTTCCTCAAGATTGCAGGACTGCACGATACGCCCCTGCTTGAGAATCAGCACCTCCTCGCAGGTCTCCTCAACATCGCGCAGCAGGTGCGAGCAGATCAACAGCCGCATCTCTCCGGAATCCCGCATTTCCTGGATCAACTTGATCATGCGCTGCCGCGCCGGAGGATCCAGGCCATTAGTCGGCTCATCCAGGATCAACAGCTTCGGCCCGTGGACGATCGCTTGCGCCAGCTTCGCCAGTTGTTTCATTCCCAGCGAATACGTTCCCAGCAGCCGGTAGCGCGCCTCGCCTAGCCCGACATAGAACAAAGATTCGTGAGCGCGTTCCAGCGCCGCATCCGAGGGAAGCCCGGAAAGCTCGCCCATCATTCGTACGAACGCCACGGCTGTCATGTTGCCGATGAACGCATCGTTTTCCGGCATGTAGCCGATGAGCGCTCGGATATAGGAGAGATCGCGGCGAATATCGTAGCCCAGAACGCGCGCCGTGCCGGAATTTGGGCGGCAAAAGCCCACGAGCGTCTGAATCAGCGTGGATTTCCCCGCGCCGTTGGGCCCAAGTAGCCCTATCGACCGGCCTGAAAGCGATATCCGCAGATCGCAAAGAATATCGCGTTGGCCGAAGCGGACTCCCAGGCCATCCAATTCCAAGACGTTCATGCGCCCATTATCCAGCGAAGAATCCTAACGGGTCGAACGAAACGATTTTCCATTTTGTTCCCTGTTTTTCGATGGCGCACTTCACGATTCCGCGCCGCGGCGCGTCTTGATCGACCTGCAATAGCCAGTCGAGCTCGATGGTGTGCTTATGGGCGTCTCCTTGATCCGAAACTACTTCGATGCTCGAGGAGACCTCGGAGCGGTCCAGCAGCGATCGCACGTCGCTTGAAAGCCGGTCATAGCCCGGCATCTTGGGATCAAAATGGTTCAGGAACGCGCCGGCATCCTTGTCGGCCAGGGTTTCGGCGGCAGTCCGGAAGAAGTCCAGAATATCCTTGGGAGCGTCCTGCGGAGGGAGTTCCTGCGCGGCGAGGGCGGCGGCAAACATCACAACTGCAAATTTCACGTGCGGTAACTCGCGTTAATTCGAATGTACTCCTCTGTCAGATCGCAGCTCCAGAAACGCGAGCGGCCTCGGCCGCGGCCTCGAATGGTGAAGGAAATGAGGCATTCCGGGCCGTCGAGCTTCCGCTTTAGCTCGTCCTCCGCGAAATCCGCGGCGACGCCTCCCCGGCACACTGCCACGCCTTGCATATCGATATCGGCCAGCCGCGGATCGAACGCAACGCCCGCGTTTCCGGCCGCGGAAAGGATGCGGCCCCAGTTGGGGTCGGATCCCGCGATGGCGGTCTTCACTAACGGCGAATTTGCGATGGCTCGCGCCAGCTTTTCCGCGGCGAGATCGTTGTAAGCGCCGGCGACTTCGATCGTGACTAACTTCCGCGCGCCTTCGCCGTCCCGCACAATTTGCACTGCGAGCGACTCCAGTACCTCGGTCAGAGCATCCTCGAACGCTCTCGCAGGCGGCCGTGCATTCGACGCGCCGTTGGCGAACACCGCCACCGTGTCGTTGGTGGAAGTGTCGCCATCCACGGAGATGCGGTTGAAGCTGCGCTCGATGGCTCGGGAAAGCGCCGAACGCAAAGCCGCCGGCGCGATCACGGCGTCGGTCATCACGAATCCGAGCGTAGTCGCCATGCGTGGATGAATCATCCCCGAGCCCTTCGCCATCCCCGCGATCCGCGCGCCTTGCGTTTCGGCGAATGCCGTTTTCGATCGCGTATCGGTGGTGAGGATGGCCGCGGCAGCGGCTTCGAACCGCTCGGGATCCAGTCCGGAGTGCAGTTCCGGCAGGACCCGTAAAATCGATGCTGGATCCAACTCCACGCCGATCACGCCGGTAGAGGCGGGCAAAACTTCACGCGACGCGATCTTCAACACGTCCGCCGCGGCTTTGACGCATTCCTTGGCCACTTGCTCGGCCGTACGCGTCGCGCAATTCGCGTTGCCCGCGTTGGCCAGCACCGCGCGCATTCTTCCGCCCGACAACCGGAGATTGCGGCGCGCCACGATCACCGGTCCCGCCACTACCCGGTTTTTAGTGAAGACGGCGGCGACGGACGCGGGCGACTCGGAAAACATCAGCGCGACGTCGTCCTTTGCCACCTTTCGAATGCCGGCATACGCCGAGGCGTACCGATAGCCGACCGGTTTTTTCATGCCAACGCCTCGTCGGCTTCCATCGTGAATCCGTTGAGAAATGCGCCCGCCGCCATTCTCTTTTTGCCTTCTAATTGAACCTCCAGCAGTTCGATCGCGCCATCGGCGCAGCCCGCATAAAGGTGACGATCCTGTAAATGCAGCCGGCCGGGCGCTATCTCCAGATTCGCCGGACGAGCCTTCCAAATATGCAGCCGCAGCCCTCGCAAAAAGGCATAGCAGCCGGGCCACGGCAGCAAGCCTCGTACCCGGCTCAAAATTTCCCGCGCCGTCATCGACCAATCGATATGGCCGTCTTCCTTTTTCAGAATCGGAGCATAGCTAGCCTGCGAATCGTCCTGCGGCTCGGGGCGAAGATTCGGCAGATCGGAAAGAGTCCGCGCCAGCAGTTCCGCTCCCGCGGCCGCTAGCCGCTCGCTCAATTCGATGGCGGTTTCCTCCCGGCCGATTTCCGTCTCCCACTTGAGCAGCAGGCCGCCCGTATCGAGGCCGGCGTCGATTCGCATGGTGGTCACGCCCGTGCGCGTTTCCCCGCGCGCGATGGCCCACTGAATGGGAGCGGCGCCGCGATACTTCGGCAGGAGCGAAGCATGAACGTTGATGATCCCCAGTGGCGGAATGTCGAGGATCGCCTGAGGAATAATTTGCCCATAGCCCACCGCCACCATCGCTTCGGGTACGAAATCGCGCAGTTGGCCCACCACCTCGGGCTTCCGCACGCGCTCTGGTTGAAATACCGGCAGACCGAGCCTGAGCGCAGCTTCCTTTACCGGCGGCATTTGCTGCTTGTGCCCCCGGCCCTTCGGCCGGTCCGGTTGGGTGAAAACCGCCGCGACTTCGTGGCCTTCCGCGACTGTCCGCTGCAGCGATGGAACGGCGAATGCGGGCGTGCCCAGGAACACGAGTTTCATCGTGGCGCACGCTTTAGCGTGCTGCCGTGGGCTTGAGCCCACGGTCCGAATTCGGCGGGCTGAAGCTCGCCGCTGCACGCTAGAGCGTGCGTCACATTCACCTCGCTTACGACCATTCGTTCGCCTTCTGGAGCTTCCGTATCTTCCGCCGTATCAGATCGCGCTTCAGCGGACTGATGTGACTGATGTACAGCGTCCCGTTCAGGTGGTCCGTCTCATGTAAGAACGCCCGCGCTAGCAGTTCCTCTCCGGTCATTTCGAACTGCTTGCCTCTGGCGTCGAAGGCTCGCACGGTGACCCGCTGCGCGCGCGTGACGGGCTCGCGGAAGCTGGGCAGGCTGAGGCATCCTTCTTCGCTGGTTTGAGATCCCTGCCGGTCGATAATCTCCGGATTAATCAGCACCACTTTCTGCTCCGGGTCTTCGCCGCTCGAAATATCGATCACCGCGATGCGCTTACCGATGCCGATTTGCGGCGCCGCCAGCCCAACCCCCTTGGCCGCATACATCGAAGCAAACATGTCGTCGACCAGAGTGTGAAGCTCCTCGCTATCGAAATCGGCGACCTCGGCCGCGGGCTGCTCCAACACCGGTTGGCCGTACTTCACGATCGAGTAGATCATCAGAAATTTTTCACCTGATCGAGATAGGCTTCGTAGTTCCGCTTCGTTTCCGCAAGCGAATCGCCGCCGAATTTTTCCAGCGTCGCGGAGGCCAGCACCAACGCCACCATTGCTTCGCCAATCACTCCCGCCGCCGGCACGACGGCAACGTCGCTGCGTTCATAAGCGGCCAACGCCGGCTCGCGAGTGGCGAGATCGACGCTCTCCAGCGGCTTGCGCAGAGTGGAAATCGGCTTGAGAAGCCCGCGAACCACCACATCCTGACCATTGGTCATGCCGCCTTCCAGCCCTCCGGCTCGATTGGCGCCCCGAAAAAACCGGCGCTCGCCGCGATTGTAATGGATCGTGTCCTGCACCTGCGATCCGTACGCTTGCGATCCCTCGGCCGCAAAGCCCACTTCCACGCCCTTCACCGCCTGCATCGAGACAATGGCTTGCGCGAGCCGTCCATCCAGCCGCGAGTCCCAGGAGATGTGCGAGCCCAGTCCCGGAGGAACCCCGTGCGCCACCACTTCAAAGACGCCGCCTACTGTGTCGCCTGTCCGATAGGCCTGGTCGACGACGGCTTTCATCGCCTGCTCGGCCTCCGTGTCGGCGCAGTTCAGCAGCACGTCCGCGCGCCGGCTCAAACCCACTAGTTCATCCCACGCCACGGCGCGATTCAATTTCGCGCCGCCCACCTGTATTACGTGGCTCAGCACTTCAACCCCGAGCTGACCCAGGAATGCCTTCGCCAGGGCGCCCACCCCAACGCGCGCCGCGGTTTCACGCGCGCTGGCGCGCTCCAGCACGTAGCGCGCGTCTTGAAAATTGTACTTGATCGCACCCGCCAGATCGGCGTGGCCAGGCCGGGGGCGCGTGACCGGTTTTTTCTTGTCCTCCGCGCCTTCGGCGTTTTCCACGGGAAGCACCTCGGTCCAGTTCTTCCAATCTTTGTTTTCAATCAGAATCGCAATGGGCGAGCCGATAGTTTTCGAGTGCCGCACGCCGCTGACGATGTGCGCCCGGTCGGTCTCGATCTTCATGCGTCCGCCGCGTCCATAACCCTGCTGGCGCCGCCATAGCTCGCGGTCGATCGCTTCCAGGGAGACGGGTACTCCCGCCGGCAGCCCGGTAAGCGTCGCCACTAGACACTCGCCATGAGACTCTCCGGCGGTTTCAAAGCGCAACATGGGAAAGAATTCGGAAAGAATTCATGGTAACAGCCGTATTGGTTGGTCCCTTGGCAGGAAGAATCGCATTTTCGCGCCTCAATCCGCCGCCCGGACGCCGCTCAGGAAAATCGTCGCCAGCAGTTGACCCAGTTCGGCGGGTGAAAGGGCGCCGCGCTTGCGGTACCAGACCAGCACGCGATTCATCAGTCCAAGCACCGCCAGGCAGAGATACTTCACTTGAATATCGCCGCGCAGCGCGCCCGCGTTCTGCGCGTCTTCGAGAACCGAGCGGATCAAATTCTGGTAGGTATCGCGAAGCGCCAGCACTTGGGCCAGGCGGTCGCGCGATAAGGCGTGCATTTCCGCCAGCGTGATCGAGTGCTCGCCCTGATCGCGCAACATGCTTTCGATATGCGCGCGAATGAGCGTGCGCGTCCGCTCCAGCGGATCGTGGACTTCTTCGACGGCCGCCGCCACATCCTCGCGAATTCGCTCCAGTGAGTATTTGCAGATGAAATACAGAAGGTCCTCTTTGCTTTCGATGTGGTAATAAAGCGATGCCTTCTGCATTCCAAGCAGCGCCGCAACCTCGCGCGTGCTGGTGGCGGCATAACCTTGGCTGGAAAACAGCGCGACCGCGGCTTGGATCAGCCGTTCCACCGTGGCGTTCTGGCCCGCCATCGCGGACCGGAGGCCCCCCGCCGCCGGCGTCTTCCTTGCCGTCCTCATCGGCCGGAGGCTTACCGCGCCGCGCAGCCCGGGATGGGCCGCACCGGACACGTAAATTTCGATGAAAATGTCCGACAGCTCTTCGGCCGATAACGCTTGATCGGGGTGGAACCAGAGAGCGGCCCAATTGAGCATGTTCAACAGCGCGAGGCACAGATGTTCGGGAGCGACATCGGAGCGGATCGCGCCCGTTTGCCGGCCTGCTTCGAGCGCGGACATCGCCATCCGGGCGTATTGTCCTCGCATCTCCACCACGCGCGCGCGGCGCCGGCCCGAAAGCGCCCGCAGTTCCAACAGCATGGTCGCGTTCCGCTTTTGATGTTTGAGGAGGGTGGCGACATGAGCGCGAATCAGACGCCGGACGCCGTCCAGCGGACCGCCGCAACTCTTCGTCCCAGGACTTTCCACCGCGGAAGAAACTTCATCCAGGAATCGCTCCAACGAAGAGACGCAGATCTTATAGAGCAGATCTTCCTTGCTTGCTACGTGATAGTAAAGGGAAGCCTGCCTTATTTCTAGGGCTGCGGCGATCTCCCGCGTGGTGGTGGAAGCATATCCTTTTTCCCAAAACAAGGCTGCGGCGGAGTCGAGAAGGCGGTCGATGGTGGCGGGTTGGGAATCCGAGGGGACGTCCAACACTACATTATGGCAGCGCCGATCCCCGGTCGTTGTGGCGCCTTAGGCGTCCCAAACGTTTGGAATGAGGATTGCCATTTGGGACGCAGTCCGGCCAATCCGAATCCAAAAAGTACGTGTTTTCTTGTACTTCGATTGGTATGTCAAGTGCGTAAACGAGGCCGTCGCCATGAGCGCCTCTCATTCCGTTGACGTTGTGATTCCAGTCCTGAACGAGGCTCACGTCCTTCGCAAAAGCGTCGAGACCCTGTTGAACTTCCTCCAGGCGAATATAGACTATCGCTGGAAAATCGTCATCGTCGACAACGGCTCCACCGACGGAACCCAAAACGTGGCGCGGGAGCTTACCGCGGCGTATTCCCAGGTCCAATTCGTCTACCTTCAGCAAAGAGGGCGCGGGCGGGCTCTTAGGCAGGCATGGCTGCAAAGCAAGGCGGATATCGTCTGCTACATGGACGTCGATTTATCCACGAAACTGGACCATCTCCCAGCCTTGTTGGACGCGATCGCGCATGACGGATACGATGTCTCCATCGGTTCGCGCCTCATGCGGGAATCGCGAACTACGCGATCGTTCAAGCGGGAAGCTATCTCCAGAATCTATAACGTGATGGTGAAGGCCGTGCTCCTCACCCGGTTCAGCGACGCGCAGTGCGGATTCAAAGCCGTCAGCCGGAAAGCGGTGGAAGCGATTGTCCCGCGGATTGAGGACCAGTCTTGGTTCTTCGACACCGAGCTTCTGGTGCTGGCCGAAAAACAGGGCTATCGCATCAAGGACGTTCCCGTGGTCTGGATCGAGGACGATGACAGCCGCGTGAAAATCGTGAAGACTGGTTGGGAGGATATCAAAGGCGTCTGGCGCCTGAGAAAGCTGCTCTGGAGCGGCCGCCTGACCGTTCCGGCCAAAGACGCCGCGCCGCCGAGCCGCCCTCGCCCCCAACATGAATGACCCCCGCCGCCGCACCTCGCGGGTCTGAACGCGCGAAGCTGAACCCGGCCCGCGCCGCCACTCTTGCATTTGGCTTATTGCTGGTTCTGCTGGCGATTTTCGTTCCCAATACCGCCGTTGAGCGATTTTTCGGCAGAGCGCCACATTCGCTCGCCTGGGGACCGGCGCTGTGGCGAGCACTGCTTGCGCTGCACGGTCTCGTCTTGCTGCTTGCGGGCGTATTCAATAGAGCCACGCGGGGCAGATCCTCCCGCGACCCGATCCCCCGCGCCGTGCTTCGGACGCTCGCCGCGCTAACCCTGATCGCTCTCATTTTGCGGATTCCCGCGCTCAACTCCTGCCTGTGGCTGGATGAGGTCCTCACCATGGCGCGATTCGCCAAGCCGCCTCTGGCTTGGATCTTTACGAGCTTCCCCGATCAGAACCAGCACATGCTCTACTCGCTTCTGGCGCACGGCTCGCTCCGGCTTTTCGGCGAGCAGGCGTGGAGCCTGCGGCTGCCTTCGGTCTTGTTCGGCGCGGCCAGCGTGTGGGCGCTTTTTCTGCTCGGCAGGAAAATCGCCGGCGATACCGAAGCTCTGCTGGCATGCGCTTTGATGACCGTTTCCTATCACCACATCTGGTTTTCGCAAAACGCGCGCGGCTATATGGGCCTTCTGTTTTTTACTCTGCTCGCGACCTGGCTGTGGATGGAAGCGATGGAACGCGACACCGTTCGTTTCTGGACGGCCTACGCCGCGTGCATGGCGCTCGGATTCTGGATTCACATGACCATGCTGTTCGTCCTGGCTGCTCACGTTTTGATCTTTCTCGTCGTTTGGTGGCGATCCGGCCGGGGCGTGGCGAAATTGGCGCGCGCCGCGGCGGCCTTCGCCTTATGCTTCACGGTGACGCTACAACTGTACGCGCTCTCGCTTCCGGAGTTCATGCGCACCGGGCTTTCGGAAGTTTCTCCGCCCTCGGAGTGGATCAACCCGCTGTGGGTGGTGACGGAGAGCCTGCGCAGCCTGCGGGTTGGTTTCGCCGGAACGGCGGTGGTGCTGTGCGGCGGGGTGGTAGTGGCAGCGGGATGGCTCGATATCATGCGACGGCGTCCGGGCGTCGCTTGGGCCATGGTGCTTCCAGCGTTTATGGGAGGCGCGTCGATGCTGGCGCTGGGCCACAATCTGTGGCCCCGGTTTTTCTTCTTTAGCATGGGATTCGGCTTGCTGATCGCGATTCGGGGCGCGATGCGGCTGCCCGATCTGCTGTTGGGACTTCTCGGCGTGGGACCGCAATGGCGCCTCCGGGCCGGCTACGCTTTTGCCGGATTATTTATCCTTGCGTCGCTCAGCACCGTTCCGCGAGCCTACGCGCTGCCGAAGCAGGATTTCACTGGCGCGCGCGATTACGTCGAGCGCCAGCCCGGCGCCGATGGGCGCGTCGTGGTCGTCGGGTTGGCTGTACACGCCTATTCGGAATACTACGCTCCCCAGTGGCCTTCGGCTGAAACGGCGGACCAACTGAAAGCTCTCCACCCGGAGTTTCTGGTATACACTTTACCCATCGAGCTGAAGGCGGCCCATCCCGACATCTGGCAAGCTGTCCAGTCGGACTTCGAGACGGTGAAAATCTTCCCGGGCACCTTGGGCGGCGGCGAGGTTTACGTTTGCCGCGAGCGCGCCGCCAGCCAGGCCGCGCGACGGTAGCGCATGGAAATATCTCTCCTTCGTCTGTATCTGCTGAGCGGCCTCATCCTGCATAAAGCCGTGTGGGAGGTCTTGAAGCGCCGCGAGCCCCGGAAAGCTCCGGCTCCGGCCGTTCCGCTCAAATCGCGCGTGCTTTCTATGGTCAAGATCGCGATTCTGGCGGGAATCGTCGCCCAGACCCTCGCGCCCGAAATCGCGCCCATCTCAAGCCAGCCCCAAGCGCTGCGCCTGGTGGGATTCATCGTTTATTCGCTCGGCCTCGCCATGGCGATCGTCGCTCGATTCCAACTTGGCCGAAATTGGTCCGATATCGAAAAGTCGCGAGTGAAAGGGGATCACATCCTGGTCGCCCATGGGATCTACCGCTGGATTCGGCATCCGATTTACGCGGGCGATCTGCTGCTGTTACTCGGACTGGAGCTGGCGCTCAATTCCTGGGGGGTGGCCGGCGTCCTGCTGCTGGCGGTCTACGTCCGCCAGAAAGCGGCAGGCGAAGAAAAGGACTTGGCGCGCACCCTCGCTGGCTACGATCAATATTGCCGCCGCACCTCGCGATTTCTGCCCTTCCTGCCGGGTTAGTTTACGCGCTCTTGATCTCCGTCCACAGCCGGTCGCGCAGCTTCTGAGACTGGGCGGATTGCGCCGCGCCCCACTCGGCGCGCGAGAGAACTTCGGCCGAGGGATATAGCACAGGATTGTCGCGCAGCGCGGGAGGCAGTAGCGCGTGAGCGGCGGAGTTGGCTGTGGCCGTCTGCATCGCGGTCGCGATCTGCGCGGACACTTCGGGTCGCAAGAGGTAATTGATAAACCGATGGGCGGCCTCCTGGCGGCCACTTTCCCGCAGGATGGCCATATTATCCGCGTAGCGCCCGAACCCCTCGGCCGGAAACGCGAACGCCAATTTGTCAGGCGCCGCCTGGATCGCCTGCGCCGCCGTTACTGCCCACGCTTGCGCCGCGCCGACATCCCCCGCCACCAGTTGGTCGCGAACTTCGGCGTTCAGATAGGCGCGCAGGAGCCGCTTTTGGGCGATAGCCTCGCGCTGGGCCTGCTTCAATTGATCGGCATCGCCTGAATTCCACGAGTAGCCAAGCATCTTAAGACACGCCCCCAGCACTTCTTCCTCATCGTCCAGCATCGTGATCTTTCCCGCCAACCGCCGGTCCCAAAGGTCGCGCCACTTACGTGGAGTGGGAGCCAAGCTCGTTTGATACGCGATGCCCGTAACGCCCCACATATAGGGCACGCTCCAACGAAGCTCGGGGTCCCAAGGCGGGCGCTGAAACGTTGGTCCGAGAGGATCCAGATTCGGCAGCCATTCGTGCCGCAGCGGCGCCAGCAACCCCATCTCCCGCATCGGCTGGACGAAGGCGTTCGAAGGAAACACGACGTCCCATCCCGAGTTCCCACCCATCACTTTGGCGAGCATCTCTTGAACACTCTCGTAGGTTCCGTAGCGGACGTGGATGCCGGTTTCCCGCTCGAATTCGGGGATGGTTTGCGGCGCGATGTAATCGGACCAGTTGTAGACGTTCAGCCTCGGTCCACGCGCGCAAGCGGTGGCCGCCGCGGTTCCGATCAAGAAATCCCGCCGGCTTACGCGCATTCGCTTCACAATAACCTATGACTGTAGGCGGACACCTGAAAGTAGGCGCCCATTCCTGTACCAGTGGGCGCGCCCGTAATCCGTCGATAGGTATTCAACCGGCGCTTATCCCCGGCCTTACGGCCGGGGCTGGGTGCGAACGGTGGAACACCGTCGTGCCCACTTTCAGCCCCGCCCGTGAGGGCCGGGGGCAAGCTTACGGGCGGATTACGGGCGTGCGAGTAACATCCCAGACGTCCGGGTTCTCGCCCGGATTCCATCGAGGCGTGCGCTATACTGGACACGAAGTTCCTCTACGTGAAGGCTGGCGCGCCGCGCCGGCCCGTAGCGACCCTCATGTACAGCTTCGCGTTTTTGTTGCAGTCGTCAACCGGGACCAACCCGGTCTTGAGCTTTCTCCCGCTGATCTTCATTGTCGCGATCTTCTATTTCCTCGTGTTTATGCCGATGCAGCGGCAGAAGAAGCAGCAGGCGCAAATGCTCTCGAACCTGGAGGCCGGCGCCGAGGTGCTGACTACAGGAGGTATCGTCGGAACCATCATCAGCATCTCCGGAGATACGTTGATCCTCCGCGTAAAGCCGGATAACATCAAGTTGCAGATCGCCCGCAGCGCGGTTTCGGGTTTGGTGAAGCAAGAACCCAAACCGGTGGGCTTGGAGAAGAAATAACCGGGAAGTAACCTCATGGCCAACAATTTGAAAATCCGGGGTCTCATCATCGTTGCCGTGATTCTGATATGTGTCTACGGCATTATCGGTCTGCCGACCTCGAGGGCGCAGATTACGGAAAACCTGAAGCGCAACATTCGCCTCGGTCTCGACCTTAAAGGCGGCAGCCAGCTCGTCATCCAAGTGCAGCTTCAGGACGCCTTCAAAGCGGAGGCCGACGACGTCGTCAACCGCTTGAAGGACGCCTTGCGGAAAGCCTCGATCGAATACACCGACATCAATCGCAACGATCCGCAAACCATCCAAACGGCGGACCAGATTCAAGTCAACGTCTCGGGCATACCCGCCACCAAGTCTGGCGACTTCCGCAAGATCGTCACCGAGAATTTCGGCGACGTCTGGATTCTCACTCCGGTGAATCAAACCGATTACCGGCTCACGATGAAGCCCAGCGAAGCCTTGCAGTTGAAAGCGAACACCCTGACCGCGAGCACCAACACGATCGAGAACAAGATCAACGCTCTGGGCGTCAGCGAGGCCACCGTGCAGCCGCGTGGCGGAAGCACGGACGCCGCCGAGCTCCTGGTGCAATTGCCCGGCATCGACGATCCCGCGCACGTCAAGCAGATACTGGGCACTCAGGCGGTGCTGGAGCTGAAGGAAGTGCTGGGCGGTTCGTTTTCTTCCCGGGAAGAGGCCATGGCCAGTAAGAACGGCGTTCTGCCTCTGAACGCGCAAATCCTGCCGGGGGCGACCAAGGGCGGCGCTCCGAATGAATTCTACATTCTTTCACGCTCCGCCGTGGTGACCGGACGCGATTTGCGAGACGCGCGCGCGCAGCAGAGCGGTCAAAATCTCGGCTGGGAGACGTATTTCGTCCTTACGCAGGACGCAGCCAGGAGGTTCGAGGCGTTTACGGGCTCTCACGTCGGCGACCGCCTGGCGATCGTGCTGGATAAGCAAGTGCTGAGCGCCCCGGTGATCAAGGGTAAAATCAGCGATAACGGCGTCATTGAGGGCCTTTCCGGGCACGACGAAGCCGCCGATCTGGCTTTGAACCTGCGCTCGGGCTCGCTGCCGGCGGGCGTCGAATATCTCGAGGATCGCTCGGTGGGAGCGTCGCTGGGTAGCGATTCGATCCGAGAAGGCGTCGTCGCCGGTCTAGCTGGGGTGATCGCGGTAATCACTATCATGTTGATCTATTACAAGGGCGCCGGAATTAACGCGACCCTGGCGCTGATCCTGAACGCGGTTATTCTTATCGCCTGCCTCGGTTATTTCAACGCCGTGCTGACGCTGCCCGGCATCGCCGGCGTCATCCTCACCATCGGTATGGCGGTGGATTCCAACGTTCTGATTTTCGAGCGCATCCGCGAGGAATTGCACGCCGGCAAGGCCACCGTGGCCGCCATGGAGGCGGGTTTCAGCAAGGCTCTGCTCACGATTATCGACACCCACGTGACGACCGTGGTCTCTTGCGGCTTCCTGTTCCTGTTCGGCACGACCCAGGTGAAGGGCTTTGCCGTAACGTTGGTTATCGGTCTATTGGCGAACCTGTTCACGGCCGTGTTCGTTTCCAAAACCATCTTCTACTGGGAGCTGAGCAGGCAGAAGACGGCCGTTACTCTCAGCATCTAAATCCGGTTGGAGCGGGCTGTGGTTTTGTGGTATGTTAGTTCGCTTGCCTGATCGGGGGGCGGGTTTGGTCCGCGCGAGGCATTCGGCTCGTCGCGACGTAACCCTCCCACGGGAACTTTTAACCCCCGGCTGGTGTCTTTAGAACCAAGCCGGTAGTATAGGCTCAATGCAATTATTTAAAAACACGAACTTTGACTTCCTGGGTAAGAAGTGGATCTTCATCACTCTTTCACTGGTAGTGACGGCGGCCGGCGTGGGTAGCTTGATTGTGAAAGGCGGTCCCAGCTATGGCATCGATTTCCGAAGCGGCGCCGAAGTGCGCGTCCGGTTCGATCAGGATCCAGAACCCCTGGTGGCCAGGCTCCGCTCCGATCTCGGCAAGAAAATCAGCGGCGAGATCACGGTTCAGCGGCTAACCGGCACTCCGGAGCTGATGATCACCACCGAGGTGAAGCAGGACCAGAGGGAGTTGAACGCCAACCGCCAAGCGATCGACGATACGCTGGCGTCCATGTTTGGCGATCAAGGCGGGAAGCTGGCGGTGAACAGCTCTTCTACGGGGCAATTGGCCGACCGGCTGCGCGATCCGCTGCTCCAGGCCGGGGCTCCGGTTTCCGAACAGCAGCTTCAGGACATTGCGGCCGCGATTCAGTCCTACCGCACTTCCAACGGCGGCATTCTTCGCAGCTTCGACCAGTTGCGGAACGTTCCGGGCGTCACTCCCCAGGTGATCGATGTCTTAAAGCAAGTCGCCATTCCGGGCCACTACACGATCCTCTCGGCCGATGTGGTCGGGCCGAAAGTCGGGGCTGAGCTGCGGACAAAGGCCATTCTGGCAACGCTCTACGCGCTGGCCGGCATGCTGGTCTACATCGCGTTCCGGTTCGAATGGATTTATGGCGCGGCAGCCGTGGTGGCCGTATTTCACGACACCATTATCACCATCGGGCTGTTTTCGCTGTTCAACAAGCAGATTTCGCTAACCGTCGTGGCGGCCTTGCTGACCCTTGTTGGCTATTCCATGAACGACACGATTGTGGTATTCGACAGAATACGCGAAAATCTTAAGCTGATGCGGCGCGAAAAACTGGAGACCCTGATCAATATCAGCGTGAATCAGACCTTGAGCCGGACGGTGATGACCAGCGGCCTGACGCTGCTGACGGCCCTTTCGTTGTGGTTCTTTGGCGGACAGGTGCTGAACGGGTTTTCTTTCGCGTTGGTCTGGGGAATTATCTTTGGCACGTATTCGTCGGTGTTTATCGCGAGCCCGCTGCTGATCTTCTGGCAGGACTTTGTGGAAGCGAGAAAGAAGAAGGCGGGCGTTACAGTGGCGAAGACGGCCTCGGCGAAGCCTGCCGCGGCAAAGCCCGCAAATCCGCGGCAGCCGGCGATATCGGGCCGAAAGGCGGGTAGAGGTTAGTAGGACAGGCTTGAGCTTGTCCCAGGGGAGGAAGCATTATGGCGGAGATGTTCAAGCAGACCTTCGTAGATGGCGTTGGTAAAACCAACAAGAGTTGGACGGTAACTGTATCCTTCGCGGGGCAGATCCTCGCTGTCGGCGTATTGATTCTGATTCCGCTGATCTTCACCGACGTGCTTCCCAAGGCGACTTTGGTTAGCATGCTGACCGCGCCTCCTCCGCCCCCACCGCCTCCGCCTCCCCCTCCTCCGGTTCAGAAAGTAATCGTGAAAGTAGCGCCGCGCCAGTTCGACGCCGGACGCCTCACCGCGCCCAAGGAAATTCCAAAAGCGGTGGCCATCATTCAGGAAGACACGCTGCCTCCATCGACGGCAAGCGCCGTAGTGGGAGTTCCCGGCGGCATACCGGGTGGAGTAGCTGGTGGAGTATTAGGCGGCATCGGAGCCGCCCCGCCGCCTCCTCCGCCGCCTCCACCGCCAGTGAAAGAAGTTAAGCCCGCGACGCCCTCGCGTATTCGAGTTGGCGGCAACGTTCAGGGCGCAAAGCTGATCAAAAAGCCGACGCCCAGTTATCCGCCGCTCGCCAAGCAGGCGCGCATTCAGGGGACCGTGAAGTTTACCGCCATCATCGGCAAGGATGGCACCATTCAAAACCTGACCCTGGTCAGCGGTCATCCGCTGTTGGTGCAGTCCGCTCAGGACGCCGTCAAGCAATGGGTTTACCAGCCCACGCTTCTGAATGGCGAACCGGTGGAAGTCGTCACCGAAATCGACGTGAATTTTACTTTAAGCAATTGAAGCCGGACGGCCCGCAAAGCCGTCTAGCTTATTTCAACTCGCAGGAGACAAAACATGTTGTTAACCTTTCAAGTATGGGCGTTTGCGCTTCTTCAGGAAGCGAGCCCCGCCATCAGCTTCGACGTGCGCTCGATGTTGCATCAGATGAGCTGGTTGGCGATCGCCGTCGTGGCCGCGCTGTTTATTATGTCGGCGTGGTCCATCGGCGTGATGATCGATCGTGTCATCGCCTTTAATGGCGCTCGGAACCAATCGCGTCAGTTCGCTCCGGCCGTGGCCGGCGCCCTGCGCGAAGGCAAGCTGGACGAGGCGATCAAGATCGGCGACCGTTACCCGAAGAGCCACCTGGCGAAGGTAGTCGTCGCCGGCCTCCAGGAATTCCGCGCGCATCAAATGAGCTCGGAAATTTCCGGCGAGGAGATCGACGCCTCCAAGCGCGCTCTGGAGCGCTCCGAGGCGATCGTGCACGCCGAGCTGAAGCGCGGCATCTCCACCCTGGCGACCATCGGCTCGACCTCTCCCTTCGTAGGATTGTTCGGAACCGTCATCGGCATTATCAATGCGTTCCGGGGCATTTCTTCGGAGAAGTCGGTTGGACTCGGCGCGGTCGCGGGTGGAATTTCCGAAGCCCTGGTCACTACCGCTGTCGGTCTGTTCGTCGCGATTCCCGCCGTCTGGATGTACAACTACTTCACCAACCGCGTGGAGGCGTTCGACGTCGAGATGGGCAACTCCAGCTCCGAGCTGGTGGATTATTTCCTGAAGCGCTCCCAGCGAGCCGCGGCGGGTAAGTAGGACAAGCTTTAGCTTGTCCGTTGCGAGTTGAAAGCCGGGATGGCGGGCGGCCCGCAGCCGCCTGCCCACCCGGGAGGATTTGAGACATGCAAAAAAAGAAGGCGCCACCGGTAGTTGCCGACATTAACGTTACGCCCATGGTGGACGTGATGCTCGTGCTGCTGATTATCTTCATGGTCATCACGCCCCTGCTCACCAAAGGCGTGGACGTGGAAAAGTTCCGCTCCAAGAACGCCATCGCGATGAAGAACGCCGATAAAGAAGACGCGGTGCTGGTCGCCGTGACGCGCAATGGCCAAGTGTTTTTGAGCCCGGGCAATAAGCAACTGGCGGTGGACGATCTGCCGAGCAGAGTTCGCGATTTGCTCACCAATAAGCTCGATAAAACCGTTTACATCAAGGCCGACCGGCGCGCCAAATACGAGGCCGTGGAAGACGTCGTGGATAATCTGCGCGCGGCCGGCGTGGACCAGCTCGGATTGCTTACCGAGCAGGCGAGTCAGAATCAATTGGGCGCGGCTGGCGGCGCGGCCAACTAAAGGGCAGGACGAGCGTCGGCTTGTCCACCGAGAAAGAGAGATTTTCCTATGGCAATGGCAGTTGGTGGAGGGAGCGGCGGCTCCAAATGCGATATTAACGTTACGCCGCTGATCGACGTGTTGCTGGTGCTGCTGATCATCTTCATGGTGATCACGCCTTTGACGCCGCACGGTCTGGACGCGCTGGCGCCTCAGCCGCCGCCGCCGAACCAGCCGCCGCCGCCGCCGAATCAGGACCGCACGGTGGTGATCGTGATCGACAAGGATCACTCGATTCATCTGAACCAGGATCCGGCGATTCCGGAAGACCAGCTCCAGCAGCGGCTCGTGGACATCTTCAAGACTCGCGCAGAGCGCGTGGTGTTCGTCAAGGGCGACAAGGATTTGGAATTTGAAGCGGTGGCCAAGGCGATCGACATCGCTAAGGGCGCGGCCATCGATAAGATCGGGCTGATGACCCCGAAGATCGAAGCGGGACAGTAGGAGATCGAGGTTGAGCGCGCCGCTCAACTCCCACCAGCGAGGACGGAAGGAGCTATGAGGAAAGGTTTCACGATAACTGCGGCTTGTTTGGCCGGCTTGATGGCGTTATTCAGCGCCGGTTGCGACAAACTGAAGTCCCGGGATCACATTAACCAGGGAATCGCCGCGTTCAAGAACGCCAAATACGGCGACGCTGTGGAGCACTTCAAACAGGCGGCGGCGCTGGACCCGACCAACAATAACGCGGTGGTATATATGGCGACGTCCTACTTCGCCCAATGGATCCCCGGCGCGGAGTCTCCCGAGAACATGGATTTCGCGGCGAAGGCCCGGGAGAGCTTTCTCAAGGCGCTCGAAACCGACCCCAACGATAAAACGGTGCTCAAATATCTGGGCGCGATGGCTTACAGCCAGGCGGGATCGCTGCCGCAGGATCAGAAACTCGCCAAGTTCGACGAAGCCGAGCAGTGGTATAAAAAGCTGATCGCGGTGGATCCATCGGACAAAGAAGCGTACTATACCATCGCCGTGATCGACTACGATCGTTTCCATCCGGCCCTGATGCTGGCCAAGGTCGACGCGCACATGAGGCCCGAAGATCCCGGCCCGCTGAAGGACAAGAAGGTGCGGGAGGATCTCACCACCAAGTATTCCTCGACCATTGACGACGGCATTCAGAATCTGAACAAGGCGCTCGATCTGGACAAGGAATACGACGACGCCATGGCGTATCTAAACCTGATGATCCGCGAAAAGGCGACGCTGCTGGACAACAAAGACGAATACGCGAAGCAGGAGCAGATCGCCAACGATTGGCTGGATAAAGCCATGGCTACTCGCAAAGACAAGGCGGCCAAGGCTTCCAAGCAGCCCGGCGGCATCGTCCAGGATAAATAGGCGAAGCGCAGGTCCCGTTCCGGACAGTTCGCCGGATCTACTTACAACTAAAATTCGCCGACTCGTCCGTACTCCCCGTGCCCTTGTATTGCGCGGACTGTGGATAGGGGCAGAGCGGCCGGGTACGGTCCACCGTTCCCCGCGTCCGATGCGACGCCTCGATCCGATCGGGCGTTTTGCCTTTCGTTACCCAATGCGCGAGGGCGGTCATTGCGTCGAAAGTGTCGGTCCCGTCGCCGCCGCGGCAGTGTCCCATGCCGGGAACCATGAACAACCGGATCGATGCCGTGGCCTTCTTCGGCCCGCCTGCCCTTTCCACGACGTTCTCGTAATAATTGACGCTGTTGCGCGGCGCGATCCCCGGATCGGCCCAGCCGTGATACATCAGGAGCTTCCCGCCGTGGCTGAAGAACGGCTTCAGGTTGGGGTCGGTCGAGTTCATCGTCGAAGCAATGCGCTTGTCGGCCGCGGCTATATCGCGGTCGGGATCGAAGGTGAGGTAATTCCAGTTCGGATCCTGGAAGACGAGAAATTTATAAGTCTCCTCGGCCAGAGACATCGGCTTGGCGCCGGAGAGGCTGCCCCATCCCGCCTCGCTTCCGCGCTCCAGTCCCGGAAACAGAGGCCTCCCCGTTTTGGCGCTGACCGGACCGCTGTAAATCTCCCGCGCGGCCTCCACCTGCCGCGAGCTCAAACAGTAGGATGTGTCGGTTGTGGTGCAAGCGATCTCCTTCGGCTCGAAATGGCAGCGCGTGGGGTCCTCGAGCACTCCATCTTTGACGCCGTCGAGTGCGTCGCATGTCTTGAGGACTGCCTCATGCAGCAGCTCGAACTTCTCCGGCGGAAGGAAGCTGTTCTCGTCCTTGTGGACGATCTCGTTCATCCAGACCTGCTGACCTTGCAGATGCGTGACGTAATTCGCGGGCGCTCCCGCGATAATGCCGTCGTAGTCGTTCGGGTAACGCTGCGCCTCCGCCAGGGCCTGCCTGCCTCCGGTAGAGCATCCGTTCCAATAGGAATGCGCGGCGGGCTTGCCGTAATAGGCGGCCGTGATGGCTTTCGCCGCGAGGGTCGTTTCATGTACGGCGCGATAGGCGAAATCGACCACCTTTTCCGGATGCCCGAGGATAAAATCGGCGTTGTTACCGGAATGGCCAGTATCCGTGCTGGCCGTCGCGTAGCCTGCGGCGAGAGCGGTCGCCATAGCCGGATAGCTGAGAGATCCCGCCCAGGCGCCGTTGCCCACCGATTGGAGAGAATCGTTCCAGCCCGAGGCGGGAAGCCACACTTCAATTTTGATATCCGAGTCGCTCGACGGCCTGAGCGTCGCGGCGACGCGGCAGAACGCGGACAGATTTTGAAACGCCGCCGCGCCCGGCCCCTTGCCATTCCGCGGCGGCTGGAACTGACCCGCGGCGACGGATTGCGCGAGATCGATTTTTGCGTTCGGTAGCGCGAGCGAGGACAGGCTTTCGCAAGACCCCGCCCAGATGGGCACGACACCGATGAGCAATGCGGCCAAGCGTAACATTTCGTGTGAACCCCCACACAGTAATCTAATAGAGGCGCCGCAAGCTTGGCAAGTGCGACGGGATCGCGCCTCCGTGCGCTAGCCCCGGAGCGAGCCGGCGGAGCCGATTTCCCACTCCCGCAGCATCCGGGCTCCGATTTCCGCAAATTCCGCGTGGTCTTTCATATAAGCGCGGACTTCATTCGCCGTTGCGCGAATCGCATCGGCGATTCGTTCCAGAATCCGTCTTGTCTTCGCGGGCGTACCGCCCCCGCGCGTTTCGCCTAGTTTCCTCAGCTCTCTAGCCGAAGGCCATTTCGTCGCGCCGTTTAGCGTCAGCGCCATGCTGTCCTTGGGGATGTATACGGACGTGGTTACCAGATCGTAGACGGGCGCCAGCCGCGCTTCTGCCTGAACCTCGTCATAGACGATGCCGAAATTCTTCAGATGCGCGTCGCCGTTCCGAAGCGCGCAGTTCAGCGCAATCAGCGTAAAGAGCTTCTCCATATCTTCGTTGATCTGCGTAGAGTTGGAGAACTGGCCGAAGCGCCTCATCACGGAACTCTCATAACTGCCGCGATATCTCTCCTCGGTCCGCCTGGCGTTGAGAACGCAAAAATCTTCGAACCCACGATAGGAGCCGTCCATGCGCAGATCGAAGCGGTCGATGACCAGGGCCATGCCGTCTTCGGCCAGCCGGCAGGGAGGCGCGTCGAGCCCGCACCGGCGCGCGGCCGCAAGACAGAAATACTCGTTGGCGGCCAGTTGCGGATATTCGTTCGGCTCCCACAGCTTCACGATGTGCGTCGCGCCTTGGTAGCTCTGCGAGAGCCGCCCGCCTGTATGCTCCATTTCGGCGAATGCGTTTTCGTCGCGCACGAGTATCTTGGGCTGAACGCCGCTGATGCCGGAGAAGGACGCGAACTTCTCTAGCAGATAGCGGAACAGTTCGCCGCCACGCCTGCGTTCGAGGATCTCATCGACGGACTGAAAGGGCACTTCTTCGTGTAGCTGCTCCTTGTCGCCGGTGTAGCGGATGCGGCCAAGCTGCGAGCGGCCGACGACCGACAGCAGGTCGAACTCGTCGAAGCTGCCGGTGGCTTTCGCGAAAGCCAGGCGCAAACGCTCGCGCAGGAAGCCTTCGGGCAGATTCATTTCGAAAATCGGCGGAAGTCCGAACGGCACGCTCCATGAGGGCAGGCGAACCGGCATGGTGACGGATACCGCTCGCGCCGCGGGTGTCCCGGGTAGATAGGCGAATGTGGTCCCCCGTTCGCCTTCACGATCGAGCAATCCGGACTCAGCGCCGTCGGTCCAGACCTTGATCATTGCGGTCCTCTTGGATCAGTTCGTCGAGCGTGGGGCGATCCGAGCTTATTGTCTGAAGCTTCAACTCAAGGCCAAGCGCGGCAAGCAACCGCGTGAGCTTGGAAAAGCCGAGTTCCCCGGCGCGGCCATTCTCTAGCGCGTCGAGCGTGGCGCGGCTGACGCTGGCTTTGCGAGCAAGCGCGGCTTGGCTCAGCTTAAGTTGTTTGCGGCGCTGGGCAATCCGGTCGCCTATGGATGCGAGACCAAGCACATGCCTAGTATATTAGGCAAAAACTTCCAAATCAAGTGAATTGAACAATATATTAGGCAAGCCACCGATACGCAACGTGTTCTTCTCCCCGACAGCCTATCGCGTCTTGCAAGAGAAATTCGCGGCCTCGTCGGTGCTCCCGCTGCCGTTGTATACGGCAACCTGCGGATATGGGCACAGCGGACGCGTCCGGTCCGTTTGTCCGTTTCGCACGCGCGAAGCCAGGATTTGGTCGGGCGCTTTCTTCGATTGCACCCACTGATCCAGAGCGCTGAGCATGTCGAAAGTGCTCGTGCCGTCGCCGCCGCCGCAGTGCGCCATGCCGGGAACCATGAACAGCCGGTAGCTACCCATCACCTTTTTTGCTCCACCCATTTTTTCGAGCACGTCCTTGTAGTAATCGACGCTCGATCCGGGAGAGATTTGCGGGTCGGCCCAGCCGTGATATTGAATCATCTTGGCGCCGTGCGCCAGGAAGCCTTTCAGGTCCGGGTTCATCGCGTCGCCCGAGGCGTCCTCTTTCCGCGCCGTCACCACGTCGCTATCCCAGTTCATGGTCTTGTAATCCCAGTTCGGATCTTTAAAAACGACGTACTTGAACATGTCCATGCCGAGACCGAAGGGGCGCGGGCCCGCCATGGTGTTCCAGCCCATCTCGCTGCCGGGCTCGAAGCCGGGAAACTCGACGTGCTTGGTGCGCGAATTCGTTACGGGCGTGTACATGCGGCGCACGGATGCCACCTGCGCGGCGGTCAGGCAATCGGGTCCGTCGGCGCCCTTGCATTCGATGGATTTCGGATCGAATTTGCAACGGGTGGGGTCTTCCAGCACGCCGTCCTTAACGCCATCCTGCGCGTCGCACGCCGCGAGCACGGCTTCGTGCACGGTCTTAAATTTGTCCGCGGGAATTTCGCTATCGGCGTCTTTGTGCACCTGTTGCGCGATCCAAACGGCTTGCAGCGATCGGCCCGTCCAGTTCAGGCCCGGCGACCCGGCGACGATGCCGTCGAAATCGTCCGGGTAGCGCTGCGCCTCCTGCAATCCTTGCCGTCCGCCGGCGGAGCAGCCGGTCCAGTAGGAATACTTCGGCGCCTCGCCGTAGAATGCCGCGATAATCGCCTTGCCCTTCATCGCCATCTCATGCACGGAGCGGTAGCCGAAATCGATGAGCTTCTCGGGGTGGCCGAGCGCGAAGCTCGCGCTGCCGCCTTCGTGACCCGTATCGGTCATCGACGTCGCGTAGCCGAGCCTTACGCCATTGGCGAGGGTCCCTTCGTTGATGGATCCGGTCCAGCCTCCATTGCCGTTCGCCTCGAATTTGTGGTTCCATCCGGAAGCCGGGAGCCAGATCTCGATCTTTATGTCGGAATCGCTGGTGGGCTTCACGGTAAACGCCACGCGGCAAAATGCGGGCACGTCAGTGAACGAAGCCGCCTTTCCCTTGCCCTTTCCTCCTCCGCCTCCAGCCTGAGTAAACGCGCCCGCGGCCACCGATTGCGCCGTCGTGATGGTCGTATTCGGCAGCGAGAGCGAGCTGAGGCTTTCGCAAGTCGCGGCGGCCACCGGCAGCGCGGCGAAACCTAGAATCGAGACCATGGACAAGCTAAAGCTCGTCCTACCGGCCTTTGCACGTGAAACTCTGGGCGTCATCTGTACTCCCCTTTCCCTTGTAAACCGCTACTTGCGGGTACGGGCACAACGGGCGCGTCCGCACCGCCTTGCCATCAACCAGACGGGAAGCCCGAACTGCCGCCGGCGTCTTCCCGTTTTCGACCCATTGCTGGATCACGCTGAGCATATCAAAATTGCCGGTCCCATCGCCGCCCTGGCAGTGTTTCATGCCCGGAACCATATAGAGGCGGTAAGAATCCTGCGCCTTCGGACCGATGGTCTTCAGCACGCTCTTGTAATAATCCACGCTGTTCTGAGGCGAGATGAGCTGGTCGTTCCAGCCGTGATATTGCAACAGCTTCCCATCGCGCTCAAAGAACGTTTTGAGGTTAGGATCGGTAGCGTTCAGCAGGCCGTTATCCATTTCGTCGGCCTTCTCGACATCGCTGTCGAAATTCAGCGTCCGGTAATCCCAGTTGGGATTCTTGAAGACCACGTATTTCCATTCGTCGAGCGCGAATGGAGTCGGCTGTGGCCCGGCGAGAAATTGATCCCAGCCGAGTTCGCTGCCGGGCTCCAATCCGGGATAAATGAGCTGCTTGGTCCGCGGATTCACGGCTCCGGAATAGATCCGGCGCGCCGCGTCCACCTGTGGCCCCGTGAGGCAATCCGGCGCGTCCGCTCCCTTGCACTGCAGAATGCCCGGATCGAATTTGCAACGCGTGGGGTCTTCGATGACTCCGTCGCGCACTTTGTCCATCGCGTCGCACGCCTTTAGTGCTGCATTGTGAATCGCGGGATATTTCGCGGGCGGAATGTAGCTCGATTCGTCGTTGTGAACCGATTGAGCCACCCAGACGATCTGCGCCATCATATGGACCCAGTTATTCGCGGGAGCTCCGGCGATGATGCCGTCGAAATCGCTGGGGAAAAGCTGCGCTTCGGTGATGCCTTGGCGGCCGCCCTGCGAACAGCCGTTCCAATAGGAAAGCTTGGCTTCTTCGCCATAATACGCCTTGATAATAGTTTTCGCCGCGACGGTCATTTCGTGCACGGCCCGGTAGGCGAAATCGGTCAACTTTTCGGGATGATCGAGCGCGAAGCTGCCGCTGCCGCCCTCGTGTCCCGTATCTGTCATCGCCGTAGCGAAGCCGAGCCGCAGCGAATTCGCGAGCGACGTGTAGTTGATCGACCCCGTCCATCCGCCGTTGCCGTTCGCCAGGAATTTATTGTTCCATCCGGCGGCGGGCATCCAGACTTCGATCTTGATGTCCGAATCGCTGGAAGGCTTGAGCGTCGCCGCGATGCGGCAGAATGCGGGCAGATCTTTAAACGTGGCGGCATTGCCCGTGGGCGGCGCGAAGGCCCCGGCTTCCACAGCCTTCGCGATCGCGATTTCCGCGCCGGGAGGCGCGAGTGAGGCGAGGCTATCGCAGGAAATGGCCAAAGCGGCCGGCGATGCCGCAAGCAACAGCGAGAAAAGCAAGCGCACCACACCAGTGTAATTTCATAGTGGCGGGCCGGACAAGCGACAGTCGTGTCTCATACAAGGCAAGGCTGAACAGGAAGCTGATTTCTCGCTTTATATGAGACAAGATTGTGCACCAGGAGATGGCGATGTGCTATCCTTACAAGTTCATGCTGATCGTGCGCCGCCATCATCGCCACCACGGACATCACGCGCCCTCAATGCGGCGGGCTCACGGTTAGCGCACATCAAAAACCGATCTCAAACGAGCCCGCCGGAAACGGTGGGCTTTTTTATTGGAACTATATGAAACTCGACTTCAGCAAACTCGATGGACTGCTCCCCGCGGTCGTGCAGGACGCCTCCACGGGGCGCGTCCTCATGGTGGGCTTCATGAACGACGAAGCTTTCCAAAAGACGATCGAAACCGGCTGCGCGGTTTTTTTCAGCCGCTCGCGCAACAAGCTTTGGCTCAAGGGTGAAACTTCCGGACATCGGCTGGTGGTTAAGGAGATCTCCACCGATTGCGATAGCGATGCCGTGCTCCTGAAAGTGGACGCGCTCGGCCCAGGTGTTTGTCACGAGGGCTATCAGAGCTGCTTTTTCCGCAAACTCGATCAGGGCGACTGGAAGATTACAGAGACGCGCGCCTACGACCCCACTGCCGTCTATGGGAGCTAACGCGGAATGAAACTCAAGCTCGGAATACCGAAGGGGAGCCTTGAAAACGCGACCGTCGATCTTTTCCGGCGCGCCGGATTCCAGATCACGATATCCAGCCGATCCTATTTTCCCGGCATCGACGATCCGGAAATCGAGTGCATGCTCATTCGTGCCCAGGAGATGGCGCGCTATGTCGAAGATGGGGTGCTCGACGCGGGTCTTACGGGCCGCGATTGGGTAGAGGAGAGCGAAGCCAAAGTCCACACGGTCGCCGATCTCATCTACGCCAAGCAGAGCTTCGGTAAGGTGCGCTGGGTGCTGGCGGTTCCAGAGGCTTCTTCGTTTCAATCGGTGAAAGATCTGGAAGGCAAGGTTATCGCTACGGAACTGGTATCCGCCACGCGGCGCTATCTCGCCGCGAACGGCGTTCAGGCCAAGGTCGAGTTCAGTTGGGGCGCAACGGAAGTGAAACCGCCCGTGCTCGCCGACGCCATCGTTGAAGTCACCGAGACCGGATCTTCGCTGCGCGCTAACAAGCTCCGCATTATCGAGACGGTGCTCGAATCGAACACGCAATTGATCGCCAATTCGGAAGCGTGGGGCAATTCGTGGAAGCATCGCAAGCTGTGCGATGTCAAGATGCTGCTGGAAGGGGCGATCAATGCGCTGGGCAAAGTGGGATTGATGCTGAACGTGGAAAAACCGCGGCTCGACAAAGTGCTGGAAGTGCTGCCGGCATTGAAGAAGCCCACCATTTCGCCGTTAAGCGATAGCGAGTGGCTGGCGCTGAATACGATTCTCGACGAGTCCACAGTGCGCTCCATCATCCCGCGATTGAAAGAGGCCGGAGCGCAGGGCATCGTCGAATATCCGTTAAACAAGATTGTGATGTGATGATTCGGATACTCGGCCATAAAGACGCGGATTCGCTGTTCCAGCGCAAGGCGCAGCGGATCGACGAAGCCGAGCGCGTGGTTCGCCCGATTCTGGAAGACGTACGCCGGCGTGGCGATGCGGCGCTGCTTGAATACGCGCGCAAATTCGACGGCTTCGACGGAACGAGCGTGCGCGAGGAGCCGCATGGCTCTCTGGATCCTGAGTTTGAGCGCGCCGTCTCGGTTGCCGCCGCCAATATTCGCGAATACGCCTGCCTCCAACTCCCACAAGAGCGATTCGTCGATTTTCCCGATGGCCGCCGCCTCGGCCAGATCGTGCGGCCATTGGAATCCATGGGCGCGTACACGCCGGCGGGCCGTTATCCCCTCCCGTCCACGTTGCTGATGAATGTGATTCCCGCCCAGGTTGCAGGCGTGAAGACGATTTGTGCGGCTTGCCCAAAGCCAAGTCGGGAAATACTCGCGCTCGCTGCCTGGCTCGGTGTGACGCGCTTTTTCCGCATGGGCGGAGCGCAGGCCATTGCGGCTCTGGCATATGGAACCGAAACCGTGACGCGCGTCGATCGCATCGTGGGACCCGGAAATATTTATGTAGCGGCGGCCAAAAAGATCGTCGCGGGCGAGACTGGCATCGATTTCATCGCCGGTCCCACGGAAATCGTCATCATCGCCGCTGAAGGCAATCCGCGCTGGATCGCCGCCGACATGCTGGCGCAGGCCGAACACGACGTGGACGCTTCGGCGATCCTTCTCACAACATCGCGGCCATTGGCCCAAGAAGTCGCGGTGGAGTTGGAGCGGCAACTCCCTTTGCTTCCGACGGCAGCGGTCGCGCGTCCGTCTATCGAGAACAATGGCGCCATCGTTGTTGTCGATTCGCTCGATCGCGCCGTGGAGCTATCGAACCTGCTGGCGCCGGAGCATCTGGCGCTGCACGACCCTTCGCTGCTCGGATCGATTCAGAATGCCGGGTCGGTTTTCTTAGGGCCGACGAGTCCGGAGGCGGCGGGCGATTACGCCTCGGGGCCAAATCATGTGTTGCCGACGTCCGGCGCCGCGCGCGTGCGTGGAGGCTTGTCGTCTGCGGACTTTGTAAAAGTAATTTCGGTGCAAGAGCTAAGCTCCGAATGCTTGACGCGACTTAGGCCGGTAGTGACGACCCTCGCGCGAGCCGAGGGTCTGGAAGCGCACGCGCGTTCCGTGGAGGTCCGCGGTGAGTAAGCCCGCTCCGCGCGAGTCCGTGCGCCACATGGCGCCTTATTCGCCGCCCAGCGCCGGGCGCGAGGGTAAGCTCCGTCTGGATTTCAACGAAAATACGGTCGGCTGCTCGCCCAAAGTTATCGAGTGCTTGGGGAAGTACATGACCGCGGAAGCGCTATCGATTTATCCCGAATACGTGGAGACCTTGCCGCGTCTGGCGGCCTTCTTCGGTGTAGCGCCCGAAGAGTTCACGCTTACCAACGGCACCGACGAGGCGATCCAGCTTCTGGTCAATACCTTCGTGAACAGCGGCGACGAGGTCCTGCTGATGCGTCCATCCTACGCGATGTACCGCTTTTATGCGCAGGTCGCGGGCGCCCGCGTGCGCGAAATCGACTATCGGGAGGACCTCGGTTTTCCCCTTGATCGATTGCTGGAAGCGATTGGCCCGGCGACTCGCGCGATCCTGCTCGCAAATCCGAACAATCCCACGGGAACGGCGATCTGCCGCGAAGAGATCGCGCAGATTCTGGACACAGCCCGCGATGCTGCCGTGCTGATGGACGAGGCATATTTTGAATTCTGTGGAATCACGGCGCTCGATTGGATCCGCCAACGCCCCAACCTGTTTGTGAGCCGGACATTTTCGAAAGCCTACGGCATGGCGGCAATGCGCTGCGGATGCCTGTTCTCAAACGCGGAAAATGTGCAATGGTTGCGCAAAGCGCAATCGCCCTACAGCGTGAACATGCTCGCGGCCGTTGCCGCCTGCGCCGCCGTCGAGGATAGGGAGTACCGCGCCAAATACGTCGAAGAAGTTTTGCAGGCCCGGCAAACCGCCCGTGAAGGGCTCGAACGCCTTGGCATCCGCTGTTTTGAAACTGCGGGCAATTTCATTTTGTTTCACGCCGGAGAGCGCGCCATTCCGATCCGCGACGCTTTGCGCGAAAGCGGGGTTCTAGTGCGCGATCGCAGCTACGAAATACCGGGCTGCGTCCGCGTGACCATCGGCACTGGCGCACAAATCGAGCGCTTCTTAAACGAGATGGAGAGACTGTGGAAGGCATAATCGTCTTCGACATGGACGGGGTGCTCGCGGAAGTGACCGATTCGTACATCGAGGGCATTCTTGGAACGGTCGAGCACTTCACGGGGCAGCGCGCTACGCGCGAATTGGTGCATCAGTACAAAAACGCGGGCGGCTGGAACAACGACTGGGCGTTGTCGCAGAAGATCTGCGCCGACAGGGGGCATCGCATCGACTATCAGGCCGTAGTCGATTACTTCAATGAGATTTTTCTTGGGCAAAACGGCGATGGCCTGATTCGGCGCGAGCGATGGTTTCCACGGCCCGGATTTCTGGAGCGGCTGGCCGAGCGCTACGGCATTGCGATCTTCACCGGCCGCCTGCAATACGAGCTCGATATCACGCTCGACCGCTTCGCGCGCGGGCTGGCGTTCGATCCGATCGTTTGCGCCGACCACGTCCCCATCGGTAAACCGGCGCCGGATGGATTGCTCGCGATCCGGCGGATGAAACCGGGCCACACGCTGTGGTACGTCGGCGACACGGTCGACGACGCCCGCTGCGCGCGCGCCGCGAACGTTCCGTTTATCGGAGTGCTTCCGCAGTCGCATTCGCGCCGCGAGGAGCTTCAGCGGCTCTTCGAACAGGAACGCGCCGCCGCGATCGTCGAAAACGTCAACGAGATCGAGGACCTGTTGTGAGGCGAGCGGCGATTGAGCGTAACACCAAGGAGACGCAGATTCGCGGGGCGCTGCGTATCGAGGGCAGGGGAACATACGAAATTTCCACCGGAATTCGCTTTCTGGATCACATGCTGGAGATCTTTACAAAGCACGGCGGCTTCGATCTGAGCCTGCAAGCCAAGGGCGATCTCGATGTCGATCAGCACCACACCGTGGAGGATACCGGCATCGCGCTCGGGCAACTTTTCTCCAAAGCGCTCGGCGACCGGCGCGGCATCAATCGCGCTGGATACTTCGTGCTGCCGATGGATGAGACGCTCGCCGTGGTCGCAGTGGATCTGGGCGGTCGTCCGGCGCTGGTTTACAAGGATCAGGTGAAGACGCGGCTGGTGGGCGATCTGCAAACGGAGCTCGTGGAGGATTTTTTCGGCGGATTCGTCAACCACGCCGGCGCCAACCTCCACGCGAAGGTTCTCTACGGCCGCTCGAACCATCACAAGATCGAGGCGATTTTCAAATGCTTCGCGCGAGCGATGCGCTATGCGTGCTCGAAGGACGTGCGGCTTAAGGAGCAGCTTCCGTCCACCAAAGGGCTGCTATGATCGCGATCTTCGATTACGGCGCGGGCAATCTGCAATCGGTGAAGAATACGCTGAGCGCATTGGGCGCGCCTTATGAACTGATCCGCGATGCGGACGATTTGCGCCGCGCATCGAAGATTATCCTTCCAGGAGTGGGCCACTTCGGTCAGATGATGCGGGCGCTCGACGAGCTTCGGGTGCGCGAAGCGCTGATCGACCGCATTCATGCGGACGTCCCGTTTTTAGGCATCTGCTTAGGGCTTCAGGCTCTGTTCGCTTCGAGCGAAGAGGCGCCGGAAGAGCGCGGCTTGGGTATCTATGCAGGCGAAGTGAAGCGGTTTCGGGGCGAGCTGCGCATTCCGCACATGGGATGGGATCAGGTTTGCGCTTGCCGCGAAACGCGTCTGCTTGGGCAGGACGCAAAAGACGGATCCCGCCCGCACTTCTATTTCGCGCATAGCTATTATTGCCCCATCGTGCCGGCGACCGCGGCCACTTGCGAGTACATCGTGCCGTACACGGCCGTTCTCGAACAAGGCAACATCTGCGGCGTGCAGTTTCATCCAGAAAAATCGGGCCCGGCGGGACTCGCGGTGGTTAGAAATTTCATCGAAGTATGCTAGCCAAGCGCATTATTCCCTGCCTGGACGTCACCGCCGGACGTGTTGTCAAAGGGGTCAATTTTGTGAACCTTCGCGACGCCGGCGATCCGGTGGAACTGGCCGCGCGCTACAACGAGCAAGGCGCGGACGAACTGGTGTTTCTCGACATCACGGCCTCCAGCGACGACCGCGGCACGATGGTCGATGTGGTCGCGCGAACCGCGCGCGAGGTCTTCATTCCGCTCACGGTCGGCGGAGGGATTCGTTTCGTCGACGACGCGCGCCGCATTCTGCATGCCGGAGCGGACAAAGTCAGCGTCAACACGGCCGCCGTCCGCCGCCCGGAGCTGATCTCGGAATTGAGCGCTGAATTCGGAGCCCAAGCGGTTGTATTGGCGATTGATGCCCGGCGCAGAACGGGTGGGGGCTGGAATGTTTATACCCGCGGGGGCCGCCACGATGAAGGCATCGACGCTGTCGAATGGGCCCGCCGCGGAGAGGAATTGGGCGCGGGCGAAATTCTGCTCACTTCAATGGACACCGACGGCGTGCAGACAGGCTTCGATTGTCCGCTTACGCGCGCGGTCCGCGAAGCGACCGGCATTCCCGTGATCGCCTCGGGCGGCGCGGGCAAGCCGGAGGATTTTTCCGAAGTGTTGGAGCACGCCGACGCGGCGCTTGCCGCATCGATTTTCCATTATGGCGCGTACACCGTTGGCGATCTAAAACAGTACCTCTCTCAGCGCCACGTTCCTGTGCGTTTATGATCATTCCCTGCATTGACCTGATGGACGGTAAAGTGGTGCAACTCGTCCAGGGCCGAGATAAGGCTCTGGAAGGCGATGAACCGCTTGAAATGCTTCGCCGTTTCGCCGCTTTCCCGGAAATTCAAGTGATCGACCTCAATGCGGCGATAGGCAACGGCGAGAATTCGGATATCATCGAGTCGCTCGCATCGGGCGCGCGATGCCGGGTGGGCGGCGGCGTTCGCACTCCGGAGCGGGCGCGCCGGCTGATCGAACAAGGCGCGCACCGCCTGATTATCGGCACAGCGGCGTTCACGCCCGCCCTTGAAGCAATCGCCGCCGCCGTTGGACCAGAAAAGATCGTCGTCGCGCTCGATTCAAAAGACGGAAAAATCGTGGTCAAGGGCTGGCGCGAGGCCACCGATTTCACCGCCGAACACGTCATCAGCCGGCTTGAGCCGTTCTGCTCTGGCTTTCTTTGCACCTACGTCGATAAAGAAGGGATGATGCAGGGAACCGACCTGGATTGGTTCCGCCGCCTACGCGCCGCCACGAGCCACGAACTGACAGCCGCCGGCGGCATCACGACCATGGAAGACATCCGCGAGCTACACGCACTCGGAGTTCATGCGGCGCTCGGGATGGCGATTTATACGGGCCGGCTGGACATCGCTCGGCTCGCCCGCTTCGAAGAGACGACAAAAGCAAAACCCTCCGGATCGCCGGAGGGTTCTGCCGCCAATTTGTAAATCGCCGCCTCAGAACGACGGACCGGAATTGTAGAACCAGAGAGTGTACGGACCGTAGGCATATCCGGAAGAGAGAGTCGTCTTGGTCGTACAACTCGTGCTCGGTTTCCACGGCGGGCACGTCATCGAGATGCTGTAGTTGGTCGCGCCGGCCGTGGCCGCATTGGCGTAGTAATAGGCGCCGCCGCCGTAGCCGTAGGCGTAATTCCACGCGTCGGCTACGTAGTTAGTCAGATTCGCCAGAGAGCCGTTGACGCCTGGCCGCTCCACCACCCACTCCACGCTGTTGCCCTGATAGACAGTGCCCGCAGGAGGATTGAAGTTGATGGAGATCGAGTGCTGGTTGGTGTAATCGACCAAATAGGCATGACCGTAAGGCGCGGTGGTCGTATACCAAACTTCTCCGCCCATCAGATCGCCGCCGCTGACCGGAAGGCTGATGCGCACCTCGTTGAAGGGGTACCATTCATACCAGGCCGAGTAGAACGTGGTGGTGACCCCGCCCGAGCAGTACGCATCGGCTTCAGTGCCCGCTTGCAGCACATCGCTCGATCCGTAACCGTCGAATCCTACCCACTGCGACGAGTACCACCACGTGCCGTCGCAGACCCCGAAAGCCTGCTGGGCTTTCGGCACCATCCATTCGCCGAACACCCAGTCGCCATTGTGCTTGAAAGTTCCCGCGGCGCTGGTTTGCGCAAAACCGCTCCAGTTGGTGCTGGTAGTGGCCAGCGAATTCGCGACGCCCGTGATTGTGTTGGAGAGGCCCGACGGCGGACCGTTCGAAATGTTGGTTTGCTGAAGCATGGGAGCCATGCGCGTGATCGTGGGCGACACCAACTTCAGCCATTGCTGGTAATCGGCCGAGGCAAGCGCAGGACGCGGCGGATAACCGAATTGCGCCAGCAAAGTATCCGACGCCATGACGGCGTTGAAGCCGGCTGGCGGTGCCTGGGATACGATCGCCGCTTGCGCGACGCTCTGGTCGGTGGAGATCGCGGGTGCGACGACTTGCCCACCGCCAGGGGTGATTATGACCTGGGCATCAACCGTGTAAGTGAACGGCAAACTTGCTGCCGCGAAAATCAGGCTTGCGAATGTTCTCCTCTTCATTCGTTTTTCCTTTCTTCGTTCTAGGTTCCCGGACAGTGCGCCGGAGCTATGGTTGTTCGGACGGACCTGCCGCTCCCGAGCCGGAGAACGGAAGGCGCTCTTCCCCCGCCCGCCCGGATAGCGATTTCGGTCCGATATTTGCGAGCAACGCTGTTGAGGGAACGGCTCCTCCTAAATCGCCGCTTGCCTCGAAAGCATCGCTTCAGGAACGGTCTGACGAAAGCACGAAACGGGCCAGTGAGAAACGGATGGAATTAATTAGTACTCGTAGCGCCGGGCACAAGCAGTTCGGTTAGTATGTTCGCGCCGAACTAACGAATTGGTTTGATGCGAAAGCGCGGGCGCTTTTATGACGAGGCCGCGCGATTTTCGGGTTGGCCGCTTCGCGCCCAAAGGCGCGCGGAGGCGATGTCCGCGCCCTGCCGCATCGACTTCAGCTTCAGCCACACTCCCGGCTCGATCACCCACTCTCGGTTGGTGAACGTTCCGAAGCCGCAATCGGCGCTGGCGATCACTCGCTCACGATCCCCGACGGCCGTGACGGCTTCCTGAAGCCTGCGCGCCACCACTTCCGGGTGCTCCACGATATTCGTCGTGGTGTCGATCACGCCGGGCAACAGGCACATATGGGCGGGCAGAGGACGGCGGCGCAGAGTTTCATATTCGTGCTGATGGCGAGGATTGGCGAATTCAATGCTCAGCGCGCCGACATTGGCTTGATAGAGCACCGGCAGAATCAAATCGAGAGGCGCGTCGTAAATATGCGGCCCATCCCAATTTCCCCAACAGACGTGCAGGCGTACACGGTCGCGTGGAATCCCGTCCAGGGCCGCGTTGATGGCGGCCACATGCATCTCCGCCGCTCTTATGAATTCTGCGTCCGATAGATCGCGATAGAACATCGACCGGTCCATCGCCAGGTCCGGAGAGTCGATCTGGAGAATCAGCCCGGCCTGGTGAATCGCCAGATATTCGTGACGCAGCTCACGCGCCAGCGCCGCGAGATACGATTTCTGCGAGTCGTACCAGGCGTTCAGCATCGTGGTGGAGACGATGCCGGGCGATGGCGCCGTCATGAAGCGCTCCACAAACGCGCCGGCGGCGCTCGCGGCGCTCTGGAAGCGGGAGGTCTCGCGCTGAATCGCGCCGCTGTCAAGATAGCGGAGCTCGCCGCGCGCCTCGGGGGCGTTCTGCATCCGGCTGCGCTTCGGGAAACGGCGCATCAGATTCTCCACCAACGCGGGAAACTCTTCATGATCGCGGCTGCGACGGCGCTTCGATTCACCCGCGAACCCCGACATCCGTTGGGGCACGTATGTCTGGAATCCGACTCTCTGCTGCTCGCCGTCGTTGCCGATATCGATACCCGCTTCGGTCTGCTTTGCCACCACGCGCCGCACGGCGAGGTCCATTTCCCGTGCGAGTTGCTCGGGGTCGATCGCTGCTCCTTCTTCCCGCCGGATGAGAAGCTCCGACAGTGTCTCGCTGCGCGGCAAACTGCCCACATGCGTCGTTAAAATCCGGTCGCGGCTCAGCATCATGACGTACCAGTATATAAATCCCGCCGCGTTATCCTTTCTTCATGGCGAAGAAACGGGCCGCGCCCGAGTCGCATGCGCGCCTGGAGCGCGAACGGCCGGGCATCGCGCTCCTTCCGCCAATCGCCGCATTTCTGGGTATTTTCTGCCTGGTGCTCCTCGCCTACCTGCCCGCCCTGAACGGTGGCCTGGTCTGGGATGACGACGCCCACATCACGCGGCCCGAGCTTCAATCCCTGCACGGACTATGGCGCATCTGGTTCGATCTCGGCGCGACGCAGCAATATTATCCGTTCCTGCATAGCGCGTTCTGGCTGGAGCATTGGCTGTGGGGAGACGCAGTCGCGGGCTATCACCTAACGAACCTGATTCTGCACGCGCTCTCGGCTTATCTGCTCGCGTTGATTTTGAAACGCCTTTCGATTCCGGGCGTTTGGCTCGCTGCGGCGATCTTTGCGCTGCATCCCATCTGCGTGGAATCTGTGGCTTGGATCTCGGAGCAGAAGAATACGCTCTCGGCCGTATTTTATTTGAGCTCCGCGCTGATATATCTGAATTTCGACGAAAAAAGGCAGAAATCGTCGTATGCCGCCGCCTTCGGGCTCTTCGTTCTGGCGCTGTTGAGCAAGTCCGTCACGGCGACGCTACCGGCGGCTCTTCTGGTGATCCTGTGGTGGCGGCGAGGGCGGCTGAATTGGAGAGTCGACATCGTTCCACTGGCGCCGTGGCTTGTGGTTGGCGCCGCGGCGGGATTGCTGACGGCTTGGGTCGAGAAGCGATACATCGGCGCGCAGGGCGCGCAATTTGTTCTGAGCTTCGCGCAGCGCTTCCTCCTGGCGGGACGGGTAATTTGGTTTTATTTCTCCAAGGCGCTCTGGCCCGCGAATCTCATGTTCATCTATCCGCGCTGGACCGTTGATACGCGCATATGGCAACAGTATTTGTTTCCCGCCGGCGTCTTAGCACTCGCGGCTGCTGCGCTGTGGCTCGCCCGAAAAAACCGTGGACCCCTCGCGGCGCTGCTTTTCTTCGCGGGAACGCTGGTTCCAGCATTGGGTTTCGTGAATGTGTACCCTTTTCGCTTCTCGTACGTAGCCGATCATTTCCAATATCTCGCGAGCTTGGGCATTATTGTCCCAGCCGCATGGGGTCTGACAGAGGTCGGCAAAAGAGTCCCGCCCGGGGCGCTGAAATTCGCGCAATCCGCGATCATTGCGGCGCTCGCGATCGTGACCTGGTCGCAGAGCGCAAATTACCGGAGCGCCGAAGCGCTCTACCGGGAAACTCTCGCGCGCAACCCCTCTAGTTGGCTGGCTCAGAACAATCTGGGAGGCGTCTTGATGAAGACTCCGGGCCGCGCACAAGAGGCGATTCCGTATTTTCAGGCCGCTCTGCGGCTAGAGCCCGATCTAGTCGAAGCTCATAACAATCTGGGGCTGATTCTGGGCGACCTTCCGGGACGTTTGCCGGACGCGATCGCCGAATACCAAGCCGCTCTGCGCATCAAACCGGATTACGCCGAAGCGCACAACAACCTGGGTAGCGCGCTGGCTGACGCCGGACAGCGGGACGAGGCGATCGCCGAATACCGCGAAGCCCTTCGCATCCGGCCGAACTATGCGGAAGCCCACAACAATCTGGGCAGCGCGCTTTCCGAATCCCCGGATCGTTTGCCCGCTGCGATCGCCGAATTCCAAGAGGCATTGCGGATCGATCCCAAGCTCGCCGAAGCTCAAGCCAATCTCGGCCTGGCGCTCGCCAAGATCCCCGGCCGGCTTCCCGAAGCCATCTCGCATCTGGAGAGTGCCGTCCAGATCCGGCCAGGGATGCAGCCGTGGCGTCAAATGCTGGCGCAGCTCAGGGCCGCGCAACGCTAGCTGAGCCGATTTTCATCCATTCGCTAAGGGATCTCCCTGATAGGCGGGCGTCCCCCGAAATTGGTATCAATAATCGAGCCCCATCTCAAAGGCATTTATATCCGGGCCACGCTCGTTTACACATGGCGAAGCTTCGCATCTCTAATCTGACTCGCGGAACCCTGGTCGCCAGCCGCGCCGACTTTGCCGGCACAGGCGCCAAAGCACGCACGGGACTGCTGAAACACTCGGGCCTCGCGCCAGGCGAAGGATTGTGGATCGCGCCGTGTGAAGCCGTTCACACCTTTGGCATGCGATTCCCCATCGACGTAATTTTCCTGAATGCGCGGAAGAAGGTAGTCCAGGCGCGGCCCAATTTGGCGCGCTGGCGGATCGCGTTCAGCGTCCGCGCATCTTCGGTGCTGGAGCTGCCGGCGGGCCAATTGGCCGAGACCGGAACGCAGTGCGGCGACGAGCTCCAATTCGAGAAGTTCGAAGATTCCGAGGAGAAAGGCGCATGATTCGGCTCCGAAACCGCCGTTGGAGGCAGCGCGGCCAAAGCTTCGTGGAGGCGGCGCTCCTGCTTCCCGGTATCGTCTTCCTGTTTATCGGAGCGCTAGACGCGGGGTTCTATGGATATGCGTTGATTGGGATCCAGAGCGCAGCCCGCGTCGCGGCTATCTACACGTCCTCCAGCTCGAGCACCGCGGCCGATAGCACTGGCGCCTGCGCGCTGGTGTTGAAAGAGCTCAGCTCGATGCCTAATATCACGGGCAGTATTACAAGCTGCGGCGCTTTGCCGCTTATTGTCACTGCGGCTGGCCCTACCACCGATCAGTTTGGCAACAGCTACTCGACCGTGACGGTCAAATACCAGACGCCGGCCCTGATGCCCATTCCCGGCGGTTTTTCCGGAACGACGACGCTGACGCGCGCGGTGCAAATGCAGATCAGGAGCTGACGCCACTTGCGTGAATCGGCGCACAGAAGAAGGCTGGGCAGCCGGCGAGGCAGCTCTTTGGTGGAGTTCACGCTCGTCGGCATTCCGTTGATCTTCATTCTCATTTCGATTTTTCAGATGAGCTTGGGCATGTGGAGCTACCACACGTTGGAAGAGGCGGTGGAGGAAGGGACGCGTTTCGAGGCCGTCCGGGGGGCGAACTTGCAGGCGCAGAGCGCATGCGCGTCGAACGAGGATTCCTGCGGCGCGTCGCTGAATGGAATCGCGGCCGCCCTTGCCAATGCCGCCGTCGGTCTTCCGGCCGCGAACTGGAGCGCGACACTAACCGCGGGCGGCTCGACGCACACATGTTCGCCGCTGAGCAGTTGCCTGCACGTGACTACGACGTGGCCGCCCAGTGGAGACAACTCCTCCGGAACAACTATCAAGATCTCGGCGACGTACAATTTTCCGAGTTCTCTCGCTTTCTTTTGGCCAGGCCAACAAAGCCAGGTGTTCGGGACAATCGCCCTGAAGGCAGTTTCTCAGCAGACGATCTTGTATTGAAACGCCTTCATGAAGATGGGACCCAAACGAAGCGCGGAGAGGGGCCAAGCCCTGATCATGTTCACGCTGGGTTTGTCCGCCACGCTCGCGATGCTGGGCCTCACCGTGGACGTCGGGTGGGCCTATTTCAAGAAGCAGGCGGCGCAAAGCGCGGCGGAGTCCGCGGCGATTGCGGCGGCTTCGGCGGCGCGGAAGCTGAGCTCGACCTTCACCTGCGGTACGGATTTGGAGTGTCCGTCGAGCCCAACCACATGTCCTACCAGCCCGATTTCTTCGACGCTGTCGCCTTCCTATAACGCGCTCCAGGTCGGATGCTACTACGCCGGCCAAAATGGATTCTCGGTAGCCAGCCATGGCCCCCAGAGCGTCGCCATGACGGCGGGCACGGGATATCCGCCGACTGCCCCCAATATCAGCACCAATTATTGGGTGACCGCGCGGGTTTCCGAATCGATTCCGCAGCTTTTTTCGAGGGTCATACCGGGGCATGACAGCCTGACGGCCGGCGCGCGCGCAACGGCAGCGGTGATCAGTTATTCTCTTACCGGCTGCGCGTACTTGCTGAGCCAGACCGGTACCGGGTTCGAGTTCGCGAACAGCTCCGGCAGCTTTATCGGCACGAACTGCTCCGTCAACGTGGATTCGAGCGCCAGCAATGCGGTTTACATTCATGGCTCGTCCGGCAGCATAAACGTGGCCGCGCTTAATATCGTCGGCGGCGAGACGAAACAGAGCAACTCCGGCAGTTACACTTCCCCCACGACTGTATCGTCATTTTCCGACCCTCTGGCGGGCGCGGTAGAGCCGGCGCCGGCCGCGTGTCCCGGCATGGGGAAGGTGACGTTCAGCGGCAAATCCACGCCTATCAATCTGAGTCCAGGGACGTACTGCGGCGGAATTTCCCTGTCGGGCAATTCGGGAGCCATCAGCTTTGCGCCGGGGACGTACATTCTGGATGGCGGGGGCTTGACGCTGAGTGGAAACAGCGGCGGCGTCACCGGATCGGGAGTCATGTTCTATAACACGCACGACTCCACACACACGTTCGGGCCCATCAGCGTCAACGCGAGCAGCGGCGCCATAACGCTCTCGGCGCCCACCAGCGGGCCGTATCAAAGCATGCTGTTTTTCGAGGACAGAAGCGCGTCCGGGGCGGACACGATTCAAGGAACGAGCAGCCTTCTGAATCTGGTGGGGAACTTGTACTTCAAGAACTCGACGCTAACGGTGAAGGGAAGCAGCGGCAACAGCACCGACATATCGATCGTCGCCAATAAATTGGTGATGAGCGGCATTTCCAGCACGTTTAAGCAGACCACTCTCTCGACGCCCGCCGCGCCTTCCGCACCCGATGTGGCGCTGATCGAGTGAGCCTGGAGGACTGCAGTTCTATGAAGATTCGACCTTTGCGGAGTCAGGAGTGCGGCCAAGCCTTGGTCGCGTACACGCTGGCCTTGTCGGCGCTGCTTGCGATGCTGGGACTCACCGTGGACGTCGGATGGGCCTATTTCAAGAAGCAGGCGGCGCAAAGCGCGGCGGAATCCGCGGCGATCTCTGCGGCGTCGGCGGCGCGGAAACTCAGCTCGACGTTCACGTGCAATACGGATTTGGAATGCCCGTCGAGCCCCAGCGCATGCCCCGCCAGCCCGATTTCGTCGACGCTCTCGCCTTCCTACAACGCGCTTCAAATCGGATGCTATTACGCGAGCCAAAACGGATTTTCCGTCGTCAACGGAGGCGTGCAAAACGTTACGATGACGTCTGGAACTGGATACCCGCCGACCGCGCCGAACGTCAACACCAACTACTGGGTGACGGCCCGGGTTTCCGAATCGATTCCGCAGCTTTTTTCCAGGATCGTACCGGGGCACAACAGCCTCACCGCCGGCGCTCGCGCGACCGCGGGACTCATCAATATCTCGCTGAGCGGATGCGCCTATCTACTCGATACCAGTGGGATCGATACTCTTATGGTGGGCACCAGCAGCTTCATCGCGACCGGTTGTTCCGTGAACGTCGATTCCAGCAGCCGCAATGCGGTCGATTTGAAGGGCACGGCCATCATGAACGTGGAGCAGCTCAACGTGGTGGGCGGCGTCGTGAATCAGGGCAGCGGAGGATTCGGTTCAACCCAGATCGTCACGGGCGTCGCTCCCTTCTCCGATCCGCTAGCCTCCGTCCTGCCGCCATCGCCGGGGACCTGCATGGCATCCGTGCACGCCACCAAAACCGTGACTCTGACTCCAGGGACTTATTGCGGCGGCATCACGGGCACCGGCGGCTCGACGATCAATTTCTCACCTGGCGTCTACATTCTGCTCGGAGGCGGCATGAGCTTCAACGGCAACGCATCGGGCACGGGCGTCATGTTCTACAACACGTTCGATTCGACGCATTCGTTCTCGCCGATCAGCATCACTGGCAGCGGAACGATCGCCCTTACCGCGCCTTCCAGTGGACCGTATCAAAGCATGCTATTTTTCGAGGACCGAAAAGCGCCGGCAGGCACAATCAATGCGATCGAGGGTTCCACCAGTCTCAATCTCGTAGGCAATTTGTATTTCCCTACATCGGAGCTCGATTTGGGCGGCAGCGGCAGCAGCACCGATGTCGCCATTGTGGCAAACTCGCTACAGTTGAAAGGCACAGGGTCGTTCACTGAGACGGTTGTACCAACACCCAGCGCTCCATCGGCGCCGCAAGTCACGTTGATCGAGTGAGCGTCAGTTCTCGGACGGCTTCTCCAGTTTGTCGATCACCAGCACGTCGGCGGGCGCCTTGGTGGATTCGAGCTTCAACCCCAGTTGTTGCTGAATCGCGGTGAACAGGTCCGGAGGCGCGTCGGGGTTGTCGGTAGCCGGAGGCTGTTGCGGGCCGCCGAGTCCGGTCATCTGGCCTGGCTGCGGCGTAAACTTGACGACGAAATCGTACTTTTCCGCTAGACCGGTCTGATCCACCACCGGCTTGTCCAGCACCGCGCTCTGCAACAGGTTGCAGAATTGCTGGATGGTTGCGTTGGTGACGTTCAACGCGATCCCGGGCCCCGGTCCCCGGAAGAAGAGTCCCGGAAGGCCATTGGGATCGCTCTTGCTGGTCTCGAATTTCTTGCCGTTCTTGCCCATGGTGAGAGCGTAGACGTTCAGGTCCCGCTTTTCACGGTGGAATTTGAGATCGAAGCGTTCCGCCACGAGTTTTTGAAAGATCATTTTCATTTGGTCGACGTTGGGCTGGCCTGGAACGTCGGGTTTGGCGGTCACGTCGAATTTGTCCGATTCGACCCACGCCGGAGCGCCCACCAACTGCTTGGGATGAAGATCATACGCCATGGTCAGGATGTCGCTCAAAGTGGTGTTGATGGTGACGACGTCCTGGCCGCGCACGGTGAACAGTTTGCCCGGCCGGTTGGGATCGCTGGGCTTGATGGTGGCGACCTCAATCCCCGGCTTCGCATCGGCTTTCATTCGAACCGGCGGAGGAGGAGGCTCGGGAATGGCCCAGGCCGTTTCCGGAGTGGCGCGCGCCAGGTTCAGAGGAATGTTGGGGCCGCCTTGCGTCCAATTCCCGGCGATCGAGTTCCCGTCTGCGCTCAGCTTGCCCTCGAAGGTTCCATTGAGGGGCACGATGGTCATTTTTATGTTCGAGCCGTCCTTGGTCACGGTGCTGACGGGGATCGGCGTCGGGTTTTGGTCGATGCTATAAAAGGTCGCTTTCAGTTTGTCGTTATCCAGAGCGATCTTGATTACTGTCCGAAGTTGTCTTCCCGGAGCGGCTTGCAGCGCGCCCTGCCACGTCCCGGTAATACTCTGCGCGAACACAGCGCCCCCCGGCGCAGCCGCGAAAGCGATCAACCCGAGCATCCATTTTTTCATGGAGATCTCCTTAGGGGTATTGTTGCATTTGTTATTACGCGCCGAGGAGGAAAAGGTTCCCTTATTAAATGGTTAGCAAGATCTCGACTTCCACCGGCCGGTCGCCGCGGCGGGCGGGGCGGAAGATCCAGTCCTGCAGCAGCGCCAGCAGCGCGGACGCGCCATCGGCGCCGCCCAGGATGGAAACGTCGCGAAGGCGCCCCGCCGCGGTCACAAACCCGTGGATCAGAATCGATTCCCCCAGCGTTTGGATCGTTTTAGGGATCAAGGTCAACTTGGGATAGGGGGCGTCCAGCGCGCCGGTTTCCGCAAGATTAATCACTGGCCCTTGCGGAATGGCCGTGGCGTACTGGAGCATGGACATTTTCGGCAAGCCGATATCCAGGTAAACGACGAATACCGGAGCGCCCTTAAGAATTCGGGAGTCGCCTGGCTCGGCGCCAGAGGATTGCACAATCACCACGTCGTAAACGCCCGAGGCCGGATGGATTTTACGGAGCACTCCGGCGGGAGGGTCGGGCTGGAAGGGAGCGGGATCGGGCGGTGCAAAACCGGGCAAAACGACGCCAATAAAGGGCGGAAACGGGACGAAAACGGTCGAAAACTCGCCTAATTGGGGCGGCGAAAGCGGCGGAGCGATAAGGCTGGCCGGCGCCGGGCTCAGCGGCGCTGACGAAGGTGCCTGGGCCGGAGCCGCGGCGTGCGGGCGTGAAGAAGCGGGAGGCGGAGGCTCGGCCGGCCGCGAGGGCTCGGCCGGGGGAGCGTAGAGGGGCCCGTCATCGGCCGCACCCGTCCGGGCCAGCATCACCGAAGTTGTTGAAGGGAAAAAGTCCTGATACGGAAACAGGCGCTCGAAACAGGCCGCGACGGCGAAGATGCCTGCCGCCGCCGCTGCATGAAGAACGGCCGAGGAGGCTAGCCACGGCCAAAGCCCTCTCCGGCGCGCCCGAGGCTGGAAAATGCCCGCCGCCGGGTCCGCTCGACGGCGATTGATCCTGATTACGACGCGCATCGCGGTTCTCTCTCCTCCAGAAACAACACTCGCTGTCCGCGCTTTCGCCGCGCCGGCGCCCCTGCCGGTGGATCGTTCAGCAGGCGTTCGCCCAGGATGCCGGTCAGGCCGCGTATCGCCAATTGATAGCGGTCCTTCACGCCTAATTTCTTGAAAATGGCGGATAAATAGATGCGAACCGTGGCTTCGGAGACGCCCGAGGCCGCGGCGATTTCCTTGTTTTTCAGACCTTTTGAGACCAAGATCACCAGATGCGCCTCCCGTGCCGTTAACGCCACCCCGCGCGCTTCGAAAAAAGCGGCTTTCGATTGTTCATCGAACCAGGTGCCGCCGCGCCCCACCGCGCGCAGGCACTCCTCCAGCGCTAGGAGCGTCCCCGTGGTTCTCGCTATCCCGGAAACGCCGAGGTTAAGCGCCTGGTAGGCGATCTCCGCCGAGATTTTTCGCACCCATAGCACGATGCGGCAGCGGGGGAAGCGCTCCCGGAGCGCCATAAGCAGACCGAACGATTCTTCCGGGACGAAGTCGATCAGTAGAATGTCCGGAGCGGATGCGGCGATTGCGCCCTGGAGCGCCGGATCGCCAGGCGAAGCGCAGCGCGAATCGATATCCGGCGAGCTTCTCAAGGCAGCTTCCAGGCCCGCCGCCAGCACCGGCTGGTTGGTCACGATCATGAGGCGCATATCTTTAGTCCCACCGCTCCCGCGCGGGCGCGGCTCGGAAAACCCTTGCTGAGCCGCGACCGCGAGGGAGCGGTTTCGGTCCGGGAACTCGGCCCTGTTAGACAACCGTTTTCTTCCTAATCAGCGCGCGATTGTTACCTAGCATTTTCCCGGGTCCCGCATCTTCGCTTATCGGAAAAAGCTTCCCAAACATAAATAATGAAATGAATTAGAATCCTCGGCCGGAGTCCGCCAATTAACGTTTGTTTGTAAATTTACAAACAAACCGTAATATTGACCGTCCTGGGCGCTTCAGTCTACATTTCTCGTGTGACCCCTTACGTCGAAGCGGCGCCTGAAGAGTTCCTGGAGGTGCCCGATCGCGCCGCGGCCGCGCGGGTCACGCCGTGGCCTCACCGGCTAATGCCTTCGCTTACGGATCTGGCGTTTCTGCTGCCGATCGGGCTGGTTTATGGGAAATTGAACGGCGCCAAAGCGATGCTGGGCGACGCCGACACCGGATGGCACGTGCGCACCGGCGAATGGATCCTGGCGCACGGCCGCGTGCCGCACACCGATATTTTTTCCTTCACCAAACCGGGACAGCCTTGGTTTGCATGGGAATGGCTGACTGATCTGGCGTTCGGGTGGCTGAATTTGCACTGGGGAATGACGGGGGTGGTGCTCCTGGCGGTTTTGGCGCTCTCGATGACCTCCGCGCTGCTCTACCGGCTGGTGGAGCGCGCCTGCGGAAACGTGCTGGTGGCGTTCGGAGTCACGGCGGTGGCGACCATGGCTTCCTCGATTCATTGGCTCGCGCGTCCACATCTGTTTACTCTCCTGTTGACGGCGGTATTTCTCCACATTCTGGAGCGGACGCGCGAGGGACGAACGAAACTGCTGCTGTGGCTGCCTCCGCTGATGACGCTATGGACGAATCTGCATGGCGGCTTTCTCGTGGGCCTGACGTTGGTGGGCGCGTATGCGCTTGAGCCAGTCATCAAAGCGGCGATCGCGAGGGATCGCTCCGCGCGCCGGGCGGAATTCTCAAGCGGCGTTCCATATCTGGCCACGTTGGCGGCGTCGTTCGCCGCCACCTTCGTCAATCCGTACTTCTACAAGCTTCACGTTCACATTTTTCAGTTTCTGCGCGAGCCGTTTCATTTTCTTCACATCAGCGAGTTTCAATCGCTGAGTTTTCAGCATCCGGCGGCGCGATACTTCGAGATTTTATTGGTGCTGGCCGCCTGCGCGGCCATGTGGAACGTCCGGCGGGGCCAGTGGCATTATGCGCTGTTGGCGGCGAGCTGGATGCATCCGGCGTTGACCTCCAGCCGGAACATTCCTATTTTCGCGCTGATCGCGGCGGCGCCCATCGCTCAGATGGTGGCGCGATGGCTCGAAGAGGTCGACGCGGCGCGCATGGCCGCGCGGCTTCGTGCGGTGGACCGGCTGCCGCGCTGGCACGCGACGGCCGCGGCGGGCTTTCTGGCTCTGGCGGTAGCGTCCTGGGGGCCGGGAGCTTCCGGAAAATTCAGAGCCGAATTCGACAGCCAAAAATTTCCCGTAAAGGCTCTGGACTATTTGGGCGATAAGACGGGGAGGATCTTCGCCCACGACCAATGGGGGGCATACCTTATCTACCGGCTATATCCGGGGACCAAGGTGTTCGTGGACGACAGAAGCGATTTTTACGGACCCGCTTTTGAAGAAGCGTGGCTGGACGTATTCAACGCGAAATACAATTGGAGCTCCTACCTGGACCGGTACTCGATCCACACCGTGCTGTTGCCGGTGGACGCACCCTTGGTCGGAGCATTGAAGGAATCGCACCGGTGGCGGCCCGTCTACGACGACGGCATGGCCATCGTATTCCAAGCGGCGCGCCCGGCGGACGCAAACAGTTCCCGCGGTGAAGCCCACGGCGAAACGATGTCGCGATCGCAAGATCGCGCGAGTCTCGATTCTCGGGGTCGGGGCTAAATACACTCAAGGAGAAAACATAATGCGGTTTGTCAGGAAGTTTTGGAAGGAACAAGAAGGGCAGGATTTGATCGAGTATTCCCTGCTGCTGGGATTCATGGGGCTGTTCGCGGTGGGAGTTTACACGACAGTTTCGGGCAATATTAGTACGATTTGGGGGAATGCAGGCAGCACTCTGAGCGCCGCCGCCGGCTCTGGATCGTAGAGGCAGTGGATCTCACGCCCCGCAAATGGGGGCATGCTCCCGGCTGCCCCCTCTTCGGACGCGCAATTTGAACGATAAGCCTAGTACTGGCTGACAACGCGGAAATCGCTCGGGCCGGCATGGCTTCGCGATATCGCGGCGCCCAGCCAGTGAATTCAGGCAACGGAAAATCGCGCGGGTTATGAATAAACGGTTTCTTTCGGTAGCGGCGTTCGCGGTTTTGGTCGCGGGTGGCGCCAGCGTGGTGATGTACCGCTTGATCGTGTCGCGGATGACTGCGAGCGCCAACGCGGCGCAGCCCAAGGTGGTGGTGGCGGCGCGGAACCTGGAGCTGGGAACTTTGGTCCACGACGCGGATCTGAAGCTGGTGGATTGGGCGGGGCCGGTGCCGCCCCAAACGATCCGGAATCAGGCCGACATCGTCGGCCGCGGCGTGGTCGCCAATATTTATGAAGGCGAGCCGGTGCTGGAGACGCGCCTGGCGCCGCGCGGAGCCGGCGCCGGGCTCGCCACGCTAATCCCCAAGGGCATGCGCGCGGCGGCGGTCAGGGTGGACGAAGTGGTTGGCCTGGCCGGATTCGCTTCACCGGGCATGCGCGTGGATGTGCTGATGTCGGGCGCGCCGCCGGGCGATTCACGCGGCGGCTCGGAAACGAAAACCATTCTGCAAAATATCGAGGTGCTTTCGGCGGGCCAGATCTTCCAGAAAGACGCGGAGGGGCGGCCGGTGCCCAGCCAGGTGGTGAATCTGTTGGTGACGCCCGAGCAGGCCGAGAGTCTGAATCTCGCCAGCACTCAAACCCACATTCAGCTTGTATTGCGGAACCCCTTGGATACGGAACAGGCGGAGACGTCCGGGCGAATGCTCGCGCAGCTTTTCGGACAACCCCTGGCGGCTCCCGTAGTGAAAGCGGCGCCGGCGCCTAAGCCGAAGCCGGTTGAGCTTCCTCCGGCGGTGAAGCCTCCGCTGCCTCCTCCTCCTGTACCCGCGCCAGTGCAGGTGCAGGTGAAAGTCGTGGAGGTGGTCACGGGAGCGAAAAAGACCGAGGCGAAGTTCACCGAGACGCCGGAGGAGAAGCCATGAGCCGGCGCGTATGGCGGAGGGTGGGGTTCAGCCCGCGCGGAGCTTTAGCTCCGCTGGCCGGTCGCGAGGCTAAAGCCTCGCGCGGGCTAAAGCCCGCCTTCCTAGTGCTCTTGGCCGCCGCCTTTCTTGCTCACGCGCAGCAGGCGGGCACCTCCGAGCGCGATCTATTCGTCGCGGCGGGCAAGTCGGCCATTATCGACAGCCCCGTGGATATCGAGCGCGTTCTAGTGGCGGACGGAGAAGTCGCCGAGGCCGTGGCGGTGAGCCCGCGAGAAGTGGTGGTGAACGGCAAGAAGCCGGGCCAGACCACGGTAATCGTATGGCAAAAGGCATCCAATCGGCTGCTGTTCGATCTCAAAGTGCAGGGCAGCACGGCGCGCCTGGACACAGTGAATCGCGAGCTGCACGATGAGCTCGCCGGGCAGGATATCCGCATGACTGTGGAAGGCAAGGACGTTTTTCTGCGCGGAACGGCGAAGGACCTGGAGAGCGCCGAGCGCGCCGAAGCGATCGCCTCTACTTTGGGCAAAGTCGTAAATCTGCTGAACGTGACCGTGCCCCCGGCCGAGGCGCAGATCTTATTGAAGGTCCGATTCGCCAACGTGGATCGCACGGCGCTGACGCAGCTCGGCATGAACATCGTGAGCACCGGCGCAGCGAACACCATCGGGAGGACCACTACCGGACAGTTCTCGCCACCGACGCTCGGCCAGCAGCCGGGGCAATCGCCGGCTCTGACGCTGAGCGATGCGTTAAACATATTCCTGTTCCGGCCCGACCTGAATCTGGCCACCACGATTGAGGCGCTGCAAAGCAAACAATTGCTGGAGATCCTGGCCGAGCCGAACGTGCTGGCGATCAACGGCAAGCGCGCGAGCTTCCTGGCGGGCGGCGAATTCCCGTATCCGACGCTGCAAGGCGGGGGCGCAGGAATCGGACAGGTGACGATCCAGTTTCGCGAGTTCGGCATCCGGTTGAATTTTCTGCCGCTTCTTACGCCGCGCGGGACTATACGGCTCCAGGTGGCGCCGGAGGTGAGCGCGCTCGATAACGCGAACGGAATGGTTTTCCAGGGATTCACGATTCCGGGCCTGGACACGCGGCGCGTGCAAACCGAAATCGAGCTGGAGCCGGAGCAAAGCTTCGTGATCGGCGGCTTGCTGGACAATCGCCTCACGCAAAGCGTGAGCAAAATTCCGGGGTTGGGCGATATACCGCTTTTGGGCAAGCTGTTTCAGTCGAAGTCGCTCTCTAAAAACAACACGGAGCTGCTGGTGCTGGTGACGCCGGAGCTGGTGCATCCGATTCCGGCCGGGCAGGCGCCTCCGGAGATCGGATTTCCGCGCGACGATTTTCTGAACCGCGACAAGCCTCCGCGTACGCCTGGCCTGGCGGTGACGGGGAATGCGCCGCCCAATCCGCCGGTGAAGGCGATCCCGCTTGAAGATCTACTGCAGAGCGAGCGGAAACTATCCGGCGATTCAGGCAACGGAGCGCCGCCGGTGCAATATATCCCGGTGCCCGTTCCGGCGGGACCGCCACCAGGAATGCCTTCTTCGCCCGATGCGCCGCCCGCCGCGTCTCTGCCGCCGGCCGCATCCACGCAACGGAGCAACTGAGGCAATGCAAACTCTGGCCCTTGCGTTGGTGATCGGCGATCCGAAGCTGGCCGAGGATGTGCGCTCGGCGCTGGCGGATCTGCCGATGCGCATCCTGATGGATGCTCCACGCGTGTCGCACTGGGGCGAGTTTCTGGATCTGCTCCAGCGTCATTCCGCGGATCTGGTGATCGCCGAATTGACCGCGTTGGGAGACAATTGGGAGCGAGAAGTGGGGCAGGTCCGGCAGAGCCAGAGCGCGCCGGCGGTGGTGGTGCTTCATCCCACGGCCGATCCGCAGTTGATTCTGCGCGTGATGCGGGCCGGGGCCAACGAGTATTTGCTGCCGCCGGTGACGGAAGGTCTTAAAGCCGCGCTGGAACGGATCTCGGGCGAAAGGGCGGAGCGCAGCGGAGCGCACCAAGTCGGAAAGACCGTGGGGTTTCTCTCGGCCAAGGGCGGATGCGGCGCCACCACCGCCGCCTGTCACGCCGCCGCCAACATCCAGAAGCAGAGCGGCAAGCAGGTCTTGCTGGCGGATTTCGATCTCGCCAACGGCATTATCGGGTTCGTGATGAAGTCGAACTCGGCCTATTCCGTGGTGGACGCGATGGCCAACGTCCGGCGCATGGATTTGAATTACTGGAAGGCGCTGGTTTCGAACGGCGTTCCGGGTCTGGAGGTGTTGAAATCGCCTCCCATCGCGCCGGGCCGGCGCCAGCTTCTGCCGGACCTGCATCCGCTGCTGAGATTCGCGCGGCTGCACTACGACTGGATCGTGGTGGATCTGGGCCGGGGCTGGGGATCGCTCGCGATGGACGCGCTGAGCGAAGTGGACGAGACGTACCTGATCACCACGCTGGACGTGCTGGCGCTGCACCAGGCCAAGCAGTTGTGCAAGACGCTGCGGGAAACCGGATACAGCCATCAACGGATCCGGCTGGTGATCAACCGCGTGCCGCGCCACGCCGAGGTGACCACGGCGGAAATCGAAAGTCTGCTGGATATGCCGGTGACAGCCACCCTGCCCGAGGATTACGATGCGCTGTGCGACAGCTACGCCGATGGCAAGCTCCTGCCGCACGACACCAACATTGGGAAAAAGCTGTGGGAGCTATCGGCAAAGATTTGCGGAGTGACGCCCACGGTGGTGAAAAAGCGGGGGCTGGGATTGTTTTTGTGAGATGTGGCGTTTGGTGGAGCGGGCTTTAGCCTGCAACCGAGGCTTTAGCCTCGGCCCGCGGGGACTAAAGTCCCCGTTGCAGGCTGAAGCCTGCTCCACCAAGAGTCCCAAAGAGGATTGATTTATGACGGGTTTGGCGAACGGGAACGGGACAGGATATCAGGAACTGAAGCACGTCCTGCACCGGAAGCTGCTGGACCGCGTCAATCTGGAGGCGCTTTCCACGCTGGCGAGCGACCGCGTGCGGCTGGAGATCCGCGCGGCGGTGGCGCAGCTTGTGGAAGAGCAGAAGACGCCGCTCACGTTATTTGAAAAGGACCGCATTATCGAGGAGGTGCTGCACGAGGTATTCGGGCTGGGTCCGCTCGAGCCGCTGCTGGAAGATCCGAGCATCTCCGACATCCTGGTGACCACTCCGCACATGGTCTACATAGAGCGCGACGGAAAACTCCTTCCCACCAAAGTGGAGTTCAAAGACAACGCGCACCTGCTGCGGATTATCGAGAAGATCGTATCGAACGTGGGCCGGCGCGTGGACGAATCGTCGCCCATGGTGGACGCGCGGCTGCCGGACGGATCGCGCGTGAACGCGGTGATCGGGCCGATCGCCGTGGACGGGCCGCTGCTTTCGATCCGCCGTTTCCGCCGCGACCGTCTGACCACGGAGGAGATGCTCAAGAACGTGTCGTTGACGCGCGAGATGGTGGAGCTGCTCAAAGCCTCCGTGAAGGCGCGGATGAACATTGTCATCTCGGGCGGCACGGGCGCGGGCAAGACGACGCTGTTGAACGTGATCTCCGAATATATCCCCGAAGACGAGCGCATCGTGACCATCGAAGACGCGGCCGAATTGCAGCTCCGGCAACGGCATGTGGCGCGCATGGAGACGCGCCCGCCCAATATCGAAGGGGAAGGAGCGATTAAGCAGAGGCAGTTGGTGATCAACGCCCTCCGTATGCGGCCGGACCGGATCATCGTGGGCGAGGTGCGCGGCGAGGAAGCGCTCGACATGTTGCAGGCCATGAACACGGGCCACGACGGCTCGCTCACCACCATTCACTCCAACAGCCCGCGCGACGCCGTGAGCCGCCTGGAGGTGATGGTGAGTATGGCGAATTCCAACATCGGATTGCGCTCGATCCGGCAGCAGGTCAGCTCGGCTGTAGATCTATTCGTCCAGGTCGCAAGACAGAGCGATGGAACGCGCCGCGTCACCTACATCACCGAGTGCGTCGGCATGGAGGGCGATCAGGTCACGCTGCAGGACATCTTTCTTTTCGAAAAAACCGGCCTGACGGCGGAGAACCGCGTGAAAGGCCGCTTTTTACCCACGGGAATCCGTCCGAAGTTGTGCGAGCGGCTGCGGTCCTCGGGTATCGAGCTGCCGGCTTCGGTTTTTGAAACCGTGGTGGAGATTGGTTGAGCCATGCCGGCGCTTGCGATTATCGCTTTTGTGGGCGTGTTCGGCGCGACGCTAATCGCGATCGCGCTGGGCGCTCATTTCCTGGAGGCGCAGCGGCGCAAGCGGGTGAGCGCCGTGCTGGCGGTGGTGAACTCCACGGCGCCGGCCATCCAGACACAAGCGCTCGTCCGCACCGGAGAGCGGACCGCCCTGGCGGCGGCGATGGCGCGCCTGAACCTGGCGGAGAAGGCCGAATCGTGCCTCCGGCAGGCCGGCATGGATTGGACTGTCAACCGGCTGATTTGCTCGATGGGCCTCGCCGGAGGGGCGGGCGCGTTGGCCGGCTTGAAAATCCCCGTTCTGCTGGTGGCCGGGTTGAGCGCCCCCGCCCTCGGCGCCGCGTTCGCGGCGACTCCGCTGATGTACGTTCTTCGGAAACGGAAGCAGCGCCTGGCGCGATTCGAGCAGCAGTTTCCCGAAGCGCTGGAGTTTTTGGCCAGGGCCATGAAGGCCGGCCACGCTTTCACAGCCAGCCTGGAGATGCTGGCGTCGGAATCGCCGGAGCCTCTGCGCGGCGAGTTCTGGAAGGTCTACAACGAACAGGTCTTGGGAGCGCCGATGAGCGAAGTTCTGCCGCATATGGCGGAGCGTGTGCCGCTGGTGGACGTCCGGTTCTTCGTTTCCGCGGTACTGATGCAGAGGGAGTCGGGCGGCAATCTGGGTGAAATTCTCACGAAGTTGAGCGCGGTGATTCGGGAGAGGTTCCGGCTGAAGGGTCAGGTGAAATCGGCCGCCGCGCACGGGAAGTTCACGGCCACGGTGCTGACGGTATTGCCGGCCGCCACCGCGGGCCTGCTGTTTGCGGCCAGTCCGGAGACGATGCTCCGCATGACTCGCGACCCGATTGGAAAGGACATGATCGCGTTCGCGGTGGTGATCCAAGTGGTTGGGATTTTGATCATGAAGAAGATCGTGAACATCAAGGTATGACCACGAGGGAAACCCGTAATCCGTCCGTAGGCTCGACCCCGCCCTTACGGGCGGGGCTGATACGGGGCGCGGGCGTGTGCCGGCATTTGCATCCAGCCCCGGCCGAAAGGCGGGCGTTCAGCGCGCAGGGCAAGACTATCGACGAACAAAGGGAAGCGCTCGAGGTCTGAGGCCATGGCGGAAGCGATTGCGCTGGCGACATTTTTATTGTTGACGGGAGGAATCACCTATTACGGCTTCCGCGTCTACGCCCGGCCCGCGCGCATCTTAAAGCAGCTTCGCGAGCCTCCACAGGCGGTGGCGCCTCAAAAAACCGATGCCGCAGAGGCGGAGCAGCAGGGGGTCCTGATACGGACTTTCCGGCAGGTGGGAGAAAAGATCCCCATTTCTCCGGAAGCGGCCGGGGCTGCCAAGCGCTACCTGATTGCCGCGGGGTTTCGCTCCGAGAGCGCGATTCGCGTACTGTACGGCATCAAAGCAGCGCTGTGCGTTTTGCTGCCCCTGCTCGCCTGGGGGCCGGTGTACGCGATTACCGGAAAGCCGGGTCTGCGGCTGGCGTTCCTGGGAGCGATGGCCTGCCTGGGCTGGTTTGGGCCGGGGCTTGTATTGGAATCGAAGGTGAAGCGGCGGCAGGAAACGATTCGCTTCTCGCTGCCGGACGCTCTCGATCTGATCGTGGTGTGCGTGGAGGCTGGACACGGCCTGGATCAGGCCTTGATGCGCGTGAGCCAGGAGCTGCGCTCGACGCACAAGGAGATTTGCGACGAGTTCAGCCTGTTGAATCTCGAAATGCGCGCGGGCAAGCGGCGCACCGATGCGCTGCGGAATCTGGCGGAGCGCGCGGGCGAGCCCGAGCTGCGCAAGCTGGTGGCGATCATGATCCAAGCCGACCGGTTCGGCACCAGCATCGGCGATTCGCTGCGAACGCATGCGGACTTCATGCGGGTAAAGCGGAGGCAGGACGCGGAGGAGCGCGCCAACAAGGTGGGAGTGAAGCTGGTGTTTCCCATCTTCTTCTGCATTCTGCCGTCGATGTTTGTGGTGACCGCCGGACCCGGCGTGCTCGCGATTATCAACAACTTATTGCCGGCCTTGAAACAGGCGGGCGGACACTAGGCGATTTACGCCGGAAGGGAGAAATGCGATGGACATCCAAATCATGCTGTGGGTGGCGTCCGGAGCGCTGCTGTTGCTCTACCTTGCCCGCCGCCGCAAGCGCAAGCTGATGCGGTGACGGAGGGCATGGCGCTGTTTGTGGGGCAGGTGGAAAGCTGCGGCCGATTGTCAGCCGGCCGGCAGACTGCCCCATAAAAATTTCCACTGAAATTCGATGGACCTACCGCAAACAGACATCCTGCCGTTCCTGCTTTCGAGGCAGAATCCGGACGGAGGCTGGGGATATAACAGCCGCGTCTCTTGGACCGAGCCGACCGCTCTGGCGCTGCTCGCTCTAACCGCGCGGCGGGAGCACACGGACAGCTTCGCCCGCGGAAGCCGCTGGCTGCGCGCTCTGCGGCGGAGCGACGGGGGATGGGCGCCCGAGCAAGCTGTGGAAGAAAGCACCTGGGTGACGGCGCTGGCGGTGTTGGCTGGACAAGCCGACGGCGTCGAGTGGCTGCTGCGCGAGACCGGCCGCGAATCGACGCTGCTTGAACGAGTGCGGCGGCGGCTGCTGGGCGTGAAATGGGAGTACGGGGAAGGCACTGTCGGTTGGTCCTGGTATCCGGGGACCGCGGCGTGGGCGGTTCCGACGGCGATCACGGTATTGGCGCTCCAGAGAGAGATACGAAGCGGGGCGAGCGGCGCAATGCGCAAGCGGATCGAAGAAGGACGCGAAGCTTTGCTCGCCCGCGCCTGTCCGGACGGCGGTTGGAACCACGGCGCTTCGCGCGCGCTGGGCACGGACGCGAGCTCGTATCCCGAGACGACCGGAGTGGTTTTGCTCGCGCTGCACGGCATGAAGGGCGCGGCGATCGACCGGGGAATCGCGGCCGCCAAACGCCACTACGAGCAATGCCGCGCGATCCAGGGAAGGAGCTGGCTGGCGCTGGCCCTTTCGGCGCATGGCGCAAAACCGGCGCCCATACGAATGGGAGCCGTCGCATGCCGTGACGCAATGGATGCAGCGATGCTGATTCTTGCGGAGGAGGCGATACGGGAAAACAACGCGTTTTCGGGAGTCGCGGGATGAAGGCAGGATTAACTCGGCGCGAGGCGATCGCCGGAACGGCCGCCGGTATTGGGCTGGCCGCGTGCGGCCGCCCGCGGCTTAACAAGCCGCTGGTCTCAATTGTGAAGGCGGCGGGTTACGGCGAAGACCTGTCGGAGAAGGTGCGCTCCATTTTGCGCAATCACAAAGTCGCCGTGCGTGGAAAACGAATCGTGCTGAAGCCGAATCTGGTGGAGTTCGATCCGTCCTCCGCGATTAATACGCACCCGCTTTTGGTCGCCGCGGCGGTGGAGGCGTTCCGGTCGATGGGGGCGGCCAGCGTCGAGATCGCCGAAGGGCCGGGTCACCGGCGTAACACTTTGGAGATGGCCGAAGCGGCCGGCTACTTCGGCTTCATCGCGAACTTCGAAAAGCGTTTTACGGACTTGAATGTGGACGATGTATCGCGCGTAAAGCTTCGAAGCCCGCGTTCGGCGTTGAAGTCCTTATATCTGCCAAACACGGCGTTGGGCGCGGACCTCCTGGTGTCGATGCCGAAGATGAAGACGCATCACTGGGTAGGCGCGACGCTGAGCATGAAGAATTTCTTCGGGCTGGTTCCGGGCGGGGTGTATGGCTGGCCCAAAAATATTTTGCACTGGGCCGGAATCCCGCAATGCATTGCCGACCTGCACGCCGCGTTTCCGAGGCATTTCGCGATTGTGGACGGCATCGTCGGGATGGAAGGCAACGGGCCGATTCAGGGCAAACCAAAAGCCGTCGGCGCGATAGTGGCGGGCGCGGACATGGTCGCGGTGGACGCGACGTGCTGCCACGTGATGGGAATCGATCCGAGCCGCGTGGAGTATTTGAAGCTGGCGGAAACCGGTGGGCAAACCGAGGAAGCGAACGTGCACCAGATCGGCGAGCCGATTCGCGCGGTGAGAGCGGATTTCGAGTTGATTAAGCAGTTCGAGCATCTCCGGCTGAAGGGGTAACGTGGAGCAGGCTTTAGCCTGCAACGGGGGACTTTAGTCCCCGCGCAGCGGAGGCCGAGGCTAAAGCCTCGGTTGCAGGCTAAAGCCTGCTCCACCATCGCATTCAGCGGAGCTTTAAAGGATCTCTGGGGGCGTCGCGCCAGCCGATAACGTGGCCCGCGACGAAATACACTTCGGAATCGCCATAACGCCAAATATCGCTGCCGGAGTTGACGGGTTGCCCTTGAGCCGCGGCAACGTCCTGCTTGCTCGAACCCAGGCCGAAGGTTTTCCGGCTATTCGGAGCGGCGATCGAATCCGGCCGCTCGAAACCGTCCTCCACCCGCGACGCGATGGCGCGGACCTTGGAAGGATCGACGATGTCGTCATTGGAGGTAAAGAACCTCACCACCGGCTCGGGGGCCATGGCGGCGAGGAAGCGGCCGATATGCAAATCGAGGTGGGGCAGCGAGACCATGGCGAACGCCAGCACCAGACCGCCCGAGACTTTAGCCGCGGCTATCGACGCATCCCATAGACGAGCGGAGGTGGAAGGAGGAGGGATGTCGCTTCCCCTGCGCGGGCGGCTGGAAATACCACGTCTGCGAAACACGCCCGCCATGACCGTCAGTATACGGTTTCTGGCGCGAAAATCAATAGAATAGGCAATGAATACTACGGGAATTCAGTAGAACCTCTTATTCACATGAGTCCCTGTTCCGAGTTATTTAGATAATGAGATGACCTTCTTGCTTCAGCTCCCGCTTCCGGTTGCCTGTTGCCTGGCGGCGATGGCGATTACGGCGGGCGTATACGACCTCTCCACGCGGCGCATCCCCAACTGGCTGACGGTGAGCGGCGCGGGCGCCGGGATCGGCTTAAATCTTCTGCTCTACGGCGCGGCCGGGCTGCGCATGGCTCTGTTCGGGCTCGCTACGGGTTTCGGCGTCTATCTGGTCCTGTACCTCCTTCGGGCGATGGGCGCGGGAGACGTAAAACTGATGGCCGCGGTGGGCGCCTTTCTAGGGCCTTCGCAATGGTTTGCAATATTCGTCGTCACCTCAATCCTCGGCGCGGCCGCGGGAGCGATCCTCGCCCTTCGCAATGGCCGGCTAAGCCTTACTTTGTCGAACGTAAGATATATCGCCGCCGAATTGCTACACGCCCGAGCCCCGTACATAAATAGGCCGCAATTGGACTTGGGCAACGAAAAAGCTCTCACTCTCCCGCACGGGGCCGTAATTGCGGCGGCGACCATGCTCGCGCTGGTTTTTACGATCCATTCCTATTAATTCCGAATCGAGCAGGCTCCGGGGGTTAGACTAGTGTTTCATGCCGGCCTTGGCCGAACCCGTCTCGGAGCTAGCGCGCGAGCCCGCGGTGCGCGCCTGCCTAGATTGGTTCAGCCGCGAGCGCGCCTGGATCAACGAACAGCACCTGAAGCTGTGCCGCGTTCCTGCGCCGACGTTTTTCGAGCAGAAGCGCGCCGAGTGGATGGCTGAAAAATTCCGCTCCCTTGGCTGGGAATCGAAGCTGGACCGAGCGGGTAACGTGATCGCTTCGCTCGCCGGCCGCCGCGACCAGCCCGCGATCGCCGTCACGGCTCATCTGGACACCGTGCTCGCGCCGCGATCGCCGGAGGAGGTGAAGCTGGGGCCCGATTGCCGCCTACTGGGCCCGGGGGTTTCCGACAATGGCGCCGGTTTGACGGCGCTACTGGCGTTGGCGGCGGCATGGAACGCCTCGCCGCCCTTGGAGGATCGCTCAATCACGCCGGTGCTAGTGGCCAATGTCGGCGAGGAAGGCGAGGGCAACCTTTGCGGCATGCGCTATTTCTGCCGCGCGCCCGCCGCATCGCGCTTCCGCTCTTTTCTGGTGCTCGACGGGCCGAACACCGACCACATCACCTGTCAGGCGCTCGCCAGCCGCCGTTTTGAAGTGACGTTTACAGGTCCGGGCGGACATAGCTGGAGCGATCACGGCGCCGGCAACCCGGTTCACGCGCTAAGCCGAGCCATCGCCCACTTTACCGACAGCGCGCCTGTGGGCGAGCCGCGGGGCTCGTTCAATTTCGGAGTTATCGAGGGGGGGACAAGCATTAACGCCATCCCCAGCGAAGCTCGGGCGAAGGTCGATTTGCGTTCCGAAAGCGTCGAGCGGATGGATCAGCTCGCCGCGCTATTGACTTCCACAGTGGAGAAAGCTTTGGAAGAGGAGAACGCGCGCGCCGATGCGAATGGGCGAGGCGCCGCGGGCCGGATTGCGGTGCGAGTGAAGGAAATCGGCTCGCGTCCCGGCGGCTCGCTTCCGGAAGGGGCGGCGATTTTAAAATGCCTCCTCGCGGTGGACGCCTATCTTGGGATTCGCAGCTCGCTCGATTGCTCCTCCACCGACGCGAATCTGCCGCTTTCTCTCGGGCTTCCGGCGGTATCGATCGGGGCCGGCGGCCAGGGCGGCGGCGCCCACACGATGTCCGAGTGGTACCAGCCCGACGGGCGCGATCTGGGCCTGCGGCGCATCCTGCTCGCCTTGTGTCTGCTATGTGGGGATACACTCGAGGCATGAAACGGGCGCTTTTGATCGCCCTCTCCGCGGCAGCGATTCTGCGGGCCGATTTCAGCTATCGCGAGACCACTCGAATCAACAACGAGAAAAAAGCCGGCAGCTCCACCAAGATCGTCAAGGGCAACCGGATGGCCGCGATCGAAAAGAGCAGCATCGCCGTCATCGATCTCGACAAGGAAACAATCACCCAAATCGATCTGGCGAGGAAGACGTATTACGTGCTGACGTTCGCGCAGATGAAACAGGCGACCGCCGGCCCCGCGCCCACCGTGAAGGTGGAGCGGGCCGCGCTGGTTCAGGCCACTGGAAAGACGAAAAACATTGGCGTGCTGCCCGTGAAACAAACCATCCTCACGTTGACCGTGGAAGGACAGGTAGCCATTACGATCGATTCGTGGATGGCGACCATTCCCGGCTACGATGAAGTCAGAAGCTTTCAGCGCAAACTCACGGAAAAACTGGGCTATGGGTTCGGCTCCGGGATCGTGTTGGGCCAATACCGCACCGAGATCGGAGAGCAGATGAGCAAAATCGACGGCGCGCCGCTGGAATCCACCACCCGCGCTGTTTCGCCGCCTAACGGCGAAACGTTGGCCGAAGCCTTCACCGAACTCTCCAATTTTTCTTCCGCGCCGCTCGATGGCTCGCGATTCGACGTTCCGCCGGGATTCAAGCAGATTCAACCCGACGCTCGTCTGACCGGCGGCGCGCGTTAGCGACGGACCTACGCAGCAGCAGGACCAATAGGGCTGACGCGCATGAGCAGCCCCCCAGGTACAACACTCCCGGTCCGAAGCTTCCGGTGCGGTCGCTCATGACGCCTAAGACATAGGGCCCAAGAGAGCTGCCGAGATTCCCGCAGGAATTGACGAGCCCGAACGCCGCGGCAGCGGCGGCTCTACCCCAGAAGAGATTGGGGAGCGGCCAAAAACCGGAATGGGCGCAATAGAATCCGATCGAGGCCAGCGATAGCATCGCTACGCTCAGCGGCACGTTCCGGTCCGCAATGGAGACGAAACTCACCGCCAGCGCCGCCGCGGAAAGCAGTCGCGGGATGGCTGTGTGCCAAATGCGCTCCCGGCTCCGATCGGAATGCCAGCCCGCCACGAGCATAAGCGGCAATGAGGACAGCGATGGGATCGACGCGATCAGGCTGACCTTCGAGACGCCGAAGCCAGACAGGCGCTGAACGATCTGAGGGAGCCAAAAACTGACCCCTGTGGCCGCGTTGAGACCGAAGAACAAAGCGGCGCCTAATAGCCACGCCCGAGCATCGCGCATCGCGTTCCATGCTGTTACGCGCTTCGTTTTCGAGTCTCGTTCTCGCGCCAACTCCCCCGCGAGCCACTCCCTCTCCTCCGGTTGCAGCCATTTGGCTTCCATCGGGCGCTCGGTTAGGTAAAGCAAGGTCGCAATTCCGAGCGCGATCGCAGGCAAGCCTTCCAAAAAGAGCAGCCAGCGCCAGCCGCTCATTCCCAGCCAATGGAGCCGCAAAAGCACAGCCGCCAACGGCCCTCCGAGAACCTGGGATGCCGGAATGCCCGCAAAGAAAAGCGAGACGGCTTTGCCGCGATCTTCCTCCCGGTACCAGTGGCTCAGATACACCAGGATTCCCGGAACGAATCCAGCTTCGGCGACGCCGAGAAGAAACCGGAGCCAATAGAATTCCCGGGCGCTGTGGATCAGGCCCGTTGCGGACGCGAGAAAACCCCAGGTCAACAGGATGCGAGCGATCCACTTCCGCGCGCTCCATAATTCGGCCAGCACTGCGCCGGGAATCTCGAGCAAAACGTAACCAATGAAAAATAGGCCGCTTCCCAAGCCAAAAACGGAATCGGAGAAACCCAATTCCTTGGTCATCTGAAGCCCGGCCGAGCCAATGTTGACGCGGTCCAGATAGGACACGATGTACAGCAGAAAAATGAACGGCATCAGGCGGCGGTCCACGCGCCGCCGCGTTCGTTGCGCCAGCGAGGACTGAGAACTGGCCGCGGCTTGCATAAAGGGCCAGTTTAAACCTAGCGGCTCGCGCGACCGCGCCGGCTTGTGAGTGCGAAGATGGTTCGGGCGCATGTCCTTCCTGAATCGCGCGAAAATCTTGTGGAGCTATCTTGCCGGGAGCGACCGCGTGCATGGCCTGCCCGTCGAGTACATCGTCGAAACTACCGCCAAATGCAATCTTTACTGCCCCATGTGCCCGCGCGAAACTCACAAGCAGCCCAAGGAAGACATGGCGGACGAGATTTTCGAGCGGCTGGTCCAAGGCGCCCGTCGCACGGGCGAGCACATGATGCTCATCGGGCTGGGCGAGCCGTTCATGGATCGCAAAATCTTCGACCGCATCGAATATTGCGACCGCCACGGCATCGCGACGCTGCTTTCGACCAACGGCACGTTTCTGGACGAGAAGACGTCGGAGCGCATCCTCGAATCTTCCCTAGCGCATATCACGTTGAGCTTCGACGGCGCCTCGAAAGAGACATTCGAGTATTACCGCAAAGGCGCCCGCTTCGAAAAGGTCCGCGACAATTTCGTGCGGTTCGCCCGCATGAAGCATGAGCGGGGCGCGAAGGTGCAAGTGGTGGTGCAAATGGTGCGGATGCCGGGAAATGCGCACGAAGCGGCGGAATTCCATCGATTTTGGAGCGCGGTCCCCGGCATCGACCAGGTGAGAATCAAGGCGGACGAGACGAATCTGGTGCAGCCCGAGACGCGGAAACCGGGCGGGCGAAGCCGTAAATGCCACTACTTATGGCGGGGCGCCATGTATGTGAAACACGACGGACGCGTTTTCCCTTGCTGCCAAAGCTACATGCTGGATGGCGCTCCGGTGGGAGATTTGCGCCATTCTTCGCTGCCGGAAATTTTCAATTCCGATGAAATGCGGCGGCTTCGCGAGCTTCACGCCGCCGGCCGGGGCGCGGAGATCGATATGTGCTCGCGATGTTGCACCGCGATCCCGCATCCGATGCTGGCCGCGGCAAGCCTGCTGGTCCACGGCAAGTGGGTGCGCCGGGCGATGCCTGCCGTGGAGCGGCTGATCTACCGGCGCAAGCTGCCGGCGAAGCTGCTTTCCTCGCCCCGGAGGGGGCTGACGCAAATCGAGACGACCCGGTCTTCCGGCTCTTGACTTCCGAAAGAATGTATCATTGGGATGAATGGCAGCCAGGGAGGAAGCTCCTGTGGAAAAACAAGCGCAAAACATACAAGAAGCTTTTCTAAATAACGCGCGTAAGGACAAAACGTTTCTGACGATCTACCTGATGAGCGGAGTGAAACTTTCGGGGCGCATCAAAAGTTTCGATAAATACTCCGTGGTTCTGGAAACCAACAATCAGGAGCAGCTTATTTTTAAGCACGCGATTTCCACGGTAGTGGTGTCGCGGCCCTTCCACACCGGCCCGCACCCCGCGGCGGCAGTGGGTTCGCACGCGGCTCCTGGCGCGCCTCTCGAGCCGGAGCATTGAGCCGAGCGGCGCCGCGCGGTAACCGGCTTTGAAAGAAGTCGCGCTGCTTGTAGGCCTTGACTTGACGGCTTCGCGGGGATCGCGCTCGCTCGCTCATGCCCAGGAATCGTTGGAGGAATTGGCCGCGCTAGCCGTGAGCGCCGGCGCGGAAGTGGCAGAGAGCCAGATCCAATCGCGCCCCCGCGCCGATCCCGCCACGCTGGTGGGCTCCGGCAAAGTCCAGGAGCTGAAGAGCCAGATTCTGTTCCATGAAGCTACGGTGGCGATCTTCGACCGCGAGCTAACCCCGACGCAGCAGCGTAACCTCGAGCGGGAGCTCGAAATCAAGGTTCTGGACCGCACTCAGCTCATCCTGGATATCTTCGCCCGCCGCGCGCGGACGCGCGAAGGACAGCTTCAAGTGGAGCTGGCGCAGCTCAATTACCTGCTTCCCCGCCTGACCGGTCATGGCGCGGCTATGTCGCGGTTGGGCGGCGGCATTGGGACGAGGGGGCCTGGCGAAACCAAGCTCGAAACCGACCGCCGCCGCATTCACCAGCGCATCCAGGCGATCGACAAGAGTCTGGGGCGCGTGCGCGGCGGACGCGCGACGCAGCGGCAAAAGCGTCAAGCCGTGCCGCTGGCTACCGTGGCCCTGGTGGGTTATACCAACGCCGGGAAATCCACCTTGTTCAACCGGCTGACCGGCGCGCAGGTGCTCACCGCCGCCAAGATGTTCGCCACGCTCGATCCGACCGTGCGGCAGATCGCACTCCCTTCGCGCCGCCGCGCGTTGCTGAGCGACACCGTCGGTTTCATCCGAAACCTGCCCACAACGTTGGTGCAGGCGTTTCGCGCGACTCTTGAGGAGGTGACCGAAGCCGAGTTGCTGCTGCACGTGGTGGATGCAAGTTCCCCCGCCGCGGCGGAGCACACCGCGCACGTCCTCGAAACATTAAACGAGATTGGCGCGGCACAGACTCCGCAGATCCTGGTCCTGAACAAAGCCGACCTGATTCCGGGCGGAATGGACGCAGCGGCGCTAGCGCGCAGAATCCTGAGCGATCCTAACCACAAGCCGGCGGGCGCCGTCGCCGTTTCCGCGCTTTCCGGAGAGGGACTCGACGCGCTTGCGTCTAAAATCGACGAAACGCTGCCGCTAGATCCGGTAGCCGCATGTGTGTTTCGCTTCCCGGCGGCCGACGGGGCCGCGCTGCATCTCCTTCACGAGTACGGCCGGGTTATCCACACTCGCTACCGTGGCGAGTTCTGCGAGGTGGAGGCGCAGGCGCCGGAGTCGCTGAGACGCAAACTCGCCAAATATCTGATTTCGTCATTGCCATCGCCGACAAATTCGTAACTGTAGGGCCGAATTCGCTCCAGTCAACGCGCAAGCAGGCGTAGACCGGCGAAAACGAGCGCGACGCCCGCCACGCGCGAAACGAGCCGCCCCCAGGGCAGGATCTTCTCGGAAAACGCCAAAGCCGTCAGCGCGGCGATCCACAACACGTTCATAACGCCACCCACAAACAGGAGCGACATGAGCGCCCAACAGCAGCCTATACAGGACAGGCCGTGCACAGCGCCAAGCCGCAACGCGCCGCGCGCGCCGCCGCGGAATCCGCCCTGGCGCTGAATGAACCGGAGGGGAGATTGGCACTGAGCGAGACAGGCGTCCTTCAGCGGTGTCCATTGATAGCAGCCCGCGGCGGCCAGGAAGGTCGCGGCGAGTGGCGCGCCGGCAGCCGCCATCCTGGGATCGAGCAACGCGAATCTTTCGAGTATCCATTGCGCGGCTGTGGCGGCAAGACCAAAGCCGGTCCACATCAGCAGATATCCGGATGCGAACCATGCGGTCCCGGCGAGAGGCCGGCCGGACGCGGCAGCCACGCGGCCCGCCCGCGCGTATATCAGAATCATGGGCGCGGCAGACGGCGTCATCATGCCGATCATCATGATGGACCACATGGCGAAGGTCAGCGTGAACTCGTTCGCGCTCCACGGTTCACGAGCCGGCGCCATCGCCATGGCAAAACCCGTGGAAATCATCCGGAATCCGGTCATATCCATGCCGCCCATCCGCATTCCCGCGGCCAGGCGCAGCACATAGAGCCACGCCAGAACCGTTATCGAGACGAGCGCCGCCGCGACGATAGCGCGATCGCGGCGGAGCAATCCTTCAAGCGTCGTATTGCTCATGCGTGCGGCTAGGACGGCCGGCGTTGGTTACTGGATGCGTCCGTGCTGGTTGAAATGCAGCTCGCACCAATGAGCGTAACTGTCTTTGAGCGTCAACGGCACGCCCTTGGAAGCGGTCGACCAGCCGCGGCCTACCTCGTTGCGGGAATACTCGAAACCATTGGGGAGGACAATGCCCACCCGATGCTCCTTGCCGGTAATTGGATTTAGGATAGGTTCGCCGCGGCCCACGAGTGTGCCCTCCGCGGTGCACAGGGCGCGGCGCTCATTCATATCCAAATTGATAGCAATCCTGGTGTAGATGGGATCGAGGACCACGTCACACATCGCCGTGTAGACGGCCCAAAAGGTAGCCATGGGATCGGTCTCCCTGCCTGTCAAGATGCTGAGGAGGCCTTCTCGCTGGGCGTCGTTGGCGCGCTCGTCGATGACCGGCTGCAAGATGCCATGGCCCTCGTGCACCGCGCCCGGCCACGAAGCAGCAAGCGCCATATTAAGGCCATCGAGCTTAGCCCCTCCAAAATATCCGCGATCGACTCTGAAAAAGCCGACTGCGCGGCAGTTGCCATACGTGGGCAAGGCGTTGAACTGGCAAGGGCACCCGTAGGCGCAGTTGCAGTTACCGAATTCCATTCCATGGAGCTCCCAGTCGGTCATGATTCCGGTATTCTCCCACAATCCATTGCCTGCCTTCGCGCATATTCTGCGAGGTAGAGCCGAGGCGGCCGAGCCGCCGCGCGGCACAAACTCGCGAAATGTCCGATTTCGGTATCATAAGACCACTGGCATGAATCTGCCGAATCTATTGACTCTGTTGCGGATCTTCTTCGTGCCGCTGCTGGTGGCCGCGCTGCTGGCGGACGATCCGGGCCTGCGCTGGCAGGCCTTTTTTCGAGTCTCGGGCGAGTTGTTCGCGCTGGCCGTTTTTCTGGCCGCCGCCGCGACGGATTTGCTGGACGGCTATTTGGCGAGGCGATGGGGGCAGGTCACCACGGTCGGAACGCTGCTCGATCCCATCGCCGACAAGCTGCTCATTATGGCGGCGCTAATCTCGCTGGTCTGGGTTCACCGCGTTCCGGCATGGATGGCGATCCTCATCATCGGCCGGGAGTTCGCCGTATCGGGTCTGCGCCAGATCGCGGCCACAGCGGGCTACGTGATCCGCGCGAGCGAGCTGGGCAAAACTAAAATGAGCGCGCAGGTCGTGGCGATCGCGTTCGTGATCGGCGGGATTCGCTGGCCCGCATTGAGCGAAGTCGGACTGATCGGCATGTGGGTCGTGGTCGTGTTCGGAATCGTTTCCGCGGTGGATTACTTCCGCAAGTTCTGGCGCAGGGTGGAGGACCAAGTGAAGCTGCGCAGGCGGCGGGAATTGCTGCGGCTGGAGCGGGCCAAACAGCGAGCGGCGCGCCGCGTGGCGCGCCCGGCGGGAGCCGTGACGGAGCAGGTGGAGTAGGCCGCCGCGGCAGTCTTCGCCCGGCCTTCCCACGCCTAACCTTTCGGGATTCCGCAGGAAGATTCCAGGGAAGCAGCGACGTAGGTGAGGTCGCGTCGAAAAGCCTCGCGCAGCCGCCTCTGCACAATCGCCCGCCGGATCGCCGCGAACGCGCCGTCCAGCGCATCGATGTGCGACCGGTTCACGTAAACCAGATACATCCCCGGCCGCCGCGAAGCGTCCATCCCATCCAGCGCCGCGATCAGCCCGAGCGAGCCTTCAAGATAGTGGCTGGCGTAGATCTGCTTCGACCCGATCAGGATCTGTTCCGGCCGGTGGTCGATGACAACGTCGGAAATCGCGATCACGGGCCTAAAAGCCAAATGCAGTTTGTCCCAGTAAAGGAATCTCTCCAGGTTCGGGGGCGGCGTTTCCGGGTATCGCTCCAAATACCCGCGGAATTCCGCCATTGCGTTCAGGTCGCGCGACGACGCGAACGACGCATCCAGGAGGGAACGGAATTCATCGGCGAGACTGACGGGGCTGCTTTTATCGCGATATTCAGCAAGCGCCGGATTGCCCTGCCGCATGTAGGATTTGACATAGCCGAACAACTCGCGCCTGAACAGCGCCTGAGCCAGCATAGGCGCATTGGGAGTGGGCCAATCCATTTCCTGAAATCGCTGAATTGCGCTCGCGGGAAGCTTCACCGCGCAATCCCCGACGCGGCACCGGCGCAGCGCATCCAGGTCCCGCGCGTTCGAGGGTCAGATTCTGGAGATCTTGCGGATCGGCGGGGTCGCTGAATTTTCCGACGCCGAGCACCATCCGGCTTCTCCCGATAAATTTCTGGATATCTTTGAGGCGATCCAGGAAGCAATCCTTGGACGCGCCCACCCAAGCGACGCCGGCAGTGGCGACTTCGTGCTTATCGCTGGGCGGAAGCGTTGCTACAAACGGAACCCCGCGCTGGACACTCGCCAGTTGGTCTTGCGTGAGGCCCGTCAAAGCGCGTAGTTCACCTTCTATTTGCAACTGAGGGCCTGTGGCCGCAAAGCTCCAGGCGGGGCTTAACAGGATCGCTGCGAGAATTCGGACAGGCCGCATCGTCTTAGCGCGTTAGCGCCCAACAGCGACCGTGCAAACGATGGCCCAAACGGCATCGCGCATAACACGAAGGGGCAGCCTGGGACGTTACCGGGCGCGCGATTCACTGTCCTGGCTTGAAATTGGTCAATTGCTTCACGGCCTCCATCCAATTGAAAACGATGGGGCAATAAGTGGCGCGATCGACGAATTGCCACATCCGGCTCTGGATCGATCCGCTGCCTCGCAGCAAATGAGGGAACCGCTCGCAATTGCCCGGACGCGCTTCATAGACGCTGCAATCGTTACCGTCCAGGAAGACGCAGCCGCCGGCGCCCCGCTGAAGGATCACCGCGCCTTCAGCGTCGATGGATGTGTAACGCTCCGCGAACTGGCGCTCGGATATAGATAAGAAGCGAGCCAGTCGATGGACGTCGCGTTCCGCTAGCTGAACTTCCGTCACCCGGCAGCATTCGGCGCATTTACGGCAATCGATCGCGTCGTGAGCCTCTTCCGCCGCCCGCCGGAACTGGCGCTCGACGAAATTGTGCGACTTGATCCACTTCCGGAAGCGCAAATTCTCCTCGCGGTTCTTCTCGCCCAGCCTTCGGATTTGGATCAGATCGGTAAACATCTTCTACCACGATACAATCGGCTACGTGGCAGACCGCTTGTATCTCTCCTGCTGGATGCGGGGCTTCACCGAAGCGAATATGCTGAGGCATTTCGAAAAGCTGATCGGATTGTTTCCTTACTCGCGGTTGGCGCAACGCGGTCCGGTGTTGCGCGTGTATGCGCTCGAACGAGTAGAGCCGCCGCAAATGGAGCGAGAGTTTTCCAGTCAAGCCCAGCCGTCGGCGATCGTCGCCGCCGCTCGCGAGTTCGCTCAGGCCGACTCGTGCGTGGAGGTGGACGGCTTCTGGGACCTGTGGCAGTTCGATGGCGAATGGAAGATCGCCCCGGCCGAAGTGACTCTGCTATGCCTGGGGCCGCAATTCGAAAACGAAAGCGACGATCACTTGCGGATCGAGTTCGGCCCCGACGCTCTTTTTCTGCCGATCCCCGGCATTGAGGGGTCCCTGCGCATGGGCCAGTCCAACTTGCGAAGCTTGCTGCACCTGGTCGGCGAAATCGAAAAGAATCTCCCGCTGGAGAAACGTAAGCTGTGGTCGGAAAGCGGCGCGAATTTCGCGGAGCTTGTAGCGGAGCGCGCGGGAGACCTGGACATTCAGTAAAATGCCGTCCGAGCGGTGAACGCCGCCGGCCTGTGATTTAATGGTCCCTTGCTCACGAAGCGGACCATCCCGACGCCGGCTCTCCTGCTCGACCTGGATGCCTTCGAAGCCAACCTTGCTGTAATGTCGCGGCAGGTTCGGGAAAGCGGCAAGCAACTGCGTCCGCACGCCAAGGCGCATAAATGCGTCGAAATCGCACGGCGGCAACTGGCCGCCGGGGCTTGCGGAGTATGCGTGGCGACGCTTCCCGAAGCGGAGCTGATGTCGCAAGCCGGCATCGAAGGTCTACTGCTTACGTCGCCCGTGGCGGCTCCGTGCAAGATCGCGCGCATCGTCGACACGGGAGCCATGGTGGTTGTGGATCATCCACAACAGGCCGTCTGGTATCAACAAGCCGCGCAAGCCGCCAACTGTCCGGTGGACGTGCTGGTGGATCTGGACGTGGGAGATCATCGCACCGGCGCGCGATCGTTGGATGAGGCGCTCGCCATCGCTCATTGCGTGGAGCGCGCCAGCCACTTGCATATGCGCGGGGTGCAGGCGTACTCGGTGAATGGATCGCACGCGGGCGGTCCGGACAAGACCGAGCGGGCTCGTGTTTCACAAGAAGCTTTTCGCGCCGCGGCCGCCGTGGCCGAGGCGATGAAAAAATCCGCCATCGCCGTCGAGATTGTATCCGGCGGCAGCACCGGGACGTGGGATATCGACACGTCAATCGCGGACGTGACGGAGTTGCAGGCCGGATCGTACGTGCTGATGGATCTCGCGTATGGCAAACTCAATCTGCCGTTCCGCCACGCTCTGACTGTCGCGACGACGGTCGTCAGCGCCAATCACGATGCATTCGTCACCGTGGATGGAGGATTTAAGGCGTTTGCGACGGATCGCGGATATGGGCCCGAGGCCATTGGCTTCTCGGGATCGGGATATCGTTGGGGCGGCGACGAGTTCGGGTATCTCGATGTGGGCGATTGCGCGATCAAGCCACGCCTGGGCGACCGCGTCGAATTCATTCCGCCGCATTGCGACCCGACCGTGAATCTACACTCCAAAATTTACGCCTGCCGCGGCGAAAACGTGGAAGCCGTTTGGGCGGTTATGGGGAGGCCATGACGTCGCAAGCTCCCGCCCGCGCTCCCCGAGCCCGTCCCACACACGTGCGACATGTAGTGCTCGGCATGACCGTGCTTATTTACTTGATCACGTACATGGACCGGGTGATCATTTCGACCACAGGGCCGGTATTCCGGAAGGACCTGGGGATCTCGCTCATCGCTTTCGGAACGATCCAATCCGCCTTCCTGTTGGCGTATGCCCTCTTCCAGATTCCCGGCGGCTGGCTGGGCGACCGCATCGGACCGCGCCGGGCGCTGACATTGATCGCAAGCTGGTGGAGCGCGTTCACCGCGCTCACCGCGATTGGCTGGAACGCGGCATCGATGATTGCGATCCAATGGGTCTTCGGGATGGGCGAAGCGGGCGCCTTTCCTATTGCGACGCGCTCCCTTTCTCGTTGGATGCGGCCGAGCGAGCGCGGGTTCGCCCAAGGAATCACGCATGCGGGATCGCGCGTTGGCGGAGCGGCGGGGCGTAATATCGTCGCTTTGATCATGTTGGCCTTCACTTGGCGCACGCCGTTTCTTGTGTTGGGGGTTCTCGGCGCGCTGTGGGCCATCGGATGGTACGTCTACTACCGCGATTCCCCCGAAGAACATCATGGCGTGAACGCCGCCGAGCTTGAGCAGATCCAATCCGCGGGCGGCCCGCTCAAACGCGCCGGAGCGCCCGTGCCTTGGCGGCGCATTCTTTCGAACCACACTATCTGGATGATCTCGCTGATGTACGTCTGCTACCAATGGGCGTTGCAGGTGTATTTGACCTGGTTCCCGACGTATTTGAAGGAATTCCGAGGGATGAGTCTGGCGCAGATGGGTTTCTATGCCAGCTTGCCGCTGTGGACGGGCGTGTTGGGGGATCTTGCGGGCGGGTGGACGTCCGACCTGCTGCTGCGTCTCACCGGCAACATCAGAAGTGCACGGCGTATTGTGGGCGTCGCCGGGTTTTTGATCGCCGCGGCCGGCATTCTCCCCGCGACGCTGACTCACGATCCGAAGGCGTGCGTGTGGTTCAGTTGCCTCGCATTCGGCGGACTGGAATTGACCGTTTCCGTTTCCTGGGCGATTCCGCTCGATATCGCGGGCGATTTCGCAGGCTCGGCCTCGGCGGTGATGAACAGCGTGGGTAACCTGGGCGGCGTCGTTTCGACGCAGGTGTTGCCGATCTTAGTGACAGCCGCGGGGTGGAACACGCCGTTTTTGGTGACCTCGGCGCTTTGCGCGGTGGGCGCGCTGATGTATACGAGGATCGACGCGTCGAAACGGATTGCCTTGAGTTAGACCTAGGTGGTGTAAATTTGGTACTTGGTGGAAGGGGCCGCTCGCGAAACTCGCCCATGAATCCAAAACGGAAGCCATCCGCAGGTCTCCCGAGGAACGGCGCAAACTCGCGAGCTTGGGAACCCAAACAGCCAAGGGCCCGCGTGCTCGATTTCTTTCAACGCATTGTGTGGCCGGCGATGACTCCCAAAATCTTGGGAAGAGCTTTGAGCAAGCGAAAGCGCGAAAAAATCCTTGGATACGGCCCGAAGGGAATCTGATTCCCTTGGTTATCGACCGTTCGGCCCCGATTCGTGGTGTACGAAAAGAACCGGTGTACGGGAACTGTCGGCCGGAGCTTACATCGCGCTCATTCTCGTGTAAGCTTCTTATATGCATTGGAAACTCCTTCCCCTAGCCATCCTGGCAGCCGCCTCGCTTTCCGCGCAATCGCTCGATTTCGACACTTACCGCGCAAAGGTCGAGCCGATCTTTGCGAAGAAGCGGGCCGGTCACGCGCGCTGCGTGGCGTGCCACTCCGCGAACAATAGCGCTTTTCACTTGCAGCCATTGCCCGAAGGCGCCACCGCATGGACGCTGGAGCAATCGAAGCAGAATTTCGAATCGGTCTCGCGGCTGGTGAAACCCGGCGATTTGGCGAACAGCCGGCTGCTGAAGCATCCTCTGGCCGAAGACGCCGGCGGCGACGAATTTCATGGCGGCGGCCAGCAGTTCAAATCCAAGACCGATCCGGACTGGGAGACCATCGCCAATTGGGTGAGCGGGAAGAAGTAATTCCGTATCCCGCGCCAAGTTGAAACGTCAAAACCAAATCGCGACATGTGTCGGGAAACCTCATTGAATGTCCGGCCAAACCGCCTAATTCTCACATTTGCTGTTCCGAACTATTGACTGATTAAGTCATTTTGTAGTACCATCCGTGGAGGTTTGCTTCACGGAGGCGGGTAGGGCTATGTTCAGACCGGCTCTCAGGAAGGGGTTTGTATGAAGTTTTGTTCTTTTTTGTCATTGCTCGTAGTGTCTTCCGCGGCATTGTTTGGTCAAGCCGCATCAGGCACAATCACCGGCGCCGTGACCGATCCGGCGGGGGCGGTGGTGGCGGGAGCCAAAGTGGAAGTCACTAACGTAGACACCGGCGTTCTGTATCCCGCCGTCACTACGACGACCGGCGCTTACACGGCAAACAACCTTCCCGTTGGCTCTTATTCGGTGTCAGTTACAGTTCCTGGATTTAAGAAATATTCCCGGACGGGTATCAGCATCGCGGCCACACAGGTTCTGGCGATTCCAATCGCGCTGGAGGTCGGGGCAGCCAGCGAAACGGTCACCGTTACAGCCGAGGCCTCGCTGCTAAAAACCGAAAGCGGCGATATCGAGCACAGCATCACCATTCAGCAGCTCGATAACCTGCCAGTGCTCGGTATCGGCGGCGCGAACGCAGGCAGCTCCGGCGTTCGAAACCCCTTCAACTCCACTCCGGCAGTGGTTCCGGGAGTAGTCTACGCTCCGAACTTCGTCATGATTGTGAACGGCGCGCCCAGCAACACCGCTGCTTATCGCGTGGAAGGCCTGGACAACACGAATCATACAGTGAGCTACGCGCTTCAGGAAAATGAGCCCAGCCCCGACGCCATCCAGGAAGTGGCGGTGCAAACCAGCAACTACGCGGCCGAGTTCGGCCAGGCTGGAGGCGGACTTTTCAACATCACCATGAAATCGGGAACGAATTCGTTCCACGGCAGCGGTTACGAATATTTCGTCAACGAAGATCTGAACGCCGCCATTCCGTTTACGAACGACGGCAGCGGCAATAAGATCCGCCCCCGCAATCGCCGCAACGATTTCGGTGGAACCATCGGCGGCCCGATCTGGATTCCGAAAGTCTACAACGGGCACAACAAATCGTTCTTCTTCTTCAGCTATGAGATGTTTCGCGAGGCGTCCCAGCTCGGGTTTGCCGACACCGTACCCACAGCCGCGTATCGCGGCGGCGATTTCTCAGCGATCTCCGTGAGCGGCGGCGCGAATCCCGGATTTGGCGTTTCCGCGGTGCCGATCGGAACCGACGCGCTAGGCCGCAACGTCTATGCCAACGAAATTTTCGATCCTCTGACGCGCAGGACCGCTCCCAACGGAACGGCGGTGGCCGATCCGTTCCTCGGGAATAAAATTCCGGTCAATCGTTTCGATCCCGTCTCCAGCCAAATCCTGTCGCTGATGCCCCAGCCGACTTCCAGCACGCTCACCGGAAATTATCCGGGCGCCAATCTGAGCCAGCGAATTACCAAGCTCCCCTCGGTGAAGGTCGATCACAACATCGGCGTCAAAGACAAGATCTCGTTCTACTGGTCCACCACAGGGACCGATAGTGCGTTCTCCACGCCCAACGGAAATGCGGACGGTCTGCCGGAAGAAATTAGCCAGGCGCGCGGCACGTGGATCCACTCGCTGACGGAGCGCCTGAACTATGACCGTACGCTTACGCCCACGCTACTGTTTCACCTGGGCGCCGGCTATTCGCGCCTCCATTTCTTCGACCAGTCGCCTTACAACCACGATGGCAAGACGTTCAATTGCTCACAGCTCGGCATCATAGGATGCCAGGGCGCATTGAATTTTCCCACCATCGGCTCCACGGTCGCTTCGACCACGGGCGCCGGAACCTCTACCGGGACTTTGGGCGGTATGCAGCAGATGGGTAATGCGCAGGCGCACACCGACACCCACACCGAGCGGCCTTCCTTCAATTCGAATTTGACTTGGATTCGCGGCAATCACACCTTCAAAGGCGGCGCCGAAGTCTGGTTCCAAGGCAACATCACCGGACCGCCCACTGGCATTACGCTTTGCTTCAATAACATCGCCCTAAGCACCACGTGCACTGCGGCGGGGAACGGCGCTAGCGGACTGCCCGCCAACCTTTCTACAAACGCGGTCACCGGATTTCCGTTCGCGAGCTTCCTGCTGGGCGGCGTGGATGTCGCCAGCCAAACCGCGCCCAACGACGCCCGCATGGGTAAATCTCAATGGGGGCTGTTCCTTCAAGATTCCTGGAAGCTGACCCGCAAGCTCTCCATCGATTACGGCGTCCGCTGGGATTATGCGACCGCGCCGCGCGAGCAGTATGGCCGTTCGGGCGATCTGGGTTTGATTCCCAATCCCGCGGTGGGCAACCGCATCGGCGCTCCGATTTTCGAGGGCAACTGCAACTGCACTTTCGTGAGCAACTATCCTTACGCCATCGGCCCTCGCCTGGGATTCGCATACCTGATCAATTCGAAGACTGTCGTCCGCGGCGGCTGGGGCTTGGCCTACGGATTCGCGCCCGATTACAACCAGAATTCCGCCAATGTGCTTGCCAGCAGCCCCGCCGGAACGAATAACTTTGTGTCTGCCAGCAGTCCCAACGTGCTGCCGCAGCCGGTCTGGCCCAACCTGAACGCCGGGCAAACGCCGCTGCCGGGCCAAATCATCGGCTACAGCGGCTTCAACGCGCTGGACCGGAATGCCTCCCGTCCGCCGCGCCAGAACCAATGGTCCATCAGCATTCAACGCGAGCTTGCCCGCGATCTGGTGGTGGAGGCTTCCTACATCAGCAATACCGGCGTGTGGTGGCAGGGTCTCGCCGCTGCTTCGAACACCAATTCGCAATTGGGGCTTCTGAATCAGGCGGGGCCGGGGATCTTTTCCGCTCTCGGGCTGAATCCTTACACCAATCCCGCCGACAATCTGCTTCTGACCTCGGCGCTAAGCAGCCCCTCGGTGATCGCGCGGATCGGCAACTATCTTCCCTATGCCGGGTATTCCACCAGCAACACGTTGATCAACGCGCTGCGTCCCTATCCGCAGTTCAGCACGATGGGCGTCACCAACTCGCCTACCGGCGGAACCTGGTACAACGCGCTGAATGTCCGCGCCACCAAGCGCATGAGCCACGGCTTGCAAGCCGGAGGCGCGTTCACGTGGTCCAAGTCGATGATCCGGAGCCAGGAAGATATTTTCAATCCGAATAGCTCGGCCAAAACCATTCAAGCCACCGACCAGCCGTTCGCATTTCTGGGCAACGTGGTGTATCAGACGCCCGGCGTGGGCAGCAACAAGATTTTGAAAACCGTGGTTCGCGACTGGCAGATCGGCGCCGCGGTGCAGTACGCCAGCGGAATGCCGCTTGCGCCGCCGACGGCCAGCACTGCCAACAATCTTGGAACCAGCCAAATGGTTCGCGTCGCCGGCCAGCCGCTTTATTTGAAGGACCTGAATTGCGGCTGCATCAATCCGTATGTCGACCAGGTGCTGAACCCCAAGGCGTGGGCCAATCCGGTCGCGGGGACGTTTGGGCCGGGACCCTCCGGCGCTGCCGGCCTCTACTACAGCGATTTCCGGCAGGCCCGCCGCCCGCAGGAAAACCTGAATATTGGGCGCAACTTCGTTATTAATCGGGAGCGCAACTTAAGCCTTCAGATCCGGGCGGAGTTCGTGAACATCTTCAACCGGATGCAGCTCGGCAATCCGTCCACGGCAAGCCCGTACAGCGCCACCAACGCTTACCTGCCTCCGACGGTGGTCAATGGCCGCATTACGGGCGGCTTCGGCGGATACGCGCTCGGCGGGATTCCGATCAACGGACTGCCGTCTTTCACCCAGAACGGCATCGTCGGCAATCTGTATCAGCAGCCGCGGCAGGGCACGCTGATCGCGCGGTTCACGTTTTAAGCGGGTAGGACAATCTGGTAGGGCAAGCTTAAGCTTGTCCTACTGCATTGCCGATCAAATCGAGTACTTCCTGGTACGTTTTGGGGAATTCGCCGCCGAGGCGAGAGCGCAAATCCAGGCCAGCCGCCCAGTCCATTCGGCGAACCGTGGCCTCGGCCATCATCGGCTCTACGCCTAGCTCGCGCAGCGTGTTCGCGACCTCTTCCATTTCGCGCGCGCGCCGTTCGCCATGAATCGCGACGCGGCCGATCATGTAATTGGCGAGCTTCTCGAAATCGATTCCAGGGAAACTTTCGTTGAGGGATGCGAATACGCGAGCCTCGGCGCCGTACTGGCTTGCGCCCAGCACGCACTCGAACATCAGCGCTTCCAGGCCCTTGTAAACAATGCTGCGGAACATCTTCACCGCGGCGGCGCGTCCGATCTGATCCGTGGAGACCACTTCCATACGCACGCCGAAAGGCTGGAGCAACTCCAGCAGCGCCGGTGCGGCCGCGCCGCCCAGCAAAGTGGGAACTTTGTGGCTGTGCGGAGGCACAGGCGCCATCATCGCCGCTTCGACGAATCGCGCTCCGCCCGCGGAGACCGTTTTTCCGATGGCCTGCTTCATCCCAGGCGAAACGGAGTTCAGATCGACATAGTAATGCCGCGAGGCGAGATGCGGCGCGGTTTGGCGGGCGGCCTCGAGCGCCTGATCCGCGGTGACAGCGGAGAAAATGACACCGCACGCGTCGGCCAGCGCGGCATTCGAATCAACCAATTCAGTTTGCGTTTCTCTCGCGCGGGCGCGAATCTTCTCGCCGAGTCCCGGCGCGCCGGAGTTTATGTCGAAAGCGAAGACACGAGCGGGACCCGCCCCACACAGCCCTTTGGCGATATGATAAGCGGCCTCGCCGAAGCCCACAAAGCCGATCTGTTCGATCAATTAGAGCGCCCCGATGATTCTCCAGTAGAAGACGGCGGCCACGGTGGCGACGATCGACGCGACCGCGTAGAGCGTTCCTAGATAGAAGAGCTGGCCCTTGTCGAAGCCTTGTTTGCTCGTCATGCCGTCGCCCATCGCCATCCAAAAATTGGTGTAGAGCAGCCAGAAGGGCGCCGACATCAGAAGAACCGGCGTAGCCAAAGCCAGCGGCGCGATGCCCGCCTTGGAAACGGGATCCACCAGCGGCGTCCAGATCAACGGCATGGCGATGAACGCGGTGGGGTCGATGAAACGCATAGCCAGCATGATCAGGCCCACCACCACCAGCAGCATGATCGGCGTGCCCAGCAGCGGCTGAACGTGCGGCAGCATAATGCCGGCGATCCAGTCCGTGATGTGATATTGGGGGATGATGTGGGTCAGGCTGAAGATGCCGCCCAGGAAAAGCATGAGCGTCCAGGAGATCCCGGTGCCGATATCGGCGTCCTGAAGGATGCCGGCGAGGGCAAAAATGGCCAGCCCGAACATGCCGACCACGAAAGTCGGAAGCTTGGACATGACCCAGAAACCAATGGAAATAAGAACCACCAGGGCTGTGATCAGCTCCGCTCGCTTGATGGAGCCGAGCGCGCGAAGCTTGCCCAGGGCGAAGTCGCGCGATGCGCGGATCGGATTCTCAGGCTTGAACAACATGAGGTTCAAGAGCAGAATCAGCCCGCACATGATCAGCGTGGGAACGGTCAAATACTTCGCATAGGCGCCCCACGACAGGGGAACGTTCTTGGCCGCGAACATGCTGATGACCACCGGCCCATTGAGCGACCCTAGCTCGAACGCCAGCCCCGGCACCACCGCCATTTCGATGACCGTGATCATGATGAGCGCGGAGCCGCGACTGCGCGGAGCGAGTCCCAGAGTTTGCACCAGGCTCCAGGCGATGGGGGCCATAATCGCCGTGCGCACGGTCATGGAGGGAATGCCGAGCGAAAGCAGCAAACCGATCACAAAGAATGCGCCGACGATGCCGGCATATGTTCCCGGAAACAGCGAAAGGATGTAATACGCGATTCGCTCCGCGAGCCCGGTTTTTTTCATGATGAAGCCGTAGTAGACGACCACCATCAGCGTCCACCAAGCTCCGTCGGAGAAGCCGCTCAGCGCGCCGCTCACGGTGGTCGTGCCGGGCACGACCAGAAGAGGCCTCACGCCCACCACCATCAGCATCGCCATCATCAGCAGGGATGCGACGCCGTTGTTCATCACTTCGGCGGCCCAAAGCACTACCGTGCCGGCGATAATCGCCAAAACAAGCTGCGCCGTGCGTGTGAGCCCTTGCGGCGTGGGGATAAACGCGACCACCAAACCGACGGCTATAGCCACCGCGAGCCAACCCCATTTGACTGTTGCTTTAGCGGTTACTGCGGGTCGCGGGGCGGTGACTGTGGTGCTCATAAGAAAAACTATGTTATCAGGCGCCGGCGCGGCTACGCGGACGCGGCGCGGGGGAATGGGCGCCTCCCATAAATATGGGAGAATGATTCCGTGAAGACCACGCTGGAAATACCGGACGCGCTCTTTCGCCGCGCGAAATCCGCGGCGGCGGAGCAGGGAATTCCCCTAAGAGAATTTGTGTCGGATGCGCTTACCCAAAAACTTCGCATTCAAGGGGCGGGGGAAAAGCCGTGGATGAAGGGTTTCGGAAAGCTGCGTCAGCTCCATAAGGAGACTTCAAGGATCGACCGGATCGTCGAACAGGAGTTCGAGCGAATAGAGCCCGAGGACCGAACGTGATATTGGACACCAACGGGCTCTCGGCACTGGGAGATGGCGACCCAGACATCGAGCCAATCCTCCGGGAGGCGGAAGAGCTTGCCTTGCCCGTCATCGTGTTGGGCGAATACCGATATGGAATCCGACAATCGCGCGAGCGGCCCCGCTATGAACGATGGCTGGAGGAACGGCTTCCCGATTTTCGGATGCTGACTGTCGACGAGGAAACGGCTGGGCGTTACGCCGATGTTCGAGATGCTCTAAGGCGCAGTGGGCGCGCTATTCCGGCGAACGACGCCTGGATCGCGGCCCTGGCTCTTCAATATGCGCTCCCTGTAATAAGCAAGGACCGGCATTTCGATTCTGTTGTGGGCGTGAAGCGGCTGGGCTGGTAATTAATCGCTGCCCCCCACCGTTAGTTGAAGGGTTAGTATTCTCGCCGACGCACGATTTTCAGCGAGCGAGCAACCGCGAAATGTTGCCGAGAAGCCATCGAGGCCCATGGCATGGTCCGGCGAGATCCCCGACACGCTTAGAGGGTTGCCGCTATGCGAACGCGTGGGTCTGAGCAACCTGCATTACCTATTTGGCAGAGCTCGATGTCAGATCGAAGATCATTTCTTCCATCACGATCCGATCGTCGGGGCGAGCGTCGCGCAAGTCGCGGTCAGCCTGGAACAGCTTCGCGACGGCACGCTCCAGGCGAGCCTTCGGAAACGCCTGCATCGTTTCCGATATCTGGCGCGCGCGTTCAGGCCAGATGCGGACCCCCAGCCGGTTGAAATACGCCTGAATCTCGCCCGCCCCGCGTAGCCCAGCCTCGCGTGCGGCAAGCGCCATTCGGAACTGCGTGGCGAGAAACGTGAGCGCGATCGGCATGTACTCGCCCGATCGAGTCAGCGTGTCGAGACTTTCGAGCGCGCGACCGCGGTCCCCCCGGCCCAGCGCCGCCACCATCGCGAAAACCGTCGTGGACTGCGCATCCGGCGCCAGAGCCGCGATATCTTCAGGCGTGATTTTCCGGCTGCCCGCGAACAGCTTCAGCTTTTCCATCTCCGTGGCGATTCTGGACGCCTCTCCGCCCGTAGCCTCCAGCAACAACGCCAACTCCGGGAGCCCGAACTGCACGCCGAGACTCCGCGCCAGGCTTTGCGCCAGGGCTCGGGCCATCTCCGGCGAGAAATGCCTGAACTCCACCTGCGCGGGCACGGCCGCGAAAAACTTTCGCACTCGCTCCAGCCGCGCCTTGTCTTCGCCTTCGAAATCGTAGCGAGCGGAATCGATGACGAGGACCGTTCCAGGCGACGGTTCCCGGAGATATTCCTCCAAAGGCGCGGAGCCGCCCTGGACCGAGCCTTCCTCCTCGGCGTCCACAGCCTTCCCTTTCGGCAGGGCCGCTTCCGCCCGGGCAAGCCAGATTACGCGGCGCGAAGCGAACAGAGACAGCGATCGCGCATCGTCGATGGCCGCCGCCAAGGAAATTTGGTCGAGATCGTGCCGCATGAAGCCCGTTTCGCGCTCCTCGGGAGGAAGCGCGGCATCGACGAGCGCCCGACGGCAGCGCTCCCGGTTGTACGTCTCCGGGCCCAGGAATAAGTACGCCGGCTCTGGTCCATTGCGCTTCAGGCGATCGACGAATTGTTCGGGCGTCATCAGAAGGCGTTCAGAATCGACGAGACCACCTGCCGCGCCACCACTACGCTGGCGCGACTAAGGGCGTCGTCGCTCTCTTCGAAATACTGCCGCGGGTCCTGGCTGATCTCGTAGCGCTCACTGATGTCCATACTGGGGCGGTTGAACAGCACCTTCCCAGTGGCGCGCTCCATCAGTTTCACCTGCATCGTGACGTGAACTTCTACGGTGGAGGCCCGGCCGGTTTTAGGGTCGAGCGTAGTCGGAAAAGACGAGTAGTTGTTGACGGTGCCGCTCAGAATCATGTCGGCCTGGTTGGGATCGGAAACCACGCGGTAGCGGGTGCGCGTAATGAACTCGCGAGCGATCGCCTCGGGCAGCCGGTCGGTGAGCTTATAGCGGACGGTGATGTTGCCGAATGCCGGGATCGCGACCGTGCGGACGGTTTTGGGAAGCAGGTCGCCGTGGCCGGCGGTGTGATATCCGCAGGCGGCCATGGCCAGCGCGATCAGGCCCGCGGTAGGTCCGGCGCGCGACGCTTTCATAATACTTCGCGCGCTACTGCCACAGCATTTTCGGCCGCCAAACGAAGATTGTCGGCTACGACCCAAAACCAGCACGCACGAGCGTTGTTGTTGTCCGCGGCGATGGCTCCAGCGCTAAGACCGCTCTGACCGGCGGCGCCGACATTCGTGGGGGGATCGTCGCGCCGAACGTCGATTCCACCTCTTTCGAGCGCCGCCAAAAGCGCCTCCACCCCGGTCTGCTCTTCAAATTCGACCCACAAAGAAAAGCTATGACCGTGAAACACGGGCGCTTGAATCAGCCGCAGCGACGGCATCGGCGCGCCGGGCCAGGCAGCGAGCAGCGACGCGAGATGCCTTTCGATCCGCTGCTCAATGCTTTCCAAAGGCTCCGGGGCCTCCTCACCGTAACGAGCCAGCATATTGAAACCCGCTTGAGCGTCGAAGATATCCTGCTTGAGTTTCTGAAAATTCAGCACAGCCACAGTCTGCTGCTGCAATTCGTCCAATCCAGGCTGGCCGCGCTCGCTGGCGGGCTCGAAGATGTGGGCGATAGCGCGCCGGATTGGTCCCGCTTCGACGAGGCGGGTGAAGAAAATCGTGAGGGCGATTGCCGCCGGGTGAGCGACCACGTGTATCGAAGTCGCACCCTCGCGGCTGCGAGGCGGCTCGGCGAGAGGCGCTCGCAGCCGGGCGTTCGGTTGGTCTTCGAGAGCTCCCGCCAGGTCGATCAACACGGGTCCACCGGCTGGATTGAGCTTCAAGGCGCGGCGGCTGGACGCCTGCGATCCGGTAAGGAAGGCGATGCTGGCGCCTTCTAAACTTTCCGCGCTCAAGGGCGCCAGCACGGCGCCCTCGTCGTCTTCTAACGAGAGCAGTGTGGACCCATCGGCGGCGGCCGAAATCAGTTGTACGCGCGGAGCGGGTTTGGCTTCGCTCAGCAGATCCCGGATCTCCCGGGCCAGGAGCGTATCGCCGCCCACCATCGCCACCAGCGGCCTCTCGCTCAAGCTACCCAACTTTGCGCTCCGATCCAGGCTTCCTCTCCGGTCCGTCCAGAGTGGGTCCCTTCCAGCGGAGCGACGCGGGTCGAAATCGCCTGCGTAAGGCGCCCGCGATGCGAATGACGATTCCAGTCGCCACATACGAAGCGGGAAGCAAGAGCAGCGCCGGCCGCGAAAAATTGACGATGAGAGCGATCAGGCTCGCGAGCAGCACGAAAGTGAGCGGCGTACGGGGCCGCAATAGATCGATGTCCTTGAAGCTCGGATATCGCCAGGTGCTCACCATGAGGAACGAAAGCACTCCTAGCAGCGCTACCCACGCCGCCGAAAATACCCACCAGTGGAGCGGAGTGCTTCCGAAGCCGTATACGACTCCCGCGACCATGGCGGCCGCGGCGGGAATGGGGAGCCCGGCGAAATATTTGCGATCCGGCCGGCCGGGATTTCGTAAGACCGGATTCTTCTGGATGTTGAAACGCGCGAGCCGGAGCGCGCCGCACAACAAAAACACAAAGGAGACAAAATAGCCCGCATTGCGAAGCTGATCCAGCGTGATGAGGTTCGATGGAGGCTCGACGAATTCGATGCCCCAGGCGAACGCCAGAACGGCCGGCGCGATTCCGAACGTGATCACGTCGGCCAGGGAATCCATCTCGCGGCCGAAATCGCTCACCGTGTTGGTCATCCTCGCGATGCGGCCGTCTAGACCGTCCAGGAAAACAGCCAACCCGATGGCCAACGCCGCCCATTGAAAATGAGCTTGCGCCCCGGCCACGTTTTCCACCGCCTGCATCGCGCCTTGAAATACTTCGAGCAGGGCGTAAAAACCCAGAAATACGTTGCCCGCGGTGAACAGGGTCGGCAAGGCATAGGCGGCTCGCCGGGGGCGCCGGTCGGGCGATCGCGGATCGATCAGGCGTTCGCGCAATCGCAGAGTTTTCATGCCGCCTCCCGCTGGGGCGCCGCGATCCGCGCGACGACGCTCGATCCCGCCCAAACTCGCTGGCCAACCTGGACTGCGACTTCCCATTCCGGCCCAAACAGGACATCCACGCGCGAGCCGAACTTGATCAATCCGATGCGCTCTCCCAGTCCGACAGCGTCGCCTGGCCGCTTGTAGCAAATAATCCGACGTGCGATTAAACCGGCGATCTGCTTGACCACGACCGTCGTAGCCCGCCCGCCGGCCGTTCCGTCGATTGCGATGACGTTTTGCTCGTTCGCTTCGCTTGCCTTCTCCTTATCCGCCGAGAGAAAGTCGCCCTTTTTGTAGTTCACGCACGCGATTTTGCCGGGAATAGGCGCGCGATTCACGTGAACGTCGAAGACATTCATGAAGATGCTGATCTGGGCTGGGCCGGAGATTCCCGGTTTAACCAGGACGACTTTCCCATCGGCGGGAGAAACCGCGACGGCGCCTTCCGGCGCGCGGCGCTCCGGATCGCGGAAAAAATTTAAACAAAATCCGGCGAAAATGTAGAACGGAATGGAATACGGCCAGCCCACGAGGTAGGCAGTCGCAACAGCGCCCACCACGAGCGCACCCGCGTAATAAAAACCGTACTTCACCATCTGGTGTTCTTATTGTCGCATTGGGAAGCGCGCAGGCATGAGAGAGAGCCGCGCTGCGCTTGGAACTCGCCATTTCCAGTTCTCTCCGTCGATCTGACTTTGTGCCACTAATGATTTCATCGATGGTCGGATCCGAACCATATTGGCCGACGAGATCGGCATCAATGATAGCCCCAACTGCAAGCGTCCGAAATAGGGTCCCGCTTGGGCGGTCCGCGCTACTTGCCTGCCAGAATCTCCGTGCCAACGGGAATCGACACCCGGGCGGGCATCTGCCTGACCGTGGCGGTAAAACTGGTTCCCGCGTTCGAAGTTTCCACCCAGATAATCTGCGACGCCGCCTTTGCGAACTGCACTTCCACCGGGGCCTCCACTGAAAAGCCGTCCTCGACGCCGCTCTGCTCGACTTGGCCCGTAATTCTGACGGCCGGCGCCGCGCCTTTCACCTTATACGTCACCTTTAGCGTGGGAATCCCCGTGGAATAGACCCAATTGTCGAAAAATCCATCGATACTAGCCGCGCTCACGCGGGGCGGCGCGAATTCCTTCGCCAGCGCGCGGAGATCGGAAGTGGACGCGGCGCGCGATTCGTAGCGCCGGCGGAACTCGGCCAGCATCTTGAAGAACCGGTCGTCGCCCAGGCGGCGGCGCAGCATGTGGAAAATCCACGCGCCTTTGTCGTAAGTGATGGTGTGCCAAGCCTCGGGTGTTTCCGGCGAATCCAACCGGTAGCCCAGCGTGATCGGACCTGCGGATTCCACCGAATTTCCATCCTTAGCCTTTTGGACGAGCAAGTCGCGAAAGTCCTCCAGCACATCCCGCATCGCTTTCGATCCCCGCCTCTTCTCCAAATAAAGCAGCGCGGAGTAATTCGAAAGCGCCTCCGGGATCCACTCATCCTGATAGGTGGCCGGCAGAACCAGATCGCCCCACCATTGATGCGCCACCTCGTGCGCCTGCATCAGATCGGAGAAAAACGTCTGCTCCCGCGGACCGCGCGCCGAAGGCGGCCGGGCGCTCGGATCGAGATACGCGAGCGTGGAAAGATACACCAACCCCGGGAAGCCCTGACCGAACGTTCCCGGTATCGGAGAGACGGTTAGAGTCCGCATCCCCGGCGGTCCAAACCATCCCGAGAACATTTCCAGAGAACTCGATACGTCCTCGGCGACGGAATGCAGGCGGGCGAGGGGATCGGGAGGCGCGGGTGGCGGAGGCGGCGGGAGCTGGACTAGCGGAGTACGCCTAGCCCCGCGGCCCGGCGGCACAGCCGCGCGAGCCTGCTCCACGTCCGGGGCGATCACGGGGATCCTCGGCTGAAGAGAAGCCTCCAAGGCGCGATTTCCATAGACTTGCACATGGAATCCCTGCGCGGTTCCGGCGACCTTTTCATAGTCCCCGAGATTGAACCCGGCCACGCGAATGGGAACCGGCGTTACCCGGCGAGTGTAGCGCCACTCTCCTTCCACGCGATCCTCCATGACGTCTCCCGGTGTCACCAGCGTCAGCCGCTTCGGATAGCGGAAGGACAAATCGTAAACGGACACCTCCACACCGCTGCGCGGGTACCAGCTCGCGCGAGCCCCGACGAAATAAACGTCCTTGCCCGCGGGAGTTATCACCGATCCGGTTTCCTCGAAGTCGATTCTATGCGCGCTGCCCGGCTCCAATGGTCGCGAAGAAATCAGGAGAAAAGCATCGTTCTCGTCCGTCCTCAGAGCCCGTTCCCGCGGAGAGTCGTTGAACACCAGCTCGGCGGGCGCCCCGTCGATTCGCGCTGTGGTAATTTCGATCGCGCGCGAAATTTCAAACGGCAGCACGCGAACCGGATTCGCCCCGATCTTCAAAGATATGTGGGTCGAGGCTTTCAGACGCAAATTGGCGTCAAGCTCCGCCTCGATCTGAAATCGGTCGGAATCGAATGCCGCGGGGAGCGGAGGGCCGCCGGCGCGCGAACTGCGCGCGGGAAAGCTGGTCCAAATATCGTAGGCGAGGCTGCTATTGTGCTCCACCAGGCGGCCTGCCAGGATCTGCTCGCCCGCATGCGAGTCGTAGAAAACATCGAAGTTGCCGAGCTTTTTGCCGGCGACAGTGGCGAACACAAGCCCATGCCGGGAGGCCGGTGGCGTGAGCAGATCTCCGGCCAACCGGAGTTCGAATCCAATCGCAATATTGGACAGCGCCGCGTTCCATCGCTCGGCCAGAAGCGGGCCCATTTCCGGCGATTTTCTATCGCGATTCTCCCGCTCGATTCGACTCAAAAGCGCGTCGCCGGAACCGTCGGAAAACAGCAGCAGCGCGCTCGCGAAGTGTTCATCGAGGTTCGGAGTCTGCGTGAATTTCGCCAGGCTCTGCCGCTCACCGCGATACGGAGGCAGCAGCAACACTTCGCCATCGCCGCCTTCCACCTCACCGGAAAAAACCGCGGCCCACCGTTCCCCGTGGATCGGCTTGGCGAATATTAAATAGCCCTCGTTGAAATAGAGGCGGAGGTCCTCCTTGGACAGATCGAGGTCGCGGACGCGATAGCATTCCGTCTCGTCCAGACCGGAGGAATGAAGAAGACTTAGGATCTCCGCGCCGGCCGGCGGCGAAGGAGATTGTTGCGGCGCCGCGGGAGAAGCAAGAATGCAAAGTACGGAGGCCGCAAGAATAGGGCTTCGCGTCTTACGTCTGGCCATTCCGTCTTTAGGCTTCCGCCGTCTCCCTTCTGAACCGCTTCCTTGCGGTCGCGGCTCGGTGTGAGGCCCTAGCCGGGAAACGACCGTTCCGAGCCGCGACCCGCAAGGGAGCGGTTCAGATAAACATCTCTTCGTCGACAGTAGCCCGATCCGGACTTGGCCTTCTGCCGCGCGCGAAATACTGGATAGCCGCTCGGATTCCCGCCGCCATGCCATTGATCTCGCGGATCGGTTTCAGGATGCCGCCATGCACCAGCGAGACCGTCTGCTGAACCCTGCCCATTGCATCGTCCAGGACCAATTCGGCGCGGTCGAGCTGATTGTGGGCGCGCCCGCTGAAGTCGGCGAGCAGATTTTCAACGACTTTTACTTGCCGCGAAGCGGAATCGAGAATTTGGCTGGTTTTGGCGGTGATCTCGCCGATTTTGGCCTTGTTTTCTTCGATCGCCGCCAGAGAACTGTCCATTAGGGCATGGATTTTCGGCGTCCACATCTCGACCTTTTCCCGCATCGACCGCGACGTTTTGTAAAGGCCGACCATAACGGCGGCTTGAATAATCAAGGCGATCGCCGCGACTCCGGTAAACACCGCCAGGATAATGAGCAGGGCTGTATTGTCCATATGTTGGCCTGCGCCGCGAGAATCCGCCCCGGCGCGGCATCCTTCTCCGATTCGCCCGCAACCTTAGTCGGCTACGGGGTTGTTCAGGGCATCGCGATAGGCCTGCTTGCCGGCGTCGATGGCCGCGGACAGGTTGTCCTTCTGCTTGCGCAGGCTCTCTTTGCCGCGATCGAAAGCGTCGCCCGCGGCGCCGCGTAGTTCCGAGCTGCGGCGTTTGAGATAGTCCGCGCCGTCGCCCGTCTTGGACCTGATGAATTCGCGCGTCTCATCGCCGGATTTAGGCGCGAACAGCACGCCTACGGCGACCCCGAGTCCCAAGCCAAGGAAAAAATATGAAAACTTGCTTTCTTCCTCCATGCCGCCACTCCTTTTTAACGATCTTTACAGCTTCATCCCCGCCGAGTCTGGCGGTTTCCAATCACAGGATACCTCAACACCGGGCAACGTAACGCTTTTTGAGCCGCAACTCGCGGGAGCGCAAGGGACGGCGCGTGAGATCACTGGTAGCGCAGCGCGCTTAGCGGATCGATGCGGAGAGCACGGATCGCCGGCGCATAGCTCGCAGCGAGCGATGCCGCCAACAGCGCCGCCGCCATCACGACAAACGCGAAGGGGTCGAATGCGGGCGCCTCAAAGAGCTGGCTCCGGAGCGCTCTCTGGACCAGCAGCGATCCCGCGAATCCAGCGGCCACGCCCAACCCGGTCAGGCGAAGTCCCTGCGCCAGGATGGAGATCAGAACCGACCGCCGGGAGGCTCCCATCGCGATCCGGATTCCGATCTCGCGGGTTCGCTGAGCCACGGAGTAGCCGATCACTCCATAGAGTCCCAGCGCCGACATCAGCAGCGCCAGGACCGCGAACAAGCCCAGCAGCCACATTGCGAACGCGCGCGGCGCCAGAGAATCCGAGACGGAGCGATCGAGACTCTTGAGGTTTCGCAGCGGCTGAGTTGGATCGGCATCGTGTACCGCCGCGCGAATCGCCGGCGCGAGGCTCGCGGGAGCGCCCTTGGCTACGATCCACGCCACGGGCGTCGCTATTTTCATTTGAAGAAGGTTGAAATAAATAGAACCCTTCCCGCTATCCGCCGCGAGATCCGAACCGATCACATGCCCCACGATTCCGATTACGGTGTAAAAGTCCTGTCCGAACGTTGGCCGGATTCGCTGGCCTAATGGATTCTCGTTGGGCCAATACTGGCGGGCGAGATTCTCATCGATCAGCGCCACCAACTCCGATTGGGCTTCGTCGGTTTCCGCAAAAGCCCTCCCACGCAAGAGCGGGATCGACAGCGCTTTGAAATAACCTGGAGTGACGTAGCGCCGCTCGGACTGCCGCACGGGCTCGCTCGGAGACTGCGGCCGGTCTTGAATCATAAATGCCCCGGCATCGCCGTAGGGGGTGAAGGGCACGCCGACGGCGATCGCGGCTGCCGTGATGCCAGTGGTTTTGGCGAGCCGCTCCAGCGCGGCGCGGAAAAATAGGGCCTGTTTTTCGGCGCTGGAATATTGTTTCACCGGCAGCGAGAACATGGCCGTCGTCACGCCGCGCGGATCGAATCCCGGATTTACAGCTTGCAGCCGGGCGAAGGATCGCAGAAACGACCCGGCCGCGACCAGCAGAATCAGCGCGAGCCCAGCTTCGGCCGCCACCAATGCCGACCGCAGTCGTAGCCGCGCGCGCCCCGGAGTGCTAGCCCGCCCGGCATCTTTCAGCGCGGCCTCCGCGCCGGCGTTGGATGCCTGCCATGCGGGCGCGGCGCCAAAGAGAACGAGGGCAACGATAGCCGCGGCGGCGGTGAAGAGGAGAACGTACGGATCGAGATGAGCTTCGATTCCCGTTACAGCCTTTTCGGGCGCGGTTCTCAGCATGAGATTCAGTCCGCCGAATGCCACGCCCACCGCGGCGGCGCCGCCCGCGGCGGCCAGAATCGTACATTCGGAAAGGATCTGGCGCCACAGGCGTCCCCGCCCTGCTCCCAGCGCCGCGCGGATCCCCATTTCCAGGGCGCGCGCCGACGTCTTGGCCAGCATCAGACCCGCGATGTTCGAACACGCGATCAGCAGCAGCATCCCGACGGCGCCAAGAAGCACCAGCAGCGGACGCCGGTTGTCTCCGGCTGTGAAGTCGATAAAGGGGATGCCGAACATGCCCCAGCCTGTGTTCTTCGCCATTCGGGCCGCGGGCGCATAGCCTGAATTCCACACGTGATCGCTCAGCACCTTGAGCCAGGCGGCTGCCTGCGGAAATGAGACTTCGGCTTTCCTACGCGCGACGACCGTCAAATTCTCGTTGAAACGATTGTTGGGAGAGAACGCCGCCGCCGGCAAAGCCAGTGGGACCCAGAGATCCGTCTGGCGAGGCCAGTCGAACGCCAGACCCATCACGCCGACGATTTTGTATGGTTCGTCGCTAAGCTCCATCGTGCGGCCCAACACGGCCGGGTCCGCGCCGAATAACTTGACCCAGGCCGAATGCGAGAGGACGACGACGCGGTTGGCGCCGGGCCGATCTTCCTCTGCGAGGAATGTGCGTCCTATCAGGGGCTTCGCTCCGAAGACGTCAAACCATTCCACGCTCACGGCGGATCCGCTAATCCACTGTGGCGCTTGCGCGGCGGAATAGTTCAGGCCTGCGGCGCGCTCGGCTGCGGTATGCTCGAAAACCTGCCGGCTATCGCGCGCGTCGGCGAAGTTCGGCGGTGAAAGCGTCATGCTCTTGATATTCAGACGATCGGCTCGTTCTCGAATCTCCACCAGCCTCTCCGGGTGGTCGATTCCCGCGGGCTTCAGCAGTATCTGCTCCACCAGGCTGAAGATCGCGGTGTTGGCGCCGATGCCTAGCGCGAGCGTCGCGACCGCGATCAGCGTAAACAACGGGTTCTTCCGGCATTGGCGTCCGGCATAGCGGAGATCCTGCGCAATCTCATCCAGAAATCGCCAGCCCCAGGTTTCGCGGCTCTCTTCTTGAAGGCGGAGCGTATTCCCGAAGCGACGTTGGCTTGCGGCTTGCGGGTCCGGCTCGCCGCGCTCGCGCAGCTTGGCGGCGCGCAGGTCGCGGTGGAGGCGCATCTCTTCTTGGAGTTCCCGATCGAAACGCTCACGGTGAAACAGGTGAATGAAACGTCGAAAGAATCGTTGAACCATTTGCCGCTCCTCAGGCCGGTTGAAGGATTTTGCCGATCGCTTCCGAAACCCGCCGGTAGTGGAACAGTTCGCGCTCAAGCTGCTTGCGCCCGGCGGGTTTCAGGCGATAGTAGCGCGCCCGGCGGTTTCCCTCCGTCTTGCCCCAGTCGCCCGCGATCCATCCGTTCACCAGCAGCCGCTGGAGCGCGGGATAAAGCGAGCCTTCCTCCACCCGCAGCACGTCTTCCGAGCGATGCTCGATCGCCTCGGCGATTTGGAAGCCATGCAGCGGGTGCGCCCGCGCGAGCGTTTGCAGAATCAACAGGTCCAGAGTTCCCGGCGGGATCGCTTCATTGGGCATGACATAGATAGTCTATGTCAATGCCACATAGGATGCAAGCTCTGCAGAGGGGAAGATTTGGCTGAGACGCTTAACGTCTTGTCTCCGTCTCAGCCAGAAGCGCATCATACAGGCGCGGGTGTGCGCGGAAATTCGTACGTTGCAATCTGGCGAAGGCATCTGGCAGCGAAACCAGGCTCGCCAGAGCGGCATCCGCGAGAACTCGAAGCGTTCCCACCACGACCAGCCCACAGTCCGAGGCCTCTCGCCGCGCGTCGTAATCGTCAAGTAACACGAGCTTGATATTCCGTTCGAGCGCCAACCCGATAGCGGCGGCTTCGCCGGCCTGGAGATGCGGCGCTATCTTATCCAGGCCATTGATTTGGCCGAAGTGAATCTTCGCCCATGAGGGAGGCGCGCTCAACCAGCCGCGGACTGCGTCTGGAGCGCTCGGGTCATTTAGCTCACGAAACACGGCGGCGGGAATCCAGACGTTGCCATAAAGTTGTGCCAGTATCTCTATATGTCCCAGTAGGGCCAGATAGTGCAGTGGGCTGGCGTCGCTGACAACGTCAATCCGCGATGTGCTGCTCCTTCAAAGCTTTCAGGGCATCGCCTTCCTTACGGAAGTCCTCCATGGTGTAATCGAGCCACACTTGATGTTGCTTGAGTAAGCCGTCCACTTCCCAACGAGATAAACCTAGTAGGGCGCCAACTTGACTGTGGGTAAGCCGTTTAGCCCTGTATTCTTCGACGGCAAAAGCTTCGAGCGCGGCCCGCTGGAGATCGCGGCCTTCCGCGCCAAGCTGCGACACAAGATTATCGGGAAGCTGAATAGTTAGGGTGAGCGGCATTGGCCTTACCTACAGCGATGATAGCGCGCGATTCGTTTGCAAGCTCAATGAACCCATATCGGCGTCACTCCTCGTCCTGCACTGCGACGGTCCAGATCCGTTTGAGTGGGAGGTCGGCTCTTAGATCTTCATCAAGCCGATCGTAATATGCGAAGAGTTGCTCGAACAATTCTTTTCGCGTCCACAATCGGACACGGAAGAACTGCGCGGCGAGTTCCTTCTGCACATTACCCTTGAAGCCGCCCCATGAGACGAACAAACCCTCCGTCGCGCCGAATTTCTGAACGGCTCCGAGTAGCTTGTCAACCGTCGGCCTATCTATAGGTGAATCCTCGGATTTCACTTCAACACAAAGCCGTGGCGCGGCGAAACCGAGGGGACCTGCTCCGGCCAGTATATCCGCGCCTCCGTCTGCGCCCTCAGGACTTAGATATGTCGTATAGCCCTGCGCCTTGAGAATGCCTTCCACTAACCGCGCCAGGCCGTGTCCTTTAAAGCGAGCGTTGATTAGTTGAGCGATTTGGTCACTTGCGAGCTCCTCGATATCGGGACCATCTTCCAGCTCGCCAATCTGCATACCGGGCGGTCCCACGATGACCGCCGCTGTTTCCGGTTTCCAGCCGCTTGTACGCATCGCGTCGATGCGTATTTCTGCATTGTTGCTTTGAACGCGGCAAATGGACTGCGGGCCGAGCGAAAATAACAAGTCTCTGCCGAAGTTAGCGCGGGGTATCGCCTCTCCAATCCAATTCACCGGCCGCCAATGGAAATACGGATCCGGACCCGCGGACTCGAAATGATAATCGCCGGCGATCTCGCCGATTTGGATTGCGGGTTGTGTTTTCAGAGGCACCATAACAATATCGCCGCTCTTCATTTCGTGCGCGAAAGGCCATATCTGCCCAACCCAATTGGCAACCGTTCTTGGTTTCGAATCGGGGTAAAGCGCGTTGATTGTCCTTATGAGATCGTTGCGCCCGGCAAGTTTCATAAGATCCACGCACAGACGCTTCCATGTGACGTACACACGGGAATCTTGAATGAACTTCTGCTCGTGTTCGCCGTGCTCGCCGGCGCGGATCATCCAAATCATAGGGAGAGATCCAGTATCTCACCGGAAATCGTGCGACCCGGCGCCGATGGCGAGAGGACTCTCCAATGCCGCAACGTGCCGCGCGCGGACGTGGACCACGCGATCCACGTTTTGCATCTCGCCCTCGACGATTACCCAGGGATGACTCAATATCGCGAGGCGCTGCTGGTCGAACACGTCGGGCATGACCACCACATTGGCGATGCCGGTCTCATCTTCCAGGCTTAGGAATACGATCCCTTTGGCGGTGCCGGGGCGCTGCCGCACGATGACGTTGCCCGCGACGCGGACTGCGCGGCCGTTGGGAATGGCGGCCAGTCCGGCCGCGGGAATAATACCCAGCCGGTTCAATTCCTCGCGCCGATGCGCCATGGGATGCCGGCCCACTGTCATTCCCGTGCCGTGGCAATCGGCGGTCAGGCGCTCTTCGACATTCATCGGCCGCAGCGGAGATTCGGGCGCGGGCTCGGGGATTTCGCGCAGCAATCCGCGCGCGGGCCGGGCGGCGTGCGAGGCTTGCCAAAGAGCGTCTCTCCGGTGAGTAGGGCGATGTGCCGCGCCGATCGAGTTCAGCGCGCCGATGGCGGCCAGTTGGCGCATCTCGTCTTTATTCAACTCCGGCACGCGGCGCGCCAGATCGTCGATATCGCGAAAAGGCTGCGCTTGCACGATGGCCTCGGCGGTCTGCCGCCGGAGTCCGCGCACGTAGCGCAGGCCCAGACGCAATGAGGTGGAGCAGGCTTCAGCCTGCAACGGGGACTTCAGTCCCCGCGCCGGACGAAGGCTAAAGCCTCCGTTACAGGCTGAAGCCTGCTCCACGAGCGTGCATCCTACGCGCGAGGCATTAATGTCCACCGGCAGCACCCGCAACCCATGCCGCTGCGCGTCCTTCACCAGAGTCGAAGGATGATAAAACCCCATGGGCTGATTGTTGAGCATCGCGCAAGTAAAAGCCGCCAGAAAATGAGTCTTCAAATACGCACTGGCATACGCCAGCAGCGCGAAGCTCGCCGCGTGCGACTCCGGAAATCCGTACATCGCGAACGACGTGATCGACTTCACGATCTTGTCCTGCGTTTCTCCGGTAATGCCGTTGCGCTCCATGCCCGTGCGCAATTTTCCCTCGATGTCGCGCATCCTTTTTTCCGAGCGCTTGAACCCGAACGCGCGCCGCAGTTCCTCCGCCTCGCCGCCCGTAAATCCGGCGGCGATCATCGCCATGCGCAAAAGCTGCTCCTGAAATAACGGCACACCCAAAGTACGCTTCAGAACCGGCTCCAGCGACGGATGCAGCGGGTCCGGAGCCTCCTTGCCTTGCCTCCGCTTCAGATACGGATGCGCCATCTTGCCCACGATCGGCCCCGGTCGAATAATCGCGACCTGCACGACCAAATCGTAGAATCTCTCAGGCCGCATGCGCGGCAGCGACGCTTGTTGCGCGCGGCTTTCCACCTGAAACAGCCCCAGTGTATCGGCGCGCTGCAACGCCTCGTAAACTTGAGGATCGTCCTGCGGCAGCTTCCCCAAATCGATTTGGCGGCCGTGATGCTCGCGAACCAACTGAACCGATTCTTCGAGCACCGCCATCATCCCCAGGCCCAGCAGATCCACTTTCACGATACCCAGATCGGCGCAATCTTCCTTGTCCCACTGCACCACAACGCGGCCCGGCATCGCCGCAGGCTCCAGCGGCACGACGGAATCGAGCTGGCCCTGACAGATAACCATGCCGCCTGAATGCTGACCAAGATGGCGTGGCAGATCCTGCATTCCCACCACCAGCTCGTGAAATTTCCGGATGCGCGAATCGGAAAAATCCATGCCCGCTTCGCGAAACTGCTTTTCCGGCGTTTCCGACGGATCGGTCCAGCCCCACATCGGCGCCAGCTTCGCGATCTTTTCTATCGACGGCTCGTCGAAGCCCAGCACCTTGCCAGCTTCGCGCACCGCCGAGCGGCCTCGATAAGTGATGACGTTGGCGGTCATCGCCGCGCCCAATTTTCCATAGCGCTCGTAGACGTATTGAATGGCGCGCTCGCGCTGGTCGCCGGAGGGAAGGTCGAGATCGATGTCCGGCCATTCGCCGCGCTGCTCGGATAAGAAGCGCTCGAACAGCAGATCCATGCCCACCGGATCGACGGCGGTAATCTCCAGCGAATAACACACCGCGCTGTTGGCGGCCGAGCCCCGGCCCTGAATCAGAATTCCGCGCTGCTGGCAGAACTTGACGATATCCCAGACGATCAGAAAATAGCCCGGAAAACCGAGCTTTTCGATTAACCCCAGCTCGCGCTCGATTTGCGGACGAGCTTTTTCATATTTCTCGCTGTAGCGCTTGCGCGCGCCCTCTTCGGTGCGCTTGCGCAGAAAACTGGCTTCGCTTTCACCTTCGGGAACGGGGTAATGAGGAAATTCATAGCCAAGATCGGCCAGCGTGAACTGTAGCCGCGCCACGATCTCGCGCGTGTTCAGGATGGCTTCGGGCACGTCTGCGAATAAATCCGCCATTTCGCGCGTGGATTTAAGATAACGCTCCGAGTTGCGCTCCAACAGCCGTCCCGCGTGGTCCAAAGTGGTCTTGTGCCGCAGGCAGGTAAACACGTCGAGCAACTGGCGCTGCGGCGGTTCCGCGTAACAAACTCCGTTGGTCGCGATTGTCGGAGCGCGCATCTCACGCGCCAGACCGATTACCGCGTGATTCCGCGCTTCCTCCTCGCGATCGAAATGACGCTGCAATTCGAGATAAACGTTTTCGCGCCTGAATGTTCGTTGCAGGCGCTCCACGGTAGCGCGGCCTTCGCCCGCTCGCAGACCTTGCGCCAATGGACCGTCCTCCGCGCCGGTCAAGCAGATCAACCCTTCGGAAAACTCGGCCAGCTCCTCGCGCGCCGCCGCGGGTTCCTGTCCGGGCTTGGGATGCTTCGTCGCCGCGCGCAATTTCATACGCGTAATCAAACGGCACAAATTTCGATATCCGGCGCGGTTGGCGATTAATAGCGGATACCGCGCGCCATCGCTACAGGCAACCTCCGACCCCAAATACGCCTTCATTCCCAACTTCTGCATCGCCAGATGAAACCGCGGCGCGCCGTACACCCCGTCAAAATCCATCAGCGCCATGGCCGGTTGATCCAGTTCCTTGCACCGGTCCGCGTATTGTTCCGGCACGCACGCTCCGCGCAGAAAGCTGAAAGCGGAGCGGGCGTGCAGTTCGATGTAGGAAACGGCCATGGGCGCCGCTTCCAGTATAGGCGAACAAAAGGAGAATATCGTCGCTGAGTTTTGGAAATTGCGTTCAGCGCTCGCTGGGTAGTTCGATATTGTGCGCCCGCAGCACTCCGCCCGTCGCCAATTCGAACGAAGCGATGGATTCGCCCAAATCCGATTCCGCCCGGCGCTCGGCGCTGCGCGCGGCGATCATATCGGACTGGCGCTGCTGCACCAGGAACAGCGTCGAAGTTCCCGCGCGGAATTGCCGCTGCTCGCTGTCGTATTGCTGCTCGGCCGATTCGCGCGCCACTCCTGCGGCTCGCAGCCTCGACTGGGCCGAACCCATCGCTTGCATCGCGTTTCGCACAGCCGCCTCGATGGCTTGCTCGGTCTGCTGGCGCTGATCCACGATCTTGCGCGCATCCGCCAGCGAACTTGCGAAATTGGCCTCCGCTGTGCGATTGCGGATCGGCATGGAGATGCGAAGCTGGACCTCGGTAGTCGGGAAATCGCCCGCGAACAGGCTATTGAGCGATTGTCCGTAACCTCCGATCAATCCCGGCGGCAAGGAACCGGAGCCGAACGAGCTTACCGGGATCGGCGCGAGCCCCACGCCGGCCGAAAGCTGATTGACGCGATCGAAGACCACTCCCAGGCTACTGAAGGGATTCGGCTGCGGTGGAATCACCACGCCCGCCAAACCGTTGTGGGTCCGCGTGACCACCAGGTCCACTTGCGGCTTGGCTTGATCGCGATAGTAGCGCGTGTCAAGTCTATTGATCTCGCTCGAAATGCGGACTTCGGCCAGCTCCGGGCGGTCGGCGAGCGCCGCCGTCACCGCGTCCTGAAGAGGAATCACGGGCGCGGACGTTTCGACCGGAGTCGTGGGGATCAAAGCCGTAGACCAGAGCGGATCGGTGCGGTCAGGCAAGATCAGCGACTTCAAAGCGTTTTCCGCTGTCGTGAGCGCTTCCTGCGCGCTATAGGCGCTAATTTCAAACGTCGCCTGCTGTCTTTGCGCCGCCACCACGTCGATGGGCGCGAGCAACCCTTGCTGTTCCTGGCGGCGATTACTCGCGTCCTGCTCGCCCGCGATGCGCACTGCTTCAAGCTGCACTTCCAGGTTGCGATACGCGTAAACCAACTCCCAATACGCCTGCTCGGCCTGAGTGATCGTCTGCATCACTCGCTGGCGGAACTGCTCGTCCGTCAGCGATTGATTTTTCTTGGCCACCTCAAGCTGATGCCGGTTCGCGTCGAAGCGCAGACCGCGCCACAACGGCTGCGTGAAGATCAAATTGAGCGAGCTGGGGTACTGCGGAATCAGGGTCGCGAACTGATTGTTGGTGCTGATTCGCGACGATGAAAAATCCACTTCATACGAGCTGCCCCACCAGGGCAGCGAGCCGGAGAATTGAGGACTCGCCAGCCAGGTCCGGGTAAGCAAGCTGCCGCTCGCCGAGCCGCCGATGGTCGAGGCGACGGGTGTCACCGCCTTCTGGCCATATGCGTTGGCGCCGGCTCGCGGATCGAATATTCCGCGGGCGGCGATGATGGCGTAGCGCGCCTTGGTCTGGTCGATGCGCGAAGAATCGATGTCCTTGTTGTTGGCGAGCGCCAGGGCGAGCGTTTGATCCAGCGTTAAGGGCGCTTGCGTGAAGATGCCGATCCGCGGCGGCAGGACGAACGGACGGACGGGAGGAACCGCGACCTGCTCGGGCTGGGGGAATATGGCCGGAGCGAAAAGCAGAAACGACAACCACCGCATTACGCCCGTCCTTTTCCTTCGCTCGCGGCCAACACTTCCGGCGAAACGGGACGCAATCGGAGAAACCGAAGCCGGCGCCCAAGCTTGCTCAATACTTTCAAATCTTTCATATCCTCAAAAATCGAGTAAAAGACGGGCACCGCCAACAAGGTGAGCAGCAGGCAGAGCGATTGTCCGCCGACCACCAGCACCCCGATAGACCGGTTAGTGGCCGAGCCGGTGCCATGCGAAATCACCAGCGGCAACATCCCCGCGACCAGCGCCATCGTGGTCATCAGAATCGGACGCAGGCGATCGCGATTGGCCTGAATGATGGCGTCGCGCAGGGCCATGCCCTTTCTCAGCAACCCATTCGTGTGGTCGATCTGCAAAATCGCGTTCTTTTTCACGATTCCGAACAACAACAGCAGCCCGAGTCCGGAAAAAGCGTTGATGGTCTGGCCCGCCAGCATCAGCGACAGAATGCCGAAGGGAACCGCCAAAGGCAGTGTGAGCAGAATCGTGAGCGGATGCAGGAACGATTCAAACTGCGCCGCTAGCACCATGTACATGAAGATGAACGTCAGCACCACGGCCAGCAGGAAATAGTAAGCGGTGCGGCCCAGTTCCTTCGATTGGCCGGTGGTGGCGGTTCCGTAGCCCGGCTCCATGTGCAGGTCGGCCGCCCACTGGGACAGCTTCGACAAAACGTCGCCTTGCGAGCCGCCCGGCAGCACATTGGCGTTGACGGTCACCTGGCGCTGGCGGTTGATGCGATCGATGTTCGATGGCGCGGTTCCCGGTTTCACGCGCACCACTTGATCCAGCGTCACGGAGCCGACTTTGTTCGAAGCCACGGTGAGCTGCTTCAACTCTTCCGTGCTGGTGCGGAACTCCTGCGCCGCGCGCAGCCGCACGTCGTACAATTCGCCGCCGGAAGGGAACGTCGAAACCACTTGACCCGCGATCAGCGCGTTCAGGGCCTGCGCGATATCGGAGACGCGCACGCCCAGATCGGCCGCGCGCTGGCGGTCGATTTCGACGCGCAGCTCGGGCTTGCCGTACACCAGCGTCGTGTCGGCGTCGGCGACCTTGGGGGTGTCCTTCAATTTCTTCACTAGATCGCTCGAATACATGGCCAGCTTGTCCAGGTCCGGGCCGGTGATGGCGAATTGAACGTCGTAAGCCCCCCAATCCGTTCCGCCCGTGTTCGAGTTCGCCTGCCCGATCGAGGTGCGCAGATCGGACGGATAGCGCGCGAGAATTTCTCGTGTCTTGATTCCCAGTTCCTGTTGCGAAAGCGAGCGCTGATCGAGCGGCGCGAGCTTCACGTAGATGGAAGCGCGGTTCACTGCCTCGTCCGAGCCGCTGCCCACCGAGGTCAAAGTGTCGGTCACGCCGGGAAGCGCGCGAATATCGCGGGCGATGCGCTCCGCAACCGTGGTGGTGGCGGCGAGCGAAGTGCCTTCCGCCGTACGCAGGCTTACTTGGAATTCAGAGCGATCGTCCACCGGCGTGAAGCTCTTGCCGGTGAACATGAACAACGGAACGATGCTGAAGACCACCGCCGTGCTCAGCGCCACCATCGTCTTGCGATGGTCTAGCGACCAGTGGAGCATGGCCGTGTAAGCGCGGTCGAGGACCCGGAAGAAACGGGAATCCTTGGACGATTTCTTCAAAGATTCGCGGGGCTTGTCCGCGCGGAGGAAGCGCGCGCTGAGCATGGGCGTTAGGGTGAAGCTGACCAGCAGCGAAACCGCCACGGCGAAGGCGCACGTGAAGCCGAAAGAGGACAAAAACCGACCCATGATGCCACCCATGAAGCCGATGGGAAGGAAGACGGCAAGCAGTGAGAGAGTGGTCGCCATCACGGCCAATCCGATTTCGCGCGTGCCCTCCACGGCCGCCTCAAACGGCTTCATCCCCTTCTCTTCTATGTGCCGGTAAATGTTTTCGAGGACAATAATGGCATCGTCGATGACCACGCCCACCATCAGCGTCAGCGCGAGCATCGTGATCTGGTTGAGGGTGAACCCCATGGCCGCGACAAAAGCGAACGTGGAAACGATGGAAGTAGGAATGGCGACGGCGGCGATAAGAGTGGTCCGCCAGTTCGCGAGGAAGGCGAAAATAATCAGCGCCGCCAATAAGCTGCCTTCGACCAAATGCTTTTTAATCGCGTCCACGGCGGCGCGGATGAACACGGACTGGTCGTTGACCGGCCGCAGGACGATATCTTTCGGCAGCGTCTTCTTAATTTCTTCGAGCCGCTGTTTCACTGCGTCGGAAGTGGCGACTGTATTCGTGCCGGACTGCTTCAGTACCGTGAGCGTGACCGAGGGTTGTGCGTTCAACCGAGCCGCCGTGACGGGTTCCTCGGTGCTGTCTTCCGCATGGCCCACGTCGCGGAGCTTGACCACGTAGGGACCGCGCGCGACGATGGCGATATCGTTGAACTGTTCGGCATCAAGGACGCGGCCGAGAGTGCGGACCGTGAGCTCGCGCGCGCCTTGCGTGACGCTGCCCGCGGGAAGCTCGATATCCTGATTGCGCAGCGCGTTGGCGACGTCGGTGACCGAGAGATTGTAGGCCCGCATCTTGTCGGGATCCACCCACACGCGAATTTCGCGCTTCAGCCCGCCGTCCAGTTGCACTTCGCCCACGCCCGCGATGTTTTCGAGCTTCTGCTTGATCTGCTTATCCGCGATCTCCGTCACATCGCGCAATGGCCTCGAGCCGGAAACGGCGACCTGCAAAATCGGCGCGGCGTCGAGATCGATCTTCTGTATCACGGGCGCCTTGACCGTTTCCGGTAGGTCGGGAATAGTGAGCGCGACTTTGTCGCGGATCTCCTGCGCGGCCACGTCGCCGTTCTTTTCAAGCTCGAAGGAAACCGTAACGCGCGACAAACCTTCGACGGACGAAGAGCGCAGATCCTCGATGCCGCTGATGGTGTTGACGGCGTCCTCGATGCGTTTGGTGATTTCCGTTTCCACGTCTTCGGCCGCCGCCCCTGGGTTGGAGACGGAAATCGAAACCGTCGGTAGATCGATTTTCGGCAGCAGATCCACATTCAAGCTGAAGTAGGAAAAGATCCCGACTACCGTCAGCGCAAGGATCAGCATCGTGGCGAAGACCGGACGGCGGACGCAGATTTCGGCTAGTTTATGCATCTGGAGTAACCTCTCCCGATAATTTCACCGTTTCCCCGTCGTAGAGGTCGCGCAAATGAGTCGTCGCCAGAACCGCATCCGGCGAGATGCCGGATAGGATCCTGACCGAATCTCCATCGGCTTCGCCCAACTGCACAACGGCCACGTGCGCCTTGCCTTCGCGAATTACGAACACCTGCGAGGAGTTGGTGCTCAGATCGGTCAGCACCGCTTCGCGCGGCACGAAAATTCCCCGCTCGTTCCCCGGCAGCATGATCCGCGCCGTGGCGAACATTCCCGGCTTCAGTGCGAGATCCGCATTTTGAAATTCGATTTGGACCGCGAATGTGCGCGAATTGGGGTCCACGGCCGGGTTGATGGCGATCACGCGGCCGGCAAAATCGCGCCCCGGATATCCGGAGACGTTCGCCGTCACTGTCAATCCGACCTTGACGCGGGGCGAGTTAGCCTCCGCCACCTGAAGCTCCAGCTTGATGGGAGTCAGCCGCACGATCGTCGCGATCTTCGATTTGTTGTCCACATATTCGCCCGCCGCAACCGGCCGGGCGCTCACATAACCGGCAAACGGCGCCCGGATTTCTGTATCGGCCAGGGCCTTCTCCGCCAGCGCGAGCTGCGCGCGGATTCCTTCCAGCGACGCCTGCTGCGTGGCCACGCCTTGGTAGTTCTGGCGCGCCGCATTTAGGGTCGCTTCATATTGCTGCCGGGCCGAGTTCGCCTGGGCGACGGCCGTATCCGCCTGCGTTTGAGCTTTGTCGTAGGCGCTGCGGGAAACGTCCCCTGTGGAGACCAGATTCGCGTAGCGCTGCGCGTCGGCTTGCGCCAGCTTGGCTTGCGCTTGAGCGGATTCGTAGGCCGCCTTCGCCGCGAGCACTTCCGGCACATTGGCCGCGTCGAAGGTTTGATTCTGCGCCAAGCCGATCTTCGATTCCGCTTGCCGGAGCGCGGCTTCGGCCTGCGCCCGCGCCGCCTGCGCCTGCTGGAGCCGCAGCTTCGGATCGCGATCGTCCAGCCGCGCGATTACTTGGCCTTGCGTCACGTAGCTCCCCACGTCCACGGGCGTGGTCTTAATCACGCCGTTGGTTTCCGGCGCCACATCGGAGGCGTCCTCGGCGATGAAGCTCCCCGTGGCTTGAACGCTGGCGGAAACCTGGCGCGCCTCCGCGCGGACCGTGGAGATGCTGGGCGCGCTTTGCGCCTGCGGAGCGACAGGATCCGATTTGGCGGACGCGGTGGAGTTGGACCGCCCGCACGCCGCCGCAAGCACGATCAGCGCCGCCAAAGCCGAATACGAGAGATATTTCAAAGCCGTCATCCGCGCGCTCCCCGCCGCTTTGGCGCAGCCGGCATGCCGATTCCATCCAGCGCGAACGCGGCAAACTGGTTAGCTATTTCGTCGTCGCTGCTGGAAAGTCCCGGCATGGAGAAGAGATGCTTGATCGTCCCGTAGTGAACCGCCGCGGAAATGACAAACAAAACGGCCGCGCCGGAATCGCATTTTCGAAACGCGCCCTCCCGTTGCCGCTGTTCGAAATAGCCCCGCATAAATTCGAATGTCGGCCATCCCAGCCGCTCGTGAAATAGATCGGCCAGGGCGTGCCCGTCGAGCGAAGCAAACAGCAGCAGGCGATGGAACGGAGTATTCTCGCGAAACGACTTCAAAATCTGCGCGAACAGACAGCGGACGAAGGCGCTGTCGTCGCGGCGGTCGGCTAGTTCGTGCATTTCGCGCAGCCACTCCTCCGCGCCGCTGTCCTGGTGCTGCTCGTCGAGGATGGCGCGGTAGAGGTCTTCCTTGGTGGCGAAGTGGCGAAACAAAATCGCCTCGCTCACGCCGCAAGCCGAGGCGATGTCCTTGGTGCGAGTGCCGCTGAAGCCGTGCCGCGAAAACAGGCCGACCGCGCTGCGGATCAGTTGCCGCCGGCGGTCGCCCGAGGAAAGCCGCCGTTGCGGCGCATCGGATTCCGGCGCGGCGGGAAATGCGCTAGGATGCACATCCATAAGTAAGTACTCACTATTCTATGGAAGACGCCTTTTCCCGTCAACTGGATTTTTCGCCCCTAGGCCCGACCCTCTGTCGCTGGCAATCCACTTGCACTTCATTCGGTGGGGTTTTCATAGAATGAACAGGCGGAAACGCGAGATGCCCATCTCCTTGCCGTTCGAAGATCGCACTTCCGCGGGCAAGCTTCTCGCCGAAGAGCTGAAAGCCTACCGCAATCGTCCGGACGTGATCGTTCTGGGATTGCCGCGTGGAGGCTTGCCGGTAGCGTTTGAAATCGCGGACTACTTGAACGCGCCACTGGACGCGCTTTTGGTGCGCAAATTGGGAGTGCCGGGACAAAAAGAGCTGGCGTTCGGCGCAATCGCAACGGGAGGCGTCCGCGTTCTCGACTATGATCTGATCCGCTCTCTGCACCTGAGCCGGGAACAAATCGAGGAGGTCGCCGCGGAAGAACTGCAAGCGCTCGAAGCGGGAAACCGCCGCTATCGCGAAAATCGTCCCGCGCCCAACGTCCGCGGATCCATTGCGATTGTAGTGGACGACGGCGTCGCCACGGGATCCACAACCCGCGCGGCGATTCAGGCGCTGCGTTCGCAAAATCCTTTGCGCATCGTTGTCGCCGCCCCCATCGTCTCCGTACAAGCGGCGGAAATGCTCAGCGGGATGGCGGATGAGGTGGTTTCGCTGGCGCAGCCCGAGCCCTTCTACGCGGTCGGCTTCTGGTATCACAATTTTTCGCAGGTGAGCGACGAGGAAGCTCGCGGTCTGATTGCCCGGCGCGCGCGGCGGCCGGCCGCTTGATTTTGTAGCGCACGCTTTAGCGTGCTCTACGTCGCTGTGCGAACCTCAGTAGATTAACTACTTCAACTATTTCACCGAAATCGAAGAGCACTTTCGCCGCGCGCGCGGCACAGGCCTTTTCCTTCTATCGCCCATCGATTGGGCGCTGATTGAAGTGTGGAAAAATGGAGGCGTTCCCCTGGAGGCGGCGCTGCGCGGCATCGACGCGGCGTTCGAAAAATGGCGCGCGCGGCCATCCCGGGCGCGAACCCAGAAAATCAACTCCATCGCCTTTTGCGCGCAGGCTGTGGCCGTGGAAGCACAAGCGATGCTGGAGAACGCCCCTCGCACGCGCCGCGAGAGTGCTCCGCCGTTTTCGCTCGCGGAGGTCCAGGCGTTTCGCTCTCGCAACGCGGAGACCCTGCGCGCGGCCGGTCACGACGACCTCGCGGCGTCGCTCGATGCGCTCGGCATCGACGCGCTGTACTCCGATTTGGAACAGCTCGAGCAGCGGCTCACCGCTATCGAGGAAAAGCTGATCGCCCGCCTCCGTTCCGCGGCCAGCGAGACGGAGCTCTTCGAAGCCCGGCGGGCGTTGGATAGCGAGCTAAAGCCGTATCGCGGCAAGATGAGCGCCGCTCAGCTCGCCATGCTGGAAAAGCAATTCCTCGAGCGCAGACTGCTGGAAGCGGCCGGGCTTCCCAGGCTCAGCCTGTTTTACCTGCGCTGAGTGTCCGGAATTTTGTTTTCAGCTCGCGCAGAGCGTCCGAGCCGATCCAGCGCGCGCTGGCGGAATCGGACAGCTTCAATCGCGAGGCGGTTTCCATGGCCGCCTTACAAAGCTCCGCGTTCCGTTTTCCGATCTGCCGGAGCGCCCAGTTCACCGCCTTTTTGACAAAATTGCGTTGGTCCGCGGCTTCGCGTTCGATGATTGGGAGCAGATCCAAGAATTTCTGGTCGGGCGCTCTCTTATCGTGAACCGCAAGCGCCGCCATAGTCGCGAACCCCGCCCTTTTGGCGAACTCGCTTCGCCGCCCGCTCCATGTGATTGCCTTTTCCCAGGCGAACGGCGTTTTGCGGAAGAGATGGATGCAGCAGTTATCGCACACGGCCCAGTTATCGAACTCCCGCGTCCATCGCTCCATCTCTTTGCGAGTCAACTCGGCCGGATCGATTACGAACGCGGCCAGGATCCGAGCCTCGTGAACTCCGGTGTCCCAGAGTTGCGTGGCCAGCGCTGTGTTCCGCCCGATTTCGCGCGCCAGACGCGCGATCGGCTCCGCCGGCACTCCGTAGGCTCGCGCGGGAACGATGCCGAACCGGGCCATGCCGGCCACGTTCTCCGCGCTTCCCAGGTCGCGAAGTCTCGCAAGCACTCGGGCGGCGGTCGGCATTGGCCAATCATAGCCGATGAATTGTATGATCGGATCGTGATCGACGATCCCTTCCCGGAGCCGGTCCATCTTCCCATTGAGGATGTCTTCGATTTGCATAGTGTGCCTCCGAAAGATGTAGCGGCCATCGTGGAAGAATATCTCAACGAAGCCCATCACGCGGGCTTGAAAGAGCTGCGAATCATTCACGGTCGCGGGATCGGCGTTCAACGCGAAATCGTGCGAGCCGCCCTTGCGCGCGCTCCTTTCGTTTTGGATTACCGCGACGCCCCGGCGGAGGCCGGTGGTTGGGGCGCGACGATCGTCACCCTGCGCTAGGCCGCCTTCCTCCGCCGTGGAGGCGTTTTCTACCTGGTAAAAAGCCCGGCTCTCAGTCGCGAAGTATTGAATCCGCTGAATTTGCCACAGTGGCGAGCGGAATGCATTTTCACCCTCGGGAGGAGCTATGAAGATAAATATCCTTTTGACGGCGATAGCCTTTACCGGGCTCGCCGGCACAATGTCCGCGCAAAGCTCTTACCGGCGAGTGAACGTCACCGGACGAGGGAACGGCGATCGCGACCGGTGCCTGGTCGATGTGATCGTCGACGGCGCGGCACAAGTTGAGATTCGCGGCGACGATGGCAATCTGACGAACATCTCAGGACAGGCTCCGCGTTGGCGCCGGCTGGAATGCACGGCGCCTCTTCCGCCCAATCCGGTGGATTTCCAATTCCGCCCCATTCAAGGCCGAGGTCAAATGCAGGTGGTCGGCGCAGCTCGCGATGGAGCCCCTGCCGTGATTCGCATCGACGACCCCGAGGGTGGAGCGGCCGGTTATACTTTCGAGCTGACCTGGCGTACGGGCCCCCGCTTTGGCCGGGGATTCCAGAGTTTCCGGGAAGAAGGTCCGGTGGGACAGATCAGTCCCGGAATTTCCGCCTGTCAACGGGCGGTGGAAGATCGGCTGAGGGCTGATGGCTACGACCGGGTGAGAATCCCATCGATTCACGCCGAGGACCGGCCTGGTGGCGGCGATCGCGTAAGTGGATACGCGGAGGCGCAGCGGCGTCGAGGCTCTGAGCAGTTCGATTTCTCCTGTTCGGTGAACCTGCAACGCGGCGAAGTGCGTTCGCTTGATATGAATCCGCGATACTAACGCCGCGCTAAAGTAGGACAAGCTTTAGCTTGTCCCGATAGCTTGTCCCGATGTTAACTGGGACAAGCTTTGGCTTGTCCCATACCATGTTCAGAAAGGTCCTGGTGGCGAATCGCGGAGAAATTGCCGTGCGGCTGATCCGCGCCCTCCGCGAGTACGGAATTAGAAGCGTCGCGGTGTACTCGGATGCCGATCGGTCCTCGCTTGCCGTTAGTCTAGCCGACGAAGCCGCGTATTTGGGTCCGTCGCCGGCGTCTCAAAGTTACCTGCGCATTGATAAGATTCTGGAAGCCGCGCGCGGCCACGGGGCTGAGGCGATCCATCCCGGATACGGTTTCCTGAGCGAGAATGCGGAATTCGCTCAAGCTTGCGCGGAAGCGGGAATTACCTTCATTGGACCTCCTGCCGGGGCGATCCGCAAGATGGGATCGAAAACCGCCGCGCGCCAGCTCGCCATTGTCGCCGGTGCGCCCGTTGTGCCCGGGATGGCCGAAAACATCGGGAACATCGAGCAGGCTCGTAGTACGGCTCGGGCTCTTGGATATCCCGTCCTGATTAAAGCTACGGCGGGCGGAGGAGGCAAGGGCATGCGCGGAGTCGAGAGGGAAGAAGATCTACAGAGCGCGTTGCGCGATGCCTCCAGCGAAGCGCTCAGGTCCTTCGGCAGCGGCGAGGTTTATTTGGAAAAACAAGTCGTCGAGCCGAGGCACATTGAAATTCAGGTATTGGGCGATCATCACGGAAACCTGATCCATCTGGGAGAGCGCGAATGCTCTATCCAGCGCCGTCATCAGAAGGTGGTGGAAGAGAGCCCTTCGCCCGTGATGCTGGAGCATCCCGAGTTGCGCGCGCGGATGGGGGACGCGGCATTGAGGATCGCGAGCGAAGCCGGATACGCCAACGCGGGCACGATGGAATTTTTGGTGGATCGCGACTTGAACTTCTATTTCCTTGAAATGAATACCAGGTTGCAGGTGGAGCATCCTGTGACCGAGCTTGTGACGGGTACCGATCTGGTCGTGTGGCAGTTGCGCATCGCGGCCGGGGAGCGGCTCGCGCTTTCGCAGGAAGAGATTGGGTGGCGAGGCTCCGCGATTGAATGCCGCATCTACGCGGAGGATCCTGAAAACCATTTTTTGCCGTCGCCGGGACGCATCTCGTATTTGCATGAGCCCTCCGGACCCGGCATTCGCTTGGATTCGGGAGTCTATTCAGGTTGGGAGGTTCCTTTAGATTACGATCCGCTGCTGGCCAAGTTGGTGGCCTGGGCGCCGTCGCGCGAGGAGGCGATCCGGAGGCTCGACCGGGCGCTGGCCGAGTACGAAATCGGCGGGATTCGCAGCAACGTTGCGTTTTTCCGCCAGATCCTGGCCGATTCCGATTTTCGGGCCGGGCGGCTATCGACTGAATTCCTAACATCGCGAAGCTTTTCTCGGACCGGGCCGGAATTGGAAGCCGAAGCGGCGGCGGCGCTCGCGCTCGCAATGGCCGAGAGCCAATCCGAGGCGGCAGTCCCGTCTGCGCCGACGAAAAGCGCCTGGCTCGCGGCAGGAGTTCAGTCGCTTCTACAATGACCCGCGACACTCTGATCGAGGGTCGCTCGGGACGCATTCGGATCGAGGGATCGAGCTTCCGTTACGAGCGCGAAGACGGCCCGATCGTCGAGGGCGAATTTTCGGTCGAGTCTTTGGAACCCGATTGCCGCCGGGTGATAATCGACGGTCGGGTATATCGAGTCGCGCCGGGCGCGCGCGGCGAGGCGCTGATCAACGGGAGGCCCGTATCGATCGAGATATTCGATCCCCGCGGGCTGCGCAGTCGCAAATCGGGCGGCGCGAGCGGCGGGCGCCAGGAGATTTCGGCGCCGATGCCCGGCAAGGTGGTTCGAGTCCTGGTGCAAACGGGCGATTCCGTGGAAGCCGGCCAGGGGTTGGTTGTGGTGGAAGCGATGAAGATGCAGAATGAAATGAAATCGCCGAAAGCGGGCCGCGTGGCGGAGGTGCGGACGCACCCCGATGCGGCTGTGGTCGCGGGCGAAACGTTGATCGTGGTGGAGTGAGCGTGGCGGAACAGATTTGCGCGATTTGCGGCGGGACGGGATGGAAAATCGTTGAGCGGGCCGGCCTTTCCGGAGCGGAGAAATGCGGTTGCGCCGCGTCGGCGAGGATGCAATCGATCCGGCGAAACACCGCCATTCCTCCCAACTACGAAGACGCGACGCTCGATAGCTTCAAGATTCCCCAGGACAATCCCGCGGCGCGGGCCGGGCTTGGGACCGTTCTTATGCAGGTTCGCGGTTTCGTGCGGGAGTTTCCGGCCGCAGACCGGCCCGGGTTGCTATTGGTGGGCGACACCGGCACGGGCAAAACCCACCTGGCCGTGGCGGCGCTTAAATCGATCGTCGAAAAGGGCTACGAGGGACTCTTCTTCGACTATCAGAATCTGCTGGACCGCATTCGCGCGAGCTTCGACAGCGCCTCGGGTTCGAGCGACCGCGAAGCATACCGCTCCGCTCTGGACGCCCAAGTGTTGTTGCTGGACGATCTGGGATCGCACCGCGTGACCGATTGGGTGGAGGACACGGTAACCTCGATCATTACATACCGCTGCAATCACCGGAAGCCACTAATCGCCACGACGAATCTTCCTGACGAAGATGTCACGGGGCGCGTGCTGGACTATCGGGAAGCGGGCGGTGTGGCCGTGAGCCGGAAAACGCTCGCGGAGGTGATCGGTCTCCGAGCTCGCTCACGATTGTTTGAGATGTGCCGCGTGATCAGAATGCCGGCTGTCGAAGACTATCGTGTGCAGACGCGGGTATCGCGTTAGGTACGTATCGTGGCGCACGCTTTAGCGTGCAGCGGCGAACTTCAGTTCGCCGTTCCGACCGTGGGCTGGTCCGCAAGAAACGGAGTCCTGTGTTATCGGAACACGTAGCGAACGCCCACCATAGCGCCCTGGAGCGTTCCGTCGATGTATTCTTCCTGTTGCGGCGAAGTTTTGAGATGGTAGGCTTTGCCGCCGATATACAATTCCGCGTTGCCGAAGCGAACGTTTGCTGTCGCCTGCGCGTCCCAAATCGCCGAACGGTGCGGGAAGGCGAAGCCCGAAACGCGCGCATCGATGTAGAAGCGCTTCGTCGGGACCCATTCCCCTTCGACTCCAATATTCGGATAGTAGATGTTGTGCGTTCCCACAGCCGGCGTGAAGGAGAGGCTGGTCTCATAAGGCGCGTCGATGACGGATTGCACCTGTGTAATCTGAAATCCCCATAGCGTCCGAAGACGAAACTTGGCGGTCTCGGGAGGATCGGGCCACGTGAGATAGTTCCAGGTGGCGCTAATGTTGCGGACGCGGAAACTCGACGATAGAAAATCTCCCGAAGGGATGTTCTGGCCGAAAAACGTCAAATCCTGTGGAGCCGTGGACGTTCCGTTGCCTTGCGCTTGAAAGAACGAAACCTCGAGCCGGTTGTACTTCCCCGCGGGAAACGTGATCATCCCCCCGGGCGTGTGCTTATTCAGGTTGCCCAGCGTGGGGAGGCTTGAGTCGGGGAGAGTGCCCACTGGGGTGCCGAAATTCGCCAGCGCTTGAGCGGCGGCGTTGGCCGCCTGGGCGCCTGTCTTCATGTTGAAGCGGCCGGAGCTCAACCAGAAGAATGGTTGAAAGGAAAACGGTACGTTGTCGATATCGTCGGTCGGCGTGTTCTCCGGTTTGGGCAGAATTTGGCCCGGGTTTCCTTGCGGCACAGGCGACGGAGGCGTAGGAGGCTCCTGGGCGGACCCAACCGCGCAAACCAGGCATGCCACGCCTGCGATGGTGGTGAATTTCACGAAATGCTTTATGACGGACCCGATCCCGGTCGGGACTAAAGCCCGTCCCCCTTCTTGCTCTTGGAATTCTAACCTAGAGGATAGCGCGATAAGAGGGCGTTGAAGCTGCATCGGTCTGTTTAGACGGTCTTTGTGGCTCCGGAATCCATGTCGATGAGCGAACCGTGAAGTAAACTCCCTTCGGGGCTGGCGATGAAAGCCACCAGCGCGGCCACGTCGGAAGGCTCCCCTATACGCGCGATCTTGTGCTGTTTGACGTACTCCCGCTCCGCCTCGGATACAGCGATGTTGCGCTCCGCGGCAAAAGCCGCGAGCCGTGTTTCGAATCGCGCGGTGCGGATCGTCCCGGGATTGATCGTGTTTACCCGGATTCCGTCGCGCAAACCTGTTTCCGCCAAGGCTTTGGTGAGGGAAAGCAGCGCCGCATTCACGGATCCTCCGATGGCGAATTCCGCGCCGGGGGTTCTACCACCCACCCCCGAAATGAAAATCGCCGAGCCGCGCGTCGCCTTCAGATGGGGCCATGCGGCGCGCGTCAAGCGCACCGAGCCGAAGAATTTCAAAGCAAATCCGTCCGCCCAATCCTCTTCGGTCAGCGACTCGAATTCCCCGCGTTTTGTCGCGCCCGCGTTATTGACTACGATATGGATTTCCCCAAATTTCTCTATGGCGAAGGCGACGAGTTTGGCGGGATTCTCGGCGATTCTCAGATCGAGCGGGAGAGCGGCCGCCGTCCCGCGCTCGGACTCGATCTCATGCGCCACCTGTTTCAGCGCTTCCCGGTCGCGCGCGCAGATCGCCACGTTCGCGCCTTCTTGAGCTAGCCGGAGCGCGATCGCTTTGCCGATGCCTTTGCTCGCGCCCGTGATAATGGCTGTGGCGCCGCTCAGTTGTTTACTCATTCGTGGAATTGAAAATCAGACGCCTTTTAGTACTTCGGCGACATCTTTTTCCGGAATCGCGCCTTCTTTTATCAGACGCCAATATGGCTCGGTGACGTCCACCGTGGTTGCGCCCGGGCCGGTTACTGTTCCGGAATCCAGCACCAGATCGACGCGCCCATCCATCACTCCGAAGACCTCAATGCCGCTGGAAAGCGTCGGCTGGCCGGAGAGGTTTGCGCTGGTGGCGATCAACGGTTGGGCCAGCCGCTCAAGCAGCGCGGTCGCGATCTTGCACTGGGCCTGCCGCATCGCCAGCCGCCCCGTGTTGCCGGTTACCTTCAGCGGAATCTTGGAGGAGGCCGGCACGATGATCGTGAGCGGCCCCGGCCAAAAGTGCCGCGCGAGCATGTAGAAACGAGTTGAGACCTCTTTCGCGAGTTCTTCCGCCATCACCACATCGCTAACCAGCAACGGCAAGGCTCGCTCACTATGACGGCCCTTGGCGGCAAAGACATTGCCCACGGCGTGCAAGTTCAAGGGATCGCAGACCAACGCATAGAGCGCATCGGTGGGAATGGCCACTACCCCGCCTCGACGGACCACGGCCGCGGCGCGCTCGATCGCGCGCATTCCCGGTTTTTCAGGATCGATCTCGATGAGGTCGGTCGCCACTTCCGCTAGTGTAGCGGTTAGCTGCGGTCCCTGTCGCACCCAAAGAATTTAAACCCAGTGGCGCTCCTTTCTTGTCGTCGATTAAGAGGTCTGAATTCTATGGATTTGATCCGCGACCAAGCTCCGGCGGTGGCGGAAGATATCGGCGAGCGTGAAGTCCGCGCCCAGCTCGATCGCATTCTGCACAGCAGGATGTTCAAGAACTCGGAGCGCCTCCAACGTTTTCTGAAATTCGCAGTCGAATGCGCATTGGATGGCGCGACAGATCGGCTCAAGGAATCCGTGCTGGGCCGTGTCGTTTTCGATCGCGGTGTCGAGTACGATCCACGCACAGATTCGATTGTCCGTGTGGAGGCGCAGCGTCTACGTAGGAAACTCCGGGAATACTACGAAAACGGCGGCACGGAAGACCCGGTGGCTATCAAATTCCAGCCAGGAAGCTATGTTCCCGTCTTCGCGCATACCAGCGGCCTCCTGGAGGGCAGCGGCATGCGCGAAACACGTCCATTGAACCCGCAAACAGTAGCCGTTCTTCCGCTCGTCAACCAAAGCGACGATCCGGAACAGGACTATCTCTGCGATGGGATCACGGACGATCTCATTCAGGCTCTGAGTCGCATTCCCGGTCTGAACGTGATCGGCCATGCCAGTGTGTTCGCGCTGAAAGGCGTAGCGTTAGATGCTCGGGACGCCGGCGCCAAGCTGGGCGCCGGAACAGTCGTGGACGGAACCGTTCGCAAATCGGGTAACCGGCTGAAAATCTTCACCGAGATGCTGGACGCCATGACGGGAGAGGTCCGCTGGGCGGAAACCTACGAGCGCACGATGACCGATGTTTTTGCCGTCGAGGCGGAAATCGCGGGTGTTGTAGCCCGAGTCCTGCAGATGACCCTGGCCCCGCCTGTCTCCCGAAGGCTTATTCGCGGCGCCCCGAACATGGACGCCTACCTGCTTTACCTGCGAGGCCGGCATGCATGGAATCGCATGAGCGCGGACGGCTACCGGACTGCCGCCGAAATCTTCGAGCGCGCGACTTCTATGTTTCCCTCTTATGCTTCGGCCTACGCCGGTCTTGCGGACGCTTACGCGCACTTGGCCCTGTGGGAATGCGCCCTGCCTCGTGAGGTATTTCCCAAAGCGCTCAGCGCTGCTCAGCGGGCTCTGAAACTCGATCCCACTTTGGCCCACGCCTATTCCTCCCTGGCGGCGCCGACGGCATTCTATGAATGGAAATGGGAAGAGGCGGTTGCGTACGCTCGCAGAGCCACCGAACTTGAGCCCTCCTACTCGTTCGGCCAACAAATCTACGGCCTTTGTCTTCTGAAGCGGGGGCAAATGGACGAGGCCCGCGAATGCTTCGAGCGGGCAGTTGCTCTGGACCCTCTTTCCGTGCGGGCCCATCGTCTGCTCGGATGGATGTTGTATCTTGCGCGCCGGTTCGCCAGCGCGGAACAATGGCTGCAAGCTGCCTTGGCGCTGGATCGCGAGCCGGCGGAAACACACTACATGCTCGCGCATATCTATACGAGCCAGGGTCGCTACGCCGCCGCTCTCGAGCAAGCGGAGTTGTGCCAGACTAACCCGCCCGACGCATTAGGTCTGTCTGCGCTTGGAGCTTGCCTGGCCCATCTGAACAGGCGCAAGGAGGCGCTGAAGATTGTCGCTACGCTTTCCCGAATGGCGAAGGCTGGCTATGTCGCGTCACATGCGATCGCACACCTGTACATCGCCTTGGGCGACGCTGATCGGGGAATCGAATCTGTCGCCAGAAGCCTAGACGAGCGAGAGCCGATTTCAGCATTTCTCAAACTCGACCCGGAATTCGACCCGCTGCGTGGGGACCCGCGGTTCGGCTCCCTGGTTTCGCGTGTGGGATTTTGATGCTCTTCTGGCGTGTCGCCCGCGACGGGACGAATCGCTCTTTACATGACCACCCTAAGGATGCTATTGGCCGATACCTAATCGGCAGGATACCTCCGGCTGATCCTCGGCATCGATCTCCGCCTCAACCACGCACGTGGCCGGACGGGAATGGTTCGGGGCGGTCCTCCAGGAATCCTTCAGAAGTTCCACCTGCCTGAGTTTCTCGAAAACGACGCAACGCCAGTTTTCCGGCGAACCGATTGTCGCTAAACCACTCTCGCTCTCCCCGCCGTACTGATAACAGAGCACGCGGCGCTCGCCCTGGCGATTGCGGCCCAACCTGTGAGGGCAAAATAATCGAGGCCGGTCTTTGTAGATGGCGCTGACCGGCTGCTTGGTCGCTATCGCCGTCCAGAGCAGCCGGTACATATCTTCCACTGTTTGGATCTTCGCCCTGACGACGCTCATTCTCACCTTCAAAATACCGCCCGTGAAATATTCCGAGCCCCACGAGCACTGGTTGCGTGAAAGCTGCTTCCTCGTAATCGGATCGTCCATAACTCTCACGAACGGAGAGACCCGCATCCCGGAGTTCGCTTCCGAATCGCGAGGCCGACGAGACCGGCGAGCGTAGCCGTCAATAGCAGCGACGAGGGCTCCGGAGTCGCGTAAACGGCGCCCGATTTGGAAGCGATGGTGAATGAAACGGGTTGGCGGCGCGGGCCGACTACCGTGATTCCGGAAAGGTTCACTCTTACGCTTCCCGTTCCGAAGCCATCGCCCGGGGCCGACTGGGTAAACGCCTGCGCCTCGACATTCAGCGTGAACGGCACGCCGAACGTGAACGCGTAAAAGGGCGTTTGGTAATTAAACGGCTGATTGAAGCCGTTCGAGAACGTTTGGATGCCGAATCCGCCCGGGGGCAGGTTGCCCTGTTGAACTGTGAATTGGTTCCCGGGAGTCTGGGTGATGCTCGTGATCGAGCCGTTGAACGCGTAGCTGATGTACCCGAGTCCGGTCCCGCCAAAAACCGTGAGCGTGTCGTCAAAGCTTGCGGAGGCTTGTCCGAGAAAGTCTGAAAGCCCGGGGCCGTTGGAAGTCGGGTTCACGGAAGCGTTTACCGTCGCAAACAGGCTTCCGTAAGCCGCTGTCGCCGATCCCCCCGCGGAGATGGTGAAAGGACCGCCGGGCGCCAGACCATTTAAGGATGCGGTGCAGTTCGCGGTCGCGATCCCAGTGGAAGCGCAAGCCACGGGAGTCATTCCAGAATACCCCGCGGCCGAACTGACGCTAGTCGCTATATCGGCAAATGAAGCCGCCGGAAACACAAGAAAGATCGCGCTAGCCAACAACCGGCTGGAGCGAAGAGACGAATTGTGCATTTATCCATCCTTGTAATCTCCGACTCTCACAGTCTCCGACGGTCTTCGGCTATTTTGCGGGCTTGGCTGCCGCCGCGGCCTCGTCCGCCCGAGCGCCGCTAAGCATGTCGATCATCGCGTAGTTGCCCTCGTGGCAGGCGTACTCGTACAACTGGAAGCTCGGATCGCGCCGTAAAGGGAACGACACTGTCCAGGGCTCGGTCCACGTTTTGGGATCGTCCATAGTCGCCGAATACTGGATCGTATCCGGGCCTGTGCGCGTAAACCGCTCCGTTAATCTCAAGGCGTCGCTGTGGGGTAATCCGCCGCCGTTCAGGCCAATGCCGTTGCGGCCGCCCAAAAGGTTCGTCGTCTCCACCACCAGCGTGTTGCCTTCCCAATGGCCGCGGGCGTCGCCCATGTAAGACTTCACGCCTTCTCCCACGTGCGGACTCCCGTCCAGCGGAATGATGCGCGTCTCATGAATCATCTCGTAGCGAATCGCCACCAGTCCCGGCGACTGCATGATCTCGTTCCCGTTGTTGTAGATCACGGGCAGGATCGAGCCCATCACACCGCGCGAAATGCAGCGATCATAATAACTCTGATCTTCCCAAGTGCTGGCGGGGCCGTCTTCCCGGCGTTTGGCGGCTAAATCGGCCTGGAGCCTGCGCGCCGCCGCCGTGGTCGCCGGCATCCGTCCATCCGGCGGATCCACGATCAACGACGCCTGCCGGCTAGGCTTTCCTCGTTCGAGCCAATACGCCGGCGGATTGATCCCGACGGCCTGGTTGGGATTCGCGTACTCCTGCGAGTCGGACTGAGCCGTGCGTTTGGCCTGCGTGACGCGCTGCGCGAACTCCGCGTCGGTGAGCGTGTTGCGGTCGCCCATATTGGCGGCGCGCTGCATCGGAACGTTGATCATGTCGGTAGCAGGCCAGAGGCCTTGCAAATCCGGATCGCCCCAAGCCGTTTTGGGAGGCGTGTAAGATTTGGCGGCCTTTTGAGCAAGTGCCGGCAGCCCCGCCAAAACCGCCAGCGTCAGTCCATATTTGAGAAACTTCATTTCCATCGCTCCTTGGGAAGGCCGGATTTACTTGGACAAGCTGCCTGGGACGGATCCGCCGGAAAGCGATCCTATTTGGCCGCTTGCGGGAGTTCCTCCGGGCTTGATCCGCCCAGGAACAGTCGCTTCCCGTCTTTGAACGTGATGTTAGCTCCATTGGCGCGGTTTTCGCCGTTCTTCGCCTGATAGCCTTCCACAACGACTTCGGTCCCCTTCTCCAGCGACTTCTTCGTGAAGCCTCTGCGGAGCAGGATGTTTGGACTCCCGCCTTCCACCATCCAACTAGTGACCTTGCCATCCGGACCCTTCACATCCAGATGAATCCAGGCGTGCGGATTGATCCATTCCATTTCCGTGACCACGCCTTGGAGCTTGAGCGGCTTGCCGATATCGAACTCGGCGGCGAACGCGTGATGCGCCCATGCCGGCGCCGCCGCCAAAACCGCCACCGCCAATGCGGCTCCCACTCGGATCAAAATGGCTGCTTTCATTTCCGCTCCTGCTTTCTCGCTCCGGTGAGCGCGTTGTACATGTAGTAGTTTCCTTCGTGGCACGCGTATTCGTAAAGCGTATAATTCCCATCGCGGCGGAGCGGGAAGGAAACGGTCCACGGCTTGGTCCAGGTCTTCGGATCGTCGACGGTGAGGCGGTATTCGAGCGCGTTGGGGCCGAGCCGCGTGAATCGCTCTACCAGTCGAATGCTATCGCTGACTGGAGTCCCAGCGATGACGTCGCGGCCGTTGAAATTGCTGGTTTCCACGACCAGCGCGCCGTTTTCCCAGCGGCCACGCGAATCTCCCATCCAGGTGCGGATGCCGGAGGGAGCGTGCGGTCTGCCGTCCACCGGAATGACTCGCGTCTCATGGATCATTTCATTGCGCAAGATCACGTACCCCGGCGCTTGCACGATCTGATTGCCTTGATTGTAAGTGTTGGGCACGATCGATCCCACCGCGCCGCGCGTAATGCAGCGGTCCCACAGGCTTTCGTCCTCCCAGGAATCGTGACAGCCGCCGGCCACAGTGGCGCAGGGCCGTGCTCGCCGCGCCGCCGCGCGGTCCGCCTGCAATTTCTGCGCTTCGGCGGTCAAAGGGGGAATCCGTCCATCCGGCGGATCGACCACTAGCGAAGCCTGCCGATTCGGTTTCCCCCGGTCGTCCCAGTAAAGCGGAGGGCCGATGCTGACGCCGTTCGAACAGGTGGTGGGGGTGTTACCGAGTCCGCCGCGACTGGGGTCGCACCGGGTGACCGAGTTGACGGTTTCCTGCGAATCGACATTGGCTTGGTTCACCGCGCGGTTTTGTCTTTGCGCGTATTCTTCGTCGGTCAGCACATTGCGGGTGCCGAAATTGCGGGGCCTTTCAAGCGGCGTGCCGACCATATCGGTTCCGGGCCAGACGCCTTGCAGATCGGGGTCGCCCCAGGAGGTCTTGGGTGGCGTATACGTCTTCGGATTCTGCGCCTCCACCCCTACCGCGGAAACGAGAATCGTCAGAAAAGCGAACGATTTCATCACTGCGAAGCTAGGATATCTTCCGGCGCCGCCGGTGTCAACGCATCGGCTCGGCGCGGTCAACCCTCGTTAGAAATGTCCCCTACGAGCTTACTGAAGGCTGCTTTCTAAGACAGTCGTGTCCAAGCCGGCGGGCCGATAGTTGCTGTACGTTTCATCCTGGACGGAATCTTTCTTGAAGAACCCCAACGCGCTGGCGTTGAGCTGCATGGTAAAGCGGCTCGGCAGCCAGACATGGTCGGAAACGGGCTGCTGCTCCAAAGTGAACTTCGTTCCCGGATTTACCTTGGCGATAAGGCCATAGACGGACACCGGCTGCTCCACTTCCGCTTCGATACGAAGCCATTGACCCGTTGCCCGATCGATCCAGAATTTGATGTTCATGCCGGCGAGCACCCTACCTTCGCGAGTGGACGGAATGTATCCCGGTTTCGGCTTGCCTTCTACCAGCCAAAACGTGCCCTTCTTGGATTGGGGTTCGTCTATCGGGGAATAATCGAATGCCGAGGCGAGCTCCGTCAGGAAAGCGTGGTCGCGATTTCGTTCTGCGATGAATTTCTGCATTCGCTTCCGCCGTTCACGCGGAGATTCGTTGCGACGCCGGGCGCTCTCACGCTGAAGCTTCTGCTTTTCCTCGCGGGCGGCGCCAGCCGCCAATTCGTGTCCCCCTTCCGCCACGATCTTCAGGTAAGGGGACCCTTCGATCATGAGGACCTCGTAAGTTTTTCTGGATGGCGGCGACCCCGTTTCCCCAGTGGCTTCCGTTCTCGTGTACGAATAATTGGGGGCCTCGGACCAGTTCGTTTCAGCCAGTTTGATCGAATGACTCATGATTTCATAGGCATCGGCTGCATACAGAGCCGCCGCGGAGCCGAGGGTGAACGCGATCAGAAGTCCTTTGCGCATAACCGATTTCTAGTTCTTGCAATCGATGCGCCGAACCAATTCGCGCGTGCCTCTGGCAGACCTGATCGCGCACCCGGCCGCCGAGGAATTCTTTTGGCGCGTGCGCATCGCCGGTTAGAATGGAAAACGAGCCGCGCCGCCAAGAGGAAACCATTTTGAACAGAATCTCATTCGCGTTCCGAAGCTTCTTTTCCATCTTGTTTGGAGGTGCGCTGCCGGCCGATATCGCGCAGGCGTTCGGGTATTTCAAAGCTGCTCCGATGAAAGCGCCCGCCCCTCCGCCGAAACCCGTGGCCAGCCCCGCCGACGGGGCCGTTCAAATTCTCGCTGTCTTGCAGCGCGACGCCCGGCTGATCGACTTCCTGATGGAAGATATTAGCGCTTACCCCGACGACCAGGTGGGCGCGGCTGTGCGCGACGTGCAAGCGCAAGCCCGCGAAACGCTCGGACGGTACCTGCGCTTGGAGCCGGTGGTAGACAACGTGGAGGGCGTGTATACCAAAGCGGAAGGCCTGGACACATCTCAGTTGAAATTCATCGGCAACGTTCCGCCCAGTGGAAAGGCGCCCGGCGGACTGCTGCGGCACAAAGGATGGAAGGCCGCGAAGGTCGATTTGCCGCAGGCGGCGCCGGGCGCTGTGCTCGCGCCAGCCGAGCTCGAAGTGGAATGAACATCCGCGTCGAATGAACATCGGCATCGACCTCGGCACCACCAATTCCGCTCTCGCATTCATCGATCCTCAACAGGCCGAGGAAGCGGACGCGCCTTCGATTCAGGTTCAGGAGACGCCGCAGTACGTGGCGCAAGGGCGCATCGAGTCGAGGCGCACGCTGCCTTCTTTTCTGTATCTCGGCGACCGCGAATACATCGGGGTTTTCGCGCGCGAACAGGGAGCCATCGTACCCACCAAGAGCGTGCATTCCGCCAAGAGCTGGCTGTCGAATCCCGAAGTTGACCGCACGGCGAAGATTCTGCCCTGGGACGCGCAGGACGCGGGCCGCGTGCTTTCGCCCGTCGAGGTTTCCACGCGTATCCTGGATCGGCTCGCGGAAGCCTGGAAGGAACAGCACGGCTCGGCCATTGGAGAACACAACGTCGTTCTCACGGTTCCGGCGAGCTTCGACGAGGAAGCGCGCGAGCTCACGGTTACGGCGGCGCGCGACGCGGGAATTGAAAAGCTCACGCTGGTGGAAGAGCCCGCGGCGGCGTTCTATTCCTGGATCGCCAATGATCTGGCGCGATCGCGCAAAAGCCTCTTCGACGGGCAAACGGTGCTCGTGTGCGACGTGGGCGGCGGCACCAGCGATTTCACTGTGATCCGCGTATCGCGCGAAGGTGACCGCATCGATTTCACGCGCACCGCCGTCGGCAAGCATCTGCTGCTCGGCGGCGACAATCTCGACCTCACGCTCGCGTGGCTGGTGGAGGAAAAACTCGGTAGAACGCTTTCCGTAAGACAGCGCAGCGGCTTGCGCCGCCAGTGCGCTGCGGCGAAGGAACGGCTGCTTTCCGATGCCGATCTGAAGAGCGTCGAGATCACGGTCCTCGGCGCGGGCGCCGCGCTAGTGGGCGGCACGCTCAAAACCGAAATTCTGCGCGAAGAAGTGCTGGAGTTGGCGCTGGACGGCTTTCTTCCCGAGTGCGAGCTCGGCGATCAGCCAAAGGAAGAAGAGAAGAGCCCGTTCCGTGAAATCGGGCTTCCCTACGTCGCCGATCCCGCGGTGACGCGTCACCTGGCGGCGTTTCTCAAAAGCGCCGGCGATGTAAAACCCGATGCAATTCTCTTCAATGGCGGATTCTTTATTCCGGAAGTTCTGCGCCATCGCGTCGCGGACGTGATGGAGCACTGGTATGACCGGAGACCCGCCACCTTCGAGAATCGCGATCTCGACCTCGCGGTCGCCGTCGGCGCAGCCTACTACTCCTACGTCCGCTCGACCGGCGCCGGATTGATCGTGCGCGGCGGGTTGCCACGCTCGTATTTCATCGGAATCGGCGGCGACGGGGGCGCGCTTAAGACGATGTGTCTGGTTCCCCGCGGCGCCGAGGAAGGCTCCACAGTCGAGGTCGATCCCGGAAATCTCCAGCTTGTGGCGAACAAGCCGGTGTCGTTCCGGCTCTACAGTTCGCTTTCCCGGACCGAAGATGCGGCGGGCAATGTGGTTGAATTTCCCCGCGAGAATAACGATCTGCACTTGCACGCTCCCCTGCACGCCGTGCTCCGCTTCGGCAAAGCGGGCGAGCGGATGGTTCCCGTAAAGCTGGGCGCGCGCCTCACCGAAGTTGGGACGCTCGAAATTTGGGCGGATTCAAAGATCAGCGAGCATCGTTGGCGGCTTCAGTTCCAGTTGCGAAAAGCCGCCGCAGCGCAAGGGCCTTCGCGTCCGGCGGCGGTGATCAGCGACGAAACACTTGCGGCCGCCGAGGCTTTGATCCCAGCAACGTTTGTGGACAGCGCCGTCGAACCGGAGCAGCTTCCAGGAAAACTCGAACAGACCTTAGGATTAGGACGAAATTCCTGGCCGCTTCCGGCGATCCGCAAACTGGCGGACCGCATGATCGAGTTGGCGGAGCATCGCAAGCGCGGTGCGGCGCAGGAAGCGCGCTGGCTCAATCTTTGCGGATTCTGCCTGCGCCCGGGCTTCGGCTTCCCGGGCGACGATTTCCGCGTCGAGCAAGCCCGGCGGATCTATGCTGCCGGTCTCCAGTTCGCAAATCAGGTACAGAACGAGATCGAATGGTGGATTTTTTGGGGCCGCGTCGCCGGGGGCTTGAACAAGAATCAGCAGACCGACATTTTTCAGCGCCTCTCGCCTACGTTGCTGCCGCGCGCGGGCAAACGCCCTCGCGTGAATCCGAGTTTGCTGCGTGAGATGTGGCGAACGGCGGCGAGCCTGGAGCTTCTTCCTATTCAAACCCGGACGCAGTTGGGCGATGAGCTTCTGGCGCGCGTGAAGAAGGGCGATTTCTTGGAGACCGGCTTATGGTGTCTTGCCCGTCTGGGCGCGCGCAAGCTTTTTTACGGTCCGATCAATCAGGTGCTTCCTCCCTCCACCGCGGCGCGCTGGATTGAAGCCCTTATTAAGATGCCGAAAGCCGAGGACGCCATCGCCGCGCTGGCGCGGCGGACGGGCGATTCGACGCGCGATCTCAGTCCCGCAACCCTCGAGCTGGTGCGGCGGAGCCTCCCCGATTTGGATCTCGAAGCCGCCGCTCGCGACGATCTCGCGGCTAGGGGCAGAATCTTCGGCGAAGAACTGCCTTCGGGCTTGGTCTTCCATGAATGAGCTCGATCTCGTCGAGTGGCTTCGGAAAGCCGCTGGGACCGGCCCTGGACTCGTGCTCGGAATCGGCGACGACTGCGCGGTCTACCGGCCCAGACCGGGTGAAGATCTCCTGTTGAAGTCCGATCAATCGATCGAAGGCGTGCACTTTCGCTCGGATCGCGCGCCCGGTTTCATCGGGGAGCGTGCGCTGGCGCGCGCACTGAGCGACATTGCGGCCATGGGAGGCGAGCCGCGCGCATGTCTGGTCTCGCTCGCCACGCCCCGCGAAAAGCCGCCTGAATGGATCAAATCCTTTTTTCGAGGCCTGCTGAATCTGGCCCGGCGAACGAAAACGACGCTCGTGGGAGGCGATCTCGCGCACGCGGATTGGATCTATTGCGATATTGTCATCTGCGGCGCCGTTCCGCGCGGCAAGGCTCTACGCCGCGATGGCGCGCGCCCGGGCGATTCGCTGTGGGTCTCCGGACGGCTCGGCAAGCCGTGGGAACGAAGGATTCAGCCGCGGCTGGAATTGGGCCGTCAACTTCTCAGCCGCGCTACCGCTTGCATCGACGTCAGCGATGGTCTGGCCATCGATCTGCACCGCCTTGCCAAGGCCTCCGGAGTGGCTGCCGAGATCGAGCGAGTGCCCCTCGCGCGAGGCTCCACGCTCGATCGCGGCCTTCATGGAGGCGACGATTACGAACTGCTATTCACGTTGCGCGCGGGGGCCATTGCGCCGCGCGGAGCGACACGCATCGGGAAGATCGCGCCGGGCAAAGCGGGTAAGATCTCATTCCAGGGCCGCGCCATCGAACCTCGTGGCTACGATCACTTCAACCGGCCGTAAGTTGCGGATCTATGCCGGCCCAATTTGCGCCTCCGTGCGGCCCGCAAGCGCCGCAACGGTCCGCTGGACCACGGCTCTCGCCAGCGGGACCTTGTAGCCGTTCTTGGCCAGCGGATGCGCTCCCTCCAGCGCCGCGTCAGCGGCCTTGGCCGCTAGTTCCGCGTTAATGCGCTGGCCCGCCAGCAGCCGTTCCGCTTCGGGGACGCGCCACGGCATAGGCGCGACGCCGCCCAAAACGATCCGTGCGGAGCGGCAGATCTCCCGATCCATTTCGAGCACAATCGCCGCGCTCACCACCGCATGCGTCCATGCTTCGCGATCTAATTCCTTGTGATACGTGCTGCGCTGGCCGGGGCGTGGAGCGGGGAGTTGAATCGCAACCAGCAATTCGTCTTCGGCCAGTACATTCTCTCGCGCGGCGTCCTGCTTGGGCAGAATGAAAAAATCGGCAGCGGGGACGGTCCGCTCACTTGAAGGTCCGGCGATACGGAACTGCGCATCCAGCGCGACCAGCGCGGGCGCGGTGTCGGATGGGTGAACGATATAGCTCGGGCCGCCCCCGAAAATCGCATGAAACTGGTTTTCTCCCGTGACGGAGAAGCACTGATCGCCGCCCGCTTTATAGCAATGAAAACCGTTGCGGTAGTACCAGCACCAGGGGCGTTGGCACACATTGCCCGCAAGCGTTCCGAAGTTTCGGACCTGCGGAGTAGCGACGCTCTCGGCCGCTTCGGCAAGCGCGGCGTAATCGCGGCGAATGCGAGCGTCGCGGCTCAAGGCGTCCAACGTAATCTGACCTCCGATACTCAAGCCGCCGGCAACCGTTGAAATGCGATCGGCTCCTCCGCGTAAATTCACGATTACGTCCGGCGTAACGATTCGGTCCTTCACCATGCCGAGCAGATCCGTTCCGCCGCTGCTGAAAAACGCAATATGCCCGTCGCGCCGGGCTTGTGCCGCGAGATTCGCAGCCCGGCGAGGATCGCGAGCGTTCACATTCGTGAAGGTCTTCATGCCTGCACCCCCAGGATTTTATCGCGCGTGATCGGCAGATCTTTCACGCGTCTGCCCAGCGCGTTGAAAACGGCATTGCCCACCGCCGCCACCGCGGGGACCTTACTCGATTCGCCCATGCTCTTAGCGCCGTAGGGACCATAGCCGTCATCGCTCTCGACGAAGATCACTTCGATGTCCGGCGCGTCGCGGTGAGTCAGAACGCGATGGCCGTAATAACCGGGGGTGAGCGGCTGGCCGCTCGTTGGATCGTAGCGCAGTTCTTCGTGCAAAGCCATGCCGATGCCCATGATTGCGCCGCCCTTGATCTGGCTGGCGGCGGTGAGCGGATTCATGATGCGGCCGCAATCGTGGACGGCGAGATATTTGAGCACGCGCGCGCGCCCGGTTTCCGCGTCCACTTCGACTTCCACGAAGTGCGCGCCATATGTATTGCGAACCTTTCCGTCGGCAACCGTCGGGCTCGGATTGACCGAAGCCGTGTAGCGGTCGCCGCTTTTGGGCAGTCCCTTAGCCGCGATCTGTCTCTTAATTTCGCGAGCGGCTTCCACCACGGCGTAGCCGGTTTGAATGGTAGTGCGGCTGCCGGATTCGCCCACCGAGTACGGACAGCGGCTGGTATCGCCCCAAACCACCTCCACCTGCGAAAGCGGAACCTCCAGCGCCTCGGCGGCGATCACGGCCATGGTGGTCTTGGCGCCCGCGCCTACATCGGTCACGCCGACCCGCACCAGATACTTGCCTTTCGAATCGACTTCGATAATCGCATTGCTTCGTCCGACGCCGGACCGGAACGCCATGAAGGCAAACCCGGCGCCGCGCTTCACGGGTCCGGCATCGGAACCCGGCTTGGATCTCCAGCGCTGCTTCCAGTTGAACGCCGCCGCCCCGCGGTGGATGCATTCGTCCAGCGTGTAGTTGGTGTACGGCGTTTGATCGTTGGCCTTGCGCGTCATGTTCTTCAGCGCGAATTCCACCGGGTCCATGCCGAGCTTGAACGCGACCTCGTCCATCATGTTCTGGATGCCGAAGTAGCCCTGCGGATATTCGGGACCGCGAAAATTCCCTGACACCGTCTTGTTCGTGTAGACGGGATAAATGGTGGTTTCGATGTTGGGGCACTGATACACTTCAATGCCGCCTATATTGCCGCTGTTTTTCCGGTATCCGCCCATGCCGCTATAGCCGCGAAGCTGAATCGATTGGAGCGCGCCATCGCTCGCCACGCCAACTTTGTAGTACTGCACCGTGGGCCAGCGGCCGTGCATGCCAATGAAATCCTCTTTGCGCGAATATTCGAGCTTCACCGGCGCTCCGGCCTGCTTGGCGAGCATGGCCGCAATCAGGTCGGAATCCTGGTTCTGATTCTTGTTTCCGAAATTGCCGCCCATGTATTGGCACACGATGCGGACGTTTTCCGGAGGAATGCCGAGATCTCGCGCGGTATCGGTCTGGCAATTGGCGATGCCGCCCGTGGGCGTGTACACGGTGAGCTTTTCGCCCTCCCAGTGCGCGACGCAGGATCGCGGCTCCATCTGCGCGTTGTGAACGAACGCGGTGCTCAGACGGTCTTCGAAAACATGGCCGCCGCCGGACAAGGCCGCGCGAAATCCATCTTCCACATTGCCGCGCCGCTGGCCGATTGGCTTCGCCGCGTTCTGGTTATTCAGCGACAGATTACCTTCGGGCCAAAGCTGGGGAGCGTCGGGCTTCAACGCGTCTTCGGGTTCGAGCACATGCGGTAGAACTTCGTAATCGACGGCGATCAGTTGGAGGGCCGCTTCAGCTACGTGACGGTTCACGGCCGCGACAGCGGCCACGGGATCGCCCACGAACCGCACCGGATTGTTGAACGCGTAACGGCGCTGCTTGGTGATCTTCTTTACCGCGTCGTTGTACTGCTGGCCTCCGGCGATGCCGCCCGCGCCCCAAACCACGGTGCAGTTTTCGCGCGTCAGGATCGCCTTGACGCCCGGAAGCGCGGCGGCTTTCGATGTATCGATGCTTCGAATTCGCGCGTGCGGATGGGGGCTTCGCAGGGTGCGAGCATACAGCATACCGGGCAGGCGAACATCGGTGCTGTAGGTCGCTTTACCTGTGACGCGCTCGCGGGCGTCGATGCGCGGCGTTTCATGACCCACGCTTTTGAGTGCAGCTAGGGTCGTGCCGGAAGCCGCGAATCGCTGCACGGTTTGAGGCGAAGACACTCCCGCGGCCGCGAGCGTCGCTTCCACATAGCGGTTGTAATTCGAGCAGCGGCAGATGTTCCCGGTGAGGGCCGCGCGCGCTTCGTCCGCCGTGGGATGAGCATTTCGGTTCAGGAGAGCCCTCGCGCTCATGAGCTGTCCGGAAGTACAGTAACCGCACTGCGGCGCGTCATGCTCGATGAACGACTTCTGTAGCGGATCGAGCTTCCCCGATTGCGCGAGCCCCTCCACAGTCTCCACGGAACGGCCATCCATCCAAACCGCGAGCTGGCTGCAGGAGTAACCGGCCTTTCCGTCGATCAATACCGTGCAGGCGCCGCACTCGCCGCGATCGCAGCCGATGTGAGTGCCAGTGAGGCCGAGGTGGTCGCGCAGCAGTTCGACCAGTGTCCAGCGATCTTCCACCTCAATGCGGCGCGACGTTCCGTTGATTTTCACTCGGATCGTCGAGCGAGGAACGCCCGGATCGGGAGCGATGTCCGGGCTCTGCTGAGCGTGGAGCGCGGGAACGGCGGTGGCCGCCACCAGCGCCGCTCCGCTCTGTTCTAAAAATTCGCGGCGGGAGGTTCGCGTCGACTTGCGGTTGTTCGCCATGCAGCGATTCTATACGATTGGGAGCCGGAGCGGAACGCGAGAATTACTTCGTCCAATCCATGAGCCGCAGGCCCTTGACCCGCGAGAACTCCTTCGTATTGTTGGTCACGAGCGTCGCGTTACGGCTGAGCGCCGTGCCCGCGACTAGCAAATCCAGAGGGCCGATGATCAGCCCGCGAGTCTCCAGGTCGAATCGAATGTGAGCGGCGTCGCGCGCGGCTTCTCCATCAAACGAAACCTGGACGATGCCCGCCAGGAGCTCGGACACGAGCGATCGCCGGCGCGCCCCAATCCTGAGGGTTCCATACTGGATTTCATAGACGACTATGCTGGGGATCGCCAAGTCCTGGGGCGAAGCGGACTGCCAGCGACGCACGACTGGCTCTCGGCCCTTCACATAATGGATCACGGTATTCGCGTCAACGAGAATCATCCATCGGCTCCCGCGCCGCGTCTTTCCCGTAGCCCTTCCGAAGATCCTCCAGCGAGGGGAAATCCGGGACTGCTCCCGCGGCGTCCAGCACTTCCTTGGGCCATGCACGGCTTAGGCCGCGCTCAATTTGGCCCGCAATCCACCGGCTAACGGATTCGTGCTTGGCTTTCGCCGCCTTCCGCGCCTTGGATTCTAGTTGGTCCGGGAGATAGATCGTAAGCTGGGCCATATACTATATCTTATACTGCTATCGGCGCGAATTCGGCTGCCGGAATCGAAATCGGCCCCGGCCGGAGATCGGCGATTGCTACCCGCCGGAGTATGTTATATTAACCGGCCAGAGGGCTGTTCCGCCCTCCGACCTCAGGAGGTTTCGATGAAAGTGACGCTCGTTTCTCTGGCTGCCGGACTCGGGTTGCTTGTTCCGGCGGTTGCTCTCGCTCATCACTCGTTCGCCGCGGAGTACGACTCCAATAAACCCGTGACCCTCAAAGGAACGGTGACCAAGGTCGACTGGACCAATCCTCACGCTCGTTTTTACATCGACGTCAAAGACGCAAACGGCCAAGCTGTCAACTGGAATTTCGAGCTGGCCAGCCCGAATGTTCTCAAGCGCAACGGCTGGAGCAGAAATACGCTGAAAGAAGGTGATGAGGTTACCGTCACTGGCTCCATGGCGAAGGACGGAGCGCATCTGGCGAACGCGCGAACCGTAACTCTGGCTGACGGTAAGAGGGTGTTCGCGGGATCGAACAACGAAGGTCAGTAGGCGCGGTACAGGAGAATACGGTGAAAAACTTTCTCAGTGGCGCCATTGCGGTCCTCTCCGCCGTAGTGGCTTTTCAATTATTGGGGCAGGCTCAACAACCGGCGGCTACGGGCAAAAATCCTTCGCTGACGCCCACGGAAGCGACCGCTCCGGCCGGTGGCAGCGCAAATCCGGATACAAAGAAAGGCAAAGGCCGGGGACGCGGCCCAGCCAGGCCGAAAGGTCCCACGCCGCGCCTTCCCGACGGTCACGTGGATTTGTCCGGCGTGTGGAATGGCGGTGGTCCGATCGGCGACGTTTCGCAAGGATTGGAACCCGGCGAAAAGATCGAAATGACCCCCGCGGGCCAGAAGATTTTCGACTCGCGCGAATCGAAGGACGATCCTGAAGCAAATTGTCTCCCGACGGGGATCCCTCGGATCGCGCCTTATCCATGGCGTATCGTTCAGCAGGGGAATACGCACATCTTTTTCCTTTTCGAAGGCAATATCCATAGCTTCCGGCAGATCTTCCTGAACCAGAGCAAACACCCCGACGATCCCGATCCCACCTGGTACGGCCATTCGATCGGTAAGTGGGACGGCGACACGATGGTGGTGGACACGGTCGGCTTTAACGACAAGTTCTGGTTCGATTTCCGCGGCCATCCCCACACGGAGCAACTGCACACGATCGAGCGATACACTCGAACGGATCTGGGTACGCTGGTGAACGAGACTGAGATCATCGACCCCGGCGCTTATGTGCATCCCTTCAAAATCAAGTTCACGGCAACTCTTCGGCCCAATGAAGAATTAATGGAATACATTTGCCAGGAGAACCAGCAGGATGCTCAGCATCTGCGCGGCAAGGCGGGACTGAATTAGGCCGACGTGGCGCAAACGGTCGTTTTTGTCGTCTGCGCCGCCGGCTACGCCCGCCTGCTTTCTAGCTCTGGGATGTGAATCAGCCTGTGCTGAATCGCATACTTGATTACCCCCGAGCGATCGTGCAGGTCGAGCTTTCGCATCATGTTCGTCTTGTGAGCGTCCACTGTCTTGACGCTTACCAGCAGCCGGGCGGCGATGTCTTTGAGCGTCAGGCCATCGGCCAATAATTTCAAAACTTCTTTCTCACGCTCGCTTAACCGTTCGTAACCGGTGGCGGCGCCCTTCTTCACCTGCTGTTTGACGATTTTTTTAAGAGCGCGCGAGCTCAGATAACGGCCGCCGTTTTTCACCACACCGATAGCATGAATCAAGTCGGGCCGCGGAGCGTCTTTCAAAACATAGCCCGACGCGCCGGCTTGCAGGCAGCGGTTGATTACTTCTTCCTGTTCATACATGGTGAGGATCAACACTCTGGATTTTGGATTCGCTCTTAGAATCCGGCCGGTCGCCTCTACTCCTCCCAAATCGGGCATCGCGACATCCATCAGCACCACGTCCGGCTTCAACCGCTCGGCTTTGGACACGGCGCCCCTTCCATCCTCGGCTTCTCCCACGATTTCTAGAGAAGGTTCATCGCGGAGAATTGCCTTAATTCCCTCGCGGAACAGCGTGTGATCGTCGCACAGCAGAATGGTAGTCTTATTCGTCATCCCTTGATCGACCCGGCGGTTCTTCCCGCAAGGGGAGTTGCAATTCGACGGTGGTGCCCGCGCCGGCCCCGCGGCGCCGACGCGAGGTGAAATCGATTTTACCGCCCAGAAGCTCGATCCGGTCGCGCATGGCGCGCAAACCGTAGGATTGCGAAGCCACCCCCAATTTTTTCTCGATATCGAATCCACGTCCGTCGTCCTCCACCTTCATCGCGATCGAATCGCGCCGGCTCGACAGAGCGATTTTCACATGGCGCGCATGCGAGTGAGCGGCAATATTGGCCAGCGAGCCTTGCAGCACTTTGTAAATGGCCGTTTCATATCGCGCCGGCAGCTTCGCCCGCAAGCGCCGGGCATCGAAGCGAACCTTGATGCCTGTCCTGCCCGCGAATTGCCGCGAGTAGACTTGCACCGCCGGAATAAAGCCCTGCTCGTTCCACACCGCTGGACCTAAGTCGAACACCAGATGACGCACGCCTTGCAATGCATGGTCGATCAGGGAAATGGATTCCTTTAATTTCCTCCGAACCTGCCGGATGTTTCCCTTTTTCAGATCGAGTCCGATGATTTGCGTATACAGCTTCAGCACAATTAAATCGTGGCCGATCTCATCGTGAAGATCCTGCGCGAGCCTGCGCCTTTCCACTTCATAGGCGTCGCCGAGCTCGGAGGATAGAGCCTGAAATCGCCGTTCGGTACATCTGACCTTTTCTTCCAGCTCCTGGCGCTCCGCCGCGGTTTGTTGCCGGTACCCGGTGATGAGGAAAAACTGATATACGGAAGCCCATCGCGCCAGCACTCGCCGCCACGTTTCGGCTTGCGCGTCCTCGGTCCGAAAGTAAAGCAGGCAAGCCTTCGCGTATAGAGATACCGCGGCCGCCGCGCACTCCACGGGCACGCCTTCGCGAGCTAGTTCCCTCCCCTGCTTCTCGGCGTCTAATCTGTAGACTCGAGGCGCCGCGGTCGGCAAATCCAGCAACCTTCGGCCAAGATATAGCCCCGAAAGCTTTGCCGCGTATCGGCCGCATGGCTCATAGCGGTTCAACATGGCGCGCCATGCCCTCCTGATTTTCGATGCGTGCGGCGAAAGAACGGCGGCGGCTTGCGCGAGCGGCCTTTTGATCTCCGAAACAGTCCGTTCTGTTCCGCTATCGGACATGTGCGGCGGCTACTTTGATTCAGGCGACTCCGCCAGACGGTTTAACGCTTCTCCCAATTCCCGGCGAACTCTCAAGAAGACTTCCGGCCGCGACTCCCAGGAATAGGTCTTCGCCACAATCCGATCCACAAACTGACTGGCGGCCGGTTTACTGGAGTTCCCCAGAAGAGCGAGATATTCGTAGTCTTCCATTCCTTCGCGAATTAATTTCAGGCGAATGCTTTCGATTGGAATATTTGTGTGGCCTCCGATTTTCGACGGCGTCCCCGGATAGAAAAGCGTCCCATCTCCGTTGCCGCCGGCGAGACGAAAGTTGACCCAGGCGTCGCCGTGTCCGTACGCCTCGTTCATGCTGTAGTAAAGCTCGCCCTGGATTCCGTATTTCCAGGCTACCCACGGCATCACTCGATTGGCTGGTCCGGACGCGTCGATCATGTAGCTGGGCCAGCCCCGGAAGTAATCCCCTCCGGGGACGTTGCATCCGTGACTCGCGCAGGATTGATAAAACCAAACGCTCTTCCCGCCTCGCATCTCCCGCGCATAGTCGTCCATGGTCGCGGCCACCTGGCAAAAATCGTCGCCGTCCGCCTTGCGCTCCAAACAATTAATCAGCGGCGTCCAAATTTGCACGACGTCCGCCAATTTGCTCGTGTAGGGAACGGTGACTAAATCGCGAATCCGGGGATCGGTGGCGAGCGCTCCGCGCCCCAAACTCAGCACTTTGGGAAAGTCCGCAAGCGTCGGCTCATCCCACAGATAGAGGAACAGGCGATCGCTCCAACCCTTTTGCTGAAAGTGCTTCATCCATGCCGATAGATATAAGGAGCGCCGTTCCGGGCTCTCAAACGCTCCGGGCGTGCGCAAGTCGATCGTGGTGGCCCTGGCGCCGCGTAACGGTCCGGAGGGAAGGATCGTACCGTCGAGGAACGGTCCCACTTCGGCGTCGTAGCGCGCCCAATCTACATGAATTTGGCCGCCGCTGTATTGGAATTTCGGCGGCGTCTGGCTCCCGCCATGAATGCTAATGCGATGCAGCAAGGCGGCCTTTGCATATACACACGTGATCGCATATAGGTCGTCGTCGCTGGTGTAACTGCCCAGGTGTTGCTTCAGTGCCGTAGTCCCATTCAGGCCGAACGACGTTTTGAACGTGGCTGTAGATGGGAGCGTAAACGCCCAAACGGTCAGGCGTACAGGGATGGTGAATTCAGATGTGCCGTTGCGGAGCACGTTCACGGCTCCGCGATACTCGCCCGGGGGAGCGGTTTCGGGCACAAAAACTTCGATCCACAAGGGCTGATTGCGCGCGGGATTCAGGCTAAACGGAAACGCGTTGCGCTTCTCGTTCGCATAGCGATCGATGCGGGGGATCAGCGGATCGGGCCATTCGCCAGGCTCTCCGCCCGCCAAAGAGGGGCGCGCGATATTCACGTACCACTCGGCGTATATCGTAACGTTCGATTTGCCTATTTCGTCTCCACGCGCGCTTTTAAGGCTGGAGCAATCCACATCGACGTTCTCAATCGTGTCTTGAGCGCGAAGGACGATCTGAAACGGCTCAAATTCATTGCGCGCCGCGTAGATGTCCGCTTCTTTGGCGGGCGACGCAGGCGCCGGATCCGCCGGTCTTACCTTTTCCAGCGGGTTCGCGACCCACCAGGTTATCGCCGCTCCGCGTGAAATCGAAGCCGTCACTAAAAACGCCAATAGAAAACGAGGCATGCTGTTAAGCCACATGTCCGGCAGCCACCGGCCGCCTGTGGTTCAGATCCACAACGTACTCGCTCAGTTGTTCCACCTTTGCGTCCCACGACTCGTTCTCCATGAGCCGGGATATTTTCAGGCGCGGACCCGCCTCGCCTCGCGACAAAATGCCGTCGACCTGTTCTAAGTACTCCTGGGGCGTCGCGGCCATTCGGACGATGCTTGAGAATTTCGCGACCTCCGGTATCGGACTGGCCACCACCGGAAGACCGGCGGCCAGATATTCACGCAGTTTCAATGGATTCGCGGATAACGTAAGCTCGTTCACGACAAAGGGAAGAATGGCTACGTCGAATCCCTTACAATAACCCGGAAGAGATCCATAGTCTCGCCTTCCGAGAAAAACCACATTCGGCAAATGGCTGAATCCCGATATATTCGTGCGAACTTCGCCGATTACGGGAAAAGACCAATCCGGCCTCGCCGCGGCGAGAAATCGAATCACCTCCAGATCCACCCAGTCTTCCACTAACCCAAAGAATCCGATCGCAGGTCGCCGAACCGGACAATCGCGTGGAATCTGAGTTTCCGGAAGACACGCTTTTCGAAAATGATCGAGATCGACGCCGTGAGTAATCAGAACTGTGTTGGGGTTATGGCTGCGCTTGCTCTGATAAAGGCGGCTTGCCGAAACGACCACAAGGTCCGATTTGGCGATGAGCTTTTGTTCCATCTCCAAAATAGCCGCACGATCGGCGCCCGTGAATCGCGAGTATTCGTCCACGCAGTAGTAGATCACCCGCGACTCGCCCAAAGATCCGGCCACGGCGGCGGAGGTGGGAACGAAACTCAGCGTCATCGGATTTCGAAACCCCAAATCGCGGCAGGCCCGGCGTAGGCCCGCGGCAAGCCACCGCTGATTGATCCACCGCGCCGCATGGTTGCCGTGAAAAGGGATCACCAGAGGCGAAAACACCCAAATGTTGTCTTCCACCGAAATGCAGCCCTCGCAGTATTGGCGGACCTTCTTCCACGCCCGGCCGAAATCGTGCGCCGAGACCGTTGGATTGCGAATCCCCGTCGAATTCACCCATAAAATGCGATTTTTTCGGGCCAGCCGGCGTGCAATTTGAATTTTGCTGAGTGGATCGCCGCCCCAGTCGTTGCAGAAGCAAAGGATGTCGTGATTTTCTATCACGCCACGTGCCTCCTTCGGAACGGGCTTTGAATGAAGCGCTTCTGCCAAAATTCGAACACCAGGAGTGTCCAGATCTGTTGCGAACGGTCTGCTCCGTTCTCGTGCTCCTGAAGAATGCGGGCGATGGCGGAGGCGTTCAGATACTCGCTGCACGCCGAGTTAGACCGCAACAAATTCTCGCGACTAAATTGACGAAGCGGGCCGCGAAGCCAGGAGGAAAGCGGCGCCGGGAATCCTTTTTTGGGGCGGTGGAGAATTGCTTCCGGCAAAACTCCTTTCATGGCCTTACGCAGGAGCGCCTTGCCACTCCCACCGTGAAGCTTCGCGCGATCCGGCAGACCAGCCGCGAATTCGACCATCTTGTGATCCAGAAAAGGCACCCGCAGCTCCAACCCATTCGCCATGGTCATCTTGTCGGCCTTGTTGAGAAGGTCGTCCGGCAGCCATACTTTTGCATCCACGTAAAGCATCCGGTTCAAAGGCGATGCGTGCCGCACGCGGCTAAAATATCTTTCGAATATGGCTCGCAACTGTTGTTCGGACGCGCGCGCCCGAGCGTCGCCGATCAGCCGCCGCCTTTCCTCAAAGCCAGGGCCACGATCCACGCCGCGATAGCGCTTTTCAAGCGGCTCGCCGCAGTTCAGCAGGTAACGCCGGAGCTTGCCGGATGGAGCGAAACGCCCCATCCAAGGCGCCAGACGGCCCATGCCCGGAACGCGCTGGTAGATCCGCTCAAGGGCCAGCATGCGCCGGTAAATCCCATACCCGGCCAGAATCTCATCCGCGCCCTCTCCGGAAAGCACTACGGTGATGTGCTCGCGAGCGAGCTTGGAGATAAAGAAAAGGGGAATGCAGCTTGCGTCCGCGAGCGGCTCATCCAGGCACCACACCAATTCCGGCACGGCGCCTTCAAATTCCTCGGGCGTCAGTTGGTATTCGTGATGATCGGCGTGAAAGGCGCCAGCCGCCAGGCGCGCATATTCGAATTCGTTTGAATCTTCAAGCTGCCCATCCAAAGGCCGATAACCGATGCTGAACGTCTTCACGCGTACCGCGCTCTGCGCCGCCGCCATAGCGAGAATCGCGCTCGAATCCAGGCCGCCGCTCAGAAACACGCCTAGCGGCACTTCGGAAATCATTCTCAAACGTACGCTTTCCTCTAACAAATGGCGGAATTTATCGAGATATTCTCGCGGCCGCTGCAGCTCGCCCTTCGAGTAGTCGATATCCCAATATTGATGATGTGTCCGAATGCCGTTGCCCGCTAGCGTCATTACGTGGCCGGGCTGTAGACAGAAAATGTTCTTGAAAATAGTCCGCGGACCCGGAACGTAGCGCAGCGATAGATAGAGATCCAAGGATTCCCGATCCACTTCCCGCGGTATCGAGGGGATTTCGAGCAACGCTTTGATCTCCGAAGCGAACGCGAAAATGTGCTGGTCGAGATAGTAATAAAGCGGTTTTACGCCTAACCGGTCCCGCGCGATCAGAAGACGCTGTTTCCGCGAATCCCAAATTGCGAAGGCGAACATCCCCCGCAGGTGACGCACACAGTCCTCGCCGTAGTCTTCGTAGGCGTGCAAAATTGTCTCGGTATCGGATTGGGTCTTGAAGACGTGGCCGGCTGCGACCAGATCGCTGGCGAGATCGCGATAGTTATAAATTTCGCCGTTGAACACAATGGCGACCGAGCCATCCTCGTTGTAAATCGGCTGCTTGCCGCCGCTGAGATCGATGATGCTGAGCCGCCGATGCCCCAATCCCACACGCCCTTCGACCAAATATCCATGATCGTCGGGACCGCGATGCGATAGGATCGAGGTCATATTTTTGAGGACCTCTTCATCGACGCGCCTGGCGAAATCGAAATTCAGAATGCCGCAGATGGCGCACATATCGTTTCCGTTTCTGTGTTAGATTGCCGGTTTAAACACACTCCGCGGATGGCCGCGACCTCCATCAACACTCCATCCCTGAGCCTCAGCCAAAAGAATTCCCCTTGTAGGACAAATTGGCCCACGGTTACGGCCTCTCGGCCCAGGCAAAGGACCGCGATATCCTCTACGCGCCCCGACCGGCGAGCGCAGGCGATGGCGCCTTCCACAGCCAGCGGGCGAAAATCGGCGCGGGTTGGCGAGGAGTTCACGAACGCGATTGCCCCGGCCGGGGCCTGTTGGGAGAGCGCGACTCGAAGCGTGTAGCTGGGTTGCTTCGCCCCATAGCCGGTCGAGACCCATCCTGCAATGGGCCGAGTTTCACCGGATAGAAGTTCTCCGGTCGCGGGGCCGGAGGCATGAAACCCCAGGAGCGGCTTGTCTTCTTCGTGCGCAACCACGCCCGTGTCAAACAGGTCGAGATCCGCGACCGATACCGCCGGTCCGAAGCGAAAATAAAAATCGAAACTGTGAAAGCCCGAGCCCGAAAAATAGTCCGCGACAATCACGTATTCGTCGTGAACGTGAAACAACCGGCGGCGGTGCGTCACTCCCAGATCGCGATAGGCATCGTGCTCCGCCTCCATATAGGTCGCGGAATCTCGCTTTATGACGGAGCCTAATTTCGTAGACCATCGACTCTTCCATCGGAACGTGCCGGCGGAATCCGCCTGGTTCCGGCCATCGACTTCGACGGTATTGTGAGCGCGCGTCGAGCGGAAATATTCGCGCCATTCCGGCGCCGCGTTATACGCGAACGTCCCAGGGTCGATCAGAATGTCGCGGCCCCGGCTGAAAAACGTTATCGATAGCGCGTCCGCATGAGAGTGCCCCCCCGTCAGCATGCCTAATCCGCCGAAATCGAATACGAGATGATCGTGGCGCGAGCGTTGAATCGCATATCCCGCGTTTACGTAAACACTCATGCCTACCGGGGGCTTTTTGGCGTCGAATTCGGCGCCAAAAAGCGCGTTTCCGGCGCCAAAAAGGTCGAAAAAGGCGCCATAATCTCCCCCGTCGTCGTCGCCCAGCAGGGGAATCGTCCCATCCGGCCGCGTGAGCCGCGCGAGAAAGCGAAGCATTCCCAGAACCTTCGTCCGCACCAGTTCCGGAAAACAGAAGCCGTTATGTTCCGCCAGCACGAGCGCTTGCAGATAGAAGTCGAGCGCGTAGCAATGATAGTAGGAAGATAATTCGCCATAGACGCCGTCGGCGAGAATCTGCTTGTCCGCTTCCTCGATTAAGATTGCGGCCCCGCGCCCCATCCACTTTCGCTCTTGAAATACCAAACCGCTGATAAATAAGGCCGCGGCCTCGCCGATCAGGTGCGTATTGGGGCTGCTGAAGCGCGAAGTATGCCGGTAAACGTGCTCCAATTGCGCGAGAAGCGAGTTGCCGATGCGCTGCGCGGCCGAATCTCCAAACGATTGAGAATCCAAGAGTAGGAAAATCGTCCAGAGCCAGGAAACACATCGCAGGGCGATTTCAAGGCTCGACTGCCAATTGATTCCCAGTCCGGGAGGATTGCTCGCGATCCAGCTTTCCATTTGCGCGACTGCTTCCGCCGCGTATCGTTCGTTTCCAGTGAGATAGAAGGCTTTGGCGAGCCGGGGAAGGTGCTGATGGCGATTGAGCTCGTGGACGCGCTTTACATCGCGGCCGGCGGGGTCCCGCTCGGGATCGTAGTCCGCCCAGAACCGCGGTTCCCAGAGTTGGCCGGTGATGGGATCGCGATGCCAGTCGATTTCCGGGCCGAGCGAAACGCGCGGGTAACTGAGCAGAGTGAATTCGTGCCCGAGGAGTCTTTCGGCTTCCTCTTGGGCTCCATCGATCCAGTGGGGGTATTTCGGGTAAAATCTGCGAGCGGGATCGCCTTGCAGATATCTCTTAAAATCGGGCGGCGCCGGAGGCGGCGCAGCGTCGAGTCCGCGCCGCTCCAACTCCACGAGGCATTTTTCGCCGATGCGGTGCGCGATTTCTCGCGGCGGCATGCGAAGGAGTCTGCTAAGCGATGGCATGACCGCGCTCCTTCACCGCAACGCGCAAGGCCAGTTCTACCTTTGCGCACAGATCGTCTTCGTCGCCTGTTTCGAATAAAACCACTCCGGGCGGACGCGCCGCGGCATTGCTGGCCACGACGGGAACGCCCAAGGCCAGCGCCTCGCGCACCGAAATGGAGTCGCCGTCCACGTAAGTTGGGCGGAGGAAGAGATGGGAATGCGCCATCACCGACAGGCACATATCGTGGTCGAGATCGCCCGCCAGCAGGATATTGTCTTCAAGCCCTGGGGCCCGAACGGCGGGGCCGGGGCCGCCGCCCATGACTACGCATCCGATGGATGGATACCGGCGCCGCAGCTTGCCGATTGCCGATATCAGGAGATCGAATCCGTATTCGGGACGGAAAAAGAGCGTGGCGGCAAGCACCGGCGATCGCTCTCGCATCCAGGCTTTCAGAGGACCATCCCATTCGGCTCTCCGCTGACGCAGTTCAAGAAAGGCCGGGCGCACCTCGAGTTTCCGAGGAGGAACTCCGGCGGCGGCAAGGGAATCGCGGATCGGCTCGCTGACGCAAACGATTCCAGGGAAGAGCGCGCAAACCAGCCTTGCCATTTGCCGGCGCGCAAAGGATGCGCTTACATAGCCGGGGGCCATGCCGGAATGCAAAGTTAGCGCGCAGCCTCTTCCGAAAATTCCCGCAAGTCCGCACATACCCGCGAGCAGCCAACTGTTCCGGTTATGCCCGTTGGTGTGGACGTGAAAACTCCATCTTGCAATTCCGTAGCGCGCGAGATTCAACGCAAATCTCAGACCGACGCGCGCGGAGTTCAGGACACGGCAAGGCGTGCCTGCTGCGCGTAGGGCGTGGCGAAGCTCGGAAACGTGGGTTGAAATGCCGCCATGAGGCGGCGGATTCGGGCCGATGAGAAGGATCTTCATATCGCTCCGCTTTCCACCAGTCCGGTATATAGGCGCTCCGTCTCGCGCACCGCCCGCTCCACGCTGAACAGCCGCGCGATCCGCTGTTTGCCCGCCGCGCCGAATCGCGCCGCGAGATCGGGATTGTCGAGCAAATCGAGCATGGCATGAGCCAAAGCGATGGAATCGCGCGGAGGCGCCAGCAATCCGGTGACGCCATCGTCGACCACTTCCGGATTCCCTCCCACTCGTGTCGCGACGACGGGAACGCCCGCCGCCATCGATTCCAGCAGGGAATTGGAAAGGCCCTCGCTTAGCGAAGGGAGAACGGAAAGCGCAGCTTGAGAAAGCAAGTCGGGAACGTCGGTGCGGAATCCCGCGAACAGAACGCGCCGCCCGATACCGAGATCGACCGCGTATTCTTCGAGTTTTTTGCGCTCGGCGCCGTCGCCGGCGATCACGAAATAGACATCCGGCAGCCGGGCAGCCACCACCGCGGCAGCTTCCAGGAAAAAGGGAAGCCCCTTCATGCGATTCAGACGGGAGGAGACCAGGACGATGCGCGCCGAGGGCGGCACACCTAGCTCGGCGCGCAGGCCGGCGCCATTCCGAGTTTCACCGAAAGCGACGACGCCGTTCGGTATGAGGCGGATTCGATCTGCCTTGTATCCTTGATCGATCAGAGCGCGGCGGATCGCGGCGGCGTTGACGAGAATATAGTCGGCGAGCCGGCAAATCCCCTTCTGCACGCGCCTCTGCCACGGCGTCAGAATTTCGCACGTATCGCGAATGGAGGCGATGACTTTGGCGCCCGCAAGCCGCGCAGCCGGGATCGCAAAAACATTCGAATAGAACCCATAGCTGTGTACGATCTGAATGTTGTGTTCGCGAATATAGGCCGCCAGGCGCGCGGTCTGATGAAACGTTTTCAGTCCATACAGGCGGGAGATTCGAAATTCCGGCCGTGGAATGGGCAGCGCTTCCAGCTCGCGGAGCAACTCGCCGGATTGGCTCAGGCTCGCGAGGTGCAATTCGAAGCGCGTGGGATCGATTCTCAGCACCAAATTCGTTACTTGACGCTCGGTCCCGCCAATCCTGAAATTGGTCAGCATTTTGAGCAGTCTTATCTTGGGCGACCGCATGAATCCCTATGCCGCCGCCCTTCTGGGCGCCGCGTGGTCGAGAAAGGCGCGCGCCCACAATTCGAACGAGATTAGCGTCCAAAGCTGAAGATCTAAATTCCTGCCGTTGTCATGCCGCTCAACAAGGCGTTCGATGACGGGCAAATTAAAGAGGCCGCGCCGCTCGCTGGTGGCCCCTAAGAGCAGATCGCGGACGTAAGAGCCGAGTCTGCCGCGGAACCAATAATTCAGAGGAACGGCGAAGCCGTGTTTGGAACGGTTTAGAACCTGATCGGGCACGAGCCCGTCTAGCGCGCGCTTCAATATATATTTGGTTGTGCCGCCCCGCATGTGGAATTCGGGCGGGATCGTGGCGGCAAACTCCACCAGCTTGTGGTCCAGCAAAGGAACCCGGGCCTCAATCGAGTGCGCCATACTCATGCGATCTACTTTGGTCAGGATGTCCAGCGGGAGATAGTGCTGGATATCCATAGCTTGCAACCGCGAAAGCCAATGATCGTTCCTCGCGTTGAGATAGGTTTTCCTCGCACGCCAGGGATCGTGTTGCGCGAGCAAATGCCCAAACTCGGGCTGAAATAGCTTGCGAGTCTCGTCCAGCCGAAAGAAAGTGCAGGCGTCGAGATATCGTTCGGCCCCAGTCAATGAATAGTGGCGCAAGAGATTTCTGCCTCGCACCCCATGGGGCAAAGCGCGGCTGATGCCTCCCATCACGGTTCGCACGGGAGCCAGGGAAAACGCCAACTGTCTCTCGCGCTCTTCCACGACATACTTGTCGTAACCCGCGAACAGTTCGTCTCCGCCATCGCCTGAAAGAACGACCTTGACGCTTTGCGCCGCCAGCCCGGAGACGATATTGGTTGGAATGGCGGAAGAATCGCCGAAGGGCTCATCCATGTGCCAAGCGAAGTTATCCAGGTTTTCCAGAGTGTCGGGGCCTAATATCAGTTCATGAAAGTCGGCGCCGCAGTCTTTCGCGACAAGCCGGGCGTACTCGATTTCGTTGTACTCCGCTTCGCTGAAGCCGATCGAGAAGGTTTGTAGCGGCTGGTTGGTGAGCTTTGAGGCCGCCGCGACGACGGCGCTCGAATCGATTCCTCCGCTGAGGAACGCTCCCACCGGCACGTCCGCGATCATATGCAGCCGTACGGATTCGTCGATCAGTTCACGCGTCCGGCCGATGAAATAGTCCTCCGGTCTGGAGTAGTCCGGTTCAAATTTCAAGTCCCAATAACGGCGGATCTTATACGGACGCTCGGGGGAGGCCAACAGGATGTGTCCCGGTTCGAGCTTGCAAACTCCATCTATGATCGATTCATCGGATGGGGTGGTGAGAAACGCGAAGTAATGAGCGACGGCGCTCCAGTTGAGTCTCCGCTCGACTTCCGGAAGTTGCAAAATTGCTTTTAGCTCAGATGCGAATAACAGCCTTCCGTCCGCCACCGTATAATACAGAGGCTTGATTCCAATCCGATCCCGGGCCAATAGTAATTGTTTTTGCCGCTCATCCCAAAGAGCGAATGCAAACATTCCGCGCAAGTGATCGACGCACCTGGTTTCATATTCCTCGTAGAGGTGAACGATTACTTCGGTATCCGTCGCAGTCGAGAAGACGTGACCCTTCGCCTGCAATAGACGGCGCTGCTCCTTGAAATTGTAGATTTCGCCGTTGAGCACGACCCAGACCGACCGGTCTTCGTTGGCGACAGGCTGATGTCCCGAGGCCAAATCGATGATGCTGAGACGGCGCATGCAAAGGCCGGCTTCCGGGGATACATGGACGCCTTCATCGTCGGGACCGCGGTGGATCAAAGCCGCGGACATATCGAGCAACTCGCGCTCAAGCACGGGCTGGCCGCCGCAACTCAGGATTCCCGCAATTCCACACATGACTTATAGCCCTCCGTAATTGGCGGCGGGTCTCATCCGAGAGAAGCTCTTCCGGATCCATTGGACAATTGCGAATCTCTCGCTTTCTTCCAATAGAGAGAAGCGCCACACGAGAGCCGTATAAACCAGCACATATGATGGGCCGATCACGCCTAGAGCAATGAGGGGGGGCGCGTGCAACCGCGATTCGATCGCCGCAACGGGAATCGCGGCGCCGACCGATGTGGCCAGCAGGATGCCCAGTTTTCGCCAAGGCAAAAGGCCGCCCAGGCTGGTATCCAGCAGCTTACGCATGCGGCCCATGGCCAGCGCTTTGAAGGTTACGTTCGCAAGCACCATGACAAGAACGGGTCCCAGGAGATGAAATCCACGCAGCGAAATCACCGTCAGGCCCCCGATGATGGCGAGACGCGTCAAATTGAAAAGCAGCAGCAGCCGCATTTGCGCAAACACGCGCAAGACGCCGTCCACCTGCAGAGCCGACGTTAGGATCAGGAGCGACCAAGCCATGAATATGGGAACGCTGGCCGCGTATTTTTGCGTATACAGAAAGAGGATGATGTCTTTCGACCCGACGATCATCAGAACGGTAAGAGGGAAGAACAGGAGCGCGAGCTTCCAGGTGGTGTCGTGCCAGATTTGCAGGACTCGCGAGCTATTTCCGCGGGCGATATTTTCCTGCATGCGGACCATCATTACGTCGCTGGATGGAGAGGCCGCCAGGTCGATGAGCGGAATTTGCAGGCATCCCACGGCGAACACCGCGAATTCGGCCGGATTGGTCAAATAGGAAACCAGATACTGCGGCAGGCTCCCTTGGAAAATCTCGACCATGACGGCGGCCGCGAAGGGCAACGCGTAAGCGAGTTGACGGCGCAACAACGGCCCATCGAGCCGGAAGCTTCCCCGGAATTCCCAGCGGAAATAGAAAAGAGCGACCGCTGCGCGGACCGCTGCCATGGCCACGGCGCAGCGGAGAAGCCAGTCGAGTCGCCCGATCAGCAGGACCGGAATAATAAACGAGGCTGCTCTCGCCAAATCGGACAACGCATAGGACGCCGAGGCCCAGGGAAACCTGCCGCGCGCGATCAGAACCATTTCGAGCGCCGCCGCAATCATCGTGAGCGCCAGGTACGCGCCGATCCACGGTAGATAAACGGCAAGCTCGCGGTTGCTCATCCAGCCGCCCAGTTTCGATCCGCCGGCGACGATAACCGCCATCCCCGCCAGCCCCGCAATCGCGAGAAACGCCGTGGAATTGGCGACGTAGCGGCCCGCCTCGTTTGGCGCCAAGGGAAGGAAGTAATAAAGACTAGTTCCCATTCCGAGCTGCGCAATATAAAAGACAGTCGAATGAATGAGAAAGAGTTGCTTGTAGGTTCCGAATTGGGCGGGATCGAATGTTCGAGCCAGCACGACGGGGATGAAAAACGTTGCCACGAAGGCGAAGCCGCGCCCCGCCATCAATACCAGCGCGGGCCGCAGTACGGATTCCGGCTTGGGTTCGGCGGCAATCATCGGGCCTCTCCTCGCTGGAGCCAAGGATCGCGGCGGGGCGTGGCCATGCGAAGCGCGAGTTCAGGACCGGCATCGCCGATTCTGCGCGCCGCTCCCACTAATCCCATGAGCAAATACGGGAACCACGTAAGCACATATCCGCCGGACATCCCACACACGACAAAACCCCACATCGCGGCTTCCAGCGCCGCGCCAGCGTTCGCGACGCGTTTGTCCACGGAGCGCGCAAGCTTGCGCGACCGACATAGGCCCACTCCAATGAAAAGCATGAACGGAACAAAACCGAGAATTCCCGTTTCGCTGAGAGACTGCACGACGGTGTTGTGTGTGATCAGCGCGCCTCTCGTATATAGACCGTTCGGCGCATAGAGCGGCCACGCGACGATCGAACAGGCGATTCCCACGCCCAAAAGCGGGTGGTCCAAGAACATGCGAATTCCGGCTTCCGATGTCGCGATGCGCTCCTGAAAGCTGACGTCCTGATTCAGATCGGAGAAATCCTGTCCTCGCGACCAATGTTCAACGCCGAGGATCGCGCTCCCGACACCAGCGCATATGAGCAGAATGAGAAGCCACGCGCTACGTTTGCGCCAAGCGTAAACCGCCGCCGCGGCGCCCAAGCCGATCAGACCGCCCCGCGAGAACGTAACAAAAATAGCGACCAGATACGCCGCCGAGATACAGAGCAGCGCGATGCGCGCAATCCACCCATGCGAGATAGCCAGATAGGCCGCGATTGGCAAGAGAATAACCAGGCTATAGGCGACTTCGTTCGGGTTGGCGAAAATTCCTACCCAGGAGGCCCGGCCTTCCTCGAGGCGCCCGTGCAGGTAGTTGTTTATCGTGCCGAGCGCGGGAAGTATTCCTCCCACGACCATCGTCCACATCAATCTCTGAAGCGCCCGCTCAGTCGAGGTACAAGTCACAATGAAGAAGTAGACGATCACCATCTTCACCAACGTGGAGATCGCATCGAACGCATATCCGGGCCAGAGCGCGGTCAAGCAGGATAAAGCCGCGGCGCCAAAAAATGCAAGCAAATAACCTCCATCCGGCCAGGAAATACCGAATTTCCGGTGTTGCAGGAATGTTTCGTTCATCAAAGCCAGAATGCCGGCGCCAGCGAGAATTTTCGCGGGATGAATCGCCTCGGAAGCGGGGAATACAAACGGCAGATTCGCGTACAGCAGGAGCACAAATACCAAAAGCAGCCAATACGATGTGGGTTCCTTGATCGGTTGGCCCTCCCGCCGCGCCACGGCCTTCTCCGGCCTAACGGATCCATCGCTCGCAACTCCAGGAAACTCGGTGCGGCCGATCATCTAGCTGGTCACCTCATGCCGTTGCCGGCATCCGCCGGCAAAATCGAATACGCGATGTATGTGGCAACTCAGGACAGGTCCCGAAAAGGCGTTATGCGAATCGAGCGACGATTTTTCCCATAACAGCGTTCGAGGCAGAGTTAAATGCGGATAGACGGCGCTTCTGTGCGTGCAACCCGTGTAAGCGAACCGGTAACCGGCCTCGGCCACTTGTTGGACGGAACCCGTATTGAATAATCCGCTGGGATACACGAAGTGTTGGATCGGAGCGCCCAGTTGTGTTTCCAGCTCGGCGCGAGATGCCTTCAATTCCTCGCTCACGCTTGCCGGGCTTTCGTTAGGGAGAATGATGTGGCTCCGCGTATGAGACCCGACAATGAAGCCAGCATGACGAATGCGCCGTAACTGTTCCCACGAAAGGAGCCGGAAGGGTTGAAGGACGCGTTTCGAGATCTCGTCCTCCGCCTCCAGCGACTCGATCACCTTTCGAAGCGCGATAGAGGGCAGCGCCTCAATGAGTAGGCGCGTAGCCCGATAGGCGTTCAACCGCTCGATAGAGGGCGCCGTAATTCCTTTCCACGACGGCAGCGCGCGGCGGCCGATCCGCCGAGAAAGGAGAAGATAAAGCCGGTCGTGATCCGCGATTTGTTCGGTATTCAGAAGGCCGGTCATCACAAAAACCGCCGCGGGAATGCCCTTTTTCTTCAAGAGCGGAAATGCGTGATCGTAAAAATCGGCATACCCGTCGTCGAATGTCACAGCCGCCAATCGGCGATTCGAATGGCGGTGCGACTCGACGCGCGCGCCCAAGTCGTCCAGGCCGATAAATGTGAATCGCCGCCCGATCCAGTCCAACTGCCGCTCCAACATCGCCGGACTTACAAGCAATGACGGAATGGACGTCCGGGAGCTATCGGCGAAATCCTCGACCACCCGGTGATAGCCGATCACAATGGGAAGATCTCTCGTTCCTTTGATAGAGCTAAACAACCTATGCAACCCTGTCCGGTACACCGCGCGAGCGACACCCGCTTTTACCGAACTTCGAGTCATGCGAACCTCCGGCGGCGCAAAGCCCGCACTGCTTTGCGCGACAAATATCGCCACCAGCCGCCGAAGACAGGTGGATATAGCTCCAATCTGCTCAATGGCCGGATTTCCCGAGCCCAATGGCGTTTGTAGGCTTCGTCGCCATGCAAAAGGTCGTATTCTTCCGCGCCTTCCTGTATGGCGGCTTGAATTGCGAGGCCCATCGCCACCAGTCCAACGCTGTATTTGTCGAAAACCGGATCGAAGCCCGATTGATAGAAATAGAATTTGCCTCTATATAAAAACCCATATATAGAGGCGACCGGCGCTTCATTCAGCCGCAGTGTGTAAAGCCGCAGCCAACCTCGCCGAAGCGCAAGCTGCGAGAATTCACGGTGAAAAGCAATCAGCTCATGCGTATGGAACGCGTCGGACCCTCCGCGTTCGCGCCAACGCGCATTGTGTAGCGCGATCCCGAGCGCGAGCGAGTCCCGGCTCTCCTGCGGCGTTTGAGCCCGCTCGAACCGGACGTTGAATTCCCTGTTCAGACGTTTCCATTTGCGGTTGAAACTGTATCGATGTTCGGCGCCGAGACTGGCCAGGTAAGACTCCCAAGTCTCGCCTGCCAGCGAAATATACGGGCAGACGTTAATGGTCGTATCGACCGCTCGCCACCCGCGCGTTTGCAGACCGGCCGCAGCGCGATAGGCGGAGGCGCGGCTGCGGCTCATATTGGTCCAGCGGATGCTCCAACGTTTTTGGGCCAATTCGAGCGTGAGAGCTTCCATGGCCACTGTTTCATATCCGGCTCGGACGATGATGTCCAAATAATCCGAGCCGACAAATCCGGCGCCGAGGAATGACGCTTCCGGAAGGAATCGACCTCGCGAAGCCGCCTTGGAATCCAGACAGAACGGGGCTAGCGCGATGAGCCTGGAGCCGGTCCGTAATCGGTCCCTAAGCTCGACCCCGCCCTCACGGGCGGGGCTGATGGCTGGCGCAAGGCCGGGGTTCAGCTCCGATTGCCACTCTGCCGATGGATCACGGCCGGTTCGCACCGTCATGATCGAGAGGTGTCGATCTTCGGCAAGAGATTTCCACCAGGTATAGAGCCATTCCCAAGTGAGAAACAGACAATCGGAGCCGCTGGAGGAGAGCAGCTCATTCCACTCTTCGCGCATCAGCGCGAATTCGGACGCAGTCACATACTCGACGCCGGGCGCAATGCCGAGCGCGGCGTCTTCGGAGCGAGAGCCGCGCGGCGTCCGCTGTGGCGCGGCTAACATGGGGCCGACTCCGGTTTGAGGCGCAACACCTCAGCCGCTATATATTCCACTTGAGTGTTCGTCACACCCTGGTGAATAGGCAATTCCAGCAGATGAGTTCGCAAATAAGAGGCGTCGGGACCGATGGCAGGGCGATTGGCCGCATGGTTCCAGAATTCCACCGCTTCAATACCCCTTTGCCTCAGAGCCTGCGCCGTTTCACTCTTGTCGCGCACGAGAATCGGGAAGAACAGTGGGCACACGCCGTCGGTCAACTCGTCGCGAGGCATAGTCACACGGCCGTCCAGCCGTTGTTTCAGGAGATTGAAATTGTTCCTGCGCCGGCGACGGATCTCTTCGTAATCGAGCCCTTCCATTACTCGATCACTCACCGGAGACATGGCGAGATTTACATTTGCCGGGTTCCAGCCGATGTCTCCCACCGGCACGTGCTTTACGCCGGAGGACCGCATTCGCCGGCCGATAGCTTGTTTTAGTTGAAAAAATAGTTTGCCGGTCGCATCGAAACGGGATCGCAATGCCTCCAGCGCGAGTTCGACGCTGCGCCCCGCGGTGGCGGCGCGCGGGCATGGCTCCAACTTCAAGCCGGCGAGTTTGGGAAGGGCCTGCCGGTTCTGAACGAGCATGCCTCCATTCGGCACCGGCAAACTCTTATACAGGCAGAAAATCGAATAGTCGCCGAAGGCGCCGAGTGGCCGGCTGCCCGCCGCGCTCAACATGGCAAGCGCGCAATCTTCGATTAAAATGCTGCCGTACTGCGCGCAGAACGCTTCGATTTCCGCCATGGGTTGCGGCCAGCCCAGATAATGAATCACGTAAAGGACACGAGGTGGGAACTGTCTCGCCAGCCGGTGGAGCGCTTCCAAATCGAGCTCCAGATTTCGCCGGACGGGATAGAAAGCGATCGTGGCGCCCGCCGCTCGTATGGCGGCCACCTCCGTGCCACTGTGGTAGTCCGGCGCCAACACCACTTCGCCAGGTTGTAGTTCCAGCGCCTGAATCAGGTGATAAATTCCGCCGCGCGCCACGAAAAACGAGCTCCGATTTGGGGCGTTCAGCGGATAGGGAGCCGCCGTAAGCGCGCCGCGGCGCCGCGACAGAATGTCCCGTGGCGTAAGTCCCGGCCATGCGGAAACGTACATCTCAGGATTTCTCCATCGGCGGCTCTACCGGGGCCGTGGCCCGCTTGAGCGAGACTGCCGCCTTGCGCGCGGCACGGCCGCTCCGTTTCAGCAGCGGGATGATACGAAATTTGAGGAGATGAAGCAGCCTCCCTTTGAAAGAACGGGGGAAAATGAAGAGCCAATAGTGGCGCACGACGTGTTTCGTCCATCGCGACTTCCACTCCGCGGCGTCTCCCAGAAAATCGTATCGATCTAATTTCTGTTGGAACGCATCCTCGATCACGCGGCACACGAGTAAATTGGTTGGCGAATACGCGGCGTGATCCGGATCGTATCCCGATTTGAGAACGAATAAACGACTGTTGTATTCGAGCGTGTAATCGAATGCAACCCGCGCGCCACCGACATTTAGGAAATGCAGCCGAAGCCAGCCGCGCTCCACCGCCCGCCAAGCGAACGCTTCATAGAAGTTGCGAATATCGCGATCGCAGGCTATCGCCGTTCCCGCCTGCCCCTTCCAAGCCGCCGCTTCCAATTCGAAGCCACTTTTCAAAGCGTCCTCAAGCCCGCGGATGCCGCGCATCGCCTCGATTTTCAAAGGACCAATTGCGCTCAGACGCTTGAACCGGTTTCTTAAATTGGAGCGAAACTTGGTATCCAAGCCGCCGAAGTAATAGCTCCAAGAATCTTGAATCGGAATGTGAGGCGCGGCGCTTGATTGCCAGACGCCAGCCGGATAGCCATCGCCGCGCGCGAGCACGTCCATGGCGGACAGAGTCTCCGAGTCTTCCGGAAGCTGGCACAACTGAAGGAGGTCCCACCCGCCCGAATGGATCAGATATTTCCAAATGGCGCGATGCACGTCTTCAGAGCGCTTGGAAACGATGAAGCCCGCGCGCGGCACATGATCGTTATAGAAGAAACCCAGCCGACGGACGCGTAGCCCGTACATTCGCGCCGTCGTGAGAATGAATGGCGCGATGGCGATCGGCTCATTCCGCGATTTGACAACCAGAATATGGAGTTCGTTTCCCCGGCCGGCGCCGAAACAATCCCACCAGGCGTGCATCCAATCATGCTCTAAGAATGGATGTTCGATCGAGCTCGCTTCCACCAGCCGGTCCCAAACCGGCTTCAAATCCAAAAACGCCGAATAATCCGAGACGATCTCCAGACGCAGCTCGGCGTTTGTTTCAAGCGCGCTCCCGGCGAATAAGCCGGCTGTGGCAGTGGATGGCATTTCTAGGTATGCCTGAGGCGGCGCGGCGGCGCGGCGCCCATCTGAACCGAGTTCCAAAAACCTTCATGCCCTCGCGCGAAGTAATACAATCCCGCTACGGCCGCCCAGTTCATCAGGACGAACGTATACGGGATCTGCACAAATGTCTTAAATGTCTTAATAGTGTTTTTCATATATTTGTTCGGCCTCCGTTATTACTTGCGGATGGGGTGGATGCGCCGACACTCCGGTTCCCGTTCTCGATGCAAGCCATCCCGCGCACGCCAAACCATACCAGGCGGCCTGTCCCACGAAAAACAGAAGATAAAAGCCATTCAGCAAAAAAAGATTTGCGGCGAATAGCGCTCCCATACAGTACGGCGCCACAAGCCTTCCGGCTTTATGGGAAATCAACTGTACGAAGATGGGATTTCGCCAAGGGATTAACAGATCCGGCATCTCCGCCAGCAATTCGTAATTGCCGGTGAGTGTGCGAAGCTTCTTCGCATATTCCAATTCAGGAGTCGGCGTGACCAGGTCGTACGCGCGGGCTTTAGGATCGAAGACAGCCCTTTTTCCGTGGAGGACGATTTTCATCGGAATCACCACATCGTCCAGGAGGGTCTTTTCGGGCAGGGGCTCGAAAAGGCAGCGGCGGATGGCGTAGATGGCTCCGCTGGCGCCGGGAACGGAATGAATTTCGCTTTCCATGGCGCGAATGGTTTTTTCGTAGCGCCAATACGCGCCCACGGCGTTGGCGGCTTCCCGGCCACGGCTATCCAGCAAAACGAGCTCTCCCGAAACCGCGCCCACGGATTCGTCGGCGAAATTGGCCGCCAGCTCGCGAAGCGCGTTCCGCTCGAACGCTTGTCTCGCGTCGGCAAACACGACGATCTCGCCGCGGGCGATCTCCAGGCCCTTATTGATGGCCGCCGCCTTGCCCAGCCTGACGAACGATCGGACGACCTGGACGCCTCGGGACTCGTATTCGCGAACCATCGCCGCCGTTCCATCGGTGGGAGCGTCAAGCGAGACGATAATTTGCAGTTGGCGCGTGGGATAGTCGAGGTCGAAACAGTTCCGCATCTTGTCGCGAACGTGCGAGCTTTCGTTGTGCATTACGATTACGAGGCTGACGGAAGGCTCATAGGCGCCCTTGTTCACCGGCCGCCGCGCAAGCTTTCGCCAAGCGGCTAACAAAAGCGGGTATCCGGCGTACACGTACACGATGCAGGCAAGCGCAGTCCAAAAGATCGCTTCCGCCATCGCGATTGCCTCGCTACGGAGTAACGGCCATGGTCGCCGTATTACTCGCGGCTCCCCCAATCGTGAGTTGGATCTGTTGATTGCCGGGGCTCAATCCACCGGGCACCGTGAAATTTACTTGATAAACACCCACGAGTCCCGGCGCGAGACCCGAATAAGCGATCGCCGCGTGAGCGTTGCCGACGGTCACCACCGGCGTGCTGGTTGTCAATACCGCGGATGCGGCGGCGCCGGATGTAACGGCTCCCGTCAGCGGTCCGAGGCCGGTCGCATACAGGACGACCGTTTCGCCGGCGTGGGCCGGCGCCGCCGTGGTGATCTGCGTGAAGTCCGCGTGGAACACCGCCGCGTCGCCGGCTTGATCCATGGCGAAGATTCCGGGCGAGTAGGGCGTGATGCCGATAGTCGCCGGAGCGCTCGACGCACTGCCGCGAGTTACTTGGACGGAAGCCGTTCCAGCAGCGACAGTGAATGGAACCTGGGCATTGATTTGGCCGGCGGAGACAAAGAACAGCGGAGCGGAAACGCCATTGAAGGTCACGGCAGTTTGCGCGAGCGAAAGGGGCAACGGCACAACCGAGGCGGTCGCGGTACCCACTGCCAGGCCGGTTCCGAAGATCGCAACCAGCGAGCCGGGCGACACAGGCGCGTTCACGGCGAAACTGGCGCCGTTCACCACTCCGCCGACAGCGGGCGGCCCGCCCGATGAAGCGCCGTTCGAAATTTCTCTTACGCGGTTGTTAACCCGGTCTGCAATATAAATCGAGCCGGCGGAATCGACGGCCAGGCCCCAGGGGTAATTCAGCATGGCCGAAGCCGGCGGTCCGCCGTCTCCGGAAAATCCGTTCGTGTCAATGCCGGCAATGGTGGTAATCGTCCCGAAACCATCCACTTTGCGGACGCGATTGTTGCCACTATCCGCTATGTAGAGATTCCCGGCATTATCCACCGCGACATCGGAAGGAAGATTCAACTGCGCGTTTATCGATGGGCCGCCATCGCCGGAAAATCCCTCGACGCCATTACCGGCGATGGTAACGATGGTTCCAGCCGGAGTGATTTTGCGCACGCGATTGTTGCCCGCGTCCGCGATGTAGATGTTCAAGGAGCGGTCCACCGCGATGCCCAGGGGGAAACTCATGGAGGCGGAGAGCGCGGGACCGCCGTCGCCCGCAAAACCGTTTAGCCCGTTGCCGGCGAGTGTCGTGATAATGCCGTTGGCTGCGATCTTCCGGATCCGCTGCTGCGTGCTATCCACGTAATACAGATTCCCCGCGGCATCCGTGGCCAACGCGACGGGCCGACCCAGCATGGCCCCGGTGGCTGGGCCGCCGTCGCCGGAAAATCCCTCGACGCCAATACCCGCGATGGTCGTGATCGTTCCGTTCGCGATTTTGCGGATGCGACGGTTGCTGGAATCCGCGACGTAAAGACTTCCGGCGCCGTCCAGAGCGACGCCGTCCACATCGCTGATGGAAGCGTTCGCGGCTGGACCACCATCGCCGCCGAACGTGGAGAGGCCATTTCCCGCGAAGGTCGAGATGATGCCGCTCGAATTGACCACGCGTATTCGGGCGTTATCCGGATCTGCGATGTATACGTTCCCCGCGGGATCGATCGCGATGCCTTTGGGATGATTCAACGCCGCCGAGCTGGCGGAGCCTCCGTCGCCGCTGAAGGCCGCCGCGCCATTCCCGGCGAACGTCGTAATAGTCTGCGAGCGGATGGGCGAAGCCAGCATCAAACCGCAGATCGCAATCGTCCCGCCGAATGACTTTCGTGTGCTTCGAGGCATATACTTTCCCCCATCAAGCGGCCTGGGAAGCCGCGTGTTTTCCGGTCTTGGTTTGAGCGAGCGCCACGATCAACCGCCCCAGCTTCTCCGAGTGGTGGCGAATTTTCTTTCCACGCACGGCTGCCAATTTCGCTTCGACGGAAGCGGCGCCCATCGATTGAATCCGGCGCGAGTCGGCCCGCACAGGCTCGGCGCCACACCGGCGGTACTTCTGGGCAAGCACGGGCTCCGGCTCCGAGTTGACGATGCAGAATTCGACGACTCCGCGGCCCAGACGGCTTGCCACGGCCCGCAAATGATCCGCAGCGGAAAAACCGTCCGTCTCGCCGGGCTCCGTCATCAGGTTGCAGATCAGGATCTTCACCGCCGGCGATTCTCGGATCGCGGCGACCATTCCCGCCACGCAGAGATTCGGCAGCAAGCTGGTATATAGGCTTCCCGGGGCGAGGACCACCGCATCGGCGCGGCGGATAGTCTCTAAAACTCCGGGAGAAGGAATGGGGTCTTCCGGCTCCAGCCAGACTCGCTCGATGCGCTTTCGCGCGGACGCGATTCGCGACTCGCCCCGAACGACGGCCCCGTCACTGAACTTGGCGCATAGCGTCGGCGCGATTTCTGTCGACGCCAGCGCTCGGCCGTTTAATAAGAGCAGGTCGCCGGCGATATCCAGCGCTTGATTGAGACTGCCGGTCCTTTGATACAGCGCCGCGACGATTAGGTTCCCAAGCGAGTGTCCTTCCACGTCGCCGCGGGAGAACCGGTGCTGGAATAGGCCCCTCAGCTTTGAATCGCGGCCCGAGAGCGCGACCAGGCAGTTGCGCAGATCGCCAACCGCGGGCATGCCGAAGCTCCGCCGCAGCCGGCCGCTCGAACCGCCGTCGTCGCTCACGGTGACGATTCCCGCGACGTCCACGCCCGGAATCGCCGCGAGGCCGCGCAGCACGATGGGCAAGCCCGTGCCTCCTCCGATTCCAGCGATCCTTAGCTTCGTGCTCATGTCTTCTTTTTCGTTTCCGCTCTTCGTTTCCGCGCTCGCCGCCGCCAGTTCAACTCCGGCTCATGTAGTGGCGCTCATAGTGCCGGTACGCGTATGCATACGGAGTGCCGGCAAATTCCACTCCGTTCAACACAACGCCCACGATTTTTTCCGGCCCGGCGCTCTCGATCGCGCTCTGGAACAATTTCGGCCGGGTTCTGCGCGCGCGGACCACCAGCAGCACTCCATCGGAAAGATCCGCCAGAACATGCCCGTCCGCAATGGGAATCAGCGGCGGGCTATCCAGCACGACGAAATCGTATTCCTGCCGCAAGCGGCTGAACGCCTCGCGAGCCTTGGGCGACGAGATAAGATTGGTCGGATTATCAGCTTCGAAGCCGCCGGTAATCACATCCAGATTTCCGGCGCTGGAAATATAGGGCGCGATATCGTAATCGGGACCGGCCAGAAAATCGCTCAGCCCCGGGATAGAACCGAGCTTCAGCCGCCGATGCATTTGCGGCAGCCGCAGGTCGCAATCGACCAGGAGGACTCGCCCCCGAGAGGTCGCCGCCAACGCCGCCGCCAAGTTGAGGGCGGTTACGGATTTGCCTTCTTCCCCTGTCGCGCTGGTGACCACGAGCATCTGGCCCTCGTGCTGCCGCATTCGCCGCTCGATCTTGAGCGATAGGATTCCGTATTGTTGAGCCGCGATCGAGTGTGGATCGCTGAGAACGGGAACACGATTCTTTTGCAGGTGGCGCACCTGTTCGGGAGAGAAGCGATCCTGAGTGCCTGTTTCATGCGACAGGCTAAGAGGACGTCTGTTCTTTTTGACTCTGGCTTTGCGCGAGACACGCGTGGGAATCGCCGGAATCGCCGCAAGCACCGGGAGACTGGAGAAATTTTCTACCGCCTCTACAGTCTCGAAAGTGGTATCCAAGCTCTCTGCCAGGAACACCCATCCGCCGCCGAGAGCGAGCCCGGCGACAAGGCCGACCAGCAAGATCCGGCCGCGATGGGGGCTATAAGGAGACGTGGGAGCTTGCGCCGGCTCCAGAATTTTGTACGCGGCGACGCTGCTGGTTCTTTCCGTTCGCTGCTTGATCTTCGCTTCCTGTTGCTTTGCAAATAGAGCTTCGTACCGGGTGCGCAACATCGCGGCGTCCCTGGTCTGTTGGGTTACGCTCGCTTCGTACCCGGGCGCGGAGTTGATGCGCCGCTCGTAATCTTTCATCTGCGCCGTTAGCGCGTCACGGTCCTTGCGGTAGCTTTGGACTTTGGGATCGATCGATGACAGCTCGGCTTGCAGAGAGACGTAGCGCATCTTGGCGTCGGAGGGTTTGCGCGGCGGCGCGGGCGGCTGCGGTTGGGCTTCCAGATCTCGAATTTCTTTCTCGAGTTTTACGACTTCCGGATATTCCGGCGTGTAGCGAGCCTTCAGCTCGCTCAGCTTCAGGCGCTTCTCGTCCAAAGCGGTTTGCGCGGCCGTCTTGGGCGGGGGTTCATCCTGGAGCGCGCCCTGTTTCTCCAGCGCCGCTAATTCCTCGCGAATCGACGCGCGGCGCGCCTCCGCGTCCGTGATCTTGTCGGTCTGACTCTGAATCTGCTGTTGCAGATCCTCCACTTGCCTCAGATTGCTGGAAACTCGCTCCGGCAGCTCCTGAGCCTCCCGCTCCTTATACTGCTTCAGCGCGTCTTCGGTGGAATCGAGCTGGTTTTTCGTTTTTTGCACTTCCGCGTCCAGAACGTCGTCTTGCTTGTCTACAAGCTCGACTTGAAGCTTGGAAGTGCGCTGCACGAACAGGACTGCCAACCGGTTGGTCACCTGCGCGACCAGATTCGGATCGGCGCCCTCGTAGCCGATATAAAAGGTGGACGGCCCATCCACCTGGATCTGAATTTCGGATTTCAGCTCGTCGCCCGGAGATGGCGGCTTGTCCGCGGCGGGCGGGTCTTGCCGGCTTACGACCCATTCGCGCAGCGCCGGCCAGGGAATCCAAGCGCCGATGCCGGGCGCTGGATTCGGGCCCACCTTGAACTGGCGCGCCACGGAATCGAGCACGTCGGGCGTCAGCAGCACTTCCCGAACCGCACGCAATTGTTCCTGCGCGTTGACCGTGGAAGGGTCCACGCGGTCGCCCACCGCCGGAAGCCCGGGAAGCTGCGACTCCGATCCGACCAAAGCCTTGGCCCTATATCGCTGAGGCAGGCTCCCCGCGTAATAGTAAGCGGCCGGCGCCAGAATAAACACCGGAATTAAAAAATAGAGCGCGCGCCGTTTCATCGTCCGCAATATCGCGAACCCTCCGAATTCCTTACTTGCGGCAGTGTTTGTCATGTTTATTGCCTGTCTCTCTCTATCCCGGGCTCTGTCGCGGGCTCTTCCTGGCCCTCCGCCGGCGGAGCGGCGATCGAATCTTGCGGCGCCTTGCCGTGCGAGTAGCGCCGGCCACTGGAGTCCCGAGGTTTCGTTAGGGCGATTTCCAGTCCGCCGAAATAGCGATTCCGGGACATAGGCTCATTCAAAAAGACGTTGATATTTTGTCCGTAATGATCCGCCCGGGCGAATAGCAATAGCCGGTCGTTGAAGCGGAAGTCGACACGGATTTGACCCACCAGGCTTCTCAGCCCCCTTCCGGCGAGATCGGTCCCATTCATCGCCCGCTGACCGCTGCCTTGAATGCCTATCCGCCTGGTTATTTGCCCCCGGACTTGCAAGGAGGCGACATCGTAAGTGGCGTTAGGCGTGATGCCATTGGCGAAGGGAATCTCCGGCGCGATTACCCCACCGGCGGGCGTGAATCCGCCGAAAAATCCCAAGTAGCGCTCGTACGCCGCGGCGATCCAAACGTCGCCCAATCGTTTTTCGATTCCCGCGGATCCGGTAAAGCCTGTCTGGCTGCCGTTCGTGGCTCCGGCGGTGAACCGCAAAAGCAGGTCCGGCTGGACGGTATAGGTATACCCGAGCAGGCCAAGATTCACGCCGCTAGCAGAACCTGGAGTGGACGCGTTCAGGGGATCGACGCGAATATACGCATAACTTGCGGAGAGCTGTTGATGGGAGGTCAGAGAGCGGTCGACGGTGAGCGTCCCGGCTTCGGCCACGTTATCCAAACGCCCTTGCACTTGCGGGATTGCCACATCGACAAATGTGTTATCCGCGCGGAATGTTATTTTCGTAAGACTGTTGAACCGGTAAACGGCATCGGCGTAGAGAGTGTTTTGATCGAAACGCCCCCACGGCAAGAGGACTAAACTGTCCGCTAGTTTCCGGCTGGAATCCATGGTGGAAAAGAAGGAATCGCCGGCATCCACGCTCCAGCGCGAATTGATGCGGTGGGTAAGCCGCAAAGTGGCCAGATGATTCCAGGCGTCCAAGTTGGGACGTCGCGCGAAGAATTCGTATTCCGGCTGGTAATCCAGGGAAAAGTCCGTCCGGTGCGTGCTGCTTTTCCAGGCGAATGTGGGAGCCGTTAATATCGTGACGGTGTCATTCACCGGTTGAGAGCCGACGATGAAGCCGTTGTCGGTCCCCGAGCTAACGCTCAGCGGCGAATCCAGAAAGAAGCCGTTGGGATGTTCTTGTCCCCAAGCCGCGGGCGATTGCGCGGCCAGCGCGCCGGCGAATATGAGATACAGCCTGACGCTCATGATTTGGCTCTCCGGCCAGCCCCCACCAATCTCAAGCTGCGTGTACTCCTCGCCCGTACACGCTGTGAACGATCGCGCTTTGCAATTGCACCGGCCGGTGGTGTCTTCCGATTTGCCCAGCCGCCCCCGCGCGCAAATAAGCCGCAATCGCACCCCCGTCTTCGCCGAGGGGCATGACCAGAATCTTCACGCGCGGATCGGCGCTTCGGATGCGCCGAACCGCCTCCACTGCGTTGAGACCGGAGGCGGCCGGATCCAACAGAATCACGTCCGGCTTCAGGCGCTCCAATAGGGCGATCATTTGCTTCGCCGTCGCGGCTTCGCCGATCACCTCGATATGCGAGTCCAGATCGAGGCCGTTGCGGCCATTCAGCAGCGCCTTTAATCCTTCCCGGAATAACGTGTACTTCGTGCAAATCAAAACACGAATGGGTTTCGTCGATCGCAAGCTTCACACTCCGTTAACCGCGTCTATCTCCCCTCTACATAGACTGTGTCGAGGGGTTCGAGGTAGAAGGGAGCGCGCGCATCGTCTTCCACGATTTGATTGATGTTTACTCTGATTCTTTGCTGCCCGGCTGCCGTATTCCGGAGGACGACCACGCGGTTGGGCCGCGCCAGGTCCGTGAACCCTCCCGCCATCGCGATCGCGTCGAGCACCGTCACGCGGGTTTTGATTCTGTACACATCCGGCTTCCGTACTTCGCCTAAGACGGAAATCTTCAGGCTGTTGATTTGTTTCACCATCACGTTGACCACAGGCTCGGTGATATATCGCGTCAACTGCGTGGCGATCTCGTTTTGAAGTTGCGCCGTGGTCTTCCCGCTCGCGTCGAATTCGCCGGCAAGCGGCAGGGAAATTCTTCCGTCCGGTCTAAGCGCCACAGTGGTGCTGAGCTCCGGTTCCTTCCAAACAAAGACTTCGATCACGTCTTCGGGGCCAAGCCGGTATTCGGACCGGGTAATCCCGCTGGAGGCTGAAGAGACGGCGCCTTTTGGCGTGTCGGCGGCAAGGCCGGCCTGCGCGCAACTCAACACTGAAACAACCAGCGCCGAAAAGACAGTTCTGAAATCGATGGTTCGCTTCATGGCTGAGCCTCCATTCTTTTCTCGACAGTCAAATTCAGGTGGGATCCCACGTTGCGCCATTCGTCCAGCCGACCCCACCCAAGGATCTTTTTCGAGTTGGGCATTTGTTATGCCAGCCCGGATTGCGCCGCGCTCGACGCACCCCGTCTTCGTCGAAAGGAAAGAGAACAAACGACGCTCGGCGCGATGCGCGTATGCGATGGCGCCTTGCTCGGAGCAGGGCGGGAGCAGAATTCCGCAACGCAAAATTTACTAGCGTCGTCGAAATCTGCGCGAACGAGGTTCCGAATGGAGCAAAGGCGAAACGAATCGATTCGGCCCGGCATCACTCGACAGCGGACGCTGGGTCTTGAACCGGAATTGTGCCGTAAAAGGCGCTAGTCGCGCGGCACGGTGTTGGCGAGCTTCCAGACTACTGGGCGTTCGCGCGCGCTCTTCCGAACGGAAGGCGCAGACGCAAAGATCGCTCGCGGCGCCGCTCTTCGTGAAGATTCCGGACGCGAGCCATTAACAGGTCGTGAAGTGAAATCATGCCGGCCAATTGTCCGGCGTCGTCGACCACGGGAAGGCGCGTAAGGCCGGTCTCGGCCATTCGAAAGACGACTGCCCGCAACGGCTCATCCGGATGCGCGGTTATCGGATGTCGCAGCACGTCTCCCAGCGACGTGTTCGACTGAGCCGATTCGGCGATGTTGCGCAGATCCTTGCGGGTGATCACACCCTGCACCCGCTTATCGCCATCGACTACGGGATAGAGGTGCTGTCCGCGGTGCGTGGCCGCGCGGCCCAGCGTCTTGCGCAGATCTTCGCTCGTGGCCTCGGCGGGTAGCGCGACCAACCGCGTGCGCATGACCTCGCGCACAAACAATATTTCCAAGGGATCGGTCGCGTATTCGCGAGTAAGATGAAAGCCTCGCCGCGCGACCTTTTCGGTCAGGATGGATCGTTTGAGCGCCAGCACGGTGGTGGCGTGGGCGAGCATGGCGGCCACAAGCAGCGGCAGCAGCACATTGACGTCGTGAGTCAGCTCAAAGGCGAACACGATCGCGGTGAACGGCGCCCGCATGGTGCCTCCCAGAATCGCGCCCATGCTCACCAGCGGCCAAAATCCGGCGCCTTGGTTGGGCAGAAAGCCGGCTTCGATACCGCCCAGCGCCGCGCCCATCATGAGCAGCGGCGCCAACACGCCGCCGGACGTCCCCGACCCGAGCGAAATCACCCAGATGGCGGATTTCACCAGCAACACGCCCGCAAATATAGTTCGCGGAACGTCGCCTTGGAGCAGCGACCGGATCGTGTCGTAGCCGACGCCCAGGGCCTGGGGAAAGATCATACCGCCCAATCCGACAAAGACGCCGCCGATGGCCGGCCACCACATCCAGTGGATCGGCAGTTTCATGAAGGAGTCTTCCGCCGCGTAAACTCCGAGAGTCAACAGGCAAGAGAGGAGGCCCGCCAGCAGGCCGGCGACGACGCATCCGAGCAGGCCTTGCGGCCCGATGAAGATGGAGTGCTGCGGCACCGGGAACAACGGACCCAGCCCGAGAATATAGCGGCGCGCGGCGCCCGCGGTCGCGCTCGCCAGAGCCACGGGGATGGCGCTGCGGGGCTTCCACTCGAACAACAAGAGCTCGACAGCCAGCAGCACGGCCGCTACGGGGGTAGCGAACGTCGCGGCCATGCCCGCCGCCGCGCCCGCCACCAGCAGAGTCTTGCGCTCGGCCGCGGTCAGGTGGAACAGTTGCGACACGACGGACCCGATGGCGCCGCCGGTCATAATGATCGGGCCTTCGGCGCCGAACGGGCCGCCCGAGCCGATGGAAATGGCGGAGGAGAGGGGCTTCAGAATCGCAAGCCGCGGCTGCACCTTGCTGCCGTTGATCAGGATGGATTCCAGCGCCTCCGGAATTCCGTGACCGCGAATGCGCTCGGAGCCGTAGCGCGCCATTAGGCCGATGACGAGCCCGCCGAGGACGGGAACCAACACCGCCCACCAGCCCAGATGATTGGCGGCTGGAGAAACCAGCACCGAGCTTATTCGCCCGTAGTAGAACAGATTCGTAAAAAACGAAATAAGCCGCAGCAGAATCCACGCGATGAATGTGCTTACAACTCCGATTCCGATCGCCAGCACCGACAGGGGAATCAGGCGCGGCGTCGCCGTAAAATCGCCAAGCTTATGTGAATTGTTTTTCAATTTAATTTCGCTCACGATGCCGCCATCTTTCGAACGGCATGCCGTAATGTGGAGTTCAATGCCCTGGCAAGCTCCGGGCCGGACCGCTCCAGCTCCATTCGATGCGTCAAAGCGAGCCGGCGAAGCAAGGCCCGCCCGGCCGCTGTCAGCACAATCCATACCTCGCGCTTGTCCTTGGTCCCCGGATGCCTCGCAATCGCCCCAGTATTCTCCAGCCGATTAACCAGCTCGACCGCGCTGTGATGTTGAATGAAAAGGCGGGAGGCGATCTCTCGGATCGTGGGCTTGACGTCCTCCGGCAAGCCGTGAACCGCCAGCAAGAGTTGATGTTGCTGCGCCTCCAGGCCGCATTCCTTAGCCGTGACTTCACTAAAATGAAGGAATTGCCGGATCTGCCTCCGGAATTCGGCTAGATCGCGATATTGGTCGCGGGAAAGATCTTCCACAACTCTATCGTAGCACGATTGTATCGTATCCCGACATTTATTCTTTTTAACAAACGGGCGCGCTAGTCCGCCCAACGGCCCAAATTCGCCGCTCATCCCAAACCGTGCCATCCCGCCGCTTTCCGCCTTACAATCGAGCCAATGAAACTTTCCACCAAGTATTGGCTATTGCAGGCTCTCGGCTGGGGCGCGTATAGCATCGTAGGGCTTTTCCTGACGGCCCATTTCGTCGGCTGGCGCTCCGATGTCGTTATCGGCTACATTCTGTTTTTCTTCTACAGCATCGCTTTCACCGATTTTCTGCGGCGGGAAATCAAGCGGCGGCGCTGGCTGGACGACATCTCCTTCGCCACCATCGCCAAGCTTTTCGGCATTGGTGCGGCGCTGGCGGCCCTTCAAACCTTTTTGATCGTGGGCGTTAACTTTTTGTTTCTTGGCAGAGCAACCGATTACGCCGCCGAGCCCATCACCGCCGTTGAAACCTGGTGGGGGATCACGTGGGTCAACGGAACCTGGATCGGGCTTTATAGCGCCATTACACGCCGCCGCCGGCAGCGCGAAAAGGAGGCGAGGCTGGAATCGGCGCTCCGCGACGCGGAATTGCGCGCGCTGGAAGGCCAAATCAATCCTCATTTTCTGTTTAATTGTCTGAATTCCATTCGGGGACTAGTGGTTGAAGATCCCAAGCTGGCTCAGGACATGATCACGCGCTTCGCCACGCTTCTCCGCTATAACCTCAATCGCGACGCAGGCCACACCGTGCCGCTTTCGGCGGAGGCGGAGGTGGTCGCGGATTATTTAGCCCTGGAGCAGGTCCGTTTCGACGAACGCCTGCGGGTCCGGTTCGATATCGATCCGAAAGCGGAGCCGATCCAAGTCCCACCCATGCTTCTCCAAACCCTGGTGGAAAATGCGCTGAAGCACGGCATCGGCAAGCTTCCGGCGGGCGGCGAAATCCGGATTCGAGCTTCCGCCGAGCCGGATATGCTTGTCCTGAGCGTGGAAAACACGGGGCAGGTTAACGGCGCGGCGAGCGCAGATCCGCAGCTTGGGTTGAATAACGTTCGGGAGCGCTTACGGCTGATCTATGGTGGTCGCGCCGGGTTCGAGCTGAGGAATTGCGACAACAACCGCGTCGCGGCCACGGTGCAAATCCCGGCGGCTGTGATGGCATGAGAGCGCTGATCGTCGACGACGAGCGCCTGGCGCGGGCGGAATTACGCCGCCTGCTTGAACCGCATCCCGAAATCCACATCGCCGGCGAAGCCCGCAACGGCGAGGAGGCGCTGAGGCTGGCGCGCGAGCTTGCGCCGGATCTATTATTCCTCGACATCCAAATGCCCGGCATGAACGGATTCGATCTTCTGGAACAGTTGGAAGACGTGCCTCAAACGATCTTCACCACCGCCTACGACGAGTATGCGTTGAAAGCGTTCGAAGTAAACGCGCTCGACTACCTGATGAAACCTATCGTCCCGGCGCGCCTTGAGGCGGCGCTAGCGAAGCTGAGGCCACTCCGTGGCTCGGCCCGGCTGGACCAGGTGTTTGTCCGCGATGGCGACCGTTGTTGGATCGTCCGCCTGCCTGATATTTTTCTGCTCGAGTCCGAAGGCAACTACACGCGCGTCCATTTCCGCGATCAGCGCCCGCTCATCCGCCGCTCGCTGAATGCACTGGAGACACAACTCGATCCCACGCTCTTCTTCCGCGCCGGGCGCAAGCAGATCGTGAATTTGAAATGGATCGAGAAGGTCGATCTGGGACCATCCGGCGGCTTAGTGGTCACCCTGCGCGGCGGCCGCGCGGTGGAGATGTCCAGACGGCAATCGGCGCAGCTACGGGAGATTTTGAGCTTATAAGATAGGTCCGCGCCGGAGGCTCTCTATCTACGTTTGAACACGATCCAAACGAACGACGTGGCGTTCAAAAGGTTCGTCTACAAGCTGGACTGTCTTGATAACGGTGAAACCGGCCTTCCTGAACGCGCTGACGGAAGGCAAGTTGCTTCTGGACGGATCGGCGATAATCGCGCTCACCTCACCGTCAGCGAAAATGTAGCTCTCTCCAAACTCCCGAATCGCCGCGGACCCCAGGCCGCGTCCCGTCCATTCGATTTCTCCTATCGCGAGGTCGATTCCGGCCGTCCCGCCCTCAGCGCCCAATTGTAGTGCGTGCTCCGGAAAGTCGCGCCAACGGTACCATTGAATCCAGCCGATTGGACCGCCGCCGCGCAGTATAAGGTACACGTGAACCGGGTGGCTTCCATCGATCGAAGGGCCGTACTTGGCCTCAAGGCTGTCCAGATCGAATCGCTCATTCCACCAGACGGCCACGTGAGCAGCGGCGAGCCATTTTTGCAGTAAAGGGAAGTCCGAGCGCCCAAGCGGGCGGAAAGAAATCGGTCTATCGTTTGCCGCTGAATTCCCCACACGGCCATCTTCCTATAGTCCCGCCCGCCAGCTCGAATCGCGGCCGGCGGGGCGCCTCATAGCCGATGACCGATAGAAGGCGCGCTCGGATTTTTTCGATGCGCGCCGCAAAACGCGGTATCCTGGAAAATCCGTTGGGGTGTCTCTCAAGAGACCCGGCTGAACCGCCCGCGCTCGAACCATGATCCTCAAATTGAATCACCTTCAAGGGAAGGTGGCGGCAAGCACCGCGCACGATGTCGTCGCGACCATCTATTCGCTTCTGGAAGAGGGCCATATCGCCCAGGACCAGTTTGCGCGGCTCCAGATTGAGCTGGACTGGATCCAGTACAAGCAAAATTTCCGCGAAGCGGTGATCTCGACTCAAGGCTATAATTCGCACGGCGAGCCTGCCCAGATCATGGACGTACACATCGACACGCGCCAGGCGGCGCCGGATTGCCTTCGCGCGGAGATCCTGAAGGCTTTCTCGCGCGCGCGGACGAACGAAAATTCCGGCCCCCCGGACGATCGTCTGCCCCTGGAGGATTTCCAATCGCTGCGCTCAAGCGTCGTCTGGGAATTCAACAAGCTGTATTGGAACCGGCTCAAAGACTGGGAATACGCGACGGGCAAAGGCTACGAGCAAGCTCTTCCGGGCGGCCAATCCGACGGCCATCAATCGGAGGCCATCGCCGACAGCGTCGACGATTTCTGGAATCGCATGCAGAACCTGGAGAAGCGGAATCAGCTTCCCCCGGAAATCTTTCTGCTCGAAATCGGCGTCGGAACCGGCAAGCGCATGGGGTTGTGGCTGGATAGATTCCGCGAGCTGGACCGGCAGCGCGGAACGGATTACTACCCGAAGCTTCGCGTTCTTTTGGGCGATTACGCGCTCGGCACGCTGGACATGTCCCGCCCCGCCGTCGCCGATCACGTGGATCTGTGCAGTTTTTTGGTCTTGGACGCTCAAAACCCGCTAAAGACGCTTTCGTTTTTGCGCTACAAGATCATGTACATCCACTCGACCAACGTCTACGACAATCTGCCGGACGAGGAAGTGGTGCGGCGCGACGGGCGATTATATTTCGTGCAGGTGCGCGCGTATATCCCGACGACCGAGGTGGCGCGCTTGGCCGCTGAATTCGACACGCCGGCCGAAACGATGCGGCAATGCATCGACCGTCTGCTGGAGGGACGGCTGGACCAATTCGGCTCGCGCGAGAAGGGTGTCTCATTCTGGCGCGAGGTATGGAAAGCAGTCCGATTGGAAGAGAGGTTGGTGCAACTGGAGGATCTGCCCGAATTTCCTTTCCCCGAGGGTTTGGACGCGGGCAAATTGGAGGACATGCTCCAGCAGGCGCCCAGCGATTTCCGGTTTCATCTGAGTTCGGGCGCCCTGGAAAGCTTCGTCCGCACGCTTCCGCTGCTGCATCCGCGAGGCTTTTTGCAGGTGCAGGACATCTTTGTGCAGCAGCTGGATCAGTACCGTTTGGGGTTTTTCGGCCCCGGCAAACTGGACGGTTCGCTATTGAACTGGGTTAACGGCGCCATACTGAAAGAGGTGGCGGAGCGCGCCGGATACGACGTGCATTTCGCGCCTTTCCAATACCGCAAAGGATCGCGCACCTCCGTTTTGTATACCACCCGCCGTGAGTGATCGCGGCTGGGCCGGCGGAATTCGACGTTGTGCGCGGCTCCCGAACGCGCGCATCGCGGATGGCATCCGGCGCCTCTCCTCAGAAACTCGCGCCGCAACGGAAGGCCGCGGCAGCGGATTTTGTCTCGGGCGAGGAGGCCGCGGCCTCCTGTGGCGCTCTCCACTGATCCAGCGCACAACGCAGTCCGGCGCGGCGGAGAGCCGGAGAAGCTTGGGAGCGGCCGGTCCCGTGCCGGACGCTGTGCGCTAATGAAAGAGAACATCATGAATCTTCCTATTCTTCCCACCGCCATCGTCGGCAGCTACGCCATGCCAGGCTGGCTGGAGCGGCTCAAGACCGACTATTTCGCGCGGCGCATCAGCCGGCACGATCTCGACGAGATTTACGACGCCGCCACCAAGGCCGCCATTAAAGACCAGGAGATCGCCGGGTTGGACATCGTCACCGACGGAGAGCTACGGCGCGACAACAACGTCGATTATTTTCTGGAGCGCTTTCCAGGCGTCCAAATCGACCGGTCTTCCAAGAAGTTTTACTACGATTTCTACGACAGCGTCGTCCAGGGCAAACTTCCCATGGCTTCGCTCGCATTAGTCTCGGATTTTCGCTTTCTCCGTAACTTCACCCATCGCGAAACCAAATTTTGCATCACCGGTCCGCATTGTCTGTCGAAGCGGATCAGAAACAAGCATTATCCGAGTGAAGAAGCGCTCGCCATGGATCTGGCGCGCGTGATGAACCTGGAGCTGAAGGCTCTGGCGAAGGCGGGGGCGCGTTTCCTTCAGATCGACGAGCCGTACTATTCGGGCTTCCCCGAAGACGTCAACTGGGCCGTGAAGTCACTCAACGTGTTGGTGGATGGAGTGGACGCTAAAATAGCCGTCCACATCTGTTACGGCAACCGCTATGGAAAGCCGTCTTGGGAAGGGAGCTACCGTTATTTATTTCCCGCTATCCTGGAGGCGAAAGTCCATCAGCTTACGCTCGAATTCGCCCGGCGCGGGGGCGAAGATCTGGATCTGTTCAAGGAATTCGCGCCGCCGTTTGAGTTGGGCGTGGGCGTGATCGACGTGAAGACGCACGAAGTGGAGACGCCGGAAATGGTGGCGGAGCACATCCGCAGGGCGCTGGAGGTCGTGCCGGCGGAGCGCATTTACGTTCTCACCGATTGCGGCTGCGTGCATCTGCCCCGCGACGTCGCCTTCTCCAAAATGCAAGCGATGGTGCAAGGGACGGAGATCGTGCGGAAGGAGCTTGGCGCTCGCGCCATGAAAGGTACGAGCTAACGCATGTCGCACGCAACCCCCAATCCGATCCGCGAGACTCTCGGCGCGGGCCGGTTCTGCTACATGGTGGAACTGGTGGCCAGCGCCTCCGCGCCGGAAGAGCGCGTTTTCGAAGCCGCGTCCAAGCTGGCGGGAATACCCGGACTCGTCGCCGCCGGAATCACCAGCTATGCCGGCGGGTCGATGGGCCACGATCCCATTCGTATTGGCGCGGGAGTCCGGACGCAAGGCCTCGCTCCCAACATTCATCTGACCTGCGTCAACAAATACCGGCAGGATCTGCGCGCGGCTCTCGACCAGATTCAGGCGATGGGAGTCGAGAACGTCTTCGCGATCACCGGCGACTATCCCAGCCGCGACCGGCAGGCCGCTGGGGACGAACCGTTCTTCGATATCGATTCCGTGCAGCTTGTGGAGACGATCAACGAGTTGCGCCAGGCGCAGGGCTATCCGTTCTATATATCCGTGGCGGTCTCCCCGTTCAAGTACACAGAGGCCGACTGCGTCTATCAGTATTTGAAGCTCGAGAAGAAGATCGCCGCAGGCGCGGATTTCGCGATCACGCAGCTTGGCTACGACTCGCGGAAACTTCGGGAGCTGAAGCGCTACCTAACCGAAAAAGGCTTGAAAACGCCCGTTTTCGGCAACGTCTATATTCTGCCCGCGGGCGCCGCGCGCAAATTTTCCAAAGGCGAGCCGCCGGGTTGCTGGGTCTCGCAGGAATTACTCGAAAGAGTGCAGGAAGAGGCGAAAGCGCCGGACAAAGGATTGGCGGCCCGCCTGGAGCGCGCCGCGCGGATGGTCGCGATCGTCCGCGGCCTGGGTTACGCCGGCGCGTATATCGGCGGAAGCCACAACGACGAGCACATTCGCTGGATCGTTCAGCGCTCGGAAGAGATCGCACCGCAATGGGAACAATTCGCCGAAGAGATTTCGTACCCGCCGAAAAACGGCTTCTTCTATTTCGAATCGAAGCGGCCCAAACGGACGCTTCCGCTGCCGTGGCGGATTACGGACACAGTCGCGGCGTTATTCCCGGTTAAGAAGAAACAGAGCAAGCTGCGGGCGTTCATCGCGGGCATCTTTCGCTGGGCGGACAAGCGGCCCGCGGTGGCGCATTTCGTCGAGCGCGCGGAGTTGGCGTTCAAACAGCCCGTTTTCGGGTGCAAAGCGTGCGGAAATTGCGTATTGGGAGAGATGGAATACGTCTGCCCAATGACATGTCCCAAGAATCTCCGCAACGGCCCTTGTGGCGGAACGCTGATGGGTCAGTGCGAGGTTCTACCCGACAAGGCGTGTATCTGGGTGAAGGTGTATGAGCACGCGCAGGCGGCGAATCGCGTGGACGATTTGAAAGTCTTCATTCCCGCGCGGAATCGAGCGTTGCAAGGCACGAGTTCGTTCATCAATTTGTTCCTGAATCGCGACAGCCGGCCGGGCAATCCGCAGCCGTTAATTACGATTCAGCCCGCTCCGGAGACAACTTTAGCGAATGCGGGTCGCGGAGCCAGATAGCACATAATCCGTGCTACACTGATTCCGTGAAGAAAAACGTCACGCTCACACTCGACGACAAGTTATTGCGCGCCGCGCGCAAGATCGCGGTCGACCGGGACACGTCCGTGAATAATCTGGTGCGCGAGTATCTCACGGATCTCGTGCAACGAGCGGACAAGCAGCAGTCAGCCCTTGAGGAGATTCGCGAGATCTTCCGGACTACACGCGCCAGGATGGGGCCGATCACTTGGACTCGCGACGATCTTCATGAGCGTTGAGTATGTCCCGTTGTCGTTCGTGGACACGAGCATTCTCGTTTACGGATTCGCGGCAGACGATCCGGCGCGTTCGCCCATCGCGCAGGCGCTGGTGGATGAACTCATGTCCGCACGGGCCTTCCTAACAAGCACTCAGGTCTTGCAGGAATTCTACGTGACTATGACCGGCAAGATACGCCGGCGTGTCACGTCCGCGGAGGCGCTCAGGCATCTGGAGCAACTTGCTCAATTTCCGGTCTTCACCAACGACTACAACAATATCCGCGAAGCGATCGAGATATCCGCAGACCACAAGTTCTCTTTCTGGGATGCCCTGATCGTCGTTTCCGCAGCCCGCTCGCATGCGGCTCGCCTCTATACCGAGGATTTGCAACACGGGCGAGTCATTCTCGGCGTCGAGATTGTGAATCCGTTTCGGGAGAAACGGGCTCGGTAGTCTTCTCCCGTAGTAAAGCCAGCAGGTCCGCGTGTTGACTCTTCTCGGCCCAGGCTCGTGGAGTCGCCCAAGGCTCGGCGTCTTGCTCGATGGGGTCCGCGCCGCGCTCCAGGAGCAGCTTTGCGATTTCCAACCGGCCCCAGCGGCATGCCCAGCCGAGCGGGGTGCTCTTGAGCAGATGGTCGCGAACGCCGGTGCGCGCGCCGGCATCGAGGAGCATTCTCGCCATTACCACGCCATCGCCAGGACCGTTGCCGAAGTCGCGGGCGACAACTTCGTGGAGAATAGTCCGGCCCTGATAGTCGGCGCAGAGATTGGGGCCGGAGCGATCGAGGATGAGGCGGAAGCAGGCGTAATAGCGGTCACGAACGTCGTCGGGCCAGCGTTCGTTTGGCGGAAGCGTGTTCGACAAGGGCCAATACCAGCGGCGATCGTCGCGGGGCCAATCGATCCGCTCTAGCGCCATGCGAACGATCTCCGGAGTGCCGCTGTTGGCTCCGCAGGCAAGGAGTTGTTCGAGAGTGGTCTTGCCGCCATACTGAGCTTCCTCGAAATGGGGATCGAGTTCGCCGGAGAGAATTTTTCGCGCAATCTCCGTTTGGCCGGCATAGCCTGCTTCCGCGGCGTTGAGGTAGCCGCCTCGGCGCTGGAGCACATCGATCATCGCCTCATTCTTGTCGCAGTAAGCCACATAGGTAGGCGAACCGTAGTAGCTGTCCTGCCCGTTGGGGTCGGCCCCGCGGTCGAGCAGCAGCCGGGCGAGATCGAAATCGTTTTGCTTCACGCAGGCGCGCAGCGGCGCGCCCCAGGAATACCTGTTTTCGTCCACGCGGTGGCGCTCATTGGGGTCGAATCCGAGATCGAGCAGGAGATCGACAATCTCGCGCCGCCGCTGTTTAATGGCGAGCGTGAGTAGGCCGCCCTCGCTGTTCAGCGGATTTTCCAGTTTGCCGGCTGCGTGCTGCGCGCGTAGCCAATCCGCTTTGCCGAGCCAGATGGCGATCGAGGCCGTGAGGGTTGCGCCGCGGGCGAGCAGCACTTCAGCCATTTCGGCTTCGCCTTTTTCTGCGCAGAGCCCGAGGGGATCGCCGCGGCGGCGCTCCTTCGCTTCCGCGTCCCAGAAGGGCTCGTCCGGGTTAAGACCGAGGTTCAGGAGCAGCGCGAGCATATCCTTCCGGCGGTGGTGAATAGCGATGCCGAGCAGGCCGCGATGCCGACCCCGGTAGATCGGGAAGCTTGTCTCAAGCTTGCCCTCGGCGTGGCGCGCTCGGATCCAATCTGCATCGCCGTGCGCGACGGCGGCGCGAGGCGTCATGATGGCGCCGTGGCGGAGGAGAGCCGCGACCATTTCTTTCGCCACTTGAGAATCGGGGTTAAGGTGGCCAACAAGCTCCAAGGGTGAGGGGCCGATGCGGTCCCGAAGATTGGGATCCCCGCCATGATCGAGGAGCCAGGTGAGCAATCGTGGCCAGTCACGGGCGGCGGCGACGTGTATGGGCGCCATGAAGTAGTAGGGGGCGTTGATGTACTCCGGGTGTTTCTCGAGGAACGCGATCACGGCCGACTCGTCGCGGGCTGCCGCGATCAACTCGGCTGGCCATGCGTCGGGATCGTGAGCAAAGTTTTGGACTGGACGGCGGCTTTCCTCTTCGAGGATGATTTGAGCGATGTCGTCATAGCCGCGCTCCTTTGCCATGATGAACGGAGTGGTGGCGTCGCGATGCGGCCAGATTCCTTGGTTGGGGTCGGCCGAGTGTTCGAGGAGTAAGCGGACCATTTCAGGCGAACGCGCGAAGACCGCGTAATGCATAGGCGTATTGCCGCCCGGAAGCGAGAGCTTGGCAAGCTCGGGGCGGAGCTTCAGCATGGCTTGCGCTTGATCGAGGTCTTGACGGCTGACCGCATCGCAGAGCTGCTGTAGGGTGACGCCGTCAACGTGGGCTTTGAGTTTCGGCCAGCTCTCGAATCCATACGCCCGAGCCAGGACGAGCTGAGCGTCATGGAGGGCGAAGGTCGAAGGATCGGCGTCGTGATAGTGGGTGGCGACTTCGGCCATTGCGGCTGGGTCGCCTGCGAGGAAAGCGGAGAGCAGCTCCTTTGCTTGGCGGCGGAGTTGGTCTAAATCGGGGTGCTCGCGCATCGTGCGCGTGGGCGGGGATGTTCTCACAATGAGCTCCTTTCATCGCGCCCGCTGTCCGCTCGCTCGGGCAGAAAAGAGTTCATCGAAAAGTTAAAGCAGGTAACGCGATTCAGGGGACGCAGTCCTTCCCGCGGACACGGCGGCGTCCTGACACGCCAAGGGCAGTTTAGCAAGTTTTTGGAGACCCTTTTGAGATCTGGGTTTGGAGCCCGGAGCTATACTAAGCACAGGAGCTTCCACGTGTCACTTGGACGATTCTTGCGTCTTTCTGCGCATTTACAGATGCTGCCCATCCTGGAAGGCGGCGAGGAAACGCTCATTGGGGGGCAAGCAGTGATGGAGGGCGTGATGATGCTCGCGCCGCATAGCTGCTGCATCGCCGTGCGCAAAGCGGACGGGCAGATCGTCACCGAGGAAAGGCCGGTACAGAAAGTCGCGGACCGGTATCCGATTTTTCGTTACCCGATTTTGCGCGGGCTCGGCAGAATCGGTCAGACCATGGCGCTCGGCAGCAAGGCTTTGAAATATTCGTTCAATCACGCGATCGCCGAAGAACTCAAGTCGGAAACCAAGCCACAGTCGAAAATCGGCTCCTGGATGATGACTGGGAGCGTGATTTTCTCCGTTCTTTTGTTCATTTTTCTCTACAAGTTCGTCCCTCTTTTCCTGGCCACCAGCCTAGGGCACGTCCTGCCCGTTTTCTCCAGCCGCTTTGCCATAAACATGATGGATGGCGCGATTCGCATCGCGATCTTTCTGGCTTACCTGCTCCTGCTTTCGCGTCCGAAAGACATTCAGCGCGTCTTTCAGTACCACGGCGCCGAGCACAAGGTCGTCTTCAACTTCGAATCCGGCAAACCGTTGAGCGTGGAGAACGCACAGAAGTTCACCACGTTCCATCCGCGCTGCGGAACCTGTTTTCTTCTGGTAATGCTGGTGATCGCGACGATAGTTTACGCGCTCTTGCCGGTGGATGGATTCATGGCGAAGTTCCTTTTGCGAATCGCCTGTCTGCCGCTCATCGTCGGATTGAGTTACGAGCTGATCCGCTTCGCCGCGCGGCGTCAGGGAACGCTGCTGGGGATGCTGACCGCGCCGGGGCTCTGGCTCCAGCGAATCACCACGAAACCGCCGGACGATACACAGGCTGCGGTGGCGATTCACGCGCTGAACGGCGCCATGGAGATGGAAGCGAGGCAAGGCGGCCAGTTGGTCGTGGCGTAAGCGGGCCTGGCAGTTTCTATCGGACAAGCTAAAGCTTGTCCTACTTCTATGCAATATCGTCAAAAACTCGACGACATCGAACGGCGCTTCGAAGAATTGACCGCGCAGATGGCCGATCCCGCGGTGATCAACGACGCCGCGCAATACCGAAAGATCACCAAGGCGCAAAGCGAGCTGACCGAAGTCGTGGCGAAATACCGCGAATGGAAGACGGCTCACCGGAATCTGGGCGAGGCGCGCGCCATGTTGACGGATGCCGATCCCGATCTGCGCGCGATGGCCGACGAGGAGATCCTTCACCTGGAGCCGCAGTTGGCTGAGATCGAGCAGGAATTGAAGGTTCTGTTGCTGCCGAAAGACCCGAACGACGAAAAGAATATCGTGCTGGAAATCCGCGCGGGCACGGGCGGCGATGAGGCGACTCTGTTCGCGGCGGAAGTTTTCCGGATGTACACGCGCTTCGCTGAGTCCCGCCGGTGGAACGTGGAGGTTACGTCGGCAAGCGAATCCGCCGTGGGAGGGCTTAAAGAAGTAATCGCACTGGTAAGCGGAAACAAGGTATACAGCCAGCTCAAGTATGAGAGCGGCGTTCACCGGGTGCAACGCGTTCCAGAAACCGAGCAACAAGGGCGCGTTCACACTTCGGCGGTCACGGTGGCAGTACTGCCGGAGGCGGACGAAGTCGAAATCAATATCGATCCCAAAGACATTCGCATCGATACTTTTTGCTCGTCGGGGCCGGGCGGACAAAGTGTCAACACCACGTATTCCGCCGTGCGACTCACGCATCTGCCAACAGGTCTGGTGGTTTCCTGCCAGGATGAAAAGTCGCAGATTAAGAATCGAGCAAAGGGATTGCGCGTTCTGCGCTCGCGGCTGTATGAGCTGGAACTTGAAAAGCAGCAGGAAAAAATCGGCGCGGAGCGGCGCACGATGGTCGGCTCGGGCGACCGCAGCGAGAAAATTCGCACCTACAATTTCCCCCAAAACCGCGTCACCGATCATCGCATCGGCTTGACGCTGCATCAGCTCAATCTGGTGATCGATGGCAAGCTCGACCCTATTGTGGACGCGCTCACCACCTACTATCAGACCGAGAAGCTCAAGGAGCAGGTCGAGGCGGCGTAACCGCCGATGAACCTCCACACGGCGCTGCTTCAGGGCCGGCAACTGCTTGAAGACGCCCGGATCGCCGCCCCCCGGCTCACCGCTGAAGTGCTCCTCGCGCATGCCATCGGGCGGGAGCGCACATGGCTCTACGCGCATTCCGATGAAGAGCTGCGCGAGCTGTGGTGGATTCACTATGGCCGCTATCTGCACGAGCGTTTAAATGGCAGGCCCACGCAGTACATCACGGGCCGGCAGGAATTCTATGGACGCGAATTCCTGGTGACGCCCGACGTGCTGATCCCGAGACCGGAGACGGAACACGTCGTCGAGGCGGTTCTGGAACGCGGCTCCGGCGCCCACCGGATCGTGGATATCGGAACGGGCTCGGGCGCGATTGCGGTAACGCTCGCGCTGGAGACGAAAGGGCGGGTATTTGCTACGGACATATCGGAACGGGCTCTCGGAGTGGCTGCACGGAACGCTCGGCGGCTGGGCGCGCCCGTCGATTTCGCCGCGTGCGACATCGGATCCGCGCTCCGAACCGAGGTCTTCGATTTTGTGATTTCAAATCCGCCGTACGTGCCGGAGTCCGGCTCGGGCGACATCCAAAAAGAAGTTCGCGACTACGAGCCAGGCGTAGCGCTGTTCGGCGGGCCGGACGGCCTCGATGTGTATCGCCGCCTGATCCCGGACGCGTGGCGCTTGCTGCGGCCCGGCGGATTTCTGATTATGGAGATCGGGTGGCTCGCGGAGGCGCGGATTTGCGCGATGCTTGGGCAATGGCGGGAAGTGGAGACCAAGGCCGATCTGGCGGGGATTCCGCGGGTGGCGATCGCAAGAAAGCCGTGAACCGGCTCTATTTCCATCTCGATATGGACGCGTTCTTCGTCTCCGTCGAGGAGCTGTTCGATCCATCGCTCAAAGGCAAGCCGGTGGTGGTGGGCGGCCGTCCGAACGAGCGCGGCGTAGTTTCCGCGGCGTCCTACGCGGCGCGAAAATTCGGCGTTCATTCGGCGATGCCGCTTCGCACCGCTTACAAGCTCTGCCCTCAGGCGATTTTTGTCGAGGGTCATCGCGACCGTTACATTGAGTGTTCGCACAAGGTTTACGAGACGCTCCAGCAGTTCTCGCCGCGCGTGGAAATGGCTTCCATCGACGAGGCTTATCTCGACCTAGCCGGAACCGAGCGGCTGCACGGGCCGCCTCTGGCCGCGGCACATAAGCTGCACGGCGCCGTGAAGCGCGCGACCGATCTGAACTGCTCCATCGGCGCGGCTCAATCGCGAATGGTGGCGAAGGTCGCTTCGGATCAGGCCAAGCCGCATGGAATCTTGTGGATCCTGCCCGGCGAGGAGGCGCGCTTTCTGGCGCCTCTGGATGTGCGCAAGATTCCGGGAGTGGGAAAAGTGACGGAGCGCAACCTGCATGCTTGCGGCATCCGCAAGGTTGGCGACCTCGCCGCGCTCGACGAAGGCTTTCTCGAAGAACGCTTCGGCCAGTGGGGCTTGGCCCTGGCAGGCAAGGCGAAGGGCCGCGATGCCGGGGGCTGGTTCGATACGGAAGTCGGCGAAGGCGGCGATCCCAAGTCGATCAGCCACGAGCACACGTTCTCCGTAGATACAGCCGATTCGGGCGCGCTCGACGCCATGCTGGTGCGCCTCGCGGAAATGGTGGCGCGCCGGCTGCGCGATCGCCGTCTGTGGGCGCGCACCGTTCAGATTAAGCTGCGATATTCGGATTTTTCTACCTTCACGCGCGCTCGCACGCTGGATCAGGCCACGCAGATCGATGTGGGACTCGCGGTGGTGGCACGCGAGTTGTTCCACAAAGCGTGGAATGGAAAATCGATCCGGCTCTTGGGTGTGTACGCGCAGCAGCTGGAAAATGCCCAAGGTCAAGCGAGCCTGCTTGATCGCGATAGGACCGAGGCGTGGCGCAAGACGCTGAATGCCGTCGACAAGCTGCGCGATAAATACGGCGATGGAGTGGTGTCGCTGGCAGCGGGCATGAATGCGGGTTTCAGGGCGCGCGTGCATGAGAACCCGGAGAACTTGCCTGGGAAGGAACCGGAGAAAAAGCGCGGCTGACCCGGGCGTTACTTCACTCCCACCACATCGAAACCGGCGTCGCGGAAATGGCGATCGAAAGTGAAGGCCGCTCGAATGCCGTGGCGCCGCATGAGCGCGAAGGAAAGGCAATCCGTGAAACCAATGTGTTGATCCGCGTATTTTTTCATCCAGTTCAGCGCCTCGATTTCATCCGCCCGAGTCGACTGCAAGATGTCGATGCCGCTCGATCCGTATAACTCGCTAGCGCGGTCGGCCGCCGGTTCGAATCCCACGTATCTGCCCAACAGCGTCGCGAACTCGCCGATGACGTGACTGCTAGTTAGTACTGGGCGCTCCACGACCGGCCATAGCCGTTCAGCCTCGAGGTGATATTGGTCCCGCCTTCTATATTTGGCGAGAAATGGTCCCGTATCCACGAAGATCACTGCTTGCCGCCGTAGAGATACTCATCATGATTGGCCGCGAGATCCTCGGGCCCATCGTCGTCGTAGACGGTGTGATCGTCAAAAAACGGGTCTCCCGTCTGGCCGGGTTTTTTCTTCTTGGGCTTTGCCGTAAGCTCCTTTTTTAAGGACCGGCGAACCAAGTCGCTGAAGGAGATTCCCTCGCTTCGCGCCCGCTCCATAGCTTCCTGCTTGAGCCCGGGCGGAAGAACGATCGTAGTCCGGTGAGGCATAATTATGCTTTTAGAATATCATTCCAGGCGTGCTCCGATAAGCCGTCAAACAACGTCCGCTGGTGGAGATTGTGTGCAGCGATAGCAGCCGCTCCCTAGCGATCACGGCTCGGTTGGGGGAATTGCGGGAACGGCCATAACGGCGCTCGCCGGGCTGAGCTTAGTCCATTTTCGGGAAAAGCCCCGGCTTGCAGTATGCTGTTATCCATGACGATTCGTATTCTGTCGCTCCTCTGTGTCACCGGCGCTGTATTTGGGCAGGCCGTCACGTTTGACCGCCTGCTGCATCCCGACCGCGAGCCGCAGAACTGGCTCAGTTATTCGCGGGGCATCGACGGCCAGCGTTACAGTCCGCTGAACCAGATCACGCCCGCCAACGTGAAGAACCTGGAGCTGCAGTGGGTCTGGCAGGCGCGATCGCTCGAAAAGTTCGAAGCGACGCCGCTGGTGGTGGACGGCGTTATGTATACGATCCAGGCGCCGAACGACGTGGTCGCGCTGGACGCCGTGACAGGCCGCATGTTCTGGACACTGCCTTACACTCCTGCAGCGGAAGCCCGCGCCTGCTGCGGACGCGTGAATCGCGGCCTGGCGATCCTTGGCGACACGCTCTTTATGGGTACCTTGGACGCGCACGTTATCGCCATCGACGCGAAGAACGGAAAAATTCTGTGGAATACGACCGTCGCCAACGCGGCGGACCGCTACGTGATTACTCATGCGCCGCTCATCGTGAAAGACAAGGTGATCGTCGGAACCGCGGGCGGCGACGGTCCGACCCGCGGACAGATCGTGGCGCTGGATACGAAGACTGGACAGGAGGTCTGGCGCTTCTATACGATCCCAGCGCCGGGCGAACCGGGCCACGAGACCTGGGCCGGCGACTCCTGGAAAACCGGCGGCGCCGCGATCTGGAATATCGGCGCGTACGACCCCGATCAGAACCTGACCTATTGGGGAATCGGCAACCCCGCGCCGGACACGAACGGCGATATCCGCCTTGGAGACAATTTGTATAGCGATTGCGTGGTGGCGCTCGATGCCGACACCGGCAAGCTGAAATGGTTTTACCAGTTTACGCCGCACGACGAGTTCGATTACGACTCCACGCAGGTCCCGGTGCTGGCCGAAATCCAATACCAGGGTCGCCAGCGCAAGGTGATGATGTGGGCGAATCGAAACGGCAACTGGTACGTGCTCGATCGCGTAACGGGGCAATTCCTGATGGGCAAACCCTTCACGACCGTTACATGGATGACCGGCTTCGACGAGCGCGGCCGTCCGATGCGCGTGCCCATCAGCGCGGACAACGACCATCCAACGAAGATTATGCCTCACGGCTTGGGTGGCACGAACTGGTATCCGCCTTCCTACAGTCCCCATACCGGCCTGTTCTATATCCCCGGTTGGGAAAACAGCGGCGCCATGGTAACGAAGAGCAACGGATTCGGCAAGTCGCTGGGTAACACTCCGATGGCGCAAGTTAATCTACAGCCCAATAACAAGACCGCGGAGGAAGGCTATGGGATCGTCCGCGCGTTCGATCCGAAGACCGGCGAAAAGAAGTGGGAATTTAAGATGAACGACATCACCTGGGCGGGTGTGTTGACCACCGCTTCGGACTTGCTGTTCAGCGGCGGACGCGAAGGCTATTTCTACGCGCTCGACGCCCGCAATGGGAATCTGCTATGGCACGCCTCGTTAGGGGGACAGGTGAATAGCGGCCCGATGAGCTATGCCGTCAATGGGCGGCAATACATCGCGGTGAACGCGGGAACGGCTATGTTCGTGTACGCTCTCCGTCAGTAAGCGATCCGTCGTGCTTTTCCGGTTTCGCCCCTGGATTAGACAGCGCGACTGGCGACAATTCCGGGACCTGGGTTACATGGCGATTCGAAATGTAATCCCCCGAAGCATTACGCGTCGCGCGGTCCGCGAGATCGCCGCATTTATCGGCGCGGATCTTGGCGACAGCGCGACGTGGTACGGCGGCGCGACGGCCCTCGACGGCATTGTTCCTATGCACCATGCGCAGTCGCTATGGGACATCTGGCAGTCGCCAAATCTGCACCGGCTATTCACGGAGTTCTTTGGAAGTCCTCGGCTCATGGTGGATATGAACCGATGTATTTTTCGTCCGCCGATTCATCCTGAGCGTCCGGCGATTAGCCGGGGAACGATTCATTGGGATACCGATCCGCGGGCGCACGGACCCGCATCGCTTCAGGCTGTGGTGCTGCTCACCGCCGTCCGCCGCGATGAGGGCGGCTTTCAATGCCTGCCGGAGATTTATCAAAACTTAGACGCCTGGCTTGAGGAACACGCGCGCCGGAGCGATTTCGATTTCTTCAATCCGGGTTTGAATTCCAGCAAGACGACACAAGTTGAGGGCAAGGCGGGCGACGTTATTTTGTGGTCGACTAAGCTGCCGCACGGCAGCGCGATCAACCGCTCGACCCGTCCCAGGGTGGCCGCCTTCGTGTCGATGCAGCCCCCGTCCAACGATCCGCAGTTTCGAGAGTGCCTGAAAACGTGGTGGCTCGCCAAACGAGCTCCCGATTATTGGCGAGGTTTGCCCGGACAACTGGATCCCGAGCCTGGCCCTCCGGCGGTTCTGTCCGAGCTCGGGCTGAAGCTGATCGGCGCCCTACCTTGGGAGCCTCAGTGAGCCCGGAACGCTATCGCGCGGCGCGGTAAGCCTCGTCGAGGATCTCTATGACATGCAACACGCGCTGGCCGTGGCCAAACTTCTCCACGCCCGCGCGAAGCTGGAGCATGCAACCGGGGTTGGCCGCGGCGATGCGCTCCGCGCCGGTGGCGTTGACGCTCTCCATCTTCTTTTTGAGAAGCTGCATCGACATGTCCGTGTGAACCACGTTATAGATTCCCGCGCTGCCGCAGCACAAATCGGAAAGACGCATCTCCTTCAACGTAAGACCCGGGACGCTCGCCAGCAGCTTGCGGGGCGCGGAGCGTACCTTTTGCCCGTGAGCCAGGTGGCAGGAATCCTGGTACGTCACCGTGGTCCGGATCTCGCCCATGCGGGGATTCAATTCGATGCCGGCCAAAAATTCGTTCACATCCTTCATGAGCGAGACGAACCGCTTGGCTTTCGCCGCGTATTGAGGATCGTGTTCCAGCAGCTCGTCATATTCCTTAAGGGTCGTGCCGCAGCCACCGGCATTCGTCAAAATGGCATCGAAACCGCCGTCCACCATAGCGTCGATGTTGCGTCTCGCCTGCCGCCTTGCCGGCTCGCGCAGCCCCGCATGCACCGCTAGAGCGCCGCAGCAAGTCTGGCTTTCGGGAACCGCGACTTCGCAACCATTGGCCTGGAGCACCCGCACAGTGGCCTCATTGAGCCGCGCAAACGAGATATTGGCAATGCAGCCCGCGAGAAACGCAACCCGGTATTTACGCTCGCCCTCGGCGGGGAACACGCGGCCCATGTGCCGGTAAAAGAACGGCGTTTCCACGGGCGGCGCCAAGGGTTCGATCTCGCCCAGCGCGCCCATCAATTTCAGCAAACCGGACCCCCGAACGACCTTCTGAAGTCCCGAGGTCTGATAGAGGAACATCCCCGCTCCGGCGAGCGTCAGCCAGCCGCGGCTGGGCAACAGACGCTCGAAAACCAATGATCGCAGGAGCCGCTGACCCACGGGCCGCCGCGTGCGCCGCTCGATATCGGCGCGGGCGGCTTCCACCAGCCGGCCGTATTGCACGCCCGACGGGCAGGCCGTTTCGCAGCCGCGGCAGGCGAGGCATAAGTCGATATGCTCCCGGTATGCGTCGGTAATGGGCGCGCCATTGTGCACCTGCGTCATCTGATAAATGCGGCCGCGCGGCGAATCCATCTCCAGATGCAGCTCGCGGTAGGTGGGGCAGGCGTTCAGGCATAAGCCGCAATGGACGCAGCGCGAAAGATCCGCTTCGCGCGGCGCGTCAAGTTCCGCCGGTGCATCGCGGGTTTCAGATACGGCCATACATGCGTCCCCGGTTGAGCAGACGCTCGGGATCGAACATTTCTTTTACTTTTGTCATCATCTCAAAGCTGGAGCCGAGATCCGGCGGAGGCGGGTTTTGGCGATAGTGCGCATAAATGACGCCCGAGCCTGCCCGCGCGATAAACGGCACATTCAGCTTAGCCGCCGCATCCGGCATTTCGCTCAGTTTCGACGCGATCGGAAGCACTGCGCCGTCCGGGTTGGAGGCGAGAAAGCGCGCGGCGAACTCCCGAATTTCATCCCAAACCGAATCGTCTTCGAGCTTCATATGCGCGAGATCCAGCGCGTCACGATCCACGACGCGGCGGCTTCCCATGGCTCGCACCAGCAGCCGGATCCCCGAGGGCCAATTGACGATATCGATCGCCGCGGGCTGAAGCGCGCCGCTGAGAATGCGATCGCGTTCACGGAACGCGTCGGCGGCGGAATCGAATCGCATCGAAAAGGTTCGGGATTCCGCCGGCTTGGGAAATATTTTGAAATTGACGATGGCGATTGCCGCGAGGGTCCCAAAGGATCCGATCATCAATTTCGCCATATCCAGACCGGCGACGTTTTTCACCACCATCCCACCGCTATTGACGAGCTTGCCTTCCAGCGTGGCGAAGGTCATTCCGATAATCATGTCCCGCGCGGTTCCGTAGAGGCGCCGGCGGGGACCGCTTAAGTTGGCGGCTACTACTCCGCCAACGGTGGATTCGGCCGCCCATCCTGGGTCGAGCGGCAACATTTGCCCGTGCTCTTCCAAAGTTCGCTCCAGGTCTGCCCAGGGCATTCCCGCCTCCACGCTCATAGTCAGGTCGCGCGGATCGTATTTCAGGAGCCGATTCATGGCGCGCGTGGAGATCGTGATGTCGGCGGATTCGGGCCTTCCTCCAAGCCGGTTTTTGGAGAATCGGCCGCCGAGACGAATCACGCGGCGCTCCGATGCGCCGGCGAGGAGAGCCTCGGCTAGCTGCTCGGGCGACTCCGGGCAAAGCGTGGGGATCGGAATTTCGGCTGTCAATACTTCATTTTCGCCCAGTCGCCGATCTTGACGCGCGCGACGAGCGTGGCTCCGCCCTTGCCGTCGGGACCGAAAATTAACGCTTCGCCATCTTCGACGCCTTGTGCCGCCTGAGGAAAAGCGCCGGTGAGGTTTGGCGCATGCGTGACGATAACCGTATTGGAGCCACGGGGGAATTGCGTGACCCTTTTTCGCAGCCAGGCCGCTTGAGCCTCCGTGCCGCCTTGCATGCTTCGGCCGTTGTCACCCAGCTCGGGAAAGGTTTGCGCCTTTCCCAGTTGAGCGTATTTGACGGTTTCGAGCGCGCGATAGGTAGGGCTAGAAAGCACTTCGCCGATAGGGATTTTAAGATCGCGCAGCGCCTTGCCCATGGAAATGGCGCTAGCGCGCCCCTCCGCGTCCAATTGGCGCTCCGGTTTGATGTTATCGGGATTTACGGTTTGTTTATCGGGAACTTCGCGCGGCGAGCTTGCGTGGCGCATCACGATCACAAAGCCGCCTTGCGTCAGCGCCTTGACCAAAGCCTCGCCTTGTAACGTCTGCCCGCGAGCGACGCCGGTCAGCGCCGCCAGGCACGTAAACCCGGCAATGAAGAATAAAGCTTGGTGCTTCATGAAAACCTCCCCGGAACCGAAGCTTGAGCGTCGTTTATTTCTTCCCTCCGCTAGCCGCAGGCTTCGTCGCAGGATCCCAGTGCTCGGCGATCTTGCCGTCCTGGATGCGGAACATGTCGAACCAGGTGCTGGTGTACTTCTGGCCGCTCGCGTCGGTGTAGTCGCGGACCAGGGATAGGGTCACGTAGTCGCCTTCCGCTTGAATCGCCACCAGTCCCTTGAGCGTATCGGGAATGGGCTGAGGTCCGCCCAGCTTCTCGAAATAATCCTTGAAGCCCTTGATGCCCGTGTCCGCGTTGGGGTTGTGTTGGATGTAGTCGTCGCGCATGTACTTTTCGGCCTGGTCGAGCCGCCGCCCTTGCAGGACGATGCGGTAGAAATCGTAGGCGACTTTCTTGTTGGCGGCGAGCTTGGGATCTTTGCTTTTCAGCAGAGCGGCCTGGTCTTTCGCGGCAACCACGGGAAGCGCTGCGAATACGGGGGCGCAGCACACGGCAAGCGCCGCTACAGCGGTGGCTAAACTCATGGGGATCTCCTTACGCACCACAGTTTATCAGCCGGAAACATGGCGCCACCGGACGCCTGGCGCTACCGGAAGAGTAACTTGCGGCGGGTGTTACCGCGTTATACTATGTTGACGACGCGTGCCAAATCTGGAGGTTTTTCTCATATGAAGCTCAAATTTGCTCTGTTTGCCGGCTTTGCTGGGCTGTTCGCCGCCGCCCTGCCGGTGCTGGCGCACCATTCCTTCGCGGCCGAGTACGACAACTCCAAGCCCATCAGCATCAAGGGGAAGGCAGTGAAGATGGATTGGGTGAATCCCCATTCCCACCTGGTCTTCGAAGTGACTTCGGCGGATGGGAAGGTGCAGCAATGGGCAGCCGAAACGCCTCCTCCCAACGGGCTCTATCGCGCAGGCTGGCGGCAGAACATGATCAAAGGCGGCGAGGAGATCACGGTCAACGGCTATCTCGCCAAGGACGGCTCGAATCTGATGTGGGCGCAGAGCGTCGATTTCTCCGATGGCCGGCGGATCACACTCAATTCGTCGCCCGAGCCAGTACAAGGCCGGGGCGGCGCCAAGCAGTAATCGATGCCGGAGCGGGGCCGGGGGCTCCTGTGCAACCCCGAAACGGAATAAGGAGTTCAGTTCAAGATGAGGAATCGTTTGTTTGGTTTTGCGATCGCCGCTGCGGTTGCATTGTGCTTGGCCTCCGGGCCGGCCGAAGCTCAAAGCAAGGGTCAAGCCTTCACGGCCTCTAAGACCTGGAACAATCAGCCGGATCTGCAAGGAATCTGGCAGCCGGCTAAGGCCGTGGACAACCTTGAGAAGGGCGGGTTCATCAAAGACCCGTCGAACGGCAAAATTCCCTATGCCGCGGACGGCGCGGCCAAGCGCGCGGAAAACGCCAAGAACGCTAAATCGGCGGATCTGGTCAACCGATGCAATATGCCTGGAACGCCTCGCCTGATGTACATGGGATACCCTTTCCAAATCTTCCAAACTGACAAGTACGTTGCGATTGTCTCGGAATATTCGCACACCTATCGCATGGTCTACCTGGATGGGTCGCCGCACTTGGATTTTCCCGGCACCTGGATGGGCGATTCGCGAGGGCATTGGGATGGCGACAGCCTGGCTACGGATGTGATCAATTTCAACGATCAGACCTGGCTGGACAAGGCCGGAAATCACCACAGCGACGAGCTTGAGGTAAAAGAGCGATTCACTCGGACGGGCCCCAAAACGCTGCTCTATGAGGCGACTCTCCACGATCCGAAGACGTTTAGCAAGGATTGGACGATTCGCGTTCCGATGGGCCTGAAAACGGGCCCAACCGCGCGGCTGATGGAGCATGAGTGCCAGGATCTGGCATTCGGGAAATAGGGCGGCGCAAGGAGATTTGAAATGAAGCACGCACTTTTAGGTTTGGCCGTTGTGGTGGGGACCACGATCGCGTTCGTCAGCCCCGTTCCCGGTCAGGATGGCGCCGCGCCGCAGGGGAAAGGCGGAGGGAAGGGTCGAGGCGGTTTTGGCCGTGGCGGCGGAAGAGCTCCGGCGGAGCCCGCGGGTCCCATGGGGAAGCTCCCGGACGGACATCCCGACATGCAGGGTTTCTGGACTCCTCCCGCGATCACCGATATTGAGCCCGCGCCGCCGCGCGCCGGACGCGGAGGAGCGAAAGCCGCTCCGAAGGCGGCCCCCGTCAACCCGGCGCTGGCCGCTACGGGGTTTGGAGGCGGCGGCGGGGGAAACCGCATTATCGATCCGCCGGACGGCAAGATTCCTTATAAGCCGGAAGCCAGAGCCAAGCAGCAAGATATCGTTCAAAATCATATGGCCGACGAGCCGGAGCTGCATTGCTACCAGTCCGGCGTGCCGCACAGCGAGTCGAATCAATTCGGCTTGCAGATTCTCCAGACTCCCGGATATTTCGTGGAGCTTTCGGAATTCATGCACACCGTCCGGATTATTCCAACCGACAATCGCCCGCACATCGATTCGAAAATCCGCCTGTTCCAGGGCGATCCGGTTGGGCACTGGGAAGGCGATACTCTTGTGGTCGACACCACTAACCAGAACACGAAGACCTGGTTCGACACTTCAGGCAACTTCAAAACTGAGGCGCTTCATGTAACCGAGAAGTTCATTCCGCAGGATAAGAACACTATCGTGTACGAAGCCACGATGACCGATCCGGATATCTACACTCAGCCGTGGACGGCGCACTGGAATATCGGACGAAACCGCCAGACCGCCATGTCGGACGGCCACCCCTACGAGCAGATGGAGTTCGGCTGCATCGAAGGCAACACCGACTTGGAACACTACACAGAAGACAAAGGCGGGAAAAAGCCGCTGGTGGTGGGCAAGAAAGCGAACTGAGCGAAACCTGAACGCCACGCCGCGCTGGGCGCAACGCCCATGCCTCTAACTCAATTTCTTCATCGAGTCGCTGCGGGAGCCAACCTCACCTCTGAGGAGGCTCATCAGGCGATGAGCGCTCTGCTGGAAGGATCTTCAACCGAGGGCGTGATCGCGGGATTTCTGGTCGCTCTCAAGATGAAGGGCGAAACCGCGGCAGAGCTGGCAGGCTTCGCGCGGGCCATGCGCGAGCGCATGATTGTGGTCGAAGCCGATCCCGACGTGGTCGATACCTGCGGAACGGGCGGCGATGGGTCGAATACCTTCAACATTTCCACCGTCGCGGCCTTCGTGATGGCCGGCGCGGGCGCTCGCGTGGCCAAGCACGGCAACCGCTCGCTGTCGAGTCAAACCGGCAGCGCCGACGTTCTGGAAGCGCTCGGCGTTCGCGCGGCAATGACCGGACAGGAGGCGGCGCGCGCCATTCGCGAGATCGGCATCGGTTTTCTTTTCGCGCCTCATCTGCATCCGGCGATGAAATACGCGCAGCCCGTGCGGCGCACTTTGAAGCTTCGCACGGTGTTCAATCTGCTGGGTCCGCTGGCGAATCCCGCGCGAGCATCCAGGCAATTGATCGGAGCGCCCACTCCCGAAGCCGCCCGGCTGATGGCCGAAGCGCTGGCGGAATTGGGCGCCGCGCACGCCTTTGTGGTCCACGGCCATGAAGGATTGGACGAGGTCGGGATCGGCGGCTCGACCGAGGTCTGGCGAATCTCCGCGGGCTCGGTTGAAAAGCAACTCTGGATGCCGTCCGATTTCGGAGTGGCGCGCGCTCCGCTCGAATCGTTGCGCGGGGGCGGCCCCGCGTGCAACGCCGCCATCGCCCAGGAAATTCTGGCTGGCGAGCCGGGTCCCCGGCGCGATGTGGTGCTAGTGAACGCGGCGGCGGGCTTGGTGGCCGCGGGTTTGGCTTCCGATCTTCGAACCGGGATGCAAGCGGCGGCCCGATCGATCGATTCCGGCAGCGCTCTAGGAAAACTCGATTTATTGAAAAGGAATTTTCCGGCCGCCGATCCGATTTCATCCGAAAATCCGCGTTAGCCGGGCCGATATAATGCCGGGGATGCCGCGCGTCCGCTTGTTCCATTGGAAAGCCGAGGACGCCGATCCTCTCATCGCGCAAATCGAAGCTGCGGGCTTTTCCGTCGATTACGAAGAAAGAATCTCTTCGTTCCGTCGCATCAGGGAATCGGCGCCCGACGCGTTCGCAATCGACTTGTCCATTCGTCCGTCGCATGGTAGGGAAGTGGCTGTCGCTCTTCGCGGCCACAAGGCGACGCGCCATATTCCAATCGTTTTTGTGGACGGCGAGGCCCAAAAGGTAGAAGGCGTCAGTCACATGCTTCCGGACGCGATTTACGTTTCGGCGGCGCGGTTGATTTCCGCGCTTCGGCGAGCCAAGCCGCTGGTCCGGCCGCATGTGCCCCCGCAGATGATGGACCGGTACGCCGGGCGTCCGGCTGCGCAAAAGCTCGGCATCGCGAAAGACGCAAGGGTGGCCGTGGTCGATCCGCCGGCGGATTATGTCCGAGCCATCGGCAAGCTGCCGGAAGGCGCCAGCTTCGCTATGGCGGAAGGGACAAACCGGAAGCCGTAAAGAACTGGACGGAGGTATTATCCGAAGCGCGGCGAGTGAAGCCGGGCTGGTCGATTACAAAATCTGCTCGGTGAATGAGGCATGGAGCGGCATGGCGTTTGCCGTCAAAAAGCCGCGCTGAGCCGAGGGACTAAATCTAGTCCACCATGTTAATTTGGGTCTGAAATGGTGACCAATATTCGCGAGGCGAAGACGCACCTCTCCCGGCTGGTGGAGCGGGCCGCGGCAGGGGAGGAGATCGTGATTGCCAAGGCCGGCAAGCCGATGGCGAAGCTGGTGCCCTATCCGAAGATTCCTCCAAAACGAAAGCTTGGGGGCTGGAAGGGTAAGGTCTGGATCGGTCCGAATTTCGATGAGCTCCCGCCGGAGATTCTGGCCGCGTTCAATGAAGGCAAGGACCTTTGAACCTTCGTTTGTTGCTGGATTCTCACGTGCTGCTGTGGGCTTTGCTAGGGAGCGCGAGGCTCTTAATGAAGGGCCGCCGGGCGATATACGATGCCCAGGAAGCGTTCGTGAGCGCCGTTTCGGCCTGGGAGCTGTCCATTAAAGCAGCGGCGGGGAAACTGCGCACTCCCGAGGGACTGGAGGACGAAATACGGAGGAGCGGGTTTCTTCCCCTCCCGGTAACCATGGCTCACGGAATCGCGGCGGCCAAGCTGGCGCCTCTGCATAAAGATCCCTTTGACCGCATGCTGGTCGCTCAAGCTTCTCTCGAATCGCTGACGCTTCTTACCGCGGACGCACGCCTTCAGAGCTATGGCGTCGCCGTGATGTTGGCGTGAGCGGTTCGCTTTGTCGCGCCGTCCGATCTAACGAAAGGAATCATCGGAGATGGTGAAAGTACGCGCTCGGTTCGCGTGGGGTCTGACGATGCTGGCGGTCGTGGGATGCAATGTCCCGAAGTTTGACACCCAATATCAAGCCGTCTTGCTCGATACGGGCCTGGTGTATTACGGGAAAATCAGCGGGCTGGGCACGGACTACCCCGTATTGCGGGATGTTTACTATGTTCAACAAACCACCGATCCTCAAACCAAACAGGTCAGCAACGTTTTGGTCCGGCGCGGGAACGAATGGCATAGCCCGGATATGACCGTGCTGAATTCCCGGCACATCGTTCTCATCGAGCCGGTCGGCGCGAATTCGAAATTGGCTCAGATGATCGCCCAGGAGCAATCGAAACAGGGCAAATGACGATGGCTCACCCGGAGCGGCGGAGGCGTGCCACTGCTTCCAGATGATAAGTCTGCGGAAACAAGTCGACCATCGTCAGCCGCTCGATGGAATAGCCGGACAGCGCCGCCAAATCGCGAGCTAGCGTCGCGGGATCGCACGATACAATCACAATCCGCGGGGGCGCGAGCCTCAGCAACTCTGCCACGACGGCTTTGCCCAACCCGGCTCGGGGCGGATCGGCTACAACAAAGTCCGGCGCGGCGTCCAGGGTCGGCAAATAATCTTCGACACGAGCATGCTCGGCTTGCAGCTTTGCTTCCGCGCGAGCGGCGTTAAATTCCAAGTCGCGCGCCGCGCTCGCGCCGCCCTCCACTGCCACGACCGACCCGAATCGCCCCGCCATGGGGATTGCAAACAAACCGGCGCCAGCGTAGAGATCCAGCGCGGAATCGCCGTCCGCGCCCTCCAGAGCGGTGTCGACCAGCTTCTCCAGCAGAAACCGGTTTACCTGAAAGAAAGAGCGCGGACTAACTCTAAAATTCCCGAACGCTGTAGGATAGTCGAGCGTCACCGAAGATTCGAACCAGTCGAAGAAAGGCCGCGCGACCGGGCGATCCGACTCGATCACGTTGAGCTGGAGATCGGTTTCGTTCGTGAAAAGCTCCACAGAGCGGACGAAGCGCGGAAATCGGCGGTCTGTCAACCGCTCGCGCATATCGGCCAACGCGCGGTTGATGCGCGGCGAGGAAATCGGACATTCCCCCTCCACCGGCACGAGTTCGTGCGATCCCGCGGCGCGGTACCCGATGCGCTGCCCTTCGATGTGAAACTGCACGCGATTGCGATAACCAAACGGTGGTCCGCTTACGATGCCAATTTCGCCGGAATAGTCGATTTTCCCCACGCGCCGAAGCTGCTCTCGCAAAATCTCCACTTTGCGCTCGAGCTGGAACTGATATGGCGCGTGTTGATAATGGCATCCGCCGCAGCGCCCGAACACTGGGCAGGGCGGGGTCACACGCTCGGCGGCTGGCTCGATTACCTCGAGCAGCTTCGCGTGGATGTCGCCGTGCTGCTCGATGAGCACCTTTTCTCCGGGCAGCACGAAGGGGACGAGCACCACTCGGCCACGGCCCTGCGCTTCCTTCGCGGCTTCGATCCGGGCCAGTCCAGAGCCGCCGTAGACCCATTTTTCGATCACGACAGGCTCGCCGCGTTCGGACGCTTCGTTTAGGATGGAAGTTCCTCTATCGCTCAAATGAAGAAAAGAGTTCTTTCCGGCATTCAGCCGACTGGCAGCCCGCACATCGGAAATTATCTGGGCGCGCTGAAGAACTGGGCCAAAATCCAGTACGACTACGATAGCATCTACTGCATCGTCGACCTGCACGCGATCACGGTTTATCAGGACCCGCAGGAATTACGAAACAAAATCGAAGAACTGGCCGGCATGCTGCTGGCGATCGGCATCGATCCGACGCATTCCTCCCTGGTCGTGCAATCTTCCGTTCCCGAGCACGCAGAGCTGGCCTGGATGCTCACTTGCGTCACGCCTGTGGGATGGCTCGAGCGCATGACGCAATACAAGGCGAAGGGCGAAGGTCAGGAAAGCATCGGCGACGGGTTGTTGCAATACCCGGTGCTGATGGCCGCCGACATTCTTCTCTACCAGGCCGCGATCGTGCCCGTGGGCGAGGATCAAAAGCAACATTTAGAACTAGCCCGCGACATCGCCCAGCGATTCAACTCGCTCTACGGAGAGACCTTCGTCATGCCCAATACTCACCTTCCGGGCGTGGGAGCGCGCATTATGGGCCTCGACGATCCGGAAAAGAAGATGAGTAAATCCACGCCCGGCTCGGCGCACGCCATCAGCCTGCTCGATCCGCCAAACGTAATTCGCAAAAAGATCATGCGCGCCACTACCGATTCCAATCCCGGCGTGGATTACGGCAATCCCGGCGCGGGGGTGCGAAATCTGTTGACCATATTTCAGGCGCTCACCGAATGGTCCAGCGACCGCATGAAAGATCATTTCACAGGCATGCGTTATGGCGATCTGAAGAAGCAGGTGGCGGACGCGGTGGTGGACGCGCTCGATCCCATTCAGCAGCGCTATCGCGACATCACCAAGGAATCCGGCTACATCGAAAGAGTGCTGGAGGAAGGCGCTCAGCGCGTGGGTCCCATCGCTCGCGGGACCGTGCACACCGCGAAGAAGGCGATGGGGCTGTTTACTTCGGATTGAGGGCGCCCAATGGCCAAAGCTTGGCGGCCGCCTTATCTTTTTCCAGCCGGAGCGCAGTTGGGGTCGGACAACGTCGTGCTGCAAGCGCGGGCCAGGCGGCATCGGGTGGAGGGCTATCCCGGCCCGCTCTCGATCAAGACTGTACTCGCCGGAGAAGTGGCGTGGATCGTCGGCGGCCGGGAATTGGTGGTCGATCCATCGAGCTTTCTGATCCTTTCGACGGGCGAGAGGTATTCAATGAATATCGACGCGGCCAAGCCCGTAGAAACCTGCTGTGTCTTCTTCGCTCCGGGCTTCGTGGAAACGGTGGCGCTCGATCTGACCACTCCGCTGGAACGGGCGCTCGATGCGCCGGAGCGCGCCGCGCCGCGCTTCCCGTTTTTATCGACGCTGCATGGCGACCGCGAGCGCGTTCTGCTGGATCGCGTGCAAGGCTTGGCGCCGCGATGCCATGGCGCTCTCGCGCCCAGCGGGTTCGAGGAAGATTTTCTTGAGCTCGCTCACGCGTTGCTGGGCTTCTATCAACGAATTCGCGAGCAAGTGGCGGGCATTCCGGCGGCGAAAGAATCGACGCGGCGCGAGCTTTTCCGGCGGCTGCTGATCGGACGCGAATACATGCATTCCGTTTCGGGTCCCGCTTCCCTCGCGGCAGCCGCGCGAGCCGGCTGTTTGTCGCCGTTCCATTTCCATCGCGGATTCACACACGCATTTCAGCAGACGCCGCACGCCTACGTAACCGCTCTCCGGCTGGCGCGGGCGCGCCGGGCCATAGAGTCTGGCTCCACAGTGCTCGACGCTGGGGTGGAAGCGGGATTCGCGAGTCCCTCCGCGTTTACCCGCGCCTTCCGGTCGCGCTACGGCGAACCGCCATCGGCAGTGCGCAAAATTCGCAAGATCGGGCAAGACGCGTAAACCAATTTCCGGCACACTGAGGCCATGACCACTCTGCCGCGACTGCGCGTCTCGATGATCTCGCTTGGCGTGAAGGACATGACGCGTTCCGTTCAGTTCTATACCGAGACGCTCGGTTTGTCGCTAGATGGCAAGCCCGGCGTAGTCACGCTGGTACGAGCCGGCGCCGTGTCGATCGCGCTCAACGAACCGCTAGGCCGCGCCGCCGATGTGTTGCCTGGCGCTACGGAAATCATTTTTCCTGTGGATAGCGTCGCCGACGGGCATGACGCTCTTGCCGAGCGTGGCTGCAACTTTCTGGCGCCACCGCATGAAATTTATCCGGGCATGTGGGCCGCGACCTTTACCGACCCCGACGGCCACAAGCTTACGATTCTGGGACCGCGATAATGGCGAGGCCGGGCAAGAGGCTGAGCGGCTGCGGCTCTCAGAACGGGTAGCGAACAGGACGCGCGCCGAGCGTCAACCACTGCCACTCGGTGAATTCGTCCAGGTTCGTTGTGCTTCCGAAGCGGGTTCCGTTGCCGGATTGCCCCATGCCGCCCATCGGAATCCCCGGATGATCGGCAACGGTTTGATCGTTCACATGAACCATCCCTGACCTGAGCCGGCGCGCGATCCGGAAACCGCGATCCACCGATCCTGTCTGAACGGCGGCGGCCAGGCCATAGCCGGTGGAGTTGGCCAGGGCGATCGCATGCTCGTCGTCTTCGGCGATGGTGACGGGAGCGACGGGGCCGAAGATTTCGTCCTGGAACGCGCGCGTCTCCGTGCCGACATCGGCGAGGACCGTGGGTTTGTAGAAGAGCCCGGCATGAGTCCCACCCGTCACCAACTTCGCGCCCGCGGACACCGAATCCTTCACAATGCCATCCACGCGGTTCAACTGTTTCTCGCTGATCAACGGCCCGATCGCCACTTGTTCGCGGAAGGGATCGCCGACCGGCAGCGCGGCTGCTCGCGCCGCCAGCTTTTCGACGTACGCGCCGGCTACTTTCCTCAGAACGATGTGCCGGCTGGTGGCCATACAAATTTGACCCTGATGAAGGAACGAGCCCCAGGCGCCGGCGGAACTGGCTGCGTCCAGGTCGCAATCGTCAAGCACGATCATGGGACTGTTTCCGCCCAATTCGAGCGACACTTTCTTGAGACCGCGACCCGCAAGCTCCCCGACCCTGCGGCCGACCGCGGACGAGCCTGTGAACGTCACCAGGCGCACGGCCGGCGCCGTGACCAGCGCCTCGCCGACATCGGCGCCGCCCGGAACGACGCTCAGCAGTCCGGCAGGCAGCCCGGCTTGTTCGAAGACTCGCGCGAGAAGATAACCGCCGCATACCGGCGTTTGAGGATCCGGCTTGAGGACGACGGCGTTGCCGAGAGCGAGCGCGGGCGCCACGGACCGCATGGCTAGCACGAGAGGCACATTCCACGGCGTAATGACACTCACGACGCCGACGGGGACGCGCCGGGCCAGGCTCATTCGCTCGGGGTCGGGCGATGGCAGGATCTGGCCGATCGGCTGGGTGAGCAGCGCGGCGGAATGATGCAGCTCGCCCACGGCGATCGCGATTTCGAAGTCGGCTTTGGGACGCACACCGCCGGTTTCGCGAATAATCCATTCGGCGATTTCGGGCGCGTTGGCCTCGATGATGCGCGCGGCTTCTCTTATGATTCGTGCGCGATCTTCATTGGAAGCTTCGCCCCACTTTGGTTGAGCTTCCGCGGCGCGGTTTGTGAGCTCGGTAGCTAGTTCGGCGGTTCCGCCGCCGGCCGTGCCCAGGCTCGCTCCGGTTGCGGGCTCGCGGACGTTAATCGCGGCCGGAGCCGCTTTCCAGGCGCCATCGAAATAGCGCTTTTCCCAGACTGTGGAATCGAGTAGCTTTGCGGATGTTGCGGGGCTCATGATTTCAGCATAGCGATGCTGTGATATAAGATTAGATTCGCCGCCAACGGCGGCAGCCAGGGAGAAAATCAATGCAGCGCTTGCTTCAAATTCTATTACTGCCCATTTTGGCGGCTCCTACGTTCGCTCAGGACAATCCGCTCTCGACGTGGCTGCGCGGCGCCTACATGCGCAATCGGAACGAGATCGTTCGAACCGCGGAAAAGATGCCCGAGGAAAACTACGGCATGCGCCCCGGCGCCCAACAAGAGGTCCGCACGTTTGGGCAACAGGTGGGACACGTCGCCAATTTCAATTTCCTTTGGTGTTCGGAGGCGAAGGGTGAGAAAAACCCGAATACCATGAATCTCGAAAAGCTGACGACGAAGGCCGAGTTCATGAAGGCGCTGAACGATGCGTTTTCGTACTGCGACGGCGTCTATTCCGCTCTTACCGACGCTTCCGGAGCGCAAACGATCGATATCACGCAGGAAAATGGCAAGCAAGCTCGGAATTTGCGCATGGGTCTGCTGACGCTGAATTACGGGCACAATAACGAGATCTACGGCAGCATGGTGGTTTATTTACGCGCGAAGAATATCGTGCCTCCGGCTTCGGAGCCGCGCGGCGGCAAGAAGAAGTAGCCGGTTTAAGCCGGCAGGCGATCCAAGAACGCCGCTTGCGCGTTCAGCAGTTTTTCCCGGGCGGCCTCGAGGGCGAACCACTGGAAGCGGTCGACCTCGGGGAACTCTTGCATCTTCCCCGATTGCGGCGGCCATTCCAGTGAAAACGTATTGCAGTGGAGCGTCGCCGTGTCGCAGTCCCGCTCCAAGGCCCAGACGCGCACCGTTTTCCCTCCCCTCTGTTTCACTTCGCCAAGGGGCGTGAGTTCTTCATCCAAACGGATTCCGGTTTCTTCTTCGAACTCTCGGCGCGCGGCGGCCATGGGATCTTCTCCTTCACCGCATTCGCCCTTGGGAATCGACCACGCGCCCGCATCTTTGTTCTTCCAGAACGGCCCTCCGGGATGAGCCAGGAGAACTTCCATGCGACCGTTGTGGCGACGGTACAAGAGAACTCCGGCGCTAAGCTTCACAACCAGCCCTTCTGCTCTAATTGGGCAAGAATTCGCCGCGCCGATTCCTCGGGATCGTCACGATCTCCGTGGATCAGAATATCGGGATCTACTGGAGGTTCATACGGCGCCTGCAGTCCCGGCACTCCGCCCGCCGCGCCCGAGCGATAGATTCCCTTCGGGTCCCGAGCCATGCAGACCTCGATCGGACAAGCGACATACACTTCGAGGAATCTTGGGATCTCCCGGCGCGCCCGATCTCTATAGGCGCGGAGGTTCGCCGTGGCGTCAAACAGGACGGGAACTCCGTGCCGCGTAAGCAGCGCCCCGATGTATGCCACCTGCGTATAAAACGTATTTCGGTCCTCTTCGTCGTATCTCGGATGAGGAGTGAGGATCTTTCGAAGTTCGTCCGATTCCAGCACAGCGCAATCGATCCTCCGGCTTTCCAGGCGCCGAGCCAGCGCGCGAGCCACCGTGGATTTTCCCGAAGCGGGAAGCCCGGTCAGCCAAACTGCGAATGCGCCCTCACGCGCCACAGTATCGATTTACCTGTTCCGGGTCGAACTCCTTGCGATCCAGCACCGCAAGCGCAAAAGCGATCAGTTTCTCGCGAGCCCCGCCAGGCAATGCCGGATACCAGACCGGATGAGCCATCACCAAACAGCGGAAGACGAAAAACGGCGCCACGACTTTGAGCATTTCGAGATCTCCACTGCGCTCCAAGTAACGCCGCCAGAATCTCAGGAACAGGTCGCGCCAGCAACCCTCCATTCCGCCGCCTGCCTGTAAAGCGAAGAACACGTAGTTCATGCTCAGGCATGCCACGTCATCGGCGGGGTCGCCGAACTCTCCGCGTGAACGATCCAGTAACTGAAAGCGATTTCCGGTCCCGAACAGGATGTTCCATGGATGAAAATCGCCGTGAACCTGGCGAAGCCGATGCGTCAGCGGCTTGAGGCGCCATCGCCAACCAAGCGCGCGCGTCTCGACCTCCTGAAGAACCGCGGCCGAAACCTCTGAATCGGGCGGATAGCTGTCGATCAGTCCCATAATGCATTGGGCGTGGCCGATGAGATCCCGAATCCGCCGCACATACAATCCTGGATCGGTTCCCCGGACGCGGTGGATCTCGGTGAGATAGTCGCACAGCGCGTCGGCGCGGCCTACGTCTTGCTCCGTAAGCTCACCGGAATGCAGGATTCGTTCCAGATCGTTGGCGTAGAGCTGCCCATCCGCATAACCGGTCAGCAGGCATAATTCCTCCACGTCACCCAGTGAAACAAAGGCGCCGGAGCGTTTGACCCCAGCCACGTCCAGCGACCGCACGTGGCGAGGCAAGCGATTGAACGCCCGATGCGACCAGAGGAGTTCTTGAGCGCGGTCCGCCATGTGCTCGTGACCGAACGGCCCGGGGCTGATGGTGTGAAGCACAGCCGTCCGGCGAGGCCGGCCTTCAGGTTGGTACTCGATTCGAAGCGGCACTCCATAGCCGTAGCCTTTCACTTCCTCGGATCCGATCGCGTCCAGGCGGCCCGACGCGAGTACAGTCACGGGCCTCCCTTCCAGGGCGGAGAGGTATTGTTCCAGGTGCTGCCGCGTCAACTCGTGCATCGCTCAAGTTTGCCGTTAAAGCGATAACCAACCCACGGTTCCGTGGTGATGTACTCCGGGCGATCTGGATTAATTTCGACCTTTTTTCGCAGATTTTTGACGAACACCCGTAGATAGTCCACCTGATCGCCGTAATCGGGACCCCAGACGGCTTGCAGCAGTTCGCGGTGAGGCACCGCTTGGTTGGCGTGTTCCGTCAAATAGCGGAGCAGATCCAGCTCCTTCGGGGTGAGGTGCGCGACGGCGCTTCCGTTGTTGACGGAGCGGGCGGCGAAATCGATCTCCAGGTTACCCGCGCGAACCTTGCCGGAAGATTGAGCTCCGGGAACGCGCCGGAAAGCCGCGCGAATCCGCGCTAGCAGCTCCGGCGTGCTGAAGGGTTTGTGGACGAAATCGTCGGCCCCCGCGTCCAGCGCCTCCACTTTATCGGCCTCGGTATTGCGCACCGTAAGAAAGATGATGCCCACATTCGCATCGGCCCGGATCGCGCGGCACGCGGCAAGCCCGCCCATGCCCGGCATGTTCATGTCGAGCAAAACCAGGTCCGGGCGGAAATCGCGCAGCTTCACCAGCGCCTCTTCTCCCGTCTTCGCATCGTCGATTTCGTATCCCGCGCTGGTCAGCGTCGTCCGCATGATGCGGCGGATCTGAGGCTCGTCGTCGACGACGAGGATCCGCCCCGCGCTCAAAGAATTTCTCCGCGTACGCTCATCGCATCCATTATGCGCATCCACGCGGGCGCTTCGGGCGCGGCCACGCTCACCCCCCTGGTAGAATAGGCTGCTTTCGAGGATATTCCAATGGCTAGCCAACCAACTCACGCAGGAAAGTCCGCCGCGCGGACCAACCGCCAAGCCGGCGCAGAGATCGGAACCGATTTGCGGCTTCGGCTGTTTCGCCTTCAGGTCGAGATCCGTGAAGCCGAGCAGCGCGCCTACGATCTGTTCTTGCAGAATCTCGTCAAGGGCACCAGCCACCTCTCGCTTGGACAGGAAGCGGTGGCGGCGGGCGTCGCGGCGGCGATGGAGCCGGGCGATCTCACCTTCTGCACTTACCGCGGGCACGCGCACACGCTCGCGCGCGGCACGCCGGTGGAGAAGGTATTAGGCGAGCTGATGGGACGCGATAACGGCCTGCTGCGAGGCAAAGGCGGCTCCATGCACCTGACCTCGGTTGAGCACGGCGTCATGGGCTCCTACGCGATTGTCGGCGCGCACATCCCCATCGCCTGCGGCAGCGCTTGGCGCGCTCAATACAAGGGCGCGAAAGACGTCACCGTCTGCTTCTTCGGCGACGGCACAACGAATATAGGATCGTTCCACGAAGGGCTGAATCTGGCGGTGATCTGGAAGCTGCCGGTGGTCTTCGTTTGCGAAAACAATCTGTACATGGAATACACGCCCATCGGCGAGGTGACCGCGGTGCCGGAACCCGCCGCGGGGCGCGCAAGCGCCTACGGGCTTGAGTGTCCCGTGATCGACGGTCAGGACGCGGACGAAGTCTACAAGGCGGCGGCCGTCGCCATTCAGAAAGCGCGTTCGGGCGGCGGACCGTCGCTGATCGAATGCAGAACCTACCGCTACAGCGGCCACTCGCGAGCCGATCCCGCCAAATACCGTCCGGCGGGCGAGCTTGATCGCTGGAAAGACCGCGATCCAATTAAGGTCTACCGCGCGCGCCTGCTCGAACTGGGCTTTGAAGAAGGCGCGATCAAGGAAATCGAGAGCGCGGCAAAGCGGAAGGTGGATGAGGCCACGGAGAAATGCAAAGCGGCGCCTCCGCCGCCCGTCGATCTCCTGCTCACCGACGTCTACGCGGATGGAGGCTCGGCATGGCGGAACTAACCTATCGCGACGCGGTGGCGCGCGGGATCGCGCAGGAGATGTCTCGCGATCCCGACGTCGTGTTTTTGGGCGAAGACGTCGCGGCTGCCGGCGGCGTTTTCAAGACGACAGTGGGCTTGCTGGAGCAATTCGGGCCGCAGCGCGTGCGCGACACGCCGATTTCCGAGCAGGCGATTATGGGCGCGGCTATGGGAGCGGCGATGACGGGGCTGAAGCCCATCGCCGAGATCATGTTCTCCGACTTTTTCGCCGTTTGCTTCGACTATCTGGCAAACCAGTTCCCCAAGAGCCGCTACATGACCGCCGGGCAGGTGAAATGCCCGCTAGTGGTGCGCACGGCCAATGGCGCTAGCGTTCGTTTCGGCGCGCAGCACAGCCAAAGCGTAGAAAATTGGGTGATGATGATTCCCGGTTTGAAAGTGGTGGCGCCCTCCACTCCGGTGGATGTGGTCGGCCTGCTGGCCGCTTCCGTGCGCGATCCCGATCCGGTGATTTTTCTGGAGCACAAGGGCCTCTACGCAACCAAGGGCGAAGTGCCCGATGGCGAGATTGTCGATAAGCTTGGCGCGGCGAAAATCGTCCGCCCGGGAAAAAATGCGACGATTCTCGCGTTGGCGCTGATGGTTCCGCGAGCGCTGGCCGCCGCGGAAAAACTTCAGGCCGAGCACGGCATCGATTGCGAAGTGATCGACGTTCGCTCGCTGGTGCCGATCGACACGCGCACGATTCTGGAATCGGTGGGCCGCACCAGCCGCGTCTTCACGGTGGAAGAGAATCCACGGCTTTGCGGATGGGGCGCGGAGCTTGCGTCTATCATCGCGGAAGAAGCGTTCTTCAAGCTGGATGGCCCGCCGGTGCGCATTACCACTCCGCATATACCTCTTCCGGCGGCCGAACGCCTGGAGGATTTGGCGCTGCCGAGCGTGGACCGTATCGCCGAAACCGTGCGGAAGTCTCTCGAAGCGTAGCGTCCGCTCGTGAAGGCGGCTTGGACCGGCTTTCTGTTGTCGATCTCGCTGTGCCTCGATCTCGGGCTCGTAAACGTCGCTATTCTCCGAGTTTCGCTTGAGCGCGGCGGCGCCGCGGGGTTTCTGCTCGGCGCCGGATCGTCGGTCGGCGACTTAGTCTATTTCGCCGTGGCTCTGTTTGGCGCGGCGGCTGTGCTGAGATGGACGCCGGTACGCTGGATCTTGTGGATCCTGGGAACCGCGGTGCTGCTGGTTCTCGCGTGGCGCATGGCGCGCGAGGCGATACGTCCGCGAAAAATCGATGCCTCCGGAGTGGCGCTGAGCGGTAAGCGAGGCGCGCTGGCTCTGCTCGCGACGGGAACGGGTCTTGCGCTTGCCTCCCCGAGCGCGATTCTGTGGTTTGCGGCGGTGGGCGGCAGCGTGATCGCCACATTCGGCGGCGACCGGCATTCTCTAGCCGGATTCGCCGCGGGGTTCTTCGCTGGCGGCTTGGTTTGGTCGGTCGTGTTCGCATTCGGCGCGGCGCAACTGCGGCGGATTCTGGGGCAGAATTTGGTCCGCGCGCTATCGATTTTGGCCGCGCTGCTCTTTATTTATTTTGCGGCAGTTGTTTTCATCCGCGGCGCGCGGGAGATGCTCTGAATGTCCCTTCATTCGGCTTCAGCCATCGTTCGAATAGGGCGCGCAACGGCGGCGGATATCGAACTGCTTGTCCCATTGTTCGATGCGTATCGTCAGTTCTACCGGCAGCCGAGCGATCCGGCAGCCGCGAGGCGATTCCTGCTGGAGCGCCTCGATAAACATCAGTCGGCGGTCTTTCTCGCCTTTGCCGGCGGCGTCGCCATCGGTTTCACGCAACTCTACCCGAGCTTCTCATCCGCGGGCATGGCGCGGATCTTCATCCTGAACGATCTGTTCGTGACGCCTCAGGCGCGACGGCGCGGAACCGGATTGGCATTGCTCCAGGCCGCGGCCAAGTACGCTCGGAGCGAGGGCGCGATTCGGCTCGTCCTCTCGACCGAGTTGACCAACACTACGGCTCAGTCGCTTTATGAAAAAGAGGGCTGGAAACGGGACACGGTCTTTTGTTCATATCAACTGCCGCTGGCCACGTCGGATTAGACAACCCTCGGTCATCGGCTTAGTTGCGATGGCGCCCCGAATGAATGGCTACGCCGCGCACTCGCCGCGGCCCAATTGCAGCGAGTACTCCGCGTCGTCGCCCCAGTCGCGGTACATCTCCGGAGCAAGCTCGGCCGGTTTCACCAGATCGGCGGTCAGTTGTTTGAAAAACTCCACGCGATGGCGCATCACGTAGGCGCGGAAGGTCTCGCCCTCCACGTGATTGGCCTTGTAGTGCGCCAGCACGCGATCCACGGCGACCGGCGCAAACTTCGCCGGCAGGCTTTGGATCGCCAGCCCAAACTCGTGCTGCGTGCCGCCCAGCAGCATCAGGTAATACGGCACTTCGCGGCCTTCGATTTTGCGCGCGTTGCCATAGAATCCGATATCGGAGATCCAGTGCTGGCCGCAGGAATTCGGGCATCCGCTGATGTTGATCCGCAGTCGCCGCACCAGCGGATCTGACTCTCTGCGCACGGTCTCGGCCAGCGCTTCGCCCAGGTTCATCGACTTGGTCAGGGCCAGATTGCAGCTATAGGCGCCGGGGCAGGTCAGCGTATCGCTGATTTCGCTCGCGCGCGCTTCGTTCAACCCCAGCTCGCCCAGCATCCCGTACACCCGCGGCAGCGCGCCTACGGGAACCCACGCCAGAATCACATTCTGATTCATGGTGAATCGCAGCAAGCCGTCGCCCGCCTGCTCGGAGAGGCTCGCCAAGCCGCGCATCTGATCGCCGGTCAAATTTCCCTGGTTCACCCGCACCGTGACGATCGCGTAGCCGGGCTGCTTCTGGCTCTGCACGTTCGTCCGCTGCCATTCCTGAAAAGCCTCGGACGGCTCGAACATCGGCAAAAATTGGCCTGTGCCCTTCGGCGGAGGGTCCGATTGGAACCCGCCGAAGTTTTCCGGCACCTGATCCGGCATGGCGATGCCGCCGTTTGCGAGAATCTCCTGATACTGCTCTTCAATGGCGTCACGGAGCCACTCGAACCCGCGCCCGCGCATGACGAATTTCAACCGCGCCGTGTTCTTGTTCTTGCGGTTGCCATGGACGTTGAAGACCCGTAGAACCGCCTCCACTCGCCGCACAATATCGTCCGCCGGGATGAACTCGTGCAGGAGCTTCGCCTCGGTGGGCAGAGGTCCGAGCCCGCCCGCCACGGTCATGCTGAATCCCTTCACGCCGTCCACGATCTTGGCCCGCAGCCCGACATCGTTGATCGCCGTCGCCATGCAGTCTTCCGGGCATCCGGCGAAGGAGACTTTGAACTTTCTCGGCATGCTGTCGGTCAATTCCTTGTGCAGGAACGAAAACGCCAGCCTTCGCGCATAGGGTTGAACGTCGAAAGGCTCCTCGGGGTGCAGTCCCGCGAGCGGACATGCCGTCACGTTCCGTACCGTGTTGTAGCAAGCCTCGCGTGTGGTCAGGCGAACGTCGGCCAGAAGATGCAGCAGCGGCGCCACTTGCCGCAGCGGCACGAAGTGAAACTGCACGTTTTGCCGTGTCGTGAGGTGGCCCTTGCCCCCGCCGTGCTCATCCGCTACACGGGCCAGTTGCCGCATCTGATCCGCGGTGAGCCGCCCGCCCGGGACTTTGGTGCGCACCATCTGGACGCCCTGCTGGCGCTGCCCGTAAATGCCCCGCCGGAGCCTGTAGGCGCGGAACTGGTCGTCTGTGAGCTGCCCGGCAAGGAAGGCGTTGGCCTGCGACCGGAACAGTTCGATATCCTCTCGAACCGTCCTATCGTATTGATTTTCGATGAGTTGCTGCTCGGTCAACACGTCGGCTGTCGCCATAATCACCTACTTCTCCATAGAGAATATCATAATTGGCCGCGTCCCACAAGGCTTAGGAGCCCTAGAACTCAGCCGCGCAATGCCTTAACCGTCTCCACCGCCTTGTCGAACAGAAAACCGGCCTCGCTTCCGGTACTCAAAAACCTCATCCCGCGATCCCTCCAGAACTTCGAAAGGGCGGGGGACCGCATGTGAATCCCCGGCGCCACGCCGTGCTTGACGCAGCTTTCGCGAATCTGCTCGATCGCCTCAATCAGCGCCGGATTTTCGAACTCGCCCGGAATACCCAGCGAGAGCGAAAGGTCCGCGGGACCCACCATCACCGCGTCGATTCCCGGCACCGCCAACAGTTCCTCCCGCCGTTCCAGAGCCAGTCTGGTCTCGATTTGGAACACAACCATTGTATTCGCATTGCGGTTCGCAATCACCTGGGGCATGGTGACCGCTTCGTACTGGACGTGCGGCCCGGTCAGCCCATAACCGCGAATTCCCACCGGAGGAAAAAACGCCCAGCTCACCGCACGTTCCAAAACTTCCGGCGATTCGACGCGCGGGAGCAGGATTCCCATGGCTCCACAATCGAGCGCCCTGGCGACCAGCGAATATTGAATATCGGCGATGCGAACAATGGGCGTCATCCCGGCCGCGAGCGAGGCACGCGCTAAATCCTGGAGCGTCTCCAGATCGAACCCGCCGTGCTCGGAATCGAGATAGGTCCAATCGAAACCGGCCTTCCCCAAGATCGTCGCAACCTCGGGCGACCGTATCTGCGAAAACGAACATCCCAACTGAACCTTGCCCTCTTTAAGGGCCTGTTTCACCTTATTGGTTTGCATTTTAGAGCGTGAGAACGCGATGATCCGGGCAGGCCTGGCTGGTCGCGCCGATCAAGCGGTCGGCGATATCGAGGCCGTGCTTGGCCAAAAAAGGAAGAATGGAATAAAAACGTTCTTGCAAATGGCGGTGCGGAAAAATCAGATTGTGCAGAAATTTAGCGTCTGAGGAGGCGCGCTCGGTGCGCCGAAGCGTCTCGCGGGCGGTCTTGCGGCGAAGCTTCTCGATCTGGTGGAGTACCTTCGCGCGGCTCTTCTCCAAAGCCGAGCCGAGAGTGGGATCGAAGCGCGCCACTTCCTCGCCCAGCCCGGAAAGGAGCCGCCGCATTTCTCCCGACGTCTGTTCAAACGAACGTCCCACGCTCTCGGGAACCAGCGCATTCGCGAGCCGCTGCTCCAACTCCTGCTCGTGCACCAGCGCGGCAGGGAACGGAAGTTGATAGCGTTCCAGCAGCTTTGCGGCGCGCTGATCGAGCAGCGTGAAGCCCGCGCGGGAAACAACTACCGGCATGCGGCCGAGCAGTTGATCGTAGATCACTTGCGACTGCGCGAAATACGCCAGCTCGCCGGGGCCGCCGATGTAAGCCACCGTCGGCAATAGATAATCCTGCATCACAGGACGCAGCAGCGCGTTGGGAGAAATATCCGCGGCTCTGTCGGCCAGCGTTTGAAACTCGGAATCTTTAAGCCGCAGAGTGATCCGTTCGCCGTTTTCCAGCAGGAAAAACAGCGATGTCTTTGGTTCCAGATGCACTTGCGCGTGATAGCCGGAGGTAGTCAACTCGCGATTGCGCTCCAGCAGGCGCGTTTTGAGTTCGCCCGCGGCGGCAAGTGCCTCGGATGCAAGCGGCGCCCAGATCTCCCGAATCGCCGGGTCGAGCGGATCGAGCAAAATCAGCCCCGTTTTGGGCAAAATTGCGCTCAAAAGTGCACGAAAAGCGCTCGAAAATGTCGTTCCTGGACGATATGCGTCCTCGACCAGCGCAGCGACCCGCTCGCCATCGGCGAATCCTTTTAGGGACTCGCGCAATTCGGCGACCGGAGGATTTTTTAGCGGAATGCGCCCGACCGGGCGAGGGCGACCGTTCGTCTCCGGCGGATTCACCGTCAGCCGAACCGGTTCGTGAGCGGAAGTGAAGGTCCAAGCAGAACTTACTTCGGGAAAATCGTGATCCTCCGAGGCGAGCCAGAAGATGGGGACCGCCGGGATGCCACGATTCGAGAGATCCTGGGCCAGTCGCACGGCCGTGAGGGCCTTGTAAAGGGTATAGGCGGGCCCGCCGAACAAGCCGACTTGCTGACCCGTCACGACAGCGACGGTTCCAGGCTGCGCCAAACGGCGCAAGCTTTCGCTATCGCCATTCTGCGCCTGAAGCGCGCGGACCAGCGCGGCGCGGCGGTCGTTGGGGTAGTCGATCTCCTTTGCAGCAGCGTCGAACGATGCCGGATTGTGCGGATTATGCCTATAGAATCGCGCTACGCGATCAAAGCGATAGCTGAAATCGGCGAAAAGCCGGGACGTTCCCGGCAATTCCGTGTGCCGGATGCAACTTGGTTCCATGCGCGAGGCTGCTTATGAAGGTTAACAAATCTCGAGTGGGGGAAGAAAGCGCCACCTGCTGGTCTTTGCGGCGGATCAATCGGTCCCAGAGGGTTTCGGGCTGGTCGTCGAATACCATTTTGGCGTCGCCGCCAATGACGTACCAGCCGCCGGCGTCGATCTCAGCGTCCAATTGCCCAGGGCCCCAACCCGCGTAACCGAGATAGAAACGGAGCGCGCCGCGGTCGCCATCCGGGGCGGCTAAGGCGTCCGCCAGCGCGGTCTCGTCCAGAATGGCGGAAATCTCCGCCGATACCCGCTGCGCGCCTTTGCCCTTGGGCGCGCCGCGATAAAGGGCAAGAATGCTGTCGGTTTCTACAGGCCCTCCCGAGAACGCGAAGTCCTTTCGGCCGGCGCCCCCCTTAACGCCGCTGAGAATTTTTCCGACGGGCGTATCGGTTTGACGGTTCAGGATCAATCCGACCGCGCCTTTCTCGTCGTAGGTGATCAGATAGATGACGGAGCGCTCAAAATTGGGATCTTTGAGCTTGCGATCCGCCACCAGGATTTTTCCCGGAGCCAGATCGTCGTCGGCCCAAGCGGCGGATAGCGACGCGAACGCAAGCAGCGCGACCATGAAGGCCTTCAGCATCATCTCGATTCTCCCTCTTTTGGGTGCGTGGGACAATAGGAATCCATGCCGCTGATTCGCCGCGCCCTGCTGAGCGTGACCGATAAAACGGGCATCGTGGAGTTCGCGCAATCGCTTGCCAATCTGGGAGTAGAGATCGTTTCGACGGGCGGAACGTTCCGGGCTTTAAAAGTGGCCGGCGTGGCGCCGCTGAAAGAAGTGGCGGAGACAACCCGATTTCCGGAGATGCTGGACGGCCGGGTGAAAACGCTCCATCCGGCGATTGCGGGAGGCATCCTGGCGATGCGATCGAACCCGGCGCACATGGAGGCTCTTGCGAAGCACGGCATCGCGCCGATCGATCTGGTGGCGGTGAACCTGTACGACTTCGCCAAGGCAGCCGCGAAGAAAGACGCGCCCCTCGAAGAACTGATCGAGAACATCGACATCGGCGGGCCGACGATGATTCGCGCGGCGGCCAAGAACTGGCAGGACGTCGCGGTGGTGGTCTCGCCGGGCGACTATCCCGCGATCATAGAGGAATTGTGGGCAGGCCGCGGCTCGCTCAGCCGCGAAACCTCGTGGAAGCTGGCGAAGAACGCTTTCTCGCTGACCGCAGATTACGATCGGGCGGTGTCGGCGCGGCTGGCCGAGATTCCGCCCACGGGCGAGACGCTGCCGGCAATTCTGGACATCCGCGCGCGGCGGACGCTCGCGCTGCGTTATGGAGAGAATCCGCATCAGGCCGCGGCGCTGTACGCGTCCGGCGCGGGCGGAGTCGCGGCGGCGGAGCAACTGCACGGCCCGGAGCTGTCGTATAACAATCTGGTGGATCTGGACGCGGCCTGGCAGTTGATCCAGGAATTCGACGCGCCGGCGGCGGCTATTATCAAGCACACCAATCCGTGCGGATGCGCGGACGGCCCAACGCCGGCGGACGCTTACCGCAAGGCGTTCGAAGCCGACCCGATCTCCGCGTTCGGAGGCGTGCTGGCCTTCAATCGCGAAGTGGACGGGGAAACCGCCGCGGAAGTCGTCAAAATCAAAACCGACGCCATCGCCGCGCCCGGTTATTCGGATGGGGCGCTCGCGGCGTTCCGCGCGCGGAAAAATCTGCGGTTGATCAAGGTTGCCTCGGGTTCGCCCGGATTGGTGGTGAAATCGATCGGCGGAGGGTTCCTCGCGCAGACGCCGGATGCGCATCGCTTGTCGCGCGAGGAGATGCGCGTCGCGACCGCGCGACCGCCGACCGACGAAGAATACGAAGCGCTCGAATTCGCGTGGAAAGTCTGCAAGCACGTCAAGTCGAACGCCATCGTGTACGCGCGGCGGGGACAACTGATTAGCGCCGGGGCCGGCCAGATGAGCCGCGTGGATTCGGTGAAATTCGGCGCCCTGAAAGCGATTCTGCCGTTGAAGGGAACAGTCGTGGCGTCGGATGCGTTTTTCCCCTTTGCCGACGGAGTCGAAGAGGCCGCGAGCCACGGCGCGACGGCGGTGATCCAGCCGGGCGGATCGGTGAAAGACGAAGAGACGATCGCGGCCGCGAATCGCTTAGGGCTGGCGATGGTCTTCACCGGCGTGCGGCATTTTCGTCACTAACGAAAGTCCAGGCCACTTGTCGGCTGTCATTTTCAGAATGAGGGCTCTCTAACAATGCGGGTCAGCCGGCGCTCTCCGCGAGAATGCGCAGTATATACCCGGCTCGTTGGGCAACAGGAAGCCGAGGCACTTCATGGACACGATAGCCACAGGCGCTGTACCACCGTACTATGCGGGCGTGGACGTCAACGGCCTCCGCAAAGGATTGGTCGCGTTCTGCGTCGTTGGCGTAGATAGCCTGCCATGGCGGCAACACGAACACGGTGGCGTGGAACGGGTAGGACGCGAGCATGGTTTCCAACTGGATGGAAGACAGAGGTGAAGCTTCGTGAAGCATACCCAGCGCATCGATTAGCCCGCGATCAAAGAAGACCCACTGGGAAGTACGAGGCTGATTGAGGTACTTCTCAATGTCTCGACGCAAGAGTTCTTGTGCGAAAGCAAGAGCGTCGGGCCGGCGGCTCGCGCCACGGGCGAGGCGTTCCGCGATGACAGCCCGCGCGGATTCTTCGACCGTTGCGTAGCCCATAGCGCCAAGCTCAGCCAGGAGCGTCGTCTTGCCCGCGCCAGGCCCGCCGGTGACGATAACATGTGGCATCGATATTTGGAGTCTACGACGGCTAACGGCCTGGCTTCGGCAGTGGGTGCTAGTATTCTAGCGGTAACTTTGTGCGGACGCCGAACGCTCCCGCACTTTTTCCGCGTCATAAGACCGTCGATCCGACCGGTAACAATGCTCCAAATCCGGTGAGCCCTTTTGTCCGCATTTTACGAAGAGTGTAGTGAAGGCGCTGATGAAGGGCGGGAACGGAAAATTGGATCGATCAGCTGAGGCCCTCCCAACGCCTAACTCAAAAGGAGGAGTCTATGATTTGTCAAAGTCAACTGAAAAGGCCGGTCCGGCTCGCGCTTGTCGCCGCGCTCGGGTTGGTCGCAATAATTTCGCTACCCAAAAAAGGTAAGGCCACTGGAGCGATCGGCCCGGAGGACTTGTCGGGACCGTGGCAGATTGCCCTTCAGGGGAACACGGGATGCGGATCGGCGGCCATGCTTTTCACAGGCACGCTCAACACCGCCGGATCGGGCTCCGGCACGCTGGTGGGCCATAGCACCGGATGTGGGGACAGTTCCACAACCCAAACCCTGACGGTGACGTCCATGAACCCCAATGGCAGCGGCAAGGCGACCTTAACGTGCGGTCCAGGCTGCGGGTGGGACTTTACTATACAGGTCTCTCCCGATCGATCGATGTTCAATCTAGTGGACGTGGACCCCGCCAACCCCAACAACACTCCCGCGGGAGTAGCTATTCATCGGTGACTCGCCCAGCGCCATCAGATTTCTTTTCTGGTTGGACGGGAACAGGGGGTCAAATGGGCCCCCTTCCTGTTCGCTCCGGCATGACTCCTTCAGAGGCTCCAAGAGCGCCCGATCCCCACAAGCGACCAAGGGGGGAAAGCAGCGGCACAAATACGCTGCGAAGTTCCGCGGCCGAGGAGAATCGATCCGCCGGATCTTTTGCCAGACATTTCTTGAGCGCCGCTCCCAGACGATCCGATCCGGAGCCCGTTGGGAACGCGACCTCATCGCGGAGAACGGAAATAACGCGCTCAGTGTAGGTTTCGCCCGCAAACGGAAGCCGGCCGGTAAGGAACTCGAATACCATGACGCCGATGGAGAAAAGATCGGACCGGGCGTCCACCTTGCCGCCGCCCAACTGCTCCGGCGACATATAGTGAATGCTGCCGAGCACGGCGCCGGGGCTGGTGAGCGTGGACGATTCCCCGAACTGCAAATCGGCCTTGGCCACGCCGAAATCGAGTATCTTGACCAGCGGTTTGCCGTCCGAGGAAGTGGAGATCAGCACGTTTTCCGGCTTCAAATCGCGATGGACGATACCCGCGCAATGCGCGGCCTCGGCGCCGAGGAGAAGCTGATCGAACCATATCGCCGCGATTGGGCCGTCCAATGGCCCGTCGTTCATGGCTTGACGCAATGTCTGGCCGGCAACGAGTTCCATGACCAGATAGGCGACATCGTCGATAACTCCAAAATCGTAGGTGGTGATCACATTGGGATGATTCAGGCGGGACGCGGCACGCGCCTCGCGATAGATCCGGCGCAACGAAACGGGGTTTTCCGTGCGTGGGCCGGTCATGATCTTCACCGCGACACGACGCCGCAACGACAGGTCTTCGGCCTCGTAAACCGTTCCCATGCCACCTTTTCCAATCAGCCGGTCTAGCCGGTAGCGATCGACGGTACGGCGAATCGGCAGGGCGAAGGCGGGCTCGGCGCCATCCTTGGGGCAGCGCAAGACGGAGAGATCGTAACAGACGCCGCACAGCGGACACTCGCGAAATCCGTCGATCCCCCTGGTTTCCAGGCGGACACGGATCTTCTCGGCGGTTTTCCTCTGCTCGGCCAGATCCCGATGCAGCGAAACATTCTCATGAAAAATCGCCATCTGCCCGGCGAGCGCAGTCAACAGTCGCTGGTCCTCAGAGCTGTAAGGTTCCTCGGCGAGTCTATTGCCGAGCAAAATCAGGCCGCTGATTCCGCGAGCGGCTCCGATCATAGGAATGACGATATCGATGCCCAGCGCTATGAAGCGGCGCGTCTCCGAAGTCGCCACGCCGTCCATAGAGGCGAGATGCCGCGCCTCGGAATCGGCTTCCAAGAGCGCAAGCAGCGGCGAATTTTCGCGGATCCGCAGATCGCTTTGGAGGCAGCCCGTGGAATAGGCAGTCACATAGAAGCGATCCTTCGGCGAATGGTACAGGATCGCGATGCATTCCGGGTGAAAGGCCGCTTCAATGTTGTTGGCCACCGTCTCGGCCATTTCCGAAAGCGAATGGAGTTTCTGCGCACTGTCCACTAGCGAGAGCAAGAGCTGCTCGCGCCGGAAACTTTCGCGGAAGAAGCGCCTGTCGAGCCAGCGTTGCAGCGGAATCCGGAATTTAAAGACGGCGGCGGCCAAAATCAGCAGAACGATGAATCCGGAATTAGTCAGAATGGCTTCCTTAACGGTGCGCCGGGCATCTCTCGTCAAGGCGACGATGAGCGCGATCGCGGGGAGCGCCAGAGTAAGCTGCAAAACGCTTTTGGCTAGAACGTAACGAATTCCGCGGCGCACCGCGACGCTGATGTCGAACATACGGTGCTTGTAAATGGCGTAGCCGGTCGCCGCGGGAATTAAGATCGCTGCAAGGATCGAGAGCCTGCGCACGGCTTGGAGCGCGACGACGGCCATGGACCATTGATGGCTCCATGACTCGAGCGTCAACATCAGCAGCCGGAAGACGAGGTAAGGCAGAATGCCGGCGAGCGAGCCATAAGCGATCCATTTCGCCCGCCGGCGTTCGTCTGGCTGACGGACGCGGACATAGTTCCGCGCAATTACCGCACAGATGGCTAGCGGAGCCAGCACGTAGAAATACGGATCCATGCGCAGATCGAATTCGAGAATCCGCGGATGCCGGTTCAGAAAGCCGGAGACGTGGCCGCATTCGACCGCCGCCCGCATGGAAGTGATGACAGCGCCCCAGGCGAACAAGACGAAGACTGCGCGCTTCCACGCGCGGGCCGGCAGCACGCGTTCGAACAGCGTGCTGTAGAAAAGATAGGCGAAGGCGAAGTGCACGCCGTCCAGGAGAGACAGAATTTCGTAAATGGCGAAGGAGGCCCCGGCGAGGAAGGGGAGGTACGGAGAGACCAGCACTTTCGCAAGGACCAGTCCTTCCATCATCAGGGCGAGGTAACCGCGCTGTGCGATGGTTTGCTCGGATTTGAGAAGGCCCAGAACAACGGCGGTGAAAAAAAACGCGAGGCTCACGATTCCAAACGCGACCACGTCGCCCATTTGCTTGGGATCGCTCTTCACGCCGAGCGCGAGCTGAATTTCCCGAGGAACGCCATTGGTGGCGACGCGCATCCGATAGGGACCGGCGTGAATGGTTTGGAATGCAACCAACACGCTGCCAGCCGGCGTTCGCACGTCGTCATTTATGGCCAGAATTTCGTCGCCGTTATTGAGTTTGCCGACGGCCCGCCCTCGCGGATCGGGCGAGACGATGCGCCAGACACCGTGCGTTAAATCGGTGTCATATCCCCAATCGACCGTCTGGCTCTTGTAGTGCGCGACCATAATGCCGCAAAAAATGTAGAATGCGATCCCCACCAGATCGATCGCCAGGAAAACCCAGAACGCCCGCGGCCGGGGCCGCAGCCAAGCCGTCGCGCCGGAAGCTGAGGGCGCCTGCACGGCTGGCTCATCGTCATCGGCGAGATGATCGATTGCATTCCGATCGAGCCAGCCTGGGCCTCGATCGTGCGCCTCTAAAAGACTTCGCACCTGATGAACCAGTTCGGGCTGATCGGGCTCCAGAGAGCGCAACATTGCTTCGCGAGTATTCGCACCCAGCTGCGTGCAACGCTCGAAGAGTTCGGAGATGGTCCAGGATTGCGACATGACTAGCGACGGCCAAGCCGCTCAGTAATCCAGGCCCGAGCGAACATCCAATCGCGTTTGACGGTCGCCCGAGAGATCCCCAGGGCGCCGGCGGTCTCTTCCACTGAGAGACCGCCGAAGAAGCGCATTTCCACGATTTTGGCGTGACGCTGGTAGGCGGCGGCAAGTTCGTCAAGCACTGCGTCGAGATCCAGGAGATCCACTTCCGGGCCGGACCCGCCAGGGACTTCGCCCAAGGTAACGGCAACGCCGTTGCTGCCACGCTTAAGGGCTTTCTTGGCTCGGAAACGGTCGACCAGAATCTCGCGCATCAAAAGAGAAGCGACGGCTAAAAAATGCGACCGGCTCTCAAAAATTGCCGGCGAAGATTCGGCTAGGCGAAGGTAGGCTTCGTGAACTAAAGCCGACGGATCGAGCGTACAGCCCTTTCGCCGAGCCCGTAGCCGCGCGGCGGCGATGGAGCACAACTCGGCGTAGATCGCCGGGAGAGCATCGTTCAGCGCGGCGGTGTTTCCCGCCGCCCAGGCGCGAAGCAAAGCCGTGATCTCCCGGGTCATTCCATCTTCCTCGGAATCCGCCAAGCCGGCGCTTCCCTACAAACTACAATGCGGACCCCACCCGGAAACTCCGCCATGTAGTTACTCCCGCTGGTCAAGCACTGGAAAGATGCGGTAGCAGCCGTGCGCACGGGCAGTCGAGTTGTTCGACATGATTACCGCGCCGGCCATCGGGAGACGCAGGAGCGTGATGGCGGGTAAGTGTCCGTCTGGCTGCGCCGCGTTCACAGAGGCGGCAAGCGTTTCGTTCGTCCTTTACGACTTCCGGTACTCCTTCGCGACGCGCGCCGCCGAAACGGGCATGCCGATGGCGACTCTCACAGCCATCGTATGGCACGCCGACTAGCGCAGCGTGGTGAAGTACGTCCACGTTCGCCAGGAAGCTCAAGACCGAGCTATGGCGGACTTCGAGGAGGAGATCTCGGCGGGATCTCGAGAATGTGGCTCTTGATCACTAACGGGGGCAGGCCCGAGAATCCCAAGACTTGCTAAAACAATCTTGGGAGAAATGTTTTGTACAACTCAGAGATTCTGCTGGGCCTGCCTGGTTGCCAGATTACAGAGATTCGTTGGGAAGAAGGAGCGGTGTGGGTGTCGGCGCGCTGGAGCGAGCCGGCATCCTGCCCGCATTGCAACGGCAACTTGCTAAGGAATAAAGGAACTCACACCCGGCACGTCCGCCATGAGAACTGGGGAACGCGCGCCCTACTGCTGGAGTTGCAGGTTCCCAAATGGCACTGCCGTGGTTGTGGCCGCTACTTCCGGCAGCGCTTGCCCGGCATTCTTCCCCGACAGCGAGCCAGCGAAGCGTACCAGCAGGCCGTCTACCAGCAGCACCTGGACGGCATTAATCGCAGCCGGCTGGGGCGGCGGGAGAAGATCGGCGCCGCGACCGTCGAGCGCTACTTCCGCAAAGGACTGCAACGCCAATTCAAAGCATGGCATCCGCCCCGCTGTCCACAAATCCTGGGTATCGACGAGCACTTCTTCACTCGCCGCAAGGGCTTTGCCACGACCCTGTGCGATCTGAAGAACCACAAGATCTACGACGTCGTGCTCGGCCGATCGGAACTCGCTCTGGAACCCTATTTACAGGCCCTGCAAGGCAAGGATGCGGTCCCATCATCTGCATGGACCTCTCCTCCACTTACCGGTCCATCGTGCGCAAGCACTTCCCCAAGGCCTTGATTGTGGCGGATCGCTTCCACGTCATCCGTCTCATCAACCATCACTTCCTGAACTGCTGGCGGGATATCGATCCCACCGGCTCCAAGAATCGCGGGCTGCTTTCTTTGATGCGTCGCCATCGGCGCAATCTCACCGACGAGCAGTGGCTCAAACTGACCGCGTACTTCACGGCATTTCCAGCCCTGGAGCCGATCTACCACTTCAAACAACAGCTTTGTGATCTGCTGCTGCACAAGCATCGTACGCAGAAGCAGTGTCGTTCCCTACTGCCGCGCTTCTTAGATTCCGTGCAAGCGCTGCTCGATGGCAAGCTGGCTCAACTGGTACAACTCGGGGAAACGCTCAGGAACTGGTCTCAACAGATTGTCCGGATGTGGAGATTCACTCGCAATAACGGAATCACGGAAGGCTTTCACAACAAAATGGAGACCATCACCAGGCAGGCTTTCGGGTTCCGTAATTTCGAAAATTATAGACTCAGAGTCAAGGTCTTATGTGGTTAACTGGTTTGGGATCTCGGTTGCCCCCGTTGTTGGCGTAGAGCCGAGAATGTCTAATGAGCGGCGCTCTGAAGCTGTAAGTTATGGAGAAGAAAGCCAAGTCGTTGGAGGCGCGGGGGGGAATCGAACCCCCGAGTAAAGGTTTTGCAGACCTCTGCCTTACCACTTGGCTACCGCGCCTGAGGTCTATCCCATTGGTACCGCGCCCGCGCTTCAAAAGTCAAACCGCGCATCCTGTTGACACTTTCCTCATCCGGGGTGTAGCCTTCTTCAGATGGCGAAGCTCCGGCTCACCCTTGCTTGTTGGAATTACGACCGGACACGCGCGCTCCAGGAAGGCCGCGTTCCCATTGATGGAATCGAGCTGAACTATCTCAATCTCCCCGTCGAAGAAACGTTCTTCCGCATGCTGCGCCATCGCGAGTTCGACGTCGCCGAGATGTCGCTTTCCTCCTACACGCTTTCCCTGTTTCGCGAAAATCCTCCGTTTGTCGCGATCCCGGTCTTTCCTTCGCGCTTCTTCCGGCATTCCTGCATTTACGTCCACTCCGGCAGCGGCATCCGCGAGCCGAAGGACCTTGCCGGCAAGCGCATCGGCAATCCGGAATATCAAATGACCGCGCCGGTATGGATCCGCGGCATCATGAGCGACGAGTACGGCGTTCCGGCCGCCGGCGCCACTTATCTGAGCGGCGGAGAAGAGGAGACCGGCAGGCCGGAGAAGCTCGCGCTGAATCTTCCGCCCGAGATTCGCACGCAGGCCATCCCAGGCGACCGGACGCTATCGCGAATGATCGAAGCCGGCGAGATCGACGCCCTCTACACCGCGCGCGCGCCCTCCACGTTCCGCAATGGCGAGGGCAGCGTTCGCCGGTTGTTTCCCGATTACCGGCGAGTCGAACGCGAATATTTCGAGAAAACCAAGATCTTCCCCATCATGCACACCGTGGCGATCCGGCGCGACTTATACGAAAAAAATCCCTGGGTGGCGCAATCGCTTTACAAGGCTTTCGCCGCCGCCAAGCGCGAAGCTTGGGAGGACCTACACGAGATGGCCGCGCTGAAGACCATGCTTCCCTGGCTCGTGCAGCACGTCGAAGATACGGAGAAGACCATGGGCCGCGACTTCTGGCCGTATGGGCTGGAGCCCAACCAGCGCGTGCTGGAGACTTTTTTGCGCTACTCCTATGAGCAAGGGCTTTCCAAGCGGCAATTGAATCCCAAGGGGCTTTTCGCTCCGGAATCGCTCGAGTCGTTTAAGATTTGAACCCGCAGCAGAGCACTCGTATTGCGGAAACCGGGCCCGGCCAGCGCTGGTGGACTCTGGAGCGAGGAGACGTCGACACCACCATCGCGCAGGTTGGATTCAACCTCGCCCAAATGGTAATCCCGGCTTTCCTGCTGTTACCGGCGGGCATTCCGCTCGATTTCAGCGTGCGGCGGCTGTTGCCTGGCTACGCTCTTGGCCTGCTAATCGGCTCGCTCGGATTGGCGCATCTGGCGACGCGGCTGGCGCGCCGCGAAAAGCGCAACAACGTGACCGCGCACGTCTATGGCAACAACGTTCCGGCGATCATCGCGTATACATTGTCGATCATGCTGCCGGTTTATCTACAAAGCCGCGATGCAACTCTGGCGTGGGAGGTAGGCGCCGCGGCGGTCGCTTGGACCGGGATTATCAAGCTCGCCGCCGCACCGTTCGCCGCGTTTTTCCGCCGCTTTATTCCCACGCCAGCCGCAATGACCGTGTTCGGGGCGGCCATGTACAGCTATTTAGCACTGGTCCTGCTGCAGCGCGTTTTCGATCAGCCGCTGGTGGGACTGGTGGCCCTGGCGATTGTCGTCACCAGCGTGGTCGCGAACGTGCCCATCACGCGCTGGCGGATTCCGCCGTTTCTGGCCGCATGGCTGATCCCTCTTGCCGTAGGAATCGCGGTCGGCTACACACACCCCACAGGGCAGGGGATCGCGCCGGGCTTGCCCTTCGCCCGAATTCCAGATCCGCTGCGCGCGATGAGCCTGGCGCTGCCTTATCTTTCCGTAATCGCGCCGATGGCGATTTATCACGTGCTTCAGGACATCGCTTCGTGCGCGGGCGCCGCCGCGGCGGGGGACGATTACGACGCGCGCAGCGTGCTTGCCTGGGATGGACTGGGGACGCTGGCATGCGGACTCGCCGGGAGCGTGGTCGCGCCGGTAGTCTACGCGATGCTGCCTCCCTATAAGGCCATGGGCGCGCGCATCGGCTTTGCCGTATGGACGCCAGTTATCTTTGCGGCCGTGGTCGCCGGAGGCCTCTCGATCTTCGTCGCGCAGTTGTTCCCCTGGCCGATTCTGGCCGCGATGGTAGCTTACGTGTGCATCGGCGTGGGAACGGCGACGATAAGGCGAGTGGACCCGAAATATATGAGCGCCGTGCTGCTCGGGTTTGTCTTGCCCGCAGGCGCCGTGGTAGCGGCGGCGATGAACTCGGCGCTCCCGGCGCTTCAGCTATCCGCGGCGAATCCCGCTGTCAACGCGGCGCTCAACCGGTCGATCTATTGGTCGTCCGTGCAAGGGCTCGGCAACGGTTTTCTCTTTCTGGTGCTGATTGTGGCGTCGACGGTCGCCGAGGTAATCGACCGCCGGTTCGGCCGCGCCGCCGCCTGGTGCCTGATCGCCGCGGTATTCTCCTGGTTTGGATTGATGCACTCGGCGACGATTCGCTGGGCGGCTCAACCCGAATACGCCGAAGGCTGGCTGGCCGCGGCCGCAATCGTCTATTCGGCCCGATGGTGGCGGGGCGACCTCTACTCCAAGGGCACTTCGAAATAGAAGTAGTCTTTTCCGCTCGCCGCGTCTTTCAGCCCCGTCAGATAGATCTTCGATCCAGGAAGGTTCTGCGTCTGGAAATAGAAGAAGCCGCGGACAGAATCGCCGGGCGGAATCAGTTTCGCCGAAAACGCCAACCCTTCGATCTCCGGAACGTGCAGAGGACCTTTCTTCACCTTGCGGCGCGGAATCGGAAGTGGAGAAGGCGTGCTCCCGGTTTTCCAACTTGCGTTGCTCGCTCCATCCCAGAGAACGACATCGGCGGTCGCCATCGCGTCGAGATGCTGGCCGCGTGGATCTTCGAATTCCGCTTTCAGATCCAGCTTGATCGCTTTACCGGTATCGTTCTGAATGACCACCAGTACGGGTAGGATCCCGTATTTGTATGGATTCGCCTTCCCGAAAGCGGAGGCCGCCTGTTCCTCCGTGGTGAACGGCACGGCCGCGATGGTGATTTTGTCCAGCGTTTGATGCCCGGGATACGACGATGCGGGGCCGGACGTGAAGTGGACTTTGTCCTTGTCGCCCGCCATAGCCGTCGCTATACTCAAAAGAACGATCGCGAGTCGCTTCATCTATTCCCTCTATCAGGTTCTCCAGATCGCCTTAAGTCCGGCGGTCGCCCTATATTTACTGTACCGGGGAATCAGGGACCGCGCATATTTCCAAGGCTTGGCCGAGCGCCTCGGATTTCTTCCCCCGTCCTTTGACACGACGGGTTCGGGGAGCTTATGGTTTCACGCCGTCTCGGTGGGCGAGGTGCTTTCCGCCCTGGAGCCAATTCTCCGCATCCGGGCCGAGCGCCCTCATCTTGCGATTTATCTCTCGACGACGACTCTAGCCGGGCGAGCGACCGCCGAGCGCCGTCTGAGCGGATTGGTTCAGGGAATTTTCTTTGCGCCGCTCGATTACCACTCGATTGTCCGGCGCGTTCTTCGAAGACTGCGTCCCTCGGCAGTGATTGTTCTCGAAACGGAGATCTGGCCTAATCTGTATCGCGAATCGAAGCTCGCCGGATCCTCTCTAATAATGCTGAACGCGCGCATTTCGGATCGAGCGCTGCCGCGATATCGCCTGTTCCGCGCTTTTTTCAAACACGTTCTCTCGCAGCCGGACGCGATCCTTGCCCAATCCGAAGAGGATACCCGGCGTTTTCTTCTGGCGGGCGCTCCGGCGGATCGGGTATTAGCCGCGGGTAATCTGAAATACGATTTCACGCCGCCAGCGGCAGGCGTAAAAGAAGATCTCGCATCGTTCCTTGACTCCCTGCATCCCGGCGCCATCTGGATCGCCGCCAGCACCATGCCTGCCCTGGAATCGGACGACCCCGACGAGGACGACGCAGTCATTCGCGCTTTTCAGAAGCTCGCCGCCGAATTCCCGTCCCTGCTGTTGATTCTCGCTCCGCGCCGCCCCGAACGATTCGATATCGCCGCCGAAAAGCTCGCGGATGCGGGAGTCCGTTTCGCCCGCCGCACCGCGCTTGCGAATATCGAATTACCGGGCGCGCTGCTGCTCGATTCGATCGGCGAGCTAGCGGCGGTGTTCGAGCGCGCAACCGTAGTCTTCATGGGCGGAACGCTTGCCTCGCGCGGTGGCCACAACATACTCGAGCCCGCCTGTTTCGGCAAGCCGATCGTCGCGGGCCCGCACATGGAAAACTTCGCGGCCATTGCGGATGAGTTCACTGCGGCGGGAGCACTTTCCCGCATTGCAGACACGAGCGAGCTGGCGCCGGCTGTCGGGGAGTTACTTCGCTCCCCGGAACGAGCTTCGCGCCTCAGCGAGGCCGCGCGCTGTGTCTTCACCGCCAAACGCGGAGCCCTGGATCGCATGGTCGTTGAAATCCTAGGGGCCTGCGACGCTGGAATTCCCAATCCTCTCCGGACGCGCGCGGCCCGAACCGCGTTGACTCCGCTCTCCTGGATCTGGCGAGCCGGCCATCGTGTCAGCATGGCCCGAGCGCTTACTCGCCGGCGATCTCTGTCCACGAGAGTGGTCAGCGTTGGTTCGCTGGCCATGGGGGGCGCGGGAAAATCGCCCATCGTCGCTCATTTGGAGGAACTGCTCGACGGCGACGGCCGCAATGTCGCGATTCTCACCCGCGGCTACGCGAGAAAATCCAAAGCCGAAGTCGTCGTGCCGAAGGGAGACACGGCGCCCGTCGAAGAAACTGGAGACGAAGCGCAGGCGTTCATTCGCGCAGGCCATGCGCACGTGGGAATTGGCTCCGACCGGTTTCGAATCGGCTTGCAAGTGGAAAAGCAACTCGCGCCGGATATCTTCCTCCTCGACGATGGCTTTCAGCACGCGCGCCTAAAGAGAGACCAGGACTTGGTAATGATCGACGCCCTCGATCCGTTAGGCGGCGGTGTGTTCCCGCTTGGACGCTTGAGAGAGCCTGTTTCAAGCCTTAGCCGCGCGACGGCGGTGATCGTCACCCGCGCCGAGCCAGGCCAATCCATCGCCGGCATTGAGCGCCTCATCCGCCGCTACAACCCGAAGGCGCCCATCTTCACCTCGCGCGTGGTGGTGCGGGCCATCCTGCCGGCGCCCGGCTTTCCTCCAGGCCCCATCGAGGGGAACGCCGCCGCCTTCTGCGGCCTGGGCCAGCCCCGCGCTTTCTGGCGCACCCTCGAATCGCTCCGCCTGGAAGTTGCTTTTCGCCAGGCATTCGGCGATCATCATCGCTACAGCGCCCCCGATCTGCGCCGCTTGGCTGCGCGCGCCTCCGCGGCGGGCGTGGAAACGTTGCTCACCACCGAAAAGGACATGATGAATCTTCCGCGCGGCGCCGCCGAAATATTAAAACCCCACAGACTGATGTGGGTCCAGATCGGCGTCGAAATCGATAACCAGGGCGAGTTGCTGCGGCGCCTCCTATGAAGACTGCGATTTTTGGAGGCACTTTCGATCCCATTCACTCGGCCCACTTGACCGTCGCTCGCGAGGCTGCGGACGCCTTCGCACTCGACCGCGTGTTGTTTATTCCTTCGAGTCATCCTCCGCACAAAGGCGCCATCGCGCCCTATGAAGACCGCTACCGGATGGTGGAGCTCGCATGCTCGGGCGAGGCGCGCTTCGTCCCTTCCCGCCTGGAGGAAGGCCAGGAGCTGAGCTACTCGATCTACACCATCGAGCGCGTGCGCGGATTGGGCCTCCCCTGGAAGCGGCTCTTCTTCTTGATCGGCGCCGACGCTTTCGCCGAGATCCGCACCTGGCATCGTTGGACCGAGGTTGTGGCCGCGGTGGAGTTCATCGTGGTGACTCGCCCAGGACACGCTTACGTAAGCCCCGCGGACGCTACCGTTCACCGGCTGGACACGCTGGCGCTCCCAGTCTCGTCGTCGGAAATCCGGCAGGCGCTGGCCCGCGGCGAGTCGCCGCCCGAGCTGCCCTCCGCCGTGTCAGAATATATCGGCAAGCACCGTTTGTACGGCGCGGGGCAATGAGATGGGGTCGAGCGTCGCGCGAAAAATCGAAACAGAAGCCGACGCAAGCCTTTTCGCCGGTTCGCGCTGGATTTTTTCCCTTCTGCTGGCCCTGATGGCCGCTAGCGGGTGCGCCGCGCTGATCTATGAGATCGTCTGGCTGCAACTGCTGCAATTGGTGATCGGCTCTTCCGCGGCGTCGCTGGGATTGCTTCTTGGCGCGTATATGGGAGGTTTGTGTGCCGGCAGTTTTCTATTTGCGCGATTGATTCCTCAGAGCCGGAATCCGCTGCGCGTGTTCGCCGCGTTGGAGGCGGGAATCGGCGTGCTGGGATTGCTGGTCCTGTTCGGACTTCCAGTGGTCGCCCGCGTGTATGTGGAGGGCTCCTCCGGATTGATCGCGCGCGGACTGGTGGCCGCCATCTGTTTACTGCCGCCGACACTGCTGATGGGCGGATCGCTTCCTGCCTGCGCCCGATGGGCGGGAAGCTCGCCTGTGGGAGTTTCCCGGCTCGGATTCCTCTATAGCGCCAACGTGGCCGGCGCTGTCGCCGGATGCTTGATGGCGGGATTTTATTTGCTGCGAGTCCACGACATGCGGATTGCGACCTACACCGCGGCGGCCGTCAACTTTGGCGTTGCCTCCATTGGATGGGCAATAGGCGCCGCGGCGCGTCCCGTTTCGCCCGCTGCTTCCCGCGAGCATGCCGCTTCGGCGGCCATGCGCGGACGCGGCCTGGTTCTCGCGGCGATCGCTCTCTCCGGGCTCACCGCGCTTGGCGCGGAGGTGATCTGGACCCGCCTGCTTTCGCTGCTGCTCGGGCCCACCGTCTACACCTTTTCCATCATTCTCGCCGTGTTTTTGCTCGGACTGTGGGCGGGAAGCAGCGCCGGATCGTCGCTGGCGCGGCGGCTCGGAGATCCGGGCATCGGCTTCGCCGCCTGTCAGATTTTGCTCGCATTCGCGCTCACGTGGACGGCGTATACCGTCGCGCATTCACTGCCGTATTGGCCGGTGGACCCGTGGCTCTCGCTCGATCCGTGGTTCAATTTCGAGCTGGATCTGGCGCGCGCGGTGTGGGCCATCTTTCCGGCCACCTTACTTTGGGGTGCGAGTTTTCCGCTGGCCCTGGCATCGGTGGCTTCGAAGGGCCGCGATCCCGCATTGTTTGCCGGGCGTGTTTACGGGATCAATACTGCGGGATCAATCGCCGGCGCGCTGGCGTTCAGTTTATGGCTGATCGCCGCGGTTGGCTCGCGCGAATCGGAGCGAATCCTGATCGCGCTCGCCGTGCTGAGCGCCATTCTGGCAGGCGCCCCGGTATTAGGCTCCGCGAAAAAGGCGCTATTCGCCGGCGCCGCGGCAGCGATCGTGGTTGGCTGGGCGCTCGCGTCCACAGTGCAAGACGTGCCGTGGCAGGTGATCGCCTACGGACGCCGCATCGCGCCCATCGTTCGCGCCTTCGATCTCTACGACCGCGCGAATCCGACGAAGATTCTGTTCCGCGGCGAGGGCTTGAACTCCTCCGTTGTGATCGCGGAGCGCGCCGGGCAGCGCCATTTCTACGTCAGCGGCAAAGCCGAGGCCTCCACCGCTATTCTCGATATGCGGCTGGAGCGCATGATGGGCCATGTACCTGCAATGATCCATCCGGGGCCGCGCTCAGCCCTCGTGGTGGGCTTCGGCGCCGGCGTGACAGCGGGATCGCTCACACGTTACCCCGAGATCGAAAAGCTTACGATTTGCGAGTTGGAGCGCTTCATTCCCCCGGCATCGACCGAATATTTCGGAAAAGAGAATTACAGCGTGCTGCACGATCCGCGAACGCGCATGGTCTACGACGACGCGCGCCACTACATCTTCACCACGCGGGACAAGTTCGACCTCGTCACCACCGATCCCATCCACCCGTGGGTGAAGGGCACGTCGGTGCTGTACTCGAAGGAATATTACGAGCTGGTGAAGCAACATCTGAATCCGGGCGGCGTGGTGGCGCAATGGCTTCCGATTTACGACAGCGATCCGGAAACCATCCGGACCGAGCTGGCGACCTTTTTCGCAGTGTTCCCGGAAGGGACCATCTGGAGCAACAACCTGAGCGGCGACGGATTCGATCTCGTGCTGCTGGGCCGGATGAGCAATGCGCCCGTACAAGTGGACGCGCTCCAGGCGCGGCTGGACCAATCGAGTTACGCGCGGGTGCTCGCGTCGTTGAGCGATGTGGGATTCCACTCGGCGGTCGAGCTGCTAGCGACCTACGCGGGCCGCGCGAGGGATCTGGCGCCCCTGCTTAGCGGCGCGCAGATCAACCAGGATCTCAATATGCGGCTGCAATACATCGCTGGATTGGGGTTGAACTCGATGGCGTATCAGCAGACGTACAAGGATATTCTGAAATACCGCCGCTACCCCGAAGATTTGTTGACGGGCGCTCCCGGCGGCCGAATGGACGCGCTGCGGACGTTATTGAACGCGGCTCGCTGAGCTTGTGGCGCACGCTTTAGCGCGCGCCACGATTTCTTAGAAGATAAACTTCATCGCCAACTGGATTACGCGGTAATCGCCCAAGGTCAGCCCGTTGTTGCCGCTGATATCGCTGGTGATCTGGCCGAAGTTCGAAGCGTTCAGGTTCTGCTGGCCGCCGAAGAGCGTCGTATTGATGGGCAAAATTCCCGGCGTGAAGGGGTTCAGGTGATTCGGAAGATTGAAAGCCTCCGCCCGCACCTGAAGCGTCTGATGTTCGCGGATGGGGAAATTTCTCGAGAGCGCGAGATTCAATTGAAAAACTCCCGGCCCCTTCAAGTTGTTGAACCCCAGGTTGCCATACGTACCCAGCGCCGGCTGTGCGAAAGCGGCGGGATTCAGCCAGTGGTCCACGCTTTGGTTCACCGGGTAGGGATTCGCATTCGCCAGGCTGGCGGGCTGCCCGGGCACTCCGGTCAGCGCGCGGTCCGAGCCGGCCAGCACGGAGAAAAATTGCGCCGACTTGATCGTCATGATGGGGGCCACCTGCCAGTCGCTCGCCACCATGCGCAAAGCCCGGCTCTCGAATTTGGGAGAAGTTGCGACCGCGCTCAGCGTGAAGAGTTGGCGCAGGTCGGTGCCGACGCAGTTGGAGCGCCACTGCCTGCGATTGCCGGGAATGGCGACCCCGGCAGCTGTCGGGTTTTGATTCCATGGATCGCTAATGCAATGCGACCAAGTGTAGTTCGCCAGCACCGTCGTTCCGCGGCTCAACCTTTTCTGCGCCGTGAAATTCAGTCCCTCGTAGCTGGATGTGGCGCCGTCGTCCACGATTCCAGCGCCTCCGAAGTAACGTCCCTGGGCTGAATTCTCAAGATAGAGCAGCCGGCGGAAATTCGTGTTGGTCGTCGTGGAGCATGGTCCCGCTGCGGTGAGCCCATATTGTCCGGCCTGACAATTGCCCGGAATAAAAATCGCCGGGTCCTGGCTATATCCGCTCGGTAAGTGAATGGTGCTGGTCCCCAGATAATTGGCGCTCACCAGCCAATTCTGCCCAAGCTGCTTCTGGATGCTGAAATTCCACTGATTGACGTACATCGGATGGAAGTCGCTCAGAGGAGAGCTGACGAAAGTTCCGAACGCCGGAAATGGAATATTCGCGGCGGAATGGCCAAGTCCCTGGAGCGAAGCCAGAATCGGCATAGGGTTCTGGCCGGGCTGCGAAGCTCCTCCCGCCAACCCTGGGTAGTTCGCCCACGGATTGGAAAGAACCGCGCCGCCTTGGTTGACGGTGTTGCCGAATGGCGGCCCGAACTGCTCCTGGCTCAGTGAGAGCATGCTCAGCCGGTCCTGGAACATGCCATAGGCTGCACGAATCGTCATGCGCCCACTGCCTGTCGGATCCCAAGCCAGCCCTACGCGCGGGAAGAATTTGTCCCACTTGTTGCAATTGAAGTAACTTCCGCAGGTATATTGAGGATCGCCCGAGAACACCACGCCAGCCGGCGAGTTCTGGTAATACGAGCTGTGAACTCCCGCCGCAAACAGCGCTGGATCGAAGTGCTCGTCCTGGTTCGGGAATTTTTGATAAACGGACAAATACGGCTCCCATCGCACGCCATAATTTAGCGTCAGGCTGCGCCCCACTCTCCAGGAATCCTGAATGTACATCGAAGCGTAATACTGGCGGCTGTAGAAGCCGTAAATCGTCCCTTGGCTGAATCCGGTCCCATTCATTCGGCCCAGCAGGAAATCGGACAGAACGCTCGCTCCGCCTCCCGCGCCCGTTACCGACCCATCGAAGTTGGCGGTGCCCACCGCGTTCACGCCCGACCAATAGTTCAACATCTGCCGGAACACGCTGCCGCCGAATCCGATCTGGTGCGATCCCTTGACCCAGCTGACGTCTTCATAGAGCGACCACAGCGGTCCGTTGTGAGATTGGCCGGGAGACGCTGCTCCGCCGCCGATCATGAATTCGGGTGAGGCCGCGATCGCGATAATGTTTCCCGCCAGCGGGCTGATGTTGGCTCCCAGGCCGCTCCACGAAGCATAGTTGTCGGGGATCTTGACGATATTGGTCCGCGCCGCGCTCGCCCGGAAGGAGTTCACGATGTTGCTGTTGATCAGGTAGGTGTGGCCGATCACCAAGCCGTAATCGAGGTCGTTAAGGCCGTAGTTCGCAATGGAGAGAGGATTTTTCCCGTCGTAGGTTGAGGTTTGATTCAACTTCGCCGAATAGAAGCGTCCGAAAAGGGACTGCTTGGCGGTGGCCTGATAATCGATTTTCGCGGCCACCAGATCCTCGTCCTGATTCGCGACCTGGCCGTAAGACGTGCGCCCGCAGGAATCGGTCGTTGGAGGCATGGTTTTCAGGATATTCAGCGACACCGGGTCCAATAGCGTGGGAGATATCTTGTTGTTGTTGAATCCGAGCGACGATGGCAAGTTGATCTGTTTGCCGCTATTGCAACCGGGAGCGGTAATGGCGGTGAAATCGCCTTGCGCCATGGCGGGCGTAGGAATGAACGCGGTGTTCTGCACGCCATCGGAGCGCAGCGACGTTCGCTGATAGCCTCCGAAGAAGAACAGCTTGTCGCGCTTGATCGGCCCACCGAACGTTCCGCCAAATTGATTGCGCTTCAACGTATCGCGGGGCCTTCCCAGCGCGTTATTGAAAAAGTCGTTTGCGTTCAAATCGCCGTTCCGCAGGAACTCGAACAGATCGCCGTGGAAGGCATTCGTGCCCGACTTCGTCACCGCGTTCACGGTCGCAGTGGAGTGATACCCATACTGCGGCGAGATCGCGCTGGTCTCCACTTTGAATTCCTGCAATGCGTCCGGGAACGGAAGCGGCAGGCTCAGGTTGTTATACGGGTCCTGGTGAATCGCGCCGTCCAGTTGATAAGAGACCGAATCCGGCGCGCCGCCGGCGACCGAGACCACCACAGTGGGATAATTCCGCACCGTGTTCAGCGACGCCGCGCCCGGATAGTTCGCCATTCCCGCGAGGAAGATGAGTTCATGCACCTCGCGTCCGTTCAGGGGCATCTCCAGCACGCGCTGTGTATCCACCACCTGTCCGATGCTGGTCGACTGCGTCTCCACTTGCAGCGCCCCGGCTTCCACGGTCACCTGCTCGGTTACGCCGCCCACTTGTAAATTCACGTCGACCGAGGCGCTCGTGTCGACTTGCAACACGATTCCGGTCTGCGCGTATTTTCGGAAGCTCTCCTTGGTGACTTCCAACAGGTAAGGACCTATGGGAAGATTCGGTAACACATAGCCGCCATCGGTCCCCGTAGTCGTCGTGCGGACGATGCCCGTCGCGGTCTGCGTGGCTTTGATCGCGGCTCCAGGAATCGCCGCGCCGGTTGAATCTTTGACGATACCGTTGATCTGGGACGTCTGTGCCCAAAGCGCAGACGCGAAAAGGAAGCAAAACGAAACTCGTGTTACGTTACCCATTTCCCCTCCCCAACGTACTGAACTGTTGGGGAACTCTATCAAGTCTGCATGCAAGCGTCAAGGAGGGGTTTGCGATCGGCAGTAGGACAAGCTTCAACTTGTCCAGAGCTGCCCGAGCGATCGATTTTCGGCCCGGAGGACAAGCTGAAGCTTGTCCTACTTTTCATGCCCGTTTGTGCACCACAGGCGCATGGCCACTTTCTTGCGCCATACACGGCGATGGCTGCCCTTCTGCCAATTTGATGAGATACTCGATCCATGCGCTCCCAAGCATTGTTCTCCAGCCGGGTTGTCCGGCCCTTCGCTCTGATTCTCATCGCTGTGGCCGCGACTCCCGCGTTCGCGCAAACGGACGCCAAAGCCGCGGTCCTGAAGCACCTGAAGATCTCGCGCGAGTTCACGCTCAGAGTAGCCGATCAGATGCCCGAGGCGAGCTACGACTTTAAACTCACTCCTCCGCAAATGAGCTTCGCGGAGCAGATGGTTCATCTGTCGCAGGCGTTGTTCGAATTCCTCTCGCCCGTCGTGGGCGACAGGCTAAATCCGGGCAAGCCGGCCTCTCTCAGCAAGAAGGACGTCGTCGCTTTCGTGGGGAAGTCGTTCGATAGCGCGATCGAAAAAGTCTCCAATCTGACGCCGGCGCAGATCTCGGCCGCCCACACGGGTGAGGGCGGCTCCATGACCGGACTGGAATTGCTCCTGGAGATGCTCGACCACACCACGCATCACCGCGCCTCGGCTGAGATGTATCTGCGGGCCAAGGGCATAACGCCGACGGAATACGAGTTCTGAGACCGTGCGATCGGAGCCTCTTATTTCACGGTCAGATGGGAGGCGTCCTTTTCGTTCTCCAGACAGACGAAGTCCAGCAGGTCCGTATCCAGCTTGAGGATGTGATTCAGTTTGATCGTCCACGGCTTGGTATACGCCTTGGGATCCTCCACGGTAATCTCGATTTCCATTCGCCCGAAATTGATGCGGTGGAAGCGCTCCGTCAGCTTCGCGGCGCCGGTCAATGGATTTCCGGTGCTATCCAGCCACAGCCCGTCGCGGAAGCCGCTGGTCTCGACGACTAACGTATCGCCCTCCCATTTGCCCGTAGAGTAGCCATTCCACGAAGGATTAGGATCCACCGGCAAAGGCCGTCCGTCGGTGAAAATCTGACGGTAGCTGGCGTTCAGCTCATTGAGCATCACCAGCAGTCCCGGAGTCTGGATCACCTTCCTGGGCGTTGACCAGGTGTGCAAGCGTACTGGCCCGATAGGCAGACAATGTGACAACGGATCGTGCAGGCGCTGTTCGGCCCTGCGGGTCTTCACCAACTCCGCCGCCCATGGTTGATACGGCAGACCCGCCTTGAGGACGAAGCCGATATTGGTGAACTCCTCGGTCGTGGGTTCGCAGCCCGGAAAATTTGGCGTTATGTCCCGGTCTGGCTCCATGATCCACACGCCGGAGAGATTCGGCTTGCCATCGGCGGTCCGGGGACAAGCGGCGTTGAGATCGGGAGTTCCATCCGCCTTGCGTGGGACGCCCGCCGTGGGGTAATCGATCCATTGGCCCATCGCCGGAGATAGGAGCAAGCCGACCGCGAGCCCCAGCAGGGTCAAATTTTGAAAGAGTCTCATTTGCCCACCATGTGCTGGGTGTCTTTGTTGTTCTCGCACACCCAATCCAACAATTCCGTATCCGGGAGGTATTCCCACGGGATCGTTACCGTCCACGGTTTCGTGTAGGCCTTGGGATCGTCGATGGTCACCCTAACCTCCATGTGCCCGAAATCGCGGCGGCGGAACCGTTCGACGATGTGCAGATCGGCGCTGTGCGGATGGCCGGCATCGTCGAGCCACGTCTCTTCGTTAACGCCGGCCGTATCTGCAACCAGCGTGTCGCCGACCCATTTCCCGACCGAGTAGCCGAACCACGCGGGATCGCGACGCTGGGGCAGGGGCCTTCCATCGGTGAAAATCTGGCGATAGGAGTGATAGCTTTCGAACAACAGGACAAGCACGCCCGGAGCCTGAATAAACTTCTTGGGCTGAAAGTGCGCGTCGAAGTCTGTCACGCTGTGGGGCAGGCAGCGTCCGCTGGGGCGGTCCCGCGCGTTGTTTTCCTGGCGCTCCGCAAACAATTTGGCCGCCCAAGGCGTCATCGGAATCTCGACTCCGTCGGCGCCGAGGTTCTCGAGGTACTTTCCGGTTGGAACGATCCAGATCCCCGATAGATCGGGTTTGCCGTCGCGTCCTTTCGGCGCCGGCGCCGACAGATTCGGTTTTCCATCCGGGGTGCGTGGAACGCCGGGAGTCGGGTAGCTCAACCACTGAGCGGATATCCGGGTCGTGCACAGCGCAAAGAACCAGATCCCAGCGGCTCGCATAGCTCTCTCCGGACCGCGGCAGCGGTGTTGATAGTATAGTTCAGCCATCCCGCCAGCGGGGACTGAGCCGACTCTGGTCTAACGCGTCGAGCTGGGCACGGACGCTTTCTTGAACCGCGCCTGGAGCGCTTCCCGGTCGAGCTTCACGCCATTCAGATAAACGCTATGGATGTTGCGCGTGTTGCGGATGTCTTCGAGCGGATTCGCATTGAGCACGATGAAATCCGCCCGCTTACCCTTAGCGAGCGTTCCCGTATCCTTGATCCTGAGCACCTCGGTCGGCCTCGAAGTCGAGACGACGATCGCCTGCGCCGGGGTCATTCCAAACTTGACGTACATTCCCATCTCGTGATGCTCCGCAAAACCGAACGAATATTTGGCGGAGACGCCGGCGTCGGTGCTTAGAACCACGCGCGCCCCGGCGGCGGCCATTCGCGAAAAATTATCTTTAAGAATTTCGTCCCGCTGGGAATTAACCGGCGCCGAACAAGGGTTCGATTTCAGCCAGGTCCTGCCGGCCTTCACGTCCGCGACCACGCTATCGGGCAGCGCCTGCGCGATGAACCCGTCTTTTTCTTCGCAAAGCTCCGCCACATCGCCCAATCCCATCACAGGCGCCCAGTAAGGCTTCTTCTCCTTCAGCAGCGAAACCAGTTCGTCGTCGATCCTCTCGTTGGCGACGGTATGCACAAGCACGTCCACGCCCGCCCGCACTACGCCTTTTTGATCCTGCAAATTCGTGGCGTGGGCGTGAACGAGCATGCCGTGCTTGTGCGCCTCTTCGATCAGGGGCGTATAAACTTCGGGCGGCATCTTCTTCATGCCTCCGCGCGTGTTGTCGCGATTGTCCACCCAGAATTTGAGTTGGCTCACCTTTAATGCGGCGATCTTGCGGACGGCCGCGCGAGCTTCCTCCGGGGTCGACACTTCGTAAACGGCGTGCAGCGGCGTGGTTCCGGTGATCAGCAGCGCGTCCGGACCGCCTCCCGGTGGCGCCATGCCCGCGGCGAAGAAGAACCGGGCGGCGGGCCGGCATTTGCCGGCCAGTTGATCCTGCTGGAATTTGACCGCGAAATCCACAGGCTGATCGCCCATGGTCATTGCAGTTCCCACGCCGTAGAAGGCTTCGCGCTCCAGATGGTCCAACAGGTTCTCCGGCGTGTGGTTCTTCACGCTCCAGCTTGTATATCCCTCATACCCAATGTGGATATGGATGTTGTTCAGCGTGGGCATGACCGTTTTGCCGGTAAGGTCGATGCGGACGGCCCCGGCGGGAGCCTTAATCGCTCCCTTCTGGCCAATGGCCGTAATGCGCCCGGCTTGGACCAGGAATGTTCCGCTCTCGATGGGTGGGCTCTCGTCCCCGATAATCAGACGGGCGCCTTCGTAAAGAACCGGATTGGACTGCCCGGAAATCCATATCGATCCCGACAGGCCGAAGGCGGCCAGCAGTTTCCCCAGCAGTCTACGACGACGCATGCTTTTGACCTCCTGGGCGAGTAGCAGTATACACTCCGCCGCGGGAAAAAGGGGCGCGGAATTCCTCTATTCGATTTGCCGCATGATCCAGGCGACCTCGTCCGAATACGCCGGCCGAGGATTGTAGGTGAGAAGCTTCTGCCGCAGCGTTTTTCCCTTATAGGGAGGATTTTCCACCAACTGATGGGCCATGAAGTCGATGCCCTGGGCCACCGAGGGGAAGCTCTGCCGGCCCGAGTGGTATCCCCACCGGTTGTTCTGTTTCTCATGGAGCCCGCACTGCGTCTCGCGGATGGACAACGCCGGTAGAAGGCGATAGTCCAGCCGGTAGCGGTCGGAAGCGCGGATGTAAGCGGCAATGTATTGCGGCGAGGGACAGCGGTAATGCTGAAAAAACCGTTGGAGCCGGACGAAACGAGGATCCGGCCAGGGGTTAAAGCTCGCATCGGGGACGTTCGCCGTGACGTGGGCGCAAAGCGCCAGTCCGGCTGCCGCCAGAGTCCGCGCCCCCCGGCGCAAAACCAGGATCGCCGATCTCCCCACCGGCGCTTGGAGGAAGCGTTCGGCCGCGAACAGCGCGGTACCGGCCCGGCGCGACGTTATCCTGACCCGCAGAACCACTCATGGTATCTTATTACACTCGCTGGAGAGGCTGCGGGACGGGGTAACGGCGGGCCCGCCGCGCTTCGTCATATCGAAGCTGGAGGTTATCGCATGCTGCGCGCTCTTTTCGGAGGCAAATTATTGATTTTAGGGCTTATCCTCGCGCCAATGGCCGCTTGGGTCGCCGTGGCTCAGCAGCCCCGGAAGGTGGACGACGCCGCACTCAAAAACGCCGCTCAAACCGGTGAAGAATGGCTTACTTACAACTTGGGGTGGTCCGAACAGCGCTATAGCCGGCTGGACCAAATCAATACTTCCAACGTGAGCCGGCTGGGGCTCGCCTGGTATACCGACATCCCAGCCGCGCCGGGCAATCCGCAAAACCGCCAGGAGGCGACTCCCCTGGTCTACAACGGCGTGGTCTACAGCATCACGCCCTGGAGCGTGGTCTACGCCGTCGATGCCCACTCGGGCAAGGAACTCTGGCGCTCCGACCCGGAGGTGAATCAACAAGTCTGGCAGTCGCGGATTTGCTGCGGCGTGGTGAATCGCGGAATTGCGCTGTATCAGGATAAAGTGATCGCGCCGGTGGTGGACGGGCGGTTGAGGGCATTGGACATGGCGACGGGCAAGATTGCCTGGGAGACGCGGGTCTCGTCGGCGAATATGCCTTACACCATCACCATGGCGCCGCGCGTGATCAAGGGGGGCAAGGTGATTGTGGGCGTCAGCGGCGGGGAATACGGCGTTCGCGGCTATTTCGACGCCTACGATGCCGAGACCGGAAAGCAGCTATGGCGATTCTATACCGTTCCGGGAGATCCCTCCAAGCCCTTTGAACAGCCGGAACTTGCCGATTGGGCCAAAACTTGGACCGGCGAGTGGTGGAAAATCGGCGGCGGCGCGCCTGTGTGGGGCGGCGTGGCCTACGATCCCGACGCCGATATCGTCTACGTGGGAACGGGGCAGCCCGGTCCGTGGACCTCCGTCCATCGCGGAAAAGGCGACAACCTGTGCACGGATTGCATCATCGCCGTCCGCGGCGCTACCGGAAAGCTGGTCTGGCACTACCAAACTACGCCTGGGGACGATTGGGATTACGACTCGATCGCCGACATTATGCTGGCGGACCTCACCATCAACGGGAAGGTACGCCACGTTCTGATGCATGCGCCGAAGAACGGTTTCTTCTACGTGCTGGACCGCCGAACCGGAGAATTGCTTTCTGCCGATCCGTGGGTCCAGGTGACTTGGGCCTCGGGCGTGAACCTTAAAACCGGCCGGCCGACCATAAATCCGGAAGCCCGCTATGGGACTGAGAACGTGAGCGTTATGCCCGGACCGGGCGGCGGTCACGTTTGGCCGCCCTGGTCTTTCAATCCCACGACCGGCTTGGTCTATATTCCGAGCACCAGCGGCCAACCTTATACCTATCAAGCAAATCCGGATTTCACTCCTCAGCCGACCGACATTGGGCCGACAGGACGTGGACTGATGAATATGGGAACCGGTCGAGCCGGCGGTGGCCGTGGCGCAGCGGGCGGCGGCCGGGGAGCGGCCGGGGCGACGGCGGCCGGCGGCGCGGGTGGATTAGCGCCCGGTTTGGATCCAGCGGTCGCCGGGACGGGACGCGGGGCGGCAGGAGATAGGCGCGCAGCTACGGGCGCCGGACGTGGAGGCGCGGGTGGTCGTGGCACGGGCCGCGGTGGTCCACCTCCTGGACCGGCAATTCCGTCTATCGGCCCGGAGGGACGTGGAACGTTCCTGATCGCCTGGGATCCCGTGGCTCAAAAGGAACGCTGGCGCGTGGCGGGCGGAGCGGCCGGATTTAATTCGGGAGGCACGCTTTCAACGGCTGGCAATCTCGTATTTTCGAGCGTCAACACCAGGCTGCTCGCCTATCGAGCGGATACGGGCGAACAGATCCTCGACATCACCACCGGCGTGGGTCAGGCTGGTCCGCCCATGACATTTATGATCGACGGCAAACAGTATGTCGCCGTCGCGGGCGGTCCTGCCGGGGCGGGCGGCGGACGCGGCGGGCGTGGAGCGGGCGGAGGAAACGCCGCTCCCGCGATTCCTCCGGCGCCGTCGCGCTTGCTCGTCTATACGCTGGACGGTAAAGCCACTTTGCCGCCTCCCACCCCTCCGGCCGCGCAATAATTTGAAGGGTGGAGTAAGCCATGTGGAGCAGGCTTTAGCCTGCAATGGGGACTTCAGTCCCCACTTTGATGTGTCGCTCGGCAGGCCGAGGCTGAAGCCTCGGTTGCAGGCTAAAGCCTGCTCCACCTTGGGGGGTACATGATTCGGTTTCTGCTTTGCTTTTTGGCGGTGGGTTGTGCCGGGCTTGCGCAATCGCGCGTGGCCGGTATCAAGGCCGAGGTCAAACCTCTCGTCCGAATCTCGGGGCATGCGTCATCCCTCAATTCCACATGCGGCCCGCGCAATCCGTGCTCGGCGAGCATCAACGTGCCTTACGACACGCAGGGCACGCCCGATACCCGAGCCAACACCTGGGGCTACGCCGCCGCGCAGCAGATCCCGTTTCAGTTCGCTAATGTCCCGCAGGGATATCGTGTGCGGATTCTGCGTCTATACGGAGATCATGTCGCGTGGGTGCATGGACCGGTGCAACCCGGAACCCATTCGGGAGTCTTGTGGGGCATCTATTCGTCTGCCGTGCATTTGGGGTCGGCCAATGTCCCCTACGGCGACGATGCCTGCTTCATATATCATCAGGGCGCAGTGTCCACAGGCGACTTCACCCAATATTTCGACAACGACGTTCATGCCGGCGGATTGCTGCAGGACGACAACACGATGATCCTGCAAATGGCGGTATTTGAGAACGAGACCGGATCGCCAATCCATCAGGAAATCACGTTTGTTTTGGTCTACGATTACGAGCCGGTGGGGACCCTTTCGGGCGCGGCTCAATAGGCGGGCTTAAGTTACTCAGGGGCGGCAACCACCCAAGCGATTAACCGTATGAAGCTCACAGCGCTATCATCGTTTTACGCACGATCGTTGCACGGGTTTACGTGCCTGGAATCCGATAACGGGAAAGCTTCAAATCCTCTTGTGACTTCTCGAAGTCGGCTGGAGGCCAGGAACCGCTCAGGCTGTGCCGCCCCCTTTATTGTCCGGTTCTATGATCGCACCTCCTTAAACCCGATTCGATTATGCACCCGTTAAAAGGAGGTGTCAAGGCTCCAAAAGAAGGATCGAAAAGTTCTATACGAACCCAATCGCCCGTCCCATGACTCCTATGCCAAACCATAGAAAAAGCGAGACTAAGGCGGCGCATTTTGCGAGGATCGGGGTATAAAGCTTGTCGATCGAGCTGGCCTTCTGAAATACCGTGTAATGGAACAGGATCGCCGAAAACAAGAACAGCATCTTGGGCAGGAACGCCATGTTGTCGTAGGCTTTCATAGGCTCGGCCATGAACAACAGCCAGCCTGTCACCAGAATCACCACCAGCGCCCATCCGATGAATTTGCGCAGCTCGTTCGCGATGCGCCAAGGCGTCCAGTTGCGGATGCCGAGGCCGAGGAGCCGGAAATCCAGCAGCATGATCGACCCCAAAAGCACCACCAGCGCGAGAATATGGATCGTTTCCGTCAGCGGAAAGACCCAAGTAGTGCCTTTGATGGCGTTGCAGAGCCAGGTGGAATCGCACCACCGGAAGAAAGGAATGCTGCCGGGGAAAATGGCGGAGAAACTCACTTCGTTGCCTCCATCGGCGCTACAGATTATACGCCGTGTAGCGTCCGGCGAAAATCACCATGGTCCACGTGATCAGCGAGCAGAATCCGGCGATTCGGGCGCGCGTGGGAGTGGGAAGGGTGGTGTCCCATTGCGACGTGGTGCGGTCGATGGTCGAGTGGAAAACCAGCGCATTCAGCCCCGCAAGCACCAAAAAAACCACCTTCACGCGGAAATACAGGCTGTTGTAGCACTTAATCGGCTCCGACCAAAACAGCAGCGTTCCGGTACTGACCATCAAAAAGAAACCGGCGAAAGTAATTGGCAGGAACTGCCACTTCACCTTGGAAACGGGATCGGATTTCCATAAAAAGCCGACCAGGCGCAGATCGTACATCATGACCGGCGCCATCATGAGCGCAAGACCGAGCAGATGGGTGCCTTCCAGCACTGGGAAAACCAGAGTCGATTCGCGAATCTGAGTCCCAATGGACGTATCTTGCAGCCATTGGCAGAATCCAAGCAAAAATTGCATCGAAGAAAAGCCTCTAATACAGGAACAACTTACATCGCGGAGCGACCTATCACTATCCCACCGGCGGCGATGCCGCGTCAAGTGCCGAACGCCGCCCGCGCCGACGCTATTAAGTGGCGTATTTTCGGACCTGCCGCGTTACAGCCCCTTTTTAGCTAGAAATTCGATCAGATCCACGATTCGGAGCGAATAACCCCATTCATTGTCGTACCATGCGATCACCTTCACCAGGTTGCCGCCTAAAACTTTGGTCATCTGCGAGTCTACGATGGCGCTGGCGGGATTGCCCATCATATCCGTGGAAACCACGGGGTCTTCGGTGTAATCCAAAACGCCCTTCAGCTCGCCTTGCGCCGCCTTTTTCATAGCCGCGTTCACTTCTTCGGTCGTCGTAGGTTTGGAGGTGACCGCGACCAGATCGACCACGCTCACGTTGGGGGTCGGGACGCGCATGGCGTAGCCGTCCAGCTTGCCTTTGAGCTCCGGCAGCACCAATCCGATCGCCTTCGCCGCCCCGGTGGTGGTGGGGATCATGTTCAGCGCCGCCGCGCGGGCGCGCCGCAGATCTTTGTGCGGAAAGTCGAGGACGTTCTGGTCGTTGGTGTAGCTGTGGATCGTGGTCATCGACCCTTTTTCGATGCCAAACTTCTCTTGAAGCACTTTCGCAACGGGAGCGAGGCAATTGGTGGTGCAGGAGGCGTTGGAAATCACGGAATCGCGCGCCGGATCGTACGCCCCATCGTTGACGCCCAGCACGATGGTGATGTCCTCGTTCTTGGCGGGAGCGGAAATAATGACCTTTTTGACCGTGCCGCGAATGTGCTTGCAGGCTTCCTTAGCGTCGGTGAACTTGCCTGTGGACTCGACGACAATCTGAGCGCCGACGCTGGACCAGTCGATCTGCGCCGGGTCTTTTATGGCGAAAACCTTGATTCGTTTGCCCGCGACCAGGATCGAATCGCCTTCGGCCTTGACCTCCTCTTTCAGCGGTCCGAGGATAGAGTCGTATTTGAAAAGGTGCGCCAGGGTTTTGGTGTCGGTAAGATCGTTGGCGGCGACGAAATCGACCTTGGGATTGTGGAGCGCGGCTCGCACCACATTTCGTCCGATGCGTCCGAAGCCGTTGATCCCGACTTTGACAGGCACCATTTCAGTGTATCAAGGGGTCCCGTGGCGGGATCTTCACCTTCTGGGCTGATTCCCATAATGGTCGGCGTAATTGGGCGCGGTGAAGGTGCTGGAGTTCGCCTGGGGATCTTCAGGCAGCATGCTCGCGTTCCAGGCTTCGTAGCCGGCCACCAGGCGACGATAGACTTCAGGCTCGCGGTTCTTTAGATTGGCGCGTTCCAAGGGGTCATCCTTCACATTGAAGAGGAAGGTATTATCGTCGATCTTCAGCCACTTCATGTCGCCCTCGCGCACGGCTCGCTGGGCGTGCGATTTGAATCGCCAATAGAGCTTGCGAGAGACCGGCGCGCCGCCTTCCAGCACAGGCAATAGGCTGACTCCGTCGGGCGGATAGGCGGGATCTGGCGCGGCGCCCGCGGCGGCAAGGAGCGTGGGCAGCCAATCCATGGAGATGGCGACCTGCTCCGTCGTGCCGCCGGCGCGAATGTGGCGGGGCCAACGGACGATGGCGGGGATGCGGAGCCCGCCCTCGAGAAGCTCGCCTTTCTTGCCGGTGAATGGCCAGGTGTCGGAGAACCGTTCGCCGCCGTTGTCGCTGGTAAAGATGACGATGGTGTCGTTGGCGATGCGGGAATCGTCGAGCTGTTTCAGCACGCGCCCGATCTGCGCGTCCAACTCCATCACCATGCGCCCATAAATGGCCAGAGTGCCGCCGTCGAAATCGGCCAGGGCGCGGATGCGGCGCGATTCGGCTTCGTCGTCCGGCCCTTCCCACGGCCAGTGCGGCGCATTGAAATGCAAGCTGACCAAAAACGGCCGCTTGGATTTGGCGTAGTCCGCGACAACTTTGGTCGCGCGCTCGCCGAGCAGGTCGGTTAGATAACCGGACTGCTCGATTTTGACGTCATCGTCCCAGAGGTCGCCGGTGTCGCTGGCGGCGTTGCCCATTTTGTGCGTGAAGTAATCGACGCCACCGCCGCGAAATCCCCAGAAGTGATCGTAGCCGCTTTGGAGCGGGCCGTACTGCGGCAATCTTCCCAGATGCCACTTACCGAGCAGCGTCGTGCCGTAGCCCGCTTTTTTGAGCAGCGATGGCAGCGTCGGATGCTCGGGCGGAAGTCCGACGCGCTCGCTAGCGCTCGGGATCGGCTCTTCCAGTCCGATGGGAAGACGATATTGATAGCGGCCCGTGATGAGCGCGGTCCGCGTGGCGGAGCAGACGGCGGAGTTGGCATACGCCTGCGTGAACTTCATTCCGCTCGCGGCGAGGCCATCGATATTGGGCGTGCGGTAGTCGCGGCGGCCGTAGCAGGAAACGTCGGCATAGCCCAGATCGTCGGCCACGATGAACAGGATATTGGGCGGATCGGCGGCGAAGGCGGGCCGCGAGGCGATGGCCCCGGCGAGCGATCCGGCTGTGGCGGCGAGCACCTTCCGGCGCGTGAGTTTCATTCAGGCTCCTGAGTTTTGATTCTAAGCGAATCGGGTCAGGCGCTGTGTTGCTCCGCCACAGGCGAGTAGGCAATCTGGCGGCTAAATGCATGGATTCACTCACACGCGGTGTGGAATGGCATGTGCCGACGCGAACCTGTGCGATTTCTCTTCGCGATCTTCTACGCAGCCACCGCAGCCGCCTGCCCGGTGGGCTTTCAGACCCAGAGCGCGGCGAATCTGAAGCCGACCACCACGTCGCACACGGTCCTGCTGCGCCAGAGCGACGGGTCATTCACCGGCTATGAAATGGCGGACGCCCCGCCCTATGGCGTCGTGAGTGTGACGCCGCAATTTCAGAAACAGCTCACGGTCTGCCCACCGCCGCCACCGACCCTGCCGGTGGCTGGGCCGCAGGCTTTCGCACAGCTCCCATCGGGCGGGTATTTATTTCTTCAGGGCGACAGTGCCTTCCAGCCGGAGTTCAACAGCCACTCGGTAAACGCCTTGCAGTTCGACGCGTCAATGAGGCCGGTGTCGTCCGCCAATTTCCCGGCCGCCACGGTGGAGGCGATAAGGCTGGCCGATTTGAACAGCGACGGCAATCCAGACATGATCGTTGGAACCTATCCCGCCGGGCTTCAGGTGCGGATGGGAAACGGCGGCGCCAGCTTCCAATCGCCCACGTTCTATACCGTTTCCAATTTTCTTGTTGGATTGGTTGTCGTGACCGACCTCAACGCAGACCACAAACTCGACCTAGTGGTGCTCAGCAAAGGCGAGGTCGGCGGCGGCAAGATCTCAGTGTTTCTCGGCAACGGAGGTGGAACGTTTCAACCGGAAAAGGTAGTCACAAACTCGAACGACGATCTGCAGGCGCTCGCCGCCGGAGATTTGAACGGAGATGGAAAACCGGATTTGGTCTTCACCACGGCCGGTCCGCAGCCGGCCCTGATAGTCGCCATGGGAAGCGGCGACGGAACCTTCGCGGCTCCGGTTTCATATCCATCCGGCGGCGGATACAGTTCGGTCGCGATTGGGGACGTAAATGGCGACGGCTTCCCCGATATCGTCGCCAGCGGAATCTCCATTTTGTTCGGCGATGGGACCGGGGCCTTCCCAAACCGCTGCGATTACGTTCAAGTCACCACGGGCGACATCATTCTGACCGACTTCGATGGCGACGGAAAAACGGATATTGTCGTTGGCGCGGGCGCCTCATGGGTTCTCTCCGGCACGGCGGTCGCCGTGCTGTATGGACGCGGCGACGGCAGTTTTTCCGGCGCGCCGATCAGTCCCATACCGGGGCTGCCAAATGTGGGCAACGGGGCCATCGCTCTAGAGTCCGCGGATCTCGACGGAGACGGGATTCCCGATCTTCTATATGCGGACTTACAGACTGGAATCGCAGCGCTCCATGGGAACGGCGACGGCACGTTCACAGTGAATTGGCAGGCGACTACCCCCTTGGGCTTCGTAACTTCCATCGCGATCGGAGATTTCAACCGTGACAGCATTCCCGATTTCGCCGCCAACCTCTACGCCTCTGGCGTCATCGAGGTCTTCCTGGGAGCCGGCGACGGTACGTTTCAGCCTCCTACGTTCTTTGCTTTGGGTTCCCTAAGTGGTCAAAATAGGCTCGTCGCCGCCGATTTCAATAACGATGGCAAGCTCGATCTCGCCGTCACAGTGGGCCCAGAGTATTCCGGAACCAGCGTTACAGGCTACATCGAAATTTTACTCGGCGACGGCAAGGGCGGGTTCGCTTGGAATGATGCGATCACGGCGGTTCCCGGACCAGTCATGCTCACCGCGGGCGACTTCAACAACGATGGCGTGCTTGATCTGGCGGTTGCGACCGCCGGCTCTCTCGATCGGACCGGGAGTGGCATAAGCATTCTGCTGGGCAAGGGAGATAGCACATTCAGCACCGCATCCAGCTTGACCTTTGCCAGTGCCGGCTATTTGCTCACCGCCGCCGATTTCAACCTGGATGGGAAGCTTGATCTTGCCGTCTTGACCGAGAGCTCCACGGGTCAAAATGGCATCGCGATCTTGCTAGGCAGGGGGGATGGCGGGTTCCAGCCGCCCATTCTCTACAGCAACGTGGGATCAGGCGGTCTGGCGGCGGGAGATCTGAACGGCGATGGCATTCCCGATCTTGTCGCCGGGACAGGATATCTTCTGGGAAACGGCGATGGCACGTTTCAAACGCCCGTGGCGCTTGGATTTTATGCGAGTCTGATCGCGGACTTCAATGGCGACGGCCAGATGGACCTTGCCAGCGGGGCGCTGCTTGGGGTCGCCGCCATGCTCAACGTTTCCCGGTCCGCCACGTTTACTCTCGTCTCGGCGGCGAGTTTTCAGCCGGGCCCCCTGGCGCCGGAATCGCTGGTTTCGGCGTTCGGCTCAGGCATCGGGAGCAGCGCCTCGACCACCAGCGTGACGGTCCAGGATGCGCTCGGCGTAAGCCGCCCCGCGCCGCTGCTGTTCGCTTCTCCGAATCAGGTGAACTTCGAAATTCCAGGGGGAACAAGCTCCGGCGTCTCCACAGTGGTCGTTTCAAACGGCGCCTCGGCGTTTTCCGCCGCCGCACAAATCGCACCGGTCGCGCCCGCGATGTTTGAGTTAAATAAAACCGGCCTTGTCGCCGCCTACGTGGTTCGCGTTTCAGCATACGCTCAGACGATTGAACCGATCTTCACGCTTCAGAATGGCGTCGCCGTCCCCGCGCCGATCGACCTCGGGCCGCAGGGCGATCAGGTCTATCTCAGCCTATTCGGGACCGGACTGCGCAACGCGCCGGCGGGGCAGGTCTCAGTGCGGATCAACGGAGTCAACGCGACCGTGTCGTATGCCGGGCCGCAGGGCGATTTTCCGGGGCTCGATCAAGTGAATGTGCTTGTGCCCAGGCAACTCGCGGGTGCGGGGCAGGCGGGGATCGTCCTCAGCGCCGCAGGATGGAGCGCGCCGACGGTTTACGCATATTTCAAATGAGATGATGAAAAAGCAATGACCGCGGCGGAGGTCTACGAATTGACAACGGACGGCGGCGCGACTGATCTTGCGCGACTCATCGCCACTTGTGAGTCATTTGGACCTTACTGCCTCATCAATGACCTGGCCGTGGACTGCTATGTGGAGCCGGTGTATACGCTCGATGCCGATTTAGTGGTAATCGCCGGGAATTTTCCCGCATTAGCGGATCGTCTTCAGGCGGACGGCTTTAGAAGCGAACAGCATCCTTATTCCCTGAACGTTTTTCCACCCGGCAGCAATCTTCGAATTCAGTTCACCAGGGACGCTCGATATCAGGAGTTCCTTCCGCGCTCGCAACCCGCCGAAGTGCTGGGAGTGCCCACCCGGGTTGCGTGCGTTGAAGATGTGGCCCGAGGCAAACTGTGGGCCTACAGCGATCCCGCACGCCGGCTGAGCAAGCGCAAGAAAGACGAACTCGATCTTATTCGGCTGGGGGAAGCCTATCCGGAGCTTCGGTCGTTTTACCCGCGGGAAATCATCGACCAGCTTGACCGGGGTTGAGCGCCTTGGAGGGCGGACTTCAGTCCGCGCGGGGCTTCAGCCCCGCGCGGGATAAATCCCCCTCCGTTCGGTACGTACCGGTATTGCTCGCGCGGCAGGGGCGTGATGGAATCCTCGGACGTTCCGCCAGTCAAACGCGTCGGAGGTGACTCGGATAAGGGACATGCCGAGCAGATTGGCGATTTTGTGCTCACCCGCACCGGCGGCATTTCCACGCCGGCTCCCACATGCCTGGCATAAGCAGATCTTATGAAGCGAAACCTGGCCGGAATTTGAAATTCATCAATAGAATACAAGGCAACCCCTCGATCATTGCCTGCCCGTTCTCGCGCGTGCTAGATTTTTACTTTTGCCAAATTTAGCTTCGGGGGAGTCCAGTTGAAAATAAGGCTGCAAGCAGTCGCGGTGTGTCTATTCTCGGCGGCGCCGATATTTGCTCAAACGCAGCCGTTTCAGTGTTTGCAAACCAGCGTTCCCGCGCCGCCGGTGCTCCGCGCTGAGGGACATGCGGAGTTGATCGGCGATCTCGTGGTCACTTGCACCGGCGGCATTTCCACGCCCGCGGGCCGGGCTGTGCCGTGGGTCGACTTCACGATCTTGCTCAATACCAACATCACCAGCAGGCTGACCAACGGCTCGTTTACCGAAGCTCTGCTGCTGATTGATGAGCCGAATTCGCCGGTTCGCAATCCATTGCATCCGGTCCTGAACTGCGGAAACTCCGGAGCGGCGGATATCGCGGGTTCGTGCGCGACGATCAGTACCGGAAACCCAGCCGACACTTACGATGGAACAGCGTATGGATACGGGGCGGGGCACGTGTGCGACAGCGCCAATGGACGGCCCGCGCCGAACAGCTTCGGCTGCGGACGCCCGAACGTCTTTCAGGCCAAATCGGGCACAATTCAGAACTCTACGCAGTCGAATGCAATCACCTTCTTGGGTGTCCCTCTCGACCCTCCCGGCACGACGACCCCAACCCGTACCTTGCGGTTTACCAACATCCGCGCGGACGCATCGCAAATCGGCATCAGTTTATTCAGCCTGTCCCAGGTGACGGTTACAATCACCGTGAACGGGAACACATCTGTTGCGATCAACAATCCTCAGCAAGCCGCCGCCTTCGTTGTTCCAGGCATGACCGCGGCCACTGTTTCCGGGACTTCGCCTGTGCGCCTACTGGAGGGCTTTGCGAGTTCCTGGAAGAGCAAGAATCTATCGCTCACGGTTGGCAACAGCGGCGCGCCGGGCAACGCGGCGTTTCAAAACAACGCGTGGGTGTATAACGGCGGGACCCGCTACCCGCCGGATGTGGCGCAGAACATTCCTGGCGCCGTCTTCGGCACTGAATCGGGTTTCGAGTGGCAGAACAATACGTCCAACGGACCGCCCTCACCCGATCCGCCGCCGGGTTTTGGGCTTCCACCCATCGCGAACACAAGCAGTCCTTTGAATTCGTCGAGCACGGGAATCGCTCAAGCCGGCGTCGCCGATTCGGGCACGCGCGTGGCTCTGCGGTTCGGGAACATTCCGGCGGGCGCTTCGGTTCAGGTCCCGCCTGCAATCTACCTGTTCCCGCAGGGATTCACGCACAACGGGAATCCGGCGCAGTTCCAGCCCGGCGCCACCGGTGTTATGGTGCTGAGCAAGACCGACCCGGCGGGCGCGGGAGCATTCCGTCCCGTGGGCGGCACTCTGACGGCCGCCAACAATCTTGCGGTTTACGAGATTCTGTATTCAGATCCGGCGAAGTTGGAATATGCCGACGTTCCCTTCACGATTTCGAATGGGGGCGGGATAAGCGCTCTTCAGATTCAAGTGGGCTTCGCGCCATTTTATTCGACGGCGGCCGCGGGATCGGCCTCCGCGAGTCTTCCGCAGCCGAGGTTCATCGATCGCTCCGTATCGGAGCCGTGCTCCACGAATGTCTGCCTGACCGCGTTTCCGAATCAAGGCAACAACGGAAACGTGCAGGCTCCGCCGATGCAGTGCTTGGCAAACGCGGGCGTGCCGCCGATCGTTCGTGGAGAAGGTTTAGCGGAGCCAACCGGAGATTTTGCGCTGGACTGCCTGGGCGGGACGCCAACTGCCGCGGGACAAGCCGCGCCGCAAGCGAACGTCACGCTAACTTTGAATACGAATGTCACATCGAAGCTGACCGTGCCGGGATTCACCGAAGCGTTGCTGATCGTCGACGAGCCGAATTCCCCGGTGAATCCGCAGGTTCCGGTTCTCAATTGTGGCCAAACGGGCGCACCCGATGGAGGGCCGGACGGCGCGGGCGTGTGCGCCATAGTCAGCAATGGCAATCCAACGGCGACTTACGACGGGACCCCGAATGCCTACGGCGTCGGAGTGTGCGACGGGATCGGCGGAAGACCGCTTACGAACAGTTACGGCTGCGGCCATCCCAACGTGTTTCAGGCCCGCATCGGCACGCCGCAAAATCCGAATCAGTTGAATGCGATTACGTTTTATAACGTCCCCATCGATCCTCCGGGGATGAGCAACCCCAGAACTATCAGGATTACCAATCTGCGAATCAATCCGGCCTCTATCGGGCTGAGCCAGAACTTCTTCAGCTCGTTCGCCACCGCCAACGTCACCGTCGGCGATCCGAAGATCGGCGTCTCCAATTCACAGCAGATCGTCGCGTATCTTCAAAGCGGGTTAACTGCGACCACGACGGGAACGGGAAGCGCAGGATCAAAAGTCCATGTCTCTGAGGGGTTCGCGAGCGCATGGAAAGCGAGAAACTTCTCCTTCGCGGTCGGCGACCACAGCGGGGTTCCGGGGAATGCTTTTCTGCCACAGTTTGCCACTTATTGGGTCTACAACGGGCAGACGAACTATCCGGCGGACATTGCTCAAAATGTTCCGGGAACGATCTACAACACCGAATCGATTTTCCAGTGGCAAAACAACGGGCCTAATGCCCCACCGTCTCCGAATCCTCCTCCGGGAGTTTACTTCGGATCGGTCGCAGATCTGGGAGGGCCTCTGAACTCCGTCGGCTACGGCGGATTGAACACGGGAATCGCGAGTAGCGGCGTCGCGAACTCCGGCACGCGGATCGCGATACGTTTTAGCAATATTCCGCCCGGCGCATCCGTGCATGTTCCTCAGACGGTGAATCTTTGCAACGCGGCCCCGAATTGTGTCGCGACCGGTGTCCTGGTTCTGACCTCCACGGATTCATCCGGCACGGGCGCATACAGCCCCGCATCGGGCACGCTCACAGCCACGAATCCCTTGGCGGTTTACGAAGTGTTGTGGGCGGATCCATTCAGCCTCGAATCCGCGGATATTCCGTTCATGTTGACGAGTGCGCCGCCCGGCGCGGCCGTTCAGGTGAGCGTGGGCTTCGCTCCGTTCTATTCGACTACCGGGGCCGGCGGCCCCAGCGCAGCGCTTCCGGTTCCCCGCTTCGGCGATACGCTCGCCTATCTCCCCTGCGTCTCCGGCCCGTGCATTTCGGTGTTTCCGTCGAGTGGCGTCAACACCGGATCGGCAAATGTTGCGATCTCGGGCGGGCCGATCCTCAACGGAGCCCAGGTGACGCTGAGCGCCACAGGACGCGCAAGCATTCCAGGCACAGGCGTCTCGAATCCAAGCCCGACCGTGCTGGATGCCTCCTTCAACTTGACCGGAGCGGCTCCCGGAGTGAGAGATGTCGTCGTCACGCCCGCTACAGGCGCGCCGTTCGTGCTGGCGGGCGCGTTCACGATCCTGGCGCCACCTCCCTGCACCTTCACAGTCGGTCCGCAAAACCCGAGCTTTTCCGCCGCCGCCGGCTCGGGCAGCCTCGTAGTTACTCCCAGCGCCTCCAATTGCGCTTGGAGCGCGTCCACCGCCACGCCCTGGATCGCCCTTCAGCCGAAGACCAACTCCACCGTTCAGCCGTACACTGTCGCGGCGAATACCAGCGGGAGCCAGCGCTCGGGAAATATCGCCATCGCCGGCAAGAGCATTACGGTCACGCAGGCCGGCGCCTGCACGTATAGCATCAGCCCCGCGAGCGGCATCTTCGCGGTGAACGGAGGCACGATGTCGATCAACGTCACCGCACCCTCGGGCTGCGCCTGGAAGGCGGCGGCGAATGCCGGCTGGATAACCGTTACCGGCGGCGCTTCGGGATCGGGCGGAGGTTGGGTCACGCTCCAAGCCACCGCGAATACGGGAGCGCCGCGCAACGGGACGGTCACTATGGCCGGCAAGACGTTTAACGCTACTCAGAATGCTCCAGCGTGCGGGGCCGTGGACGTGAGCAGCCAAGTGTCGGTGGTACGCGGCACGATCGGTTCCAATTTCACACGCACCAACTACGTGCAGCAAATCCGGCTGACGAATAACGGCGCGAATCTTCCGGCGCCCGTTTACCTGGTGCTGGACGGCATGCCGCTGACGGGAGCGCCTTGCGTGGGCGGAACGTGCGGAGTCACGCCCGCGCCGCCGTTGACATTCTGCCAATCCCCCAGCGGAAGCTCGCTCATTTCCGTGCCACTTCCCGGCGGAACGATGGCCGCGGGGACGACGATTATTTTGAGCCTGACTTTCCAGCCGGGAGCGGCGGCCGGAGGCGTGCCACCCACCTGGTACACGACGCGCGTGTTCGACGGCACGCCGAGTCAATAGGAGTTGAAAATGAAGCTCGCACATTTATTTGTCTTTATTGCGATGGCGATCGGCGTTCGGGCCGACATTATTTACAACGTGACGTTAGGCCCCGTGTCCTATAGCGGCGCGCCGCCCGCCCCGTTCTCGCTTGCGTTCGAGTTCGCCGACGGCTCGGGCGTGGGCGACGGAAATAATAGCGTCACGTTGAGTAATTTTCTTTTCGGGGGCGGTGGGCCATCGGGATCGCCGTTCTTGAGCGGAAGCGTGACGGGCGATCTCTTGTCGAGCGTCGTATTCACCGATGCCGCGTCCACCAGCGTGTTTTTTCAGGGCTTTACGCCCGGAAATTCGCTCAGTTTTACGGTGGATTTGACCACGAACGTCGATCCAGGCGGAATCCCCGACGAGTTCATCATGTCGCTGCTGGACTCCAGCCTTTCGCCGATTCCGACCACCTCCTCTTCGCCGCTGTTCCCGTTGCTTGTTGTGGATATCGATTCTTCGAATCCGACGGTGCAGACGTTCGGGTCCAGCGGACAACCAGCGGTCGCCGGCGGCGGGGCCGCTTTCGGAGCGCCGGTAGTCACTCCTCAAGCTCCTTCGCCGGTCCCCGAGCCGGCGTCTTGGGCGCTCTTCGCCACCGCGCTGGTGGGCGTGGCGCTGTGGCGAAGAAGGCAGAGTCGGGTGATACCATGAGACTTTCTCGATGGTCCACGCGGTTCCGGACATCCTCGCCCGTATTGTCGCGTCCAAGCAGAGCGCGCTTGCCGAGGTGCGCGGGCGGCGCGGCCCGATAGAGCGGCGGGCGGCGGAACGCACCGATTTTCGCGATTTTTGCGGGGCTTTGAGGGTTCGCCGGCCCGCGATCATCGCCGAGATCAAGAAAGGATCGCCGAGCAAGGGCACGTTCACGGATCGCTTCGATCCCGCGGCGCTCGCGCGGCAGTACGTCCGCGGCGGAGCGGCAGCGCTCAGCGTGCTTACGGACGCGGAGTTCTTTCAAGGCTCGCTCGCGGATCTGGAAAGCGCTCGCGCCGCGGCGCCCGCGCCGGTGCTCCGCAAAGATTTCACCATCGACGAGTCGCACGTGGTCGAGGCCGCCGCGCATGGCGCGGACGCCATCCTCCTGATTGCCGCGATCCTGGACGATTCCGAAATGCGCCGGATGCGCGAACTGGCGGCGCAATATCGCATGGCGGCGCTGGTGGAAGTACACGACGAGTGGGAGCTTGAATCGGCGCTCGGCTCGGGCGCCGAGATCGTGGGCGTGAACAACCGCAACCTCCACACGTTCCAGGTGACGCTCGAAACGTCGCTGCGGCTGGCGGAGAAAATTCCCAATGGCGTCGTGAAGGTGAGCGAAAGCGGCATCCATTCGCGCGAGGACGTGAAAACGCTGGAATCGGCGGGCTTTGAGGCATTTCTTGTCGGCGAGCGCCTGATGACAGCTGCGGATCCGGTCGCGGTGCTGTGGGAGATGCAGTCGTGATCGTCAAAATTTGCGGCATCACGCGGCGGGAGGACGCGGAGGCGGCGGTGGAGGCGGGCGCTTCGGCATTGGGATTCGTGTTCTATCCGAAAAGCCCGCGATACGTCACGCCGGAGCAGGCGGAAGCGCTCGGGCGCGGTCTCGACGTGTGGAAAGTGGGCGTATTCGTGGATGAGACCGCGGCTACGATTGAAGCGACGATGCGGACGGCGAACCTGGATGTAGCGCAGATCTACGGAAACGCCGCGCCGACGGGAGTGCGAACGTGGAAGGCCACGCGCGTACGCGAAGTCCGGAAAGTTTTCAAGTTAACGGAATCAGACGAGCCGAAGGTCCAAACCGCCTATGAAGCCGTGCTGCTCGATGGCCCCGCAAATGGCGAGGCATTCGAGTGGAGCCTGGTTCGCGGCTTGGGTCAGGCGCTCAAACTTGTCGTCGCGGGAGGACTGGACGCGTCCAACATCGCCGAGGCCATCCGCATCGCGCGGCCGTGGGGCGTCGACGCCAGCTCGCGCCTGGAATCTTCGCCGGGCGTTAAGGACCGAGAGAAAGTGAGGCGCTTCATCGAAGCGGCATTGAGTGCATGACACCCGCATCGCAACCCGACGCCACCGGCCATTTCGGACCCTACGGAGGCCGCTTCGTTCCCGAAGTCTTGATGGCGCCGCTCGAGGAACTGGAAAAGGCTTATGGCGAGGCTTCCGCCGATCCCGCGTTCAAGACCGAGCTTGCCGATCTGCTGCATCACTATGCAGGCCGCCCGACGCCGCTCTACTACGCGAAGCGGCTCAGCGAAACTTTGGGCGGCGCGAAGATTTATTTCAAGCGCGAGGATCTGCTCCATACCGGCGCCCATAAGATTAATCACTGCCTGGGCCAGATTTTGCTGGCTCGCCGCATGGGCAAAAAGCGGATCATCGCCGAAACGGGAGCGGGGCAGCACGGCGTGGCCACGGCGACCGTGTGCGCGCTGTTCGGCCTGGAATGCGTGGTCTACATGGGCGAGGAGGACATGCGCCGGCAGCGGCTGAACGTGTTCCGTATGAGGCTGCTGGGCGCGAGCGTCATGCCGGTGCTCAACGGCAGCCGCACGCTGAAGGACGCCATCAGCGAGGCGATGCGAGATTGGGTGACGAACGTGGAAACCACCCACTATCTGCTTGGGTCCGTGCTGGGGGCGCATCCTTATCCGACGATGATTCGCGATTTTCAGCGCGTGATCGGGGAAGAAGCGCGCGCGGAAATCCTAAAGCGCGAAGGACGGCTGCCGGATGTGCTGATCGCTTGCGTAGGCGGCGGATCGAACTCGATCGGGCTGTTTCACGCATTCATCGGGGACGAAAGCGTTCGGCTGGTGGGCGCCGAAGCGGGGGGGCGATCCTCACACCTGGGCGATCATGCGGCGCGATTCCAGGGCGGCCGACCCGGAGTGCTGCACGGCGCGCGGAGCTACGTTCTTCAAGACGCCGACGGACAGATCGCGCTCACGCATTCCATCTCCGCGGGGCTGGATTACGCTTCCATTGGCCCCGAGCACGCGTGGCTGCGCGACCGCCATCGCGCCGAATACACTTCGGTGAGCGACGCCGAGGCGCTGGCCGCGGCGGTGACGCTGGCGCGGACGGAGGGAATCATTCCCGCGCTCGAATCCGCGCACGCCGTTGCGGAGGCGATTCGCCGCGCGGGCGCGGATGCGGGCAAAATCTATGTCGTGAACCTCTCCGGGCGCGGCGACAAAGACACCGACATCTATCGCGAAAATTTTCCGGAACTCGATGCAGCAGACTCGAATCCAAGCACTGTTTGAACGTTTGAAGAACGAGGGCCGCGCCGCGCTGGTTGTGTATCTGACGGCGGGCGATCCTTCGCCGGAGGAAACTCCGGCGCTGGTGGCCGCGCTGGAACGGGGAGGCGCCAACCTGATCGAACTGGGAGTGCCTTTTTCCGATCCCATCGCGGACGGTCCCGTCATTCAACGGGCCTCGGATCGCGCGTTGAAAGCCGGAACGACATTGTCCAAAGTGCTTGAGATCGGAAGGCAGGTTCGGACCACGTCGCAGATTCCGTTGCTTCTGTTCACCTATTTGAATCCCGTGTTGCAGTACGGCTTCGAGAAGCTCGCCCGCGACGCGAAGGACGCGGGCTTCGACGGCTGTCTGCTGACGGACGTGAGCGTCGAAGAGGCGGAGCACTATGTCGGCGTGATGCGCGGGGCTGGTCTGGACATGGTTTTTCTGGCCGCGCCCACCTCTACCGAGCGCCGATTGAAGCTGATCGCGGAATATTCGAGCGGGTTCATTTACCTGGTTTCGCGAACCGGGGTGACGGGCGCGCGGTCTATGCTCTCGACATCGATTCAACCGCTGGTGCGAAGAATGCGCGCCGCCAGCTCGGCTCCGCTGGCCGTCGGATTCGGAGTCTCGACTCCCGAGCAGGCGCGCGCGGTGGCCCAAATGGCCGATGGAGTGGTGGTGGGGAGCGCAATCGTCCGGCTGATCGAAGACCACGCGGGGGAGGAGAAGTTGGAGGCATTCGCGCGCTCGCTACGAAACGGGATGGAGCGGGCGGCCGCGATATGACGCGCGAGGAAGCTTTTCGAATCCTGGCCGAATGCCGAGTGAAAATCGACGCGGTCGATGGGGAGATCGTCGAATTGCTAAACCGGCGCACACGCATCGTGGAGGAGATCGGATGCGCCAAAGAAGCGGCTGCGCTGCCGATCTACGAGCCGAAGCGCGAAGACGACGTGTACCGTAATATTTTTTCGCACAACTCCGGGCCGCTGACGCCGGACGCTCTGCGGCGCATCTACGAGCGCATCATCGATGAAATGCGCAGCTTGCAGCACCTTCGGCTTAACGCCGCCGCCAGCCGCGATGGAAACAAGGGAGGCGTGTAGATGCTGGTGGTGATGCAGCAAGGCGCGACCGAGCTGCAAATTCAGACGGTGATCGACCGGCTGGTGGAGATGGGATTTACGGTCCACCGCTCCACGGGCGTGCTGCACACGGTGCTGGGCGGCGTCGGTCCGATGGACAATTTCGATCCCGCGGATTTCGAAACGATGGAAGGCGTAAAGGAATGCCATCGTATCGTCAGCGCGTATAAGCTCGCCAGCCGCAATTTCCGGCCGGACGGCAGTATCGTTCGGATTGGGGACGTCGAGATCGGAGGGCCGCAGGTCGTCGTGATGGCCGGACCGTGCAGCGTGGAGAGCCGCGAGCAGATCGACGAGTCGGCGCGCATTGTCGCCGAGGGAGGCGCGCAGATTTTGCGCGGAGGCGCGTTTAAGCCGCGGTCGTCGCCGTACAGCTTCCAAGGGCTGGGCGAGGAAGGGCTGGCGTTGATGCGCGAAGCCGCCGCGCGGCACGGCTTGCTGATGGTGAGCGAGGCGATGGATGCCTCGCAGATTCCTCTGCTCGTGAAATACGCGGACATTTTGCAAGTGGGCGCCCGCAATATGCAAAATTTCAATTTGCTGCGGGAAGTGGGCGGAGTGGATAAACCGGTCCTGCTCAAGCGCGGAATCGCGGCGACAGTGGAGGAACTGCTGCTCGCCGCCGAATACGTCATGAGCGGCGGGAATTACAACGTGATTCTGTGCGAGCGCGGCATCCGGACTTTCGAGACGGCGACGCGCAACACCATGGATGTTTCGGCGATTCCGGTGGTGAAGAAGCTCTCGCATCTGCCCATTGCGGGCGATCCTTCGCACGGCACAGGCCGGCGCGACATGGTTCTGCCGCTGGCGCGCGCGGCTGTGGCGGCGGGCGCGGATGCATTGCTGGTGGAGGTGCATCCCGATCCCGATCGCGCTCTGAGCGACGGTGCGCAGACGCTGACGCCCCGCCTGTTCGCCGAGATGATGCAGCAGGTGCGGGCCATTGCCGCGGCGGTGGGCCGGGCTGCGTGAAGACAGCCGGCATCGTCGGCGTAGGACTAATCGGCGGGTCGTTCGCGCTCGCGCTGCGGAAGGCGGGATTCTCCGGGCGGATTATCGGCGTCAGCTCGCCGGCGGCGGCGCGCGCGGCGATGGAGCGCGGAGTAATCGACGAAGCGATGCCGCTCGAACAAGCAGCGGCCGCTGCCGACTTCATTTATCTGGCGCAGCCGATCGCGCGCATCATAGAAACGCTCGGCGCCATTGACGCTCATGTGCGGCCCGGCACGCTCATTACCGACGCCGGCAGTACGAAGCTCGTGATCGTGGAAGCCGCGGCAAGACATATTCGGCGCGGGCGATTCATCGGCGGGCATCCGATGGCGGGCAAGGAATCACGCGGCGTGGAAGAAGCGGATGCGGATCTGTTTCGCGGCCGTCCTTATGTGCTCACGAGCCGCGATACGAAGCTGGAATCGTGGATCGAACGCATTGGCGCGCGGCTGGTTTTTCTAAATCCGGCGGAGCACGATCGCTTAGTGTCGTTAACCTCGCATGTGCCGCAACTGATCTCGACGGCATTCGCGTCAATGATTGCGGGCGAATCCGAAGCGCCGAAGGTCGCGGGACCATCCGCGATAGAGCTGACGCGCCTCGCACTCAGCCCCTACGAAATCTGGCGCGACATTTTCTCTACGAATGCGGACTGTGTCGACGCCGCCCTGAGCGGGTTCATCGCCAAGCTGGAAGATCTGCGCGCCACGCTACGCGATCCCTCGATGGAGCGGGAATTCGAACGAGCGGCCGCGGCGGCTCGCGATCTCCGAAAATAAAGGCTTGACTCACGAAGAGCATCGTAGTAAACTCTTCGTATATGCCGCCTAAAGATTTCGCGCCCCCGCGGCCCACCGACGCGGAGCTGGAAATCCTGACCGTCCTGTGGAGCCGGGGCCCGTCCACCGTTCGCGACGTTCATGAAACCATAACCGAGCGCAGGCCAACCCAGTACACCACGGTGCTGAAGCTGCTCCAGATCATGACGGAAAAGGGCCTGGTCCGGCGCGACGAGAAGGAACGCGCGCATGTCTATCGCGCCAGCCGGCCGCCGGAATGGACGCGAGCGCAGCTTACCGGCGACTTGATCCGGCGCGCCTTCAACGGATCGGCGCAAAGCCTCATTCAAGGAGTTCTTTCGGCGGGGACGTCCAAGCGGGAATTGGCCGAGATACGCAAGCTTTTGGACGAATATGAGGAGGGAAAGCGATGACGCACGCACTGGCCTGGACACTGATTCATTTCTTGTGGGAAGGAGCGCTGATCGCGCTGGCTCTCACCTTGGCGCTGGGCGTGTTGCGGCGCGCGCCGGCGCGGCTGCGGTACGCCATAGCTTGCGCGGCGCTGCTGGCGATGCTGGGTGCTTTCGGAGCCACACTTGGACTCTTGTGGCCGCGGCCTCCGGCGGCCATGCCGGTTCCGGGACTGAAGCCCCACGTACAGGCCGAAGCCCGCGCCACCTTAACCGCGCCGACACCGGCTCCGGTAACAGATCCTTTGGGCTGGCTCGTCCCGGCGTGGATACTAGGCGCCGGAATCTGTTGTATGCGGAGCGTAGCGGGCTGGCTTGCGGCTCAGCGGTTGCGTCGCCGAGGGGTTTGCGCGGCGCCGGAGTATTGGCAAGGCCGCTTGCGCCGGCTTGCCGTACGGCTACGGGTGTCCAGGCCTGTGGCGCTGCTCGAATCCAGCCTTGCGGAAGTCCCCGTGGCCATGGGCTTCCTTCGTCCCGCGATTCTGATTCCAGCCGGTCTGCTCGCCGGATTCCCGCCCGAGCAGATCGAGTGCTTTCTACTGCATGAATTGGCGCACATTCGCCGTTGGGATTATCTCGCAAACCTGCTGCAAAGCGCGGCCGAGGATCTGCTGTTCTATCACCCGGCGGTGTGGTGGGTTTCCTCGATCGTCCGCGCTGAGCGAGAGCACTGCTGCGACGACGTGGTCGCGGAGATCGGCGATGCACGCGGATTTGCCCGCGCGCTCGCGGCGCTCGAACAGAGGCGCGCGTCGGTGCAACCGGCGCTGGCGGCCACTGGAGGCAGGCTTCTGGGCCGCATCCAACGATTACTGGGGCAGCCTGAATCGAGCCGCTCGGCCGCGGCGCCGGTATTGTTGGCCGGCTTGCTGGCGATTTCGGTAGCTGTCGCCTTCGGCGCCACACAGAAAACGGATGCGCTCGGGTGGAAACCCGCGCCGCCCATGGCGCTCCCACCCTTGGCTTGGACCAAAGAACGGCCTCAGGTGCTGCTTGCCCAAACTCCCGCGCCCGGCCAAGCCGCACAGCCTGCCGAGGCTGCGTCTCGCGATCCCTATCAACTTTGGTTGAACGAGGAAGCCGTGTATATCATCACGGATGCGGAGCGGCAAGCGTTCCGCCGCCTTGAAACCGACGAGGAGCGGCAGCAGTTCATCCAGCAGTTCTGGCTGCGGCGCGATCCGACTCCCGGCACGCCGGAGAACGAATTTCGCGACGAACATTACCGCCGACTCGCATACGTGAATCGCGCTTTTATCGCGCGCTCGATTCCGGGCTGGAAGACAGATCGAGGAATGGTTTATATCAAATACGGTCCGCCGGACGAACTCGAACGGCATCCGAAGGCAGGCCCATATCAGCGACCGTTAGAAGAGGGTGGTGGCATTACAGTAGCTGTGTATCCGTTTGAGAAGTGGCTCTACCGCTACATTACGGGCATCGGGAGCAATGTGAACATCGAGTTCGTCGATCGTTCCGGAACCGGCGATTATCGAATGACCACCGATCCGGCGGAGAAAAGCACTCCTGCGCAGCCAACGCCGGGGCCTCGCGCGGCGCGCGGCCCATCGCCCGGCGCTGCGCTCGACGCGCCGATACCCGTTACGGCATCGGTGGTCAATGTCGCTCCGCGCGCACAGGGTACAGTGACGGCTATTTACGTCGTGTCCGGCCAGCCCGTCAAAAAAGGCGACGCGCTTCTTGAAATTGAGGAGTCCGGAGGCGAGAGCCAAAGAGTCCTGTCTCCGATAGAAGGCACGGTCGCGGGCGCTCCTGCCACCAGCATTGGAGCGACCGTGCAACCGGGCCAGCGTCTGCTGACGATCACAGGTTCCGCTGACACCAACTTCGAGGCGGCCGCCAAGGCCGCTCTCTACGGAGCGGGATATGAGGCGGGATACAGGCACTACGACCTTGGCCTCGATCTTGATAAAGATCCGAGCTCGAAAGAATTGAACGATGCGGTGCGCGAGCTGGACCGGCTTGTGAACCAGTACGGCTACGTCTCAAACGCCCAAACTGTTCCGGCGTTACAGCGCCTGCAGCGGCTCGTCGGCGCGTTGCGCGAGCTCCGGCAGGCGGAGGCGCAAAAGTAGCTCAGTCGAAATCGATATCCCGCTTCGGCGGCGGCTCGTCCGGATTCTCTTTCGCGATCTTCAGCATCTCGTCGAACTTCTTGCTGAGCACGTCCGCGTGCGACTTGTGGGCCTCCACGGACTTCTTGAACGCGTCCTCGCGCCGGTCCGCCGAGCCTTTGAAGTGCTGCACCGCGGCCTCCATGTCGGCCATCGTACGAGGCTTTTCGTGTTCCTTATGCCGGATCACCGCCTGCGTCTTCGGGTCGATGTGCAGTTCGGCCTGGCAACAAGGGCAGGTGACTGTGATTAGAGGCGGGGACTTCGGCATAACCGATCCATGTTACCAATCCGGGTTACCAATCCAAGTTACGATCTGGCTTAACAATCCGGGTTACCAAGCTGTAGTAAACTCGGCTTCATGTTTCAAGAGTTCAAACAGTTCATTGCACGCGGAAATGTTTTGGACCTCGCCATCGGCGTCATCATCGGGGCTGCGTTCGGAAAAGTCGTCTCGTCGCTGGTGAACGATATTCTCAATCCCATCATCGGACTCGCCACCGGGAGAATCGACTTTTCCAGCCTGTTTGTGAGCCTGAATAACCAGCATTATTCGAACCTCGATCAGGCGAAAGCGGCGAAAGCACCCACCGTCAACTATGGCATTTTTGCGAATACGGTCATCGAGTTCCTGATTGTCGCGTTCGTGGTTTTCCTGATTGTGAAGCAGGTGAATCGAATTTTCCCCAAGCCGACGCCGGCCCCCGCCCCCGCTACGAAGGTCTGTCCCGAATGCCGGACCACCATCCCTCTGGAAGCGAGGCGCTGCGCGGCCTGCACTTCCGCGTTGTAATTATCGGGGTTTCCCCTTTTTGGAGATGGATGGAAAGCCCCGATCGTTAACTCTGTAATCCCTACGTCCGCGCCGTGAACTTCTTGCCGGAAAGGGCGCCCTCTTTCCGATCGTGGCAGCGCATAGCCATCACGTGTATTTACGGCAGATATTCGCCCGGATCGTAAGGAAAAACGACTCACGCGCGGGATTGGGCCGCCGCATGCAACCAACGGAAATTGGGGAGGTAATATGTTGCAGCATTATCGGCTTCATCATCCATTACGAATTTTACTTTTAACGAGTGCGGCGCTGACCGCGACTTTATTTCTTCCACGCGCCGCTCACCCGCAGGACTTCGACCGGCCCCCCGCGGCCGGCCACGTGACCTGTAGCTCCGACGGCGGGCGTGTTTTCTGCGACGCCGATACTTCAGGCGGAGTTCAGCTTGAACGGCAAATGTACCAATCGCGGGGCTGCGTCCGGGATCAGACCTGGGGCGTTACGGATCGCGGAGTCTGGGTGGACCGCGGTTGCTCGGGTGAATTCGTTCTCGCGGGCGCCGCGCCCGGAGCACGCGAGTTCGTATCGAGAATTGAGCCGGGCACAATGGTCACCGTGCGCACCAACGAGTGGATCGACGCGCGGCGGCATGAGGATCGGGTGTACAGTGCGACTGTTGAGCAAAGCGTGATCGGCGGAAACGGCCGAGTGGCCATTCCGCGCGGCTCGCCGGTTGAGTTGATGGTTCGCGAAGCGCCCGATGGCGATCTGGTGCTCGACTTGAATTCGGTAAACGTGAACGGACGGGTGTACAGCCTGGAGGCGTCTCCGCAGAGGATCGAGTCGGAGAGGGGACCTGGCCTGGGCGAAAATCGTAGCACCGCCGAGCATGTCGGCGGAGGCGCGATCATCGGTTCGATTGTCGGCGCTATCGCCGGCGGAGGAAAGGGAGCCGCGATCGGAGCGGGAGCTGGAGCCGCCGCCGGAGCCAGCGAGCAGATGCTGACCCGCGGACATCGGATTCATGTTCCGCCGGAATCGGTGCTGACGTTCCGTATGGAGCGGCCGCTGGTGGTGCGGAATTATCCGCGTGGGTAACCGAAGTTCCGTCAGCACCACTCCCTTGCGGTCGCGGCTCAGAAAGGGCGCTTGCAGTTACAGTTCTGTGCCGAGCCGCTACCGCGAGGGAGCGGTATTGTCTTACTGTTTCTCGTCGCCGAATGTAATCGTCGAATCGGCCCCGAACTTCCGGTAATTGCGGAATTCGATTTTGTTCCGCGCGCAAGTGCTCGTGCCACGCTGGCAGTTCAAGACCTCCGATTCCACCGGAAGCAGAGACTGTTGGGTCGCCGCCAACCGGACGAAGTCGTAATCCGTGGCGGTTTCCACCGTGTCGAAGGGGAACAGCAGAGGCATACCCCGAGCTTCCTGCTCGATGCGCAAGACGCGGGACGTCTCCTTATCCAGCCAGATGCTTCCGCGGTACGCCGGATAATAAAGCTGCGATGGCGCCTCGATTCGCCAATGCGAACGCTCCCTCGGAACCTCAAACTTGTAGATATAAGCAGACCGGCCGCGAATTGTGTCCTGGCCGTCGCGTTTGAAAGTGGCGCCCGTTTGCGGGCTGAGCAGATCCACCAACTCGGTTGCGAACTCGCCCGTGGACCGGGTGCCTTCGATATCCTCCATGGCCCGGTTCACCGTCTTTCCGCCAACCTTGATGTTTTTGTAGCTTTCGCGGCCATCTTCATACGTCAGATCCGCGCTCACGATGTCGAGGGCTCTCCAACCGGTCTTTGGATTGTCGCTCTCATATCGCGTGGTCATTTGCTGGCAATAGAAATTGGGAAGACTTTCGAGGTAAGACACGGCGACTTCCCGGGCCTTTTCGATCATCGGATCTTCTTGCGGCAGAATCGGACCCCTCGCGGGAGCTGCCCCGGCTGGCTGAGCGGACGGTTGGGGCTTTCCGGGCGCATTCGCGGCGGGTTCGGTAACCACGGGCAAGGAGCTGGCAAGCGGCCGCCGCGGGGGAGCACCCCGGCGCAGTTCCGGCTTGCCTGGATCGTCGGCATCGGCCGGAGGATCGGGCGGACGCACCAGAGTCGTCGGACGAAGATCGGCGTCGTCTTCCGGTGGGGCGGCCGGGGCGGGATTCGCCGCCGTCGGCTGTCCGGCTGGAGACGGCGTAGCGGCCGGCGATTGGGGGCCATTATCATTCGTGGGCGCGGAGTCGCTCCGATTTCTGCGGAGAATGGGACGGTCGTCGTCGTCCCGGCTGCTGCCGCGGGAGGCGGAGCTGCTGGGGGCGGCACTCGCGCCACGGGGCAGATCCCAGTCCTGCGCGGCGCTAGCGCGATCTTGCGCCGTGCCCGCCTTGAGCCATCGCACTTCCGTCGCGGTAAAGTTGCCATTGTCGTCTTCGGTGGAATCGACGCTCACGCGGTCCCCCGGCGCGAAGTCCTTCACGTCCGCGTCTTTCGCGTCCTTCTGCAAGAGGGTTTTCCCGGTGATGCGGTACCAGACGACGCGGTGGTCGTCGGGCTGAATGACCAATTGGCCGGAAACGGCCCGCCGCACCACGCCTTCGGTTGTGGTGGTGAGACCAGACGCAGATGATCGCGAACTCGAGCCGCGGCCGGAATCTTGCGGCGGCTGACCGGTGGGAGTTCCGTTGCCGGGGTAACGGCCGCCGCCAGGGTACGGCGCGCCTCCGCCGGGATACGGACCGCCGCCGCCGGGATACGGACCGCGCCCAGGGTATGGACCGCCTCCAGGAATCGGGCCGCCAGGGTATTGCCCAAAGGCCGCTACGGAACACAGGATCAACGTGAATCGAACGGCTTTCATAGCTTTAGTATGACGCTTTGCCCGGCGTGGGAGATACAGAATATGTCATTGGCCCGAGGCGGCTTGGCGCCCCTGTTAGCATCGAATTTGCGGAGGAAGGCTTGGACATAATCGGCATTGACCTGGGCACCACTAATTGCGCGCTCGCATACACTCACCAGGACGCCGTAGAACTCTTCCCTATACCGCAGTTCGTGCATCCAGGCGAGGAGCGCGAGGAGCCTTTGCTGCCGTCCTTCCTTTTTCTCGATGAGAGTGGGCCGATCGTGGGAGTGCTGGCGCAGCGGAAAGGGCTTGAAAACGCCGGAAGACTGGTTTCCTCGGCTAAATCGTGGCTTTCGCATTCGGGCGTGGACCGCAATGGCGCGATTCTTCCACCCAACGCGCCGGAAGGCGTGCCGCGAATCTCGCCGGTGGAGGCCTCGCGCCAATATCTGAACCACTTGCGCGATGCCTGGAACACGAAAAATCCGGAAAGGCCGTTCGACGCGCATCAGGTCTTGGTGACCGTGCCGGCTTCGTTCGACGAGGTGGCCCGCGAACTGACGCTGACGGCCGCGGGCGAAGCGGGCTACCGAAACGTCGTGCTGCTGGAGGAGCCGCAAGCCGCCTTCTACAACTGGATCGAGCGGCAGCCGGAGTGGCGCGACGTGGTGAGCGTCGGCGATCTGATTCTGGTGATCGACATCGGCGGCGGCACCACCGATTTCTCGCTCATTCAGGTGAAGGAGCAAGCGGGCGAGGTGGCTCTTGAGCGCATCGCCGTGGGCGACCATATTCTGCTGGGCGGCGATAACATCGACGCGGCTCTGGCGCATCATTTGGCTCAGCAGCTTCCCAAAAAACTCGACGCGATTCAGTTTCACTCGCTGTGGCAGCATTGCCGGGACGCGAAGGAGCGCCTGCTCGAAGAAGGCTCGTCCGAAAGGGAGCAGCCCATTACGATTCTGGGCCGCGGAACCGGGGTTGTCGGCGGATCGATCAAGGCTAAGCTTAAGCGGCAGGACCTGGAGGCGATCCTGCTGGATGGATTCCTGCCCGAAGTCTCTATCGACGACGAGCCGCAAGGGCGGCGAGCCGCGCTGACCGAATTCGGGCTTCCGTTCGCGGCCGACGCAGCCATCACGCGCCACCTCGCGCACTTTCTGCGCCATCAACAGGCCACGCCCACTCACGTGCTGTTCAACGGCGGCGTGCTGCGCGCGGGCCTGGTGCGGCGGCGGATTCTGGACGTGCTGAACAGTTGGCTTCCCAAGCCCGTGACTCCGCTGCTGGCCAACGAATTGATGCACGCCGTCGCTCGCGGCGCAGCCTATTACGGACTAGCGCGGCAAGGCAAAGGCATTCGAGTGCGCGGCGGAGTGCCGCGGACTTATTACATCGGGATCGAAACGGCGATGCCCGCCGTGCCCGGCATGCGTCCCCCAATGAAGGCGCTGACCGTGGTTCCGTTCGGGATGGAGGAGGGCACCGACGTGCGCATCCCGGACCGTCAGTTCGCGCTGAGCATCGGAGAGCGCGCCCAGTTCCGTTTTTTCGCTTCCACGGAGCGGAGAGAAGATCCGGCGGGCCTGATGCTGGACGAGCTTCCTCCGGATCTGGAGGAAACCGCGCCGGTGGAGGTCGCGCTAGTAGGCAAGCCTGGAGAAACGGTGGCCGTGACGCTTGAAAGCCTGGTAACGGAAACGGGGGTACTCGAATTGTGGTTCGTGGCGCGCGATGGGCGACGATGGAAGCTGGAGTTCAACGTCAGGCCGAAAAGCAGAGGACAGGGAACGGGCGAGCGGGGGCAGAGCCGGTCAGGCAAAAGTTAGCGCGCTCCTCATTTGTGGCGCTTATTGTAGGCTGAGGACATGCTACGCCATGCCCTCCTGACGCTGATTCTCGCGGCCGCCGCGAGCGCGCAATCCCCGCAGACCTACTTCTACGTGGTCGCGCACGTGGACGTCCCTCCGCCCAACACCGCCAAAACCATCACTCTGCTCAAGCGGTTTGCCGGCGATACGCGCAAGCAGCCGGGGCTAGTGCGGATCGACATCCAGGAAGAAGACGCTCTTCCCAATCATTTCGCGATTATCTCTGTCTGGAAGGATAAAGCCGCGTTCGAAGCTCACCAGGGCACGCCCACGACGAAACAGTTCCGGGAAGAGCTGTATCCACTATTGGGAGCTCCGCTCGACCAACGTCCCGGACACCTCGTCGAGTAATCATCCCGGGTCTCCTACGTGGGAGGAAGGAAGTGAAAATCGCCCAGGTGGCGCCGCTCTTTGAGAGCGTGCCGCCCAAGCTGTACGGCGGAACCGAACGCGTGGTTTCTTACCTGACCGAGGAGTTGGTGAAAGAGGGCCACGACGTTACCCTGTTTGCGAGCGGAGACTCCGTGACCAAGGCGCGGTTGGTTCCCGCCTGCGAGCAATCCTTGCGCTTGGACTCCCATTGCATCGACCAAATGGCGCATCATATTCGCCTGCTGAACCTGGTCTTCAACCAGGCGCCTCAATTCGACGTCCTACATTTTCACATCGATTACATGCACTACCCTCTTTCGGTGCGGCAAAAAATTCCACACCTGACTACGCTTCACGGCCGGCTCGACATTCCCGACCTCGTCCCTCTGTATCGCGACTTCCCGGACGTCCCGCTGGTCTCCATTTCAAATTCGCAGCGCGAGCCGCTCCCGTGGGTCAATTGGCTGGCCACGGTCTACCACGGCTTGCCCGAGGAACTGTACTGCCTCCGCGAAAAACCGGGCGACTATTTGGCCTTCATTGGCAGAATTTCGCCCGAAAAGCGCGTGGATCGGGCGATTGAGATCGCCAAACGCGCCGGACGAAAGCTTCGCATCGCCGCCAAAGTCGATGCCGCGGACGAAAAATATTTCCACGAAGAAATTGAATCGCTTCTGAAGGATTCAAACGTCGAATACGTAGGAGAAATCGGCGAGGACGAAAAAGGGGAGTTCCTCCGCGGCGCTGTAGCCCTGCTGCTGCCGATCGACTGGCCGGAGCCATTTGGGCTGGTTATGATTGAAGCGATGGCGTGCGGGACGCCGGCGATTGCCTGGCGCGCAGGATCGGTGCCGGAGGTAATCGACGAGGGCGTAACGGGATTTGCGGTAGAGAGCGTCGACGAAGCGGTGAGCGCGGTGGAAAAAGCCGCGTCCTTCGACCGGCGCACGGTCCGCGAAACGTTCGAAAAACGCTTCAGCGCGGCCCGGATGGCGCGCGACTACGTCGGCATCTACCAAAGCCTGCCGGCGCGAGGCTCACCCCTTAAAGCCGCATAAAGCTACGTGCAGCCAAAGGCTCAACCCAGCAAGTACTACATCCGCCGCAAAGCATCGCACCCGGACGACCGCGTCCTGGTCCTGAAGCACGACGATTCCTTCGCGGTTTTCGATCGCTACGGCGACATCCAGCCGGGAGGGATGGGCCAGCAGGGCCTGTACCACCAAGGAACGCGATTCCTTTCCAAGTGCATTCTGCATCTGGGCGCGCACCGCCCGCTGCTGCTTAGCTCCACTGTGCGGCGCGACAACGTTTTGCTGGGCGTGGATCTCGCGAATCCCGACGAGTATACCAAGAATGGCGACATCCTGCTGCCGCGCGGCACGCTGCATCTGTACCGGACTAAGTTTCTGTGGGATTGCGCGTGCTATGAGCGGATCCGCATCCGCAACTACGGCTTGGCGCAGGTGAACGTCGCCTTTTCGTTTCTCATCGACGCCGATTTCGCGGACGTATTCGAAGTTCGCGGGCAGATGCGGGCGCAAACCGGGGAACGCGCCGAACCAGTGACCGAAGCCGGCGGAATCGCGATCGAATATCGAGGATTGGATGGCGTGACGCGCTGGACTCGCGTGCAGGCCACGCCGGCGCCATCCCGCTTGACCTCTTCGGAAATGGCTTTCAAGACCACCCTTGAAGGGGGTCAGGAGATCGACTACTACTTCACGACAAGCTGCGAAATTTCCGGGGCAAAGCCCACGCTGATGCAATACGACGAAGCCTTGGCGAAGGTCACCAGCATGGTCCATTCCGAAGCTTCGGGGGATTGCGGAATCTACAGCTCGAACGAGCAATTCAATGATTGGGTGAACCGGTCCGCAGCGGACCTGCACATGATGATCAGCACCACGCCGGCCGGTCCGTACCCGTACGCGGGGGTTCCTTGGTTCTCGACGCCGTTCGGGCGGGATGGAATTATCACGGCTCTTCAATATCTTTGGGCCGAGCCGCCGATCGCACGAGGCGTTCTGGCGTATCTGGCGCAAACTCAGGCGCGCGAAGTCAATCCCGAGCAGGATGCAGAGCCCGGCAAAATTCTGCACGAAGCGCGCGGAGGCGAAATGGCGGCGCTCGGGGAGGTCCCGTTCGGCCGCTATTACGGAAGCGTGGATGCCACGCCGCTTTTCGTCCTGCTGGCCTCGGAGTATTTTCGGCATACGGGCGATCATGCGTTCCTGGAATGGATCTGGCCCAATATCGAGGCGGCCCTGAGCTGGATCGACGGTTGCGGAGATCGGGACCGGGACGGGTTTGTGGAATATTTCCGGCGCTCGCCCAAGGGGCTGGTGCAGCAGGGATGGAAAGATTCGCACGATTCCGTATTTCACGCCGACGGAAAACTGGCGGAAGGACCCATTGCGCTGTGCGAAGTGCAGGCTTACGTCTACGCCGCGAAAAAGGGAATCGCCGACGTGGCGTTCGCGCTCGGCTATGCCGACCGGGCCGCTGAGCTGACGCGTCAAGCGCGCGAGCTACAGGAAAATTTCGAGCGGGCATTTTGGTGCGAAGAACTATCCACTTACGCCCTGGCGCTGGATGGTGAAAAGCGGCCATGCCGCGTGCGCACTTCCAACGCCGGGCATTGCCTGTTTGCCGGGATTGCCAGCGGCGAACGCGCCGTGCGCACCGCGGAAACGCTGCTGGGAAGCGACTCGTTTTCCGGCTGGGGCATCCGAACCGTCTCGGCGTCGGAAGTCCGCTACAATCCGATGTCCTATCACAACGGCTCGGTGTGGCCACACGACAACGCGCTCATCGCGAGCGGAATGGCCCGGTACGATTTGAAGGGACACGCGGCCAAGGTGCTCACCGGACTTCTCGATTCTTCGATTTTCGTGGACCTTCACCGGCTTCCCGAGTTATATTGCGGCTTCGAGCGCCGCCCTGGAAAGGGGCCCACGCTGTATCCGGTCGCCTGCGCGCCGCAAGCTTGGGCCGCGGGGGCCGTCTTCATGCTGCTTCAGTCATGCCTGGGATTATCTGTGGAAGCGCACGTTCCACGCGTGATCTTCTCGCGCCCTTTTCTTCCGCCTTCGTTGAGACGCCTCATCATTCGCAATTTGAAGGTGGGGGCCGCGTCCGTGGATCTCTCGGTGGAGCGCTACGCGGAAGTGGTGGGGATCGACATTCTGCGGCGCAATGCGCCGGTAGAAGTGCTGACGATCAATTAAACTCGCGCCAAACGGGGACTAAAGTCCCCGTCGCAGGCTGAAGCCTGCTCCACCCTTCTGTGATATCCTTCTGTACGAATTCGAAGGAGAACCGCCTTGAGATACAAGATCCTTGGCGCTCTGATTGGCTTCGGACTGCTCGGAAACGTATCGTTGTGGGCGCACCATTCGCCCTCGGCGGAATTCGATATGTCCAAGCGCATGACGCTCACCGGGACGCTCACGAAAATCGACTGGGTGAATCCGCACATCCTGTTTTACATGCAAGCCAAGGGAACCGGCGAGATGTGGAAGCTCGAAAGCAACCCTCCCGCATGGTTCCGGAGAGTGGGCGTGAACCGGAGCGATTTCGTCAAGGCAATCGGACAGACAGTCACGGTTGAAGGCAACCGCTCGAAAGACGGCTCGCCCTTCGCCTACATCCTCAAGATCATCTATCCGGATGGAACGTCCTTCGAATTGGTCAGCGAAGGCGCCGCCGCGGAAAGCAAGTAAGGGAGGCCCAACATGAAGAATCGCGCGTTTTTCGCCGTTGCCGCGTTTGCGGGACTGGCAATGTGCGCGGCGGCCCAGCAAAGAGCCGCCGTTAAGATTCAGCGCGCCGCCGACGGTCATCCGGATTTGAGCGGAACGTGGCTTTTTTCGATCGACCTCCCGCCAACCGCACTCAAACGGCAGCAGAGCGGCGGGGTGACGGTGAAGGGTATCGATGCGAGCGGGCGGCGCGCTCCCAAGGCCGCTCCCGCGGGCGCGCTTCCGTCCACGGAAGCGCCGTCTTATAAGCCGGAATATCTGGCCAAAGTCAAAGACCTGTTCGATCACGAAAGCAAGACGGACCCGGTATTCTACTGCGGTAAGCCGGGCGTGCCGCGCATCGGTTCTCCGCGCCGCATCGTTCAGCTTCCTAAAGAGACGATCTTTTTGTACGAAGACATCTCGGGCGACGCCTATCGCATTATTCCCACCGATGGCCGCGCGCATCTTTCCGACGCGAACCCCTCTCCCTACGGCGACTCGGTTGGGCATTGGGAGGGCGACACGTTGGTGGTCGACGTGACCAATCTATCGGATGACACATGGTTCGGCGAAGGCGGATATTTTCATACTGACGCGATGCGCGTGACGGAGCGCTTGTGGCGGGATGGCGCGAATCTGGTGTGGCAGGCGACGGTCAGCGATCCGAACGTGCTGGCGAAGCCATGGATCATGCCCGCGCGTGTGATCAAGCCGTCCACGGAGCCGGTGGAGGGATCGCCATCGTGCGTCGGTCGGACTCGAAGCTGTTGAAGAACGACGATCACCACGCGCAGCGGTAAAGCCGCCGTCTGAAGCTTCTACATTTCGCGGAGTCAAAAGCCCTTCAGCCCCGCCCGTCAGGGCGGGGTCGAGCGGCCCATCAGAGAAAACCTTCGTTATTCGATAGGTGCGGCGGCGGTAAGAGGAACCCAGATAGATTCAGCGCTGTACCCCGCCCTGACGGGCGGGGCTGGGACAAGCTGAAGCTTGTCCTACGGATCTTTCGCGCAGCGGAATCCGATATCGTCCGCCGAGTACCGCGCGGGAATCGACGCCGAATCCCAAACGAGACCCGGAGCGAGCGCGGTTCTGAAAGAGCCGCCGCGAATGGAAATCCAAGGCTCATCCGCCGTCGGCGCGGGCAGCATGGGTGCAAACTTTGCCACGGCATCCGAACTCGGCTTGATCTCGCCTTCCACCATCTCCCATGCATTGCCCACCATCTGGAACACCGGATATGGATCGAACGCGCGCACGGCCATCAGCCCGTGTTGCGTCAAGGAAGGATTGTTCGATACATTCGCCTTCGATGGATCGTCGGCATCTCCCCACGGGAACGCCGCCCCGTTTTTTCCGCGCGCTGCGCGCTCCCATTCCAAAGGCGAAGGCAAACGCTTGTGCTTCCATTCTGCATAGGCCCGGGCTTGCGCGATGGTCACGTTAACCACCGGAAGATTTGCATCCCCGCCCGGGGCCGCGCAGCCGGTCGCCTCGCAAAACTCGGAGAAGTCCGCGTTGCTGACTTCGGTGGCGTCGATGTAAAAGGCTTTGAGCGGCGCCGGATGCTTGTCGGCTCCAGCAAGAAACGTTCCGGCGGGGATGTAGATCATGCCCGGGATCTGAGCCGGCGGCTGAAACCAGAACCACGCGGCTGCCGCGAGCGCGGCCACCACCAGCACCGAGGTATAGACGGCGATCGATAGCCGGATCAAGGATCGTCCGGGGTTCCGGGGCTGATGAATGGGCCTTGGCGCGAGGGCGTATTGGAGTTTCTCGATTACGGGAGCGAACCCCTGAGGCCGCTCCGCGGGATTCTTTGCCGTGCATTGCAAGACCAGAGCGCGAAGATCGGCCGGAACACCCGCGTTCTCCATTGAGGCGGCATCCAGCGGAGCGTTCATGATCTGATAGAAGACGGCTTCCAATGTTTCACCACTCACTCCGCGCGTGCGCGTCAGCATCTCAAATAACAGCACCCCGAATGCGTAAACGTCCGCCGCGGGAGTAATCAGGCCGCCTGAAACCTGTTCCGGCGACATATAGTATGGCGATCCCATCGTCATTCCGGTGCGGGTGAGAGCGAGATCGGTTTTGGCGATGCCGAAGTCCATCAGCTTCACACGGCCGTTGGAATCGATATGAACATTTTCGGGCTTCACGTCTCGATGGACGATGCCCTCGCCATGGACGTATTCGAGAGCCGTTGCGATTTGCAGGGCGATCTTCAAGCGTTCCGAAAGTCCGCCGATGTGCTCATTGCGCAGCGCCGAACGCAGATCCTCGCCGCGCAGGTACTCCATAACCATGTACGGGCGGCCGTCGAGCTCGCCGAAATCGTATACGCCGACGATATTATCGTGTCGAATGTTGCCCGCTATCCGGGCTTCTTGGAGAAAGCGGGCCTTCGCTTCCGGAACCGCCGAAGCTTCCTCGGTCAGAATTTTGACGGCGACCGGCCGCCCTAGCATGGTGTCGCGGCCGCGATAAACCTGCGACATGCCGCCGCCCAACAATTCGAGGAGTTCGTATTTGCCGAAAGTAGCCGGAAGCTGCATCTACACGACGTGCGCCAGGGCGAGAATACCATAGAGCACCAGCAGCACGACGACTACAGCGGAGCCGGCGAGGAACATGAGACCTCCCTGTGTCCGCAGGCGTGGAGGCAGCTTATCGAAAAACGATGGGAGGCCGGACGGCCGATCTTCGCGAACGGCGGCCGGTGGGCGCTTCTTTTCGGGCCGAATGCGGGGCCGAATCCCAGGTTGATGCGCGGTAGGCGCGGCGTCGATAAAGCGGCTCAGCTCCTCGCAGATCGGGCCGAACGTTTGCGGGCGCATCGTTGGGTCCTTCGCGGTGCAGCTCGAGATGAGATCCGAGACGGCGGCGGGAACGCCGGCCGCCGCCAGCGGCTCCAGATTCAGCGGCTCATAAAGAATCTGATCGAAAATTCTCTCCACGGTGCCGCCCGCTAGCGGCTTGGCCCCGGTGAGCAATTCGAACAGCAGAATGCCGAACGCGTAGATGTCGGCTTGCGGCGTCAAAGGCTTCGCCAGCACCTGCTCGGGCGCCATGTAGTACGGCGTGCCCAGCGTGAATCCGGCGCGCGTCAACTGAACTCCCTCGGTCTTGGCGATGCCGAAATCCATCAACCTGGGCTTTCCTTCGCCGTCGATGTGAATATTTTCCGGCTTTATATCGCGATGTATGATTTTTCGCGCGTGAATATAATCCAACGCGCGCCCTATTTGCAGGCAAATTTCGATCCGGCTTTGAAAATCTCCCAAATGCCCGCTGCGAAGCGCATCCCGCAGGCTTTCGCCTTCGAGAAACTCCATCACGATAAAGGGGCGTCCTTGCTCTTCTCCAAAATCGTAGACGCTGATGATATTTTCGTGATTGATGTTGGACGCCATGCGGGCCTCTTGCAAGAAGCGCGCCTTCGTTTCGTCGTCCGCCGCGCCTTGCTCGGTAAGAAGCTTGAGGGCCACCCTTCTGCCGAGCACCCGGTCCTTCGCCCGGTAGACGTGCGACATTCCACCGCCTAGAAACTGCTCCAGGTCGTATTTGCCGACACTTGTGGGATGCTCCGACATCTGCGTACCGGAAACATTTTAGCGCAAAATAGCGAAGTCTTCGCGAAAAACTTGCGCCCCAGCGCCGCCAAGCCGGACTAGGAAGAATCCGATCAGCCGCCGTCTCGCGTCAACCCGAGCAGCGACCCTGTGTGCCGGGCGATGGTCAATTCCTCGTCAGTCGGGATCACCCATGCCGAGGCGCGGCTTGCCTGCGTCGAAATCCGTGGGCCTCCGCGCGCATTGGATGCGGCATCCAATTCAACGCCGAGCCACGCGCAGGATTCGCAGATCCGGCGCCGAATTTCCTCGGAATTTTCGCCGATTCCCGCGGTAAATACGAGCCCGTCGATTCCCCCTAGAGCCGCCGTGAGCGCGCCGATTTCCTTCGAAGCCCGGAACACGAAATAATCCACAGCCAGGCGAGCCTCCGGCGCGCGGTTCGCAAGCAGATCGCGCATATCGCTGCCGACGCCCGAAATGCCGAGCAAGCCCGACTGCTTGTACAGCATCGTCTCGACGTCTTTAATCGAAAGGCCCAGGTTCTGGAAAAGGTAAAGAACTACTCCTGGATCCAGGGACCCCGGGCGAGTGCCCATGCAAAGCCCATCCAGCGCGGTGAAGCCGAAAGTACAATCGGCGCTCTTCCCACCCTTTAAGGCGCACAAGCTGGCGCCGTTCCCCAGATGGGCGACGATGACGCGGCCCTTTGCGATCTCCGGCGCTACTCCGGGAAGCGCGGATGCGATGTATTCGTAGGACAACCCATGAAAGCCGTAGCGCTGCACGCCGCCTTGGCGGATCTCCCGCGGCAGCGGAACCAGCTCCGCCACCGCGGGCATGGTCCGGTGAAAGCTCGTGTCGAAGCAGGCCACTTGTGCGACGCCGGGCAGCCATTTCGATACCGCATCGATGGCCTCCAGATTGTGCGGCTGATGTAAGGGCGCGAGTGGCGTCAACGCTCGCAGGTCGTCCATCACTTGGGGAGTGACAACCACCGGCGCGATGAATCGCGCTCCGCCGTGCACCACACGATGGCCGACCCCAACCACTCGCGCGGCGGCGTACATGGATTTGAGCCGCGTGCCCAGGGCGTTGAGGGCATCGTGGCTGTCGCGTACGCTCGCACCCGTCTTCTCATCGACGAGGATTTCGCCGCGCCCATTCTTGATCGAAATCCGCGGCGAGGCGCCGATGCCTTCGATCTGACCTCTGGATTCCAGCTGCCAGCGCCCCGTGCCGGCATAACGATAAACACAGAATTTCAAGCTGGAGGATCCGGCGTTCAGCACGAGAAGGTAGTCGTCCATGAGACGTGGTGAGCGGGCTTTCCGGTTTGCGGACCCCAGGAGTACGGGCCGTTCCGGACATTGGGCCGCTGAACTGACGCTCGCGCTAGAAACCAGCGGAGGCACTCAATAGTATGCCTCAGTATGCATCGAGCCTGGCTCGCACCGTACCGTTCTTTACTGTGGCGCGTCGGTTCCTGTACCGGCGTATCCTGAAAAATGAACGATGCGATTTGGCGGCAAGATGCGGAAGCGTTACCTGATCGGGGCTGGCGCCGCGCTGCTGGTGGTCCTGCTCGGGCTGGTGGAGTGGCAGGTGTCGTTCGACTTCGGAAATTACGCTCCGACCAACCCGACCCAGACGGTGACGTTTTGGGCAATCTCGACGGTGGTTTTTCTGCTCACCGTGACGCTGGGATTCATGCTCTTCCGCACAGGAGTGAAGCTGTATCTGGAGCGGCGGAGCGGGCGGGAAGGATCGCGCATCCAATCCAAGATGGTCTTTGGGGCGCTGGCCTTGAGCATTGTTCCGGTCGCGTTTCTGTTCGCCTTCAGCTACATGATCCTGAACCGCAACCTCGATAAATGGTTCAGCCGTCCGGGCGAGAATGTGAAGCTCGACCTGGTGGACACCGCTGTGGCGCTCGGAGACGAGGTGCAGAGCCGCGCTCAGGCGCTGGCCAACTGGCTAGCAGTGGAGGGAACGGGGCACGGAGACGAGGGCGTAGCGAAGCGGCTGTGCGTGGACAATCGGATCGCGGAATTGCGCGTGGAGGATTCCACGGGCGTGGGCCGCGTGATCTGCTCGACGGAGGGAAACGGAATCCTTTTTACGGCTCGAGCCAATACCGGCAATGGCGACGTGGTGATCGTGCGGCTGCGTCCGCGCGTGGAGATTGCGCGCAAGCAGAGCGAGATCGACCAGTATGTGCGCGAGTACGATCAGCTTTCCGCGAATAAGCGTGCGTTCCGGAGCCTGTACCTGCTGGTGCTGCTGCTCATCACGTTGTTCATTCTGTTCTTCGCCACCTGGATCGCCCTGGTGCTTTCGCGGCACATCAGCCGGCCGATCTCGACGCTGGTGAACGCCGCGAGCCTGGTACGGAAGGGAAATCTAGGGCATCGCGTCTCGACTCCAGCCAGCGACGAGCTGGCTACGCTTGTGCGGGCGTTCAACGAGATGCTGGAGGGATTGGAGGCCAATAGCCGCGAGCTGGAAAACCGGCGCCAGTTCACCGAGGCCATTCTCGAAAGTATTCCCACCGGCGTTATTTCATTGTCCGTCGACGGCGTGATCCGGCGCGTGAACCGCGCATTACACGGCCTGTTTCCCTCCGATCTTGTGGAAGCGGCGCGGCGGCTGGACGATTTGTTCTCGGCCGAGGATGCCCGCGAAATCCGCTATCTCATGAAGAGGGCGCAACGGATGGGCGTCGCGGCCAGCCAGTTCGATTTGGAATCGAGCGGGGCGGAAGTGGACGGACACGTGCGGCATCTCGCGGTGACGGTTTCGGCGCTCCCCGCCCAGGGGACTGGGGAGAGGGGACTGGGGATCGGAGAGAGAGGATTTGTGTTGGTGCTGGAGGACACCAGCGAGCTGCTGCGGGCGCAGAAGGCGGCGGCTTGGCAGGAAGTGGCGCGGCGCATCGCGCACGAGTTGAAAAATCCGCTGACGCCGATCGCTCTTTCCGCCGAAAGGATCGCGCGGCTGCTGGATCGCGGTCCACTGAAGCCTGGTTCGGAGCGGATCTTACGGGAGTGTTCGGCTACCATTACTCGCGAAGTGGAGTCGGTGAAAACCCTGGCGGATGAATTCTCGAATTTCTCGCGTTTCCCATCGGCTCAACCGGTGGCCAGCGATTTGAACGAAGTCGTGCGGCACGGCCTAGGAGTTTTTTCGGGGAGATTGGACGGCATCGATCTTCGACTGGATCTGACAAACGGTCTGCCCATGGTGAACATCGATCCGGAGCAGTTCCAGCGGGTGGTGGTGAATTTGGTGGACAACGCCGCCGAGGCGATGCGCGATTCGCTGGTGAGAAGGCTGCTCGTGGCGACACGGGCTGCCTCGCCGGATAGCATCGAGTTGCTGGTGGCGGATACCGGACCTGGAATCTCGCCCGCCGACAAGGAAAAGCTATTCCTTCCCTATTTCTCGACGAAGGGGCGCGGCACGGGGCTGGGGCTGGCGATCGTGAGCCAGATTCTTTCCGAGCACGGCGCCAGGATTCGGGTGGAAGACAACCGGCCGTCGGGCGCGCGGTTTTATGTGGAGGTGCCCGCGATGGCCGCGGAGACGCTGGAGGCGCGCGCGTGAAAGCGACGCGCGTTTTGATCGTTGACGACGAGCCGGGCATTCGCGAATCGCTGTGCGGCGCTCTGACCGATGAGGGCTTTCCTTGCATCGCCGTGGAAAGCGGCGAGGCCTGCCTGGAGGAACTCGCGCGGAGCAGCATCGATGCCGTTTTGCTCGACGTATGGTTGCCGGGCCTGGATGGGCTGGAAACGCTCTCCCGCATTCAGGAGATCCCGTTCGAGCACCGGCCGGAGGTGATCATCGTTTCGGGCCACGGAACCATCGAAACGGCGGTGAAGGCGACTAAGCTGGGGGCGTTCGATTTTCTAGAAAAGCCGCTGACGATTGAAAAAGTGACGGTGGTGATCCACAACGCCGTGGAGCAGAAGCGTTTGCAACTGGAATTGGCGCGGATAAAGGAGGCCGGCGGGGCGGCGCCGCAGATCATCGGCGAAAGCGTGCCGATGAAGGCGCTGCGCCAGCAGTTGACGCTAATGTCGGCGACCAACGGCAGGGTGTTGATCTACGGCGAGAGTGGCACCGGCAAGGAGTTGATCGCGCGCGCGATTCATATGGCCAGCTCGCGCGCGTGCGAGCCGTTTGTGGAGGTGAATTGCGCGGCCATTCCCGAAGAGGCGATTGAGAGCGAGCTGTTCGGGCATCGCAAGGGAAGCCTGCCCGGCGCGCACGACGACAAATCCGGGAAATTTCACAAGGCCGATAACGGCACGCTGTTTCTCGACGAAGTAGGGGACATGTCGCTCAAGACTCAGGCCAAGGTTCTGCGGGCGCTGGATGAGCAGCGCTTCGAACCGGTAGGGGCTTCCGAGTGGATTCAAGTGGACGTGCGCGTGGTGGCTTCGACAAACAAGAATCTGGAGGACGAAATTGAGCGCGGCAATTTTCGCGAGGATTTGTTTTACCGGCTGAACGTGGTGCCGTTTCATGTGCCTCCGCTGCGCGAGCGCGTGGAGGACGTGAGACTGCTGGCGGAACACTTCCTGAAGGAATTTACCACGGCTTACGGACGCAAGCCGAAGCAGCTATCAGAGGAGGCGTTTCGGGCACTGGAGGAATATTCGTGGCCCGGCAACGTGCGCGAGTTGCGCAACCTGATGGAGCGGATCGTGATTATGAACCCGCAGCCGCGAATCGATTCGCGGCACATTCCACTGGATCGGGGGCGGCGTGGGGCGGAGCGTCCGATTGAAAGATTCGGAAGTTTGCACGAGGTCCGGGAAGCGGCGGAGCGCGATTACATTGTCAGAAAGTTGGAGGAAGCGAAAGGCAATGTGACTCGCGCCGCGGATTTAGTGGGACTGGAGCGAAGTCACTTATATAGGAAGATGAAAGCGCTGGGAATTGTCGCGAAGGAGTGACGCTTTCGAGCAGACAACGGCGAGCCCCTTCGCGAGCTTCCACTGTGATCTTGCCGTTCCGTTCGCCCACCCGATAAACGGCGCGGGCGCCGTGATGGACAACCAGCGAATCGAGCGGCCAATCGGAGTTGGCGATCATATGAACGCCCCCGTCCTGGCCGATAACGATCGTCATGGCCGAACATGGCTCGCCCCGTGCGGCTGCGGCTTCGGCGGCGTCCAGGATGCGATGCGCTTGCTCGGCAAAGCTGCCCACGCTGTGCTTATCGGGCGCCGGCGGACTTTTTAGCGGCGGATGCGATTTTTAGAACGTTCACCCCACTTACTCATTGTGAGGGTTGCAAGGAGCGGTGCGTGATTGGGACCGATTGGGTCGCGGAACACCCGGACTGGGGTAAAGGACCGAAAGCTGGGCGAGATGAACCCCGCAGCAAACGTGCCAAAGCCCGAGGAATTTGTTCTAGAATTTAGCACTGGGAGCCTGCTGAAGGCTGCCCGTGGCCGAGATGAGGTGGAGTTGGCTGGATTTCCGGCACGCCACATCGGCAATCGAACTGCACCGGAACTACCCAAAATACTTCGCGCCATGGGCTTACCTTCGCTCGATCGGGCAAAAATCGTCATTATTGGGGCGGGGCCAACCGGCCTCGGCGCGGCGCACAGGCTTCAAGAGCTAGGGATCTCCAACTTCGTCCTATTCGAGAAAGAATCGCACGCCGGCGGGCTGGCATCCTCCTTTGTCGATCGCGAGGGGTTCACCTGGGATGTCGGCGGGCATGTTCAGTTCTCGCACTACGGCTATTTCGACGATTTGATGGATCGGCTGCTGGGCGGCGAATGGCTCCATCACGAGCGGCAGGCCTGGGTCTGGATGCGGGAGCGTTTTATTCCGTATCCATTCCAGAACAATATTCGGCATCTGCCGCCGGCCGAGCTGCGGGATTGCCTTCGCGGTTTGATCGCATGCGTTCGTAACGGGAATAACGGCGGCGGTCCGGCGAATTTCGAAGAATGGATTCACCGCAGCTTTGGGGAGGGAATCGCCCGGCACTTCATGATGCCGTACAATTTCAAGGTCTGGGCTTACCCGCCATCGGACCTTGCGTTTTACTGGATTGGCGAACGCGTCGCGCAAATCGATTTGGAGCGCATCGTCATGAATATCGCCGAAGGCCGCGACGATGTGAGCTGGGGCCCGAACAATCTTTTCCGCTTTCCCGAGCGCGGAGGAACGGGCGAAATCTGGCGGCGCCTCGCCGCCACCTTGCCTGCGCGCTCGCTGGTTTTCGGAAAATCGATCGCGCGCGTGGAGACTCGCAAGCGGCAAGTGATTTTCACCGACGATTCGAGGGAAGAATACGATATTCTGATTTCCACGATGCCGCTCGACCGGCTGGTGTGCTCGTCCGATCGGGACGATTTGAAACAAGCGGCGGGGGATCTGCTCCGGTCCACCACGCATATTGTCGGAGTGGGATTGAGGGGCGCGCCGGCCGAACAGCTACGGAAGAAATGCTGGATGTATTTTCCGGAATCGAATGCGCCCTTTTACCGCGTGACGGTATTTTCCAATTATTCGCCGAATAATGTGCCGGACGCGGAGCGGTATTGGAGCTTGATGGGCGAGGTGAGCGAGTCGCCCGCCAAGCCAGTGGAGCGGGACAAAGTCGTGGAGGAAACCATTGCGGGAATGCGTGCGTGCGGGCTGATCGAGAGCGCCGCGGACGTCGTCTCTACCTGGTCTTACCGCGCGGAGCACGGTTATCCGACGCCCTCGCTCGGACGCAACGCCGCGCTTGAAGGGCTCCTGCCGGCGCTGGAGCGGGACGGCATTTTCAGCCGCGGACGGTTTGGCGCGTGGAAATATGAGGTGTCGAATCAGGATCATAGCCTGATGCAGGGCGTGGAACTGGTGGATCGGCTCGCGGAGGGGAACGAGGAGCTGACGCTAAATCGGCCGAACGAAGTCAATAGCGGCAAGCGGGCCGCAACCGCGCGCCCGCGCGCGGTAAGTCATGGTTAGCGTCGTCATGCCCGCCTGGAATGAGGCGGAGATCATCGAGGACTGCGTGCGGGAATGGTACGACGAGGTGGTCTCGAAAATTGCCGCCGCGGAATTGATCGTGGTGGACGATTGCAGCACGGATTCGACCGGCGTTATCGTATCGAACGTCGGGAAGGCGCTTCCGGGCGTGCGCTGCGTGCGGCCAGAAAGAAACGGCGGCCACGGCAAGGCTTTGCGCACCGGATTCGATCATGCGACTCAGCCGTTCGTCTTTCAGACCGACAGCGACCGCCAGCACAAACCGGCGGATTTTTGGAAGTGTTGGGAGCTTCGCGAACGCGCGGATTTCGTGTTTGGGATTCGCAAGCAGCGCGCCGACGGCGCGGTTCGAATCGTCATCACGCGCGGCATGCGAATTTTGAATTTAGCGATCTGGGGCGTATGGGTGCGAGACGCCAATTGCCCGTTCAAATTGATGCGGCGGGAGGCGCTGGCGAAGGTTCTGGAACAAATCCCTCGCGATTGTTTCATCCCGATGGTGCTCGTTTCGATCCTGGCGCGGAAAATGAGATTTCGCATCGCCGAAGCGGAAGTGGAGCACCTTCCGCGCAAAGGCGGCACGCAATCTCTGAAGGGACTGGTGAAGTGGGCTCGCGTCGGCTCCCGCTGCGCGCGCCAGATTCTTTCGATCCGGCTGTCTTATAATGCCTGAGCAATCGGCGTCGAGCAGGATGAAGCCCTGGCAGTGGGCGGCCCTTTTGGCTGTGTTCGCGGCGGCGTTCCTGCTGCGCGTTCACGATGTGTCGCGCATCTTTCTGTGGCTCGACGAGGGCGACATGTTCAATGAGTGGGTCTATAGCGACCACCCGAAATCGCTGGTGGATTTCGCGCTCACCACTCGCGACGCGACCACGGTGACGTGGGGATGGCCCGCCGTCATTTGGATCGTCTCGCGCACGTTCGGCTCCACTATCGGAACCGCGCGCATCCCAACGCTGGTGGCGAACACGGCCGGAGTCGCGCTGCTGTTCGCGCTGGTGTACCAGCTGCTCGCGGGTTTTGTCGGCGACCGTTTTTGGCCCGCTTTGTTCGCGGCGATTTTCGCGGGCATTTCCGTTGTGCAACTCGATTATGGGCAGCGTGCGTATCCCTACGGCGTCACGCCTTTCGCGGCGCTGGCAGTGCTTGTGGGACATTTTGAGATTCTGCGCGCGACGGGCGCCGATGGATGGAAGGCAACGCCGCGGCTATTGCGCGCCCTTCTGCTCTACACGCTGGCCATCGTGTTTTCGTTCTGCATGCATGCGAGCGCCACGCTGATTCCCGCGATTTCCATGGCCGCCATTGCCTATCGAGCGCTCAAAGGCCTGCGGTCGAACGGCTGGGACAAGAAGATAGCGCTCTGGGGCGCGGTTTCGGCCGGCGCGATTCTCGCCGCCGCCGCGCTGAATATCAAAAATCCGAAATACGGCTATCGCCCGTATCTGGCGGACTATTATTTGCCGCTGTCGTTTGCCTCGATTCCCAAGCTGCTGGCCCACGCCTATGCGCTGGCCACCTATCATTTGAACCTGTTTTACAACGCCGCGCTGTATTACCCGGATCGCCTGAATGCGGCCGTCCTGCCGCTGGTTCTTATTTGTGTTTTTGGATGGTGGCTGGCCGCGCTGCGGAAATTCGGCGAGGAGTTCCGCCATCTGGCGCTGCTGTCGGCGGCGGCGGTAGCGCTGCCGGCCGCATTGTCTCTGGTTAAAGTCTTCCCTTTCGGGGGAGTCCGGCAGCTTCTTTTTTTGGGCCCGCTGCTGATGGCGTTCGCCGCGCTGGGATTCTATGCGCTACGAGCGAACGCGTTTACAAAGTTCGCCGCCATTGCCATTGGCTCCGCCTATCTCGCTCTGTGGGCCGTGAATTTACCGCGATTCTATCGCGAGAGGCTGCCGCAGTATACGCCGGACGAAATCGTGGCGGCATGGCGCGACAATCCCGGCCTCCCCATTTACGCGCAGTTCAGCGAGCGCGAATTCTGGTATGAGCTGCGCGACCATCCGGAGATTCATGTGCGAGGGCTGACTTACTCAGCCAAGCCGCCCTATCTGCTGGTGACGACGCACAACTGGGTCGGCGACGGCCGCTGGTTCGCCGGGTACCCCGAATATTTGCGGCAGGCGGGATACCGCCTCATCGTGTTGAAGCAGGCGGAAGGTTTCCATATCGACAACCGGCTGCCGTCGCAATCGCTCTACTTTCCGCCCAACGGATTTTGGATTTATAAAATCACCGCGCCATGATGCCGAAGTGGGCGCAAAATTCGCTGCTGGCGATAGGGTCGGTCGGCGCGTGCTTGCTGTTGGCGGAGGCGGCAACGCGCATCTTTCTCCCGCCGCCCTTTCGCGCGGATCGATCGGCCATCGTCGCGGAGCGCGAAATTCACAGCCCGGCGAATCGCGAAACCTGGCGGTCTCTTCATCGCGCCGATCCGATGCTCGGATGGACGCTCACGTCCCAGCCGATGAGCTATCGCAAGCGGCTGGTCGATTCGGTCGGCGTGTTGCAATACGACGTGACTTATTCGGTGGAATCGGGCCTCCGCCGGACCTCGGCGGCGGAGCCGGAGTGGTCGCGTCCGGTTGTGATTGCCGCGGGCTGCTCCTTTACATTTGGCCATGGCCTGAACGACCAGGACACCTGGCCATGGCTGCTGCAAGAGCAATTGCCCGAATATCAGGTGCTGAATGCCGCCGTGATGGGGTACGGTACCGATCAGGCTCTGATGGCGGCCGAAAGGCAGCTTCAGCAGCATCCGGCCCAAGTAGTGGTGCTCGGATTCGGCGATTTTCAAATCGAGCGCAATCGGGCGCCGCAAGGCTGGCTGGTCACGGTATATCCTTTCTCCAAACCTTTATTTGCCATTCGAGATGGGCAAGCCGAGTACCAGCGGCAGGTGCGATTCTGGCCGGGAGGCGCGCTCGCGGACTATTCGAATTTCTTCGGCCGGTTCGTGAATACGCTGGCGAATAAGGCGTCCGGCGTGCCGTCGCATGATGCCGCGAGAGAACTCACCGCCGCGCTGATACAAACGTACGCAAAGAGATTCGCGGCCGTGGGGACTCGACTGGCGGTCGCGGTGCTTCCCTACGTGGGAGACAACGCCTCCCAGGCGCGCGCGGATCGCGAATTCGTCATCGGCCGTCTGGAAGGCGCGGGAATTCCCATTATGACGATGATGCTGCCCCGCGGCGAAAATGACGCGATCGACGTGGATGAGTATATGGTCAGCAAAATCGACCGGCACCCGAACAGGCGGTATAACCAGGCGCTGGTGGAGCAGGTAGTCCCCTTCCTGCGGCGCTCAGCCGTGTTTCAAGCGAAAGGACCATGATGCGATTTTGTTGCGGCATGCTCTACGTGAAGGATTTCCCCAAAATGCGCGCTTTCTATCGCGCGCTGTTCGGCGCCGATCCCGTCAACACGGAGTGGACCGAAACCTGGGCTCGCTTCGATGTGGGCGGAGTCGCGTTCGCGTTGCACGCTCTTCCCGAGGAGATCGCACGCCAGGTCCAAGCTTCATCCGCTCCGCGCGAGAGAAGTCCGGTCAAGCTCATTTTTGAAGTGGAAAACGTTTTGGAAGAGCGTCTTCGCCTGGAATCGCTAGAGATTACGACCATCCAGCGCCCTTGGCAGGATCCGTCGGAGGGCTTTGAGGCTGTAGACCCGGAGGGGAACGTCTTTCAGATTTCAACTCGAATTCGAGACCGGAACTGATAGCCTTTATTCGATTGTCGCCGACGCTATCCGTGATAAAATCACCCCGTCAGGAGGTTTTGCGATGAGCCAGAAGCCATCCAGTAAGATCTCTCGCCGGCATTTTGTGGAAGGGACCGGCGCGGGGCTGGTTGCGGCATCGGTCGTGCCGCTGAAAGGCCAACAGCCAGCCGCGGCCGCGCAGACCTCCGGTACGACGGCCCGACCTCGTACGCAGATCAAATTTACTATCAACGGCGTCCAGCGAAGCATGGAAGTGGAAGACCACTGGACGCTGGTCGAACTGCTTCGCGATCATTTAAATCTCACCGGGACTAAGATCGGTTGCGATCGCGGCGAATGCGGCGCCTGCACCGTTATGCTGGACGGCAAATCGGTGTATTCGTGCAGCCAGCTCGCGGTCTGGATCGATGGTAAGACGGTGCTGACCGTGGAAGGTCTCGCCCGAAACGGCAAGCTCGATCCGTTGCAACAGGCGTTCATCGATCATGATGGTCCGCAATGCGGGTTCTGTACGTCGGGGCAACTAATGAGCGCGAAGGCTCTGGTGACGCATAATCCGCACCCGACGCGCGATGAAGTGCGAGCCGGAATGACGGGCAACATCTGCCGCTGCTCGAACTACAACCACTATGTCGAGGCGGTGCTGGCGGCTACTACGCGCACGGCGACGACCGGAGGAGGAGGCAACGCATGAGCACACTCAACTCCGTCGGCCATGCCACTCCGCGAATTGATGCACAACTGCGCGTCACCGGCGGCGCGACCTATACCGCGGACGTCGTTCTTCCCGGAATGTTGTACGCGCGCGTGCTGCGCAACCCGCATCCTCACGCGCGCATTCGCAAGATCGATCTTTCGAAGGCTCAGGCGCTCGCGGGCGTGAAAGCGATTCTGACGCACGAAAACTGCGACATTATCTGGACCAGCGGCGACACGCGCAACAAGCGATATCTGTTCAACAATCCCGTGCGCTTTGCGGGAGACGCGGTGGCGGCGGTTGCGGCCACGGACCGGCATATCGCCGAGGAGGCCTGCCGGTTGATCGACGTCGATTATGAAACGCTCCCATTCGTGCTGGAGCCGGAAGACGCGCTGAAAGACGGCGCGCCGGAAATTCAGCCTGGGGGTAATTTGTCGCCCAACAACCAGGGCAAGCACGAGCCGGACGTGCAGCGGCGCGGCAACATCGAAGAGGGGTTCAAGGCCGCCGATCACGTCTTAGAAGATCACTACGAGACGCCGCACATCAACAACGCGCAGATGGAGCCGCGCGCTTCCATGGCGCACTGGGAAGGCGACAAGCTGATCGTCTACGCTTCCACCCAGGGCATCGCGAATTGCCGGTCCGATATCGCCAAAGACATGAAGCTGCCGCAGGAGAAGGTGGAAGTGATCTGCCATTACATGGGCGGCGGGTTCGGCAACAAGAATCAATGCCACGATTTCGACCTGATGGCGGCGGAGTTGTCCAAGCGAGCGGGCGCTCCGGTGCGATTGGAGTTCACGCGTAAGGAAGATTTCACCGCCGTGCATGGCCGTTGGCCGACGTCCCAATATTACAAAGTCGGCGTGCGAAACGATGGGACGCTGACCGCGATTCAGATGCGCGGCTACAGCGGCATGGGGCCGTACCGCAAAGGCGCGGGCGATATCAGTGGCATGGAGGTTTATCAGGTTCCCCACAGCGAGAAAACCTCCTACATGGTCTACACCAACAAGTCGGTTTCAGCGAACTTCCGCGCGCCGGCGTATCCGCAGGGCGTGTTTGCGCTCGAATCGATCATGGATGACGCGGCCCATGCGTTAAAGATGGACCCGCTGGAGTTTCGCTTGAAGAATTTCACGCGGAAATTCCGCGATCAGCAGGCTTATTCGAGCAACGGCTTGGAAGAGTGCTTGAGGAAGGGCGCGGAGCGGTTTGGATGGAAAGAGCGCTGGCGACCGGCGGCTTCGGATGTGGGAGTGGTGAAACGCGGAGCCGGCATGGGCATGGGGATGTTCCCATCGAGTCTCGGCCGTAGCAACGCTATTTTGCGCGTGGATTCGAAGGGCGATTATCACGTGCACGTGGGCGTGACCGATTGCGGCACTGGAGCGAAAACCACCATGGCTTTGATCGCGGCGGAAGCTCTGGAGGCTCCGCTGACCAAGATCAACGTGATCTGGGGCGATACCGATACGTGCCCGTATTCGGTGGGCGAATCCGGCAGCCGCACCACGGTTTTCACGGGCCAGGCAGTGGTTGAGGCGGCGAAGGATCTGAAGAAACAGATCGCCGAAAAAGGCTTGCCGAAGCCGGGCGAATTTTTGCGGGCCGATGCGGCGCCCAATCCGCAACTGCGCGATTTCGCGCGCTATTCGTTCACGGCGCATTTCGCCGAAATCGAAGTCGATACGGAAACGGGCCGCATTCGCGTGACCAAATTCGTCGCCGCGCACGATAGCGGACGCGTGGTGAATCCGCTAACCGCCGAAAGCCAGGTGAAAGGTGGCGCCACGACGGGCATCGGCATGGCGCTCCACGAGCAATTGCTCTACGATAAACGCACGGGTCTGCCGCTGACCGCCGGTTACTACAATGCCCGCATCATGACGCACCTGGATGCGCCGGAAATCGAAGTCGTGTGGGTGGAGACTGAAGATCCGTACGGGCCTTACGGCGCAAAGACGCTGGGCGAGCCGACCATTATTCCGGCCGTCGCCGCCGTGGCGAACGCGTTCTTCAACGCGACAGGCAAGCGGGTGAAAGATTTGCCGCTGACGCGCGACAAAGTATTAGGGGTGCTGGCATGAAGACTTTTTCCAATGTCAATCCCAAGAGCGTGCCGGATGCCGTGAAGCTGCTCGGCCAGCCGGGCAAAAGCACTGCAATCGTCGGCGGAGGCAGCGACCTTCTCGGTATGGTGAAGGAACGGCTGGTTCAGCCGGACGTGCTCGTGAATCTAAAGGCCATTCCGTCGCTCGACAAGATCGAAGAGCGCGGAGGGCAGATTCACATCGGCGGGCTAGCCACTTTAACATCCGTCAGCGAGCATCCGGCGATTCGCGCACGATATAAAGCGCTGGCGGACGCGGCGGGGTCGGTAGGAACGCCCCAGATTCGCAACGCCGGCACCATCGCGGGCAACGTCTGTCAAAGACCCTGGTGCTGGTATTTTCGCAACGGATTTCCGTGTTTTAAAAACGGCGGAAAGACGTGTTTCAGCGTGGTTGGCGAAAACGAATTCCACGCCATCTTCGGCGGCGGCCCGAGCTTTATCGTACATCCGTCAGATACTGCGCCGGCGCTCGTCGCGCTGGAGGCGAAGTTCCGCATCGGGGGTCCATCGGGCGAACGCACCGTAGCCGCCGCGGATTTCTTTGCCTCACCAAGCAAGGACCCGGCGCGGGAAAATATTCTCGCTCATGATGAAGTTCTGGTCGAGATTCAGCTTCCTTCCGCCTCGCGCAATCTGCGTAGCGCGTACCACAAGGAACTCGATCGCGAATCGTGGACGCATGCGATTGTGAGCGCCGCTGTCGCGCTCGAAATGAATCGCGACGTTTGCAAAAGGGCGAGCGTCGTGCTGGGCGGCGTTGCGCCAATCCCGTGGAGGCTGCCGAAGGTGGAGGCGATGCTCGCGGGCAAGCGCATCACTGCGGAGCTGGCCGCGCAGGCGGGCGAGGCGTCCGTGGAAGGCGCCCGGCCCCTTGCCAAGAACGGCTATAAAATTCCCCTCACCAGGACCATCGTGAAACGCACGATCGCGGCGGTCGCATCGGCATAATGCATGAAGTTCGGTTTCTGGGTTGCGGCCGGCGCGCTGTTGTTCTTCGGAACGATGTACGCGTTCCAGAAGCCTTTCAAGGAATACTCCGGAACCGAATATTACGAGGGAGGCATTCCTCTCCCGCCCGACTGGAAAGATAAGACCGACTTCGCCTTCGCGCGGCTGATGTTTCCCGGCGGCCCTCTCGACGGCTATCAGATGACGGGCCGCTTCACCGGCGATTACCACTTCGGCCTGTCGCTCTGGACTCAGGATTACCCTCGCGCGGACCGCCATTTCTTGGAGGCCGTGCGCCGCCTGACGCGCATCAACGCGCGATCGGTGGAGCAGGTCGTTGACCTGGAAGACGGCGACGATGTTTACAACTGGCCGTTTCTTTATGCCGTCCAAGCGGGCGAATGGGGCCTGACGCGGAACCAGGGCCGAATTCTGCGCGACTATCTCGACCGGGGTGGATTCTTCATCGGTGACGACATTCATGGTCCCGACGAATGGGAGCAATGGGAAGAGCGGATCAAATTCGCATACCCGGACAAGCCGATGGTGGACATCCCTAATGACGATTCGATCTTTCACACCGTCTACGACCTGAACGACCGCCACATCATCGTGGGTCGCGATCACCTGCGCGAGGGATCGAAGAACGGCGGCACGGTGCCGCGATGGGTCGCCGTCTACGACGCGAAGAATCGGATCGTGATCGCGGGCTGGTTCAATCAGGACACAGGCGATTCGTGGGAGTGGGCCGACGATCCACGCTATCCCGAAAACTTCTCGGAGCAGGGGATTCGTCAGGGCATCAATTACATCGTGTACGCGATGACGCACTGAGGCATGTTTCGGCTTGTCGTTGGGTTTGTACTGACGAGCGCCATCGCCTTGGCGCAGACGATAGGGGTCACGGGCACAATTACCGACCCGGACGGCGGCGCGGTCAAGAACGCGGAGATCCAAGCGAAGAATTCCGCCACCGGAGCGGTGGTGCGCGGCACGAGCACGGCGAAGGGCGAATATCGCCTCGCGTTGCCCGCGGGAACTTACGACTTTAGCGTTCCCATGCCGTGCTGCCAGTACGGTTCCTTTGCTCAAGCCGGAATCGTCGTGCGCGCCGGCGAGCCGCGACGCCTCGATATTCATCTGCCGTGGGGAGCCAACCTCGGAACCATCGCCGACGATCCCATCCTTTTGCTGGATGAATTCCGCGACCGAGCCGCAGTCCCCAAAGGCACTGCTCGGCGCGCGGCGGACGGCAAGCCAGATCTCTCCGGAATCTGGATCAACGTCTACAATCCGGATACTCCTCCGACGCCGCTGAAGCCGTGGGCCGCGGAACTACTACGCCAGCGCATGGCGAACAACTCGAAAGATTATCCAGGCGCTTATTGCATGCCTGCCAACGCGGCGCCGATCACGCGAGCGTTTCCGTACAAATTCGTGCAGACCCCTTCGCTCATCGTGGTGCTGCACGAATCCGACACGCCCGGAGTGCGCCAGATTTTCCTCGACGGCCGGAGGCATCCCAAAGACATGAACCCCACCTGGGAGGGCCATTCCATCGGGCACTGGGAAAAAGACACTCTGGTAGTCGATACCGCCGGCTACAATGACCGGAGCTGGCTTTCTCTTTCCGGCATTCCGCATACGGAGAAGCTCCACACTGTGGAACGGTTTCGCCGTCCGGATTACGGCCACATCGGGATCGAAATTACGATGGACGATTCCGAGACATTTACGGCTCCTTGGAAGAGGACGTTCACGGCTACGCTTGCGCCGCCGGATGAAGAAATTATGGAATTCGTCTGCGCCGAAAACAATCGCGATGCGCGGCACTATCGCGGGAAGTAATTACCGGAGCGCCTGCTTGGTCTTGCGGACTTCTTCGTCCTTAATTCCGGGACCGAATAACTTTTCGAAATAGCCTTCGCGCACCAATCGCTCCACAGGCCTATTGTCGATCACAGCGTGAAAATCGAACTTTTTCATTTGCGCGGCGGCTTGCTCGTCGACGGGATGATCGATCATGTACTGGACAGCGGCGGCGACCAGGTACGGAACGCGCTCAAACGTACCGATTTTCGCATACCGGTCGTACACTTTCTCCAGATCGGCCGGATTGTCGGGCATGTATTTCAAATAAGCTTTCAGCGCGAAGGCTTTGTCCGCATAGAAGCGCTGGATCGCTTCCGTATGCGCTTTAATCAGCGATTCGACCAGATTGGGGTTGCCTGTGAGCGTCGATTTTTTGAAAACGTAGACCGTGGGAGCGTAGATGTCGTCGTAGTCGCTGGTGTTGGCGAGCGCCTTGAATCCTTGCTGCTCCAGTTTGAAGTACACCGGGGCGGTGATCATGGTGGCGTCCACGCGTCCTGAAACCAGTGCCGCCGCGCGGCCGTTTACGTCTGTGCCGATCGGCGTCCACTCGACGTCTCTCGGCGTCATGCCGAACTTGGCCAGCAGGCCGACGGCGTAGTTGTAAGGGGCGTCGCCGAGCTGGCTCACTCCGAAACGTTTACCCTTCAGATCGCGGACGCTCGCAAAGCTCTTGCCCGCCATGAGCGCGAATAGGCTTTTGCGGAAAGGGCTGCCGACGATTGCCAAAGAAGCATCCCTGGACGCGGCCAGCATCGCCTGCTCCAAAGGATAGTTGGTCATAACAGCCTCGCCGCTGACCACCATCGCAATCGCCGCTGGATGAACCGCAAAAGCCATATTTACGTCGAGGCCGTATTTTTCGAAATATCCGGCCTCCTTGGCGATATACAAAGGCCAAGTGGTGCCGGTCCGGCTGGCGAAATTAATAGTGACTCTTTGAAGCGGGGCCGATTGCGCGGAGGCGACGGCGCAAATCAGAAGCGTCGCGATGCGGAACATTGCCTCAAGCTTACTCGATGCCATGTGTGTTGTAAATACAGCCGCGACGTCTAACCGGCGCCTTGGTGCGGCTTGATTCCTTCGCGCGCCATTACTTGCCGCGCCGCTTCCACATCCGAAGGTTGAACGTAGAAAAATGCGCCGATCCGCTCCTGGTGAAAGATCACTCCGCCGTGATACGTATCGGGCTCTACCAGGTAATCGAGGCCGGCGTCGGTAAGCAGTTTCTCCAAGCGCAGCGCTTCGCGCAGCCGTTTCGCGATGTACAGCAGATCCAGCTCCGTGTCGCCGAAATGATCGGGTTCGCGACGCACTGCGCTACCCGCCCTACCCGCCGACGCGGGCTCTGAAGGCGGGCGCGATCTCGGGGCTTGTCCGATTGAGATATTCGACGTACAGTTTCGCCACAGTCTCCAAGTTCTTCATATAAGTGGGATCTTTGAAGGCGGCGCGAACCTCCTCTACAATCGGTTCGACGCGCATCCAGACCACCAGAAGCTCCCGATTGCTCTGGAATAAAAGCTCCTGATTCAGGACGCCCGCAACCACAAAGGACGCGACCATGTCCCAATAACTGGTGACCTGTCTCGCCAGCGCATTCGGCTCGGAGCCCGCGGGACAGGTCTGCTGGAATTCCGTCAAGGATTTCGGCTTGAAACTGACGAAAAACCAATTGCGGGCGGCTCGCATCTTCTCCTCGCGCCGCAGATCGTAGAGGCGAAGAATCAGGTTCACGTCGTCGTAAGTGGCTGTAGACATAATTTTTAAGCGTACCATTCGACACGCGGATACGACGCGTGGATGCCCGCGCGGATGCTTGAAATTGAGTGGTTCCGGCCCTGGCGAGAAAGGCGCGGTCGAGCCACCAGCCAGTTCAAACCGGATTCAACTTCGGATCCCACGCTATTCTGTCTTTGATTCTTGTCTTTTTGACCTCCATGGACGCTGAAAAACTTCGCATCATTGAGGCCCAGCGCCGCGAGATCCACTGGCGGCGTTGGGGGCCTTATCTCGCCGAGCGCGGGTGGGGCACCGTTCACGAGGACTACTCGGCCGACGGCGATGCCTGGGAGTACTTTCCGTTCGAGCAATCGCACCGCCGCGCCTATCGCTGGAGCGAAGACGGCATTGCCGGCATCTCGGATAATCATCAGAGGCTCTGTTTTGCGCTCGCCTTCTGGAACGGCCGCGACCCCATCTTGAAAGAGCGGCTTTTCGGCGTAAACGGCGACCAGGGCAATCACGGCGAAGACGTGAAGGAATGCTACTACTATCTCGATTCCACCCCCACGCATTCCTACATGAAGTGCCTCTACAAATATCCGCACGATGAATTTCCTTATCGAAAGCTCGTGGAAGAGAATCGCGCGCGCACTCGCAAGGACCCCGAATTCGAAATACTCGACACGGGGGTTTTCGATCAGGACCGCTATTTCGACATCTTCGCTGAATATGCCAAGGCCGATCCTGAGGACGTTCTGATTCGCATCACGGTTGTGAATCGAGCGTCCACTCCAGCCACTTTGCACTTGCTTCCCACGCTTTGGTTTCGCAATACGTGGACGTGGAAGCCCGGGTCGCCCAGGCCGGTTCTCAGCCGCGGCGCGGAATCCGGCGATGCCGCCGCTATTGAAGTTCAGGACGCCACGCTCGGGTCGTACCGTCTCTCGCTCGACGGCCGGCCCCCGCTGTTATTCACCGAAAACGAATCCAATGTACAGGCGTTGTGGGGTCAGCCGAATCCGGCTTCTTATGTGAAGGACGCTTTTCATCGCTACATCGTAGACGGCCAGCGGGCCGCGGTGAATCCCGCTCAGTCGGGGACCAAAGCGTGCGCCTGGTACCGCTTCGATCTTGCTCCCGCACAGAGCCGAATCATCCGGCTGCGGCTGACCAAAACGGGCGAGGCGTCGCGCATGGTGAAGGACGTAGATGGTTTGTTCGCCGAGCGTATTCAGGAAGCCGACGAATTTTATTCCTTCTGTCCGGGCTCGTTGTCCGAAGATGGCCGCGGAGTGCAGCGGCAGGCGTTCGCGGGCCTGCTTTGGTCCAAGCAGTTTTATCACTTCGTGGTGGAGACTTGGCTGAAGGGCGATCCTGGCCAGCCTCCGCCACCCGAAAGCCGGCTTACCGGAAGGGATTCGAATTGGGTTCATCTCTATAACGAAGACGTCATTTCGATGCCCGATAAATGGGAATACCCGTGGTATGCCGCGTGGGATTTGGCGTTTCACGCGATTCCCCTTTCGCTGGTGGATCCGGATTTCGCCAAAACGCAACTGCGCCTGTTTTTGCGCGAATGGTACATGCATCCCAACGGACAGATTCCCGCCTATGAATGGGCGTTCGGCGACGTGAATCCGCCGGTTCACGCGTGGGCCTGCTGGCGCGTGTTTCAGATCGACCGCAAACTGAACGGCCATCCCGACTACGGATTTCTGGAAAGCGTATTCCACAAACTGCTTCTCAATTTCACGTGGTGGGTGAATCGCAAAGACGCCGCCGGAAGTAACATTTTCGAAGGCGGATTTCTGGGGCTCGACAATATCGGAGTTTTCGACCGTTCGCGGCCGGCGCCCATGGGCGGTTTTATCGAGCAATCCGACGGCACCAGTTGGATGGCGATGTACTGTCTGAACATGCTCAAGATCGCGCTGGAGTTGGCGAGCAAAGTGGATCGAATCTACGAAGACATCGCCAGCAAGTTCTTCGAGCACTTCCTGTATATCGCGAGCGCGATGAACGGGCTGAGCCGCAGCGGTCTATGGGACGATGCGGATGGTTTCTTTTACGACCGTTTGCGCCTGGCCGATGGAAGTTCGATCAAGCTGGCTGTGCGCTCCATCGTCGGACTGATTCCGATTTTTGCCGTCGATACGATCGAGCCCGCGGTGATCGACGGCCTTCCCGGATTCCACCGGCGCATGGATTGGTTCATGACCCATCGGCCCGACCTCTGCGCGAATATCGCATCTCTTTCGCGCGAAGGGATGGAGTCGCGGAGGCTGCTGAGCCTGCTCGCGCGCTCCCGGCTGACGCAGGTGCTGGAGCGGATGCTCGACGAAAAGGAATTCTTATCGCCGCACGGCATCCGCGCTCTCTCCAAATATCATGAGGAGCATCCGTTCGTGCTGTCCTATGAAAACAAGGAATACCGGGTCGACTACGAACCCGCCGAGTCCACCACGCCTTTGTTCGGCGGCAACTCCAACTGGCGCGGGCCGGTGTGGTTTCCCGTGAATTTCCTCTTAATCGAATCGCTGCAAAAATTCTCGTGGTATTACGGCGACGATTTCACAGTCGAATTTCCCACCGGCTCGGGCCGCCACATGAATCTTGGCGACATCGCGGCGGAGCTATCGCGGCGGCTTTCGCGAATCTTCCTCCGCGACAAGGATTGCCGCCGTCCGGTTTTCGGCAAGACGGAGCGTTTCCAGACCGACCCGAACTTCAAAGACTACCTTTTGTTTTACGAATACTTCCATGGCGACAACGGATCGGGAATTGGGGCCAGTCATCAAACCGGATGGACCGCCCTGGTAGCGAAGCTTCTGCAACAGAGCGGTGAATAATCAGTCGCGTGTAAGCTTGAAAAGAGCGCTCCTCGAAGCGCCCGCCAATCCTAATACATATGCATACGAACCGTCTCGCCACCACTCCGGCGATCCTGCTGACTACAGCGCTCTTTGCCATGGCGCAGCAGCGGGCGTCCGTTCCTCAAGCGAATATGCCGCGCGCGGCCGATGGCAAGCCGAACTTCGACGGCATCTGGCAGGCGTCCAGCACGGCCGCGGCTGATCTCCAGGATCACCCCGCCGCCTTGAACATGCTGGCTGGCCGTTCGGTTGTCGTGGGCGGGGGCGCGATTCCTTATCAGCCGTGGGCCGCCGCGAAAAAGGCCGAGAATTTTCAAAATCGCCAGAAGGCCGATCCTCTCAATCAGTGCTACATCCCCGGCGTGCCTCGCGCGATGTACCTCGATTTTCCGTTTCAGATTTTCCAGACGCCGAGCGCGGTGGCAATTGCATTCGAGTGGTCGCTCGATTACCGGCTGATCCACATGGACGGCAGTCCTCACCCGGCCGACCTCGATTCCTGGATGGGCGATTCGCGAGGCCGATGGGAGGGCGACACGCTGGTGGTGGACGTTGCGAACTATAACGACAAAACCTGGTTCGACATGGCGGGCGATTTTCACAGCCCCGCGCTTCACGTGGTCGAAAGATTTCGTATGACGGACGCCAACACCATCCAATACGAGGCCGCCATCGACGATTCCAAAGTATTCACGAAGCCGTGGACCATCAGTCTCGAGTTACACCGGCGGGTGGATCGCGACAGGCTGTTTGACTACGTCTGTCAGGCTGAGGTCGAAGAAGCAAACGGCGCGTTCGAGCGCGAAGAGCACACGTGGTACCCGGGCGATGGAAGCGTGCCCGCGGCGATGCCGATCCCGGAGAGCCGTCGGGCGCCCGCGAAAACGGCGGGAAGTATTCGCCGGCGGTCCGATGGCAAACCCGATTTCCAGGGTTTCTACGTGCCCGACGCCGGAGGCGCAAATTACGGCCTGAGCCGCCACGCCAACAACGACCTGACTCCAGGCGGAAGGGGCGTCATCGTCGATCCTCCGGATGGAAAGCTGCCCATGCAGCTATGGGCCGTGCGTGAGCTCGCCGACCGGAACCGTCCCGAGCGCGGATATGACGATCCTACGGCCCACTGTTTCCCCGCGGGCGTTCCGCGCTCGATGTATGTCCCGACTTCGTTTGAAATTGTGCAAACGGCCGATCACATCGTTTTCCTACATGAGCGCATCTCGTGGCGCATCGTCGCGTTGAATCGCGGCGCTCATCTTCCCGACAGCATCCGTCTGTGGCAGGGCGATTCCGTCGGCCGGTGGGAAGGCGACACCTTGGTTGTCGATACCACAAATCTCAACGGCAAGACCTGGCTGAACGAAGGCGGCGAAATCGTCAGCTACGCCGAGCGCGTGGTGGAGCGATTCACTCCCACCGATGCCGACACGATCGAATACGAGGCGACTGTCGCCGATCCGGTTGTGTATACACGGCCGTGGACGATCGCGCTTCGGTTCAAGCGCAACCGGTTTGAACTGAACGAGGCCGCGTGTCACGAAGAAGACCGCGATCTACCCCATTTGAAAGCGATCAAGGACGCGGCCGCCGGGAAGAAATAAACGGGCTCTCATGGTTGTTGGGACACCGACTTAAACGCGACCGCCGCTCCACCCGGAATCCGCCAGCGATCCCCGCCTCGGGCGAATAAGTTCCGAGCCCGCCATACTTCGGGTCGTCCGTGTGAAATAGCACTTCCCAACGGCTGGCGAGCGGCGGCGCGAGAAGAGGCTCGGGAGCGGAACTCAGACGCAGATCTGAATCGGGATTCTACGGCGGCGCTTCCCAGGGAGACCGGTTGCTGGTCGTGACGCAAAGGCGGTTTTGGCGGACCCTGGGAATATCCGCCGGCTTCACGCCTCAGGTGGAGGGATGCGCCCGCGCATGGGCCGGATGCAAGAACCACCTCCACCTGTTTACGTTTCGACGCCCATACGCGAAAATGGACTCCGGCCGATACGGGCTCGGCGCCGATAGGGTATCTGCGCGAGGTACGGCGTGGGAGCCTCGCGCGGGATTTCGCGGCGCTCGCCATGCAAGTTTTTGTGCACGCCACGTGCCGATGGCCTGCCCCAGCTATCTTAGCCACACGTCTTGGCCCAACAACGCAGCACCTCTGCAACGCTCCAGGCCTCCGCGATGCACCCCCGAGGCGTATGCGGCGCGTCGCCGTCGAAAATTTCGCTGATGGATCCCACGCACGCTTCGTCCAGATGCGAAACGAACCCTTGCAAGAATTTTCGTGCCTCCGAAGGCCGCTCCGGATGCGCTTTGATCCACGTATCGACATAGCCGCCGATCAGCCATGCCCAGACCGAGCCTTGATGGTAGGCGGCGTCGCGGGATCGCAGGTCGCCGTAATACTGCGACTTGTAGTTCGGGTCGCGCGGGCTGAGCGATCGCAATCCAACCGGAGTAAGCAGTTCCCGTGTGACTGTCTCGAGCACGGGTTCCCAATACTCGCGATCCAGCACCGCATGCGGCAGGGAAATTGCGAAAATCTGATTGGGCCTGCACGACAGATCGTCGCCCGATTCTCCATCCACGACGTCGAAAAGATAGCCGGCTTCGTGGCTCCAGAATCGCCGGTTGAAAGAATCCCTGGCGCGCCGCGCCAGTTCGCCGAAAGCCTCGCGCTCCTTTTCACGGTCCAGCAGGTTCATCCAGTCGGACATGCAGCAAAGCGCGTTGTACCAGAGCGCATTGATTTCCACGGCCTTGCCGCGGCGAGGAGTCACCACCCAATCGCCGGCCTTTGCGTCCATCCACGTGAGCTGGTAGCCTTCGGCCCCCTGACTCAGCAACCCGTCGGCGGGATCGGCCTTGATCCCGAATCTGGTCCCGCGCAAGTGCGCATCCATCATTTCTTGAAGCCGCGGCATCAGGAGACGCAGCGTGGTGAAATCGTGCGTGAAATGCAAGTAGCGCGCCAGCGCGTAGAAGAACCACAGACTCGCGTCGGCGGTGTGATAGAGCCCGTGCTCCTGGCCTTCGGGGAAGAGGTTGGGGATCAGGCCGTCCTTAATGTAATGGGCGAAGGTGCGCAAAATCCATCCCGCTCCGGTGTGCCGCCCGGTGGTCAGAGTCAAGCCTTCCAGACTGACCATCGTGTCGCGGCCCCAATCCCCGAACCAGTGGTAACCGGCGATGACGGTGCGCACCTCGTCGCCGGCGGCGCGCGCCCACACTTCTTCTTTGCGCCTGCCGGGAGGATGGAAAATAAATTGGTCGGCCGCCAGGATCAGGCTCGCCGCAAAGCCCGTTCGCAGCGGCGGCGGCGCCCGTTGCAGGAGTGCGCGCCTCCGTTGTAGCGCTCGTTCCCGCGCTTCTTCCGGCGTCAAGGACTCCATTACTTCGCCGCTTTCGGAGGAGGCGGTAAGCGTCGCTTCTTCTCCCGGGGCGAGATCGATCGCGAAAAATCCAGGACTGTACAAAGAGCCCTCGAAATCGTAGCCGCGAACCCGCTCCGCCTCGAGCACGATCGTCACTATTTCGACTTCGGGAAAGAAGGCGCCGGGTGGCTCGCAGCGCAGCCGTAATGCAAGCGCCTCGTCGATGGCGGAAATTTCGCAGCAATCGCCGTTCCGGTGGACTTCGTATTTGTCTTTGAGTTTGGCGCCGACCGGATTATCGTGGCCGCGAAAATTAATGCCCGGTCTGAGAAGCAGCTTCGCCCGCGTATCGCGGGAAACAAGTGCGTATTTGATCAGCATCGTGTTTTGACCTTGATTCAGCAATAGGCGCTTTTCAACTGCATATTCGTTGGACCGGAACATCCAAACGGGAAGGCCTTCTTCCAGGCGGAACTCTGCGAGGGGCATTACCTCGCCGCGATCATAGAAGGTCTGTTCTCCGATGAGCAGGAGCCTTCCATCCGGGCATTCGAGACTCGCGTCAAGCGAGTTGAGCATCATGAAACGGTCCAATCGCTCGTGCGGAGCGGCGATCAGCAAGCCGTGATAACGGCGGCTCAATCTGCCGGAAACGGTGCCGGAAGCATAGCCGCCCAACCCGTTGGCGACCAGCCATTCCCTGCCGGAATCGGGCGGGTGAATGGTGCGGCGCGGCGCGGCCTCCAGTAAGCCGGCCATCTGCGCTTCCGCGCTGTGCGAGCGATCGGAGTTCACCGTCCCGGTTTTCGACTATTGGATGCCGTATGGCGGCAAGCCGTTTCCAGGGGCCGGGAGAATCATATCTGTGCGGTCTCGCCGGCTAACGATTGTTCGGGCGGCGGAGTTAGAGCCGGTCCTTCGGCCAAGCCACAGTCTGCGCCTTCTCAACCGGCGCGAGGCCTTTGTAGAGAAAACGCTGCACGCGCGCTCCAGTGTATGTCTCGGTGACGTAGAGATTGCCTTTCGAGTCTGTGGCGAGATTGTGACAGCCGAAGAACTCGCCCGGCCCCCGGCCTCCATCGCCAAACGAGGTCAGCACTTGAAGCGTGCTGCGAAGAAGAATATTGATCTTCTCGTTCACGCCATTCGCGGCGTAAATGTAGGTCTGTTGCGGGTCTCTTGAGAAGGCCATGTCCCAAACCGATCCGGACCGGAGAGTTTTTGGCTCGATGAAGACTTCCTTCACGAACGTGCCGTCTTTGTGAAAGACCTGAATGCGATCGTTTACGCGATCGCAGACATATACCAGGCCGTCGTTGGAAACGATGACACAATGCGGCGTGCTGAAGTTTTTGGGCGGCGGGCCGCTCGGCCGGCCGGCATTCGCTTCGTCCTCGAGCGCGGCGGGATCGCGAGGCGGCGCTTTTTCGTCGGTCGGCTTGTTGCCGTATGCGCCCCAATGCCGCTTGTATTTGCCGGTGTCCTCGTCGAACACGATCACCCGGTGGTTGCCGTAGCCGTCGGAGATGTATACCTCGTTCGCCGGCACGTCGTCGAAAACTCTGGTCGGCTGCCAGAAATTCTCGATATCGTTGCTGCCGTTGTGGACGCCATGCTTTCCCAGTTGCATTAGGAACTTACCGTCGTTGGTGAATTTGAGGATCTGCGTGTCCTTGGTTCCATTGCCGCCGATCCAGACATTCCCTTTGTGATCGACAGTTATGCCGTGATTGCTATCCGGCCAGTCGTAGCCGGGACCGGGGCCGCCCCACGACTTGACCAGGTTCCCGGCCTGATCGAACACCAGAACCGGCGGGGCCACCTTGCAGCATTCGCCGAGCTTCAGGTCCGCGGCTTTGAAGTTATCCTCGACCGTGTTCGGCCGATGGATGATCCACACCCGATCCTGGGCGTCTGTCGAGACGCCGATGGTGGAACCGGTAACCCAGTGGTTCGGCAGCGGCTTCGGCCAATAGGGGTCGACTTCGAACCTTGGCGCCATCGCCGTCGCGGCATGCACGACGGAATGCGTCCTCAACTCGACAGAGGCCGTTCCGAGCGCGAGCGCCAGCGCAATCAGGCCCATCTTGGAGAATGTTCGTTTCATCGGTCGCCTCCCAGGGAGATTTGGTGTCCAGAACTCGAGGTAACGTTATCACGACTGAAGGCGCAACGCCAGCCCGTCGCGTGGAATCGCGCGGGCGGGTTCTACACTGGATTCAATCATGCGCGCGCGTACTCAGGTCGGAATCGCCGGCGCCGGGCCGGCCGGCCTTCTTCTCGCTCGTCTGCTGCACCTTGAAGGGATCGAATCGGTGGTGCTGGAGATGCACACGCGCAAACACATCGAGGAACGCATCCGCGCCGGAGTGCTGGAGCAAGGAACGGTCGAACTCATGGTGGAAGCTGGAGTGGGCGATCGTCTGAAACGCGAAGGCCTGCTTCATCGCGGCATCGGATTGCGTTTCGCGGGTCAAAGTTACCGGATCGATTTTCAGGAGCTCATCGGCCGCACCATTACCGTTTACGCGCAGCAGGAAGTAATCAAGGACTTGGTGGCGGCGCGCCTCGCCGCGGGCGGCGAGATCCTATTCGAAGCCGAGGCGGTGAGCCTGCACGATCTGGAGAGCGATTCGCCGCGAATCCGCTACCGCCAAGATGGAGAGGAGCACGAAATCGTTTGCGATTTCATCGCCGGTTGCGACGGGTTCCACGGCATATCGCGTGCGGCCATTCCCGAGAGCGCCCTAACCGTATTTGAGCGGCACTATCCATTTGGCTGGCTGGGCATTCTTGCCGCCGCTCCGCCGTCTTCCGAAGAAGTCACCTATTGCCACACAGATCGCGGCTTTGCGCTCTCCAGCATGCGGTCGCCCGAGCTGTCGCGGCTGTACCTCCAGTGCGATCCGCACGAAGATATCCACAATTGGTCCGACGCGCGCATTTGGGAAGAACTGCACGCGCGGCTTGCCGCCAGGGGCGCGCACGAATTGACCGAGGGTCCCGTGCTTCAAAAAGGTATCACGGGGATGCGCAGCTTCATGATCGAGCCAATGCAGTTCCACAATCTGTTCCTCGCGGGAGACGCGGCCCATATCGTGCCGCCCACAGGCGCGAAAGGATTGAATCTCGCCGCCGCGGACGTTCGCATCCTGGCGCGTGGTTTGTGCGAGTTCTACCGCGCCGGCCGCCGCGATCTGCTCGATAGATATTCCGCCATCTGCTTGCGCCACGCGTGGAAAGTGCAGCGCTTCTCCTGGTGGATGACGTCGATGTTGCACCTGTTTCCGGGCGACAACGCGTTCGATCGCCGCAGACAGTTGGCGGAGCTCGATTATCTGACTGGCTCGCGCGCCGCAATGCAGTCGCTGGCGGAAAATTACGTGGGGCTCGATGTTAGCCTAAACAGGTGACGCGGACCATCCCGCTTGCGCTGGCGCTCGTCGCGGTGGGAGGTTTGTATGCGTTCCAAAAGCCGTTTCGCGAATACCCAGGTCAGGAATACAACGATTTTCCGCTGCCTTCCGATTACCGGCAAAAAGCCGAATTCGTTTTTGGCCGCATGATGTATCCGCAGGGCAATTGGGGCATCTTCGGCCGGCTGTGGCGCTTCGACTGGCGGGAAGGCCGCAGCGCTTGGACCAACGACTACCCGCGGTCGGACCGTCATTTTGTTTTGGCGTTGCGGCGGCTGACCCGCGTCCAAACGCGGTCCGTGGAACAAGCCGTGGATCCGTTCGACGGCGACGACGTTTTCAATTGGCCGTTTCTCTATTGCGCGGGTCCGGATCAGTGGAATTTCACGGACGAGCAGTATGCCCGAATTCGCGAGTACCTTGCGCGCGGAGGCTTTATTCTAGGCGACGACTTTTGGGGCGAGAGCGATTGGTACTATTTCCAGCGCAATATGAATCGCCTGTTCCCAGGCCGTCCTATTGTAGAAATCGAGAATAGCGATCCGATCTTCCACACCGTCTTCGATCTGGACCAGCGATATCAGGTTTCCGGCGCCTGGAGCATCGGCGGCCTTCCCTACCTGAATGGCGGCGCCGACCCGCATTGGCGAGCGATCTACGACAACAAGAAGCGCATCGCTCTTGCGGTGCTATTCAATCACGACACAGGCGATTCCTGGGAATGGGCAGACGACCCGGGCTACCCGGAAAAGTACTCGGCTCTGGGCATCCGTACGGGCGTGAATTACATCGTCTATGCGATGACACATTAACCTTGTGTCTGGGGAGCAGCTTAGCCTGTGACCGAGGCTTCAGCCTCTGGTCAGCCTGATCAACTGCTTCCCGGTGTTGTATCGCCTGTCGGCGTGGTATATTGGGCGCCGATGGAACGAAGAACATTCTTAACGGGCATGGCTGTGCCCCTAGTTACGGGGATTGCCGGTCGACTGTCCGCCCAAACTCCGGCTACCCCGCGGACGCGCATTAAGCAAAGCGTGATGGCTTCTGTTTGGACAGGCTCGAAGCTCTCGTTCGAGGAGAGGTGCAAGGTCCTCGCCCGCATTGGTTTCAAGGGCGTAGATCTGCCCCAGGCCCAGCAGGTCTCTATCCTGACACAAAATGGTTTGGCGCCCGCGCTGATGACAGGCACCGGCACCAGCTTCCAAAACGGATTGATCCGCAAGGAAATCCACAGCCAGATTGAAGACGCCACTCATGCCGGGATCGACACGTGCGCGCGCGTTGGATGCTCCGTTCTGATTGCGATTCCCGGCGAACGGCGCGGCATGTCCAGGGAAGAAGGCGCCGATAACGCAGTCGCGATACTGAACCGCGTAAGAAGCTATGCCGAACAAAAGGGCGTCACCGTTTGCATGGAGATTACGAACTCCAAAGTCGCCGCGGACAACCGTACCGATCAGATTTTCGACCATATGGCTTGGGGGCTTGATGTAGTCAAGCGCGTCAATTCGCCGCGCGTCAAAATCCTGTATGACATTTACCACGCCCAGATCGCCGATGGAGACGTAACGCGCACCCTGCGCGATAACTTCGACCACATCTGCCATATTCACGTCGCCGGTGTGCCCAGCCGCTTGGAAATCGACGACAAACAAGAACTCAACTACCGGTTTATCGCCAACGCGATCGCCGATCTCGGATACACCGGATATGTGGCTCACGAATGGCGGCCCGCGATGGGTAACGATCCCGTGAAGAGTCTTGAACGGTGTTTCGAGATTTTGAACGTTTGATCGCCGGAAAAAGCGGCCACTCTTGCACGCGCTGAGTTCTAAACTAGCGGGAAATCCCCGCCTCGATCAGAACTTTCTCACAATGGCGCTCTTGCCGGGGAAGCCGGCATTCTGAAGCTCTTCGCGAGTCTTGTTGACGCCTCCATCGGCGAGCGGTCCCACAAGAACGCGGAAGGTGCCGGGCTTTTCGGGAACCTCCATCGCGGTCGCGTGGAAGCTTTTCTTCCGGAGAATGTCGACTTCCAGTTCGGCCTCGCGTCTGGTTGTAGCCGCAAGCTGGAGAAACGTTCCCGTTGGCGAATCCTCCACCAAGGGCGTGATCGAGGTACGCGCGGACTTCGCATCTGCCGGACTTGTCTTCTCCTGCTTCGCCGGTTCCTGTGCCCTCTCTGTCACAGCCGCGTCCGCTGGAGACGCGGAGCCGGGTGATGACGCCGAGCCCGGCGATTTATCCGCATCATCGGGCTTGGGCGCCGGCGAGTCGACCACTGGCGGCTTCACCTCCGGCTTGCGCACCGAGGCGACCTCCACGCTGGTGGCCGATCCGGAATTGCGGCCCATCACGTATCCCATCCCGAAAAACAACGCCAGCAGGATAACCACGATGAAGAACACGCCCAAAAGCTGGCCGTTGCCCAGGATCAGCTCGACTTCGCCGTCTTCGTTTTTCTTCACTACGATTCCTTACTCCCCGCGCCGCCTGGCAACTCAACCTTTTGCGCCGCGCCCACCGGCGCGGGAGGGGCTGTCTGCGGCGGGTGTCCGTCACTGCCGCTCGCCTGGTTCAGCAATCGCCCTATTGAAGACAGTATATCGATTGGCAGCGGGAAGACGACCGTCGTGTTTTTCTCCGAGCCGATCTCGACCAATGTTTGCAGGTAGCGCAACTGAATTGCGATCGGCTGCCGCGCCATCGTCTCCGCGGCAAGCTCCAGGTTCTGCGCGGCCGAGTACTCGCCTTCGGCATGAATAATCTTGGCGCGGCGTTCGCGTTCGGCTTCCGCTTGCCGCGCGATGGCGCGAATCATCTGGTCCGGCAGATCCACCTGCTTCACTTCCACCATCGTCACCTTCACGCCCCAAGGCCCCGTGTGCTGGTCCAAGACGCCCTGGAGTTTTTGATTCAGCTTCTCGCGTTGGCTCAGCAGCTCGTCCAGCTCCACCTCGCCGAGCACGCTGCGCAGCGTGGTTTGCGCAAGCTGCGAGGTCGCATAGAGATAATTCGCCACCTCCAGCACCGCTTTCCTTGGATCCACAATCCGGAAATAGACCACGGCGTTCACTTTTACGGTGACGTTGTCGCGCGTCACCACGTCCTGCGGCGGTACCTCGAAAGCCTCGATGCGCAACGAAACGCGCACCATCCGGTCGATCGGCGCGAAGACCAAAATAACGCCCGGCCCCTTGGAATGGGGCAGCACGCGGCCGAGCCGGAAAATGACGCCGCGCTCATATTCGGCCAATATCTTGATGCTTGAAATCAGATAGATCGCGATCACTAGGACCGGAATCAAGGTTGTGTAATCCATGCTGCCCTCCAGCGCTCTTCTTGCTCCCGGCTAAGATAACATTTTCAGCCTGCGGCCGACGCGCGTCCACCTGCGCGATTCCAGCCATGTCTTTTGAGCGCGCGTTTCATCCAGCTCCTTCTCCAGAGCGTTAACGCATTGCCACGCCTCCAATTCGGACTTGCGCGCCTGTTCGTAATTCTTAATCGCGTCGGTCCGCTCTTTTTGCAGATCCAATGCCCATTTGGTGCGCTCTTCGAGATCGGTTTCGATTTTGCGAGCCCAATCCAGGCGCGAATCCAACTCGCGTTTCATCTCTTTGTGAGAAAGATTGTGAAACGCGATGTGCCGTTCGTACTCGCCCGTGAGGATCGAGAGGTCGTGCGAGATGCGGTCGCCCCGGCGCAGCGCTTCGCGATATTCCAACGCCAATTCGGAGACGGGTGGGATGAAATTCCCTTTCCGCGCCGCAATAGGCAGCGACCAGGTTTCCGAATGCGTGACGCCGAATTCGGAGAAACTCTCCGAGGCGACGTGGACGCAAGGGAAGCCGGCGCGGTCCAGTATTTGGCGCAGCGATTCCTCGCTGAAAACGCGCAACTCCAGCGTTGAGCCGTGGCCGCCATGGAACGTCAGGTTCTGAAAAATCTCGACTTCGCCGTCGCGCCGCCGGTTGATCAGCACCGTTTGCCCGCCCGGAGCCGCCAGCGTATATTCATGCAACTCCGGAAAATGCTCCGCCGTCTTGCCGTCGATGGTGTACGGAGTGGTCAGCAAAAGAACTCCGTCCGGCTTCAGCAGACGCGCCAGAGAGCCAAAAGCGTCCGCCACCGGTCCCGGCACGTGCTCCATGACTTCGCTCGAGAAGATGAAATCGAATCGGCCTATGTCGCGATCGTCCGGATGCGTGACGTCGAAGAAAGGGGCCTGATGGTAGAAGGTGTTCGTGTAATCGAACTTTTCCGCAAGCCGCGCCGCCAGCTCAGGGGAATCGCTCATGCCGATGCCGCGAATGCTTTTGAGGGCTGGAAACTCGGGCAACGCCATGGGAACGCCAAAAATCTCGGTGGAAAGCAAAGCCACCAGCGCGCGAACGCGCATGCTGGACCCGCAATCGCCGCAGTAGGCCGACTCGCGGCTTTGCTCGCCATCCGCGCGCTCGCATTTCGCGCCGCAGACGTTGCAGATGAACTGGCCCGATTCCAAGTGGCGATAATAGCAGGTCGGGGCTCGGTTTAACGGTAGGCGGCGGCCTGGATGCCATACAGTTCCGCGTAATGGCCTCGCTTCGCCATCAACTCCTCATGGCTACCGCGTTCCACCACTCGCGAGCCGTCCAGCACTACAATGAAGTCCGCCATGCGTACGGTGCTGAAGCGATGCGAGACCAGGATCGTGATCGTGCCGGCGGTGTCGCCCGCCCGCGCCGCCGCGGCATAGCGCTCAAACAGAGCGTGCTCGGTTTCGGCATCGAGCGCCGCTGTTGGCTCGTCCAGCGCCAGCACCAGCGGGCGCGCGCGCATGAAACCGCGAGCCAGCGCCAGCTTCTGCCATTGCCCAAAACTGATCTCGACGCCGTCCGGCCACGTGGGCCCGAGTTGCGTCTCCAGTCCGGCGGTCAGACGCGAAACCACATCCCCGGCGCCCGCCCGATCCACGGCTCTATCGATGAACGGCGCATCGTCCAGATGCGGGAGATCCCCCAGCCCGACCGTGTGGCGCGCGCGAAATTCGAAGCGGAAGAAATCCTGAAACGCGCCGGACAACCGCGAGCGCCACTGCTCCGGCGCAATCCGCGAGAGGTTCGTTCCATCCACCAGAATGCGGCCTCGCGTGGGAGGATAAAGCCCGCAAAGCAGCTTGACCAGCGTCGTTTTTCCCGCGCCATTCTCGCCGACAATCGCGATCACGGCGCCCGGCTCGAAATGCAGGTCGACATCCTCCAGCACCAGCCGGTCCGTGCCGGGATAGGCGAAGGAGACATTTTCAAACCGGATGCCTCGTTCGAGTTTCTCTGGGGCGGGCGCATCGGCCTCTTGAACTATGGAGGCGGCATAGTCTTCCAGCCACGCCAGGCGAACGGAGCCATCTAACCAGATGCCTCGTAAGAATCCGATCTCGGATACCGTTGCGCTGATGTAGAGCGATAGCCGCGAGCCGGCCGCCAATACCAGCAACACCTGGCCCGGAGTCGCCTTGAGAACCGAAGACACAAACACCACCGCGGTCACGTAGGCGGCGCCGAAAATCGCCCAGGAAAGCGATTGCCACACGGCGGTTTGCCGGCGCGCCACCGCCAATTCTCGATACCCGCGCTCCCAAGCCTCCCGCCGGTGCTTCACCAGATCCGGCCCGATGCGAGTGACGCGCACTTCCTTTCCGGGCGGCGCGGTGGTCGCCAGTTCGAACAGATGCCTCGCCAAACGGTTGTCTGCGGCCCCACGCTCTTCTGCCGTGCGTTCCACAGCCGGTCGCAGAAACGATGCGAATACGGCGGGCAGAGCGAATACGACCAGTAAAGCCAGAGCTGGATGAACGGAAACCAGCAGCGCCAGCACCACGCCTAGCCGAAGAAACCAGCCGCAAGTGGAGAACAACGACATGTACATGTGGTCGAGCACAAACACCTGGTTGCGCAGGACGGAAAGGCGATCGAGATATTCGGGACGCTCGTGATGCTCGATGGTGGCCACGGAAGCTTGCAGCTTCGCGACGTGCGATTCGAGCGCGATGGTGACGCGGTCGCGAAAGCGGCGCTGTGTGCGATCGCTGACAACCCGTAGAAACCAGGTGGCCGCCGCCGAAGCGCCGAGCCCCATGGCCGCGCCCATGACCAGCCAGCGCTCGCCTGCCAACAAGCCATCGGCGAGGAACTTGAGCCAGAGCGCCATCAGCGCGTCTGGAACCGCGGCCACGAGCGCCAATCCGAACGCCACTGTCAACAGCCAGGGCTCCGATTCGTAGCCGCGCTTGAGCGCGCGCCACATGGAGGGGAGCGCGGGCGGAAGCGGCGTTCCGTTATTCGAGGACATCGTGCGCGGCTCCTTCCTCTTCTTCTTCGCCGAAGCGCGCGGCTTGAAGATCGAACATCGTGCGATAGCGGCCGCCCGCCGCCATCAGCTCGTCGTGCGATCCAAGCTCCACCACCTTGCCGTGCTCCAGCACGCAGATGCGATCGGCGTGGCGCACTGTGGAAAAGCGATGCGAGATCAAGATCGTGGTTGTGTGCCGCGTGGCTCGCAAGATGCGATCGAAAATTTCGGATTCGCCGCGCACGTCGAGCTGAGCCGTCGGCTCGTCCAGCAGCACCAGCCCCGCGCCGAGCCTCACCGCGCAAAGAGCGCGCGCCAGCGCGATGCGCTGCCATTGGCCGCCGGAAAGATCCGTCCCGCCCGGATAGCCGCGCGCAAGCACGGTGTCGAGACGCGCGAGCTTCGACGCTCCCGCTTCGGAAAGCGCGGCTTGGATCGTTTCATCGGGCGCGCCTCGCGGCGCCACGTTGTCGCGAAGCGGAAGCTCGAAGCGGATGAAGTCTTGAAACACGGCCGTGACGCGCGAGCGCCACTCGTTCAAATCGAGCGAACGCAGATCCACGCCATCCACTTCGATGGCGCCCTCTTGCGGATCGTAGAGCCGGCACAGAAGCTTCGCGATTGTCGTTTTTCCGGCTCCGTTCTGCCCCACAATCGCGAGCGACGAGCCCGCGGGAATCGTCAGATCGAAGCTTGCAAGCACTTGGTTGCCACCGCTGGGATAAGCGAAGCTCACGTTGCGAAAACGGATTTCGCGCGCCGGCGCCGCAGCCGCGGATTGCCGACTGCGCCCAGTCAGCGCGCCGCTTCGTTCCATGGATTCGCGCAGCCGCAAGACCGCCGAAACGGGGGCTGCTGCTCCATCCAGCGCCCATGAGAGTCCGCCGAAAGCGATCATCCCGGTGCTCACGGCTGCGCTGGCGAAGGTCACCAGCCTGCCCAAAGCGAGCCGTCCATCGGCTGCGGCGGCGCCCATGGCCCAGAACAGGATCAGGTTTGCGCCGAGCACGATCGCCAGACTCCAGATCACCGGCCGCTGGCGCAATCGAGTCGCTTTCCACTGAAGATCGAACAGCAACCGCCGGCGGGAGCGGAAACGATCGATCACCCAACCGGCCAGTCCGAAAAGGCGTAGTTCCTTCGCGGCTGGAGGATCCACGGCCAGGCGGAAGGCGTAGTCGGCATGGCGCTGCGCGGAGCGGACTTCCTCCGTGTTGCGGTCGCGCCAAATGGCGCTTTCGCGCAACAGCCAATGCGTTGAAAGCCAGGCGCCCGCAAGCAGAAACGGCGCCCACCAGGCGTAGGCGGCGAGAATCGCCGCGGACGTCAATCCGCCGACCATCTCCACCAACCCTCCCGCGATAAAATCCATCGAGATATAAAGCGGCGGTCCCGCGATCCCTAGATCGAAGTCGCGCGCCATCGAGAGGTCGTTCGCGAGCTTGGGGTTCTCCAGGTGCTCCATACCCTCGGGGCGAATGCAAGCCGCGGTGAGCTCGTCGTAGAGCCAAGCGGCGGTCCGGCTCCCAAGATTTGAGCCCACCGCGTGATGGACCGTCGGAAGGACTTGCGCTAATACGAAGACCGCGCCGGCGAGCGCCAGCGCCAAAGCCAAATCGCCGCCCCGCTGCACCACTCCCACCAGATTGCCCATGACGATCGCGAACAGCGCGGGGAGCAATCCGCGCAGCATCAGCAGCGTCCACCAAGCCGATGCGAGTGCGCGGTCCGCTTTGGGCAGAATCCCAGCGAACGTGAATTCTTTGCGCGCGCGCAGACGCTTGATCGCGGCCACCACCGAATTAAGGTATCAGAAGGCCGGGTGTAGAATAGTACGCGGTTCAAAAAGGGAGCCCCATGAAACGCTACTTCACATTGCTCACGCTCATGGCTGGAACAGCCACATTGGTCTTCTCACAAGCCGGCAGTTCGCCGTCTTCCTCGCCGGAGAAGAAAGGCACGGTTGAGAAAATCACCGTCCACGGGAAATCCCTCGAAGGCAACCTGGAAGGCGATTCTCCAGACCGCACCGTGTTCGTGTATCTTCCGCCGAGCTACTCCACCGCGAAAAACCGCCGCTACCCTGTCGTGTATTTGCTGCACGGCTACGGACTGACCGGCGAGCGATGGGTGCCTTTTATCGATCTGCCCGAAGCCCCGGATAAAGACGCCGCAGCTGGAACCGCGAAGGAAATGATTCTCGTAAGTCCCGACGCGTTCACCAAATATAACGGCAGCATGTATTCGAGTTCGCCGACCACCGGCGATTGGGAAACCTACATCGCCGAGGATCTGGTGTCATACGTCGACAGCCACTATCGCACCATCGCCAACCGCATGAGCCGCGGCTTGGCGGGGCATTCCATGGGCGGATACGGAACCGTGCGCATCGGCATGAAGCGCCCGGACGTGTTTTCGAGCATGTACATCATGAGCGCGTGCTGTCTGATGAACAACCCAGGCGCGCAAGGGCGGGGAGGCGCTCCGAAACAGGCGGCCAAGCAGCCCCCGGCGAATGGCGGCAAGGGCAAGGGCAAAAACGGCAAGGGCGGCGGCTTCGGCAATGTGCAGGCGGCGGAAGCCGCGGCGTGGTCTCCCAATCCACAAGCGACCGAGTTTTTCGATCTGCCGGTAAAGGATGGCGAAGTCCAGCCGATGATCGCCGCGAAATGGGTGGCCAACTCGCCGCTGGTCATGATCGATCAGTACGTGACGAATCTGAAGAAATATCACGCTATTGCAGGCGATTGCGGCTTGCAGGACGGTTTGTTCGCGTCGAATCAGCAGATGGACCAGTTGTTCACGCAGCTCGGCATTACGCACACATTCCAAAGCTACGAGGGCGATCACACCAATCACGTGAAGGAACGTTTCGCGGAGGATGTGCTGCCGTTCTTCTCGAACAACCTGACGTTCAAGCAATCGAAGAAATAAACCGGCGCGCTTCCGCCGTTAGTATAAAGACAGATGCTCCGCTATCACGTCGCTTATCACATGCCGCGTCCAGGCGACAATATGGTGGTCGCGGAGGTGCTCGACTTTCCTGGCGTCTGCAGCCAGAGCTTTAATTTGACGGATGCGCGAGAAATGATCGCGAGCGCGCTTGAGGATATGGCGCAACTGCTTCTGGAAGAGGGCAAGCCTTTGCCGATTCCGAATGCCGATGCCAAGGCGGACGATGCGGACCTGATCGAACTGTTGCCGCTCACAGTCGAAGTCGGCGCCATGCGGATGTGAAGCGCCATCAGCTGCTGAATCGTCTTAGACGGCCACGGACGTCGGCTTTTGCCGCGCCTCGTCATACCGAGATCGATAACCCCTTGATGGCAAAGATCTGCCTCGAGTTGGGAACCGACTCCGTCGCCACACCCTATACTAAGAGCAACCTTCATGCTCACCCTGGAAGATAAAGAAGCGATTAGAAAGATTTTTACAGAGATCGTCGACGAATCGGGAACGCGAGTCGGTGCGATCGTTGATGTCACGGCGAGAGCGATGGAAGTCCTCGGCACCCGGGAAAAAGCGCTGCGGTGGCTCAAAACGCCCGTCCGCATTTTAGGCAATCGAACGCCCCTCTCCCTTCTGAGTGAACCCGAAGGCATTGGGAAAGTTTTGGACGCCTTGGGCCAGATCGAGCATGGCGTCTGGTAAATGACGGTTTACCGGCTCGCCAGCCGCCGCTATCCGGTCGGCGATGGGCTTGGCGCGAGCTTGTATGGCGGCCGCTGGAATCATAAAGGTACGCCCGTGATCTACGCCGCGGCAAGCCGGGCACTTTGCGCCCTTGAAGTTCTCGCCAACGCCGGGGATTTGGCCGACGACTACATAATCACTCCTATCGAAATCCCCGACGAGCTTTCGACGACTGCGATATCGATCGAAATGCTTCCGGCAAGCTGGAATAGGGGTGAGCCAATCCAGGAGACACGCGACGTCGGGACAGAATGGGCGCAGAGCCTCAGGACTCCGATTCTTGTGGTCCCCTCCGCTGTCGTTCCGCGAGAATGCAATTACGTCTTGAATCCTCGCCATCCGGATTTTGGTAGACTCCGCTTCGGAACACCGGAACCCTTCTACTTTGACGATCGACTGCGTTAGACGACTTGCAGACTCGCGAGCCCGTTACTTTCCCCTCCAGGTCCGCTCAAGATATAGGGCCGCCCTACCGTAATCGACCCTGGGACCCCGGTTGTCGGGCTCCATCATCGTTTGAAACAGGTCGCGCGCCCGATCTGTTTCAGAACAAGACTGCCCGAGATCGGATAGCAATCTCAATAGATTGAGAGAGTCTGTAAAAGTGGTAGCGTACCTCAATGCCCTAACAATCGCCGTGACCAAGCGGCTGTCTCGAGCAAACGGATTATTCTCGGGATTGTACGCCGGCCCCAGGCCGAGGCCGATGGTGCGAGCAAGTGCTGGCCAAGCCTCCGCGATTCCTTGCTGAAGGTTGATGTGGTGTAGCTCGGCAAGTTGCAGCGGCGTGTGATCGATGTCGATTTCTTCGAGCTTGAGCGGCACGATAGTCCGGGCAAGTTCGTCCGCGGCTGCCAATTCGCGCCGACACCATCTTGAGGCCGCAGAGCTACGTGAGAGCAGAAATAGGAAATAGCGGCGATAAATAATCGCCTCCAGAATTTCTGCCGGAAAATTCTCGCCGGCCGCAAGCCTGTCGCGGTCCCACCACACATCAAGGCCGGCCTCGCGAAGCCTTTCTGCGAGCGCCTTGGCGACATCGAAATCTGGCGATTGCGACGGGTGGCTAATAAAGATAGTTCCCGGATTCAAACGAGCAGGCCTCGACTCTTACTTCGGTAATTAAGAACCGATTCAAGCCGCCGCAATGGCTGCTCTGCGCAGCCACGCGTCCGCCGCCTCCGCGGCCTTCCTTCCCTCGGCGATCGCCCACACCACCAACGATTGCCCCCGCCGCGCGTCGCCCGCCGCGAAAACGCCGGGGATGGAGGTCTGGTAATTCTCCGTCGCGATATTGCCGCGCGCATCGAGCATTAATCCCGAAGATTCCACCAAGCCCGCGCGCACCGGTCCGGTGAACCCCATCGCGAGCAGGACAAGCTCCGCGTCCAGCGTAAATTCCGATCCCGGCATGGCCTCGAACTTCGGCGGACCGCTGACCCGCACTGCGTGCAGCTTTCGCACGTTGCCCTGATCGTCTCCGCTGAAGTGTGTGGTGGCGGCGGCCCATTCGCGTTGACCGCCCTCCTCATGCGAACTCTCCGACCGCAACTGCAAAGGCCACAGTGGCCATGGCGTCAGCGGCGACCGTTCCACGGGAGGCATCGGCATGATCTCGAATTGATAAACAGAGGCGGCCTTCTGGCGGTGCGAGGTGCCCAGGCAATCCGCGCCCGTGTCGCCGCCGCCGATGATCACCACGTTCTTGCCTATCGCGAGAATCGCCTCGCTCTCCGGCACGCGATCTCCCGCGCCGCGCTTGTTCTGCTGCGGCAGAAAATCCATCGCATAATGGATTCCCTTCAGCTCCCTCCCAGGAACAAGTAAATCGCGCGGCTGTTCCGCGCCCATCGCGAGGACCACGGCATCGAATTCCTTTTGAAGCTCATGCAGAGCGGTGATGTGCGCGTTGACGATGAATTCCACGCCCTCGGCGTGCATCTGCTCCAGCCGCCGGTCGATCCAGCGCTTCTCCATCTTGAAATCCGGAATGCCGTAGCGCAGCAACCCGCCGATCCGGTCGGATTTTTCGAACACTGTCACCCCGTGGCCCGCCCGAGCGAGTTGCTGCGCTGCGGCGAGTCCCGCGGGTCCCGACCCGACCACGGCCACACGCTTGCCGGATTGTTCCGCCGGAGGCTCCGGTTTGATCCAGCCCTGATCCCACGCGTAATCGACTACCGTCCGCTCGATCACCTTGATCGTCACTGGCGGCTCGTTGATGCCGAGCACGCACGCGGCTTCGCACGGCGCCGGGCAGATGCGGCCGGTGAATTCGGGGAAATTGTTGGTGGAATGCAGCACGCGAATCGCGTCGCGCCAGCGTCCGCGAAACGCGAGGTCGTTCCAATCGGGGATGATATTGTTCAGCGGGCAGCCGGTATGGCAAAACGGCACGCCGCAATCCATACAGCGCGCGCCCTGGTTCTTGACTTTTTCGAGCGCGAAATCCTCGTAAATTTCGAACCAATCGTTGACGCGGTCCTCCACGGCCCGCCGCGTGGGCGTCTCCCGCTCGTATTCTAAGAATCCAGTTACCTTACCCATTGAAACTTTGGAGGGCGGGCTTTAGCCCACGCGGCGCTTCAGCGCCGCGTTCACGCCGAAGCCACCGCCTGCCGCTTCACTCCCAGCACGCGCTTATACTCGTGCGGAAACACCTTCACGAATCTCGGCAGCAGCCGGTCCCAATTGTCGAGAATCCAATTCGCCCGCCGGCTTCCCGTATGCTCGGCATGACGCACGATCCAATACCGCAGCTCTTCGACGTCCTTCCGATCCAGCGGATCCAAATCCACGCTGGCCTTATTGCATTTGACGCTCGCGAACTCGCCCGTCTCGTCGAGCACGTAAGCGATCCCGCCCGTCATCCCGGCGGCGAAATTCTTCCCGGTATCGTGAAGAATAATCGCCAGGCCTTTGGTCATGTATTCGCAGCCGTGGTCGCCCACGCCTTCCACCACCGCGGTCGCGCCGGAATTGCGAACAGCGAAGCGCTCCCCGGCCCGGCCATTGAAGTAGGCCTCGCCCGAAGTCGCGCCGTACAGCACCACATTTCCGATCAAGATGTTTTCTTCGGGTTTGAACGTCGCCTCGCGCGGAGGATACACGATCAGCTTGCCGCCCGAGAGACCCTTGCCCGTATAGTCGTTGGCGTCGCCTTCGAGCTCCAGCGTCACGCCGCGCGCAAGAAAAGCCCCGAAACTTTGCCCGGCGCTTCCGGTGAATTTGAAATGGATCGTGCCGGGGTCCAGCCCCTCGGACCCATACCGCCGCGCGATTTCACCGGATAACATCGCGCCCACCGTGCGATTCACGTTCCGGATCGGCAGCGATTGCTCGACGGGTTCGCGGCGCTCGATAGCCGGCTTCGCTTGCTCGATCAGGCAATTGTCGAGACTCGCTTCCAGCCCGTGATCCTGAGCCATCGTGCAGCGGCGACCCACGCGGCTGGGAATTTGCGGAGCATACAGCAGCTCCGAAAAATCGAGCCCGCGCGCCTTCCAGTGCTCGACGGCGGGCCGCATCTCCAGCATGTCGGCGCGGCCCACCATGTCGTCCAATTTGCGGAAGCCTAGCGCGGCCATGTAGCTCCGCAGCTGCTCGGCGATAAAGAAGAAGAAATTGATCACCTGCTCCGGCGTGCCGGCGAATTTTTTACGCAGCGCCGGATCTTGCGTCGCGATCCCGACGGGACAGGTGTTCAGGTGGCATTTGCGCATCATGATGCAGCCCATGGCCACCAGAGGCATCGTCGAAAACCCGAACTCTTCCGCGCCCAGTAGCGCGGCGATCGCCACATCGCGGCCGGTTTGCAACTTGCCGTCGGTCTGCACGATAATCCGGCTCCGCAGATCGTTCAACACCAAAACCTGCTGCGTTTCCGCCAGCCCAAGCTCCCAAGGAATCCCGGCGTGGCGAATCGAAGTCAGCGGACTCGCGCCCGTTCCGCCGTCGTGCCCGCTAATCAGCACCACGTCCGCGTGCGCCTTGGCCACGCCCGCGGCTACCGTTCCCACGCCGACCTCTGCAACCAGCTTCACGGAAATGCGAGCTTTGGAGTTGGCGTTTTTCAGATCGTAGATCAACTGCGCCAGATCCTCGATCGAATAAATATCGTGGTGGGGCGGGGGAGAGATGAGCGGCACGCCAGGAGTCGAATGCCGCACCCTCGCGATCACTTCGTCCACTTTGTGTCCGGGAAGCTGTCCGCCTTCGCCCGGCTTCGCTCCCTGCGCGATCTTGATTTGCAAATCGTCGGCGTGCACCAGATAATTCGTCGTGACGCCGAAGCGGCCCGAAGCCACCTGCTTGATGGCGCTGCGCCGCGAATCGCCGTTGGCGTCGCGCTTGTAGCGCGCCTCGTCCTCGCCGCCCTCGCCCGTATTCGAACGTCCGCCGATTCGGTTCATCGCAATCGCGAGCGTCTCGTGTGCCTCTTTACTGATGGAGCCGAACGACATCGCTCCGGTGGCGAACCGCTTCACGATCTCGCTCGCCGGCTCGACTTTCTCGAGCGGAACCGGCTTGGCTTTCTTGAACTGCATCAGACCACGCAAAGTGCACAGCTCTTTGTTTTGCCGGTCGATCGAATCGGTGTATTCCTGAAACGTTTCGTAGCGCTTCTCGCGCACCGCATGCTGAAGTTTGCTGATCGTATGCGGATTCAGCAAATGATACTCGCCGTTCACGCGGTACTGATAGTCGCCGCCGATGTGCAGTTCGGTATCGGATTCGGTCAGCGGACGGTAGGCGTGCTGATGCCGCATGAAAGCCTCGCGCGCCAGCACCTCCAGTCCCACGCCCTCGATCCGCGAAGCGGTCCCGGTGAAATATTTCTCCACCAGCGATTTGTTCAATCCGATGGCCTCGAACACCTGCGCGCCCCGGTAGCTTTGGAGCGTAGAGATGCCCATCTTCGAGAACACTTTCAGCAAACCCTTGTTGACGGATTTCTTATAATTCTTCAGCGCCGTCTCGAAGCTCACGCCCATCCGTCCGCGCGATTCCAAATCCTCCAGCGTTTCGATCGCCAGGTACGGATTCACGGCGCTCGCGCCGTAGCCGATCAGCAGGCAGAAGTGCATCACTTCGCGCGGCTCGCCGGATTCGATAATCAGCGCCACCTGCGTGCGCGTCCGCTCGCGGACCAGATGATTGTGCACCGCCGTGAGCGCCAGCAGGCTCGGAATCGGAGCGTACTGCCGGTCGACGCCGCGGTCCGAAAGAATCAGCAAGCGGTAGCCATCGCGGATCGCAAGCGAAGCTCTGCGGCACAATCCTTCCAGAGCGCGCTCGAGCTCGGCTTCGCCGCCGTCGGCCCGGAACACGGCCTGAAGCGTGGTGCCCAGAAAATCGCCCCAGCTCACGCGCCGCAGTTTTTCCAAATCCTTATTGGTGAGGATGGGATGCGGCAGCTTCAGCGTATGGCAGTGCTGCGGCGTTTCTTCCAAAATGTTGCGCTCTGTTCCGATATAGCTGGTGAGCGACATCACCAGCTCTTCTCGAATCGGATCAATGGCGGGATTGGTCACTTGCGCAAAAAGCTGTTTGAAATAGTTGAAAAGAGGCTGCGGCCGGTCGGAAAGGCACGCGAGCGGCGTATCGACGCCCATCGATCCCACCGGCTCCTCGCCGTTCGCCGCCATCGGCGTCATCAACAGGCGAAGATCTTCTTCGGTATAGCCGAACGCCCTCTGCCGCGTAATCAGCGTCTTTGAATCCGTACCGTAGACGCGCGGCGGATCCGGCAGATCGTTCAGCAGGATCTGGTATTTGTCGAGCCATTCGCCATAAGGCTGGCGCGAAGCCAGCCGATTCTTGATCTCCTCGTCCGGCACGAAGCGCTTGTTTTCCAAATCCACCAGCAGCATTTTGCCCGGCTGCAAGCGGCCCTTGTACGCCACGTCTTCGGGCGGCACGGGCAGCACGCCTGTTTCCGACGCCAAAATCAACACGCCGTCTTTGGTGACGAGATAACGCGCTGGCCGCAGACCGTTGCGGTCGAGCGTTGCGCCGAGCCATTTGCCGTCGGTGAACGCCACCGCGGCGGGTCCATCCCAGGGCTCCATCAAAGAGGCGTGGTATTCGTAGAACGCTTTCTTCTCGCCGGGCATAGTGGAATCGGCGTCCCACGCCTCGGGAATCAGCATCGCCATTACGTGCGGCAACTCGCGCCCCGCGAGCGTCAGCATCTCCACCGCGTTATCGAGCGAGCCCGTATCGCTCAGCCCCGGCCGGATCACCGGAAAGATTTTTTCGAGATCGTCTCCGAACAGATCCGATCTCAACACGCTTTCGCGCGCGTTCATCCAGTTGACGTTGCCGCGCACGGTGTTGATCTCGCCGTTGTGGCAGATCATGCGGTAGGGGTGCGCCAGTTGCCAGGTCGGAAAAGTGTTGGTCGAGAAGCGCTGATGCACCATGCACATCGCGCTGAGGGTATCGGGATCGGAAAGATCGCGGTAAAAATCGGTGATCTGAGGCGCCAGCAACAGGCCTTTGTAGATAATCGTGCGGCTGGAAAGCGACGGCACATAGAAGAAATCCTTCTCGTGCAGATCCGATTGCTCGATCTCGCTTTCGGCCCGCCGCCGGACCACGTACAGCCTGCGCTCGAACTCGTCCTGCGTCATGTCCGGGCCGCGGCGCACAAAAAGCTGCTCGATATACGGCTGAGTCGCGCGCGCCTGCCGTCCGATCGCATCGCCGCGCACCGGCGTATCGCGCCAGCCGAGCACCGTCATTCCCTCCTCTTGGACGATGCGCTCCACGATTCCTTCGCAGATCAGGCGCTGCTTCGGCTCCACCGGCAGGAACATCATTCCGACGCCGTACAACCCGGGCTCGGGCAGCGAAAAACCGAGCTTCGCGCACTCGCGCGAGAAGAATTCGTGTGGGATCTGGATCAGAACGCCCGCCCCGTCGCCCGTCTCCGGGTCGCATCCGCATGCGCCGCGATGCGTCAGATTGATCAGAATTTCGATCCCCTTGCGGACGATTTCGTGCGACCTGTCGCCGTTTAGATTGACGATAAAACCCATCCCGCATGCGTCGTGTTCGTTGCGTGGATGGTATAGTCCTTGGGCGCTCGGAGGGGAGGACATGATTCAGAATACTCTACATCACACTATCACGTCAACAAAAATTATCATGTTGCAGTATTAGAATAACTGATATACTATTTCTATAGTGACCTACGAAAACATCAAGCTTTTCAGAGACATCGCGCAATCCCACAGTTTCAGCCGCGGAGCTGAGCTGAACGGCCTTAGTCAATCGGCGGCCAGCCAGCACGTCCAGGAGTTGGAGCGCGCGCTGAATGTCGAACTGTTGGACCGCTCCACGCGGCCGCTCGCGGTCACCCCCGCCGGCCGCCTGTATCTGGAGTTTTGCCGCGACATTCTGCGCAGAAAAGACGATTTCGAAACCGCTCTCCAGCGCTTGAGAGAAGAGGTGGAAGGCACGCTGCGCGTCGCTTCCATTTATTCCGTCGGGTTGAGCGAAATGGTCGAGCTGGAGCGTGAATTTGCCCGCCGCCAACCGGAAGCCAGGCTGGAAGTCCAGTATCTTCGTCCGGAGCGGATCTACGATGCTGTCCTTGCGGGCGAGTCCGATCTCGGCCTGATCAGTTATCCGGAGGCCCGCCGCGACATCACCGTGATTCCCTGGCGCAAGGAAGATATGGTGCTGGCCGTGGCGCCGGCGCATCCTCTGGCCCAGACCGGCGGTTCGATTTCTCCGCGCGCGCTCAGCGGCACCGACTTTATCGCCTTCGACGACGACCTGCCTATTCGCCGCCACCTCGATAAATTTCTAAAAGAGCATGGCGTGGCCGTGAACGTGGCGCTGCACTTCGACAACATCCAGATGATCAAGGAAGCCGTGACCCACAACGTGGGCATCAGCATCATGCCTTTCCGCACCATGCGGGAGGACATCGCGCAGGGACGGCTCGCGGCGGTACGCATCGCCGACGCCACTTTGTTCCGGCCCCTGGGGATCATCCACCGCAAGAAAAAACGCTTTCACGGAGTGGCCCAGGCCTTTATGGATCTACTTCGGGAACGCCCGGTATCCGAAGCGGCTTAGAACTATCGCGGACCATAGTGCGGAACCGGGAGCCCCACTTCATACGCTCCCAAGTCCGGCGCCCGCCCGGTGAAGTCGTCGTTGATGCCCGTCAGCCGCATCCCCGCATCCACCGCCGCCGAGCCGGGACGAAGCTGGAAATCGAAATCCGACGGCTTATAGAGCTTCGTGGGATCGGGCCCGGGCGGCGTCACCTTTTGAAAGACGTCATAGTCCACCAGCACGCTGTGGCGGTCCTGGCCCGTGGCTTCGGCGTACTCCTTCAGTGTTTTGAACCTCCGCGTCTCGCGCGATTGCGCATCGAGCCGCCCTTGCTGCTGAACCGAAAGCTTTCCCATCTCGCCCGGAAACGCCGAGCGTACCGAAAACGGCGGCGAGCTCCACTCGAAGGAAAATTCCGCGCCTTCGTTGGGCCGGAATCCGTTGTAATCCGAGCTGGAATAGTTCGTGTTCGTTTCGATCGCGAAGGTTTCCGCCGTTTCGGTCTTTCCCAGAATTAAATTGTTCCGGAACTGAATGTTCGACGGCGCAAGCAGCATCGGCTTCACCGGCGAAAGAAACGTATTGTGATACACCACAATGCCCGCCGACGACGCGGTGAATTTCGCCGAGCCTCCCTCGGGCGCGTGATACACGATATTGCGAATGAAGTAAACCGGTCCGCCGAATACCGGCTGCACGCTCAGGGCGCGGTGACCCTGATTGAAGCAGCGATTGCGGAAGATGCGGATATTATGCGCTCCGCCGTCGGACTCGATGCAGTTATCCTCCACGTTGCTGATGTCGTTGTTGTAAAAATCGATGGAAACCGGCATGCGGTCGCGAATCGGATAGGGCGTCCCATCGGGATTTCCATATGTAGCGACGTCAATGCCGTCGTGGAACTGCGAAATCGAGTTATAGGCCACCACATGGCCTTGGCCGTATATTTTGATTCCGTATTCCGAGACCAGTTTCGGAACGACATAACCGGGCAGGCTGGTCCAGGTGCGGCCGGTAAACCCCATGAGCCGGTCTCCAGGAAATTTTCCGGTAATGACGTTGTCGGCGATGTAGTAGTCTTTCGATCCGGACCAATCGCTATAAATCGCTCGCCCGACGTTCTCAATACGGCAGCGCTTAACGGTGAGGCCGCTCGATCCGGCGAGATTCTTGTAGCCGCCCCAAAAGGCAAGCTCGGTGTTGCGAATCGTGAGCCCTTCGAAATAGTTGTAATTGGCGGCCATGACATTGAACAAGTTGTAGCTTCCGTCGCCGTCGAAGATGGCCTCGCCGTCTCCGGCGCCCTTGATGACAACAGGTTTTTCGGGAGTGCCGCTCACCGTTAGAAAATAAGTCCCGCTGGAGATCGTGCCCAAAGGACCGCCGTAGCGGTAGCGGTCGTCTTTGTAAACGCCCGCGTGAACCAAAATAGTGTCGCCCGGCTGAACCCGCGGCGGATAGCTGTTGAAATAATCCGCGCCGGACGAGCCCATGTAATAGGCGGCTAACAATCCCGTGAACGCCGGCTGCTGTTTCTGGCCGTTGTAGCCCGGCGGATAAACGTGATAGATCTTCCCGCCGGCCGCTGGTTTCGGCTCGCTTCGAGTGCGCACGCTGACAATGTTCTCGGCCTTGCCCTCGACGCCATCGGGATCCGTCAGCACAAAACGGCATTCGTAATCCACGCCGGGCTCAAGATCGAAAATGCTCCCGGCGAACATGTTCGGAACGACGTATTGAAAGGCATTCTCGTTGATGCGTTCGTTGCCGATCCGAAGCAGCGGCAGGCCCTCCCTCCACGCCTGCTCGCCTTTTTTCCGGTACGAAACGGCAACCGACGCGTTGCGGTTGTCGTCTCCGTCGATGTTCCATTCGAAACCCAGCGAGATGAGCGTCGGCGGCTCGACATAGACGTCCCGCGCGACAACTTTATCGGCCGCCGAAAGCATTCGAGGCCCGGCGAGCGCGAGCAAGAAGAGCAGCCGAGTGGGGGTACTGAGCATGAGAGACCTCCTGAGCCCGAAATAAACGGCATTCTATCACCGGACGCGAATGCGCGCGAATCGATTTATTGTTTGCGAGCGGCGCGCGGAACCCGGTTTGCTCTTCCCTAGGCGTGGGACCGAAATCTATCTGCTGGCTGGCGCCGGCCCTGGCCGCGCTCGCGTATTTCTGCGTGTTTCCCGAGCGCGCGCAAAATAAATCCCTGCCGCGCCCGATGGACGAATACGAACGCACCCTGGTCGCGCTTGAACGATATCGGCTCCTGGCCGCGCAAGACGAGGGAACCCTCCTGCCCGAAACCGCGCAGCCCGTTGAGGCCGGAGATAGCTACGAAGGCGTACCGCGCCTGATTCGCCTGCTGACTCTTATCGGCGATCTTCCCGCTGACGCCGTTCTCGCCGATTCCGGCGTGTACGACGGCCCGCTGGTGGCCGCGGTCGAGCGATTCCAAGTGCGCCATGGGCTCGAACCGGACGGCCGCATCGACCAGGCGACTCTCACGCAACTGAACACGCCACTCGCGTTTCGCGTTCATCAGCTCGAGCTCGCTTTGGAGCGCTGGCGCCGTCGCCCCTACGATCCTGGGCGTCCGGTGATCGTCTTGAACCTGCCCGAGTTTCGATTACGCGCCTTCCGCGGGAACCGGCTGGAGCTCGAAATGAAGATCGTGGATGGGCAGCCCCCCGACCGGAGAACGCCGCTGCTATCGTCGGAGCTGGAAACGATCGTGTTCCGGCCTTACTGGAACGTTCCGGTCAGCATTACCCGCGACGAGCTGATTCAGGAGATTGTAAAAGATCCTTCCTTCTTGCGCGACAACCATCTCGATATGGTCGGGCTGCGCGGAGACGTAGTCGAGGGCGCGGCCTCGGACGAAATGCTCGCGCGGTTGCGCACGGGCGCGCTCAAACTGCGGCAGGCGCCCGGGCCGAAGAACGTGTTGGGACTCGTCAAATTCGAGTTCCCCAACTCTTACGGGATTTATATGCACGCCACGTCGGCGCCATGGCTGTTCAGCCAGGCGCGGCGCGACCTCAGCCACGGCTGTATCCGCGTGGAGAACGCGGAGGATCTGGCGGAGTGGGCTCTGCGAGACGAACCGGGCTGGCCGCGCGACCGGATCGAGGATGCGATGCAAGGTTCCGAACCCGTTGCCGTCAGGTTGAAGCGGCCGATCCAGTTGGTCACGATCTATGTCACTGCGATGGCGCTCGAAAACGGCGAAGTGCGCTTTTTCGACGATATCTATGGCGAAGATGAGGCTCTGGAGAAAGAGCTGACTCAACGCGCCGCCCGTTCGGTAAGCCGCGGCAAGCTCAGCGTGCGCCTTTCTGGCGATCCTTGATGGGACGGCGGCCGATCGCCCCAAACGCCTCACGTTTGAGCGCGTCCAGAGAATAAACTTTTCCCCGTTTCGCCTCGGCGCGCGCGCGCCGCACAATTCCCAGGAACGCGGGATCCATGCTAAGAGCGAGCGACTCGCGATCGACATTCTTAAGAGGCACGAGAGCGGCAAGCGGCTTCTTTTTTGATGTAACGACGATTGAGTCGGAACCCAGAGCAGCCACATAATCGCCTAGCGTGCTCGACGCGTTCCAGAGGTCGAGAGTTTTCACAATTCAATTTCCTGGACACGAGCCGATCGTAGCAGGTGAGTGTTTGTGGGGCGGTGGTAGCCACGCTGCCAATTGGCTCGGAGGCCTCCCAACGGAAAACACATGAACCCACGCCCTTAGTTCGCCGCCGGAACTTTGTTCCCGCTATCCACCACCAGCCTCTCCTGAGGCATCATGCGCCGCTCCAATTTCAGCCCGTAGCTCCTCTCCAGCGACTCTGAAACAAAGGCGAATAACGCGTCTCTCATTTCCTGATATTTCCCTGCAAACTCGGGAGCCTTGGGATCGAAGCTCCGCAGGTCCAGCGTTAGATCGTAAACGCCGCTCAGCCCCGTCTCATCCGCCATCGGCTCCAGCGGCATGTTGCCGAAAGGACTCCTCAAGATCGCGGCCACGCGCGACATCGGCGCATTCTTGAACTCCAGCTTCCCGGCCTCTCGCTTCATCTCGGGCGGCCCGGCGCTCGCGATCGGGGGCAAGTTTTTGACCCCGCCCTTCGATACGAATAGCACTCCCACAGGCGATCGCCTCGTCTCCCGGTGAACCTTCAAGTCGAACCGATCCTCCAGCAGCGCTTGCATCATCAGTTGCAGCCGGCCGGCGGGAACCGGCCCCGAGGCTTTCGCCGTGATGTCATAGCTCTCCTGGGTGATCCAACTTGGCCCCGAGACATCCACGATGTTGTAAGCCCACTGCAGGCATCCGCGTATCGTGACATGCACCGCGCGAATTCCATCGGGAGACATCGAGAACCCTTGCGCTCCGGGTGGGACCGAGGCGTCGGGGGCATACATCTTCACCGATGCCACCTCAAATCCCGGACGCGAGGCCGTTTGGCCAAACGCGGCCGCGGCGGCGAGCGCGATGGCGCTCAGAAACGCCACAGTTCGTACGGACAACCGAGATCCTCCCTCGCCAACATGACGCGCTCGGGAGCCGCGCCGTGCAAGGCGCTATTGCGGCGCGCCTGTACCATAGACAGCATGGAACGCCTCCGGCGCCGCCTGACCACCATCGCGATCGCTATGGCCGCGACGCTGTGCGTGGGCACGACCGGCTTCGTCCTGATCGAGCATTATCCGGTATTCGACGCGTTTTATATGACGCTCACCACCGTTACCACCGTCGGCTATGGCGAAATTCATCCCTTGAGCCGGACGGGGCGCGTCTTCAACTCGTTCCTGATCCTGTTCGGGGTCATCGTTATGTTGCTGGCAATCGGCGCAATGACGCAGGCGGTGGTGGAGCTCGAGTTCAATCAATATTTCGGCAAGCGGCGGGTGAAGAGCATGATCGAAAAACTGGAAGGCCACATCATACTGTGTGGATTCGGGCGCGTGGGCCGGGGCGCCGCTGCCGAACTGCGGCAATCCGGCGCGCCCTTCGTGGTGATCGACAAAAGCGAAAATCGCGTGGAGATGGCGATGAGAGCCGGAATGCTCACTGTCCTTGCGGACGCGAGCCGCGATGAAACGTTGCTCGATGTGGGCATCACGCGCGCCAGGGGACTCATCGCCACGCTTGCTTCGGACGCGGATAATCTCTTCGTGATTCTGACGGCGAAGACCCTGAATCCGCGGCTTCAGCTTTCGGCGCGCATCGCGGAAGAAAGTTCCGAACAGAAGATGCGCCGGGCGGGCGCCGATTTCGTCTTCGCGCCTTATAACAGCACCGGCCATCGCATGGCGCAGGCTCTTATCCAGCCGCACGTGCAGCAGTTCATCGACTTCACCACCGCCACTCCGGGATTGGAAGTGAGCATCGAACAGGTGCGCGTGGAACCGCGTAGCCCGTTCGCGGGAAAGACGCTGGGAGAAATGCAGATCCGTCGCGACGCCGGCGTGATCGTGCTCGCGATTCGCCGAGCGGATGGACAGATGCTGTTCAAACCTCCCGCCGAGGCTCAGATCTCGGGAGGCGATCACTTAATCGCCATGGGCGACCATCAAAATTTGAGACGCTTGGAGAAAATCCTCACCGAGGTCGCCGCATGGTAGTCCTCACCGCCGCCGAAAGCCGCGAGATGGACCGCGTCACCATCGAGGAACAGGGCGTCCCCAGCCTGGCCCTCATGGAAAACGCCGCGCACCGCGTGGAGGAAGCGCTAGCCCAAAACTTCGATCCGCTGAGCGCCCAAGTGGTGGCCGTGCTGTGCGGCAAGGGGAACAATGGCGGCGACGGGTTTACACTGGCGCGGCTGCTGAGCGACAAAGTGGCTCGCCTGTACGTGGTGACCGCGGGCGATCCCGGCGAGCTGAGCCCCGACGCCAAAGTCAATCACCAGAGGTTGGTGGAAGAATGCCGCATTGCGCCGGCGCGCGAGATCCCCGCCAAGCTGCGCGAGCGCCGCGAAGTCACCATCGTGATCGATGCCCTGCTCGGCACTGGCGCCAAGGGCGCGCCGCGCGGACGCATTCTCGATCTGATCCGCGCCACGCGCGAGTTTCCGGAAGCGAAGGTGGTTTCCATCGACGTCCCTTCTGGCCTTGGAGGCGGCGGCGAATGCGTCCGCGCGGATATCACCGTCACGTTCACCGCCCCCAAGGTGGAGCATTACCTTGCCCCTCAGGCCGAGGAAAATGTGGGTCGCCTGATCGTCACGCAAATCGGCATCGCTCCGCAATTGGTCTCCTCGCAGCTCGAAGTTTCCGATCCGCGCGATTTTGCGCCTCTATTCAAACCCCGGGAAAGAGACGCGCACAAGGGAGATTTCGGCCATGTCCTGGTGATCGGGGGCGCGCCGGGCAAAGCGGGGGCCGGAGCGATGTCGGCGCTTTCCGCGCTCAGAATGGGCGCCGGGCTGGTGACGTCCACTTCGCCTTTGGCCACGCATGTCGCGCCGGAGCTGATGTCGGAAACGCTCGACAATTTCACCTTGGATCGGAAAACGGTGATCGCCGCGGGTCCGGGACTCGGCCTCAACCGCGAGTTGCTGGCGCGCTTAATGAAAGAAGTGGCCGTGCCGATGGTGATCGACGCCGATGGACTGAACTCCATCGCAGGGACGGATTTCAAGGGGCGCGGGACGGAGACGATCCTCACGCCGCACCCCGGTGAAATGGCGCGCCTCCAAGGCAGGCCGGTCGAGGATCGGCTTTCCGACGCCAGAGCGTTCGCGCATGAGCGCAATGTCTGCCTGGTGCTTAAGGGGAATCGCACTCTGATCGCCCTTCCGTCGGGCCAGGTCTTCATCAACATGTCGGGAACTCCCGCCATGGCGACGGCCGGCACAGGCGACATTCTCACGGGAATGATTGCGGGGATGGTGGCGCAATTTCCCGATCGGATCGAGGCCGCCGTTCGCGCCGCTGTTTGGCTGCACGGCCGCTCGGGAGAGCTGGGCGCCGGGGAATTAACGGAACAGTGCCTGATCGCGACCGATCTTCTACGCTATCTCCCTGCCGCAATTAAAGAACTGGCGTAGGAAGATATCTGCCGGCCGGTCGCGCTTGATGTATCAGGGCACGACTTCAGTCGGGCCATCGCAAACGGCTGGACTCACGGGGCTTCAGCCCCGGCCGCTTTCCTCTTCGTCAGATACGCGAAGCAATAACGGAACTCCTCGGACGTCGCGGCGAGTCCTTCCTTCGTTGGGTTGTTGGCGATGTACTCCCGATGCCGTGAAAAACTCTCACGGTCCATAATGCGTACCTCCGAGAAGCCGCGTTGCCACACTTCCCCCAGATATCCGGATTCTTTTTTCAAACGATAAGAGAAGCCACCCTTGATCAATTGCATGGCCTTCTCGATGGTCATGTCCCGCCCTACCGTCAGTAATACGTGAAGATGGTTCGGCATGACTACAAAGTCGTGGATGCGGAACTTCCCGGCCGCCACATACGAACGCCGGCCGTCAATCAGGAGCATGGTGTTGCGCTCCGACTGCAGCAAGGGCACGCCCCGGCTCGTCTTTGTGGTTGCGAAAAACGTACGGGCCGAGCTTTGCAATCCTCTCGGGATGGGCATTGCGAGCCGCCTTCGCCATCGACAGGGGCTGAAAGCCCAGCCTCCTCTCTTTTTGCGCCATCCGGCACGACTCAAAGTCATGCCCTGACACATACAGTGCGGCGTCCGGACGGATATTCTCCCACTGAAATGTAGAACTCCAGGGACAAGCTAAAACTCGTCCTGCCTCATATCGCGGCGAGCGATTCCTTGACGCTCGGCCGTTTTCCCGCCTCCACATCCTTCCGCCGCAGCGTGTGAAACGCCGTCAAAACCGAGTTCGCTTTCACCAGCGCAGCGACGCGTTCCGTAAACGCTTCCAGCGCCGGGCCGGGAACCGCGTAGAGCGCAAGATCCGGCTTGAGTGCGTCCAGGTACGCTCGGGCGCCGCAGCAGCCTAGGCTCAATGCGGTCCGCCCCGTATTGGCGGCCTGCGGCACCACCGCGCAGGCGGGACGGCCCATCGCTGGAGGCAATCCATTTTCCAGTTGCTGCGAGGCCTCGGAGAGGATTAAAATCTGATCGGCTCTGACGAAGAGCAGCGCGACATCGGGCGTAGCCGGAGCCGCGGCTAAAGGCCCGTACACCACCACTTTCGCGTCCCGGCTCAGCACGGGAATAAACGGCAAGTCTTCCTGCCGAACGTAGCCCAAATCTCCGAAAACCTTCAACGAATCCTGTAGATCCGCGCCGTAGCTCGGGCCGCCTTGCAGGTTGTGAGTATAAACGCCAATAGAACAGAGCGAATGATCCGCCGGAACGGTCGCAAAGACGCGTGTGGCGGCCTCCTGCCAGAAGCGGCAGCCCGCCGGAACGGCGCCCTTGAATGTCTCCACGCCGTTGGGGACGGCGTCTGTAAAACTCACCGCGACGGGCGGAAGGGACAAGCCAAGCGCATCGGTTAGAGTTCGAGCGATCGATTCGAGCGAATTCACCATTTCATAGTAGCGTCTGAAAATTCATAGCAGAGTCCCGAAAAATGAGAAGCGGACGAAAGGCTAATCCTTGCACGCCCTCTCCTCGTCTTTATGGTTATGCGGCTCCGAAGTACAGACAGTCCGGCGATCGTTCGATTGTCACTGCTGGGCAAAGTCGCCGGCGGCGCTCTGGGAGAGTTGCGGCGGCAGATCAGAAAGGCGCGGAAAAGCCAGAAGGCGATAGCGATCGATCTCAGCGAAGTGACCCTCGTGGACGAGGGCGGGGTTGCGTTTCTGGCGCAGCAGACCGGCGATAACGTCCGGCTGATCAATTGCCCGGAATATCTTGCGCCTTGGATGGAGCGCGCTTCCAGAAGCGCGCGCCGGAGTTAAAGCCTTCCCCAAAAGGCGAAAATCACGGCGCCCACAATGCATAGAAACGATCCTGCATAGCGCCACCGCAGCGGCTCACCCAGATAAAAATAGGCGAAGCCGACAAACACCACCACCGTAACGCACTCCTGGATCACCTTGAGCTGATATCCGGTGAAACGGCCGTAACCGATCCGGTTAGCGGGAACCTGAAAGCAGTACTCACCGAGCGCGACCAGCCAGCTCACGAGGATCGCCTGCCATAGGGGCCAGGATCTATGCTTCAAATGGCCATACCACGCAAACGTCATGAAAGTGTTGGAAATGAACAGGAGGATTACGGTTAGCATTCGACGCCATCCTAGCAGGATGGCATTCGAAAACTACCGTCGGTTGGCGGCGATTAAATGCACGCGCGGCTTCGCGGCTCTCTCCAGCCGATTCGCCTTAAAGAGCGCGTAGCCGGAAAGCGCGACAGCAGTGCTCAGAAGAGCCACGATCACCCATTTCATAGCTGCGATTGTACCCGATTCAATCTTCCACCGTCATCTTGGGAGCGGCCGCGGACGTTTGGCCGCAACGCTCTTCCACTGTTTTAGCGAGTTGAAAGAACGGCGACGAGTGGGCGTCCCCATCCGCGTGCGTGGTCACCGGATGCCCGCTATCGCCGCCGATTCGCACCTGCGGATCGAGCGCAAGCTCTCCCAAAAACGGCACGCCCATTTTCTCCGCTGTTCGCTTCCCCCCGCCATGGCCGAAGACGTCGATGCGCTCGCCGGTGGACGGGACCACCAGATAGCTCATATTCTCCACCAGCCCGAGCACCGGCACGCGCACCTGGCTGAACATGTTCACCGCTTTGCGAGCGTCTTCCAGCGAAACATCGGACGGCGTCGTGACCACGATCGCGCCCGATATGGCTGCCGTTTGAATCAGCGAAAGCGCCACGTCGCCCGTGCCCGGCGGCAGATCGATCAGCAGGTAGTCCAATTCGCCCCATTCCACGTTGCGAAGGAACTGCTGGATGATGTTGTGCAACATCGGGCCGCGCCAGATCAGCGGCTTATCTCCGGGATTGAGAAAGCCCATCGACATCACCTTGACGCCGAATTTATCGATGGGCCGGATGCGTTCCGCGTGGCCCGTGGGCGCCTGGTTGGTTCCCATCATCAACGGAACGTTTGGCCCGTAAACGTCGGCGTCGAGAAGGCCCACGCGCCGCCCCAGCCGCGCTAGCGCGATGGCCAGGTTCACCGATACCGTGGTCTTTCCAACGCCTCCTTTTCCCGAGCCGATGGCGACCAAATAGCGAACCCCGGGAATAGGCGTTTGCGGCGCCGGATGCATGAGATTCGATGTTAGCAGGCGGCGGCTATTGTCCGCCGTTTTTCAGGTAGTCGCGCACGATGGTATTCACATAGTGCTGCGTCTCGGGGTACGGAGGGACGCCGTTATAACGGTCCACGGCTTGCTCCCCGGCATTGTAGGCTGCGAGCGCTTTGGCGACATCGCCGTCGTATTTCAGAAGAAGCCCGCGGAGCAGCCGGGTGCCCGCCTCGATGTTCTGCTCTGGATCGTGGGGATTGGCGCCGAGCGAGCGGGCGGTTTTCGGCATCAGTTGCATGACTCCGATAGCGCCTTTGCGAGAAACGGCTTTGGAGTTGAGGCCCGACTCGGCCTTGGCGACGCTCTGAACGAATTGATCTGGAAGCCCATGGTGCGCGGCGGCGGCTCGGATCAATTCCTCGGGATCTGCCTTTTTCCCATGACGGGGCTTGGCGGGCGGCGGCACGTCCGCCACGGGCTTGGGCAGGATCGGAGCGGGCGGAGGAGGAACATAATCGTCCTGTTCGAACCCGGCGACTGCCCCCGCGGGCATCTCCGTCACGCCATCTTTGTTGAACAGCCGCACCGTGTCGCCGGAAGTCTCATGACGATCGACGTGAAGGCGCAAACCACTGATGAGAATGGCGTTTTCACCCCCAATCCCAGGGATCGCGAGGATCGTCGCCGCGAATGCAATCGACAGTTTTACCAAATAGCTCTGACGCCCGGCCCACCGGCCCTGTGCACGGCTATTTAGCATGGCTGCCCATTGTTACAGCGTAAATGCCGGCGGCGAAACACAATAGTGCCGCACCCACCAGCGCCTTCACCCTCGCCTCCGATCCTTGAATCTCGCGCCAGGCGAGCAACCCCCACAGCGCGCCCAACAGGGCGGCGCCTTGCCCTATCTCATAGCTCCCTGTGAGTCCCGCCTCCACCGCCGAAATGGAAGTTCCCGCCGCGAAACTCGCCAACGCGCCTATCATCCAAACGATTCCGGCGAATAATCCGAGAAGGTGTTCCCGTTTGCCCCCGGCGAGATAGTTCCCGATCTCGATCGGTTTTCCCTGAAGTGGGAAATACATGAAGAACGGGTTCAACAGGAGAGTGGACAGCCAGAGTCCGGCGCCGAATAGGAGCGCGGTTCCATAGGGTCCGACGCCGGGATCGCTCCAGGCGCCGAAGCGGAGAAGGGGATAGAAGGCGGACATCAAAATGCCGGCGGAGATGCCGAGTCCGATGGCCTTCCCCGATTTGGGACCCGCGCGGGGCGGTTTCGCTGCGCGCGCGGCGGCGCGCTGGGCCTTCACGCGGGCCCTGTAGGCAAGGGCCGCCGTCGCCGAGGCGGTGAGCGTCAAAGCGGCGCCGGCTACCACGGGAATAAGCTCGCCCCGGGGATTCATGAAATAGTTGACTGCGCCATCGATGGCCAGTGTCCAGCCGATTGCGATCGGGAAAGCCCAGGTCATTCCCGAAGCCGAGATCGCTGCTGTCAACAACATGTTCGCGAGGTTGAAAATCATGCCGGCGCCCGCCGCGTAAGCCATATTCCGATAGCCGGTAATCAGCAGGTTGTCCTGAAACGTCAGCTCTTTTGAGTTGAAGGTGCCCAACGTAAACGCCGCGACGACGGCGCAGAGCAGCGCCCCAAACGAGTAGTCGTAGTAAAACAGCTCAAAGCGCCAGCGCCCGGCTGCTTTCAGGAAATTCGCCCAGGATCCCCAACACAATATCGAGACGGCGATCAACAGCGCCGCCGCCAAATACGTATCGGGCAGGTACATCGGGAGCGCTAAAGCGCGGCGACGCCCCGATGCAGAATCAAGAAATAAAGCGCTAGCGCGACAAGAATCGACCCCGAGGAAACCAAGACGACCGAGACCCCGAAAATCGGGATCAATGCGCCCACCAACAGGCTTCCGACGGGCATGCCGGTGCGGAAGGATAGGTTAAATACGCTCATCACGCGCCCGCGCATCTCGTCGCCCACGCTAAGCTGCGCCAGCGACGACAAGAATGAAGCCGACGACATGGCCATGGCGCCCACGATGAAAATCAGCACGCAGGAAAGCGGCAGCATGCGGGAAAGCGCGAAACCCGCTATTCCGGCTCCCACGCCCGTGACGATGATCAGGGCCGCTTGTCCCTGTCGATGCACCTTGCCCTTGGCCGCCACAAACAAACCACCCACGACCGAGCCCGCTCCGGAACAGGTCATCAGCAGCGCCAACGTCTTGGGCCCCTGTTTGAAAACCTCCTGCACAAAGCCGGGGAGCGCCGCGGCCAGAGGGAACCAGAGCATGCTCATACAGAATGAGACCAAAATCAGTTGCCGCATCCCTTCGCGCGCCTGAATAAAGCGGAAGCCCTCCTTCATGCTGTGAAGAATGCTTTCCTTCGATTTGGGAGGGACGAATTTCACGTGAATCATGTACAGCGAAGCGATCACCGCGATGAAAGAAACGCCGTTCAGAGCGAAGCACCATGTCGCGCCCAGCGCCGCGAAAGCCGCGCCGCCGATCACCGGTCCCACAATACGGCCGATATTGAACTGGATCGAGTTCATGGCGATGGCGTTGTTCAAATCCTCCGGCCCCACTAGGGTGGGCAATAGCGCCGAATATGCCGGGCCGCCAAAGCTCTGCCCGATACCCACCACGAACGACAAAGCCAGAATGTGCCAAACCTTGACTACGCCCAGGTAGAACAATAGCGTCAGCAAGAAAGCCGAGCTCATCTGAATGTACTGGGACATCAGCAGCAGCTTGCGGCGATCCATCCGGTCCGCAAACACGCCGCCGATCAGCGAAAGCAATACGATCGGCAGTTGTCCCAGAAACAGGTCCAAGCCGGAATAGAAATAGTCTTTGGTCAGGTCGAACACCAGCCAGCTTTGTGCAAACTGCTGAACGAACGTTCCGATCGTGGAGGTGCAGGCGCCCAGCCACATCAGGCGGAAATCGCGATAGGTGAGCGCCCGGAAGACTCGCTGGATCAAGCTTGTGTTTTCTTTATCGCCCACCATGGGGCGAGCGGCTTGTGCGCTCATTGGGGAAGTGGATCGCCGGACAGAATTGAATGTAGCTCGAGGCAGGGGATGGCCATGACCACGCGTTCCACTCCCTCGGACATATGGGTGATTTTAGCAGGTCCGGCCGACTATTAGCCGCGTTTGGCCGGCGGACTTATTTCTTCTCTTGCGCCCGCGCTCCCGCCAGGATCCCCGACATCCCGTAGTTGCCCTCGTTGCATGCATACTCGACAATCGGGCCTTGAATGCGGTTCATCGGGATCTCGGCGGACCATGGCTTCGTGAACGCGGTAGGATCGTCCACGGTGAACTGGTAAAGCACGGCGCCCGGACTTGTTCGCCTGAATCGTTCCGTCAGGTGAAGATTCTCGTCCGCGCCGCGGAAATTGGTCTTGCTCGTGAAGTTCGTCGTATCGACTACCAGCGTGTCGCCCTCCCAATGACCTCGCGAATCTCCGAGCCACTCCCGGACATTCGAGGGCAGATGCGGACGGCCATCCAGCGGAATGATGCGAACGTCGTGAATCATTTCAACCAGGATCATGACGTAGTCCGCCGTCTGCACAATCTGATAATTGTTGTTATAGCCTCCAGGCAGCATCGGGGGGCCGGCCGTCGCCCAGAGCAGGCAGCGCTCCGCCAGATTTCGGTACTCGGGAGCGTCGAACCCATGCTCGCGCGTCATCGCCGCGCGCTCAGCTTGCCTTTTCTGGGCTTCCGGCGTTAGCGCGGGGATCTTGCCATTGGGCGGATCGATAATCAACGAAGTCCGCCTGGTGGATACGATATGGTCGCCGCGGCTGTACCAGAATTCGTTATAGGCGCGGCCGACATCGACATCCGCTCCCCCGTCGCGCCGGTCGCGATTGGCGGTTTTTAGGAACTGCGCTTCGTAATCCGCCACCTCTTTCTCCGTGAAGAACTGCTTTCCGGCGAGGTCCGCCGGCCGCTCCAGCGGCGTGAGCGTCGCGGTGGAATAGATCCCGGAAAGGTCCGGTTTGCCGGCAGGGGTGCGCGCCGCGGTCCACGCTTTCGCTCCTGAAGGCGCCTGCGCGAATACCGAAACGCCGGCGAGCGCGCCAATGGCAAAGGCTGCGGTTTTCATCGAAATCTCCTCACTCTTGTCTACCTGCCGCTGCTCCGGAAGTCAACCGAGTGCGATTAAACCTCCAGAGTACTGGAAATGCTATACTTGTACTATATGTCCGCACCTGTTGCCGTGCCGGAAGTCTCGCATAAAAAAATTATCCTGCTCCGACCACGCGGATTCTGCGCGGGCGTAGTACGGGCTATCGATGTTGTTAAAATCGCTCTAAATCTTTACGGTGCGCCTATTTATGTTCGCAAAGAGATCGTCCATAATCGCCACGTGGTCGACGAGTTGCGCGGCGCCGGGGCTATTTTTATAGAGGAATTGGACGAAGTCCCAACGGGTGCGCGTGTTATCTACAGCGCTCATGGAGTCGCCCCCGCCGTCCGGTCGCAGGCGCGCGAACGCAAGCTCCAAGTGATCGATGCAACTTGCCCTTTGGTGACAAAAGTACACCTGGAAGCGGTCAAATTCGCGCGAAAAGGGTACACAATCGTGCTGATTGGGCACAAAGATCACGACGAAGTGATCGGCACTTTAGGAGAAGCGCCCGAATCCACCATTCTGGTTTCCACCGTCGAAGATGTCGACCGCCTGGAAGTTAAAGATCCCACACGAGTTTCCTATATCACGCAAACCACGTTGAGCTTGGATGAAACCCGCGACATCGTGGAGCGTCTGAAAGAGCGGTTCCCTGAAATTCAGGGTCCGGCGGCGCAGGATATCTGCTATGCGACGGAAAACCGGCAAGTTGCGGTGAAGGCGGTGGTCGCCTTGTGCCAGATGCTGCTGGTTGTGGGGTCGCAAAACAGCTCAAATTCGCGCCGTTTGGTGGAAGTTTCGCAGAAAAACGGCGTGCCGGCTTATCTCATCGACGATTTGGGAGAGGTCCAGTCCCGATGGCTGGACGGCGTCGAGACGGTGGCCGTCACGGCGGGCGCTTCCGCGCCCGAAAACCTGGTTCAGGACTTGATTCAATCGTTACAAGCGCGCGGTTACGAAGACCTCCAGGAGATGGAAATCAAAGAAGAGGACGTGCGCTTCAACCTGCCCAGCGAGTTAGCGCGCTCCGGGCGGATCCAACTACAACCCGTTGCCCGCTAATGTCTTCACCGAGCCTGCAGATCGGCAAGGCGGTACAAGACACGGTAGGGGAAGCCCTACGCCGCGGCACGAATTACCTGCTTTCGCGACAGTCCGGGGAAGGCTATTGGTGGGCCGATCTCACGGCGGATTCGACTCTGGAATCGGATTTCGTGCTGGTGCAGCTCTGGTTACACCCGCCGGTCAACGGAGTTTGGAAACCGCCGACGCGCCTACTGATCGACCAAGCGGTGCAATCGATCCTGGACCGGCAGCTCCCCGATGGCGGATTCAATATCTACGCTCACGGCCCTTCGGAGATCAGCGCCACGGTTAAGGCCTACACGGCGCTGAAACTCGGCGGCGTGAGTTACGATCATCCGAGCCTCGCTCGGGCGCGCGAGCGGATTCACGCTCTGGGAGGCTTGCAAGCCGCCAGCAGCTACGTAAAGATCAACCTGAGCCTGTTTGGGCTTTTTCCGCGCGAGCATGCGCCCGCCATTCCACCCGAATTGATCCTGTTCGGAAACTTCATCTACCAGATGTCCTCGTGGACGCGCGCGATTGTGATGCCGCTGTCGATTTTGCACGCGAAGAATCCGCAACGTCCCGTGCCGGCTGGATTCACAGTCGACGAACTGCTGATTCCCGGAGCGCCGCTGGAATCCCCCCGTCGCGATGGTTTCTTTACCTGGCGCAATTTCTTCGTGCGAGCGGAGCAGGCTTTCAAGGTTTGGGAGCGATGGGGTTCTCGGGCGATTCGCGAGAAAGCCATCCGGCGCGTAGAGCAATGGGTGCTCGCGCACACGGAGCATTCCGGGGGGCTTGGCGCGATTTATCCGTCGATGATGTACACGGTGATGATGCTGGAGTTGCTGGGATATCCTGCGGATCATCCAGCTCGCGTCGAAGCTGAGCGGCAGTTCATGAATCTGCTGGTTCGGCACGACGGCAACGACCAAACTGGGTTCTTCTTCCAGCCCTGTTATTCGGTGGTGTGGGACACGGGCATTGTGGCGCAGGCGTTGGGGGAGGCCGGCGCGGCTCCGCGAGCCGCGATGCAGCGCGCCGCCGACTGGCTGCTGTCCAAAGAAGTGCGGCGAACGGGCGATTGGTCCGTGAAGCGGCCGAATGTCGAGCCGTCGGGCTGGTATTTCGAATTCGCCAACGAGTTTTATCCCGATATCGACGATACCGCTCAGGTTTTACTGGCGCTCGCGCACGCTTGCGCGGGCGATGGCGCGGAGCAGGATGCCTGCATCCGGCGTGCGCTGAATTGGCTGCTGGCGATGCAGGGCAAGGATGGCGGTTGGGCCGCGTTCGACGTCGATAACGATTGGAATTTTCTGAAGGCGGTGCCGTTCGCGGATCATAACGCGATGCTCGATCCGGCTTGTCCGGATATCACAGGACGCGTGCTCGAGGCGCTGGCGGCTCATGGCTTTCCTCCGGATCATCCCGCGGTGAAGCGCGGCATCGAATTTCTCCAGCGCAATCAGGAAATCGACGGAAGCTGGTATGGCCGGTGGGGCGTCGATTACATCTATGGCACATTCCTCGCGCTACGCGGGCTTCGCGCCTGCGGCGAGGGCGATCGCGAGGCGTATATCCTGCGCGCCGGCGAATGGCTCCGCGCCATTCAGAACGCGGATGGCGGGTGGGGAGAAAGCTGCGCCAGCTACGACAATGGAACGTTCACTCCCTGCGCCAGCACGCCTTCGCAGACGGCGTGGGCGATTTTAGGACTGCTCGCGAGCGGCGACACGCAATCCAGCAGCGTACAAAATGGGGTCGAATGGCTCCTGGAGCGCCAGCGAGACGATGGCCGCTGGGACGAGGAGTTCTCTACGGGAACGGGGTTTCCCCGAGTGTTCTACTTGAAGTATCATCTGTATCGCAATTCGTTTCCGGTGCTGGCGCTGGCCGCCTACCGGAAGGCCACGGGCGCACAGCCCGCTCGTGGCGTTGTGCGCGTCTGAAAAGGAGCCGTTGATCGATGAGAGTTCCGCTTGCCCAGGTCGCCGATATGGCGACGTATATCGCGAAGAACAAGTTGCGCCCGCGCCCGGAGTGGCAGAGAAATCGCGCCTCCGACGAGGACGCCAATAATCCGTTCCGCATCGTTCACACCCAAATTCCTTCGGTAGGCAGCCAGCGCAAGCCGCACCCGATGATCAACAAGCGCTTTCCCCTAGTAATGATGCTGGAGCCGCTGCACGCTTGCAATCTCACCTGTACGGGCTGCGGACGAATTCGAGAATACGAATCGAGTATCCGCGAGCGGCTTTCGCTCGACCAGTGCCTCCGCGCGGTGGACGAATGCGGCGCGCCGATGGTCTCGATCTGCGGAGGGGAGCCGCTGCTTTATCCCGAGATCGGAGCGCTGGTCAAGGGGATTCTGGATCGCGGGCGGTATATTCAGTTCTGCACCAATGGAATGTTCCTGGAAAAGAAGCTGAAAGAGTTCACGCCGCATCCGGGACTGGTGTTCAACGTTCACCTGGATGGCATGGAAAAGAACCACGATCTGGCAGTGGAGCGCGAAGGCGTGTTCAAAGCCGCGATTGAGGGAATCAAAGCCGCGAAGAAGGGCGGTTTCAAGGTCTTTTCCAACACCACCGTTTACCGGGAAACCGATATGAACGAGATCTGGCAACTGTTCGAACATCTGGAGCAGTTCGAGATCGACGGTCATTCGATTTCGCCGGCCTACGGCTATTCGGCGGTGAACGACCGCGAAATCTTCATGACGCGCGAGGACGTGCATGAGAAATTCAAGGACATCGATAAAATGTCCAAGCGCTTCCCGCTGGTTTCCAGCCCCGTATACATGGAATTTCTGAAAGGCGACCGCGATCTGCCTTGCACCGCCTGGGGCATGCCGACATACAACGTCAAAGGCTGGAAAGGCCCGTGTTATCTGATCACGGATGCGCACTACGACACTTTCGAGGACCTGATGACCAAGACACCGTGGGACAACTACGGGACGGGAAACGACCCGCGCTGCGACCAGTGCATGGTTCATTGCGGGTACGAGCCGTCGGCGGCGTATGGGATCAACTCGAAGATGACGGACTCGCTCAAATCGCTGAGTTGGCTGTTGAGTTAAGCGAGCTCAGCTTGTCCAGCCGAGGGATAGGTTGCGCCAGGGCTGAAGCCCCGTGAGTCCATCCGTTTGCGACGGCACGACTGAAGTCGTGCCCTGATACATGAGGCCCGGCCGGCCGGCAGATATTTTCCCAATTAAATGTACAAACTCCGGGCGGCGGCTAAAGCCTGCTCCACCTCGAAACTTTTCAGAACGTGATGCGAGCGATCAGGTCGCCTTGCCGCGCGGGGATCGGCGCAAGGTTCAGTAGTGCGCCAAAGCCGGAAGCCGTGGTTCCGTTCGGATTTCTCACGTAGGTCGTGGTGGTGGCGTTGGTCAGGTTCAAGATCGTCGGCGTACCGCCGACCGTAGTGGGCCCCGCGCCCGGGTCTGGAATGAATGCGCGGTTGAAAATGTCGGTAAACTCGGCCCGTACATTCAAACTGACTCTCTCGGTAATCCGGAAGGTTCGCCCGAAGTTTAGCTGCTCCTGAGGACGCCGCTGCTCCCGATAATCGGAGTAGTACGCCGCGGCAGTCCCAAATGCTCCCGCGGGCGGATCGGTCCAGGCTTTGGGATTCAGCACGTAGACGTTTCGAGGATCGTAGCAGTGGCAGTTGAGGTCCACTGTGAATAACGGCTGGCCCTGCACGCGATTGGCGAAAGTCGTCTGGCCGAGGAGATTGGCGAGACCGGGGCTGCTTTGCGCGCTAGGCGCGACTAAGGGCAGGCCGCTCCGATAGGCGAGGAAAGTTCCGAAGGTCCAATCTCTGGCCAGCCACGAAACGGCTTTGTTCCCGCCGATCTTGGGCGTGATGTAGCTCGCCTGGATCAGCAACACGAGCGGCTGATCGTATTGCGAAAGGTATTTGAGGTTGTTCCGGTTGAATACGTCGTTGACAGGCGTTGCACTCGTGTCGGTGCCGAAATTCGGCTCGCGCCCGGCGCCCATAATGAGATTCTTCTGCCAACTGAAACTGCCGCCGACCGACAAACCGTGCGAGAGGCGCTTGGTTAATTTCATTTGGAGCGAGTCGTACCAGGTCTTGCCGAGCGGGTCGTAGGCGACCGGAATGTTCGTGAACTCCGGGAAAGGCCGTAAGGCTTGGAAGACGGTCTGGCTTAGAGGAAAGCCCGGATATGGCGGGTTGTTGAAACCGCGCGCCGCGGCCGCCGGCGAGTCCAGACGGGAGACCAGCAAGGTCCGGTCAGCCGCGTTGTTGATGGGATCGAGACCAAACGATTTCAGGCGGTCATAGGTGATGGCGTTGTAGTTGACCAGACCGGGGGCCTGCCACCAGATTCCGCGGTTGCCCACGTAGCTGGCCTCGACCACGAGATTGGGGAAAATCTCGCGCTGGAACCCGATGCTCCACTGATATTGCCTGGCCGGCCGTCCCCCATTTCGGTCATAGTCGGTGGGGGCTGCGTTGGGCGTGGGGAAGCTGATGGGGAAAAATGCCGGATCGTAGCTCGGCCAGAACCGGGGATCGAATTGAGCCGGATAACCCGCGGTCAAAGTCGTAATGGCATTGCCGAAGGTTCCCGCGGTGGAGCCGCCTGCGGCGTTGGCGACCGTATTGGCGGCCTGGTTGTTTTGACCCGTGCCGTTATAAACGATCCCAAAGCCGGCGCGGAGCACGGTCTTCGACGTGATCTGATAGGCAAGGCCTAGACGAGGCGCGGCAGCGAACGGGTAGTTGCTTGCGAAATCGCAGTTACATCGCTTCGATCCGGACCCGTCATAGATTGAGGCGCCTGGGATGCCCGCCAGCGGATGGATGGCGGTGAGCGAAAATCCCGGAGCTCTCCCTTGGCTCTCCCGCAAATACGTCGAGTAATCGTAGCGGATGCCGTAATCCAGCGTGAACTTGCGCGTTATTTTCCAGGTGTCCTGGGCATATATTCCGAGCTGCTTCTTCCCAAGCCGGGGATCGGTGGGGCCGTTCATCGCGACCGTCTTCACCTGGCCCAAAAGAAAGCTCGCATACGGCAAACCGACGTTCACGCCGCCAACGGGAGCGATTTGGAATGGCTGACCGGTTTGATCGGCAGCAAACGTGTAAGTGCCGTCGTCTCCCGCGGCCAGGGATTTGAATCCGTCCGTCCGGAACTCCCCGCCGAATTTATAAGTGTGGTTGTCTTTCACCCACGCCAGGCTGGCCACGAAAGTGGGCGTCTGCTCGCCGTTAGGGATACCGGCGGCGTTGCCGCCGATGTCCTTCATTCCGCCTAAGAGCGGATCCGCCATGCCCGAGAAACGCGGGAAGAATCTGTGAAGCAAACCTCCGCTAATGCCGAGTTGCTTTTGCGCATCGTATTGCACTTCGGAATAGACCACCTTGCCGGTTGCGTCGATGGCGGGCACGCCGAAATAAGTGGAATGATAACCCGCGCCCAAATGCAACAGCAGCGTAGGCTTCAGAGTGTAGTCGAAATTCAACCTGTACAGCGGCGCGGGAACGAAGGCGGCGAGCGACGTGGTCAGCAGCCCCGGTAAACCGTCGCCTGCGAACAGCCCCGGCCCGCCCAGCGTGATTTGCGTCGTCTTCTGGAAGAAGAACGCAAGCTTCGCCCGGCTGCCGATCGATTGGTCCACCTTGATCGAGGGAATGTGTTGATCGTTGCTGCTGGAGTACGGATTGATGAAATTGTTGATGAGCGCGCCCGCGGTGGGTCCTTGCGGCATGGGCAGCATGCCTTGGATCTTGGCCGAAATCGGATCGAACCGGTTCAAGGGAATCGTGTTGTTCAGGAATTGATCGCGAACCGACAAGCCGTTCACCGTGCGAGTGCTCTGGGGATCGTAGATCATGCCTTGGAGCATCTGAGCGCCCAACGGATCGGTTCCGATTACCCTAGCGTTGGGAAGAATGGCGCTTCGGAAATCGCCGTTGCGATAGGCGGGAATCGGCACGGTCTTCGGGTCGTTGGCGGTGACGGTGGTGACCTTCAACTTTTCCCAGGTAAAAAAGAAGAACGTTTTATCGCGGCCGTTATACAATTTTGGAATCCATACCGGGCCGCCAATGGTGAATCCCCAATCGTTCCGGCGATTTCTCGGCCGGAGATTGTGACCCGTGCCGTCATCTGTATAAGGCTGCCCCGCGTTCAGGAACTCGTTCACATAATATTCGTAAGCGCCGCCGTGGAACTGATTCGCGCCGGACCGCATGGTGATGTTCAAGAAGCCCCCGCCCACCTGGCCGTACTCGGCCGCGAAATTACTGGTCTGAACCGCGACCTCCTGTATCGCGTCGACTCCGGGCTGGTTCTGCGTGGGGAAGCTGGGTAGAGTTCCATTGGAAGCGTCCTGTCCCTCAACCCGATAAGCCAGCGAGTTGGCCGGAGAGCCGTTGACCAGGATATTGCCGGAACCGCCAGGCGCGAACGTACCCGGAATCAGGTTCAGAACCTGGTAAGGATTCCGAATGCCCCCCGTAACAGTGAATAGAGGCAGCTCCGTGATCTGGTTCAGATTGACGGTATGACTCAGTTCGCCGCTCTCGGTCTTGAGCAGAGGCGCGGCTTCGGTGACGGTGACCGATTCGGTGCTGGAGCCGACCTCCAAGGTTATGTCGGCGCGCAGCGTTTGGGCCACCTCGATCTCGAGCCCGGTCCGAGTGTACTTCTTAAAACCCGGCACGCTTACCGAGAGTTCATACGCGCCCACGGGCAACTGCGCGATGGTGTAATTGCCCGTCGTGGATGTGGCGCTGTCGTAGAGCACGCCGGTTTGGACGTTTTTTGCTTGAATCGGGGCGCTGGCGACCACGGCTCCCGCCGGATCGGAGACAGTGCCGGTGATAGAGCCGCGGTCGCTCTGCGCGAACGCGGACATAGAGACAAAAACGGAACAGACTGCGAGGACGAACGAACGCATACGCTACCTCCCGATGCGGACGGACCAGCGAGAAAGAATTAGGCCGAAAAGAAGTTCACCCGGAGAATCTGCCCGTTCCTTGCAGAGAACTATACAACTGTGGGATGGCGCCGTCAAGGACACGAATTGGGCCGGGAATTGAGCCGACAGTGTGCCGTGAGTGCGCTTTTACGTCCGGGAAAAAAGAGCCGCGTGCCGGATCGGCGAATGCCAAGGCCTTCCGAAATAAGATCGACTCGACGAGGCTGCGCGATTAGGACCAGCGGCCTTACAAGCTCTTTCGTTGGGCGGCGCTCACAATGATGGAAGCAACCGCGGCACACTCGTGATCATACATGTCGATATCGGAGGCCAGTGCGCCATGCCTCGGGCCACCTTCACAAGCTGCCCGAAGCCAGCCGGAAGGAAGAAGGCAATCTCCGATTCGATGTCTTACAGCACGCGATGCGGGCGAAGCATGTCACGGTTATCGAGGAATGGCAGAACCGCGGAAGCAATTGAGACGCAGCGGCTGCCGCTCAGACGAAAGAATACCGGAACAGACTTGGGCCGATCGGCGGCAGTCCTCTGGACGAACGTTTTTATAGGGTCGTGGATAACACCATCTCGCTGGCCAGATGTAACGGAGCGTGAGACAGAACCAACCGCGCAATGCGATTTGTAGAAATGCATTTGGGCGCAGTGACGATTACCGGCTTAGAAGAAATCCGCGCGCCGATTTCGGAACTCGCGCCGCTACCGTCGACCGGGCTGGCATCCCGAAACTTCGGCAAAACTGGATTTGCCGGGCCGATTGATTAGGCTCCCCGATTCGCGCCGGGAAATACTCGCAACCGTTCAACCGCGTGTCTCAAAAACGGTGTGTTTTGCAACGACCGGCGACGCCCGGAAACGGCGGACTTGCGCCATGTCACAATTCAGTCTCAAAATAAAACGATGAAAACCTACTACTTCGAACTGAACTGCAAGGACAAGAACAGCGGCGCACTTCATCCCCTGATCGTTTCCACGCTGGCCGAAAACGAAGACGACGCGCGGGCGCTGATCCAAGCTTCGATCAATTTCACACGGGCGCAATCCGAGTTTGGCGAGTTAAAGGAGGGCATCCTTTACAAGAACTGCGCTCTTTTCCCCGTGGGCATCAGCAAGCACGACATGGAGCCGATGAACTAGCGTTTCTCATGGTCTTCCGGCCAAACCCTCGACAAAAGGGCCACAATTGTCGAATGTTGATTTGCCGCCCCCGGTTTATAAGGTTTTCCTGCGGGTCGAGAGAGCGGAATTATCAACAAAATGGGAATGACCACGAAATCACCAAAGATGGGCGGCAGGGAAAGGGCAGACCAGGCGCCGGAAATGAGGCCAACTTGCCTGACGTGCCGTTTTTCCCTATTCTGAAAGCGATGGACGTACAGCTTACCCCGGACCAGAAGGCTTTCGCCCGCCGCGCGATCGACAGCGGACGGCTTCACTCGGAAGCAGACGCCGTGCAGGAAGCTCTTGCCCTGTGGGAACAACGCGAGCGGGACCGCGCCGAATTTCTGCTTACGCTCGACGATGCCCGCGCGTCCCTGGGTCGGGGCAAAGGGCGCGGCATCACGGAAGAGGCAATGCAACAGCTTGCCCGTGACGTGAAGGAACGCGGACGCGCCCGCTTGCTGGCTGAACTCACCACCCCCCGCTGATGGCGCATCGTCTCGCGTCACACGCAGAACGCGATCTTGACGACATCTGGTTGTACGTGGCCAAGGAAAGCGGCAGCATCGAGATTGCCAACCGTCTGACTGATACCATCACCGACCGTTTCCTTGCCCTTGCCCGCTTTCCGTATATCGGGCGCTCGCGCGACGAAGATTTCGGGCTGGGATATCGCAGCCTGGCCGTGGGCGAATATGTGATTGTGTACTGCGTCGAAGACGAGGATGCGCTTATCCTTCGCGTGGTGCATGGTCGCCGCGATCTGGAGGCGCTTTTCGGCCCTAAAACCGTCCTTCTCCGCCCACGCTGTGCTTCTTCCGGTGATCTTCGCGTCGACGCCGAAGGCCGCGAAGCGCGTACTGGAATTCTTCACGGCGCAGATCAACAACGACCAGACACGCAAGGCGTATATGAACGCCGCGCGGCGCTTCGCCGATTGGTGCGAGGTCCACGGCGTCGGCCAACTCGCCCAAGTGCAGCCGATCCACATAGCCGCCTTCACCAAGGAGTTCAGCGAGAATTTACGCCGCCTACGGTGAAGCAGCATTTGGCAGTGCTGCGGATGCTATTCGACTGGCTGGTGACGGGCCACGTTCTGGACGTGAACGTGAACCCGGCGCATGCCGTGCGCGGCCCGAAATACATCGTCAAGAAAGGCAAGGCGCCGGTACTCACCGCCGAGGGAGCGCGAACGCTGATCGACAGCATCGGCATCGTAAGAGACACGGCGGGGAGAGGCGGCATCACGGAAGAATCCGACCTGGTCGGGTTGCGCGATCGCGCCCCTTGATCGGCGTGATGGTTTTCACCTTCGCCCGCATTAACGCCGTCCTGCAGATGAAGGTGCCGGATTATTTCGTGCAAGGGCGGTGGGGATGGGTTTGTCTCCATGAGAAAAGGCGGCAAAGAACACGAAGTACCCTGCAATCACAATCTGGAACGCACGCTTTCAATCGAAACCGAGGAAATAGACTTTGCCCTTCCTAATAATGCCTTTCCGCCTGTTCGCCCTCGCGCTACCAGACAGTTTTCAATATCGCCGCGCGTATGCGCCCGTCGCGGCTAATCACAGGCACATCGAAATAAAGCGCCGTGGCCGCGACAATACGGTCCGGCATGTCGGGAACGTCCCCGCGCGGAATCCGAGCCATGGCATCGACAATCTCAACCGTGCACGGAGCTTCTTTCAGAACATGGTCGGGATCGTCGAGAGCGCCTTTCAGGTCGGCGTAGGCATTCTGCGGCAACCGGTTCTCTTCCATGAGGTACACGATTTCCGCCAGACTGATTGCCGAAACCACAATCCGGTTTCCGGCGGAGGCAGCCTGATCGATAAAGCAGCTAGCCGAGCCGGACAGACGCTCATCATCGAACAGATGCCAGACAGCGGCATGGGTATCCGCAACCCCGACGATAGGCACTTAAATGTCTTTCGCGAAATTGCGGAATATCTCGCGGCGGTTTTCGTCGATTTCCTCGGCTGAAGGAGCGCGGCCATACTTCGCCCACATGCCGCGCCCGGTTTTAAGCGGCTTATGCGGCTCCTCCCCTTCCTGGGCCAGCTTCCCGAGCCAGCCTTTGAGCGTGAGTCCCTGCGCCGCCGCCTTCGCTTTCAGCGCCGCCGCCTTCGCTTTCAGCGCCGCCGCCTGATTGTCCGGGAGTTCGATAACTGTCATGGACGTGCCCTTACCCTCTCTTTTTCAGCCTAAAGCATATTAGGGCAGATCGTCGCAGGCTTCAAGGCGCTCCGGTCGCAAAGAATTGCCCAATGCAAGATGAGCATGAAAGGGAGAAGAATAGGGTAGGCGTGGCGCGGCTGGTTGTTTTTGCCGTCGAGCGAGGCGAATCGCCGCTCCACGCGTGCGCCAAATTTCGGGCGCACCGTTGAGGGCGGGTCGAGTTTACGGGTTAATGCGCCAGGGCCCCCGCGGCCGTTTCAACTGCCGCCTTTGGCTCGGCAACCCAGCGGAACCCCGCCATTACCACCGCGGAAATCAAAGCCGGGATCGCCGACGCCAGGAATAGCTGCTGGTCGGTCCAGTGCATCGCGAGGAGTTGGCCGCCCACATAAGGCCCGACGATCGCGCCCACTCGGCCTACGCCAAGGCCGGCGCCAACTCCGGTCGAACGCAGATCCGTCGGGTAATAAGTCGCCGAAAACGCATTCACTCCGGATTGGCCTCCCACTACTCCCAGCCCAGCGATACAAACCACGAGCACTAGCAAGGCGAGCGAAATTCCCGGATAGCCAATCAGGGCGATGTTGAGGCTCGCAAGCGCAAATCCGGTCGCCAGCACCGGCACAAAGCCCCATCGGTGAACCAGCCAGCCTTGTAGAAACGCTCCGATGGCTCCCGCCAACTGCAAGGTCGCGCCCACCCGCACCGCGACCGGCGTTGAATAGCCGATAGAGGCGACGACCGTGGGAAGCCAACTGGTGAGGAAATAGAGATTCAGCAGGTTCATGAAGTTGACGGCCCAGATCATCACGGTGCCGAGCGCGCGGCCGTCATGGAACAGGTGAATCCAGGGCACGCCCTTGTTCCGCGCCCGCTCGGGAACGACGTAGCGAACCGCGGCGTCTATGGGCGCCGTCGAATCGATGCGCCGCAGCCACTTGCCGATCTTGTTCAAATTCCGGCTGCGCATCGCCAGAAATTGCAGCGATTCCGGCAGCGCGACGAGCATCGCCAGCGCCACCACCAGCGGAACGAGGCCGCCGAAATAGAACACCGAACGCCAGCCATAAGTCTGGATCAGTTGCGCGGCGAGAAATCCTCCCAAGGCCGCGCCCGCGGAGAAGCAGTTGCCGACCACCATCATCACCGTCACGCGCGCGCGGCGCGGGCTGTATTCGCCCACCAGCGCGACAGCGTTGGGCATGATGCCGCCTAATCCGATGCCGGCGACGAATCGAATCGCCAGCAAGGGCCCGACGGACGTGGCCCGCGCCGTCAACAACGTCAAAACGGCGTAATAAAGCGTCACTCCGATGAGCACCGGGCGCCGTCCGATTTTGTCCGCGAGCATGCTGAACAGAAGCGATCCGATCAGGACGCCGAAAGGCGCGGCGCTGAACACCGACCCCAACGCGGCGCGGGGGATGTTCCATTCCTTCACCAATGTCGGGCCAACATAGGCGATGGCTTGCGTATCGAAGCCATCCATGAACAGGCATATGCCGCAAAGCGTGAAAATCGCCAGTTGGAACAAGCCCAATCGACTGTTATCGATCCGCTGGGCTATGTCGATTCTGGCGGATGGCTCCATGAGAATGCTCCAGTATACATCGCATCCCGAAGCCCTCAGGCTTGCGTCTCGACTTGCGCGGCGGCGCGCCGGGCGCGCAGATACGCGGGAAAAGCGCCATCCAGGATGGCGCGGCGCATCTCGCGCATAATACCGAGATAGCGCGTAAGATTATGCAAAGTTCCCAACGTGGCGAATGCGATCTCGCCCGCCTGAAACAAGTGCCGCATATACGCGCGCGAGAAATTCCGGCAGCAATAACAGTCGCAGGCTTGATCCACAGGTCTCGGATCGTCCTTATACTGGGCCTGCTTGATAATGACGCGCCCAGCCGAGGTGAACAAATATCCGTTGCGCGCGTTGCGCGAGGGAAGCACGCAATCCATCATGTCGATGCCGCGCGCGACGTATTCCGGCAACTCCTCCGGCATGCCGACGCCCATCGTGTAGCGCGGCCGGTCGAGAGGCAAGAGCCGCGCGGTTATTTCCGTCATCTCCAAACTCAACGCCCTCGGCTCTCCGACGGACAGCCCTCCGATGGCATAGCCGTCCGCGTCCAGTTTCAGCAGTTCTTCGGCGCATCGGCGGCGCAGATCCGGAAACATCGATCCTTGGACGATGGGGAAACAAGCGCGTAGACCGTCGGAATAGCGCTCTCGATAATGTGCATAAGCCGCGGCGGCCCAGCGAAGCGTACGTTCCATGGAGACGCGCGCCGCCTCATGGCTGACCGGATAGGCGAGGCACTCGTCGAGCACCATCATCACGTCGCTGCCGAGCGCCTTCTGAATGTCGATGGTCGATTGCGGCGTAAACAGATGGGAATCGCCGTTAAGATGCGAACGGAATAGAACTCCTTGCTCGGTCACCTTTCGGAGACTGTCGAGGCTAAACACCTGAAAGCCGCCGGAATCCGTCAAAATCGCGCGCGGCCAAGCCATGAACCGATGCAGCCCACCGAGCGCGCGGATCGTTTCCTGGCCGGGACGCAGATAAAGGTGATAGGTGTTGGCCAGAACGATTTTCGCGTCCAGATCGCGAATCAAGTCGCGCGCCAGGACTCCCTTGACGGTCGCCTGGGTCCCGACCGGCATGAACACCGGCGTTTCGACGCCGCCGTGAGCGGTGTGCAGGATGCCCGCGCGCGCCCCGGTTTCTTTGCAGACCGCCTGAAGCTCGAATCGAAACACAGATTCCATGATAGGGTTCGAGCCAAAACCCCGATGGGCACAGGCTCGGTTACACTATTGCTCTGGGGGGAACCGCGCATGGCTTGGTATTACGCGGAGGCGGGAGAACAGAAAGGCCCCGTGGATGAGACGTCCCTCGACGATCTCGTCCGGCGGGGAGTCGTGCGAGACGACACATTAGTTTGGAGCGAAGGCATGTCATCGTGGCAGCCGCACGGCTCGGTGCGCGGCTCGCGCGCGGCGGTGGCCGCCGCTCCGCCCCCTACGCCCGGCGAAACCCGCTACTGCTCGGAATGCGGCCGCCCGTTTCCGGCTCACGAACTCTCGGCCGTAGGCGGCTTCACCGTTTGCGCCGGCTGCCGGCCCGCCGTGCTCCAACGAATGCCCGGCGGAACCTTTCAACAGCCTGCGTACGCGGGGGCGCCCTATCCTCCGGTTGCGACCGCGTACCACTATGGCGGATTTTGGATACGGGTCCTGGCGCGAATCATCGATTGGATCATTCTCGGTTTTATAACCTTCTTCGTGCGATTGCCTTTCCGGCTCATGCTCGGCGTCGGCGCGATCGGCCTCTCCACGGAGCCGCGCGATCCAGCCGACGTGATCGCGGCGCTTCCCGCAATCCTGGGATTCGCCGGGATTTCCTTTTTCATCGGATTGGCGATCCATCTTGCCTACGAGGTCTTCTTCCTCTCGACCCGCGGGGCGACCCCCGGCAAGATGGTTTTGGGACTGAAGGTGATCCGGGCCGACGGAGGTCCGATTTCGCCCGCTTTGGCCGCGGGACGGTTCTTCGCGCTGTGGCTGAGCTGGCTGACGCTGTGCATCGGCTTCATCATCGCGGCTTTCGACCGGGAAAAGCGAGCTCTGGAAGACCATATTTGCCAGACGCGCGTCATTTATGTAAGGTGAAGCCGGCGCCCACCGGGCCGCTTTCCCTGGGGTCTTAAGGCAGATTGCGAATCCTTCCTCCGCTGTGCTGAACTGACAGAATATGGTTCGTAGCAGGTCCCTATGGCTCTTGCCGATAGTGCTTGCGTTTGTGGCTTCATGCACACGCGACCCCAAAGTAAGAGCGCAACGCTACTTGGATAACGGCAACAAATTCTTTGCGAAGGGAAAATTCCGCGAGGCATCCATCATGTACCGCGGCGCCCTGAAACAGGATCTCCGTTTCGGCGAGGCCTATTACAGGCTCGGGCTCACCGATCTCAAGCTGGCCGCCTATGGAGACGCGGCGCAGATGCTGACTCGGGCCGTCTCATTGCAGCCGGACAACGCGGACGCGGCGAACAAATTGGCGGAGCTTTATCTATCGGCGGCGCTTCAGGATCCACCGCATGCAAACAGCCTGCTCAAGAATGCCGCGGAGCTGGCGAATAAATTGATCGGAAAGAGTCCCCGGTCGTTCGACGGCCATCGCTTGCTGGGTCAGATCGATCTCATCCAGAAAGACGTTCCCGGCGCGGTCAGAGAGCTTGCGGCGGCCAACGATGCGAATCCGCTCCAGCCGGACGCCGTGCTCTCCTACGTTCAAGCTCTGGCGGCCGATAATCAGTTCGCGGCGGGCGAAAAAGTGGCGTATGAATTAATCGATAAAGAAAAGACATACGCGCCGATTTACGATCTGCTCTACCTTTATTACGCCCGGGCGAACCGTCTCGACGACGGCGAGCGGCTGTTGAAGCTGAAGGCCGCCAATAACCCACAAAACGCTTCCTATTTGATTCAGCTTGCTCAGCATTATTATTTGTCCAAACGCCGCCCGGAAATGGATGCCGTGATCCGGCAGTTATCGGACGAAAGGCAATTCCCGGAGGGCCATCTTCTGGCCGGCGATTTCTTCCTGTTCCGTCTGCGGGAATTCGATCATGCGGAGGAAGAATATACCGCCGCGATGAAGGCCTTCCCGAAAGACAAAGCACTGTATCAAAAGCGGATGGTGGAGCTTTACGCGAGCACAAGTCGCGGTGCGGCGGCGAACGGGCTTCTCGCGGCCATTCTGAAGGAGAATCCCAAGGACAACGACGCGATCGCGATGCGGGCGGCGCTGGCCCTCAACACCGGCGATCTCCAGCAGGTCGACAGCGCGACCAGCGATCTGCAGGCGCTGGTGAATAAGAATCCATCGAATCACTTGCTTCGGTTCAATCTGGCTCGCGCCTTGGTGGCGAAGCGGCAATTCGATCAGGCGCGGCTTCAGTTGCAAGAGGCCATCAAATTGCGCCCGGATTTCATACCGGCCCGCGAGCTACTGGGCCGCGTGGAGATTTCGCGCGCCGACGCGGGCGGCGCCCTCAAAGCCGCCGACGATCTGATCGGCATCGATCCCAACAACCTTCAAGCTCATCTGGTGCGGTCGAGCGGACTGCTCGCGCTCGGGGAGAACGACAAGGCAAAAGACGAGTTGACGTTTATCTCCAAGACCTATCCGCAAAATATAGATGCGCGTTTTCAGGTGGGTTACCTGGCGTGGGGGCAGAAGGATTATAAGCGGTCTGAGCAGATCTTCACGGAGCTTCACAAAGCCAATCCCAAGGACCTTCGCGGGATTGTCGGAATGGTCGAAACGCTCGCCCAGGAAAACCGGATGAGCCAGGCCATCGAGGAGGCGAATAAAGCTCTTGCCGCGGAGCCGGAACGAGCGGACGTGAGGCTGGTGCTGGCGAATTTACTCGTGAGAGACCAGAAGTACGATCAGGCCATTCAGAATTATCAGATATTACTAAATAAAGATCCCAAATCGTCCGCGGTTCTGCTGCGTCTAGGCGAGGCTTACCGCCTGAAGGGCGATTTGAACGCGGCCATCGATGCGTTTCGGCGTTCCAGCCAGGAGGCTCCCTCGGACTCCACTCCGCTGCTGCAATTGGGTTTGCTGATGGAGGGAGACGGGCGCGCCGATCAGGCCGAACCCATTTACGAGCAGATTCTCAAGATCAGGCCGGATCAGGCGGTGGCATTGAATAATCTGGCTTTTATCAAAGCCGAGAAAGGCGTGGACCTCGACCAAGCTCTCACCATGGCGCAACGGGCGCTACAACAACGGCCCGGATCAACCGAGTTCGCCGATACGCTTGGCTGGATTTATATCAAGAAGAATCTCAGCGAGGACGCGGTGAGGATCTTCGCGCAATTGGTCGCCAAGCAGCCGGCCAACGCCACATACCACTACCACTTCGGAATGGCGCTGCTGGAGAAGGGCGACAAACCCTCGGCGCGGCGCGAATTCGAAACGGCCATGAAGGACAATCCTTCGCAGGATCAGAAATCTAAAATACAGGTCGCGCTCCAGAAGTTATAGCCGATAAAGGTAAGCTCGCCAAACCGCTTGACTCGTTCTCCTTCGCTGTTCTATATCGCGCCGTTCGCTTCGCTTATCGCGGTGCTTGTCCTTCAGCGCCTGTTGAGCCTGCCGCCGTTGCCGCTGGAGGCGGGTTCCGTCGCTATCGTCCTGAGCGTCATCGCGCTGAGTTGGCGGCGGGCGCGCGATCTTCAGCCGGACAAGCTTCGCGTCCGCAACTGGATGGGATCGCTGGCGATCGGCACCGGGACATTCGCTGTATGGATCGCGCCGGATGTGCTGATCCCCGGCTACCGGCATCATGTCTGGTTCGAGAACGACGTGTTTGGAAGATTCGTCCCGGGCCTGAGCGAGGCCGCGCGCGCGCAGCCCGCGGTGCTGTGGCTTCGCGCGTTTCGGGCGATCGCGCTGGCGCCGGTAGTGGAGGAGTTGTTCTGGCGCGGCTGGATGTTGCGCTGGGTGATGCGGGACGATTTTCTGGCAATTCCGCTGGGGACTTATTCCGCCCGCTCCTTCTGGCTGGTGGCGATTTTGTTCGGCCTGGAGCACGGTCCTCAATGGGACGTGGGCATCGCCACGGGGGTGATCTATAACTGGTGGATAGGACGCACGAAGAGCCTGGGAGATTCGATTCTGGTTCACGCGGTCACCAACGCTTGCCTTAGCGCATACGTATTGGCTACCGCGAGATGGGAATATTGGCCTTGACCTCAACATCGACGATTGAATGCGTCCGTCCGGGCGCGACGGCGGCTCGCGCGCGCGCCGCTCTTTTCGATTTCGACGGCACGCTGTCGCTAATCCGCTCCGGCTGGATGGACGTGATGGTTCCGATGATGGTGGAGATCCTCCTCGATCTGAAAACCGGCGAGTCCGAAGCCGAGCTGCGGGGCATCGTGGAGGATTTCGTCTGGCGGCTTACAGGCAAGGAAACCATCTATCAGATGATGGAGTTCGCCGATCATGTCCAGCGGCGAGGCGGAAACGCTCTGGATGCGCTCGAGTACAAGAAGATGTATCTGGATCGCCTCTGGCTCAAGATTCGGGGCCGGGTAGAGGATCTACGGGAGGGCCGCGCCTCCGCGGAACAATACTTGGCGCCGGGCGCGCGCGGGTTGCTCGAAAAGCTCAAAAACATGGGCCTTCGCATGTATCTGGCGAGTGGAACCGATGAAATCTATATGCGGGAAGAGGCGCGGCTGCTCGATGTCGCGCGATATTTCGATGGCGGAGTCTACGGAGCGCTGGACGACTATAAGAGCTTTTCGAAGAAGATCCTGATTCAGCGCATTCTTTCTCAAACCGATGTGCGAGGCGAGGAAATTCTGGTTTTCGGGGATGGGTACGTGGAGATCGAGGAAGTGAAGCTAGTGGGCGGCGTGGCGGTGGGCGTCGCTACGCGCGAGCCTGAATGCCTTGAAATCGACGATTGGAAGCGCCAACGGCTGATCGGCGTCGGCGCGGACTACATCGTGCCGAACTTCCTAGCGCACGAGGAACTCTTGGGAAAGCTGTTTGGGGCATCCTGACGCCGGAGCCCAGATACGGACGTGCCGCCAGTTGCGACCTTTCGCTCGGCGGAATCCGATTTGTTCCCGCAGTCTCTACCTCGCGGGCAGCGCGAACACCACGTACGCATTCATCGGCGGCGGGGCGGCTCCAGCGGGCGCGCGCGGGGCTTGATAGCCTTGACCGCCCGCTACGCAGAAGGCGATGTATTCGCGTCCGCCGATCTCGTAGACCGCCGGAACACCGTCCGAGCCCGTCGGCAGAGTGTAAGTCCACAACACCTTGCCCGTGTCCTGATCGTATGCGCGGACCTTGTGGTCTGAAGCTGTCGCGGCGAAGATCAATCCGCCGGCCGTGACAACCGGCCCCCCGCGCGGAAGGCGCGCGCCGGTGTCGTTGTGGCCTTGCTCTTCCAACTCGCGGATGCCGCCATTGGGAACTTGCCACATGATCGTTCCTGTGTTGAGGTCGTAGGCCGTCAGAGTCGACCACGGCGGCCCCATGGCGGACATATTGTAGGTCTGGTACAGGAAATTCATCGGCGAGTTGTAATGGACAAAATCGCCGGCGCTGCTCCCGCCTCGACCTGCGCCCGGCGGCTCAAGTCTCTGAAGCGTCGGGTGCTCGTGCGAGACCACATACAAATAGCCCTTGCTAGGATCGACTGCCTCCGTTCCCCAGCTCGCTCCCTGAATGTGGCGGATTGTGCCGCGCAAGCTCGGCGGCGTAAATAATCCCTCATTGCGTGAGTTTTTCAGCAGATCGCGAATTTTGGCCTGATCCTCTGCTGGAATGAACGGATTAATGTCCTTCTCCGTAAACGACTGCCGCGCGAACGGAGGCGGCTTGGTGGGAAACGGCTGCGTGGGCGAGGTCCATTCGCCGGGAACATCGGTCTGTGGAACGGGGCGTTCTTCGATTGGCCACAGAGGCTCGCCGGTGAGGCGGTTGAAGACGAACAGGAATCCGAACTTCGTTCCCTGCGCGACGGCGTCCACCGTCTTACCGTCGTGCTTCACAGTGAGCAGCTTGGGCGCGACCGGCAAGTCGTAATCCCACAGATCGTGGTGCACGATTTGAAAATGCCAGAGGCGCTTGCCGGTGCGCGCGTCCAAAGCCAGCAGCGAATTGCCGAACAGATTATCGCCCTTGCGATTGGCGCCGTAGAAATCGTAGCGAGGCGTTCCCAACGGAATGAAGGCAATGCCGTGCTTCACATCCACGGTCATCTCGCTCCAGTTGTGCACGCCGCCTACGGTTTTCCAGGCATCCGGAGGCCACGTGTCGTAGCCGAACTCCCCGGGATGCGGAACCGTGTGGAACTGCCAGACGAGTTTGCCGGTTCGGACGTCGTAGGCGTGGATGTCGGCGGCGTTGGAATCGTAGCTGGCGCCACCGGCGGGGAGCGGAATAATAACCAGATTTTCGAAGATGCGTCCAGGATTACTGGTCTGCAGCGCGCGAGGGGCCTCGCGATCCAAACCTGTGCGCAAATCGGTGCGGCCATTGTCGCCGAAGCTGTCGATCGTTTTGCCGGTGTGTGCGTCGATGGCGGTGAGATATCCGCCGTTAATGTAGAGCAGGCGCCCGTTCCAATAGTTGATGCCGCGCGCGCCGACAGCGCCCATGTTGGGATGAACCCATAATTCTTTACCCGTAGCCGCGTCCAGCGCGACGAAAGAATTGTTCTTCGCCAGCGCGTACATGACGCCGTCGACCACGATGGGGTCGAAGATGTAGTTTCCGCGCTCGCCGGTCGAGTACGTCCAGGCGACCTGGAGCCGATTCACGTTGCTCTTATTGATTTGCTTGAGCGAGGAATACTGAGAGGAGTCCGCGCCGCCCTCGTATTCGGTCCAGGTGGAGAAATCGCGAATATCGGCGGCCGAAGCCACAGCCATGCAGAGCAGGAGGGTGGGCTTCAGCCCGCGCGGCGCTTTAGCGCCGCTTCGGCGTGCGAGGCTAAAGCCTCGCGCGGGCTCAAGCCCGCCCTCCATGACTCTGAAGGAAGACGGCATCAGGGTTTCAGCTGCTTTGAGAAGAACGGAAACACCTTTCCCTCAATCCGGTCTTCCAGATGATTATTGTGGTTCCCCTCATACGTCTCGAATGTATGCGTGATGCCGAGACGGGTCATCGCCTGATCCAACTCCTGATTTGACGAGAGCAGTGTATCCTGAAGCCCGATATCCATGGCGATCGCCGAGTATTTCTTCATATTCGTCACGTATTGATCGAGCATCGCAAGCGGTGAGTTGGCCACCCATTTTGCGGCGATACCCGGCTGGAACTCGCCATCCTTGGTCGGCTGGTCGAAGAACAGGGGTGGATTCATCGGATTCGCCGACCAGGCCGCGGCTTCGCCGTAAGCGATGTTTACCGGATGTCCTCCGTGCGCGCCGGGTTGAACGGGCGCGGCCGCTCGGCCTTTCGCCTGACCTTGCCCGCGACCCGGACCTCGGCCCGGAGCGGGAGGCCGCGGATTATTCATCAGACAGCAGGCGCTCAGCCCATAAATGGCCGAGTAGACGTCGGGATACTTCATCGCGAGCCGCCAAACTCCGTAGCCGCCCATCGAATGTCCGCCCAGCCCGCGGCTGTTGCGATTCGCAATCGTGCGATAGTGCGAGTCGATATAGGAAACCAGATCATGCGTGATATAGGTTTCCCAATCTCCGGTGGTTGGCGAGCTGGAATACATGCTGCCGCCGTAAAGCGTATTGGCGTCCGGAATCACGAGGATCATTTCCCGCGCGGTCCCGGCCGCGATATCGCGGTCCATCGAGCCGGGCAGTCCGATGAAGGGATACCAATCGTCGGCGGTTCGTCCATAGCCGTGCAGCAGATAAACGACGGGATAGCGACGATTTCGCTCCTTGGAATAGCTCGGCGGCAGATAGACCGCGACGTCGCGATCCGGCGAATCGCCTTCCAGGTTCCCTTCGAGAGAACGCCCGTGCACCATGATTTTCTCGATCTTGCCGCCGCCGGTAGACGGCTTGTCTTGAGCCGCGCCAGGAACAATCCAGGCCGCCACAGCCGCGGCAACGCCGAAGCCAACCGCGTACTTGTACTTCATTTCTTGCCTTCCTGCTCCGCGCGCGACACATTAATCCAATCCCTCACCATGCGGTTGTCCTCGTGGCAGGCATATTCGAGCAGTTTGTAATTCTGGTCGCGCTTCCAGGGGAATCGAGCGGTCCACGGATGCGTCATCACTACCGGATCGTCCACCGTGATCTGGTAGATCAGGTAATCGTCGTTGATGCGCGTATATCGCTCGACGATCTTCATCGCATCGCTGGTCGGGATGTGGAACTGGGGCGTCCCCGGCATCGCGGAATTGACCATCATCGAGCCGGGCTTGACGTTCGTCGTCTCCACAACGAGCGTGTTCCCTTCCCAATGCCCGCGCGAAAATCCGAGCCATTCTTTGACGTTCGGCGGCGGCGGCGCGCTGTCGTTCAAAGGGATAATCCGCACGTCATGGATCATTTCGATGAGGATCACCACCTGCCCCGGCGATTGGAAAATCTGGATTCCATTGTTGTAGTGGAACGGAAACATCGACGCCGGCATTCCGTGCGTGACGCATCGATCTTTGAGGTCGAAATCCTCATAGGAGTTGAAGACCAGATGCTCGCCCGCCATTGCCCAACTGCTTTTCATCTGATCGCCGATCCGCTTGCCTTCCGCTGTCAGCGCCGGAAGCTTGCCGTCGGGCGGATCGAACACAAACGCGGTCTGGCGCTGTGGAGGCTCGGGATCGGTGACGCCTCGCAGGAACTCGCGTCCCACTTGGCCGTCCTTTTCCGCCTGCTGAAACTGGTTCGGCGCCCGTTCGGCGCGGGCCTGCGCGGTCTTGAACTCGTCTTCGGTGAGGAACGCCTTATTGGGGTCGCATGGAGCGGCGCCACCGCGCCCGCGTTGGACGCATCGCTGCATCGGAACGCTCCCGACGAAATTCTCCGGATAGATGCCCTGCAAATCCGGGTCGCCCCACGGAGTCTTGGGCTGCGTCCATCCGGCGGGCGTTCCGATATAGAAGTTATCGGGGCCGGGCGGAATCGCCGGGCGCGCTTGCCCGCTGCCAATGCATTCTAAGCCGGCCAGGAACACGACACAGATTGCGAGCCGCATAGTTATTTCTCCGGTGGGGCCGCATCGCCGCTGCTGCCGAGGTTGAGTTTCTTCCCGCCCGCGAGGACGATGTCTCTGCCATTGGCGCGATTCGACCCATCTTTAGCCTGGAAGCCTTCGAAGATCACCTCAGTCCCTTTCGGCAGGGAGCTCTTCGTAAACCCATTGCGAACCAGAGCGTTCGGAGAGCCTCCCTCCACCGCCCACTGCGTGGTGCTTCCATCCGGATTTTTGACGTCGATGTAAATCCACGAGTGGGGATTCACCATCTCGACTTTCACGACCGTGCCTTGCAATTTCACGGGCTTGGTGGAATCGAACTCGGCGGCGAAGGCGTGGTGCGCCGCGGCGGGCAGCGCCGTTATTAGCAATCCGGTGGCGGCGGCAATGAAACCGACTCTCTTGCTCATGACCTCTCCTCTGATGGAGGGTGGGCTTCAGCCCGCGCGAGGCTTCAGCCTCGCATCTGCAAGCGGAGCTAAAGCTCCGCGCGGGCTAAAGCCCACCCTCCTATCGCTTCTTTGAAAGATCCCCGTACATGAATTCCTCTACGAACTCAACGCACTGGAACTGCAGCAGGCGCGCATTTTTCTCCCGATGACGATAGAGCGGAAAATTAATCTTCCACGGCTTGGTGAAAGTGTCGGGATCTTCCAGCGTCGCCTCATAGTCGATCGTGTTGGCGTCCAGCATCCTGTAGCGCTCCACCACGTGCAAACTGTCGCCGGCGAAATTTCCCGCGCGGTCCAGCCACGCCCTTCCGTTGAAGCCGGTCGCGTCGATCACCAGCGTATCGCCATCCCAATGGCCGTTGTTGGTCCCCATCCACGTATCCAGCTCCGCGTCGCGATGCTTCGTCATCAGCACCACGCGAGTAGCGGTGTCGTACGAATAATTGATCAGAATGTCGCCGTTGGTCTGCGTGATCTGGAACGGATAGGGGATGTAAGTCGCGCGAGGGACTCCAGGGAGATAGCACTTTATTTCGGGATCCTCCTTCGCGCGATTCTTGAAGTTCTCATTTCTCTTCTTGAGGGCTTCGGATTTGTAGGGAATCGTGCCGGCGCCTTCGATGATTCCCAAGCCCGCCGGTTCGGCGCCGATGGCGCCCGCCGCTACGACCGGTCCGACTTGCGCCGAGTGGTCTTCCAGATCCCAGTTCGCGGTGTTCATGGACTGCCAGATGCCGTTGAAGTTGGGCTTGCCGTCCGCCATGCGGGGGATGGTCTGCGCGAGCACGGGCAGCGCCAGGATCAGGAAAACACCAAAGTGGAGCAGGCTTTTAGCCTGCAACGGGGACTTCCGTCCCCGTGCCGACATGTCGCCCTCGCCGATGCCGGGGCTGAAGCCCCGGTTGCAGGCTAAAGCCCGCTCCACCGACGGCACGATTCTTTTGCCCATGCCTGTAAGCTTAAAACGTTACGCGTACGATCACCTGCCCCGTCCGCATGGTGGTGATCCCGTTGCCCGCTGTAGGATTGATTGTTCCATATCCGCCCGTGTAGAGGCCGTTGGCTTTCGTCGGCGCAGTCAGATAGCTGGAAGTCGTATTCGGTTGCGGCAGCAGGAGCCGGTTGAACATGTTCGTCCACTCCACTCGTAGCTGCAACGTGGCTTTTTCCGTCATCTGGAAATTGCGGCCGAAGTTGGCGTCCTCGTCGGGCTGCCGGATTCCCCGGAAAGACCGGATAGCCGATTGACTGGCCCCGAATTGCCCATCCGGAACGGCCGACCAGGCGCCCGGATTGAGCGCGACGGTCGTTCGCGGATCGAAGCAATGGCAGTTGAGGTCGATCGGCGTATTGTGTACGGCGCCGCTCTTATCGGTCCACGTCGTGGCAAGCAGGTTTTGGCCGGCGACCAACTGCGCCGGGCCAGGGCCGTACCCGAGCCAATAGCTGATCGGGTTCGTCGTCGGAGAAGTGGGCTGGTTCAGGATCGGCGCGCTCTGATATTGCAAATACCATCCCGTTTGCCATCCGCTCACGATGTAGGAGAGGAGCTTGTTTCTCCCGAAGAAACCGCTCCGCTGCGTCGGCACCGTGTAGGTCGCGGAAAGCCGGAACTGGTGAGGAAGATCCAGGGCGGCGAGGTCCTTCCCCAGGCTCCGGTTGAACGGGTCGGGCGAACTCGTCAGCGCCAGATTCTTCGAATACATATAATTCGCATTCACGCTCAGACCGTGGGAGAAGCGCTGGGTGACCACCACTTGCAGCGCGTCGAACCAACTGTTTCCCAGGGCCGCCACGGGTGTCAGCGTGGTGAACTGAGGAAACGAAAGCAATCCTTGCCGCACTGTCTGGCTGGTCGGAAACTCCGCGTAAGGAAGCCCGACGCCGCGGGACGCCAGAGTCGCCTTTTGAGCGGCCGTGAGGTTGGCGAAGGTGGTGCGCTCCAGCGTCGCATCCGTCAGATTCCCCACCTGGAAGCCGAGCTGGTTTAACTGTGCTTGCGAGAGTTTATTCAGTGTGCTCAGGCCGGCGCCGGCATTCAGCCAGATGACGCGGTTTCCGACGTAGGACGCCTCAAGCACCAGGTTCTTCGTAAGCGCCCGCTGTACGCCCAGGCTCCATTGATACTGCCGCGGCGGACGCCCCGCGCTCGGACCCAATACCGCGGGACCGGCGCCAACCGTGCCGTCCACAGCTCCCGCGCTGGGACTGAAGGTCGGCCAAACCGGATGGATGGAGGAAGGAATTCCATTTTGAAGCTGGAACGCGTACTCGCCATAACCGGGCGTCCCGCTGCCGACGCCGAACACAACGGTTCCTTGTGCGTAGTTTGTGGGCGCGTAAACGATGCCAAAACCGCCCCGAAAGACGGTTTTTTGCCCCATTCTGTACGCTAATCCGATGCGAGGCGCGAACGCCCAGGGGTAGTTCGACGCGAAATTGCAATTACAAGTGGCCTCGTAGATGGCGCCGCCGGGATGACCGCCTGCCGAGGGATCGGGCGTGGTCGCGCTAAAAGCGGCCTCGCGGCCCGCGCGTTCGTGCAGGTAAGTGCCATAGTCGTAGCGCAAACCGAAATCCATCGTGAGACTGCGCGTGATCTTCCAGGTGTCTTGGACATACGCCGAGGTCTGGACCTTCTGGTCTCTATAGCTGGCCGGCGCATTGATGCTGACGCTGCTTACGTCGCCCAGCAGAAAATCTGCGAGCGCAAATCCGGTGCTGCCGGACGAAATCGCTAACCCTTGCAGCGCGATCTGTTGAGTGGCGTTGCCGCCGAACGTGTAATTGCCGTTGGTGCCGGTAAGGGAGTTCACGGGTTCAAATTCCCACCGCCAGTCCCAGCCTGTCTTGAGCGTATGATTGCCTCTCACCCAGGTTGCGCTGAACTGCGCCTCCGGGAGCTGCTCGGACGATTGTGTCGTGAGATAGGCGCCCTGGGGGCCCGCTTGGGGCCCTAAAGTAGTCATCCCGCCCGTACTCGTGCTCACCGCAGTGGTGAAATTAGGGAACATACGGTTGACCGTCGCGCCCGTCAGGCCGAGCGAGGTCACGGCGTTGTAGTTGGTAACAGGCGGCTGGAGCCAAATCCCCTGATCGCTGTAGCCAGCCGTAAAGTGCAGGAGCAGCGTCGGAGTCAGCGTGTAGTCCTCAGTGAGCCGCGCCGTATGCGAGGTGGAAGTAGCGCCCCGGCCGGGCTCGATCGGCTCCGGCAGGCCCGTGGCCCCTCCGTTCGGGTAAATCAGAGGCGAGTTGTAGCGGACTGTTTGATAGTAGACCGAAACGTGGCTCTTGGAGTTGAGTGTGTGATCGATCTTGATGGACGGAAGAAAGGTGTTCATTTGATCGGTCCAGCCATGCTGGTAATTCGAGCTTGGCTGTCCCGCGTTCGCATTTGGCCCCAACGGCAGAGGAACCAAATTGAGGACCTTCAAAGCCACCGGATCGAAAAGAGTCGGCGATATCTGGTTTCCCTGAATCGGATTCCGCACCTGCACCTGGCTGCCTGCTGTGCAGGTCGCCGTCGGGAACGCGGTCTTATTGCAAGTCGTCGTGAAGGTAGAAGTTGGATCGAAAAGCTGGCCCGAGAGAATGGTCCGCCCGAGGGGATCGACAAAGTTCTGGCCTCCGACCTTAACATTCTGGTTGCCCGAAAGCGGAATGAGCTGGCTGAAATCGCCCGTCCGGTAGGCCGGAAGCGGTACCGTCGCCGAGGTGGTGTTGATCGTCCCGTTTTCGAGATATTCCTCATAGCTGAGGAAGAAAAACGTTTTGTTCGTGCCGTCGTAGAGATGAGGAATCTTCACCGGCCCGCCGAAACTCCCGCCGAAGTCGTAGCGGCGCTGTTTATTTTTCAATCCCGAATAGGGCTGAGCGGCGTTCAGGGCCTCATTCACCCCGTAGGCATAAGCGGTGCCGTGATAGTGGTTCCCGCCGGACCTCATGGTCACATTCAGCACCGCGCCGCTGATGTTGCCGTACTCGGCGGAGTAGTTGCTGGTCAGCACCGCGACCTCCTGGACCGCCTCCGCGCTGGGTTGGGTCTGCATAGTCACGGTACCGGCGGGATTGGGCATATTTCCGGTCATCCCCTCGATAAGGATGTTCATACCGGAATTGCCGTTCGACGTCATCGAGGTGCTCGCGACGTACCGGGTGCCCGGCACGGTTTTTACGAGCGCGTAAGGATCGCGAAGGCCGTTGGTGGCCGCGCCTGTTCCGCCTCCGTTCACCGGCAGAATCGGAAGGTTTTCGAGCTGCTCGAAATTGACGTTGTATACGGTGGAGCTATTTTCGGTCTTCAGCATGGGGGCCTCGGTGGTGACCGTGACAGTCTCCGAAGCGGTGCCGAGCTGCATCGGAACGTCGATTCGCATGACGTTGGCGGGCTCGACGGCCAGCCCCGTCCGTTCAAACTGTTTGAAACCGCTGGCTTCGACCTTCAAATCATACGTTCCGGTGGGGAGTTGCGCCACCGTGTAGTTTCCAGTGCCGGTCGAGGTGGCCGTGTAAAGGAAGCCGGTGTCTTTATTCAAAACGGAGATGTTGGCCCCGGCAACCACGGCGCCGCTCGAATCCGTTACAACTCCGGTGATGGTCCCGCTGACCGCCTGCCCAAACGCGGCCACGCCGACGAGCGCCGCGACTCCCGCCAAAAGATAGATCGATTTCATAGAATTCTTCCGATTATGAGGCTGAAATATCCAGACGTCTACGTTTGAGACGTTAGATCGACGTTAGGCCCGCCGAAAGATAAATTCTTTTTGAAATCAGTAGGATAAGCGTACGTCAAGCGACCGTCAAATGCCGCTTTACCAGACCTCGGAGGCGACCACCGTCAGCGATCCGGCTGAATTGTCATAGATCGGGTTATGCAGGACGATTTGGAAGTTTTTGGCGGGCCAATCCGGAGACGCGGATTGGGCGAACTGCCGGAATAGATCGTTCGAGGTGAGGAACTCGACAGCCGCTTGCGTGTTGTGCGAGTCCATACCCGCGATCATCAGCAGCGGATGGCCAGAATCCGAGTGGAGGAGGCGGGTTATTAGCGAATAGCCGTCCGAGCGGGGCGGAGACGCGTAATTCCTTCTGGGAAGCTCCCACACCCGATCCTGTTGCTTGGAATCGACGATCTGGATTCCTTCTGCCCTCATTTGCAATTGAAAACGGGCGCCGCGCGTCAAACGCTGTGTCAGAGGCGACACGCCGACCAGGATCGCGGGAGAGTTCTTCAGATCGGAAAAATCGAGATCGGCGCCAAATTTGAGATCGAACTTTTGCTTACGGCTCGCAAGCTGCTCCCCAAAGCGCGCCGCTCCCATGGCCCCGCCGGTGCCGACATAGGAATTTCTAAGGACCACAAGCTCAGACGGCGGAATGGGTTTGGCGGGGTCGAGCGGGAGCCAATTGCTCTGATGAAGCGGGTTTAGTTTCAGCAGGGTAGGCGCCACAAGGGAAATCAGCACCGGCCGGTCGCTGTTCAGGAAGGGCTGCCACATCCGGTCAAGCGGGGGCCGAGCGCGGAACATGCCCGGCAACATTAAAGCTGCCGTGACAATCGAAGCCGCTAGCGGCGCAACGATCCATGGATTCCGGATCGCGGCTTTGCGCGGCACCATAACTGGGGCTGGCGCCGGGTCGGGTTGAGGATCCTCGACGGGTTCGCTAGTAAAGTGGAAAGCGGGCTGATAGCTTCCCAGCGGCAGCTCAATCCGAATTTCGCGGCCCAATCCGGAAGAGTAAGCCTGAGCCAACCGCTTGCGAACTTCGCCACCGGTCACACGGACCACGGACGCGCCCTGCGCGTCGAAATCGCTGCCCCTTCCAAAGACGTCAATGGCGATGTTGGTTTCTTTGATGGCGGAGCCTCGCCCGGCGAGCGCCTCTTCGACAACGTAGCGGAGAAACGACTGCCTTCGGCGACTGCCCGAAAACGCAGGGTTAGCCAGCAGATCGTCCAGGTGGGCGGAGATCTGTTGCCGCTCGATCTCTGAAAACGGGCACTCCCCCCGGAGCCCCGCATATGGCGCGCTCGACATCTTTCGACCCTCTTGTGCAATAGACTCTAGCATTTCCCAAGACCGCGCGCAAGCCGCGCCGCAACGGGCAAGCCCGTAATCCGTCCGTAGGCTTGCCCCCGCCCTCACGGGCGGGGCTGAAAGTGGGCACGACGGTGTTCCAGTGTTCGCACCCAGCCCCGGCCGTAAGGCCGGGGACAAGCGCCGGTTGAATACCTATCGGCGGATTACGGGCAAGCAGGGCTGAATCTTCGCTCCGGCTAACGCTATCCGCCTTGACCCGTCTTTGACGTAGGATGGAATATCCTGATTTTGCATGACTTGCATGCTCTAACGTGTTAAACGTGGACGAAGCTACGGCCGGATCCTAGACTATTTCATGTGAGGCTGAACCGGATATCTATTGCCACGGCTCTCGCAGCCGTGGCGCTCACCGTTCCCGGCGTTTGGGGGCAGGAGGCTCGCACCAGAAAGCCTCTCGGCGACGGGCCCTGGACTTTCGACACGTTCGAGCCAAAAACGCAAATCCGGGTCTCTATCGTCGCCAAGGGGCTTTCACATCCTTACGGGATGGCGTATCTGCCGGACGGCGACATTCTCGTGACCGAGCGGCCCGGCAGGCTGCGCCGCATCCATCAAGGCGTCCTTGATCCTACGCCCATTGCAGGAACCCCGACCGTGCGCGCGGCGGAACTGGGCGGACTGTTGGACATCGCGCTCAGCCCGAAATTTTCCGAAGACCATTTGGTCTACATGACCTACTCCAAGCAGACGGAGAAAGGCGTCGCCACGTCGGTCGCGGCAGGCCGCTGGGATGGAACGGCGCTGGCCGATACGAAGGACGTGTTCGTCACCGATCCCTCCGGCGGAAAGCGCGTGGCGGGATCGCGATTGATTTTCGGGCGCGACGGCAATCTGTTCTTCAGCGTGGGCGGCGCGGGCGAAAACGGAGACATGCGGGCCCAGGATCCAGGCCGCCACGCCGGAAAGATCATGCGCATCCGCCCCGATGGAACCGTGCCGCCCGACAATCCCTTTACCGGAAAATCCGGGTACCTTCCGGAGATCTATTCGATGGGACATCGCAATCCGACCGGCTTCGCGATCAACCCCGATACGGGCGTTCTCTGGGAAGACGAGCAGGGACCGCAGGGCGGGGACGAGATCAATATCATTCTTCCGGGAAAAAATTACGGCTGGCCCATCATTACTTACGGGCGCGATTATGACGGCACGCTGATGACGAAACAGCCGTGGCGCGCGGATTTCGAAATGCCCCTCGTCTATTTTGTTCCGTCCATCGCCAGCGCCGGAATCACTTTCTACACGGGAGACAAATTCCCGGCTTGGAAAGGAAATTTGTTCGTCGCCGGGATGGTGGAGGCGCGTATCCCCAACTCGGGCCAGGTGCAGAGGATTGTGCTGAACAAGAACGGCGAAATTCGCCGCGAAGCATTCTTTCGCGATTTCAGGCAGCGGATTCGCGACGTGAGTCAAAGTCCCGATGGATATTTGTATGTCCTCACGGATGAAGATCCTGGCGTGGTGTTGAAGATCGAACCCGCGCCGTGAAGTTTTGGAAGGTGGGCTTTAGCCCGCGCGGCGCTTTAGCGCCGCTTCGGCTGGCGAGGCTAAAGCCCCGCGCGGGCTAAAGCCCACCCCCCTTGGTACACATTTATGGATCGGCGAGATTTCCTGACAGGCGGCATGGGCGCCGCTATTCTGGCTGCTCGCACCGCCGACTCCTTCGCGCAGAACGCAAAGCCGCCATCCGACCGGTCTTGGGACGCCGGACAAGTCCGGCATCTCCTGCCAACCGTCAGCGACACACGGATTCTGATCAAAGCTTCGTTCGCGAAGCCGCTGGGCGCGGCGCCCTCCCTGCGCATTGGCTCTTCGACGGTCCGCGGCAGCATGAACGACACCGAAGGCTCGTTTTGGCAGTTCTACGCCACCGGCCTTCAACCCGGCCGCCGGTATTCTCTCTCATTAGCCGGCGCCGATCGGAAAGCGCTGTGCCAGCCTTGGGAGCTATCCACATTTCCCGCCCATAACTCGCAGCCACAGAGCTTTCGCGTTCTGTTTTTTACATGCGCAGGCGGTCCGGACGGCGCGACACAGTCGACTACGGATGCTCTTACGAAAGGGAATCTGCCGACCGCGCTCCGAAACCGGCTGATGCGCCGCGCGCTGACATTTGAGCCGCAAGCTATAGTCGCCAACGGCGATCACGTTTATTGGGATCTACACTCGCCAAGAGTTCCCCTGGAGCGCCGGGATTACACGCGCCTCAATAGTTTCAATCGATCGGCCCTGGTCTTCGGAGACAAGAATGAGACCGTGCTGAAACTGGCCGCCGGGCCGCAGATCGTCCCGGTGTATGGGACGGATTTTCGCTCCACACCCGTTTTTTTCCTGCAAGACGATCACGATTATTTCGATAACGACGAAGCTTTCGACGAAATCGTGACGTTCCCGCCGGTCTGGTTTCAGCTTCAACTCGCGCGCGCGACGCAGAAGCTCTACTATCCGGAATTTCTGCCCGACGAGGGACGTCCCGCAGGCCTCCCATGGAGCACGGCCGCCGGCTCCGAGAGCTGGGGAACGATTCGCTACGGCCGCTTGGCCGAGGTTCTTCTCTACGACGTGCGCCGCATGTGTACTCTGGCGGGTGAGAGCGCAGTCTATCTCGATCCGGAAGTTGAGCGCTGGCTGGTGGCGCGATCGGCGTCGCCGGATGCGACGCATCTGGTGCATGCGCCCAGCAATCCGATGGGATGGAGCGCGGGGAAGTGGATGGAGTGGTACCCCGACGTGCTCGATCGCGAGAACAAACTCACTACGAAAGAGCCCAAGCCTCACTGGCAAAGCGGTTGGATGAAGCAGCACGACCGGCTGGTCGCGGCGATGGCGGGGATGAAGGGACGTATCCCGCTAACGATTAGCGGCGATCTTCACGCCGTGGGGATCGGAAAAATGACCCGTTGCGGCTCGCTCAATCTGGAGAAGACCCCGCTCACGTCCGTGCTGGCAGGTCCCATCGGTACGGCGCCAGGCGCGTGGCCCTCAGCGTTTCGCGGCGTCGGTGCGAGCCCGCCAGAGCACCTCGACGTGCAAGAAGAGGTGAAGCCGATCGAGCAACACAGCTTCACGATCGCCGATTTCCTGCCGGATCGAGTGCGCTTGCGGTTCTTCAAATGGGACCTCAAAACCCAGCCTCCCGAGGCTATCGACAGTCTCGATCCGTTCCATACCGCGGAACTCGGCCGCCCGTTGTGAGCGGGTTGTCTCTTTCCGGAGAACGACAAGATAATCTGGAAGTCAACGAGGAACCCTCGGATGAAAGCCACTATCTTGATGCTGGCGTTGGGTGGTCTAACAACCGCGCCAGGACAGGCGCAGCAGGCTCTCACATTTGAAGTCGCTTCCGTAAGACCGTCGCCTCCGCCCGCGCCGGGCGCCAGAGTCTTCTATGGCCCGCCGCGGGGCGGTCCGGAAACATCCGACCCGGAAAAAATCACCTGGAAAGCGCCCTCGCTGTTGAGCATGCTTATGTACGCTTACGATGTGCAGGCGTTTCAGATCGAAGAGCCGGATTGGGCGCCAACGACCAGGTACGACATCGTCGCCAAGATCCCGGCGAATACGACGTTGGCCCAGGTGCGCATCATGTGGCAGAACCTGTTGAGAGACCGGCTTGGCGTCGCGATTCACCACGCGTCCAAGGAATTCAAAGTGTATGAGCTCACTGTGGCTAAGGGCGGTCCGAAGATGAAAGAGAGCGATTTGCCCTCGAATGCCGAGGCGTTCGATTTCGGGGCCAAGGGTCCAAAGAGCGGACCGAACGGCTCTCTAGACATCGACGGCATCGGTTCGGTGGTGACCGTAATCCCAACCGCGACAGGCGTCTTTGCGCGGCTGGCGGCGAAAGGACTTACGATGCCCGACCTCGCGGCGAGACTCGGCGGTTGGACCTCACACCCGATTGTAGATAAGACGGGTCTTGCGGGACGGTTCGACTTTGTCGTTGAGTTCACACCCGATATGTCGCGTTTTCCGCCGCTTCCGGGAACTCCCGCGCCTCCGGGCACAGGTCCTGGCGCGAGCGACCCCGGTTCGGATGCTGTTTATGCCGTAGAAAAACAGCTTGGATTGAAGCTGACGGAAGCCAAAGCTATGCTTGATGTGATTGTGGTCGACCACGCAGAGAAGATTCCCACTGAAAATTGAACTTGCGATTCGCCGGCGAGACTACGCTCGGCGCGATGCCGTCTCAACATCTCGACGTACAAGAAGAGGTGAAGCCGATCAAGCAGCACGACGACGCCTGCGCGAGATGGGTTATGATCGGGCCATGAAGACGTGGATGGCGCTTTTGCTGCTGGCCGCGGCGGCGACGGCGCAGAACCGGAGCGCGCTTGACAAGCAAACCTTCGAGGCGTATCTGCGAAAGCTGGAGCTGTACCGGATTGAGCCAACCTATAAAATCGGCGATCCCAAGCCATCGAAAGATCAGCCGGGTTATTTAGAGGTTGGCGTGCACGTAGGCTTTCCTAGCGGCGCCGGGGACAAGGATGAGGTCTTCTACATGTCGCGCGACGGCCAGACCATTCGCGACGCGCGGGGCAACGTGTACGACATCAAAAAGAGCCCGTTCCAATCGAACCTGGATAAACTAACTTTGGCCGGCGCGCCCAGCTTCGGCCCGGCGGACGCAGCGGTGACCATCGTGGAGTTCGGGGATCTGGAATGTCCGGATTGCAGGGCCGAGGCACCACTACTGCGCGAGGAAGCGCCTAAGGCATTCCCAGGCAGGGTGCGGGTGTTCTTTAAGGACTTTCCGTTGGATTCCATTCATCCCTGGGCGCGAGCGGCGGCCATCGCGGGTCGTTGCGTATACCATCAGAGCGCTCCGGCATTCTGGAAGTTCTACGACTGGATATACGACAACCAGGACCAAATCAACCCCGGCAACGTGAATGCGAAGATCGTCGCCTGGGCCGGGCAAAACGGGCTGGACGCCGTGCAATTAGGCCGCTGCGTGGAGACGCGGGCTACCGAAGCCGAGGTCGACCGGAGCGTCGCCGAGGCGAAGGCGCTGGGGGCGCCCGGGACTCCGACGCTATTCATCAATGGCCGCAGAATCGGAGGGCTCGCGTGGCCTGATCTTCAGCTTGTGATTGGGCGGGCGCTGAAATAGAAGAAACGGTTCTTTACTGCCGCATTCGCCGCCTAATTCGCATGTAACGGCGCCCCGGCGAAAGCAACCGCTTAAGGCAGGCCTAACGCCCGCGCCGGATTGGTTTTCGCCATCTTGTCGATATCGGAGGCGGCGATCCCTTCTTTCCGCAAAGCAGCGAAGAAGGCGAGCATGCCGTCGGGATGCAAAGGATTGTTCGGCTGTCCCAGATCGGTGGAAAGGATGAAATGCTCCGGCCCGACTTCGCGAATCGCGGAGGCATACTCGGCCGCGTTCATGCGGCCGTACACCAGCTCGATAAAAGCGCCTAATCGAGCGGCTTCGCGCATCTGCTCGATGTTCATCCGGACGGGAGGGGTGAGGGCGTGGGTAACCACCATGCGCTTTACCCCCTGATGCTGCCCCTCGCGAAGGATCATCAGTCCCTCGGTGGGCGAGGAGTGCCCGGTTTCCAGCGTCAAATCGTGCTTGGCTACCACGGCGATCGCCTCTTTGGTTTGCGGCAGCAACTGCCCGCCGCCGGCTACGGATATAAACGGGCGATTCTCCTTAGAGTCACGCACTTGGTTTTCGGCATCAAAGGTCGGCATCCAGACAACGCGGCCATATCCGCCTTTCAGCATCGTCATGCGCTCGATCGCCGCGGGATTTAAGCCGCCGACGCTGAGATTTAAGACGATGCCGCCGAAGATTTCGATCCCCGGCACTTCTTTACGAACCACATATGCCAGGGCCGCAGTCGACTCCCAATGATTCTTGAGCACCAATCCGCGCATTCCACGGCTTTTCGCAAGCCGCGCCAGATCGATCGCGTCGATGGAGCGGGGAACGCTATCCGGATCGCTATGGGCGTGGAAGTCGATAACACCGTCGAGCGACTGGCCCCAGACGAAAGCACCCAACAGAAACGTGCAAACGAGAATTCGCAAATGGCCGCTCCTCGCCATCCAATCTATCACCGCGTTTTCGCGCGCGGGCTCGCACGACCCACGATTCGCGCCGATTTGCCCGACGGTTTCCCTAAACGTTTCCCGCTTGAGCTGCGCGAACGTTAGCGGGACTCGCTTCTGCGAGATCGGCCTTCTCGATGGATTCTCCGCACTTTTCGCAGACGAAAACGTGCATTTCACTACGGCCAGGGAAGGTGGATTTAACGAGGCAATTGGGGCAGACGATCGTCAGCTCTCCACTGTGAAAGTAAGGGGTTGCTTTTGGGACCATTCGTTGAGGATAGTCCTCAAATCCAGCGGTGTGAAGCGGAAGATTTCGGAGATGGTTGCGTCCCCGCAGTGCGCTTCCGTTTCGCCCGACAGAGCTGTTCTAGCGCCGAGGCCTAGTTCTTCTTGACATTCATGTCGCCCGCCGGATACCCTCTAGGAGTGAGGTGCAGTAGTTCTGAGCGTCTCACGGTCTCGGTTACCGCCAAGGTGTAATTCCTTCCGAGCCCTGAAGCAATCTTCAAGATCTGAATTGTGAACGGGACGCGCAGGCGTGTTCCGCCCCTGCATGAGAAACGGATCACAACATCACCCTGAAATTGCAAATTGGAAACCGACCCCAGGCAAGACAGAAAAGGAAAATACATTGAAACCCAAGAACCCCATCCACGCGATCCTCGATGCACTCGCCGCACAGCAGCGGCAGGGCGAGACCTCGCTAACCGTCAGAATCGAACCCGATCTCATCCAGGACGCGATGAACGTCCTGGGCTACAGAAAGTTATTCGCTCCTGTCATTCCCGGTCTAACTGATACAGCGCCGATTTACGCGGCTTACGAACAGATGCGAGAGGCCGGCGAGACCAGGCACACCATTTTGGTGCTGGTCGAATGCCAGACGATCGGGGAGTTCCGTGAGGCTCTCGGCCGGCTGCCGATTCGAAAGTCTTCTGAGTGGCGATCTTTTTCAACGACAGGATCCGAGAGTTCCTATTAGCTTTCCGGGCTGCGCTCTGGAGTTCCGGCGTCCTGCAGATTCCGGAACCGAAAGAGCCGGACCTCGCGATTTTGACCCGGAAACCGGTTTGCTGCCTCCGAGATTCTAGAATGCGCCGGTGCCTCTTCGGCGGCTCTCGGTTACCTGCTACAGCCGATCACCCGAGATAAACTCTAAGCGCCATGGTTTTCACCAAACGTCTTCAGGAGGGCGTCCGGCGCGGGTTCATCACTTGCAGCGTCCGGATCTGGAAACGCCCGCACGTCAAGGTGGGCGGGCGATATCGGATGGATGATGAAGGCGAAATCCTGATCGACTCAATCGAGCCTATTTCGCTGCAAGCCATCACTCATGAATTAGCGACTGAATCAGGCTTCCAGAGCCGCGCGGACTTGCTGAAGGTGGCCAAGCACGGGTCTGGCGACAACGTCTACCTGATACGTTTTCATTACGTTCTCGCCGACCGCCGCTAGCAGCCGCGCAATGTACGCAAGAACGCTATCGAAAGCTAAAGGCGCCGAAGTCACGGCCCCTGCGCCAGGTGATTTCGAAAATGTAGCGAGCAGCTCCCGGCGCCGGATCGTCGATCCGAATCAGCGCCGGCGCGCCCCGCCGGGCCTCCGCAATCAACACCTGCCGGCCTCGCCCCCTGACCGGATGGAAAGTGAAGTCCACAGGATTGGCCGGCAGAGGCGCATTGCAATCCAACCGGCGCCACTGCGGGGGCTGCCCGGAAATATTCGTTAAAGTCGCGCCATTGCCGCGAATCTCAATTTGCGCCGAGCCGTCCACGATCACCTCCACCGTGCACCGGAAACGATCGCCGAAGGGCCGCCCTGCGATCCGCATCTGCCGTTGAAAGCTCTGCGCGGAGATCGTGCCGGCAAGTCCCGCAAGGGCCAGCGTCATTAGAAGGAAACGCGTTTTCATACACCCTCCCGATTCTGAGAAGTGCAGTTCGATTTCCATCTGAAAAGCTCAATTGAATCAAGGGGCGGCGCGAAAACATATCGAGTCTTCCACCGGAAATGGTCCGCGGCTGGCGCCATAACGTGACGGAGTACGCCGACGCCAATGGCTGCTTGTGGCGCCGAAGCCGCGACCGAGAATTCCGCGCACCCGGCGCCGAAGACAGCCGATTCACGATTATCGCGCTCTAAGCTTTTCGCCGAAGAGTTCTCGACTATTGCGAAGGCGAGACCATCCAAATTTTGCCGCTGCCGGGTGTGAACCGGGCCGGCGGGAAAACACCGAAGTCCGCGATGAACATATTCGATCCGTGGAATTTCACGTCTATCGGCTTATTAAAGCCCTTCGGATCGAAAATCGTGGTCTGATCGTTCGCGGTATGGGTGATGAAATCTGTAACCGCCCCCGTGCTTCGATTAATACGCGCCACCTTGTAGCCAGTCAGAGTTGTTGCGCCGGTGCCTGGCGGCAGCGAACCCGTTTCGGCAATGAAAATGTCGCCCTTGAAGCCGAAGGTCGCATCGGGTGAGAAGTCGAACATATTGGCCGAGCTATGGAATTCGATTTCGGAAAAAGCAGGCTGGACTGTCAGCGAATTGCGAAAGCTGTCCAGGAAGGCAAGCTGGGGACATGGTCCGCCAGAGGGGCAGAACATCGGATCGGTTACCAGCAAAGGCTGGCCGCTCATAGGATCGTGAAAAAAATCAGGCCAGCCGAAAAAGGGCGCGGCTTGTCCCTGCGCGATGGCGCCTACATGGACCAGGAACAAGTCGTCAAAGTCGTTCTCTATCGGACGTCCTGTGTTGATCACGAGTTTGCCGTTAATCATCGTGGACCGGGTATCGGCGCCGTTGTTGCTAACGAAGAGCACGCCGGGGTTGAACGGATCGAAGCCAATACCGTAGTCGTTGCGAAACCCCCACGCCTCCAACCGCAGGGTGATGACCGGATTGGCTGCGTTGGGGTCGAATGAATACACCGAACCCCCGCCGGCGACGATAATTCCGTTGCCGGGGTTGAGCGGTCCCACGCCGGGTGCGATGGTCCCAGGCGGAACCCTGCCAGTCCCAAAGGGCATGTAGGGCTCGGTGATCTTGGAAGCTGTCGGGTCGAGCGGCGGGAAGCGAGTTGGCGTCTGATAGCCGATTCCGCTGAGTTGAACGTCCATCGGCGGGAAATCGTGAAGGGCGGGAAACGTGATCGCCCAATCATTATCCGGCCCCACCACGCCGGCATTGGTGGGCAGTCCTGTCGCCAGGTAAATGCGTCCATCGGCGCCAAGCGCCACCGACGGGGCAGGGTGATCTCCGAAGGAAGGCAGCCCGCTGATCACAGTTTGAAAAGTGCTAACAGGGTTGTTGGGATCAAATCTCGAGATTGCGCCCACCGGCACCCCCCCGGTCGCTATCTGAGTGTGCACGATCCACACGAGGCCCTGAGCATAAGTGATGCCCGTCAAGGGGGAAACTAAGACGCCGTCCGCTAACATGCTCGGAGTGAGCATCGTCTGCACGTTGCCTCTGCTATCGACGGTTTTAACCGCCGGTGGCCCGCCTATGCCCCCTTCGGCGACCCAGATGGTATCTCCGACGAAGGTCAAAGCCGTTGGAAAGTTTAAACCGGTGGCCACTGCTGTCATGGAATATCCGGTTGGGATCGTGACATTGGTTGGCGCGGTTGCGGCGTGCGCCAGAATCGATAGAGATGCCAAGGCGGCAGGGAGAAATGGTGCGGTGCGCATAACAATGGCCTTTCAGATTGGTTCTCTCCGCAGTAACGCTTTAATCGCTTCGACATTTTGCAGGCGAGAAGACGAAGTGCGAAGGCTGACTCTGAGATAGCCTAGCTCCGGGCCCCGTTGCTTTCTGTTTGTGAAATTCTTGTAAAAATTGCAGGGGACGGGGGCAAAGAATCCGTTTCGACGTTTCTCGTCCCGCGCCGCCTGACGACTTGCTGCGCTCCCATCGGCACAGAATTCCGGCGGCGCATAGACGGCGCGCCAATTCGAGGTATCGCGGATAAGTGAGGGAGGCCCAGCCTAAATATCGGATGTGCGTACGAACTTCCTAGGGTGGATCTGCCCCACACGACAGGCGACACCAGCGGTATAGATACGGACTTTGCCAACTTAATAGAGCGAGTCGGGCCTTAATGGGCCGCCGAAGTGCCCGTCGGAGGCCACTCCGGCCAGCGGTTTCCCGCGGTAGCCTCGATTGCGATCGGTCCGGTTAACGAAAATCCGGGTATGACGCCCGGAGGGGCGGGCCGCGGCGGCGGCTGGTGGTCCGCCATCGTCGTGCAGCGCAGCTCATTCCACCCAACGTGACACGTGACGTGCTTATAGAAGGTGGGCAGGTCACCGTCGCCCCAATCTTCATGGAGGATGTTGAACTTCAATAGACCGCCCTGCAATTCGAAATCATCCAAGGCCGCCATCGTATATGGATTGTCACAGGTCCCGCACACCATCCCGCGCAGCTTTCCTCGCACCTTGCGGATGATGAAATACTGCTTAGGCGCACCCACGCCGAATCCCAACCATACACCGATGACGTCTTTCTCCGTCAAAGTCGATTTCCAAGGACCCGGCTGGATGTATCGAGGTGCAGGTGCGCCGAGTCCCTGTTGATTTACTCGTACCGCGGGTACTGGGGGCGCCTTTGGTAGCCGGGACACGATTACAGGCAATGGGTCGGGACCACGACTGTCCTTGATGAGCGTCCGCTCGAATTTTCTGCCGCCCTTCGCACCGCTCGTCCCGCTCACGATCAGCATTCCGTGGTCGAACCGCGCCGTGGCGTGATCCTGATACTCCGTGGCGCCATCTGCTTTGACATGCGTCACCGAGAACGTGATCCCATTCGCCCCGAAAGCGCCGTCGATAAATGCAAGCGTAGTTGCGTCTGCACAATACGTACAGTAGATTCCCCGGACCTTCTCGCCACGAATGGAAAACTCGTAGGTATGAGCCTCGCCTGCGTACGTTTTCCATCCGCCGCGATATTCGTCAGCATCTTGAGCGGCAGCAGCGCAAGCCAGCCCCAGCAGCAACAATGTAGCCCTCGTTAGCGTGATCACAGAATCAGTTTATGACGCATCCTCGCCGATAGGTGCGGCAGTCCTAAGAGGCATCGACGCAGAAGCGTGGCGCGGGCCGGAGCGCGCCGGACCACTGCCGTTGGCGCCGGCCATCTCAGGATCGTCGATTAGCGCCCGTTCTTCGACGAGATTTGCACGAATAAGCCGTCAGGATCCCTGAGATTGACCGTCGAGCCGCCGGTATTGGCCTGATAGGCATCTCTCGCCTTGGCGTCGGGCAACTCGCTATTGATTTTGTCAGCGAGGCGTTTGGCAGCGACCCGATCCATAGGGTCGACTGCCACTGCGAAATGCGTGATCACGCCCTTCTGTCCGGCCACTGAATCGATGCTGATGTACCCGTCCGGCAAATCCATATGGATACCGGTACCGGCGTCCGTGGCCGGCCAGCCTTTTGTGACCCCGAACAGTCTTTCATAAAACGCGAAGGAACGTGGAACATCGCTGACCGTTAGCGCTACGTGGTTGACGGACAAGCCGCGAACGATTGGACCGGAAGACCGGGTGCCGTCCTGCGCCAGAGTAGTCGTCGGCAGTACAAGTGCCGCCAACGCTTGAACAAGATTGCGACGCGTCATCCGACCGCGGTCATACTGGTCAAACAATGAATCAACCATGGAGTTCATTAGCGGTACCTCTCGATGCAATCATTGTCGCTCAGATGCTTTTGGCAAGTCTCGTTGGCCCACTTCGGGTTTTTAATTTGGCCCAACCCATGTGATTGATTTCCGTGGCGAGACGTTTTAGCCTCGCCACGGTGTTTTGTCTTTATATGTAGGAACTGTCGTCGGAGCTGTGGGAATGTGGGAATCGCGGCAGCGATTTCCAAGGGCGGTGGAACGGGTGGGGAGGCCTGGAGAGCCGAGCGCCGCGGAGGCTATTGCAACGCGAGGAGGATCGGGATGAGCCCTCTACCGCCCCTCAGCGCTGCCAGCGCCTTGCCGATCACCGCGCCGAAACTCGCGCCCGCGTCGGACGCCTTCATTCCATGTCCTGCCGTGTCCGAAGTTGTGATCAGGTCGCCGATCTCGATCGGCGCGGCATCTGCGTCCACGTAACAGTAAGCCGTCCCGGCCAGCGCGAGCTTTACGCTTGACGCCGCCTCGGCCGAAGCTCCCAAGGTGATGGCGCTTCGCAGTTGCCCGGCTCCCGAAATCACGCCGGCCACACGTTTATCGTAGCGGCGGCTGCATGGAACCAGCCCGCCCCCCTCGCCGATCGTCATTACAGTGCCGGGCGCGCAGACGCGCGGGCCTTCCACTTCGAACCGCTCCGCCAGATCCTTTTCGGGCAGCAGGACATCGCCGCGAACCGTGAGGCTCCCCGCCACCGAGACATCGCCGTTCACGGCAACTCCGCCGCCTACGGACACGTCGGCCGCCACGCTTGCGCTCCCGGTGACACCCATCTGGGCGATGGTCGCCGTGCCTTCCACCATCACCGGGCCGCTGAAATAGCCCGCCCAAGCCGTGTCGGATTTCGCGATCCCCCACACGCCCATCACGGTTCCCATCCCCGTCAGGCCGAAGCCGCCGGTTCCGATGATGCCGTGGCCGCCCCTCCCGCTGACGCCCATCACTCCCGCGCCGTCGGGCACATCCGTGAAACCGAGCACTCCGTTGCCCACCGGATCGCTGCTGTGGCTCGAATCCGTGGCGTCGTTCCTTCCGTAGATCCCATTGCGCAGCGGCGAATTAGTGATGCCTTGCACTCCATCGCCCGCGCCTACTCCGCCCGGCGGCGCGCTTACGCCCATCACGCCGACCCCGTTGACGCTGCCGCCCGACACGCCGATGAGACCCAACCCGCCCACACCGATGCCGCTCGATGCGTGCAGGCCGAATACGCCCGATCCGTCGGGCACTTGCGTGAACCCGAAGACCCCGTTGCCGCCCGGATCGGCCGAGCCTCTCGCGGTCGTCGAGTCGTTGCGCCCCACGACGCCGTTTCTATGTTCGGAATTGCTCACTCCCAACACGCCGTCGCCGCCTTTCGCTCCCGCCGGCGAGCTGACGCCCACGACACCGATGCCGGTTGGATGCCCGAAGCCGGCCACGCCCACGCCGTTGGCTTCGTGCAGGCCGAACAATCCCGCGCCGTCCGGCACCTTCGTGGTCCCGAACACGCCGTTGCCTTCGGGCGTCTCGGCGTTGCGCGCTGTTGTGTCGTTGTTCCGTCCCGCCACTGCGTTATGATCGTGCGACGCTGTGATGCCTACGATCCCATCCTGGGCGCCACCGTTGTTCGTGAATGTCGGCATATTCTCCTCCTATAGAATCTTCCGGCTACGAATGCCGTTCGCTCAGTACCGTCCCGGAGGCTGTTTCAATTGGATCTTCGGGATCCTACAGTCCACTTTGGGCGGCCTCACCGGCGCAACCGGCATTGTATGGATGGCCGCCGCGACCCCGGCCCCCGCAGCGGCCTCCGAGAGGACCCCCAGCAGGGACACCGGGCGGCGATTCACCTCCGGGAACCGGATATTCACCTGCGGCAGGGGCGCCGGCCCGCGCATGCTTTCCAAGGTCGAGCGCAAATGTGAGGAGTCGATCCGCTTGTTCAGGAGGCCCGAGAGATATCCCATCGTTCCGTCACCCTCCGGAGAGAAAATCGTAAGTAAGCGCAGCGGCCCCGCAAATCCACCGAGCGTTCCTTACGTGGTCTGATACAATATCACACCGGCGAACATCCGATTGCGTTTTCGGAGGCGACACACATGATCGGCTATCGCGAAGAAGTTTTGCACTCCTGGGTGCAAAACGCTCCTTCGGTCCGCGATTTGGCGAGTCTGCTGAGCGTGTCTTCGCCTTTCGGACTGCGCGCGCTCATCGATCGTTTGCGTCAGCCCGAAACGGTCTTCGCGGACAGCGCCATCAACACCGACGACGACGCGCCCATCAACGGCTACGCAAAAATCCAGGTCAGCAGTAACGGCACCTATGTCTTTTCCGGCATTATGCGCGCCACCGGTCTTTTTTCATATCACTACGGGGTCCAAGCCTGGCTGGCTACAGGCGAAGGCGCAGTCGTCGCGGCCGAGAGAATTGGCGACGTATTCGGAACGGATACTCCCGGTCCGAATAAGGACCCCTGGTCGCAGCCCGGCTCCAACGCGGGCATCCCGCTACACTGGCGCTCCCTGCGCCAGGGCCGCGCCCTTGGCTTCAGCATGCATGCGGAGATCGGGGGCGTTCTTGGAACCGCGCATGACATCCTGGTCTTCGCGTTGGAGGGGATTGGCGCCAGCGCGGTGCTCGGTCCCGCCGGCTGGCTCGTGCTGATCGGCAGCGAGCTTGGCGACATGAATATCCGGATCGGATCGCCGGACATTCTGGCGGGAATCGCCGTGGCAGGCGCGGTGTTCCTGGTCGTCGGCCCTTTCGGCGTCGTGCCCGCGATCGTTTCCGGTTTCGCTACCGCTGAATTGATCAACATTCGCCACCGCGGGATGAAGCCCGAGGAGCGCGCTTTCGCGGACCGCGTCTTCATGGGCAAAATCGATTACAATCGGGTGACTTTGACCAATATGTCCCACGATAATGGCCGTAAGTTCACGATCCCTTCCCTCGGCGACACGATTCTCGTCAACCTCGACGATGCACTCGACAATCCGATGTCATACCAGGAACCCGGCACTGATTACCCCGAACCCGGGTCCGTTTTCATCCACGAGCTCACTCATGCCTGGCAGATCACCAACAACTCATTCCTCGGCGTGCTTTGCGGAATGAGCGGCAATTACGACTACTTCGACGCCAGAGGGCGCATGAACGATACGGCTTGGCCACGGCGCTCGTGGGGATCGTTCAACAACGAACAGCAAGCCCACATTGTGGACGACTGGTATGGCGCGCACGTGGCCCGCGACGCGGCGGGTATGTTCGTCTTCGACGCGCAGGGCATTCCCGTGACAGATCTCAATGGATTCGACGCGCTGAACGACCCGGCCTTTCACTTCATTCGCGACAATATCCGCACCGGGCTGGCTTGACGGACTCGCCAACTGCCGGTTCCCGCGGAAGGCGGCGTATGGTACTTTGGCTCGGCGACACCCTTCCCCCGTTGCCAGCAGCGTCAGCGGACTTCGCTCGGACGCAAGCTAACTCGAGATCCTGTAACCTGCGATATGCAGGTATGGCGCTGGTGGAATTCCAAAACGTCTCCTATGAAGTTTCCGGAAAGCGGATTCTTGCGGGGGTGAACCTCGTAGTGGAAGAGGGCGAAACGCTGGTCCTCCTCGGGCGCAGCGGATCGGGCAAGAGCACCGCGCTGAAGCTCACGAACGGGATGCTTTTCCCTACCGAGGGCCGAGTCCTGGTGGAGGGCCGTTCCACGCGCGAGTGGGACCCGATTCGCTTGAAGCGCCGCATCGGCTACGTGATCCAAGAGGTCGGCTTATTTCCGCACTTCACTGTGGCCGCCAATGTTGCGTTGGTTCCCAAGCTCGAAGGTTGGAGCCAGGCGGATGTGGCGGGCCGCGTCGATGGGCTCCTGGCGACAGTCGGATTGCCAGCCGCCGAGTTCCGCGCCCGCTATCCCCGGCAACTCTCCGGCGGACAGCGGCAACGAGTCGGCGTGGCCCGCGCGCTCGCCGCGGATCCTCCGGTGTTGCTTTTCGACGAGCCCTTCGGCGCGCTCGATCCGGTGACCCGGATCGAGCTTCAGAATCAGTTTCTGGATCTCCAACGCAATTTTAAGAAGACATCCATCTTCGTGACGCACGATGTTCGCGAGGCGCTTCGGCTGGGCAATCGGATCGCGCTGCTGGACGGCGGAAAGGTGGACGTGTTGGCCACTCCCGACGAATTTCAGCGCGCGCAGTCCGGCGAAGCCCGCGCCTTCCTGGCCTGCTTGTAGGCTGGCAAACTGAACTAATGCGGCCCGATCTTGTGAACGATCTGCTCTTTCTGACTTCGGAGCACGTAGTCCTGGTGGCGAGCGCGATGGCGCTGGCCATTGTCATTGGGCTTCCACTCGGAATTTTGGTAAGCCGGAAAAAGGGCACGAAGTGGTTGCTCGGATTCTCCAGCGTCGTGCAAACCATCCCGAGCCTGGCGCTGTTTGGGTTTCTGATCCCCATTCCGTTCATCGGCGGCATTGGAAAGCGGACGGTGATCATCGCGCTGGCCCTTTATGCCTTGCTGCCGATTCTGCGGAATACATTCGTGGGTATCGTTTCGGTGGATCCGGCCGTGTGCGAGTCGGCTTTAGCCATGGGAATGACCGGCGGGCAATTATTGCGCCAGGTGCAATTGCCTTTGGCGGCGCGGACGATACTCGCTGGAATTCGTGTGGCCGCCGTCACCACCATCGGCACGGCCACCATTGCCGCCGCGATTGGCGGAGGAGGGCTGGGCGTATTTATTTTTCGCGGCGTCGCGTCTGTAGACACCGCGCAGATTCTGGCCGGCGCGATCCCAGCGGCCTTGATGGCTCTGGTGGCGGATGGGGTGCTCGGCTGGATCGAGCGGAGAATTGCAGCGAATTAATCTCCCGCCAGCCACGCGCGCATGGCTGCGGAGACCTCGTCCGGGCGCTCCATCGTAACCATATGTCCGGATCGCTCCACGATGACGAGCTTGCTCGAAGGAATGCGTGCCGCCATTTCCTCATGCGCGGGAGGCTGCGACCAGGCGTCCTCTCGCCCGCACAAAATCAGAGCCGGCACGCGGATCTGTTGCAGCAGCGGACTGGCGTCGGGACGATTCAGCAGCGCGCGAATTTGCGCTTCGAAAATATCGGCGCTCTTTCTCTCGAACATATCGAGGATGGCCGCAACCAAAGCCGAATCGCTCCTGCGATCCGGATGAACCATGCCTTGGACCCACTCGGCGGCCATCGCGCGCACGCCTTCGCTGCGCGCCTTGGCCAGCAGCCAGTAGCGGCCCGCCGCCTCCTGTTCGCCCGCCGCGCCGGAGGCGAGCGGTTGATACCGCGTGTCGAAAATCGCGACCCGCTCCACGCGCTCCGGCGCCTGCCGGAAAATTTCGAACGCCACGCGGCCACCCATGGAATGTCCGGCCAGGGCGAACTTGGGCGGCGCGTTCTTGAGAATCGCAGAGGCCATCGCCGGGAGGGAATCGAGCGAGCCGTGATCGGCCACCTGGCAGTGGGCGATGCCGGACAGAGCCTGAATTTGGTCTTTCCACACGGTTTGGTCGCACATCAAGCCAGGGACCAGCATCAGCGGAGTCATTCTTTAAAGATTAAAACAGGCAGTCACCCCTTGACAGTCTAGGGAGCTTGCCCTTATACTGGTTCCCTAGACCGTCATGGGAACTCAAAATCTTCTGCAAGGCACGCTGGACCTTTTGATTTTGCACTCGCTCCAGCGCGGCCCCCTGCACGGATACGCGATCGCGCAAACCATTCATTTGTTATCGGACGAAGTTTTGAAGGTGGAAGAAGGCTCCCTGTATCCCGCGCTGTACCGTTTGGAGCTGGACGGCGCGATCCGCGCCGAATGGGGACAATCCGAGAACAACCGCAAGGCCAAATATTACGAGATCACGCGGAAAGGCCGCAAGGCGCTGACAGCCCAGGAAGAATCGTGGACGCGCCTTTCGAGCGCGGTGCAGCGGGTATTGGCCCGCTAAGACATATGCTGCGCGTCTTGCTAAAGCTCGCCCGCCGCCGGAAGTTGCACAGCGATCTAGAAGCGGAACTCCGATTTCATCAGGAAATGTCCGCCGCCCAGGGGAATCCGATTCCTTTCGGCCGCTTATCGCAAATTAAAGAAGAGTCCACTGACCTGTGGCGATTTACATTTTTAGAGAATCTTTGGAGAGACGCGGTGTACGGCGTACGCGGCCTGCGCAAGAGCCCCGCGCTGGTGTTAAGCGCGGCGATTTCCCTCATGCTCGGCATCGGAGCGAATCTCGCGCTCTTTTCGCTGGCGGTCGAGTTTTTGTTAAGCGAGCCTTCCGTGCGCGATGCCCGCTCCGTGGTGGGCGTGCGGCTAGGCGGAAATAGCAATGCCAGTTATCAAGTGTTTGAATTCCTCCAGGCGAGCGGCGTTTTTGCCGACGTCGCCGGCGAAGATCCCGAAGCCTCCGTGAACTGGAACGACGGATCGGAAACGCACCCGATCTTTGCCACGTTCGTCACGAAAAACTATTTCACTTCGCTGGGCATTCCCATGGCTTATGGCCGCGGTATTGGACCGCGCGATCCCGATGAAGTCGTCGTGCTGGATAACCGTTTCTGGCGGAGGAACTTCGGTGCCGATCCGGCCATTATCGGCCGTGCGATCGAATTGGAAGGCAAAACCTACACTGTGGCGGGGATTCTGCCGAGATCGCACCGCGCTCTGCACGGCTTCGGCTACTCGCCCGATGTCTATGTCCCTCGCTACCTGGACGATACGACGCTGCAAATGTACGCGCGCCTGAGGCCCGGGATGACACGCGATCAAGCGCTGGCCGCGGTTCGCGCCGTAGCCGCCAGAATCGACTCGGTCTATCCCGCGCCGTTCAAATACGCCACGAACGTTTCGGTGAGTCCGCTGATGACGCTCGAGGAAATCGCGGGCGATCCGCAGGGGATCGCGATCGGCCTATTCTTTGCCGCGCTCCTGATCGTCGCGGGACTGGTGCTGCTGATTGCCTGCATCAACGTGGCGAATCTTCTGCTGGCCCGCGCTTCGGCCCGGCGGCGAGAGATCGCGGTCCGCCTTTCTCTCGGCGCCGGACGCGGCCGGCTGCTCCAGCAGTTGCTGGTCGAAAGCCTTCTGCTCTGCGTATTGGGGACGGGCGGGGGCTTGATTCTGGCGCGCGCGATCACGGCCTCTCTCGAAGGAATTCAACTGCCGATTCCGATTCCCATCCACTTGCGCATCGATGTGGATTGGCGCATCGCGATCTACGCCGCGATCCTTACCGTTGCCGCGACGATCACATGCGGCTTGCTGCCGGCCTGGCAATCCACGAAAGAATCGATCGCGCCGGATCTTGGCCGCGATCGCAAAATGCGGCTCCGCCGGGCGCTGGTATGCGGCCAAGTGGCGCTGTCGTTGATTGTCCTCGCCATCGGGTTTCTCTTTCTACGAAATCTGTTCCGCGAAAACCAGATCAGTCCCGGGTTCGATCTTCGCCATACCATCCGCGCCAACGTGAACCTGCCCGGCCGCAAATTCGGCGAGTCCAAACAGGTCGAGTCCTATGCAGACCGGGGCATACGCGAACTGGAGGCGATCCCCGGCATCGATTCCGCCGCGGCAGCTTTCATTCTGCCTTTCAACGGCAATATGGTGTTTGGCGCCCGTATCGATTTTCCGGACACAGGAGAGCGGGAAAACGTGTTCTATCACTGGAATGTCGTCACCCCGCATTACTTCCGCGCCATGGGAATCCCGCTCCTGAAAGGGCGATACTTCCTGCCTACCGACCGGGAGGGCGCCAAAATAGCGATTGTCAACCGCGCATTTGCCGAGCGCTATCTCGGGGCCCGCGAGCCGATCGGATGCGTTTTCACGCAAGGTGGCCCCCGCAAGACAGAATTTCGGATTGTTGGGGTCGTGGAAGGGACGAAGAACGAAACACTAGGGGAAGGCGACCTGGCGCAGATGTACCAGCCGATGTCGCAGGTCGAAAATAAAGGCCGAAGAAAACTGGAATTCGTGGTCCGCTCCGCGATTCCTCCGCTCGAACAATTGAACGCTGTTCGCGAAACGCTTCGCCGAGTCGAACCGGACGCGGGGCTGGAGGTTTCCACTCTGTATTCGAGCATCGGGTTCGCGATTCTTCCCAGCGAGATCGGCGCGGTGTTGATGGGCGCGATAGGGCTGCTGGGTTTGGTTCTCGCCTCGGTCGGGCTGTACGGCATCATGGCTTATTCGATCGCCCGGCGGACGCAGGAAATCGGCATCCGTATGGCGCTCGGCGCGACTCGCGGTGCGATCTCCAGGATGGTGCTCGGCGACGCCGCGCGGCTCGTCTTCACCGGGTCCGCGATCGGCTTGGTCATCGCCGTGTTCGTAACCAAGCCGTTGTCGATGTTCCTTGTGCAGGGCCTTAAGCCGGGCGACCCTCTCGGCTTCATCGTCGTGGTCGGAGTCCTCGCAGCGACCGGATTGGCCGCAAGCTGGGGTCCTCTGCGCCGGGCTCTCTCCATCGATCCGGCATCCTCTCTTCGCTATGAGTAGACTCTGGAGCCTTGCGCCAACAGGTACACTACGAAGAGAGCGCGCAGGGCGACCCTGACCAACCCCGCCGCCCTTCCATCCAAGCTTGCCGAAGGCACGGCTTTCCGCATTCTGGGAGTCCTATGAAATCGGGGCGTACGCGAACTGGAAGCGATCCCCGGCATCGATTCCGCCGCGCGGCTTGCATTCTGCGGTTCACGGCAATAAGGTGTTTGGCTCCCGTAGGGCGGGAAAGAGTGTTCTACCACTGGGATGTTGTTACCACGACCGTAACAAATTGTTAAAAAGCACTTGCCGATATTAAATGCCGGTGTTACCATCGCCATAAATGCCGACAGACCAAATCCTGCAACTCATGATCGCGGAAAGAGATAGACTCAATCACGCAATTGAGGCGCTTCAAGGTCCCTCGAAGCGGCGCGGGCGTCCTCCCGGGGGAGGACCGGCCGCCGCGCGTCAATCTGTAACGGGAAGACGAAGACGCAGAACGTCCGCGCAAAACAAAGCACAATCGGAGCGGATGAAAGCCTATTGGGCCCGGCGGCGCCGCGAAGAAGCCAAGAAAGCGTAGATACTCAGACCAGGGCGAGACCAAAGCGGCTAAATAGGCGTTAGTGTCTCCCCATAGGTTCGCTAGATTAAAACTCGTCCTCGCCCGGAGGAAGCGAAGCAAGCTTGCTCTCGATGCCGAGTTTCTTCATCTTATAGAGCAGCGCCTTATAGTCGATTTTGAGCAAGGTGGCTGCTTTCTTTCGGTTCCATTGAGTCGACGTGAGAGCCGCGAGAATGGCTTCCGTTTCCGCCTGATGTTTGGCGCGGCGCACCTGCTCCAGGATCGGAGCGCTTACTTGAACGGTTTCCATGGTGCTTCCAGCGGCGAGCGTGGGCACGGTGGTGAGGCTCCGGCGGGCCGCGCGTTCGTTCAGATCCCGCGAAATCAGTTGCGGATCGCGGAGGACTACTAACTTGCGGATGACGTTTTCCAATTCGCGAACATTGCCTGGCCAGTCGTGCAACAAAAGAGCCTGCTGCAATGGCGGGGTGATCTCAAGCTTGTTTCCCTCCGCGGGCGAGTGTTTCTCCAGGAGGATTTTCGCGAGCGGAATAATATCGTCCTTGCGCTCGCGTAGCGGCGGTACGTAGAGAGTCACTACGTTCAGGCGATAGTACAGATCCTGGCGGAATTTGCCGCCCGCGATCGCTCTTTCGAGATCGTTATGAGTCGCCGCGATGACCCGCACGTCCACCCTCACAGTCTCTTTGCCGCCGAGTCTCTGAAACTCGTGATCCTGAAGAACCTGGAGAAGCTTGGCCTGAAGCTTGAAATCCATGTCTCCGATTTCGTCCAGCAGCAATGTGCCCCCGTCGGCGAGTTCGAACATTCCGGGCTTGCGTTGAAATGCGCCGGTGAAAGCGCCCCGCTCGTACCCGAACAGTTCGCTCTCCACCAGCTCCGAAGGCAGGGCGGCGCAATTCAATTTAAAGAACGGCTTATGCGCGCGCCGCGAGAGCGAATGTAGCTGTCGCGCCAAGACTTCCTTGCCCACGCCGGTTTCGCCTTGAATCAGGACAGGAGTATCGGAGGGACCGATGGCGGCCGCCATCGCGTACACCTCCTGCATGCTCGAGCTCCAATTGCCGAACGGAGTTTCCTGCGGTTTGCTCCTGGGGCGTTCGGGTGAGGCGGCCTTCGCGGCGGGTGTGGGCTTGGCGTCGAAAGCGTCCTTCAGAACCTTGTGCAGCTCTTCCGGGCTAAAGGGCTTTCCCAGAAAATCGGTGGCCCCCCTCTTCATCACCTCGACGATATTTTCCGGGCTGCTCGCTCCCGACAGCATGATCACCGGCAGATCCCGATCTTTCATCCGAATCTCGTGGAGGAGATCGAAGCCGTTTTTGCCGGGCATAAAGATATCCAACAAGACGGCGGAAAACTGCTTCTGCGAATCCAGGTGATCTAAAACCTGATTTCCATCCTCCGCCAAATGTACGCCGTATCCGTGGTGGCGAAGCGTAAGCTCCAAAAAATCGCGTACTTCTGAATCGTCATCTCCGACTAGTATTGTTCTTTCGGCTCCCATTGCGCTCTAACCTTTCGTTGCTTAATCCGATTCCCGCTCATTTTCCATCAGCCGGCATGCAGCTGACGGGAAGGCCATTGCTCGGAATAAGGCTGCCGCACTCTGTTCTGCGCGCCATTCATCATAAGAACTTCCGCATTCCCCCTCAGCGGGAGCAGGAACGATATTACGGGGCCGGTAGGCCGATTTTCCGCCCAGATTTTGCCCTGGTAGCGTTCCACGATGCGCTTACAGATCGCCAGGCCGAGGCCGGCGCCAGTCCTTCCACTGCTTCCCCTCTCAGGAGTTCTGATCGGCTGATTTTCGCCGGCGTTCATAGCGAATGACGCATAATCGTCAAAAATCCGCTCCAAACGCTCCAGCGCGATGGTCGGCCCTGTATTGAACACGTCGATCTGGAATGAGTTGCCATCGAAATTGATGGAAGGCGAGCTAGAGCCGTTGCTGAATGGCCCCCGCCAGTCTGAGGAGGCGGGGTAGCCATAAATCTCAATCAGCCCGCCGTTCGGGGTGAATTTGCACGCATTGTCCAGCAAGTTGGAGAGAACCTGCTCCAGATGGCTGGGATCGAAATGAATCGCCCCATCGACAGGCGCGATCTTGCTTATCACTCGCAAGCGTTTCCCGGTCGCGAAGAGCTCGACTTCATGGATAGCCTGCTTGACACATTGTTCGATGTCGCAGGCCTCCGGTTCAGGAATAGGTGAGATGCAGGGCGCGGCGGCCAAGCAATAATTGGCCGTGCCGGCAGGCGGACGCTTGGCGAGACGACGCGCACTCGCGGTCTTCTCGAATATTTCGGAAGTCAGCCGCCCAAGGCGCGCCAGACTGTTCCGCATCCGGCCAAGTATGTCCTTTTGGCGCGCGCTGAGTGCGCCGAACTCCTCGCCGAGCAATAATCCGCAATATCCGGATGCGGCCGTCAGGGGCGCTCCGAAATCGTGGAGCCCCTTGGCGACGAAGTCGCACCAATCGCCATCCTCCGCCTCCCGGCAGACATGGTGCGGCGCGGGCGGCATGGAGCAACCGCTTCCGATCATCCGGCTGAGCCATTGCGCAAGGGCCGGTTTGTCGACCGGCTTGACAAGAAGTACCATTCCGCCGACAAGGTAATTTGCGGCGCTGCTTAGATTCTCCGTATCCACCAATACTAAGTGGTGGTCTGGTTTTTCTGGTTTTATTAAAGAAAAATTACCTTCAGGACAATAATCCCAAAGGAAGAAGTCGGCTGATGGGATGGGATCGCGCGGTCCAACTGTAACTAATTCTGGCCGACCGAGATCCGCCAGGATGTCTTTGCATGCAGCGTGAAGTGCTTCACTGCGCGAGATGAGAGCGACGGTCATTTATCCTCCGAAAACCCTGGCGCGCTCTGATTTTCTCAGAGTCCAATAACAATCAGCCTCTGGTCCAGGGGAATCCAGATTAACCTGAGAAACGGGACTTTGTCAAGAGTTTTTGGGCTACTTGGAGGATATTTCCAACTTTAGCGCTTCGGTTAGTTGGGACATAATGCCTAAAGTTTGACACCGTCTCGTCATAATCCGAAGGTCCTAAGACAGAGCTTATTTTGGCTCAACAGCGATCATCAGCATCGCGGGAAGCCACCCCCCGCCCTCGACGGCAATGATCGTTTCCAGCGTGGACCGTATGATTGTAACATACCTTCCCGCCGGGCAACTCCAGATCTAGGACGATGTTGACAACGCTAAGACCGCCGGACAGCGATCCCCAGCTCCCGTAGCTGGCGCTCCGGAACCTCCGATGGAGCGTCGCACATGAGGTCAGTCGCCTTGGCGGTTTTGGGGAAAGGAATCACCTCGCGGAGCGAAGGTTCGCCCGCAAGAATCATGACCAGCCGGTCTAGGCCCAGCGCTATGCCGCCGTGGGGAGGCGCGCCGTATTCCAGAGCTTCCAGCAAAAAACCGAAACGTTTGCGTGCCTCCTCATCGCTAAAACTGAGCGCGGAGAAGACCTTCGACTGCACATCCCGCCGGTGAATACGAATAGACCCCGAGCCCAACTCGACGCCGTTCAACACCAGATCGTACGATTTGGCGCGGCAGCGGGCCGGGTCGCTGGTCAATTTATCCAGATCCTCGTCGTGCACGGACGTAAACGGGTGATGAGCGGCATTCCACCGGTTTTCTTCTGCGTCCCATTCGAACATCGGAAAATCCGTCACCCACAGGAACTCGAACTTTTCCGGGTTGAGCAGCCCGTGTTTCTCCGCGTATTTTTGCGCGGCGAAAGTCCGCAATTGCCCGCAGGCTATGAGAACGGTTTCCTCTGGCCGCTGCCCTTTGGCCTCTCCAGCCCATCCGGCGAGTATTAACAAATCTTCATCACCAGCCTCGCAGCGCTGGCGGACCAAGGACATCTGCGCCGGATAATCCCTTTCCAAGCGCTTCACGTCGTCGTAGACGCGCAGTCCACGCTCCTGGCCGAAAGCTTTCAGCTCGTCGCGTTCTTTGCGGCTCAATCCTCCGGCCTTGGGAATCCAGATCGCGACCAGAGGCAATCCTTCGGACGTCAGATTCGCGCCTCCGAACAGATCTTCCACGCAGTGGAATGGAGGAATCCGCAGATCCGGTTTGTCGCTGCCGTAGGAGCGCATGGCGGCATCGTAGGTGAGGCGCGGGAAGGTAGCAGGGACGGTGTAGCCCGCCGCTTTGCATGCAGCGCCAATCAGAGGCTCAACAGTTTCGAAAATCCGCTCCTGCTGAGGAAATGACATCTCGATATCTATCTGAGTGAATTCCGGCTGACGATCGGCGCGCAGATCCTCGTCGCGGAAGCAGCGCACGATCTGGAAATACTTCTCGAATCCCGAAATCATCAGAAGCTGCTTGAAAATTTGCGGCGATTGGGGCAAAGCGTAAAACGTCCCCGGACTGACGCGGCTGGGAACCAGGTAATCGCGCGCGCCTTCGGGCGTGGAACGGGTCAAAAACGGCGTTTCAATCTCCAAAAAACCCATTTTTGTGAGCGTTTCGCGCACCGAAAAGGCCACTTTCGAGCGCAAAATGATGTTGCGCTGCATGCGAGGCCGCCGCAGATCCACGTAGCGGTATTTCAGCCGCGCGTCTTCCTTCACATCCACCGTGTCTTCCATAGGGAAGGGGGGCGTGCGCGATTCGTTCAGGATCCACAGCTTCTCGCACACGATTTCCACCTCGCCGGTGGGGATGGCGGCATTGATGGTTTCCGCGCTGCGTAGCTCCACCGGGCCTTCCACGGCCACCACGTACTCCGCGGAAAGCAAGTCAGCCTTGGCGTGGACGGCGGGATCTCCATCCGCTCGAAAGACCACCTGAGTAACGCCCTCGCGGTCGCGCAGATGGATGAACAGCACGCCGCCCAAGTCGCGGCGGCGATGCACCCATCCCATCAGAATCGCGCGCTTGCCCGCGTCGGAGCGGCGCAGCTCACCGCAACTGTGCGTGCGGCGCAAATCTCCCAAAAAGTCTAGCGGTACTTGTTCAGGCATGTCTGCACGTTTTCCAGAAGCGATTCACGGCGAAAATGGATTTGCTGTTGCGTTTGCATGTCCTTTAGAGAAACCGTTCCGGCGGCGATCTCGTCCTCGCCGCAGATCACCGCCACCCGCGCTTTCAGCTTGTTGGCGATTTCAAAAACTTTTTTGAGCTTGCCCCCGCTCAGCTCAACCCGCATGCCTCCGCCACGGAGTTCGCGAGCCGCGCCGGCGGCGGCCGATTGCGTCGCCTCCCCTTCGGTGAACGTCACCAACACTAGCGGATCTTCTTTCAGCGACACGTTGCCTTCCAGCGTCAGAACCAGCCGGTCTTCGCCCATCGAAAACCCCACTCCGGGCGCGGGAATCTTCGAGCCAAGGCTTTCCGCCAGGCCGTCATACCGGCCGCCCGCCAGGACCGTGTTCTGCGAACCGAGACCGGAGTGCAGGAACTCGAAGGTCGTGCGCATGTAGTAATCCAATCCGCGCACCAGACGCGGCCGCACCTCATATCGAATCCGCCATTGATCCAAATAGCTCTTCACCGCCTCGAAATGCCGGCTGCAATCGCCGCACAGGTGGTCCAGAATCGAGGGCAGCTTCTCTATAATCGGCTGATCTTCGGGAACTTTACAGTCGAGCACGCGCAGGGGATTGGTGATGGCCCGGCGCTGACAGTCGCCGCACATCCGCGGCGCCACTTCGGCGAGCCTTTCGCGCAACCGCTCGACGAAGGCCGGACGGCAGTTCGCGTCGCCGACCGAATTTATAAGCAACTGAAATCCAGTTAGACCGGCGCGGCTCAGCAGATCCGCGCTCATTTCGATCGTTTCGCCGTCCACCATGGGCGACTCCGAACCGATCGCCTCGGCGCCAATCTGATAGAACTGCCGGTAGCGCCCCTTTTGCGGGCGCTCACGCCGGAACATCGGCCCCATATAGTACAGCTTTTTTATGCCCGGAGTCTGGTCCAGCCGGTGCTCGATATAGGCGCGCATTACCGAAGCGGTGGCTTCGGGACGGAGTGTCAGCGAGGAACCGTCGCGGTCCTCGAACGTGTACATTTCTTTGCCGACGATGTCGGTTTCCGCGCCGACCCCTCGGGCAAACAGGCTGGTTTCCTCAAGCAGAGGCGTGCGGATTTCCTGGTAATTGTAAGTGCGGAAGACCTCGCGCGCGACCGCGTCCACATGGTTCCACACAGTTGTGGAAGGAGGCAGGATGTCGCGCATCCCTTTGACGGCTCTCATGTAGATTCTCTGTAAATCGCCGCCCGCTCAACGTAGCCTTTCACGCCTTTTTGGAATCGCGCCTGCTCCTCGGGGCTGACGGGGCGGCGCGGCTTGGCGGGCGAACCCATTACCAGTGTCGCAGGCGGAACCTCCATGCCTTCGGTGACCAGCGACCCCGCCGCCACCACGGCTCCTTTGCCGATTTTCGCGCCGTTGAGAACGATGGCTCCGATGCCGATGAGCGCGTCGTCTTCGATCGTGCAGCCGTGAATGACCGCCGCGTGTCCGACCGTGACGCGATTGCCGATCGTGGTGGGATGGCCCTTATCGGTATGCACCACGGTCCCCTCTTGGATGCTGGTCTCGTCGCCGACGCGGATGGGATCGATATCGCCGCGCAGCGTCGCGCCGGGCCAAACGCTCGAGCGCTCGCCGACAATCACGTCGCCGATGACAGTCGCGGCCGGATCGACGTAGGCGGAGGCCGCGACGCGGGGCGAAACCCCGCGATATTCACGAAGCATGGCTGGAGAGGCGAAAGTTTTATGCTAACAGCAGTCCGGCCCAGCGCTTTGCAATCAAATCGACTGCCCTTCCGCGGAGGCCTGGCCGAATAAGACCGGATTTCTCCCGAGAGCGAGAGCGCGCGCCTGAAGCGCCGTGACCAGCCGGTCGTAGCCGTCGGACGCAAAAAGATCTACCCACTGCCATTTGCGCAGACGCTCCGGGACATCGCAAGGCTCCAGGCGGCCCGGAATCAGAAAAATCGAATCGTCGCTTTGTTCCTCGGCGGCGTCGAGAGCGTACTTGATCTCCCGCTGCAAATAGCCGGTTTTTCCGATGGAAGTGGATGAGAGACAAACCAGTACGGCGTCGCTGCGCTGAACGGCGGCCGGAATTTCGCGCTCCCAAACTTGACCTGGCAATAAGTCCGCTTCGTCGAGCCATGGATGGGCCCCGGCGGCGAGCAGCCGCTTGTGAAGATTACGCACCGCGGCTTTATCCGCCGAGGAGTGGCAGAGAAAAACCTTCAGCCGCGAACGATTCTCTTTCGCGATTCGCGTGTCTCCTTCGTCCTCGCGCATGGCGCGCGGATAACGGAGCGGGCGGTCCGGGAAAAAGCTGTTTACCGCGTCTTGCTCGGAAGTGAAAATATCGAAAATCGCGGCCAACTTGGTCATGACCAGGAGATCCATGATCTTGGGAGGCACGTTCAGAAGCTTAAGTCTTCCACCTGCGCGGCTCAGCTTCATGAATGCGTTGACGATCGTCCCGAGCCAGCTTGAATCGATGTACCTGACCTTTTCGAGGTTAAGGACGACTCCGCTCGTGCCTTGCTTAAGCGCGTCGGCGATTCGATCGTTCAATATCGCCGAGTCGACTCCCAAGGTCATGCTTCCGGCAAAATCGATGATTAAAATTCCTTCCCGCTCTCGTGTTTCGATCTCCGCCACGTCACGATACTAGCGGATCGGGAAAAGCTGGGCAATGCGATTCGGGCCGAAATGGCGATTGAGCCCCAGGACGGTGGGGATGCGAGGCGCTGGGGCCTCGCGCACGGTCTTACTTCATCAACTCCGCAAGCTTATCCTTCACCGCGGCGCCCCAAATATCGTACCCTTTGCTCTGCGGGTGCAGGTTGTCCGCGCGGAACGAATCCGGGAGAAAGTATCCCTTCTCGTCGAGGAATTTCGATCCGATATCCATGTAAAAAACGTTGCGCTGGTCGTCGAGCTTCGAAATGATCTTATTGACTTCGGCGATCTTGTCCCGGACGGGATCGCCGGGAGTGCTCCGGGGAAAAATCCCCAGCAGGAGAATTTTCGCGTTGGGAAAGTCTTTTCGCATTTCCAGCACCACCGCTCCGACGCCTTCGGCGATTTCCGGCGCCGAGTACGTTCCGGAGTTGTTCGTCCCGATCATCAACATGATGGCCTTCGGCTGAAATCCCTGGCCTTCCCCGTTCTTCAGGCCCCAAAGTACACCCTGAGTCGTATCGCCGGCGATAGCGAAGTTGGCGGTCTTGAACTCACCGAAATATTTTTCGAACACCGCCTTATTGGCGTCTCCCTGCACCCACCAATCGGTGATTGAATCCCCTTCGAACAGGAGGTCGATGTCGCCTTTGCTCGCGGTTTCGACGAAGCCCAGGTGCCGGGGGCCCATCCGCTGCTGAGTTTGCGTGTAGGTCGCCGCGACGTTCAGGCGTGGAGATTGAAGCATCAGCAACGATTCGTACTTTTGAAGCAGCGGCTTGGACGACGAAGTATCCGCGGCGATCCATTTCGTCATCGCGTCATTGACCTGCACCAATTCCTCCGGCGTTGGACGCGGGATAGCGACCTCGGGCGGAACGGGCGCCGACGGACCAACCACCACAGGCGCAAAATTTCCCCTGCCCGGACCCTGTCCCGCGCCGCGGGCGTTAGCCGTGGGTGGCGGCGCCTGCGCGAGAACGTAGCCGCTAAATGTCAATACGACAAGAGAGAGGTAAAGGCGGGTCATAGCGTCTCCTTTTCGGCTTCCAATTCTAACGGACTGGAAGCGAGCGGCGCAACGCGTTCCGCTTTTGGGCGCGCGATAACTCGAAATCTCCCGCGTCGCGTTATGAACCGCGTCTTCCTCGACGCATCAAGCCGAGCGCGGTGAGCGCCGCCCCGGCCAGAAGAAGAGTGCTTGGCTCGGGCGCGGGGCTGAGGTCGCCCGGCGTTGCGATGAAATCCATTGAATTCGGATCTGAATGATCGACATTTCCCAAATTGAAGACATATTGCTTGCCGCCTGTAAGATAGAAATCCCCCCATACCGGCGCATTCGGCGAGCTGAACGAGACGACGATTGTCTGGCTGGCGGGCTCCGGCAATCTGACGAACTCAGGACCGTCGATCGTGTTCGACAGTCCTACATTCGCCGTGCCAGCCCAAGCGCCATAGACCGTTAGCGCCGGAGCGCCGTTTATGGCCGCGTTGTGAATACAGGTGGCCGCATCCGTTCCTAAGGCGTTGCAGTCATCGCTTTCGAAAACAACTCGATTCACCCGGGGTCCTTCGCGATCGTCCACGGCCTCGCTTGCAATCGTGTAGGTGTATTGGTAGGTGGCGTTGGGCAAGGCGGCGATGCTCCAGCTCAACATCAAATCGTCGTAAGCGTTGCCCCCTCCGTCGATCAGACCCCCAGCCGGGCCGACAAAGCGCGTGCCTGTGAAGCTCGCGGAGGCGTCGTACACGACGCCTCCGCGCAGGCCCACTGCGGCGATGCAGAGACAAATTGCGAGTTTCGGGTTTTCCACTTCCCTGAGCGGCGCCAGGCCGCAACAAATATAGTGGGCTACGAGAGGAAAAATTCGCAGGCATTCGGAAAGATCTGAGTTGGATGCACTTGGGGTAGCCCTGCATTCCATGAGCGGCGGCCGCTTCCGGTCAAATCGGGTCGCCGCTCCGGATAGTCTCCACAGAGACTAGGTAACCGTATGGCCGCGTTCGTGGTAGAAGAACCGGTAGATGCCGAGCAATACGATCGCACCGAGAATCGACATGATAAACCCGGCGTTTGCGCCCGGTGGATAGAATCCGACGGCGCGCCCAAGCCATGTCGCCAGAAGCGATCCCGCGACACCGAGCAGCATCGTGACGATGAATCCGCCCGGATCCCTGCCGGGCATCAGCAGCTTCGCGATCGCTCCCACGATAAGTCCAATGATCAACGACCAGATGATGTGCATAAAAAGCCTCCTCGGATCGCCCAGACGCCAAACTTCCATGGCGATATGCGCGATCCTCGCATTATTTTCGATGGTTCTGCGTGGGGGTTGGCTCAGAACTTCGAGCTTGGCGAAACGCCGCCATCCGGAAGGTTGGAAGGCCCGCGGGCGAGAGAGCAGGCCATAGTTCGCGGACGCAGCGAACATCCCGGGCGGGACACCGCATTCCGGTGCCCCGCCCGGGATCGGAGGAAGAGAAGAGAGAGCCCAATTACTTCTTTGCGGGTCCCGCGCCTACCGGCACCCTTTCCACATCCACCTGCTGCTTGCGGACCGTGTCGTGTACCGTCTTCACGCGATCCGAGCCGGTCTTTCGGATCACGACCTCCTCGGCGATTCGAGCCGATTTATCGACCACGGCCTCCTCGGCCGTTTCGGCCACTTCAAACGTCTTGTCCGTCCAGTCGATGTCTTTTGCATAGCCTGGGTCGGAGACTGCGCGCCGCATGATCTCGACGTGCTCCTCGTGCAGGGTCACGTTGGCTTCCACGGGTCTTTCGATCACGAAGCGACGGACGCGAGCGTAACCGGCATCGACCACTCGTTTGCCGACGTTCAGTTGTTCTTCGGCGAGCCTCATGACCTGCTCGTCCGTCAAACGCGTGGGCGTTGTCGCGGTGGTCTTGACCGGTTCGGTCCTGATCGCCTCCCCGGCGCCCATCAGACCATAGGTCCGGGCGCGATCCAGGACATCCACCGGCTTATGGCTGTCCAGTAGATTGATCACCCGCGGCGCCTCCGATTCGTGAACGCGAACCGCCACAATGGCCGATCCCTCCCTCAGGGACCGGCTCAATACGGCCGCTTCATGATGCTCCAGGTCTTTCCCGAACAGGCGTTGCCAAATGCCGGGTTCATGAAGTCCGGCGCGTTCGGCTTCGCCTTCGCTTTGGATGAGACTGATATCGTCCGCGGAATAGCCGGCCGACCTTAGCGTCTTTATGGCCGCCCTGGCGCTGCCATCCGTGTCGTAAAGTGCAACAACTTTTTCGTAAGCCATATATTTACCTTTTTTTCCTTCCTGGCTGCTCCGCTGCATGCGCCGCCTCTACCGGCGCAGCCGCTCAAAGCCTACTTTTGCGTCACGTTCATCGCGATGCGGCGATTCTGGGCGCGCCCCGCCGCCGTGGCGTTATCGGCCACCGGATATTGCTCGCCATATCCTTGCGCTTCCATGCGATCCGCGGAAACGCCGAGATTCACCAATTGCCCCATCACTCCGTTGGCGCGGTCCTGCGACAGGGTGAGATTGCTCGCGGGGTCGCCGGTATTATCGGTATAGCCGCCGATCTTGATGTGCACATTTGGATATGTCCTCAAGATCGCCGCGATGTTCCTGAGTTGCTCCTGCGACTCGGGCCGAAGCGTCGCCGAGTCGGTGTCGAACAGAAGCCGGTCGTAATTGAACCACAAATTTGAATCGATGCCCTTATTGGGATCCTGGATGAAGCCCAGCAACTGCGATTCGACGCCATATGCTGGGACGTTCAAGATGGTGCCGTCGGGCAGACTTCGATTGACGAAATTGCCCAGGTTGGCGATGGCCGCGGGCGGATTCACCACCTCCGCCGGACGATGACGCGCCCGATACCCCCAATAGAACAGCAATGGAATCAGAAGGAGGGGTATCAACCATAGCCAGTTGCGCGACGTCGGCTGCGCGATCGTGCCGATGGCTGTAGGCCGCGTGTTTTGAGTCGTGACGATGGACGGGGGCGCGCCTCTCAGCAAATCGGAAAATCCCGCTGGCAGCATCCCGCGAACGCCGTCGGCCTCATGCGTTACCAAATCTTTCAGCCCGGTTGCGGACATGCGGCTGTCGCGCACCAGCCGCCCTAGAGTCGTCATCAACAAGGGAGCGGCCAGGCTCATCAAACTGTTCAAGACGCCCGACCGGAGGCCCGTGAAGCTTCCAACTGCGTCCATGACCGCGGACTGATTCTGCCCAAAAATGAGAGAAAGGAAACTCTTCCCCGAATCGACCAGAGAAGATGTGGCCGGCGAGGGCCGGGTAGAGCTTGTAGCCGCGCTCGCCAGATCCGCTACATTCACGTTGGAGGGAGCTTGCGAGACGAGTTTGTGCAGCAGGTTCATCCACGAGGAATCCCCGGCCTTGTTTGCCATTCCCGCGAGCATGGACGCCGTGAGCGATTCCATTCCCGTGGTGACGGCCTGCGGTGGTTCGTCCAGATTCGATGCGATTTCACCGATTCTGCGAGAATCCAATGCGCTTAATAGCGAAGTGACAACACTGGAAGTAGTAGTCATATAGCGACCTCATTTTTCAAACCTATCCGTCGTCCATCTAGATGGGCAGACGATTGGATAAGGAGTCTACCTTGGCCGGCGGACCGCCGATCCAGCGCTGGGCTCCCCTCCGCTCGCTCAAGCCTTGCCAGGATCTTGCGACTGGAAGGAACTGGCATTTCGTGACTCCTGCTTAAAAAGATCCCTGGCGTCAAAGCATGGCTCAAATGTTGGGGTTTCAATTGCTTAGGAATGAAGAGATTCGGAGGTCTCCTCGGGAGGACGCGAGGTGAAAGAAAAGGCAAGAGATTCCGCCGGGACGGTAGGCCCAATCCCGGCGGAAAATTGCGCGAACCGCTACCGGCGGGCTCCCAGCTTAGCCGGTTGCTGTCCCAAGGAGAGCGTTACCGGCGTCCAAGTCTTGTCAGGATCGTAGGCTGTGTAGGCGCCCGCGATCGCCGCCGTGTTCGGCCCAAGATCCTTCTGGTAGACGATTCCAACCCTGCTCACCAGGAACGTCATCACGCCTGTGGAGCCGTAATCGGAGGGCCACGCGATGAGCGCGTATCCCTTGGTCATTGCGCCGTTGTCGATGTAGTTCATGGCGCCTCCCGGGGCGTTCGGTCCCTGGGCGGTCAAGACCTTGAAGTAGTAGCCGTGATAAGGCTCGCCCTTCTTGGTGTATCCTTCCGCGAACGCCTTCGCGATCATATCGCCGATCGGGCTCGCTTCCTCAGTTCCGGTATTGGGCCAGTACAAGCCATCGTGCTTGCCCGGGGAGCTGATGATCCTCTGCGCGTACTGTCCCACGCCGCCAGGCTTCTCCGTGGCGAAATATTCGTTTTGTGCTTCGACGTAGCCGCGGCTCACTTCGATCGCGTCCAATTCGTTGCTGCCGATACGGCGCGTGAGGATTTCGTCCTTGCCTTGCTCCACATCGAAGTACCATTTGCCGTCTGCGTGAACGATCGGGATTGGAAGCGGCCAGTCGTCCTTGCCGACGACCATCGTTTTCTCACTGGGGTCGTTGGGATCGGCAATCACCTTCATTCTTTCGGTGGCGCGCGCGATAAATTTCCTCCGCGCCAGCCGGTCGGCCACGGGATCGTTTGTGACCAGAATGTCTTTCGCAGCCGGGCCGAGAATCTTCAGCACCGCGTCGGCATCGCCGGCCTTTGCGGCGTTCACGAGAGCCCTGGCCGCGGCGTCGGGCGTTGCGAAAGCCTGGCCATCGAACTTAGCAGCCTGGATGGATAATCCGGCTAGCAGGGCGCCTGCCGCGCCCAGTGCAATCAAAATTGATCGACGCATTTTCGGAGTCCTCCTATCTACGGCGTCCGCCGCCGCCACCGCGACGCATACCGCCGCCGCCGCCTCGGCTATAGCCGCCTCGCATGCTGTTCATGCGGGCGCGATTGCCCCCCACATTAGGGTTGGCGAAGGCGCGATTCATGCCTCCCGCGCCACCGATATTACGATTGCCAATCTGGCTGCCGCCGCCGGGCCGCTGGCCGATATTGGGCTGTGATGGCCGGACCGCGTTGGCTCGGCCGCCTCCTCCCACTCCCTGGTTGGGCCGGAACGCGTTCGCACCACCGCCCGGCCGGGCCGCATTGGCTCCGCCACCCGGGCGGGCCATGTTAGCTCCGCCTTGGCCGGCACGAAACGCGTTTCCAGTCTGTCCAAGCCGCTGCTGCGTCTGGCCCACTGAAGGACGAGGGGCGACCTGCGCGCCTCGATTCCCATTGAATCGATTGGCCACGTTCCGGTTGTTGTACGGCACGCCGCCACGATGCGCCGGATTGTGGGCCCAATTGTTACCGTTACCGATGTTTGTTCGATTAAAGTGATTGACGCGGTTGAAATTGTTATTGACTATGATGTTGCCGTGGCCCCATCCAGAATTCCACCCCCATCCGCCCCAACCGCCGGACCAAATAGCGCCGACCGCCATGCCCACGCCAAATGAGATGGCGCTAGCGGCGAGGACGCCTGTGTAGGGCGGATAGTAAATAGGAGGGAAGGGATAGTATTCGGGCGCCGGTCCCCATACTGCAATTGGATTGTACTCAGGAAGATATACTACCTGCGGATCGGTCGGTTGAATTACGACGAAATTCTGATCCCCCTGGGTGCTTGTGGTTACGGTTTGCTGGGACGTGCTCCGAAGAGCGCCATTATCTTGGGCTTTGTGACGCATCCGCTGCACTGCGTCCATTACGTCCTGCTGCTGAGCCAGAAACGCGTTGCCCAGATCCGACGTCCAGCCAATGTCCTGATTCAGACGTCTAAGCAGCTCGGGCAGCGCGACCAGTGCTTGCACGCTGGCATCCCAATCCTGTTTCGCGGCCGCGGCTATTAATTGAGAACCTTTGAGTGTCGAGTTCTGAGCTAACCATTGGGATGCTTCCACAATTTCCAACGGATAAGTGGACGCAACCAGCAATTGGCTCAGAATCGGATCCGGATACAATGCGACGGGAGCCACCAGACTGTTCAATTGACCCGGACTGAGCAGCCCCGCCGGTTGAGTCTGAGTTCCCGAAGCGGCGGGCTGTTGTGCATATACGATCGGTATCGGTTCGACCAGTAGCATGCTGCACAGGACCGCTACCGCCCGTGTGATTGTAAGTGTCATATACGACCTCGTGGCGTACCGTTATTAGGGATTGAGCCGAAAACGGAGGCGCTGTAAAAAATCCCCGGGGGACGGGCTAACTTCGAAAAAAAGAGTGGCGGCCCGCGAAGGCCGCCACCCAAAGGGCGCCCGAAGAACTCAGGAGCGAAATCGTCTATTGGCGCGCCGCCGCGACCTGTTTTTCGGATTCTTGAAGATTCTTCAGGTCCCCGGATTGAACGCCGCTCTTTCCGAGATGAATTTCGAATTTGTCCAGCGTCCCCGTGAACTCGAAGGGCATCTTGTTCGCATAGTCTTCGACCACGGGCGTACCGGTGTCCTCGCCGAAGTCCATGGTTTCGTCCAGTGAGAAGCGGGCCCGGACGGTGTGATCGATGCGTCCTTGCGCGACCTGCTGGCCGTCCACGCTGAGCGTTCCCGTGCCGCCCTTGCCTATGCCGCCATCGTACTTAAAATCGAAGACGATCGTGTGCTTGCCCGGCGGGAGCGGCTTTTGGGAAGCGATCCGATATTTGTATTCCGGCTGGTTCGACCATGCGTACACGAATTCCGGCTTACTTTCGGAAAGAAGGAGAGCCCATCCGCCGAAGCGTCCGCCCATTGTCCCGAGAATGCCTTCCGCGCCGCCCTCCGGAATCTCGACCTCCGCCGTCATGGTGTAAGACTTGTTTTTCACGTCCGGCGAAGTTCCCTCGGGGATGCGGATCATTCCCTGGTAATAGGTGAAATCAGAGCGGCCTCGGGTAAGGCTCGGGCGGATGGCCGGATCCGCGCGTTCCGCGGCCGAGGCATCCAGCGGATAGACGTCGTACTTCTTGGCTTCCTGATCGAAGAGCTGCTGCATCTCTTTCAACTTCGCTGGATTCTGCGCGGCCAGGTTGTGGGCTTGCGAGAAATCGTCCGCGACGTGATAGAGCTCCCACTTGAAGTCGTCCGGGTTCGGGCTCGCGCCGTAGAGAATCCATGGCAGACGCAGCGGAGTGGTGGACGCCATCCAGCCGTCGTGATAGATGGCGCGATTGCCCAGCATTTCGAAATATTGAGTGTTGTGCCTGGTGGGCGCGTTCGCATCGTCGAAGGTATAGGCCAGGCTGACTCCTTCGAGCGGCTTTTGCTTCACTCCGTTGATCGTGTCGGGAAATGTAACGCCGGTCACCTCAAGGATGGTCGGCGTGATGTCGATGACGTGAGCAAACTGGGTGCGCAGCCCGCCTTTGTCCTTGATGCGCTTCGGATAGGAAATGACCAGACCGTTGCGTGTGCCTCCGAAGTGCGACGCCACCTGCTTGGTCCACTGAAACGGCGTGTCCATGGCATGCGCCCAGCCGACCGGATAGTGGTTGTAGTAGAGCGGGCCACCAAGTCCATCCATGATGGAGGCGAGGTACCCGATGGTCTCCGGCACGCCGTTGGCGCCAACGGCGATTTCATTGGATGTGCCCTGCAATGAACCTTCGGCGCTCGCGCCATTGTCGCCCATGATGTAGATGACGAGCGTGTTATCCAGTTCGCCCATTCCGGCCACGGCGTCGATGACGCGGCCGATTTCGTAATCCGTATAGGCGAGATAACCTGCGTAGACCTCCATCATGTGCGCGTAGACTCTTTTCTGTTCCGGCGTGAGGCTATTCCACGCTGGGATCTCCTTGGGGCGCGCGGTGAGCTGGGTGTTTGCCGGGACCACGCCGAGCTGTTTCTGGCGGGCTAGCGTCTCTTCGCGGACCTTGTCCCAGCCCTGGTCGAACTGTCCCTTGAACTTGTCGATCCACTCCTGCGGGGCGTGGTGCGGAGAGTGCGTCGCGCCAGTAGCGTAATAGGCGAAGAACGGCTTGTCCGGCGCCAGCGAATGCTGCTCGCGCATCCAGGCGATCGCTTTATCGGCCATGAGCTCGTTAAAGTGCTTTGGGTTGGCGCCTTCCTGTTCGGGCGCTTCGTAGGGCACGGTGTTCTCGTAGATGGGCGTGTGCCACTGGTTCGCCTCGCCGCCGATAAAGCCGAAAAAGTAATCGAAGCCGAGGCCCGTTGGCCAGAGATCGAAGGGGCCGGCCTGGCTGGTATGCCAATCCGGAACGTTGTGGTTCTTGCCGAACCATGCGGTGCTGTAGCCGTTATACTTCAGCATCTGGCCGACGGTGCCGACGCTCCGGGACATCAGCGAATTGTAGCCTGGAAAGCCCGTGGCCATCTCCATGATGGTTCCGGTCGCGGCGGTGTGGTGATTGCGTCCCGTAATCAGCGCGGCGCGGGTGGGCGAGCAGAGCGCCGTGGTGTGGAACTGGTTGTACCGGAGCCCGTTTTGGGCCAGTTTGTCCATCGCCGGAGTGGGGATCGGGCCGCCGAAGCTGCTGGCCGCTCCGAAGCCGACATCGTCCGTCATGATCAGCAGAACGTTGGGGGCGCCCTTGGGCGCTTGTACTTCTTTCGGAAAATCGGGCGTGGAATCCTTTACGGTGCGGCCGATTTTGCCACGAAAGGGCGGTTCCGGCCGCGGCAACACGCGAGGCGTCCCTCCGGCGCCTGAATCTGGCGCCGATTCATTTTCTTGAGCCACACTGATAGTCAGCCAGCCGAGCAGAAGGGTAGCTGCGGCAGCGAGGGCCAGCCTGGTTCGCATGGTGTTCTCCCTGCGACCTTCGATGAGCCGCGACTCCGGCGGGGCGTAGAATTTGGCCGGGACACGCCGGCACAAGAGGGAACATGGACCTAGCGATGGCGGCGCAATAGCGAGCCTCAGCCGTCCTTCAAGATCTCCCGCGCGGCGTTATGCCCTGGAGCGCCAATGACGCCGCCGCCGGGATGCGCGCCGGAGCCGCACAGGTACAAGCCTTTGATCGGCGTGCGGTAGCGGGCCCATCCCGCCACGGGGCGCATCACGAACATCTGATCCAGGCTCATTTCTCCGTGGAAGATATTGCCGCCGGTGATGTGGAAGCGCCGTTCCAGATCGAGCGGCGTGAGCGTCTGCTTCTCCACCACGATCGAACGGAAGTTCGGGCAGTATTCCTCGATCACGTCGAGAATCCGTTCGGTGTACCGCTTGCGCTCGCGGTCCCAATTCGTTTCGTGCAGAGTGTATGGGGCGTATTGCAAGAAAATCCCCATGATGTGATGGCCCTCCGGCGCGAGCGTCGGATCGTACATGGTGGGGATGGTCATCTCCAGCAGCGGCGACTGCGCCGGCCGGCCATACTTGGCATCGTCCCAGGCTCGCTCAATATATTCGATGGAGGGGCAAATATGCATGGTCGCGCGGTGCTGCGGTCCTGGCGCGCCGGGATAGGAGCGGAACTCCGGTAATCCGCTTAGCGCAAGATTCATTTTGAGCGACGTGCCTTCGCTGCGGTATTTGCGAATTCCATCCACGAAATCGTCCGGAAGATCGGACGCATCGAGCAGTTCGAGAAACGTTCGCTTCGGATCAAGGTTGCTGGCGACGATCTTCGCCCGAATCTCTTCGCCCGTCGCCAGGACCACGCCTTCGGCGCGCCCGCCCCGAACCAGGATCTTGGAGACAGTCGCGTTCGTGCGGATCTCCACGCCCTTGCTCCGCGCAGAATCGGCGATGGCGTTCGATATGCCGCCCATGCCTCCGCGCACGAAACCCCACAGCCCGCGCTGGCCTCCGACCCCGCCCATGCAGTGATGCAGCAAAATATACGCGGTACCGGGCGAGCGCGGACCTCCGTTGGCGCCGATGACGCCGTCAGTGGCCAAGGTGACCTTCACTTCCTCGGACTCAAACCATTCCTCTAGAAACTCGGCCACGCTTTGGGTGGCGATCTTCACCAGGCCCACGATTTCTTTCTTCGAGAGGCCGCGCAGCTTGCCGAGGAATTTCAAATAGTCGATGAAATCCCCGACGCCGCCCGGCGGGAACGGAGGTGGAGTGGTCAGTAGCAGCCACTCGGCCACGCGCGCCAGGCTTTCCACATGCTCTTCGTATTTCGGATACGTCTTCGCGTCACGCGCCGAGAACTTCGCGATTTCGGCCAGCGTACGGGCGCGATCCTGCCACATGAAAAAGTGGCGGCCGTCGGGAAAGGGCGAGAAGAACGCGGGATCTTTGGCGTCCACGCGATAGCCGAAGCGCTCCAACTCCAGATCGCGAACGACTTTGTCCTGCAAGAGACTGGCGAGATAGGAAGCGGTGGAGACGCGGTATCCCGGCCAAACCTCTTCCGTGACGGCGCATCCGCCAACCAATTCACGGGCTTCGAGAACCAGGACTTTGCGTCCGGCGCGGGCGAGGTAAGCGGCGGCGACCAATCCGTTGTGGCCGCCGCCGACAATGATTGCGTCAAGTGGCTCGGGCACCGCATCCCATCATAAACGCGGCGCCAACCGTTCTATTACTCTCCGGGAGTCTTGACCTCGCCCCAAAGCCTGGCTAAGCCCACTACCAGAAGCGCTCCGACGCCAAGAAGTTTCACGACATCGGCTCCTCGATAGGTCTCAAAGCGTGGATTGCTCATGACATTGACGAGCAGCAAAATCCCCAAGAGCAAAGGAGTGACACTAAAAAGTACGCGTTTCTTCATCCGAATCCTCCGGATTTCGGTTAGAACGGCGCGGCCGTCAGCCCTTCAGATATTTATTGAAGAAGTCGATCGTCCGCTGCCAAGCCAACTCCGCCGCTTCCTTGTCGTAGCGCGGCGTCGTATCGTTATGGAAGCCGTGATTGGCGCCCTCGTAGACGTAGCCCGTGTGGACCACGCCCGCGTTCTTCAATGCCTCGTCATACGCGGGCCAATTGCCGGTGATGCGCGTGTCCAACGAACCGTAGTGGGCTAGAATTGGCGCCTTAATTTTGGCGATGTCCGCTGGCGCGGTGGGTTGCGCGCCATAGAATGGAACCGCCGCGGACAAATCGGATCCAAGACGCACCGCGAGCTGATTCGCGATGCCGCCGCCGTAGCAGAAGCCGACCACGCCGATTTTGCCGGTGCAATCGGAGCGATCCTTTAGCCAATGCGCCGAGGCCACGAAGTCCTCGGTCATCTTGGCGCCGTTCACAGTGCGGAACGCGGCCGCGGCTTTCTCCTCATCGCCCGGATAGCCGCCAACGCTGGTTAACCCGTCCGGCGCCACGGCCATAAAGCCGGCCACGGCGAGCCGCCGCGCCACATCCTCGATGTACGGATTACGCCCGCGGTTTTCGTGCACCACCAGCACTCCGGGGAGCTTACCGCTTGCGTTTGCGGGGCGAACGAAGTAGCCGTTCACGGTTCCATTGCCCTGCGGCGACGGAATGGTCGCGGATTCGATTTTGAGGCGCTTGTCGTCCTTGGGGACTTGTTCCGCCCAGGCGTAGTTCGGGCGCAGGCCCTCCCAGATCGCGGTCGCCGTCACGCCTCCCACGGCGAATTTTTGAGCGCCTTCCAGAAACGCGCGGCGATCGATTTCGCCATGCACGTAGAGATGAAAGAGGTCGAGCAATTCCTGCGGATAGTCACTGGCTTTTTTGCGTTGTTCGATTCCCATGTGAGTCGACTCCTTGTTTGCCAACACCCCGTTTGTCACACTCGACGGCGCAATCGGGGCGGCACGGGCCGCATTTCCGCTTGAGCCGAAGGGCAGCCGCTTGTCACGGCGGCTAGCGAGAAAGGATATCACATTGCCAGGGCGCCGGATCCCGCGTAAAGACCCCGCGCCACGACCCCGGTCTGCGACCCTGAAATGCGGATGCATCGCGTCGTCATCGTGGGAGGCGGGTTCGGCGGACTCTATGCCGCCAAGGCGTTCCGGCATCAGGCGGTGGATGTCACACTGGTAGATCGCCGCAATTTTCATTTATTCCAGCCGCTGCTATACCAGGTTGCGACCGGGTCCCTTTCGCCGGGGGAGATCGCCGCGCCTTTGCGGGCGGTGTTGAAGCGCCAAAAGAACGTGCGCGTCATCCTCGACGAGGCCGTTTTTCTGGACGCCAGAAATCGCCGCTTGATACTATCGGGCGAAACGAGATCCTACGACACGCTAATCGTCGCCACGGGAGCGCGCAATTTCTACTTCGGCCACGACGATTGGCAACACTCGGCCCCCGGTCTCAAGACGATTGAGGACGCGACGCGGATCCGGCGCAGAATCCTGGTGGCCTTCGAGCGGGCCGAAAGGGAACCCGATCCCGCCCGCCGCCCGGCTTGGCTCACGTTCGTGATCGTAGGTGGAGGGCCGACCGGTGTGGAACTGGCCGGAGCGCTCGCGGAGATCGCCAGAGACACGCTCCGCGACGATTTCCGCACGATTCATCCGCAAGATTCCAGAATCGTGCTGGTGGAAGGCGCGCCGAGAATCTTGCCCGGCTTCCCTGAGGATTTATCCGAGGCGGCGGAGCGATCCCTGATGCGGCTGGGAGTGCAGACCCGCGCGGGAACTCGCGTAACCGAGGTGGACGCGGAGGGAATCGTTCTATCGTCGCTCAAGGGTGAGGAAAGGATCGAAGCCAAGACCGTGATCTGGGCGGCGGGAGTCGCACCGGCGGAATTTATCGCTACTGTGGCGCAGGAAACCGGCGCGCAGCGCGACAAGTCGGGACGGATCATGGTCGCCCCGGACCTGAGCATTCCCGGCCACCCGGAAATCCTGGTCATCGGCGACGCGGCGCACCTGGATTGGAAAGGCTCGCCCCTACCGGGCGTCGCGCCGGTGGCGATGCAGATGGGGCGGCACGCGGCCGACGTTGTCCTGGAGCGTCTGCGCGGACATCCGTCGCCGCCGTTTCGCTATTTCTACAAGGGCTCGCTCGCCGTGATAGGCCGCGCCTCCGGAGTGGCCGATTTCGGTAAATTGCGTTTTTCCGGCTGGGTGGCCTGGTTTATATGGCTATTCGTCCACCTGATGTATCTGGTTCAGTTTCGGAGCCGGATCATGGTGTTTATCCAGTGGGGATTTCTTTACTTCTCGTTCGATCGCGGCGCCCGTCTGATCACCGGTGGCGAGAGGAGCGATCCGCCCTGAAGTTCATGGCTCCGCGACCAGTTCCTGAACTTCGAAAGCCTGTTTGCGGCCCGTGGTGATCATCTCGCCGCGATATTTCAGTTTCCCATTCACCATCAGATCCATAGGTTTGGCGACTGGGTACTCGAAGGCGATAATATCGCCCTCCGCTAGATCGAGCAGTTCTCCCAGGCCGAGCGTCGGCCCGTGTAGACGGGCTTCCAGTTGAATTAGCGCTGGACGTATCAGCCGCAGCACGCGCCCACGTTCCTCCTCGGTGGCCTGCGTCTTGCGGACGCTCCACTGCTGATCGAACTTCTGACGCAGCATCTTGACCACGATGGAGGGGATGCCGATATTCATCATTCCCGCCCGGTCGCCGATGCGCACCTCGAGACTGATCGCCACCACGGCCTCGTTCGGCGCCAGTATCTGGAGCAGTTGGGGCTCTGTCTCGTGCCCCTCGATCGAAAACTCCAGCGTTGTTACGGCCTGCCAGGACGTGCGGAGGTCGTTCAGAACAATGCGGAGCAAGCCCTCCAGAATACTTTGCTCGATCTCCGTGACCTCTCTGGTTACGCTGGTCCCGGATTTGCCGGAGCCGCCGAGCAGCATCTCGAGAATCGGAAACACGAGCGAGGGATTGATCTCCAGCACGGCGCTGCCATCGATCGGCTTCATGCCGAGCGTGACTATGCTGGTGGGCGAGGGAAGGCATCCGGCAAATTCGATAAAAGAAAGCTGTTCGACGCCAACCAAATTTACCGCCACGTAAGCGCGCAAGTATGCGGATAGGCTGGACGCGAGGCTGCGCGCGAAATTCTCGTGGAGCAGGTGAATCGCGCGGAGCTGATCTTTGGCGATGCGGTCGGGCCGGCGGAAATCGTAGCTCTGCACCTTCTTCGATGCTTCGTCTTCGTACTTGAGCGGGTTGTCGAGATCCGGAGAAAGCAGTCGGTCCGCGGCCATGTTGGTTTAATCGGCGGCGCAAGCGCCGGGCTTTAGGCCGGCCAAACATAGCACGATAACTTCCCGACAATTACATAATCGCTGCTGGTGGCGGAGGCTCGTCGGGCTTGCCCGCGCGGGCAAGCGGCAGAAAGATCATCATCAGCCCGAGCGCGGCCATCACTAAGGCTCCGGCCAGATAGGACGGTTGCGCGAAGAACTGATGAACTGGCCTGTCAAAAAACCGGAAGGTCGCGATAATGAGACCGGTGAGCGCCTCGCCCGCGATCAGGCCGCTGGCGATCAGGATGCCGACGCTCTCCACCCGCGTGCGCTGCGCTTCGTTGTTGCCGGCGCGGCGGCTGAGCCCGTCTTGAACGCCTCGCAGCATGCCGCCCACGAAGATCGCGAAGCTCGTTGAGAAGGGAAGATACATTCCCACCGCCACCAGCATGGGGCTGCGCACCTTCAACATAATCATGGCGACGCCGAACAGCGCGCCCGCGATCACCAACGGCCAAGGCATTTCTCCGCCGACAATGCCTTGCGCCAAGGCCGCCATCAAGCCCGCCTGGGGAGCGGGCAGAGCCTTGTCGCCAAACCCCGTGCCGCCGCTTTTGATGTTGGCGCCCTGAAGCACATAAAGCGGGTAATACATCACCAGGCAGGCGACCACGACCGCGATCAGCTCGGCGATCTGAATCGTTCGGGGAGTGCCGCCAAGAATGTAACCGGCCTTGAAATCCTGCAAAAGCTCGCCCGCGACAGCGGATGAGACGCACACCACCGCGGCCACGCCCAGAACCACGGCCACTCCGCTCGGCCCGGACACGCCTAAAGCCACCATCAGCAGGGCGGCGATGATGAGGGTGGAAAGCGTCAGGCCGGAGATAGGATTATTGGACGATCCAATCATCCCCACCAGATTTCCGGAAACCGTAGCGAAGAAAAATCCGATCAGCAGCATGACCACGGCAGCCACAGCGCCCGCAAGCACGTTGCCGGAGATATAGATGTACAGCGCAATCATCACCAGGAATGTCAGGCCAATGAGCGACAGCACGGTCTTCGATCCCATGTAGCGCTCGGTGCGCGCCATGGAATCCAGCGGAGGCGCGCCGTGACGCACTTCGCTGAGTGCGCGGCCGAGGCTTGACGTTAAGTTACTGCCCATTCGAAACAGCGTGTACGCCGCGCCGACCATCATGCCGCCGACGGCTATTGGCCGCACGATGTAGCGCCACACGGCGCCGGCTAGATCGGCCCAGCCATCGGTGGGCGCTCCGGGAGGAAGAAAGGCCTGGAGTTGCGGCCCGAGAAAAAACATCATCAGCGGCACGAGTACACCCCACGCCAGCACGCCACCGGAAAATTGCAAAGCGGCGAGCGATGGTCCGATCACGTATCCGACGCCCATGTAAGCGGGGCTCACCGTGGGCGCGTCGAACGTCGACACCGCTCCTGCGTTCACTATGTTTGGGCTTCCGGACGGTCCCAACCGGACGAAGCTCTTTCCGGTTTGGCCGATGTTGACAAAAAAGCTCTTATCCACGGCGAAGAGCTGCATCGCGCCCAAAATCTGCACTAGCGCGCCTAGTCCGATATTCCAGAAAAGATAACGAGCGGCCTCGGCGCCGCGCCGCCCCGCTTTGTGGATCTCCGAAGCGGCCACGGATTCGGGGAAGGGAAGCGTGGGATCCTCCACCAGCGTTCGGCGAACCAGAGAAACGAAGAGCACGCCGAGTACGCTTCCGACGAGCATCAGCGCAGTCGATTTCCAATAGGCGTGGGCGGGATCGAACGACGTCCAGGAGCCGGCAATCAGGAATGCGGGCAGAGTGAAGATCGCGCCGGCGGCGACGGATTCGCCGATGGATCCGGCGGTGCGCGCAATGTTCTCTTCGAGCACCGAGCCGTTGACGACGCGCAACACGGCCATGCCGATTACGGCGGCCGGATAGGTCGCGGCGATGGTCATTCCCGCGCGCAATCCCAGGTAAGCGTTCGCGGCGCCGAGCACCACCGTCATCGCGAGGCCCAACAAGAGCGCCCTCGGCGTGAATTCCCTCATGTTGGTGGCGTCTGGTACGAAGGGGCGGTGTTTGGGAGGGGTATTTAGGGCGGGTTCGCTCATTTTTCTATTCTGCCTCGGACGGCTTTTGGTGATACGCTATCCGTCGAGGTGGAACGAATGGCGCGATCGACCAAAGTAGGCCGCCGCAATTTTCTGAAAGGCGCGGCGGCAGGCGCCGCGGCATTGACCGCATCCGGTCCGGCGGCCAAGGCGCAAGAGCAAACTTCGGGGCCGCGCCGCGCGGCTGAACCGACGGCTGCCGCCCGCCAGGCCGAATCCGCGCCGCCGCCGAGCGTTGAGGTGCTCACCACCGACCGGCCGGGGGGCGACTTCATGGTGGACGTGTTGAAACAAATCGGCTTCGAATACGTGTGCGCCAACCCTGGCTCCAGCTTCCGCGGTTTGCACGAGTCGCTGATCAATTACGGAGGCAATCGCAATCCCGAGTTCATCACCTGCTGCCACGAAGAGTCGGCCGTGGCGATGGGGCACGGCTACGCCAAGGTGGAAGGCAAGCCCTTGATGGTGCTGCTACACGGCGCGGTGGGAGCGCAGCACGCGGCGATGGCGGTCTACAACGCCTTCTGCGACCGTGTGCCGGTGTATCTGATCTCGGCGAACATCGCGGATGCAACCACCCGCCGTCCGGGTGTCGAATGGGAGCACAGCGTTCAGGACGGCAACACACTGCTCCGCGATTTCGTCAAGTGGGACGATACGCCGGCTTCGCTCGCGCACTTCGCCGAATCCGCAGTGCGCGCCTACAAGATCGCGATGACGCCGCCCATGATGCCCGTTGCGCTGGTGGCGGATGGGGACCTTCAGGAAAACCCGCACGAAGGAGCATGGCCGCGTATTCCCAAGCTGACGCTCGCCGCGCCTCCTCAAGGCGATTCGGGCGCCGTCGCGGAAGCCGCAAAGCTGCTGGTGGCGGCGCAGAATCCGGTGATCGTCGCCGATCGCGCCGCGCGCACGCCCGCGGGGATGAAGTTGCTGATCGAGCTAGCCGAGGCTTTGCAGGCGCCGGTGATCGATCAAGGCGGACGGATGAATTTTCCATCCCGCCATCCTCTGAACCATACCGACCGAAGCCGCGCCTTGATCGCCAATGCCGACGTCATCCTGGGGCTGGAGCTGACCGATTTCTGGGGAACCGTGAACTCCTTCCGCGATCAACTGCGGCGCACCTCTCAGCGGATCGTGAAGCCTGGGACGAAGCTGATCGGCATTACTTCCGGCGATCTGTTCCTGAAGAGCAACTATCAGGATTTCGAACGGTATCCCGAATTAGATTTGTCGATCGCCGCGGATGCCGAGGCCACGCTGCCATCGCTGATCGAAGCCGTGAAACGCGCCATTACGAACGACGCTAGGATCAAGTTCGCGGATCGAGGAACAAAGCTCGCTCTGGCCGCCAAAGAGGCGCAAGCTCGCGCTCGTACTGAAGCTACCTATGCCTGGGATGCGAGTCCCATCAGCACGGCGCGTCTATCGGCCGAGTTGGGCGCGCAGATCGAGCATGAAGATTGGGCGCTGGTCTCGGACGTCGGATTCGTAAGCCGTTGGCCCTTGCGCCTGTGGAATTTCGAAAAACCCTATCAATTCCTGGGCGGCTCCGGCGGCGCGGGCGTCGGGTACGGCGCCCCGGCATCTGTAGGCGCCGCGCTCGCGAATAAGAAGCACGGACGCTTGAGCGTCGCCATCCAGAACGACGGAGACTTAATGTACGCTCCCGGCGTGCTCTGGACCGCCGCGCACCACCGCATTCCACTGCTGAGCGTCATGCACAACAATCGCGCCTATCATCAGGAGGTGATGCACGTACAGCGGATGGCCGCGCGCCACAATCGCGGCGTCACGCAGGCGGGCATCGGGACCACTCTCAACGACCCGAATATCGATTACGCGAAAATTGCGCAAGGCATGGGCATCCACGCGGAAGGTCCGATCGCGGATCCCAAAGACCTCGGCCCGGCGCTTAAACGGGCGGTTGAGATCGTGAAGCGAGGAGAGCCGGCACTGGTGGACGTGGTAACGCAGCCGCGATAGATTCGCCGATCATCCGAAGCCTCTAATTTGTCGAGGAGACAAACTCCAGCGATTTAATCCCGGTCAGATCCAGTTTTGTAGCGCGGCCGGACTCGAGGTAAAGGACTCGAAAATCCTTTATCAATGCGATCCTGTGCTCCGCTCCGTTCTTCATGACCAGCAACGCCCGATCGTTCGCGATCTCCTTGATCGCCGCAATGCCGTCGAGCCAGAATCTCGCCGGTGAATCGCCGTTCACATTTCCTTTGATCGCGACTCTTGAGCAGATGCTCGATGTGCATCCCAAACCCTCAAGCGTAGCCATCCGCACGGTTCCATCGGGCAGCGTAATCTTGGCTCGTAGTCCGGACGAATGCCCTTGCGCGCCGCCGGGGTCGGAAGCGCCTGCGCTCTTCATGGAGAAAGCGCCGTAAGTCAGCAGAACGGCCGTGATGCAAACGACTTTTGCGTGGATAAGCATAAGATTGGTCCTCTTTACTCGTTGAGTACTGCCTGGATATCCGCCTCGTACTCGTCCTTTCTACAAAGGCCAAGATGCGTAGCGGCAATGCGTCCGGTCTTGTCGACGATCACCGTGGTGGGCACCGATTCAAGTCCGCCGTAGGCGCGGGCGATATCGCCGTTGCCGATCATGACTGGATAATTCACCTGTCTTTTTTCAATGTAGGGCCTGACAGATTTCCACCCGTCCTCATCAAGGGACACTCCTAGCACCTGGAGACCGCGATCGCGATATTCCCGTTGAAATCCGACCAGCAAAGGGACTTCGGCGCCGCAGGGCGCGCACCATGTTGCCCAGAAATTCAGCAAGACCACTTTCCCCCGAAAATCGGAAAGTTTGACTGCCCGGCCGGACGCGTCCGTCAACGCGAAATCGGGTGCCGCCATGCGATGGCCGGGTTTGGCGAATGTGTTCTTGGGAGCCGTGGTTGAGACGCCTCCCGTGAGGAATTCCCGCACGCCGCTCGACCCGGCCAGACACGCCGATACACACCGCTGCGCGAAGACTCGGGTCGACGGAAACGCGGCTAACGAAACGCTGGTCGCAAGAGCGGCCGCCACCCACAGCCAGGCTCGGCGGAACGATTGTTTTTCGCGTCTCCCGTTCTGGAATTGTGCGAACGCGCGCGCGACGTCGGGCTGCCACTCGTGGAAACGAGCCGCCAAAATGTCGTCGCTCCAACGCTCCGGATTCTCCATGTCACTTGGTTTCATAGCGCCGCTTGTACTCCTTTCGAAATGCCCGCTGCGCCCGGCTAAGAAACGTTCCCACGGAACTGGGATTCAAATCGAGCGCAGAAGCAAGTTCGTTGTAGCCGAAGCCCTGAGCGCGTAGGAGCAGGAGCTCGGCCTGACGGGATTCCAGCGCGCTCAGAACCACGTCCACCCGCCGCTGTTCCTCTTGCGCGGCGAACAGTTCTTCGGGCGTCGGCATTTTGCGCAGAAGCGAGAAAACCCTTTCGCGCCGCGCGCGGCGCGTGCGATGGCGAAGCTCGTTGAGACCGACTCGAACCGCGGCGCGATACAACCAGGCCTCGATGTTTTCGATTTGGGCATGGGGCGAGCGCGACCACTTCAACAGGACCTCCACGGCGAGTTCCTCTGCGCGCGCGGGGTCGCGAATGACGCCCCCGATTACCCGGGCTATGCGCGCATATTGAGCGTGAAAGACTTCCTCGATATCAGGCCGGCCTTCGCTGGATTTGGTCTCAACGAGAGCCTCGGTCAGTGTGTCCACGGTATTACAACACCGCCCATCGGGATTTTGTGACACGAATCTTCGAGAGCGGCCCTCTAGCGAGGATTAGACGGAGGAGGCGAGTGGGCTGTTCCAGGATTCGGCACAGCCGCCCTGCGGCTTGCCGTTCGACGATCACCCGGCGGCGAACTAAAACATCACATACACCGATTCGCTCACTTGCTCCTGAATCTCCGCGGTCACCTGGTGCTTCAGGCCGGCTTTGATCAGTTTCGCGACTACGGGTTTTAGCACGGCGGCGGCCTCTTTATCGAGCCAGGCACGCGAGATGGCGTCCGCGAATTCCTTGGGATCGGGTTTCTCGCTCAGCATCGCTTTACCGATCTCGAAGACGGGCTTCAAGCCGGCGGGCTCGCCGGAGTCTTCCCACATCGTGGGTTGCCGGGAAGGGCTTTGGTGTCGCTGCTATTTACAGCGAGCACGTTGGATGGCGAGTGGCGTCTGCATCCGGCAACTCCTTTGGGGATGCGGGAATTGCGCAGTCGGCAGGCCCGATAGCGATGCGGAAAGGCGGCTGGTGAGTCCGGTCCAAGATCGCCGGTAAGGTACGCTATCGTGCGGCTGTTGCCGTGGTTTTTTCGAAGATTGGGCTTTCGAAGAGATTCCGCCCACCTGGAGCCACCCAGACTTATGCGACGCATCTTCTGCCCTGCGGGCGGGGTGTTGGCTTTGGCTGCGCGGCGTTAATCAATCGCAGAGTTGACCTTCCGAAAAGCTGACATTGGACTGATGAGCGCGGCTTTGTAACCGGGTTCCAAAGCAAATGGCGCGGAGGAAGGACGCGTGGCAAACGCCGGCAATTTTGTAGCCTATTTCGCAACCAACGTAACAAGTGGATCTGGGTACGTGCGCTCGGTGGGCGGAGGCGCACGCAGATCTGTTCCATGTGAACGAAGAAAATCACGGATTCGAGCGATACTGCGGTCTTTCTCTTCCTCTGATGCTTCGATCTCAATTGCCGGAAATCCGTCAATCCTGCTGAGCAACCAAGCGATATAGTCTCCCGCTCTTATGTTTTGCTTTCCAGGTGGGTGACTCACCGGGAAGCCCGCGCCGCATTGGCCAGGCGCACAGGTCACTGAAGAATCCGGAGAATGCATCGTGACATAACCATCAGAACGTCGCTCTGCCGTCCCTACCACGTCCTTACGGCCGAGCGCGTCGGCGACGCTTTCGCGGAAGACGGGTTGGATCAATAGCGGCGAGCGAATCAGGGCGCCTACCGAGCGCCCTGATTTCAATAGATTCGATGGGGACATCGGACCGTTGGGGCTGCTAAAGAGCTCTCGCGCGGCCTCTTGCAGGATTCCATCCTCCGGCTTGGTCCAGAGTGGGGTGAGTTGCTCTAACGACACAACCCGATCGGTTCGGATCGTCGCGGCCCAATCGCGCGCGGCAGAATCGTCGCCCAATTGTAGGCGAGCCGCGATGATGTGTCCGTACAGAGTTCCTATATACGAACCACGCGTGACTCTCTTGAGAGAAGAAAGAGCAGCCGTCGGATCCCATAAGTACAGCAAAAGAGCAACATTCTCGGCCCAATTTGTTCTCATCTGGCCGACGCGCTTTGCAAGGAGTTCTGAAAGAGAAGGATTCCTGCGTTGGCGCAATTCCTCGCCCAGAGCGCCCGCCAGACCTTCGGCCGCGTCGAGCCATTGCAGTTCATCGTTTGAATCGCCGGCTAACAAATCGAAATAACGCTCAGCCTGAGAACGGCTCTTATTCGCGATGAGCCATTCCCTGCGCCGTGCCGGATCATTCCAGCGGAAGACATTCAAATGGTATTCGTATTGGAGTATAATCTCCGCCACGTCCGCGACGCTGATCAACCTAAGAGACTGCCCGAAGCCGAATGACCGGGTAAGTCTCCGGTCGTGCTCCATCGCGTCCAGCAGCGGCTCAACCGCTGCCGCGCCTTCCGCCGCCAGCATTTTGCAGATTGGCGATTGCATGAAGTCAATGCCGCCAGGCACGCTGAGTTGCCGTTCATCCACATCTTCCAGGCGGTCGATCAACTCGGATATTCGTGCCGCTGAAGTTATCCTGCTCATGGCTGCCTGATCAAACGGAGGACGTGACGCCTCTTTCAGGCGACGCTCGGAATCGCTCAGCAGGGTGGGCAACGGGTCCAAAAACGCCATTGGCGAGGGAGCGCCTTGAGGCTGACCGGACCGCAGGCCGCTCCAAACGGACTCGAGACGCGGGCGGGCCCCTTGTAGTAATTCCGAAAGGTCGACGGTCAGTCCATCGTCACCTGTGGCGTGTGCGTTCATGGCTTCATCGAGTGCAGCGCTGAGCCAGGCGCCGGAAGCCGCTGAAAACCACTCCTGTTCGTTTAGCGCCGGTCGCGCGAAAGCTTGTGGCGGCCCTTCTAAGAATCGGACGAACAACTGATGCGCCAGCTCCGTTTCTCCAAGCCGGAGAAGGAGGGCAATACTAACCGGTCCCGCCTCCGGCGGAGCGCCAACCGTGGCCCGCGTGAAAAAACTGGCTTTACTCGCGGCGACATCCTGCCGGAGATCGGCTGGGCTGCCGACTTGCACGACTTTGTGAACCAACCCGTCCCAACAAACGGCGAACCCGTCCGGGAAATACCATCCGTTCGTGATCCATTGGCGATTTGCCCGAGAGAGGCTGGTGACACTCACGACGATTCGGCGGTAGGCTCCACCGCGAGGATCGGCCAGGCCCGCATCGAACAATTTGGCCGTGAGGTCCGTGACATATGACGGGACGCCCACGACAGGCGCGGGCCGCCAAGGAGCGTGTTGAAGAGGCGGTACGGGGAGCGTCGCCCGAGCCATAGAAACGAAAGTCAAGGCGACTGCGGCGGAGCTTACGTAACGTCCACGCATCTAGGCCAGACCTCGTTCGTCCAAAAGTTTCCTTTCTCGCGGCGAACTAAAACATCACATACACCGATTCGCTCACTTGCTCCTGAATCTCCGCGGTCACCTGGTGCTTCAGGCCGGCTTTGATCAGTTTCGCGACTACGGGTTTTAGCACGGTGGCGGCCTCTTTATCGAGCCAGGCACGCGAGATGGCGTCCGCGAATTCCTTGGGATCGGGTTTCTCGCTCAGCATCGCTTTACCGATCTCGAAGACGGGCTTCAAGTCGGCGGGCTCGCCGGAGTCTTCCCACATGGTGGGCTGCTTGCGGAACTCTTCTTTAATGCGCACGTGACCGCTCGCTTTGAGCTTTTCCGCGGCGGGCCAGAATTCTTTGTCGAACAGCGTGGCTAATTCGCTCAGAAGCTCTTCCGGCTGGCTTTCGGCGGGGGCCGTGGAGACATCCTCGTTTTCGAGTCCTTCGCCTTTGCCCTCGGGCCAGGCGGGTTGCTCTTCCTTGAGCAGAATGTAATTGCCCAGGGCCAGCACGTCCATCTCGGTGCGCATGAAGCAGCGGTAGGCATCCTGGGGCGTGCAGACGATCGGCTCGCCTCGAACATTGAACGATGTGTTGACGACGACTCCGCAGCCCGTCTGCCGCTCGAATTCGGCGATCAGATCGTAAAACTCGGGGTGATGGTCGCGGCGCACGGTTTGGATGCGCGCGGAATAGTCGACGTGCGTCACGGCGGGGATGTCGCTGCGCAGCCGGCGCACCACGGGCAGCAGGTCGTCGTCGCTGCCGATTTTCGAATCCAAGGGCAAGCGACGTTCTTTCTTTACCGGCGCGACCAGCAGCATGTAGGGGCTCTCGCGATCAAGTTCGAAATATTCGCTTACACGCTCGGAAAGCACGGCGGGCGCGAAGGGACGAAAGGATTCGCGATACTTGATGCGCAGATTGAGGCTGGCTTGCATTTCGGGATTGCGCGAATCGCCCAGGATCGAGCGGGCGCCTAACGAGCGGGGACCGAATTCCAGCCGGCCCGCGAAATGACCCACCACTTTGCCTTCGGCAAGCTTCTTCGCAAGGTAGCCGTTGCGCTCTTCGCCCGAGAGCTTGCGATACGGGTAGCCAAACGTCTCAAGATAGGATTCGATCTCGTTGCAGGAGAAATCCGGGCCGAGATAAGAGCCGCCCTGAGCGGAGTGGCCAGGATTCAGTTGGCGCTCCCCGCCGTAGTAGGCATGATAGGCGTCGAGCGCGACGCCCAGAGCGCAGCCGGAATCGCCGGCCGCAGGCTGAATCCAAATGTCGTCAAACGGTCCTTCGCGCAGCAGGCGGCCATTGGCCACGCAATTGAGCGCGACGCCTCCAGCCAGGCACAGGTATTTTTCGCCGGTGAGCCGATGCGCTTCGCGCGCCATGCGTAGCATCGCCTCTTCAGTGACCGCTTGGATCGATTTGGCCATGTCGATTTCGCGGCGCGTGATGCGGCCTTCGGGCTTGCGGCGCGGTCCTCCGAAGAGAGCGGCGAAGCGGTCGTTCGTGGTCTGCGTGTCGCGCAGGAAATCGAAATATTCGAGATTCAGCTCGACCGATCCATCAGCTTTCAGATCCACGAGGTTGTCGAGAATCGTGTCCCGGTAAACCGGTTCGCCGTAAGGCGCGAGTCCCATCATTTTGTATTCGCCGGAGTTGACCTTGAACCCGGTGAACTGCGTGAAGGCCGAATAGAGCAGTCCGAGCGAATGCGGAAAGCGCATTTCCTTGAGCAGCTCCACGCGATTGCCCGCCGCGCGCCCGATGCTGGCAGTGGCCCATTCGCCGACGCCGTCGATGGTGAGAATGGCGGCTCGCTCGAACGGCGAAGGGAAAAAGCAGCTTGCGGCGTGCGAGCGATGATGAATGCCCTGCAGAATAGGGCCGTCATAGGACAGGGATTCCCGGACCATTTTCGGAAAGTGCAGCTTCATGCGCAGCCAGGACGGCATGATCTTTTCCCACATGCGAGAGGCGGCATCCCGGTCGACAGCCATAAGCGACTGGCACAGCCGCTCGAAGGTCAGCGCGGAATTGTCGTAATAAACGACCGCGGCGAGATCGTTTTGGGAGATGCCGGCCTGCTCCAGGCAATAGTTGATCGCGTTATGAGGAAAGCGGCGGTCGTTCTTGACGCGCGTGAAGCGCTCTTCCTCCGCTGCCGCGACGATTTTGCCGTCACGGATCAGCGCCGCCGCGGAATTGTGATAAAAGCACGAAATTCCGAGGACGTAGGCGGCCCTGCCGCTGCGGGCGCCGGGTTCAGGCGCGCAGACGCGCTGCGATGCCCGCAAGCCATTCACTGCGACCGTGGTCTTTTCCTTCGGCAGCAATTCGCGCCGCCGGATTTCCTCGGCCATCGTTTCCGCCACCAGGCGATTCGCCATCGGGGTGAAATGGCCGCCCAGCTCATAACGGAGCCTCTGCCGCTCTTTCCAGGGGAGGCCAGTCAGCGGCTTGGTCACATCGAAAACATGGATGCCCGCGTCGCGATTCTCGAGAGTTTCAAACAGCGGCTGGTAGACCGGCTCGACGCCGTGGACATAGAACTCCATCGTGGGAATGGGGACAATCGCCACGGGCCGCGCCGCTGCTTCCTGAATTTCCGCGATGAACTTTCGCAAGATCGCCGACATTAGTTTCCAGCCCGGCGTATCGGCGGAGAGGATGTCGGGGTAAGGCTGCTTGGCGGTGACGCGATGCAGTTCGGAGACGGCGCGGGAGCCCAATTCCTGGAAAATTTTCGTTTGCCGGAGATCGCGCAGGCCGGGGACTTTTAAATAAGCGTCGTGCAGCCGGCTATACCAACCGGCGTCGGCCTTTCCGTTGCCGTTTGCGAGGGCGGTATGGCCGTCGTCAGGCGGGCGGTCTTTGGGCACGGGGACCTGCCGCAGCGCGATCTGCCCGTTTTCCCACTCAAAATACGGTTTCGGCACAAGAACGCGGCGGCCGGTGATGCGATCGACGCTCGGGCGATGAGAAAGCTGAATGCGATGAAAGCTGTCGATTTGCACGCAGATCATCGCCAGATCGGCGGCGATATCGCGCGCGAATTTCCGGTAAATCAAAAGGTGCTGGTCGGTGCCCGATCCGGGAACGCCGTAATTCTGAACCTCCGCGCCAAGAATTTGCGCGAGCTGATCGGAATAGCGGTCGGAATTCGAAACATTGTCTCCGGCGGTGTAGGAGTCGCCGAACATCAGAATGCGCGGATGCGCGGCGGGCGCCTGCTCGAATTCGAAGTCGGACCGGAAGCCGAGCGAATTTGTCACCACGAAATAACCGCCGTCCTCGCCGGGCAGTCTCGCACGCAAGTTGGGTACAAAGCGATGCCCCACCTCGGCGTCATGCTGGATCAGCATCCGGTGCGTGGTTTGGGTGAGCAGAAACATCTCTCTGTATCTTGGCATGAAAGGGGCCATTCTCCGCCTCTACCCGGGTGGCCCCGGAGGTACAGTAAAACGCCGATTCGGCACCCTCCCCGGCCCCGGTTTACCCCCCCGCGAGGCTCTAGCCTGGCCCGCCCGGCGATGCCGGGAGCCCTGGGTCTAAAGGCCACCTTCGACGAGTCTGGCTGGGCTCGGCGAGCGCCCAGCGTGACCCGATTCGGCCCCGAGGGAAACATTTTCGGGATTTACTCAGCGCCTTAGCATCGAAAGAAACCTCAGGCGGCGAACCCGGACCTTCACGCTAAGCTAATGGAATGCCGAAACGCCCTTCTGTAAGCCGGCGGGCGGCCCAGGGAACTTCCCTCGCAGCAGCCGTACCCGTAGAGGTGGAGATCCCTTCATTACATTCAACCCCTCGCGTCCTCGCCCCCTGCTTGTTTTTGTTCGCGGGTAGCGGCTGCGCGGCCCTCATTTATGAAATCGTCTGGTTCCAATTGTTGCAACTCGTGATTGGCTCTTCGGCGATATCGCTGGGCTTCATTCTGGCGGCATATATGGGCGGGCTCTGTTTGGGCAGCCTCGCTCTTCCCCGTCTGGTTCCCGCGCGGATTCATCCTTTGCGCGTCTACGCGGTCTTGGAATTGGGGATCGGCATTTTCGGCATTGTGGCGCTCGTGGGCGTTCCGTTGGTGGGGCGAATCTACACGGCGGGCCCGCTGACGGGATTGGCGGGCTTGATTTTCCGCGGCGCGGTCGCCGCCGGGTGTCTGCTGCCGCCGACGGCGTTGATGGGCGCGTCGCTCCCCGCAATTTCCCGCTCGGTGGACACGACCCCGCGTGGAATTTCGTGGATGGGACTGCTTTACAGCGCCAACATCGCCGGCGCGGTTGTAGGCTGCCTGGGAGCGGGCTTCTATCTCCTGCGCGTGTACGACATGCGCGCCGGAACATATGCGGCTGCCGCGATTAATGTGGTGGTCGCGCTGATCGCATGGGCGCTTGCGGGCTCTGCCGGTCGTAACGATCGCGACCCGAAAGCCGAGAGCATCCATGGCCCGGCGAGAACGATAGCGCGAAATTGGGCCGTGTACGCGGCCATCGCGCTATCTGGGTTGACCGCGTTGGGAGCCGAAGTTGTTTGGACACGCCTGCTCTCCCTGCTGCTGGGAGCGACCGTCTACACGTTTTCCATCATCCTCACAATCTTCTTAATAGGGCTATGGGCCGGCAGTTGGGCAGGGTCGTTTGTCGCCAAGCGCGCGAATGAGCCGCGATTAGTTCTGGCTGCATGCCAGATTCTTCTGGCTGCCGCGATCGCCTGGACCGCCTTCACCATCGCGCGCGTGTTGCCGTACTGGCCGGTCGATCCCGCGCTTTCGACCAGCCCCTGGTTCAACTTCGATCTCGATTTGACGCGCTGCATCCGCGCCATTCTACCCGCAACCTTGCTGTGGGGCGCGAGCTTCCCCTTGGCGCTTGCCGCCGCCGCGGCGGAGGGCGAAGATCCCGCCCGTCTTACCGGAGAGGTTTACGCGGCGAACACGGCGGGTTCCATCGTAGGCGCGCTCCTGTTCAGCCTGGCGCTGATTCCCACTATCGGCACGGCGGGCTCGGAACGGCTGCTTATCTGGATGGCTGCGCTCTCGGCCGGGGTCGCGCTCGGCGCGGCGGTTCTGAACGATCGCCGGCGAGTCCGGATGAGCTTCGCGGGTCTTGCCGCCGCCGGAGGTGTGGCGCTTGCGGCTGCGCTCGCCGCCTCCGTTGCGCAGATCCCGTGGCAAGCCATCGCCTACGGGCGCCGCTCCGCTCCGATCTTGCGGGCGGTCGACGTCTCTTCGGGCGAGCAGCCCGCCAAGCCTCTGTTCGTCGGCGAAGGAATCGACTCGTCTGTGGTTATTGTGAAGCGCGCCGATCAGCGCTTCTTCTATGTCAGCGGCAAATCGGAGGCGTCCTCGGCCCCGCTCGATATGCGCTTGCAGCGCATGATGGGAGATATTCCGGGATTGATTCATCCCGCCCCACGCTCGGTGCTGGTGGTCGGATTTGGCGCCGGCGTGACGGCCGGCTCTTTCGTGCCCTACCCGGATGTCCAACGCATCGCCATCTGCGAGCTGGAGCCGTCGATTCCGCCTGCGTCGGATGAGTTCTTCGGGAAGGAAAACGACCATGTTCTTCTCGATCCGCGCACGCGCATGATCTACGACGATGCGCGGCATTATATCTACACCGCGCCCGAAAAATTCGACGTGATTACCACCGATCCTATTCACCCCTGGGTGAAAGGCACTTCGACGCTATATTCGAAACAATATTACGAGTTGGTGAAGAGCCATCTGAACCCTGGCGGGGTTGCGGCGCAATGGCTGCCGCTTTACGAAAGCGACGAGGAGACGGTTAAAACCGAGCTCGCAACTTTTTTCTCGGTGTTCCCGGGCGCCACGGTTTGGAGTAATTTTTTGGACGGCGACGGCTACGATCTGGTGCTGCTCGGGCGGATGGACAATTCCGCGATCGATGCGGACGCATTGCAGCGGCGTCTGGACCAGTCTGGCTACGCCCGCGTGGCGGCCTCGCTCGCCGATACCGGCTTTCACTCCGCCGTGGATTTACTCGCGACTTATGCCGGTAGGGCTTCGGATTTGCAGGCGATGCTCGCGGGCGCGTCCATTAACGAAGATCTCAATTTGCGCTTGCAGTATATGGCGGGGCTGGGATTGAATTCGGCGGAAGCGCCCCGGCTTTATCGCGAGATTCTCGTTTACAGGACTTTTCCCGAGGACTTGCTGAAGGGCGGCGGCGAGCGAATCGGCGCGCTGCGCACGCTGCTGGGACGCGCTCCGAGGAGCTTCTAAGACGATGAAGATTTGCGCGCTGGCGGCCGTGGCGCTGGCCTGGAATGCGAATGCGGAAACAATCTGCGCGCTAGGCAAAGACGTCTCCGCATACAAACCCGCTCAGGACCAGCGTCCCTCCAGCGATGCTTTGCAGCTTGCCGGCCGCGTCAATGCGGCCGTCAAGGCCATCTGCGGAAACCAGTGCCCGACGATGGCCCTGTTCCGGAATCCGACTGCTCCCAATCTTCTCTTGATTAACAATTCGGGGGAGGCCAGGCTGGTTTACGCGCCGCAATTCCTAAATTCGGTGCAGCCGAATTTTGGCGATGAAGGAGTGCTTGCGGTCATCGCTCACGAGTTAGGCCACGCTTTGGATTCAACGAGGGGAGCCAATTTCGTAAAAAATACCTGGCCGCCCGAGGTGCGCGCCGACGCATGGAGCGGATGCGTTCTCGCAAAGCTCGATCTCAGTCAACAGGGTTTGAACTCGGCGCTGGCCGCGCTAGAGAAATATCCCGCCCCCGCTCACCCAGCCTGGAGCCAGCGCAGGCCCGCGCTTCGAGCGGGATTCACGGCTTGCGGCGGCGAGGGGGCGAAGTTCGATAAGGGTAAATAGTCGAAATTCCCGACCCACTTATCCAACTGCCTCGATCTGGCGGAGGTGCTCGAGCTTCAAGCCGGGAATCCATAGCTGACCCTTGCCGCCTATCAGAAAAACGTTGGCTAACGCCGGATCCCTAAATTCCGGCTGGCCGCTTGTCTTGCCGGCAAAACCCCAGACGTCGGCAATTAGCTCAATGAGCAGCAGGTTTTGTAGCTTGTTGTTGAACGTCTCGGACACAGCCGAGCGGACCCTCTGGTATTGACGGTGAGTCACGCCCAATCTGCGAGCCCTGATTTCCGAGCCGCGGAATCCCTCGATTAACAATCCACTCGGCAATCGCGTCTGCCGCACGTATGACCACCAGGGCGTAATTCCCCGCGGTCCCACAAGAGCGTAGTCTGTCCATTTGTACAAGTTCGTGCCGCGCCTCAAAACGACTTTTTCCGGAGTTCCAAGAAACGCCGATCTGACGTCACTCGGCGCGGAAGAGAACACGAGCGTTTCGTTCAAAGCCAATCCGATTGTCCCTGAGAGAACCGATTATACATTCTCAGGGCGATTAGGTGAGGAGCGCGGTTCTCCTCAAGTCCGGTCGTCCGGCGTTCCGAAGAGCGCTACAGCCGGTAAATTGTCACTCCGCTGAGCAGCTTTGGATAAAAATCTGTCGATTTCTGGGGCATCACGCCGCCCGAAAAGGCGATTCGCGCCATATCGTCGATAGGCGTGGGCTCCAGGAGAAAAGCCATCTGAGCGCCCTTGTCCCGAACCTCCGCTACGGCGGCTTGCATCCCACGAATGTAAGCGATGTGTTTCTCGTCGCGGACGGCTTCTTCGCCGATTCCCAGCAGCCCGGCGAGGATTTCCTTATGCAGCACGGGGACGTCGAGTTCGCCGTCCTTGCGGTCGCGTTCAAGCAGATGAAACTCTCCGGCCGTGACCACTCCGATCCGCACTTTTCCGGCGCCGCGGCTTCGCATCTCGTTTCGAAGCTCGTCGAGCGATCCGAATTGCGCGATCCGCCAGCCCGCCTCCGCCTTCTTGAAAAACGCCGCGTCGTCGAAACCGCTCAAATTGCGCAGCACGCGATGCGTGGCCAGGATTTTCAGTCCCGGCGAATGCATATTGACAAACGTCATCATCACGTACTCTGCCGCCGGTGTGCCTGGATTTTCCTTGTGATAAGCGAGCGCGGTCTCATAGCGATGATGCCCGTCGGCGATGAGCAGTTTCTTATCGGCCATCAGATCCTGGATCACCGCGACCGGCGCGGGATGGGTAACCCCCCACAGCCGATGTCGAGCCTGATAATCGTCGCAGATGTCCAGTAACGGCTTGTCTCCGGCCAGCAGCCTGCCCTCTTCCAGGACCTTGTCCACGTCGCCATCCGGATCGGGATACAGCATGAAAATCTGACCGAAATGAGCATGGGCGTGGCGCAGCAACTCCAGGCGATCCTTTTTCGGGCCGGAAAGCGTCCGTTCGTGGCGGAAGACGATATTGGCGGAATAATCTTCTACCTTGCCGATGCCAATGAACCCGCTGCGCGAGGCGCGTTCGCCGGTGTCGGGAACTTCAAAATCCTGCGAATAGGCGTAGAACCCTGGCGCCTCGTCCTGCGCCAAAATGCCGTCGCGAATCCAATCGGTCAAATGCTTCGCGGCGCGCGTGTAGACGCTGTCCGATTCGTTGTCGGACGCAAACCGCTCGCCGAGGATAATGCGGACAAGATTGTAAGGGCTCGCCGCGAGGTATTTGGCTTGAAGCTCGGAGCCGATTTTGTCGTAAGGCTGAGTAAGCAGGCTCTCCGGATCGCCGGCTTTAGATGTGTAGCGGTAGGCCTGAACCGGCTTGACGATGGCCACGGGTCAGGCGGTGGCCAGGCCGGACACGCGGGTTTCGCGGCCTGGCCGAACCAGCAGCAGCGCTCCCGCCACAGCGACCCCGATGGCGATCCATTGCGTGATCGAAAGAGGAAGCCCGAAGGGCAGCGCCTGTTCGTGGAAGCGCGTGAACTCGATCAGGAATCGCGCGATGGAGCTGACCACCAGATAAAGGCCGATGATCTTCCCGGGCTCGTGCGGCTTATTGAAGCGCCAGTAGAGAAACGCGAACAATATCGCTTCGGTGGCGAACTCGTACAGTTGCGACGGATGAAGCGGGGTCTCAAGCGGCACTCCCGTCAGCGCCCAGGCTTGCGGATTGTGAAACGTAACGGCCCAGGGCAGCGTGGTCTCTTTGCCCCAGCAGCAGCCGGCGGCGAAGCATCCGAGGCGTCCAATCGCATGCCCGATTGCAATCCCGGGAGCGAATGTATCGGCGGTTTGCAGAAAAGGAAGCCTGGCGCTCCGGCCGTACAAAAAGGCAACGATCACGGCGAGGACAAGTCCTCCCTGAAACACTCCGGCCGCCTGCAAAAAGCTGAGCGAAAAAACTTGCACATCGGGCCAATCGAACCAGATCATCAGAAGCTTGGCGCCGAGCAGTCCGGCCAGCGCCACATATACGGCCAGATTGGTGATAAGTTCGGGATTCAGCCCGCTGCGCTTCGCCAGCCTAACGGTGATCCAGAGGCCAACCAGAAAAGCCAGGGCCACCAGCACGCCGTAGGTTGGGATATAAAACTTTCCGAATTCGACGAGCTTAGGAAGCAAATTTCAGATTAACACCCAGTAATCGAAGATGCAGGCACACACCGATCCCATGCCCCCCGGCCCGCGATGGCTTCCGCGTCCCGCCCTCTCAGCGGTGGCGGCCGTGGAGGTTCGAACGATAGTAGGCATGCGGAACTTCCGCGCGCCTGTGCAGCCATCCGTCGAATTTGTGCCACAAGCCAACAAGCCACTTCAACATTGCGACACCTCTGGGGGGAAACCTATCACAAATCCGCGCCGGTGACACGGGGGGAGGGCCGCATTTTCTGCCACAATGCTATCGATGAAGACCGTCTATATAGAACAAACCGGAGGACCCGAGATCCTGCGCTTCGGCGACCGCCCAGCACCGGAGCCCGGGCCGGGCGAAGCGCTGGTGAAGGTCCAGTACTCGGGGGTGAATTTCACGGATTTGAATCAGCGCAGCGGCATGAACAAAATTCCGCTCCCGGCGGTGCTGGGTGCGGAGGGCGCTGGCGTGGTCGAACGTGTTGGCGAAAGCGCCGGCAATTTCAAGCCGGGCGACCGCGTCGCGTGGGTCATGGTACGAGGCTCCTACGCCGAATATGCGGTGGTTCCCACGAAGATGCTCACACGTATCCCTAAGAGCGCTGATTTTCGGATCGCAGCGGCGGCCATGCTCCAAGGAATGACGGCGCATTATCTCACCCATTCGACGTTTCCGCTGAAGGCCGGCTATTCCGCACTGGTTCACGCGGCGGCGGGAGGCACGGGCCGGCTGCTGGTGCAGATCGCTACTATGTTGGGCGCTCGCGTGATCGGAACCGTGGGCACGCCCGAGAAAGCGGAACTGGCTCGCGCGGCCGGCGCGATCGATGCGATCCTCTATGACCAACAGGACTGGGTCGCCGAAGTGAAACGGCTTACCGCCGGCGCGGGCGTCGACGTGGTGTACGACTCCGTCGGCAAGGCGACGTTTCTGAAAGGTCTCGATTGTCTGAAGCCGCGAGGGATGATGGTCCACTTCGGCGTTTCCAGCGGGCAAATAGAGCCGTTCGACACGCGCAATCTGACGCAGAAAGGGTCGCTGTTTCTCGCTCGGCCGACGCTCAACTCACATGTCGCGAGTCCGGAGGAGCTGGCCTGGCGCTCGGGCGATATTTTTCGCTGGATCGCGGAGGGCACGCTTCAGCTTCGGATCGATCGTGAATATCCGTTGGCGGAGGCGGCCCAGGCTCATCGGGATCTCGAAGCGCGCAAAACCAGCGGAAAAATCTTGCTGCGAATTTGAACCCGCGCGTGACTTTTTGCCCGCCTCGGCGGATTAACTTAGCAGAAGGATGGAGAGCGAGAGCCACGAACGGCTGGCCATCGAAGCCGCCCAAGGCGATCCCTCCCGTTTCGCGGAGTTGTACGAGAAGAACTTCCACCTCGTTTACGCCTATGTCGCCCGTCGTACGGGAAACCGGCAAACGGCGGAGGACCTGACCTCGGAGGTTTTTCGCGAAGCCCTCTCCGGCATACGGAAGTTCGAGTGGAGAGGCGCTCCGTTCGCTGCGTGGCTCTTGCGAATTGCGTCGCGCGCGGTTGCGGATCACTTCAAGCGTTCGGGCCGCGAGGCTGTCTCCGCGCCTTTCGAAATGGCCGCGCCGGGGTCGAATGAGATCGAGCGCAGCGCCATTTTGTTTCAGTTGGTGGACCGGCTCCCGGAAGCGCAGTATCGCGTAATCCGGATGCGTTTTGTCGAGCAGAAGAGCATCCGTGAAATTGCCAAGGAGCTCGGGCGATCCGAGGGCGCGGTGAAACAGCTTCAACTGCGCGCGATCGAGAACCTGCGCGCTCAATTGGAGGGCGAGCATGCCTGAGCGCCCGCTGTTCGAGCAACTGGATCAAGCGATCGACATCGTCCTGGCGGGCGGGGTTCCACCCGAGGAATTGGCCGGTCTGGCCGACATCGCGGCAAAACTTTGCGATCTGCCGGACGAAACCTTCAAATCACGTTTGAAAAACGAACTGGAAAGGAGAGCACTTATGCCCGCTACCGCGACTTTTAGCGCCGCGAAGATCCCCGAAGGTTTCCGAACCGTCACGCCCTACGTCTCGCTCGTCGAAGGAAGCAAGTTCATCGAGTTCCTGAAGCAAGCTTTTGACGCAAAAGAAGTTTTGCGCCATCCCTCGGGTCCGGATGCGTTTCACGCGCAACTGCGAATTCGGGACTCCATGCTGATGGTTTACTCCGGCGAGGCCGCCCGAGGCCATGAGTGGCCCGCCGCATTTCACTTCTTTGTGGACGATTGCGACGCCACGTTCAACCGCGCCATCGCCGCAGGCGCGATTTCTCGTGGCGAGCCGGATGACCGGCCCTACGGCGAACGATCCGGTTACGCCCAGGACGCCTTCGGAAACTGGTGGTACATCGCGACGCGCCATCCATCGGTAAAGGCTCCCGCAGGGGCAGCCAGCCTTGTGCCGTATCTACATCCGGCCAAAGCACGACCATTTATCGAATTTCTAAAGCAGGCGTTCGGCGCCGAAGAGACGTTCTTTGTCGAGCAGAGCGGTCGCGTCATGCACGCCGCCGTGAGGATCGGCGACGCGACTCTGGAAATGGGCGAAGCCCCCAACGCGTTGCCTAGCGGGTTTTTCATCTATGTCGCGGATGTGGATGGTGTTTATCGCCGCGCGATTGCGGCCGGGGCCACTTCGGTCCGCCCGCCGATGGATCAGCCCTACGGCCAGCGCGACGCGGTAGTGCGCGACCCGTTCGGGCACACTTGGCACCAGGCGACGCTGTTGTAGCTTTTTATTCCTCTACGGAGCCGGGGGCGGTGGTGGCGCTGTCGGCGGTGGCGGTGGAACGGTGGGCGGAGCCGGTATGCTCGTGCCTCCCGCGCTGCCGGGTGAACCGGGCTTCCCGGTATCCCCCGGAACAGGGCCGCCCCCTCCTCCCGGAATGCTGATCTTGGCCGACCGCGTGGACATGGTCGCCGCCCAATCCCGCATCATTCTCACTAAAAATCGGAAAACGGTGGCTTTGTCGACCGGGCTGTTGGCCGCAATAGGAGCGTTCCGGTAAACGCGGAACGGCGGGTCCCCCGGGCCGATAACCTTGGGCCGGTCGCTCGGAAGCAGCGCATGCTGCACCTCTACCTGCCCATCTTCGACCTCGACTGTGGTGACTTCGCCGTCTTCGTCCACTTCCACTTCAAAAGTGGTTCCGCGGACCGAGATCACTGCCGTGGGCGTGATCACGCGATTCGGATTCGGTTGTCCGTATAAATGCTGAATCTGCACTCGAATGCGGCCCACCAGCACGTCCAGCAAGTCTCGCCAATCGCCCAAAGTCTTGCGAAATTGGACTTCCGAATTGGGATAGACCTGGAACGTGCTGCCGTCGGAGAGCTGGAACAATGCCAAGCCGTCCGGCCCGGTGATGATCATCTCCTGGACCCTAATGGCGTCTCCCGCAGAGATAGCCCACTGAGTGGAATCCCGTAGCACCGACACACGACCGGAGACGGTGACGGCCTTGGCAGAGTAGCTGGAAGCGTCGGACGCGGGGAATTGGGCGAGGCACACTCCGGCTGTAACCGCTAGAAGCGGCAGCAGTTTGCCCATGCGCATCCGGACAGCGTCGCGCATCGCCGTGCCTAATCCTCCCGCCCGCGCACAACAACACGTACAGCTTACCCTTCGGGTCTCCGAAACCGCTGGAGCCGTTGGAGAAGCTCAGTCTAACACAAAAAGCTGCGGGTGCAATTGCTTGACCTTAAGAATGCGCAAGAAATACATCACTAATATCAACAGTTTCTCGTCAAAAGAACCGATGGGTGAGTATACAATGGTCTCATTCGATGTGTAAGAGCGCCACAGCCGCCGGAGGAGGGCTGGGTCCATCGTCCGCAAGAGCGCTAACCTTGGCGATCTTGCTGACGTTGGCGCCGGTTTGGGCTCAAACCTCATCCGACTGGTATCATTCCGGCAATTCGCTGCTTGACTTGTCGCTGGCGGGATTGGCCACGGGCGCGGTGGACCGGGTTTGGTATTCACCCGACGGCTCTGCGCTTTCCATTGCCACCTCTTCGGGCAAAATCTTTCAAACCAACGATTTCGATAGTTGGACGAGATCCCAGGAGGCGAAGGCGCCGCCTGTCCCTTTGGAGCCGGCGGGAAGCGGCCACAGGCTCCCTGAGACGGGCGCGCAAGTTCGCGCCGCCGCCGGGCAAGGATCGGCGCTCTACGCTTTCGGCAAATTCGTCTACCGATCGCTGGATGGCGGCTCAAATTGGGATAACCTGACGGCTTTCCGGAATCGGTCGATCGTCGGTCCGGGCCTGCGGGATTTGGCGGTTTCGCCCCGCAACCCGGATGAAGTGGTGGTGGCAGGATCGGCGGGGGTGTTCCGGTCGCTGGATGCGGGAAGATCCTGGAGCGGACTGAATCAGGGCCTGCCCAATTTGCCCGGGGGGCGGTTGAGAAGCCTTCCTTCCGGCGATGGCGGCGTAGAACTCGAGTTGTCCAGCCCCAGCGGCCAAACTGGCGGGGTTGTGGAGTGGGCGCCGGGAGAGAAGCAGGCTTGGCGTCCCGCCGATTCCACTTCGGCCATGGGAGAGGCGCTGTTGCGCCGTGTGTACTCTCAAGAGCGAGGCGTCCCGGTTACGGCGATCAGTTCTCCTCAAAACAGCACGATCTACATGGGCGCCGACGATGGCCGAATCTCCGTCTCCACGGACGGAGGCCGCACCTGGCCTCAGAATTTCGTCACGAATGGGGGGCCGGTGGAGGGCTTCTGGATAGACGCGGTCGATCCGCGCGTTGCGCTGGCAGTGCTTGGGCCAAAGCCGCAAGATTCGTTGTCCGCGGCGCCTGTTCCGCACGTCATGCGCACGGAAAACGGCGGGACATTTTGGGACGATTTGAAGCTCGATATCCCGGCGTACGGCGTTACGGCCTCCCGCGCGAGTGGAGCGATTTATGTCGCGACGGATCGCGGCATTCTGTATTCGCGCACGGATTTGAATTCGCTTGCCGGGCCGGGCCCCTGGCAGGCGCTCCCGGGGCTGCCGGAGGGCGCGGTTACCGATGTCCGGCTCGATCCTGGAGAGAATCGGCTTTGGGTCGTGGTGCAGGGCCTGGGTGTTTATTCGACGCTCGCGCCGCACCGTTTGGGCGATCCGAGAGTCGTGAGCGCGGCGGACATGATCGCGCGCGCGGCGGCGCCGGGCGCTTTGATGAGCGTGCTGGGAGCGCGAATTGCCGCGGCCAAAGCCGGCGATCTCACCGTTCCTGTCCTGGCGGCGGGAGATGCCGAATCGCAGATCCAGATTCCCTTCGAAGCGCGCGGCGGAACGCTGGCGCTTTCCCTCGGCCCTGCCACCGGCCGCCCTACCGTCGCGCCCATCTCCCTGCAGTCAGCTTCCCCCGCGATCGTTGTGGATCGGGATGGCGCGCCTATTCTGCTCGACGCCGCGGCCGGAACCATGCTGGACGCCATGAATCCCGCGCACTCCCAGACGCGGGTTCGGGTTTGGGCTACCGGTTTAGGCCGGGTGAATCCCGATTGGCCAACGGGGCTCGCCGCGCCTTTGGAGAACCCGCCTAGCGTGGTCGCCCCCGTGCGGGCGATGCTGGACCAATCCCCCATCGAAGTGACCAGCGCAACCCTCGCGCCCGGCTATGTCGGCTTCTACTTGGTGGATATCCAGATCCCAAAAATAGTCAACTATGGCCCGGCCGAGTTGTATCTGGACGTCGATGGCCACCCGAGCAATCCCGTCCGAATCTATATCCAGCCTTAACATGCCTTGGTTTCGCGCAGCCGTGGTCTCGATTCTGGCCTGCGGGGGCGTTTTGTTCGTTCGCGCGCAGGAGCAGCAGCCCGGTCAGCTCGCCCCGTACTACCCCACGCCCTCGATTGTCGTCGATAAAATGTTGCAACTTGGGGAGCTAAAGCCTGGCGAGAAAATGTTCGATCTGGGCTCGGGCGATGGCAGGATCGTGATCGCCGCCGCGCGCAAATATAAAGCCGACGCCACTGGCGTGGAGCTGGACGATTCGCTGGCGCGGCAAAGCGCGAACAGAATCCGCACGCTCGGGCTCGCGGGCAGCGCGCGCATTATTCACGGCGACCTGCTCAAGCAGGATTACTCCTCCGCGGATTTGCTGACCGTGTATCTGCTGCCGGTCGGCAACGATAAGGTCACACCGATTCTCGAAATGCAGTTGAAGAAAGGCGCGCGCGTGGTCGCGCACGATTTCGAATTCGCCGCCTGGAAGCCGGAGAAGATTCAAGATATCGACGACGACGGCGAAGGCCGAAGTCATCGCCTCTATCTATACAGGCGGTGAAGCGATCCCATGCTTCCTTATCGGGGGCGCCTCAGCCTTAGATTGGCGCGGGTGGCGCTTGCGCTCGGCGGTGCGGCGTGGGCAGGCGTAGTCGGCATCCGTTCTTTCCCGCGCTCCGGAATGGTTCTGGCCACATATGCGCTATTCGCGCTATCGATGCTTCCGGATCGCCGGCATAAATCCGCGCTGCGGTTTTGGTCTTGCTCCGTCGCGGACCTGGCCTATCTGGCCCTATGGACGCGGCTCGCACCGGAAAGCTGGATGCCGGCCGCCTGCTTGGCGTACGCGCTCGCTTTTGTCGTGCTCCAGCGCGGAGTTTCGGAAACGGCAATTGTGGCCGTGGCCGCCGCGGGCGTCTCTCCCGGATCGGCCGCCGCGGGGGCACTCGCCATCGCCGCTTCGGCGTACCACCGTTATCTCGGCCGCCGCATCTCGAACCTGATGGCGCAACATGTCGCGGTCCGCTCGCAAGCTCAGCAGGCGCGCGAGGCTGAGCGAGCGCGCATTGCCGCCGATTTCCACGACGGCCCTCTGCAGAGTTTCATCGGATTTCAGATGCGTCTGGAATATCTCAAGCAGTTGTTCGCCAGGGGTGACGCGCACAAAGCGGCGGAAGAATTGAGCCAGCTTCAGGAATTGGGTAGGAGTCAAGTGGCGGACCTGCGGCGCTTCGCGCGCGGCATGCGGCCGGCGGACGAAGGGCTGAGTCTGCAAGAGTCGCTCAAGCGCATGGCGGAGACGTTCCAGCGCGATACGGGAATTGCGGCAGTGGTTTCGATGGAGCGGTTGGCGGACGCCGATGCGCCTGCCGCGCAGGAGCTTTCACAAATCGTTCGCGAGGCGCTTCACAACGTTGCGAAGCATGCCAAGGCCTCGCGTGTTGCGGTGTCTCTGGCGCGGAGCGAACGCGGCCTGGAAATCGCGGTGGAAGACAACGGCGCCGGGTTTCCGTTCAGCGGCAGGTACGATCTGGACCAGATGGAGCGGTTGGGGCTCGGCCCGATAAGCATCAGGCGGCGTGTGCGGATGCTCGATGGAGAACTGTTGATCGATTCCAGGCCGGGCAAGGGCGCAAAGCTGGAGATCTGCGTTCCGTGACCCGCGATCGGCTTTCGTCGCGCACGGCACCGCTCCCTTGCGGTCGCGGCTCAGCAACGACTTCCGAGCCGCGACCGCAAGGGAGCGGTTTTGACAGGACACTGCTCGCGCTTTCGCTCCTTCTCTGCGGCTGCGGACGATATGCCGATTTTGTCTTGCCCCCGGCGGAGGCAAACGGCCCGCGCGCGCCGTTCTCCTGGGAATCGTCCGGCGCGCCCGTGCTCTCCCGCGGTGACGAAGGGGCCTGGGATTCCGTAGATGTGCTGAATCCCTCGGTGATCCGCCTCAAAGGTTTCTATCTGAATCTCTATTCCGGTTTCGACGGGCACACCTGGCGTACCGGCCTCGCTACGTCTGCCGACGGCGTTCAATGGCAAAAAGTGGGACGCGTGCTAACTCCCGAGGGCTGGGAAGGAAGCTACATCGCCGCGAACGGCTCGGCGCTCGTCTCAGGCGGCGAGATCTTGTACTGGTATGTCGCCGGGGAGCAGGGCAACGGAAAAATCGCCCTGGCGCGATCGCGAAACGGAGGCCTCGATTGGACTAAGGCGCCGAAGCCTGTACTCGCCCCCGGACCGCGAGGCAGCTTCGACGAGCGCGCCGTCGCCGACCCGTACGTGATCCAGCGTGGCGATCGCTTCTACATGTTCTATCTGGGACAAGATCGCGCCGCCCGCCAGCGGCTGGGCGTCGCCCGGTCACGCGATGGAGTGGTTTGGGAGAAGCTTCGTTCGAACCCGGTGCTCGAACTTGGGCCCCCGGGAAGCTTCGACGAAGTGGGATTGGGAGAGCCCGCGATCTGGTCGTCAGGAGGATTTTACTGGATGCTTTACACGGGCCGCGATCGCGCCGAACGGCGCCGCATGGGGCTTGCCCGCTCCTCCGACGGCGTCCATTGGATCCGTGAATCCACCTTCGCTCCAGTGAGCGGAGCGGCGGATTGGGATCGTGCGGTGTTGTGCGACCCGAGTGTCGAGCTTGCTGCCGATGGGACGGTGCGCGTGTGGTTCGGGGGCGGCGATGTGGCCGCGCCCGATCACGGCCTTCATGGACAAATTGGTGTGGGCCTGCTCAAGGCGCGGTAAGCTGGAAAAGCCAATGTCTATCATTTCGGAAGTCTTCGACGGAGCGACGGCGATCGCCAAGGGAATGGGCGTCACCTTCAAAGAGATGATGAGTCCCACCATCACCGAGGATTATCCCGAGGCGCCCCCCAAATTCCAGGAGCGCTACCGCGGCGTTCATCAACTGCAGCGCGACGAAAACGGCCTGGAAAAATGCGTCGCGTGTTTTCTGTGCGCCGCCGCTTGTCCCGCCGACTGCATCTACATCGAAGCCGCGGAAAACACCGATGCCCTGCGTATCAGCGGCGGCGAGCGTTACGCCAAAGTCTACAACATCGATTACAATCGCTGCATCTTTTGCGGATTTTGCGTAGAAGCGTGCCCCACCGACGCCATCACCCACGGGCATGGATTTGAAATCGCCAGCTACAATACTTCGACGCTCATCTATCGCAAAGAGCAGATGTTGGTTCCCATTCCGGAAGGCGCGCATTTCCCGCTGAAGGCCGAGCAGCACGTTTCGAGCGGCGGCGCGCACTAATTTTTTACAAATCGCGCGTTCACCTCCCGCTACAATATCCTTCATGAACTATTACGGCGCAAAAGAACTTGCGGCCTCTTTCCGCACGGTCCGCAACAACACCATCAAAATCGCGGAAGAAATCGGGGAAGACAAATATGGGTTCCGGGCCGCGCCCGAGACCCGCAGCGTGGCGGAAACGCTGATTCATATCGCCCGGCTTCCCGAGATTCAATACGAAATCCATGGCGTGCAGAAGCGGGATACGCTCGCTGGATTCGATTTTATGAGTTTTATCGGGCCGCGGATTGCCGACGAGAAATCGGGCCGGTCGAAGGCGGATATTCTCAAACTGCTTGCCGATGGGCGGGATCAATACGCCGGTTGGATTGATGGTCTGACCGACGACTTTCTCGGGCAGGCGCTCACGATGCCGCAAGGCGGACAACCGGCGTCGCGCACCCGCTTCGAGATGCTTCTGGCGGTGAAGGAGCACGAAATGCATCACCGCGCTCAACTTATGGTGCTGGAGCGCCTCCTCGGGATGACGCCTCATCTGACGCGCCAGTTCGAAGCCATGCGGGCGCAGATGATGCAGCAGCAGAGCGCGGTGAAGTCTTAGCTCGACCGGGCGCGCTATTCCTTATAGGTCGGCTTGATTGTCCCTTTCGCCCGCGCGATCGGGAGCAGCGTGGGATAAAACTGGACGAATGTGTTCTCCACGGCGGTGTTCTGGCTGTGGCAGACGTAGCATGGCGCTGTTTTGGGAAGGACCGGCGCGGTCTGCGCTTTGGTTCCGAATCCGTAATAGGCCCATTCGCCTTCCGGCGCGTGGGCGCGATCCTTCACCTCCGCGGCGAGCCCGATCAAATCCGACTGAAAATGACCGCCCTGGTTGATCGAACCTTTGCCCGATGCCGCGCGTGTTTCAAGAATGAAGATCGTGCGGTCGGGCCAATGCCCGGTCTGAACGAAGGCTCGGTATGCCGCCGGATGCACGAAGACGTTGTCGAAATTCTGCTGACGCGCCGCCTCCGGCGTCCCATACGTCATTCCGAGACCGGAACTGAGGAACACCCATTCGCGGTAATCCTTGGGCAGGACGAGTTTGCCGTCTTTCGTGAATTGCGGAGCGGAGGAGACCTGCCCCGTCTGCCCATACAGCGCGGCAGCCGCGGCGAAAACGGTAGCAAGGGCGTATTTATTCATGCGTCGAGATTGAAGGCGCTTTCCAAAGGGATTTCGATTTTCGGGTTTTCGGTGCGAAGGACGGTGCAGGCCGTTCCTTGAGGCTCTTGCCGCGAGTAGTAGAGGGCGGCTTTCTCTTGCGGGTCGATGACCCATATCCATTCGACGCCGATCGACAGATATTCTTCCAGCTTTGGAACCATTCGGACCATGCGATCTTCGTGGGAAAGAATTTCGAGGACGAGAAATGGAGGCACGGCTGGAATTCCGCTCCCGATGTTATCGTTGCGCCAGACGGCAAGGTCGGCAACACGGTAACGAGTGGGGGTGATCTGGATACGGATCTCCGTTAGCACGCGAATTCCAAGCGTGCGTCGGTATTGCCATACGTGCCGGTAAATGTTTCCTTGTACATCCGCGTGCCGGATCTCAGCCATCGGTCTCTCCACGACCTCCCCATCCAGATATTCGGCGTCGGGCTCGAAGCTGGTGTGGAGATACTCTTCGACGTCCATCAGGACTCTGGTGCTCATACACGCCTCACTGGTATTATGGCGCCGCTATGGAAGGATTCGGCAGAAACGGTGGGGCGCCGGCCTGTAAACGCGAAAATCCCGCTGATCGAGCGTGAAGATCGTGTCGATGCCTTCCCGCTGCGCCAAGTGAACCAGGGAGGCGTCCACAACCCGGGGCCGCAAATTCCGATAGCGCTTCAGCAACGCGGCGATAGATTCGGCGTCCTGCTCGCCCAGATCGAGGATCTTGTAGAACCCCGCCCCGCCGCCGCGCAGCAAAGCCTCGACTGCTTCGGGATCTTCACGCAGCAGCCAAGCGGCTTCGGTAATAACCGACCAGCACGTATACAGCGGCGGAACGAGCGACTTGAGCGCGTCAACGTACTTACCGTGAAACTGATCCGCCGGCGAGAGGATTGCGACGAGCGGCCCAGTATCCGCAAGCACGCGTTTCATCGGCGTGCGACGAATCCCGCTAGGTGCTTCGGATTTGTGCTTAGATCTTCGGGAAGCGGCTTCGCACACCCAATCAGGCCGGCCCGTTTTGCTACGTCGTACGCGGAGGGCTCGTCAGCCTCCGGCTGGAGACAGCTTTCGAGCGCCTCCCGCACCACCTCGTTCCGTCTTGCTCTCATGAGTCGCTTTGCGCCGAAGATCCACTTCGAGTCGGGATTCAATTCGGACTGAAAATTGTTTGGTTGCCACCCTGTAATCAGGATAAACAAGGTGTCGGACAGCGCTCGTCTGGTTGTCCGACACGGCGAGCCTTTTCGATGTGCGACAAGCGTGTAGACGAGTGCGACGAAGGCTTACGCGATAAGGCCGGCGATGGCAAGGAACGCCGCGCCCGCGAGCGCAAATAACCAACAGGCGATGCCGAAGCGGAACCGAAATCTGCCCCGCTCGTTCCGGGGAATGCGCCACAATCCGATCGCGCCCAAAATCAGCAGAAACCAGAAAGGAGGGTTGGCGGTCAGGCCCACGCCGCTATTATAGTCAAAAAACGACTGTCCGACTTTTTTCCCTCGGGCGGCGTCTTTACCAACGGAGTAAGTTCAGTGATCTTCCGCGAGGTCGAGGATCGCGACCTGATCGCCAAGGCGAGGCGGGGAGACGTGGAGGGCTACAACCTCCTTGTGTCCCGATGGGAGAAGCGCGTCTTCAACTATCTGTTGCGCCTGGTGGCCAACCGCGAAGACGCGCTCGACCTGTGCCAGGACGTATTTTTGAAAGCGTATCAGAATTTGCCCAAGCTCGACGATCCGGCCCGCTTTTCCGGCTGGTTGTTCCGCATTGCGCATAACGAAGCCTTCTCCTTGTTGCGGCGCAAGCGGCCGGAAATTCGGGACGGAGAAATGGACGTCGAGTCTCAGGCGGCCGCGGCGGAATCGGGCGGGAGGTTATTCCCGCTCGAGCTGTCGCTGGCGGTCGACAGCGCCCTCAAGCGCTTGAGCGACGATCAGCGCGAAGCCGTTCTGCTTAAGGTCTATCAGGGGTTCAAATTCGACGAAATGGCGGAAATCCTGGACTGCCCGCTCTCCACGGTCAAGTCGCGGCTATATACCGCGCTCGATGTGCTCAGATCGGCTCTAGCTCCGGTTGCTTTGCGAGGTCGCCCTGGGAGGTAAAACATGAGTTGCGAATCTTACGATTGGAAAGCTTACGCGCTTGGCGAGATGGCGCGGCCCGAGCGGCGCGAGGCCGAGGCGCATGCCGCCATCTGCCAGGACTGCCGGGAAGAGATTTCGACGGTCCGCATGACACTGAACGCGCTATCCACCCTGCGCGACGAAGAAATCCCGCGCCGGATCGCGTTTGTATCGGATAAAGTATTCGAGCCGCGCTGGTGGCAGCGGATTTTCAATCCCAACTTCGCCGCCGCGTGCGTGATTGCTGGGGCGATCCTGGTGCATGCCTTCGCGCATCCCGCGGAAAGCCCGGCTCGCGTGCAGGCCGAAATCGATGCCGCCGTCACCAGGGCCGTGGCGGAAGTCGAGGCCCGGCATGCCGCGCAGACCCAGCAAATGCTCTCGGTTTACGACGACCGTATTGAACAGATGTACAAAACTACGACAGGATTGGTGCGTCAATGAAAGCCTTCCCCGTTTTTTCGCTACTCGTAAGTTTCGCGGCCTTGGCCGTGCCCGCCATTACGCCGGCGCGGATCAATCGTCCCCTGCTGCGCGGCATGGAGATTAATCTGGACGACCGCATCGGGAAAATGTGGCCCGATAATCCCCTGGCCGTCGTAGGGCACACCCGCGCGCTCTATTTAGAAGGCTATGGCACGGTGTTCACGGCCGAAGTGAGCCTGGCCAGTTCGGGTGTTTCGCTGATGCACGCGATCTTGAGCCCGCAGGACAAGGCCGCGGTTGTAAAAACCAAGAACGAGCGCCTTTCTCAATTGAAAAAAGCGCTGGAAGAGGCGCTGGTGGATTCGGCCGCCTCCCTGGACCCGCTGCCGCCCAATGAACAGGTGGTGATCGAGGTCATTCTCGACCGCTACGACTGGGAGGACAGGCCCGCTTATCCAGCCGAGATGATCTTTCAGGCGCCGCGCCAGAAGCTGCTGGATGTGAAGCGCGCCAATGGCGCGGGGATGGTCGAGGCGATCCGGGTAACGGAGCACTAATCGTGGCGCACGCTTCAGCGTGCCGCCGTGGGCTTCAGCCCACGGTCAGGATTCGGCGAGCTGAAGCTCGCCGCTGCACGCTGAAGCGTGCGCCACGCCAGGCACACATATGCGTTTAGGCGAGATCCTCATCGAGCGGCGCGTCATCGCGCAGGAGGATCTCGAACGCGCCCTCGAATTGCAGCGCGAGCGCGGCGACAAGCTAGGCAAGATCCTGATCGACCTCGGATTCGCCGCACAGCGAGATATACTCGCGGCTCTCTCCCAGCAGTTGGAAATTCCCCTGATCTCAATTGACGGTCCGCCCGCGGTCTCGCCGGAGTTGGAGGCGCTGTCGCCGAAGTTCCTGCGGCAGTTCCGGTGTTTGCCCGTTGCGCAGCACGATCATACGGTCACGCTGGCAATGGCCGATCCGCTCGATTTCGAAACGCGCGCCACCGTCGAATCGTGCACCGGCCTTGCCGTGAACGCGGGCTTAGCCCCGGAGCAGGAAATCGCCGACGCGATCGATCGATATTACGGCCAATCCGCGAAGAACGAGGCTGAAGCCGCCGCGCCCGCCGCCGACGCCGAAGACCTGGAGCACCTTCGCGACATGGCCAGCGAGGCTCCGGTGATCCGGCTGGTGAACGCGATTGTCGCGCAGGCGGTGGAGAAGCGCGCGAGCGATATTCATATCGAGCCTTTCGAAAAGGAATTTCGCGTCCGCTACCGCATCGATGGAGTGCTGGTGAACCAAGACGCCCCGCCGCGCGAGTTGAAAGCCGCGATTATCAGCCGCGTGAAGCTCATGGCGCGTTTGAATATCGCCGAGCGGCGCCTGCCGCAGGACGGCCGCATCAAGATCAAGACGCTGGGGCGCGAGGTGGATCTGCGCGTCTCCACTCTGCCGACGTTGTACGGCGAAAGCGTGGTGATGCGGTTGCTCGACCGCTCCGCGGGCGATTTTTACGATCTGGAGCGGCTGGGCTTCGACAGCCACATGCTCGCCCGGATGCGGCATTACACGTCGCTTCCGCACGGCATTTTGCTGGTAACCGGCCCGACGGGAAGCGGTAAGTCCACCACACTTTATTCGGCGCTCAAGCGGGTGAACCAGAGCGATAAAAAGATCATTACGATTGAAGACCCCGTGGAATATCAAATGGATGGGATCAATCAGATCCACGTGAATCCGCAGATCGGGTTGACGTTCGCGCAAGGGCTGCGGCACATTGTGCGGCAGGACCCCGACGTGATCATGGTCGGCGAAATTCGCGATCGCGAAACGGCCGATATTGCGATCCGCGCGGCGCTCACCGGCCACTTCGTCTATTCGACTCTGCACACCAACGACGCTCCGAGCGCCATTACAAGGCTGGCGGACATGGGCGTTGAGAACTATCTGATGACCAGCTCGCTGGTGGCGGTGCTGGCGCAGAGGCTGGTGCGGACGATTTGCGACGAGTGCCGGACGCCCTCCGGAAATGCCCTCACTCCGGATGGGGAATCGATTGAGGTTTACAGAGGGGCCGGGTGCGGCCGTTGCTTTGGTGGTGGATTTCACGGCCGTGTCGGGATTTTCGAGCTGATGGAGCTGAGCGAGGAGTTGCGCGGGCTGATTATGCGCAACGAAGACGCGGCTAAGATCACGGCTTGCGCGCGCCGCGACGGTATGCGCAGCTTACGCGAGGATGGCTGGCTGAAGGTGCGGCGCGGAATCACGACGGCGGAGGAAGTGACCAGGGTGACGCAAGAGTTTTGAGGGAGGGCGGGCTTTAGCCCGCGCGAGGCTTCAGCCTCGCGGGTCCGGAAGCGTGGCTAAAGCCACGCGCGGGCTAAAGCCCGCCCTCCATCCGATATGGCGACGGCGTTTTATTTTCGAGCGGTGGCCGCGGACGGCAAGTCCCGTGCGGGCACGCTGACTGCGGAGAGCGACAAAGTCGCCGCGGCCGAGCTGCGCCGCCAAGGTTTGATTCCCGTCTACATTGGCGCCGAGAAGAAAAAGACCGGAATCGAGCTGCGCCTGCCATCATTCAACCGCGGCAAGCGCCGTGATGTGCTTTTTTTCACACAGGAAATATCGACTCTGCTTAACGCCGGCGTGCCTCTCGACCGCTCGCTCTCTATCGTCGCCGAGCTGACCAATCGTATGGCCTTCCACGCGGTCGTCGTGGACGTCCTTCGGATCTTGAAAGGCGGTAAATCGTTCGCCGATAGCTTGGCCGCGCATCCGGCGCATTTCTCCGAGCTATACGTGAACATGGTCCGTGCGGGCGAGGCTTCCGGGTCGCTCTCGCCGATTTTCGAGCGGTTGGCGGATTTCGAGCGTACGCGCGACGATCTGCGCGGCTACATTATCGGTTCACTCATTTATCCCGCGCTTCTGGTGTGCGTCGGCATCGCGTCGGTGCTGGTCCTTTTGGAGTTCGTGGTGCCGCGTTTCGCTCAGATTTTTTCCGACCCGCGGATGAAAATCCCCACTCCGACGCTGCTGATGATAGAGGCGAGCCGCATCCTCCAAACCTGGTGGCTGCCGGGCGTGGCCGCGCTGGCGATCGCGATCGCGGTTTTTGAAGCTTATATCCACAGCGCGCGCGGGCGGCTGTGGTGGGATGGGTTCCGGCTGCGGATTCCTCTATTGGGCGAAGCTCTGCGCAAAGCCGAAACCGCCCGGTTCGCCCGCGCGATGGCGACTCTGGTGGCCTCCAGCGTGCCGCTGGTGCAATCGATCGGCATCGCGCGCGGCATTCTCAACAACCGGCGCATCGGAGGATCGCTCGAAGCGGTCGCCCAGGGAGTGAAGCGCGGCGAAGGCATCGCCGCCCCGCTGCGCAAGGCCGGCGAATTCCCGCCGCTTGCGAGCCATCTGCTCGCCGTCGGCGAGGAAACGGGCCACCTGGACGCCATGTTTAACGGCATGGCTGACATTTACGACGGCGAAACACGCACTTCCATCCGGCGGTTTACTGCGCTATTTGAACCGCTGATCATTCTGGTGATGGGCATTGTGATCGGATCGCTGATTTTGAGCTTGCTGCTCGCCATCACGAGCATTAACGACGTGAATATATGAAACCTAGCGTACGAAGAAAAAAATCTGAGCGTGGCGTGACGCTCATTGAAATGCTAGTGGTGGTCGTGATTATCGGCCTGTTTGTCGGGCTGGTCTCGGTCAACATGTTCAAGAAGGCGGACGAGGCCAAGCGCACGGCCGCGCGCGCGCAGATCGCGAACTTTTCGCAAGCGCTGGGGCTGTACAAGCTCGATACCGGCGGCTTTCCCGCGACCGAGCAGGGGCTTCAGGCGCTGCGCGCGAAGCCCGATAACAGCGCGAACTGGTCCGGGCCGTATTTACCGCAGGACATCCCGATGGACCCCTGGGGGCGCCCGTACATGTACAAGTATCCGGGCGAGCACGGCGACGAGCCCGACGTGATGTCGCTCGGCGCCGATGGGCAGCCGGGCGGGGAAGGGAATAATGCCGACATCGTCAGTTGGCAAACGAAGTAGGAGGGCGGGCTTCAGCCCGCGCGAGGCTTCAACCTCGCGTCCGGCCAGCGGGCCTAAAGCCCCGCGCGAGCTGAAGCCCGCCCTCCGGGGCGTCACGCTTATCGAGCTGCTGATCGTGATGGCGATTGTGGCGCTGCTCGCCGGGCTTAGCTACCCTTCCGCCGCGGCCGGACTCGATTCGATGCGCCTGCGCTCGGTGGCGAGCGAGGTCGCTTCTTTCCTAAGCACAGCCATGGATCGAGCGGAGCGCAAGCAGCAGGTGGTGGAGCTTCGCATTTCGCCGGCGGAGGATGCGATCGGGGCGCGCTCGGGCGATTCGAGTTTTGCTTCGACCTTGACGATTCCGAATTCCGTCGCCATCGCCTCCATCGAACCGCCGCTCGCGAACGCGAACGGACAGAACGAGGCGCGGAGGTTTTTGATCTATCCCGGCGGCACGCTACCGCGGATCGCGATCGATCTCGTCTCGAAGGAAGGACGCAAACGCCGCGTGGTGGTGGACCCGATTACGGGCCTTCCGCACTCGGAGACGGTTGAGAAATGACAGACCGGCGCGGCTTCACTCTGCTTGAAGTCCTGGTGGCCGCGATGATCATGGGCATTGCGGTGGCGGGCGTGCTGAGCGGCCTGGCCTCCGCTTCGCGCAATGCGTCGAGATTGACCCAATATGACCGCGCGGTACTGATGGCTCGCGAGAAGATGGGCGAACTGCTGGTGGATCGCAAGGCTCCGCGCAACGCGCCGCTGGCGGGCAATTGGGATCCGCCGATACAAAACGCCGGCTGGAACGCGCGTGTCACGCCATTTGAGGCCGCGCCTGGCGCCGGTCCCGGGCAGTGGGATATCGACCGCGTGGAACTTGAAGTTTGGTGGATGGATGGGGCCACGCGGCGAGCTTTCAAAGTCGAAGGTTTCCGCCGTGGCCTGTTACAGCCGGGAGATCAGATCAATGCGCGATGAGCGCGGCGTGACATTGGTCGAGCTGGTGATTGCCATCACGCTGGTGGCGGCCATCATCACCGGGCTGCTGTTCGCCATGAAAACCAGCCTGCTGACCTACCAAAAGCTCGACGCGCGTCTCGACGAAGACACACGCACGATGCGCATCTCCCAAGCGCTGGAGCGGCAGATTTCCGGGCTTATCCCCGTGGTTCGCGATTGTCCGGCACTGCGCGGCGATCAGGAATCGGTGCGATTCGTCAGCGGATATTCTCTGGCCGAGGGCTCGCGCGGTTACCCGCGCGTGATCGAATACCGCGTAGTCCCCGATCCCGCGGGCGGCGTCCGCCTGATGATGAACGAGCGCCTCTATAGCGGGCCGTGCTCGCCGGGGCCGGTGGAGATCGACGCGCAATCGATTGAGGCGGCGGGAAAGCTGGCATATTGCCGCATCGGATATCGCGAATTTACCCGCGAAGATATGATGGCGGGTAATTGGGTGGCTGTTTGGGACCGGCCCACGCTCCCCGCCGCGGTGCGGATCGAGATGGCGTCGATGGATGCCGCCACGCGTCTGCCGATGCTGGCGGTGAACGTGCCGCTGCGGATCACGCGCGACTTGGGAGTGCCTTATGTGGACCAGTAGGGGGCAACGGGGCAGTGCGCTGCTCACGGTGCTCTGGATGTCCGCCGCGCTCGCCGCCATCGCTCTCGCCGTATCTTCGAACGTGCGCTCGCAGACCGACCGCGTCAGCACGTCGGCGGACGGCTTGCGTTGCTCCTATCTCGCCAGCGGCTCGGTGGAACGCGGCATTCAGTGGATGATGTGGGGATTGGAAGGCGATTATCGCAATCCGGATGGCTCGCCTCGTTTTTGGGCGCCCAATCTTCCCCGCATGCACATGCATTACTCGTCAGGCGAGGCGCTGGTGGAGATGATCCCCGAATCGTCCAAGTTGAACATCAATTTCGCGACGCCGGATGAGCTGTACCGGTTGCTGGCGGCGTTTACCGACGACCCGGCTCGCGCGAAAGACATCGCCAACGCCATTGTCGAATGGCGGTCGCCGGCGGCGGCCTCCCCCGCCACACTTGCGCCGGCCCTGAATCCGGCGTTGAATCCAGGGGCGGCTCCGACTTTTCCGCCTCGCCATGCGTCCTTTGAAGAGGTTGAAGAATTACTACTGGTGCGTGGCGTGACTCCAGAACTGTTCTATGGCAATTTCGTAGGCGATGCCGAGGGGCGCCTTTACCCTCGCGGAGGCCTGCGGGACGCGGTCACGGTGTGGGGCCTGAACGCCTATTTCGACGTGAATACCGCCACGCCCCCGGTACTGGAAGCGCTCGGCATACCGCCTGCAGGGGTCGCTCAGATCATGCAGCGGCGAGTCGCGCTTCCGTTTAAAGACATGGGCGAAGTGAGTAAGCTGGGCATTTCTTCGGGACGGCTGAGCGTGGGTGGCAACCTGATCTGGACGCTTCGCGCGACGGCCCGGTTGAGCACGCCTGGCGGAGCGCCATCGGACGTGGTGCGGACGGCCTCGGCCACGGTGAAGCTGCTCGACAAGCGCCAGTATTTTCAAATGCCGGTCCATGTTCTGCGCTATTGCGACGATGCCTGGTCTCAGTTGGCGGTGGCGCCGCCTGGACCGGGAGGCACGCCGCAATGAGCCTCTCCGGTAACGCAGCGCAAGACGCGTCTGGCGCGGCGGGGTTACCTCCAGCCGATCACGTCCGCCGCGCCGGACCCTTTGCCCTGAAAAAATGGCTCGCGTTTGGCGGCGGCGTGGGCATCCAGCTTTCCGGCCCAAAAGGCGCCGAATCGCTACACGTCTGCGCCGTGCGCGTCCGGCCCTCCGGAGCGCGCGTTCGCGGCGAATTCAAAGTGGAAGATTTCGCGCATCAACCTGCCGGCGAGTGGGGCGCGAGTTATGAGGCTTTCGCGAAAAAGCTTGGGCTGAAGGACGCGCCTGCGGCGGTGCTGCTGCCGCGCCATGACGTGATTACGCGCACTCTGGCGCTGCCGGGCGTTGCGGACAAGGATCTCGACAGCGCGGTGCGGTTCCAATTGGACGGTCTTCACCCTTACGGCGAGGACGACGTGTATTTCAGTTGGGCGCGGCTGGGCAAGTCATCCAGCGTGCTGGTGGCGATCGCCCGCAGAGAGGCGGTGGATCGCTACGCCGCGCTTTTCGCGGAAGCCGGAATCAAACTAGCGGCATTCACCTGCTCCGCCGCGGCGATCTATTCGGCGCTGCGTCTGTTCGGAGGCGCGCCCCCGGCGGAGATGCTGGCTTGGGACGACGCGTCGGGCGCCCTTGAAGTCTACGGAGAGAGCGCGGCTAAGCCGGTGTTTTCGGCCTCGCTGCCCGATCTAAGGCTGGCCGCGGCGGAGATGCGCATCGATCCGGCGATCGAGCCGAGACCGCTCGGGGAATGGATGGGCGCGAGTCCGGCTTTGCCCTTCGCCTCGGCGCTGTCGTCGGCCTGCCCGCGCCTAACGCTGCCACTGAACCTGTTGCCGGCGGAACGGCGCGTTTCCAACTCCGCATTGCGGTGGGCCATTCCAACCGCCCTGGGCGCGGTGCTGCTGTTCCTCGCGGGCGGGTTTGCCGCCTTGCCGTCCTACGAGCGGCGGCATTACGCCGCGCAACTCGAGTCGCAGATTGCGGAGGTAAGTCCTCGCGCGACTCGTTCCAATCAGCTCGATAAGGACGCGGCGGCGCTGCGCCGCCGGACCGAGCTTTTGGACGATTTCCGGCGGCAATCCAAGTCCGATATCGATCTGCTCGCGGAGCTGACGAAGATTCTGCCTCCGCCGACGTGGCTCAATCTGACGGAAATTTCGCCGAAGCAGGTATCGCTGGCGGGCGAGACAGACCAAGCGGAGCCGCTCTTGAAAGTGCTGAATACGTCGGCGCTGCTGGAGGCGTCGGAGTTTCAAGGCGCTCCGACGAGGACGGCGGCGGGGTGGGTGTTTCGTATCCGCGCGAATCGCAAGGGGGCGCGGCCGTGACAGCCTGCTCTGCCGGGAGCGCGCGATGACGCTGCAGGCTCGCGACCGGCGCGCGTTGTCCTTCTTGGGCGTCTCCGTGGTTCTGTCCGCCATCGTATATTTCTGGCCGGCCGGCGCGGCCGCTCCGAAAGTTGTTTCCTCCGTCGATTCGGTAAGCTCGGCGGAGAAGCGGCTGACAAGGCTGCGCGATGTTGCCGCGCTGGTTCCGCAGAAGGAAGAAGCGCTGAAAAGCGTCTCCGCGGAGCTGGCCAAACGGGAGGCGGGGCTCATACAGGCCGGCACGGCGCCGGAAGCGCGCGCGCATCTGCTTGAGGTGCTGCGCCGGCTGTGCGGCGCCGAATCGATCGAAGTAAAGTCCGCCGAGCTGGGCGCTATCGGCCCCCTGGGCGACTCTTACGGCATGGTCGGCGCCGCGGTTCAAGTGGATTGCCATATCGAGCAGCTGGTGAATCTTCTCGCCTCCATCGCCGCGCAGCCCGAGCTGATTGCCACCACGGATCTCCGCATCACCGCGCCCAACGATTCGAAAGACAAGATCATCGGCGTGCGCATCGGCGTCGCCGGAGTCGTGGCGCGCAAGCTGATCGGGGACAGGAAAGGCTCGTAAAGGTGAGAAGGAAGATCTGGCTATTGAACTTCGCGCTGCTGACGGTGGCCGCCGCTCTGGGTTGGCAATTGCGGCTGAAATGGATGGCCGGCCGGATGCAGGAGCGCGCGTTCTTGTCGCAGGCGCCGCATGTCCGCGCGTTGATCGCTCCCCCGCCGCCGCCTCCGCTGCCGCAGGTAAAGCCGAGCGACTACGACCAGGTCGCGCAGCAGATGCTGTTTTCCAAGGATCGTAACCCCAACGTCATCGTGCAGCCTCCGCCTCCGCCTCCGCCTCCTCCGCCCATGCCGGCCTTGCCGGTGTACTACGGGCAGATGGCGATCGGCAAACCTGTAGCGCTGCTGAGCGTGACTGCGGGCGGAGAGCAGAAGAGTTACCACGCGGGCGAGGACGTGGGCAAGTTCAAGCTGATCGCGTTCGATAGCGATTCGATTACGTTCGAATGGGATGGGAAAAATGTGGTGCGGAAGCTTTCGGAGGTGGAGTCGAAAGAAAAGGACCCCGCCCCGGCGCCGGCCTCGGCACCCACCTCCGACATCCCGCCGGATTCAGGTCCCAAGACGAGCATCATCGCCGAGCCGACGAAGCCTGCCGTGGCGACCAAGCCTCCCGCGCCCGGTAACGATATGGGGGCGGGGTTTCGCGCTTGCGTATCGGGCGACAGCTCGCCGGCGGGCACGGTCGCCCAGGGTTATACAAAGAAAATCACTCAGAGCCTCATGGGACAGCAGTGTTTTTGGGAAAAGGTGAAATGAGCAGCGAGAACAGAGAAGTGGAGCGGGCTTCAGCCTGCAACGGGGACTTTAGTCCCCGCCGGCGCCGACGGAGGCTGAAGCCTCCGTTGCAGGCTAAAGCCTGCTCCACCGCGCTGCTTTTCGGCGTTCTGGCCTTTGCGCAAGCGCCGGCGCCGCAGCCGGCGCAAGCGCAGCTGCAGGTGCAAACGCCCCCGGTTCCCATCGGCAATATCAATATCGCCAACGGATCGTTGCGCGAAGTGGTGAATCAGCTTGCGCAGACGCTGAAGATCAACCTGATTCCCGACGCAAAACTCGCGGGCAACATCACGATCAATACTTACGGCGAGCTGCGCAATCTGGATGCGCGCAATCTGCTCGAAATGATTCTCCGCATCAACGGATACGGCTTGGCGCAGGACGGCGACATTTACCGCGTGGTCCCGATGAAGGACGTGTTGAAGCAGAATATTCCGTTCCAGCGCCTGGAGGCGAAGGACATTCCGGACGACGAACAAACCATCCTCAATTTGATTTTTCTCAAATACGTCACCGTGGACGAGCTAACCAAGGTCATCGATCCGTTCACCGGCGACAATGCGGTTTTGCTTCCTTACGCTCCGGCGAATCTGTTGTTCATTCTCGATAGCCGCCGCAACATGAGGCGGCTGATGGACCTGATCTCCATGTTCGATAGCGACACCTTCGCCAATCAGCGCGTGCGTTTGTTCGAGTTGAAGAACGCAAAGCCTTCGGACCTGGAAAAGAGCCTCGATTCGATTCTTCAGTCGATTTCACTCGATGAGAAGAAAACCACGGTCAAATTTCTCGCCATCGACAAGATCAGCACGCTAATCGCGGTGGCGCCGAATCCTGGCGTGTTCGACACGATCGCGCAGTGGATTCAAAAGTTGGATGTTCCGGTGAGTGTAACGGCGGGAGGAATCGACAACTACGTTTATCACGTAAAGTATGGGCGCGCGGATTGTCTGGCGATGGCCTTGAGCAGCTTGTTCGGCATCGGAGGAGGAGGATATCCGTCGTATGGCGCCGGCTTCCCGCCCGCCGGGTATGGAACTCCGTACGCGAGCCCTTATGGTGGCGGCGGATACGGCGCGGGCGCATACGGAAACTATGGCGGCGGATCTGGGTACGGAGGCGCCTATAACGGCGGCGGCTACGGGGGCGCATACGGAGGTGGTGGAACGTACGGCGCGCCGAACAGCTTCATGAACGGTTTTGGCGGCGCGGGGGCGTGCGGAAACGGAATGCCCGGAGGAGGCTACGGCGGTGGCGGAGGGTACGGCTATCCGGCGTTCGGCGGTTTTTCCGCGCAAGCGCCTTTGGTGAGCGCGCCTTCGGGGATCGCGCCGGGAGCACAGGCCCCGGCTGCCGCCGGCGGGGCCGCCGGCGCCGCTGGGAACGCAGGCGCCGCGGGAGCGCCGATGCCCGAGATTCCGCCGCGCATTGTCGCCAACCCTTTGGACAATTCGCTGATTATCCAAGCCGACCCGCAGCGCTACCAGAGCATCCTCAAGCTGCTTAAGGAACTCGACATTCCGCCGCGCCAGATTCTACTCGAGGCGAAGATTTATTCGATCGATTTGACGGATCAGTTCGCCGCGGGCGTCACAGCGGCGTACGGCAAGAGGGACGGTTCCGATAAAACTCTGCTCGGAAGCCTCGCGGCCGACGGCACTCTCGGGCTTTCCGTTGGCGCTCTGGTGGGGAGTTCAAAACAACTTTTGGCTTTCCTCAATCTGAAGGAGAACATCGGACACACGCACATCCTCTCCGAGCCGAGCCTGATCGCCACCGATAGCATTCCGGCTTCCATCAATGTAGGCACGCAAGTTCCCGTGTCCACGGGGTCGACCACGCTGCCATCGGCCGGAGGCCCCGCTATTACACAGAGCATTTCGGGAGTGAGCACCGGAATCACACTGCAAGTGTTCGCCCACGTGAATCCGAGCGGCGTGGTGACGCTGGTGATCAACCAGGAAAACAGCAGCCCGCAAGGTAATTCGCTCACGCCGTCATTTAATCAGCAGGTGGTGCAGACGCAGATCACGACGTTGGACGGCGACACGATCGCCATCGGGGGAGTCATCGGAGAGACCACCACAATCGGGACCGCGGGCATTCCTCTGCTGAGCAGAATCCCTTATCTGGGCGCGATCTTCGGCAATAAAAACTATAGTCACGAGCGCACGGAGTTGATCCTGTTCATGACGCCGCACGTGATTCGCGATCAGACGGATTTGCTGGAAGCCAGTGACGAGCTGAAATCGCAGGTCAGGAAGCTCCAGAAATACATTAGGTTTTAGTAGTCGGCCTGAAAAGGCGCACACCAGTGCACCGCAATTAAAAATCTTAAACTCGGCATTGGCCGGAGCGCGTCGGGCCGAAAAGATTTCCACAGCGCGAAATCCATTCGATGCCCGGATTACGCCGTTCAATCACGGTATGGCGCGTTTCCCTGCTGAATCCTGAGCGCCGGAATTAGGAATGCTCGAATGGAGGATGCTTCGCGGCGCTGGAAGAGCTTCCGCCGAGCGGCGCAAACCATACTTTTTCCTTGACTTGAGCCGGCCGGCTAGTGTTAACTATAATCTGACTGCGTCCAGGGTGTAACAGAAGTCAGGCGGCATTCATTGACCGTGAATCCCGCGAGCACATAAGCAGCGAAAAGTAGTCAAACAACGAATGAGCTTTAAAGCAGTTCAGCCGGCGAAGAATCAGCCAACGGCGAGAAGCGACCGAGGGCGCTCCCGGGTCCCGAAAAAAGTAGCACAGAGCTTGGCAATGCAGAGGGTTCAAGCTTGAGGGATTTGAAGAGGATTGCAAGTCTGAGGCTCAGGTTGAAAAGAAGTACTTCCATCAATTCAATTTCTGAAATTCACAAGGAGAAGGAAATGGCAGATTTTCGCAGACTGTTTTACGCGCTTGCCTTAGTAGCCCTGCTCGCTGGGCTCGTGGTTCCGGCTAGCGCTCAATCCGCGCCGTTTCAGTGTATCGCCAACGCCGGCGTTCCTCCGATCGTACGCGGCGAAGGCTACACGGAACTGGTTGGCGACCTGACACTGAACTGTACCGGCGGCATTTCAACCCCGGCCAACCAGGTAGTGCCTCAGGTAAACTTCACGATTCTGTTGAATACGAATATCACTAGCAAGTTGCTGGCTAGCATCCCGGGGAACGGCACCCAGTGGGACGAGGCGCTACTGATCGTAGATGAGCCGCACTCGGCCGTAAATCCAGGGCGTCAGATTTTGAACTGCGGCGCCACCGGCGCGGGCGGTACATCCGTAGCGCCGGACAGCGGGCCCTCGGGACCTGGCGTTTGTTCCATTCTCAGCGTAGGCAATTCCGCGCTGACCTACGATGGAACTACCGGCACTGCTGGCGCATACGGAACTGGCCGGCCCAACGTTTTCCAGGGGCGAATCGGAACGGTCCAGAATCCGGGCCAGTTCAATGCGGTAACGTTCCTCGGCGTACCGCTGGATCCTCCGGGAACGCAAACGCCGACCCGCACTCTGCGTTTCACCAATATCCGCGCCAATGCGGTGTTTTTGGGCGTTAGCTCAACGTTTACGACCAACTTCGTCCAGGCGCAGATTTCGGTGAACGGCAACACCTCGGTGGCCATCAACAATCCTCAGCAAATCGTCGCGTTCGTGCAGAAAGGCCTGATCGCGACCGCCGTGGGCAACAATAGCTTCCTGCAATGCAACTCGGTGAACGCGGCGGCTTTTGCCGGAACTGGACCGCCGACGCAAACCACGGGCATGCCGGCGATGAACTTCACGGAGGGATTTGCGAGTTCCTGGAAGGCTAAGAACATCGCAATGATCACCAATCAACAGCCTGGGAATGGCGTTCTGTTGTCTGGCGCAAGCTATTGGTCGTATGCCGGAACAACCAATTATCCGGCCGATCTGAATCAGAACGTTCCGGGCGCCATCTACAACACGGAAAGTGGATTCCAAAACGGCGCGACAACGGCCGACCCGATTCCGAATCCTCCGCCGGGAATTGGCACGGTAGCGGTAACCACAGCCGGGAATCCGTTCAGCAGCACGGCCACCGGAATTGCGGGCGCCGGTATCGCAACCCAGGGGACCCGTCTTGCTGTCCAGGTATCGAACATCCCGAACGGTTCGACCGTACTGATACCGCAGGTTGTCTACCTGACGAACGTCGCGGGCGGAGCGACGCACACTGGCGTTATGGTGCTGGTTTCCACGGACGCCGCAGGGGCCGGTGGAGTTCCGCCTACCACTGGCATCTCGAGCACCACCTTCGCTCCCGTCCAGGCTAGCGGCCTGGCGGTATACGAAGTGGAGTTCGCCGATCCGTTCAGTATTGAAACGGCTTCGGTTCCGTTGGTGGTTGCGTTTGCCTCCAACTTGGCGCAGAACCTTCCGACTCCTGGCGTTACCGCGCAGGCAGCCGGTAGCTTCGCTCCGTTCTACACGACGGCTGCCGCCGGCAACCCGTCCAGCACCCTGCCGGTTCCGCGCTTCACTCCGGGGTTGAGTCCGCAGAACATATTCTCGATCTCCAAGTGCGCGTGCAACATCCTGTTCCCATACGTGGCTTCCGTAGGGGGCTTCGATACGGGTATTGCGGTCGCCAATACTTCGCTTGATCCAGGCGGCACGATCCTCGGCGGTGGGCCCACGTTCGGCGCCAGTCCGCAGTCCGGAGCGGTGGAGTTCTGGTATTACGGCTCCGGAAGCAACGGCACAGGCGCTCCGCCGGCCACTCAGTGCACCAATACGACCAGTCCCGGCACTTGCCCAGGGACCACGACCGTTAACGCGGGTCAGGTTCTCACTTACGTTCTGTCCACCGGCAGTACGACGTGGGGCTTGGATAATCGCGCAAACGGATTCGTCGGCTACATCATCGCGCAAGCGCAGTTCCAATACTGCCATGCGTTCGCGTTCATCGGCGCGCTTGGCGCCGGACCGCTGAGCCCGGGCGTGTCCGAGGGTTACCTCGGCTTGATCCTGGACAACAAGTCGTTCAACTCGTGCACGAACACCGGCACGACCGGCGCAGGCACCGGCCTCTGCCGCACCAACCAGTCGGCTGAGAATCTGGTCCACTAAGGTCGGCGAGCAGTCGAGCGTAGTTTAAGCAAGCTTGGGAGGAGCTTCGGCTCCTCCCTTTTGCTTTTTCAGGCCTGCGAATCGGGGCTTTCGAGCCCTAATGCGCTGGAAATATAAGAACGTCTCGATTTATTTTTGTTTTTGCGGGCGGGACGCAATTGTGCTAAAATATCCGATGTTCCCCGCGTCTATCTAGTCTTTCGTGAGGTATTCCCATGTCGAATCGCTACGTCTCCCTTGCGGTGTGTCTGTCCATGGCAGCTTTGGCCGCTTTCGGAGACGCCACGTCCGGCGCCAGATATGTAGTGGAGTTCCCGCAGCCGAACAGCTCCGGCACGCGTTTCCAGGGCTTCCCCGCGGATGCGAATTCGCAGAACCCCGTGATCGATGGGAACGGGCCCACCAATGCAAGCCTGATGGTGCCGAAGCCGGACGGAAGCAAGTTCTACATTATGGGTTCGTCGGGAATACAGTCCGTCGATCCGGCTTTCTCAAGTACGTCGTTTCATAGCATCAACGGGATTACCGGGACGCCGAATACGATGGCGATTTCTCCCGACGGAAAGTACCTGTACGTCGGCACCTGCGCCAGCGGTTGCACTTCAGGCAATCTCTTCATTCTGGACACCAGCACGGACTCGGTGATTCCCAATGGTCTTCCTAACTCAATCGGTGGCGTTATCGGGATCGTTTTCAGCGCCGATTCTCAATATGCCTTCATACTGACCGATTCCGTGTTCGGCAGCGCGGTCAGGCAGATGAAGACCAGCACGCAGCAGGTGGTCGGGCAGGCGCTCAATCTCCCCTTCGGCGGCGCCAATTCCATCGAAATGTCTCCGCTTCAATTGATCTACGTAACGGACGGATATTATATATACGAAATCGATCCCACTACGCTGTCCCTAACGGCCAATGGGACGATCACCACGAACGTGTCGACGCTTGGGCCGCTGCGCTTCACGCCCGACGGCTCCACCGCCTACGCCGTCAATCTGACGCCATCAATCGGTGGCCGGGCCATCGTCCAAATCAATCTCGCCACGCACGCGTTTAACGAGTTGAATTATTTCTCCCTGAGCGCGCCGCCAAAATTCGTCGATGTATTTCCCGCGAGCGCGACGCGCGTTTTTGCTGTCACCAGTTCCGATCCGAACCAAGCTAATCCGAACACAATTTACGATGTGACGCCACAACCGTTTGCGGCCGACGTCAGCGCCAGCCTCGGCAGCCTTCAGGGCGGCGTGGTCAATAACGTATTATCGGCCGCGCTTTCAAACGAGCAGCCCGCGGCTCGCTATCTGTATCTTCTGGTGGCTAATGGACAGCAAACTAATCTGGACAAAATCGACCTCACCACGAACGGCGTGGTATTGCAAAGTCTGGCGATTTTAGGACCTGGAGTTCTCCAATTCGCCTATGTGCCGCCGCAGTCGGGCGCCGCCAGTTTCATTCAGTTGAATAACAATCAGGTGCTCACGGGCGGTGCAACTTCCGCTCCCCTGTCGGTGGTTCTGCTGAACAGTAATGGCTGGCCTCTTTATAACGTGCCCGTTACCTATACTCTGGGAGATCCAACGAGTGGGATCGTTATAAATGGAACAAACCCTGTAAGCACAAACAAGGATGGGCGCGCTTCGGTCACGGCTACCATGCCGAGCGCTCCGGGGATTTACACGGTTACGGCTACGGCCGGCTCCGCAACCTCCGCCTATACGTTAACCGTCCCCGGGGGAGGCATCGGCCCTACTGGCGGGCCGAGTCAGGTGAGCATCGTTAGCGGCGACGGTCAACTCCTCTACACTAGCCAGCCGTGCTTCGGATCCATCGATACGAGTTGCGAGCTCACCATCAAGGTTGTCGACACGAATGGGAAACCGCTCAGCGGGGTGCCGGTCACCTTCTCGATCGTTTCCGGCCCAGGCTCCATCGATTTTCCGAACACCCAAACGGATACGAATGGATTGGCTTTCACGGATTTCCAGCCGGTTTCCCAGCTTTTCGGCCCGACGTTCGTAGCTACAGACGTTAATGCCAGCACTTCTTTGGGCTCGGTCGATTTCTTCGAAACCACGTACCAGCTCAACTCTGACGGGACCGGCCAGCCGCAGATCAGCATGGCGATACCGACCGACCTGAGTCCTATCACTGTTGGCGAGGGCGACGTCCTCACCAACGCGATCGTCATGGAAGTTTTTACGGGCACCTCTCCGGTGACTCCGATTCCCAATATCGGTATGCGCCTCGCAGATCCCACCAACATCTTCAATAATTCGACCGTAGCTAGTTGCCAGAACAATCCGTTGTCGGACACGGGCGGAATGGTGCATTGCAACCTTGTGGTTTCCTGTCAGGCGGGCATCACTTCCGTGGGGATTCAGCCCATTGTTGGAGAGCTTCGGCAGGTCCCTCCCACCGGACTTACCCTCAACATTGTCAAGGGCTCCTCGCGAACTATCGGCATCCTGAGCGGTAACAATCAGACCGGCAATGCGGGCCAAACGCTTGGGCAGGCGCTGGTCGCCACGGTGACGGACAATTGCGGGGTCCCCGTTTCCGGCGTGCCAGTGACCTGGAAAGTAACGCAAGGCTCCGCAAGTCTTGTTAATACCGTCAGCACTTCCGATCTGGGTGGGCATGTCTCGACCAAGCTTGCGCTGGGCCAGATCCCTGGAACGGTCAACGTAACCGCCTCCCTGGGCGCTAGTTCCCAGGTGAATTTTACGGCCACCAACAACGTTTCCGTCGGCAGCCTCACGCTGGTCAGCGGCAGCGGTCAGACCGCTATCGTGAGCCAAGGCTTCGCCCAGCCGCTGATTTTTGTGGTTAAAGATACAAACGGCAATCCGGTACCCGGCATTCAGGTCAACTTCTCGGTGGCGAGCGGCTCAGCTTCCCTAGGCGCCTCGTCGGCCGTCACCACGAGCGCGGGTCAAGCCTCGGTCACCGTAACGGCGGGAGCGACTCCCGGCCCCGTGACGATCCAGGCCTCGTATAGCACCTTCACCGCGGCCGCCTCGCTTACGGTACAGGCGAAGGGCGCGGTGCTGACGCCGTCCAGCTTCACCAGCAGCGCCAGCGGAAAGACCGGCATTGTCGCCTGCGGAATCGCCACCGCGACCGGTGCTGGCCTCGCGTCGTCCGTCAGTGGCACCGTGCTCGGCAATCCTTTGAACCCGCTCGGCGGACCTCTGCCGTATACCCTGGCCGCTCTTTCAATAAGCGTGAACGGCATCCCGGCGCCGATCTATTGGATATCCAACTCCAATGGCGTGCAACAGGTCACCTTCCAGACCCCCTGCGAAACAGTCGCGGGATCGGCTACCGTCACGGTGATCACGAACGGTGGCACGGCTAGTTCGGCCACGACCACTATCACCGGAGTGCAAGCGTTCGCGGCTCAGCCTGGCATCTTCACCTACGCCGGACCGAGTTCAACGCTCTATGGAACTGTGATTCGGCCTGACGGAAGCTACGTTTCGCCCAGCAACTTCGCACATCGCGGCGAAACGAACTATCTCGTCGCCACGGGTCTGGGCGTCACCACGCCAGCGGCGATCACCGGTTCGACGGGAACCGGACAAACGATCCCTCTTTCTCAGATCCTCGTCGGCATAAATAACGCCGGCGTCCCTGTGGTTTCGGCGCAGTATGTATCCGGCGCCATCGGCGTCTATTACATCGGGTTCCAGATTCCGGACAGTGCTCCCACGGGTCCGAATCAGGTCCTCGCCCTTGGAGAAATCGTTGGCGGCCAGACCATCTTCGATGGCCAAGGCGCTCTGCTGCCTGGGGTCCAGTAAGGCGGTTCCCGACGCGGCTGGACGTGAACATCGCGAATGAAGGTTCGCGACCTCCTGAAAAGATTGGCGAACGACGGCTGGACCGTCAAAAACCAGGAAGGTAGCCATCGCCAGTTCATCCACCGCAGAAAACCGGGAAAGGTTACGGTCAGCGGCCACCCGTCGGATGAGGTGCCAACCGGTACGCTGAAAGCTATACTCAAACAGGCGGGTTTGAAGTGACCAAGTACGCTGTTATCTTCGAAAAATCCAGCACGGGGTACGGAGCCTATTCCCCCGACCTTCCTGGAGTCATCGCGACTGGGCGCACCTTAGCGGAAACAAGGAAGCGAATGCAGGAGGCGATGGAGTTCCACCTGCGTGGGATGCGGGCAGATGGAGACCCAATCCCTGAGCCATCCCATATCGCCGACATGCTTGAGGTTGCATAAATCCTGATATACTTGAGTACGGGCTTGACGGACAGGTGGGTGAGTGGTTAAAGCCAACAGACTGTAAATCTGTCACTCCTTGCGAGTTACGAAGGTTCGAATCCTTCCCTGTCCACCATTAGAGCGGAGCGCCGTTGCAGTGGTAGAGCGTCCGTGACGGAAGGTCACCAGTATCGCTCCCGGGTGGGCGGCGTAGAGTTCGGTCATTTTAGCTCAGTTGGTAGAGCGTCCGTAGCGGAAGGTCACCAGTCGTTCCCGGTCTGAGCCGTGTAGGGTTTTGGCCGTTGTAGCTCAGTTGGTAGAGCGCGTCCTTGGTAAGGACGAGGTCACCAGTTCAATCCTGGTCAACGGCTCCAGAATATTTCAGCAGTTGGTAGAGCGTCCGTAGGCGGAAGGTCACCAGTTCAATCCTGGTCAACGGCTCCAGAGTTTTTGAAATTCTACTTGTACGTGCTTGAGAGTATTCCGACTGGAAAGCATTACATCGGAATCTCTGCAGACGTAGATAGGCGTCTCGAGGAGCACAATTCGAAATCTGGTCGATGGACCAGCGCTTACAAGCCTTGGGTTGTGCTGGGGATCGAAGAGTTTCCTGAGCGCTCAGCCGCAGCGCGGCGTGAGCGGTTTCTAAAGAGCCGCGCTGGGATCTGCGAACGCAACAGCTTAATTGCTGCGCTATCATCGAATCTGACCCGGTAGAGCGTCCGTTCGCGGAAGGTCGCGAGTCAATCCTGGTCAACGGCTCCAATTTCATTCCCTCACAGGAGCGAAAATTTAACCACAATGGCGAAGGAAAAATTCGATCGCAGCAAGCCGCACGTCAACGTCGGCACCATCGGACATATCGACCACGGCAAAACCACCTTGACGGCGGCCATCACCCAGACGCTGGCCAAGAACAATCCCAAGGTGAAGTTCCGCAGCTTCGATTCCATCGACAACGCGCCGGAAGAAAAAGCGCGCGGGATCACCATCGCGGTGGCGCACGTGGAGTATGAAACCAAAGCGCGGCACTACGCGCACGTGGATTGCCCGGGCCACGCCGACTACATCAAGAACATGATCACCGGCGCGGCGCAGATGGATGGCGCGATCCTGGTGGTCGCCGCCACCGACGGTCCCATGCCGCAGACGCGCGAGCACATCCTGCTGGCCCGTCAGGTCGGCGTGCCGTACATCGTGGTCGCGCTAAACAAGGTCGACGCGGTGGACGATCCCGAATTGCTCGAATTGGTCGAATTGGAAGTGCGCGAGCTTCTG
>DATBIA010000002.1:0-5757 GCA_036557165.1 Bryobacteraceae bacterium
CCAACTGCCAGTCTCGCGCTGGCACGAGCAGATCGGCGACCCTACGCTGGCCGATGGCATTCTCGACCGGCTCGTTCACAATGCACATCGTATCGAGATGCGCGGCGATTCGATGCGTAAGAACCGGGGGAAGCCGAATCCCTAACTTCCGGTTGGCGCGTGACTGGGTCCGAACTGCGGCGACGCCGTCGTGCCAGATGTACGATACGATGACAACCCGTCAAGAGCTGGATGCGTCAGCAACTTCTCTACCGAGATTCTCGTGGCGCAACATGAGCAGGGAATCCTCCAAGTGTCCGCATACATCCGCGCGGTGCTCCCGGAACGGTCCCGGAGATGCGACTCGCTTTGTTGGGCATCAGAAATTTCTATTTGCGGGTAGGCGTTACGATCAGTGAGAGGCCGTCAATCGCTGGCGTTCCATTTTCGGACGACTCAACCCGAGATCGACCACCGGTTAACCTCACCGTTGCACGGAATCAAGATCTATGGTCGGAAGCCAAATTGCACTCAAAGACAGAAATCCCATGCGAGGCATCCTTGAAGACCTCCGGTACGCGGCGGCTGTCCTCCGCCGGAGTCCGGCCCTGACTGCGGTCGCAGTGCTTACTTTGGCGCTCGGTATCGCCGCCACCACGACAGTCTTTGGCTGGATCGACGGGATGGTCCTGCACCCATTCCGCGGCGCCACGGATGACGGACAACTCGCCGTCCTCGAAACCGTCCGGGCCGGCGGCATCGAGGCTCCTAGTGTTTCTTATACCGACAGCCGGGACTTCCAGGACAGCCTGCGAAGCATCTCCGGATTGGCGCTCAACCAAAAAGCTCCGGCCTCCATCGGCGACGGAGAGAACGCGTATTCCGCATGGATCGAACCCGTCTCCGGAAACTATTTCGACGTACTGGGCGTAAAGCCAATCCTCGGTCGCACGTTTGCGCGCGAGGAAAACGGTGAACGGGCTAAAGCGTTCACGGCGGTCATCAGCTACCGGCTGTGGCAGAACTACTTCCATGGCGACCGGTCCATTCTCGGCCGCATCGTACACATAAACCGGTACCCAGTCACCATTGTGGGCGTGGCGCCTGCGGAATTTCAGGGCGATTTTCCGGGAGTCGCGCTGGATGCCTGGGTTCCGGCGCCACTCGCCGGCGAACGCGACCGCAATGCGCGGCAATTCAGGGCCATCGTCAGGCTTAAACCGGGCGTCAGCATCTCCCAGGCAAGCGCCGAAGCGGCGACGGTTGCCGCGCGCCTGGCACGCGACTTCCCGAACACCAACGAGGGCGTCGGCGCCCGGATCGTACCGATCTGGAAGGCACAGGAGGGGGCCTCAAGGATTTTGGCCTCGCCGATGGCCATCCTCGGTGCAGCGTGCGGACTCGTGCTCCTGATTGCGTGCGCGAATGTCGCCAATCTTCTTATGGCTCGTTCCGCATCCCGGCAGAGGGAGTTCGGCATCCGCCTCGCCCTGGGTGCGGGTCCGGGCCGCTTGCGGCGGCAGTTATTTTCCGAAAGCCTGCTTCTGGCGGCTCTGGCAACGCTTGCGGGGTTGCCCCTCGCTTTGTGGTTTCAGAACCTCCCCGTCCATCTCGCGCCGCCCACGGGAATACCGGTGTACATCAACGTCTACCCGAGCGCACGGGTGTTCCTTTTTGCCGCCCTGGTCTGCTTGATTTCCGCTCAGATTTCCGGTCTTCCGCCCGCGTTTCAGTCGCTGCGGCACGGCATCGTGGATGCACTGAAGCAAGGAGGAAGAAGCGATACCCAAAGCGGGCACTCGCGGCGAATCTCCGGGCTACTGGTGATCGCCGAGGTAGGCTTGGCGCTGGCGGCTCTTGTGACGCTCGGATTGTTTCTCCGGAGCCTTTATGGATTGCAGAACACGCCGGCCGGTTTCGATCACCGTAACGTGGTCGTGAGCCGCCTTTTTCTGGCGACGAACAACTATACTCCCAGCGAGGAGCAGCAGTTCTCCCGGCGACTGCGCGAGCGCCTGCTCGAGTCGCCGGGGGTGACCGGCGCCGCTTATTCCGACTCGATTCCGCTCGGTTTCGGGCTAGGGAAATGGAACGACATTACGGTAGAAGGGTATGCGGCAAGGCGCGGCGAGAACCTGGGCGTGCATCACGCCTCGGTGTCGCCCGGCTACTTCGATGTGTTGCGGATGCCGCTTCTCGCCGGACGCGATTTCAAACCTGAGGACAACGAAAACGCGCCCCGCGTCATGATCGTGAACGAATCCTTCGCGCAGCGCTTTTTCGACGGCCGCGACCCGGTGGGGCGCCGCGTGCAGGTCTACCGAAAACCGTTCATGATCGTGGGAATGGTGAAGGACAGCAAGTATCAAAGCCTGTCAGAAGCGCCGGAACCATACTTCTTTATGTCCTTCGACCAAGTGCACTACGGCAGTGGCGAAAACGGCGTCGCCTTCTATGCGCGCACCGACCGCGATGCGAGCGGTTTCGTCCCGGTACTCCGGCGCGAGATGTCGGCCATCGATCCGAACTCGGCCGGCCTGACGGCCATGGCGCTTTCGGATTACATCTCGGCTGCCTGGTTCGGGCCGCGGCTCGCCTCGTTGTTGCTTGGAGTGCTGGGTGTCATTGCCATGCTGCTCGCCGGTGTAGGTCTCTACGGAGTTATGGCTTACTCTGTCGGCCAGCGGACCCGGGAAATCGGCATCCGCATGGCACTGGGGGCCGACCCTAAAGGCGTGCTCCGGATGGTCATGAGCCGAGGCTTGTGGCTGGCATTATCGGGAATCGCCGCCGGGCTCGCCATCGCCCTTGCGGCGGCCCCGCTGATCGCGCCCATGCTGTACCGTGTCACTCCAGCGGACCCCGTAAGCATAGCGGGAGCGGCGCTGTTCCTCATCGTGGTTACCGTAACCGCGAGCCTGATCCCAGCGCTGCGAGCCACCAGGGTTGACCCGATTCTCGCGCTCCACGAGGAGTGACTGGCCGAGCGGTGGCGCCAGTGTCAGGTCTGGCGACGTTGGCGGGTTTGGTGAGACAGAGCGCGTGACGCCACACTCGGTCGTGTGCCCTGCCCTTCGAAGTGCCCGCGCCAAGCTTCGAGTGGATCGTCGGCAATCCGGCAGTGAACCTCCAATGTCGGAGCGCTATTCGCGCTCCAGGGCCACTGTGTGCTGAGGCGGGGACAAGGCTCCCGCCCCTTTCCCCGTACCCCTTTCTCCGCTTAAAGAAGTTTTAGCGTTCTTGGGCGAGAGGACGATATTCGTAGCCCCACTATAAGTGCCCGGATGGGAGTATAATTGTCTTGTGAAGATCAAGACATCCATCACACTTCCGGGTGAGCTGCTAGCTCGACTAGACCGAGTGGACAAAAACCGGTCTGCAGTGCTCGAAAGGGCGGCGGTGGCTTATCTGAGGAATCTGGACCGGCGGGCGAGGGATAGCAGAGATATTGCGATCATCGAGCGAAACGCCAAGCGGCTGAACCAAGAAGCTCACGACACATTGGGGTACCAGCGGATCCGGTGAAGCGCGGCGAATTATACCTGGTGCGGAAGCCGGGATCTCAGGATCCGCGCAAGCAGAGAGTATTCGTGGTGGTGAGCCGTCAAGCGCTGGTGGATTCGCGTTTTTCCACGGCGATCTGCGCTCCAGTGTACTCAAAGCACGATGGGCTGAGCACCCAGGTGCGTATTGGCCCAGCCGAGGGGTTGAAGCACGAATCGAGCGTCCATTGCGATGAACTGGTGAGCCTTCCCAAGGCGATCCTGACGCATTACGTCGGCTCGCTGAGACCGGCGGCGGTGGAGGCGTTGAGCGCATCGCTGGCGATCGCCGTGGGACTGGAGCCGGGCGGCCCGGGCGCAGATTAGATCGAATGGCCGCTCCTGAGTAGCGCCGCGACGGCGCGTCGGGCGATCAATTCCCTCCCACCTCTTTCGTAGTAGACTGTTCACACTCGGCTCCGTTGAAGCCGGGGGTGAATAACATCGTGAGCTTGCCAGGCTTGGTCGAAAGCGCCCTTCCCTCCGTCCCCGGATTCGACTGCGATACGGTAATCTCGGCCGTGGTCGCCGAGCAGTTTTACACTCAGGGATACAAATTTTGCATCCGCTACGTTTCCATCGGACAGGAATCCTCCAGCGATTTGACCGAGCAAGAGGCGACCTCTATTCTCAGTTGCGGACTCGCCTTGATGCCCGTCCAACACACTCGCAGTCCGGGATGGTCTCCCACCAGGCAATTAGGCCTACAGGACGGCGGCAACGCCGGCGCGAACGCGCAAAGCGTCGGCTTTCCGCCCGGCGTCAATCTCTGGTGCGACCTGGAAGGCGTGGGCAGCTCCGCCCAGACCCTCGATATCGTCCGCTATTGCGACGCCTGGTTCGAAGCGGTGGCCGAAGCGGGGTACGCGCCGGGCGTGTACGTGGGCGCCGCCGCGCAGCTTACGGGGCAGCAACTCTACGATCTGCCTTTCCAGCACTATTGGCGATCGCAAAGCGTAGTTCCCGATGTTCCCAATCGCGGATACCAGATGTTCCAACTCTTTCCTTCCATCGAAATCAATGGAATCGAAGTGGATATCGACGTCGCCAACTCCGATCGCGAAGGTGGAAGGCCGCAATGGCTCAGGATGGAAAGCTTTCCTCTTTCCTAACAGCGGCCCAGTGAAGAACTCGCGCGAGATCGATCAAGCTTCGGCCGATTGTCCGCGCGATGACTTGGCCACAAGATTAGCGGCGCGCAGCAGGGAGTCGAAAGTGCCGGCATCGGTCCACCAGCCTTCCAGGTAGGAGAACGTCATAGTTCCATCGGCGATATAAGCGTTGTTCACGTCGGTGATTTCCAACTCCCCCCGGCCGCTGGGCGCCAACTGCTTCACTTTATCGAAAACGCCACCGTCGTACATGTAGATGCCGGTGACCGCGTAGCGCGACTTGGGCCGATGCGGTTTTTCCTCGATACCTACGATGCGATCGCCGACGATTTCCGCCACGCCGAAACGTTCCGCGTCGGGGACCTCTTTCAGCAGAATGCGCGCGCCGCGCTGCTGTTTTTCGAACTCCTCCACGGCAAGGGCGATGGAGCCTTCGATGATGTTATCGCCCAGGATCACGCAGATCTTCTCGCCGTCGGCGAAGTGCTCGGCCAGGGCGAGAGCGTCGGCGATTCCGCCTTCGCCTTCCTGGTAGGCGTAGTTCAGATGATTTAACCCGAACTCCTTGCCGTTGGCCAGCAGGCGCAGGAAATCGCCCGAATTCCGCCCACCGGTAACCAGCAGGATATCCCGAATCCCCGCCCGCACCAAAGTTTGGATCGGGTAATAGATCATCGGCTTGTCGAAGATCGGCAGCAGATGCTTGTTGGTGATTTTAGTAAGTGGGAAGAGGCGGCTGCCCGTTCCTCCCGCGAGAACTATGCCTTTCACAAAAAACCTCTGCCCATTCTACTTGAGTCTTGACGTCCCTATTTGACCGCGGCTCCGGACTGCACCACATTCGCTCGATACCACTTGTAAGTGGAGGCGATGCCCTCTTCCAGGCCGATGGCAGCGCGCCAGCCGAGAGCTTGGATGCGCGATACGTCCAGCAATTTGCGAGGCGTGCCGTCGGGCATGGACGGATCGAAGCGCACGGCTCCCGAATAACCGACCACCCGGGCCACAATGCCGGCAAGCTCCGCGATGGAGAGATCCTCGCCCACGCCCACGTTGAGCGGCGCCGCATCCTCGTAGTTTTCCATTGCGAAACACGCGGCTTTGGCTAAATCGTCGACGTGGAG
>DATBIA010000003.1:0-1514 GCA_036557165.1 Bryobacteraceae bacterium
GCTCCAGGGTGGTCAGCGCTTCGCCCATCGAGCGTTTGGCCTCTTCGGACGGAGCCTGAAGCGGCAAACGCGGCAGGCCACCGCGATAACCGCGCAGATCCATGACGTATTTTACGCCGGGAACGCCGCCTTCGGAAACTATGCGCTTTGAAGCGAGAACGATCCTGGCCTGAAGTTCGCGGGCTTCCTCGAAGCGCTTCTCGCCATACAGACCGTAGAGGGCCGCACAGGCCTCCGGGACAGCAGCGGCGAGCGCCAGAATCGCGCCTCGGGCGCCTATCATCAGAGCCGGAAAAACGACGGGTGCCGAGCCAGTCATTACCTGGAACTTCGAACTTGCTCCGGCGATCACTTCACCCAGCCGACGAACGTCGCCTGAACTGTCTTTGATCCCCACGATGTTCGGATGCTCGGCGAGAGCGAGTATCTCGCGGGTTTCGAGCGTCACGCCGGTGAATTGCGGAATCGAGTAAAGGAGAACCGGGATTGGTGACGAGTCCGCGACTTTTCGAAAGTGAGCGAGCAGCGTTTCCGGCTTGTAAAAAGGCTTGTAGTAGTAGGGTGTCTTGACTAGCGCGGCGTGGTAGCCGAGGTCGGCGGCCATTTTTGTTTTGCGGATGGTTTCGGCGGTGGATTCCGCTCCAGCGCCGGCCAAAAGCTTCCTGCCGGGGCCTGCAGCTTCGCGGACGGCTGCGAGTATGGATTCGCCCTCGGCGGAGGAAAGCATTACGGATTCGCCGGTTGAGCCGAGTGCTACATAGCCGGTGACAGAGGTCTGATTGTAGCGCGCGATGTTGTGGCGCAGCGCGCCGAGATCGACCTCGCCTTCCGCATTGAAGGGCGTCGTTAGTGCCGGATAGATGCCGCCAAAGTCCACGAATCAGCCTCCTTGCGCCGCGGATTCCGAAGCAGCGAGCTGGCCGCGATGCAAGTCCTGTAAGGCTGCAACGGACGAACCTTGTTCGTGCAATGCGGCAATGCCGCGCGCAGCCGCATGGGCCGCGGCAAGCGTCGTGATGCAGGGAATGTTATAGCGAATTGCGGCGCGACGGATGGATTTTTCGTCATAGAAAGACTCGCGGCCAAGCGGCGTGTTGATGACGAGATCGATCTTGCCGGTCTTGACGAGGTCGACGATGTTCGGGCGGCCTTCGTTGACCTTGAAGACGGATTCCGCCTCAATGCCGGCGGCCTGGAGCGCGGCAGCAGTTCCACGCGTGGCAACCAGCCGGAATCCAAGAGCGGCAAGCTCTTTGCCGACGGAGCCGACGTGACGTTTGTCGCGGTCGTTGACGCTGAGAAAGACAGTACCTTTGCGCGGGAGGCGCTGGCCGGCGGCGAGTTGAGCTTTGGCAAACGCCAGACCATAGGAGGTGGAAATTCCCATGACTTCGCCGGTTGAACGCATTTCGGGGCCGAGAATCGTATCCACGCCACGGAACTTGTTGAATGGAAATACGGGCGACTTCACGGCGTAGAATTCGTGCACGGCGACTTCAGCCACGCCGTTGTGA
>DATBIA010000004.1:0-8624 GCA_036557165.1 Bryobacteraceae bacterium
GAGGACGGAGAGCAGCGCGCACCAGAACAGGCGCAAGAAGACAGCGCTGCGGAAATTGGGACGCACGCCGAATTCTCATGCTATCAGCCGCTCGCGAGACTATTTGCGATCCGCGGAGGCTTGCGTCTTGGTGGGAGCCAGCTCCTTGTGGAACACGTAGGTGAAGTCGATCGGCATATCGTCCATGGATCGCACCTTCAACACGAGTTGGTAAAAATGAGGCAACCCTCCGCCGGGAAGCTTCATCTTGGCGACCAAAGTCTTTGCGAAATTCGCGTCGGTGAAGGCCTGCACCGCGCCCATGACCGCGGGAACCTGGTTGCCCGAAAAATACAGCAGCTCGCCTTTTTCAACAAGTCCAGGCTCGTGGCTGATCAACGCGTAACTATCGGCGGAATCCTGCGGATCTTGCGGTGGACGGTCGGCTAGAAACGCCGGTTCGCCCGGACGCGGGTTGAGATTGCGGATGCCGTTGTTCTCCAACACCATCTCCTGCGCGACAGGGACGGCCTTGATCGTGCGGCTGCCGGTGGACGGGCCGACGAAAACGACGTTGCCCATCGCGATCTCCGGCATGGAGAGCTGATCGCTAGGAGTGAGCTGAATGTCCTGCTTGCGCTGTCCTAGAAATTGACCCAGCAAAAACGCGCCGCTGGCGGTGCCGAAGACGGTGGACGAGGACGACGCCGAAGACAGGCATATGACCAGGGGCCGGTTCGAGGCCAGAATGGGCGCCCATAACTCCCGGAGCTCCGGCGTCCAAGGCGTGGCTGTTGCAGGAGGGGGTGTGGCGCGCTCCAATCGCCACAAGGTCGCCGCGAGGAGCAGCGCGCACGCGATGGCGACCCCGCAGGCGCCGGCCAGCAATATTTCCCGCCGGTACCTGGGACGCGGGACCTCCACGATCGCGGGCGTCTCTATCAATCGCCGCTCGGGAGGGCGCGGTTCGAAGGTTACTTTAAATCCGCCTTTCGGCAGATCGACGATTACAGGATCGTCGACGCCTTCCAGGCGGTAATATTCGGCGAGCTTCTGGCGTAGCCGGCCCACGTGCATCCGCACGGTGGATTCCTGCCGCGGATCGTACGACGCGGGCTTGGCGAAAACGTCAAGGCCGACCGTGTACTCTTTTAAGGAATCGGCGTTGCCCGAAATCGATTTTTCGGCAAGATAAGCCAGCAGATTGCGCTGGACTTCCGAAGTGCGGAACGCCTTGCTTTGCAGGATGCGCTGAATCTGCGATTGCAGTGCTTCCTGCTCCAGGACCATGGCTGCCCGCTATTATCGCACGGCGCCCGTTTGGCTCACTTGATGTGTCCTTCGGTGAAGTCGCGGTTGTTTTCCTCGCACGAATATTCGATCAGCTCCTGCCCCGGAGGCAGCCGCCAAAACGTTCGCGTGTTGGTCCATGGCCGCGTGTAGTATTTGGGGTCGTTAATGGTGACTTCGTACGCGATGTGATCCGGATCGGTGTACTTATAGCGCTCGATCACGTGCATTTGGTCGCTGTGCGGATGGCCAATCGTGTCCAGCCTGGTCCTGCCATTGAACCCGATCGTATCCACAACCAAGGTGTCGCCATCGAAGTGCGCGACGGAATTGCCGAACCAAGTGGGGTCCAGATCCTTGGGATGATCGCGATCGACATAAGCGACGTGGAACCAGGTATTCTGCTCGAACAGAAACCCGATGTATTTCGAATTCTGCATGATCTGGATCGGATAGCCGCCCACATTCACGGACCGCAGCAATCCGAAGGGGAGGCAATGGCCGGTATAGTCGAATTTGGACACGTCGTAGTTCTTGAAATTGTCGGCGCCGGTGGGCGTGAAGGGCAACGGACCCGCGCCCTTTTGGTTGGATCCGTCTTTGCTCATGTCGGGGACATACGGATGCTGCCAGACGCCTTGAAAGTCGGGCCTGCCATCGGGCATGCGCGGAATTTCCGTTTTGGCGCCGGCTTTTGCGGCAACTTGAGCATACGAAGGGGTTAAGGACGCTATCGCAATCAGACCGAGTGCGGCCAGATAGGTTTTGGAGAACGGCTGGGTCATGCCTGAGATATATACCGCCCCCGGCCACTTGTCAAGCGAAGAGCGAACTGAAGTACACTAAGACCACCAAACAGATATTCAGCCAAAAGCCGAAGGCGATTGCATCTCATGCCACTGGAGGATTTCAAGTGAGCTTTCGCGGCGGTATTTTGACGCTATGGGTTTGTTGGGCCGCCTGGGGCCAAACGCAGACCGCTGCTGTGCGCGGAACCGTCCGCGACGCGTCGGGCGCGTCTGTCCCAAATGCAACCGTGTCGCTCAACCATAAGGACCAGCAGCGGCAATGGACGGCCCGCACCGGAGAGAATGGCGAATACACGGTAAGCGAACTTCCTCCCGGCAACTATTTATTGTTGATTGACGCGATCGGATTCAAGAAATACGAACGCGACGGTCTTGCATTTCAAGTTGCTGAAACCGCGGTAATCGACGTTTCGCTCGAATTGGGACCGGTCGCCGAAACCGTTCACGTAACTGAAGAGACTCCTCTGCTCGAATCCGCAAGCTCCTTTCTCGGCGAAGTTGTCGGCGGCAGATCCGCGGAAGCACTGCCGCTGGTTTCGCGAAATATAACGCAACTAGTTGCGCTCGCGCCCGGCGTGGGCGATACGCTGAACTTTCGCGCGCCGAATTTCAGCAGTGGAGTTCCCTCGCGCATTCAATTTTCCGCCAGCGGAGGACGTGGGGCCACCAACGAAATCATGCTGGACGGCTCGCCCCAAACGGTGATGGATCTCAACGAACCGGCTTACATTCCGCAGCCGGAAGCCGTGCAGGAGTTCAACGTTCAAACCAATAACCTGCCGGCAGAATACGGCCGCAGCGGGGGCGGCGTCATCAATATCGTCCATCGCTCCGGCGGGAAAGACTTTCACGGAGAATTGTATGAATTCGTGAGAAACGACGCCTTCAACGCCAACGATTTCTTCAGCAATGCGAAAGGACAGGCCAAGGCCCCGATGCGGGGCAACGAGTTTGGCTTCGCGCTGGGCGGGCCGGCCACGCGCTCCCGGAAATCCACTTTTTTCTTTGTGAACTATCAGCGCGTTCTCATCTCAAGCCCGTCGCCGGCGCCGTTTACCATACCTACGACCAAAATGAGGAGAGGAGACTTCAGCGAACTCCCGGCGCCGGTTTACGATCCGCTCAGCATCGATTCAAGCGGGAATCGCCAGCCTTTTCCGAACAGTTACATTCCTCCAGAGCGCTGGAATCCCGTCGGCGTAAACCTTCTCAACTTCTACCCGAATCCGACGTCGCCAGGAACCTCGTTCAACTTCTTCAGCAATCAGGCTCTCCATGTCTCCGCCACCGATCTGTCGTTGAAGATCGACCGGAGCATTACAGACCGGAACCGCCTGTTTGGACGATTCTCATTAGAAAACTGGGAAAACAGGCAACCCAATTATTTTGGCGACATAGCTTCGCCCGACGCCAATACGGCCGGCAATCGCGATCACAGCGCGACGCTGGACGATACCCATTCGATAGGAACATGGCTTCTGCACGCCAACCTCGGATATGCTTTCAGCGGCCAGCGAGCCGATCCGGCCGCGCCTGGGTTCGATTTGACCAGCCTGGGGTTTCCCGCTTATCTCGACGGGGCAGCGCAAATCGCAAACGTTCCGTCGATCACGCTCCCAGGAACCGGATACGCGGGCCTGGGCGAGTCTCAGGGCATTGGGACCTCGAAATTCGAAAATTACGCTGCGAGCGCGGATGCAGCCAAGATCACGGGCCGTCACGCTATAAAATTTGGGGGCGTTTACCGCGTGAACCGGGCTTCCCTGCTGAAAATCGCCGATCCGTCGGGAAGCTTCCAATTCACCCAAGGATTTACGAGGCAGACGCCGACGGGCGCGGGGGGCAGCGCGATCGCATCGATGTTGCTGGGGCTGCCTGGCGGCGTTTCCGGCTCTCCGATCGCAGGCAGCATCAGCTACCAACCGGCCCTCGCTCTCCAATCGCGCTACCTTGCGCTCTATTTGCAAGACGATTGGCGGATGAACGATCGTCTTACATTCAATCTCGGACTCCGCTGGGATAGCGACCGGCCCGTGACGGAACGCTACGACCGCACGTCCTGGTTCGATTTCGGAGCGGGCCTGCCCCTTACTGTCCCTGGATTGCCGCCTCTTACCGGAGGGCTGCGATTCGCAGGCGTCGACGGAGCGCAGCGCGGAAGCAAGAATCCCGACAACAACAACGTTGGTCCCCGAATCGGCGTTGCTTATAAAGTCGACCGAACCACCGTCATACGTTCCGGCTTCGGCATCATGTACGCTCCGGCTACCGGCATCGGACCAAACACAAGCAACTCGGCGGCTACCAGTTTCAGCGTTTCCACGCCTTACATCAGCTCCTCCGACGGCGGGAAGAAGCCTTTCACGACGCTTTCCGATCCGTTTCCCAATGGGTTCAACCCGGCGGAAAACGCGAACGATGGTCTGCGCACGCTGTTGGGGCAGAGCATTCAAGCGCAGGTTCGCGGCGACCGGACGCCGTGCGTCGCGCAATGGCACTTCAATATTCAACGCGAGCTTCGCAACGAAATGTTGTTCGACGTTGGCTATGCCGGCAGCGCCGGCGACAAGCTGCTCGCGGTGATGCAGTTGAATCAATTGCCGGACCAAGATCTTGAGCTTGGCGCCGCGCTGAACGCCGCTGTCACAAACCCTTTTTATGGATTGGTCCCGATCACGGCGATCTTAGGGCAGCCCATGACGACGCTCGGCCAGTTGCTGCGACCTTATCCGCAGTTCAGCGACGTCACCTATGACTGGGGATCCTTCGCGCACTCCTCCTACCACGCTTTGCAGGCGAAATTCCGCAAACGCTATCGGGGAGGGTTCCAGGTGCTGGCGGCCTACACCTGGTCCAAGACGCTCGACAATTACAGCGGAGCGGCTACGGGAGGCATCCAGAACCCGCCGTTCCTCGACAGCAACCGGCTCGACCTCGCGAAATCTTTTTCAGCTTTTGACATCGCTCACCGGGTGGTTATGAACTTCGAATACGAGCTGCCCTTTGGCTTGGGACGCCCGCTGCTCAATCGCAAAGGCTGGGTGAACGCAATCGCGGGCGGCTGGCGCATTAGCGGAATCGGAACCACTCAGAGCGGTCCGCCACTGTACGTGAATACAGCGAACAACAGCTTTTCATTTAATGGCGGAAGCGGCGCAAACACGACGCAACAACCCAATCGCACCGGCATCTCCAGCCGGACGCCCGGCAGCGTGAAGCAACGCTTGAACAACTACATAGACCCAGCGGCTTTCGAGAATCCGCCGGACTTCACTTTCGGGAACGCCAGCCGTTTTTTGCCGGAGAACCGCGCGCCCGGCTTGAATGACTGGGATGTGTCGTTCGCGAAATCCTTTGCCATGGCCGAACGTCTCCATGCCGATTTTCGCGTGGAGACCTTCAATCTGTTGAATCGCCCGAATTTTCAAAGGCCGGCCGCCACGTTCAGCCTGCCACAACAATTCGGCGTCATCACGGCTACGGAACGCCCCCGCAATGTGCAGCTCGCTTTGAAAATCCGGTTTTGACTGGCGCAATCACCGGTAATTATCCACAAGCATCAGGTCCGCTTCCGCGCCTTCAAGGCTTGTATAGACCAACCAGCGCTCATCTGGGCTTACCGTAAAACCAAATGGATTGCCCAATTTCACGCTATTTTCCACCGCGCCGATCTGAGTGGTTTCATGAGTTTCGAAATTGAAGAATTTGACTGGCCTCGGGGCATCGTCCTGAACACCGAAGTCGATAAAGTAGATGCCCTTCGGCGCGAGATCCCAGAACCCGGACCAGGGGGTATCTAGAATTTTGGTCTCGTCACCGCCCTTTGTGGCCATTCGCCAAAGACCTGCGCCCGCTTCTCCGACTTTGGTGTAGTAAATCGAGCCGTCGGCGGATTCGCGGACATCCGCTCCGCCCGATTTTGTGATTTGAACCGCATCACCGCCGCCGGCCGGCATTTTCCAGAGTTGCACCGTCCCGGACCGGCCCGAACCGAAATAGATCCAACGGCCATCCCGGGTCCAGGTTGGAAGAAAATCCGGCTGGTATTCATCGCGGCTAAGGAGAACGGGCCGTCCCCCGGCCACATTGACGACGTAAATCTGATAGTTTCCACCACGGCCAGTAGTCGCATGAAATCCTATTTGCCGCCCGTCGGAAGACCACCGCGGACCATTCAGAACCGGACCACGCATCGATGTCAGGCGCACGGGGTTTGATCCATCGCTATCCGCCAGCCAGACCTCATGCGTTCCGGACCGTTGCGACATGAAGGCTATCCGTTTTCCATCGGGCGAAAATCGGGGATGGGATTCCAGCTTCGTTGAAACAAGAAACCGACTCGAAGGCTTCAGGGACTGCCGCCCGGCGCCGGATCTTTCCAGCTCGGCTCTCCGCAGATCGAAATCTTGCTCGAATTTTTGATAAGCGAGCCGTGGTCTCTGATTCCCCGCTTGTGAAAAGGACGGAAATCTCGCATTTTCGCCAGCGGCCTCCACCGGCAGAGGCGACGATGGAGACAGTAGATTTGCCGGAATCCGCCACAAGCGTGGCACGCCGGTTCGATCGGAGGAGAACACAATCTCCTTTCCATCGGGACTCCAGGTTAAGCCGGCCAGGAAGTTTCCCGCGGTAGTGAGAACGCGCGGGACGCCGCCTGACATCGGCAGCACATCGATCGTTGGCCAACTGTCCTGCGGATAATGCGCGAATGCCAGCGTTTGACCGTCGGGCGAAACCGAGGGCGAACCCTCACCGATGCCGGGCCCGGACGGCCACGTTAACTGGCGCTTCTCGCCACTCGCGATTGAGATCATGAACAGGCTTGAGCCGACAGCGGAGGTCAACTCGCTGAAAATCAGCGATTGGCTGTCCGCGGTCCACGCTATCCTCCTCAATGAGTCTGGCACGCGAGCCTCGGCGACTCTTGTCTCGGGTCCACCCAAAGGGGATATCGTCAAGATGAGCGCCGGACCCCGCCGGAAAGCGACCCGCCTTCCATCCGGCGACCATACGGGCGCGCCTTCGGCTTCCGGTGTGTTTGTCAGCTGTCTGGACGTTTCATCATCCACTTGTTTAATAAAAAGGTCGCCATTGCGCGCGAAAACCACCTGGTTCCCATCGGGGGACAAGGCAGGGGCGCCTTCGATTCCGGGATAGGTGGTCAAAGGAACCAGCTTGGGTTGAGGTTCTGGATTTGGGCGCAAAGTCACCCAGCCTACAGTGACGGCAACGAGCAACCCAACCGCAGCCGCCAGAGTCCACTTCCGAATTGGCTTCGACTTCGGCGCCGGCGGCGAAGCATCATCCGGAGGTTCCAGCTCCATCTGCTGCCCACGGCTGGACCACCAGACATCCAGTTCCGATTTGTAGGCGTAAACAGTTCCGGTCTTGTGGCGGTGTACAGGCAGCCCCTGCTCTCGCTCCCATCTGGTCACCGTCCGAACGCTTCGCTTCAGGTGGGAAGCGATTTCTTTCCAGGAATCCAGCCGCTCGCTTGACAGCGAGGATTCGCCGACGGGATCGGGCTGGCCGCCTGCGTTTGGAATGGGAGGGCCTCCGGGTACGCCCGAACCATTGTAAGCTGGGTGGCCGACAAACATTTTTGCTGGTGGGACACGACCCTGTGATCCCGGCTGAGTTACCTTCCCAGGCGCGCGTAGTCCGAGACATCGAAAACCAAGTCCGCCAAAGCCCTATAACCGGCATCGGACGGATGGACATCGTTTTGTATGCACAGCAAGGTCAGAGTGCAGATGGTTTGCACCTCCTTAGCCGCATTGCCCTGTGGATTGAAGATCGGGAACGGGTTGGCAAACCTGGCGCGGTTATCGGCCGCGGCGTCCGCCAGCGCCGCGTTGAAACCTTGATAGAGCGGGTCCGCGAACGCCAGCGCATCCAGGAATTCATCCCACCCTCCCATCACGATGATTTCCGCATTCGGCGCAGCAGATCTGAGTTGGCGGAGAATGTTGGAAATCCTCTCGGTCAATCCGGCGATGAAACCAGGGGCGGCGGCCTGAACACAATTCAGATCGATTTGGCCGTTAACCGCCGTGCAAGGATTTAGAAGTAGCGGCATATCGTTGCCAAAGAGCGTAAGCGTGATGGGGCTCACCTGGCCGGGGTGATGCCGCAGAAACGCGAGGGCCGCTTGCAGTTGAGTCCCTAAATAGGCATCGTGCAGTGGATGCCCGGTTTCGGTCCATATGCACCCGCCATTGACGAACGAGTCTGTAGACTCGCCGGGGCAGCTATAGTTGACGACGGCGAGTTCGGGCCGGATCTGTCGCAACCGGGCGGCGAAGACGTCGACGTAGCCGGTGTTGTACGCGGGCGGAGGCAGGTTCGCTTCAAACTTGAATTCCTGGAACCCGTAGGCGATCGAGTCCCCGAGAGCCAAATAAAAACGTATCGGAGGATCGAAGACCGGCGGCGGATGCTGCCCTCGCACGGGCATCGTCACCAGGACGAAAAGCAAAACGGCCACGGCACAGATGCGACGGGTTCCGACCGGCCGGCAGCTTTCCAATGTGAACATGCGATCGC
>DATBIA010000005.1:0-6162 GCA_036557165.1 Bryobacteraceae bacterium
CCGTAATCCGTCCGTAGGCTTGCCCCCGCCCTCACGGGCGGGGCTGAAAGTGGGCACGAAGGTGTTCCAGCGTTCGCACCCAGCCCCGGCCGTAAGGCCGGGGACAAGCGCCGGTTGAATGCCTATCGACGGATTACGGCCACGGTCGCCGATCAATCGCGAGCTGGGGTATTGGACACCTGAACTACGAGCTTGAGGATGGCTCCGACCGCAAGCGTTGCAGCCATTTTGCGAGCGCGCCAGGCAGCGGCGACTCAACGGTTACGCGCTTGCCGCTGGCGGGACTCGTGAAGGCGATGCGCCAGGCGTGCAGGAACATGCGTTCCGCAGCCGGCCCGCCGTAAAGACGGTCGCCCGCAACGGGATGGCCTTCGCTCGCCAGATGCACTCGAATCTGGTGCGTCCGGCCGGTGCCGATTCGCACTTCCAGGTAAGTGAACTTATTGAAGCGCTCCAGAACCCGGTATTCCGTGAGCGCGGCTCGACCTGAGCCCAGACGCGCAGTCATGCGAATGCGCCGGACCGGGTCGCGAGCGATAGGGCGCTCGAGGCGGCCTGTTTCGGAGCGCATGCCGCCTAGTACGAGCGCAAGATAGATCTTCTCCACTGTGCGCCCGGCGAACTGGGAGGCAAGAGCGCGATGCGCGGTATCGGTTCGCGCCACTAAAAGGACTCCGCTGGTGTCTTTGTCCAGACGGTGGACGATTCCGGGCCGCAGCTCTCCTCCGACGCCCGATAGGGACTGAAAGCGATGCACCAGACGATTCACCAACGTGCCCGAGTGCGCGCCCGCACCGGCATGCACGATCAGCCCCGCCGGCTTGTCGATGGCGACGACGGATTCGTCCTCGTAGAGAATCTCAATGGGCAGATCTTCGGGTTGGGCCCGCAGCGGCGGAAGGTCTCCGGGAGCAACTTCGATCCGTTCCCCCAACTTGAGATGCTGCGACGCCTTCCCGATCTGGCCATTTACGAGGACGCGTCCGTCCTTGATCCAGGCTTGCAGGCGGGCGCGGCTGTAGCCGCTCATTTCGTGTTGTAAAAAGTGGTCCAGCCGCTTGCCCGCGGCGGCGGGTTCGACGATCAATCGCGACATTCAGGAGCCGGAGACCAGAAAGACCGCGATTTCCGCCGTCAGATTCGGAAAAAGCTTCACCTGCCGCTGTCCGGCCAGGAAAATTCGCCGCTCCATGCGCCACTTTTCCCGCCGAACCAGCGCTTCGAAATCCAGCACCGTAAAAAAATGAATGTTCGGGGAATCCCACCAGTCGTATGGGAACAGCGCAGTCTTAGGCGCGCTGCCGCTGCGCACCATAGAAAGCCGCACGGTGTAGTGACCAAAATTGGGAAACGCCACGATGGCGCGCCTGCCGACACGCAGCATGCCCCTCAAAACGTGCAGCGGATCGCGCGTTTCCTGGAGGGTCTGGGAAAGGATCACGTAATCGAAAGCGTGATCCGGATAATCGTCCACGGCGGTCTCCAGATCGCCCTGATAAACAGAAGCGCCCCGGGCGATCGCCTTTTGGACCCTGGCGCCGGTCAGTTCCACGCCGCGGCCCTCGGCGTCCTTGTGCTCCTTGAGCCAGGAGAGCAATTCGCCGTCGCCGCAACCGAGGTCCAACACGGTTGAGCCGGGCTCCACCAATTCGCCGATGATTGCGAAGTCACGGCGGCCGTAGACCTCACGCACGCGCCGCCGAACCTCCGGCGGGGCGCGCTTTTGCCCGTCCCTCTCCGTTTTTTGGCGACAAAGTGAAGCTTGTCCTACTTGGCCGGTCGAGGTCGCGGGAGGTGCTGGCGAGAAAGCCGCGCACCAACTCCGTCTGCTCGTTCACCTCCACCAGAAACGAGTCGTGGCCGTAGCGGGCTTCCAGATTGCAATACGCCACATCGGCGTTGCGGCTGCGCAGCGCGCTCACGACTTCCAATGCTTGATAACTGGGATAGAGCCAATCCGATGTGAAGCTGATGACCAAAAAACGAGTGCGCGCGCCCTCGAAGATCGATGGCAGCGAGCCGCGCTGCGTCAAATCGAACGAATCCATGGCGCGCGTGATATAGATGTACGAATTCGCATCGAAGCGGTCTACGAATTTATAGCCGCGGTAGGCCAGATAGCTTTCCACTTCGAATTGGTCGGGGGTGCGCAACCGGCGGCCGAACTTTTCCCGCATGCTCGCGTCGCTCATATAGGTGATGTGGCCGACCATGCGAGCCACGGCGAGGCCGCGCCCGGGCGGCTTTCCGGCGTAATAGTTCCCGTCGTTCCAATCCGGGTCCGCCATGATCGCCTGGCGGCCGACTTCGTTGAACGCGATCTGCTGAGCGCTGTGGCGCGCCGTAGTGGCTATGGGAATCGCGGACGCCACGCGCTCCGGATACGCAGCGGCCCATTCCAAAGCCTGCATCCCACCCATGGAGCCGCCGGAGACCGACAGCAGCCGCTCGATCCCGAGATAATCGATTAGCTGCTTTTGGAGCCGCACCATATCGGAGATCGTGACGGGCGGGAACGCCATCGCCCACGGGCAGCCCGTTCCGGGATTGATGGAACCGGGACCGGTGCTGCCACGGCAGCCGCCCAGCACGTTCGAGCAAATCACGAAATAGCGGTCGGTATCGAACGCCTTGCCGGGGCCGATCATGTTGGTCCACCAGCCGCCCTCGCCGGCAGCATGCGCATCGCCGGAAAACGCATGCAGCACCAGGATCGCGTTGGAGCGGTCCGCGTTAAGCGACCCATAGGTTTCGTAGGCGCATTCCACCGACGAAAGCGTAACGCCCGAGTCGAGATCGATCTTATCGAAAGTGGCGGTGGCCGACTCGGTCACCATGTCCGAAGTCACCATGGATGGCAACTCTCAGTTTACAGGTATGGGATTGCGCTTATGGCGTCGGTACTCGATGGACGGCGGCGATCGGCGCGATGGCGGCTAGCTTGGCGCGGCAGTACTCGCCCGTATTCTGGGGTTCCGGGTTCCTTGGCTCAAAGGCGGTGCTCGCGTGTTCGGCGGTTTCCGAGCACATCTGGAACTCGGTCCTGGCCTCGTCTCTTTTTTCCAGCCGAAGGGCAACCTCTCCCACGCGCTGATATGCAACCGCGACCTCCCGCCGGATTCGAGCGTTCGACGGCGCTTTTTGGAGAACGCGCGCGATGGACTTCAAATACGCCTGGTAGTATTCATACGCTTCCCGGAATCGATCCTGGTCGAACGCCACATCTCCGAGCCCCTCGTTCGCAAGCGCCTCGTCCCTTCCCCATTGAAAATCCGCGTTATCGCCTTCTAGCATTTGTTGGACGATGGCCAGTTCCCGATGGTAATCCTGAGCGGCTTCCGGGAATTCGGACCGTTTCCGCTTCACGAATCCCAATCGCTCATGGGCAATGGCGACGCCACGCTGAAGATCCGCCGAATTGGGGACCGCTCCCATCAGCTTTTCCGAAATCGCAAGGTTTTCCTGAAATTCGCGCTCGGCGCCTTCCAGATCTTGCTGCTGGATTAAAATGTCTCCGATCTTGCCGTGCACCACGGCGAGGTTTCGTTGCGAGGCGGTATCCGCGGGATCGCCGGCGGCGTGAAACGCAGCCTGGAAAGCCCTGAAATTCATGAGAGCCCCGGAGAAATCTCTCTCGTCCCGTAGGACGTCGCCTAAACGCTCGTAGGCGTGCGGCAATTCGCTCTTCCAAGCACCCGCGGCGGGTTCGGCGGAAAGCCGCGTTGCAAGCTCGACGGCTTGCTGGAAGTCAGCCTGAGCGCTTTTTCGGTCGCCCGTGGCTCGCGCGTCGTCTCCCAGATTCTCTTTGGCCCGGCACATGTAGCGCAGCCAATCGGCGCGGGAAGGGTCGCCTTGGTTGAAGCGTTTCGCGGCGCCATATTTCGACGCAATCTGGAATTCGGCCTTGGCGGCCTTGGAAGCGTCCTCGAATTTGCCTAGTATGTAGCTGTTGTTCCAGAGCAGCTCGAGCAGTTGAACTCTCGACATCGCCGCGGCGGGATATTCATAGTCCGCGGGCATATTCTCGACCGTTTCGGAGGCGTTCAGTAAGCTGTTAGCCAAAACGCTTCTCGGTTGCTGGGCGCCGTCGGGCTGGAGTTGATCTTTCACGACCTTGCCGATCGCTGTAGCGACATCGACGGCGGATTTGTAATTGAACACGGCTTCATTGCGAGCCTTCTGCGTATTCCTCAACCCGACAAGAATCGCCAGGGCCGCCACAAGGAAAAGGACGGCGGCGCCGGCCATCAGGCTCATCGCGCGGCGCCTCTGCTTGCGCTCCTCGCCGCGCAACTCCTCCCACGTCGCGCCAGGATAAAAACATAGAAATACCTGTCGAAGGTCCTCGATCAGTTGACCGCGAATCGTTTCATCGCTCCGGCTGGCTAAAATATCGGCCCGGCGGTGGTCGATGGACACCCAAAGCGGTTCCGTATCCGCAAACCGCGTGCGGAGCGTGGGTGGAAGCAGATATCGCCTTATTTCATCCCATTCGACGGTCCGGCCTTCGCCGGAAAGCCGACCGGTCACGATAATGAGCACTTCTCCAGTTCTTTCCCGGCTGAACCAATGTTTCGCCTCCATCTCCATGCCGTCGCTGGTGGCGGCTTGCGGGGACGCTAGCACGATGAGATGCACTGCCCGATCAAGCCGAGAGCAGATCTCACGATTCAAATTAGACCCGGCGGGGAGGCAGGAAAGATCGCGAAAAATGGTTTTGGCGCGCGTCTTGTACCAGGGCCGCAGGAACCTGTGAATAATCGATTGGATTACCGGCGCAATGGCCTTATCGGATCTCCAGCTATACGACAGGAAAGCGTCGTAGCGCGGGGAGGAATCGGCCCAAATCAGCGAGCGCAGCCATGAAGGAATAAATCGTTTCCAACGTTTTGGGGGCGCAATATCCGTGGCGAGAGCCGGAAGAGGATTTGGCGCGGCCATGCAACGCTTTCTTTAGGAGGACTCTATTTTCCGACCAGGTGCGTCTCGTCTTTATCGTTTTCGCCGCACACGAACTCGATGAGCTCGGTATCGGGCATCAGACGCTGATGAACGGTGACAGTCCAGGGTTTGGTGTAGGCTTTGGCGTCATCGATGGTGACTTCGATTTCCAGATGGCCGTAGTCGGGGCGGCGGTACCGCTCCACGATTTTGCCGGATTCGGTTAGCGTGCTGCCCTCCACATCGAGCCAGCCGAGATCGCGGAAGTTGGTCGACTCCGCAACCAGCGTATCTCCTTCCCAATGGCCGATGGAATAGCCGTACCACCACGGCTCGGGGTCCTTGGGCAAGGTCCGTCCATCCGTGAAGATTTGCCGCACGCCGCTATTCGCTTCATAGAGGATCACGATTACTCCGGGCGTTTGGATCATCTTCCGCGGCTGGCCATGATTATGGAGCTGCATCACCCCCAGCGGCAAACAATGAGCGTCGGGATTGTCCTTGCTATTCGTCGCAACGCGCTGCTCGTGCAGTTCCGCGGCCCACGGCTGGAATGGGAGGCCGTCCTTGAACGAGGCTCCCAAATTCCAGAACTGGCTGGTTCGGACCGACAGCGGAATGATTTCAGGCGTTCCCGACTGCGCGGGGGGAGCCGCCGGGGGAGTCGACGGCGCAGGCGCCGCGTTCCGTTGCCCGGGAGCCCGGCTGTATAGCCACACCCCTGAAAGATCCGGCTTCCCATCGGATGTCCTGGGCGCCGGAGCGGCGAGATCGACCTTTCCATCGGCCGTCCGAGGAGCGCCCGGCGCGCGATAATTCGGCCATTGCCCTAAAATTTCCGCGGGTGCGGAAAGAAGCGCCAGGGCTGCGATTACTCTACCGGCGTTGAACCAGAGCGCCATGGGATCAAAATAACCCTGGATTGCGCCGCTGTCAAACGCTCCTCCGTAATCCATCGATCAGTATTCAACCGGCGCTTGTCCCCGGCCTTACGGCCGGGGCTGGGTGCGAACGCTGGAACACCGTCGTGCCCACTTTCAGCCCCGCCCGTGAGGGCGGGGGCAAGCTTACGGACGGATTACGGCCTCCTTAATGTGCAGTAGCCATTACTTGATCTGACATTTTCGATAGACTGGTCCGGATAGTCCGGACAGGAGAATTTCAGATGAACACGCAACAGAAGGTGATCAAGAACAAAGTGGGCCTGCTGAAGTTGGCCGA
>DATBIA010000006.1:0-324252 GCA_036557165.1 Bryobacteraceae bacterium
GGTGGCGACGCTGCCGGAAGGGATGGAGATGGTGATGCCGGGCGACAACGTGAGTCTGAGCGTGGAGCTGATCACGCCCATCGCCATGGACAAGGGGCTGCGGTTTGCGATCCGCGAAGGCGGACGCACGGTGGGCGCCGGGACCGTGACCGAGATTTTGGAATAGACGTTTGGAATAAACCATGGCAACCAGCAGCCTGAGAGATCGCATTCGCATTCGCCTGAAAGCCTACGATCACCGGATCCTCGACCAATCCACGACCGAAATCGTGGATACGGCCAAGCGGACGGGCGCAACCGTAGCGGGTCCCATCCCGCTGCCGACGGTGAAGAATCTGTACACCGTGCTGCGTTCGCCGCACGTGGATAAAAAGAGCCGGGAACAGTTCCAGATCCGCACTCACAAGCGGCTGCTGGACATTCTCGAGCCGACGCAGGATACGGTGGACGCGCTGATGAAGCTGGACTTGCCGGCGGGCGTGGATGTGGAGATCAAGGCGTTTGGAAAGAGCAAGTAGGACAAGCTTCAGCTTGTCCCGGGTTGAAACCGGGAGTTGGAAATGAGTCCAGGAATATTAGGCAAAAAGATCGGGATGACGCAGGTGTTCCGGCCGGACGGCCAAGTGGTGCCGGTTACGGTTTTAAAGGCCGGTCCATGCGTCGTGGTGCAGCGCAAGACACCCGCCCGGGACGGATACGACGCGGTGCAGTTGGGCTTGATGGAATTCGTCAAGAAGACCAGCGTCAATAAGCCTCAAATCGGACATCTGAAGAAGTCGGGGGCCGAGGGCGTGAAGTTTCAGCGAGAATTCCGGCTGGACCAGGGCGCCGAGAACGGCGATTTCAAACCCGGCGATCGCGTTCTGGTGGACGAGTTCAAGCCCAAGGAAAAAGTAGACGTGATCGGCGTCAGCAAGGGCCGCGGCTTTGCCGGCTTGGTGAAGCGCCATCACTTCCGAGGCGGCGACGATACGCACGGCTCCATGTTCCATCGCGCGCCTGGTTCGATCGGCGCGTCGAGCTTCCCCTCCCGCGTGTTCCCGGGCATGCGCATGGCGGGCCATATGGGATCGGCGCGAGTGACGGTGCGGAACCTTGAAGTCGTGGAAGTCGACGCCGAAGACAACACGCTGCTGCTCAAAGGAGCGGTGCCGGGACCGAACGGCAGCTATGTAGTCGTGCGGAGGTCGAAGAAGTAGCCATGCCCGCCGTAGACATCATCGATCTGAATAATCAAAAAGTCGGGACGTTGGATCTGGCCGACGCGGTGTTTTCGGCGCCCGTGAACGAGGCGTTGCTGTATGAAGCTGTACGGCATCATCTGGCGACGGCGCGGCGCGGAACGGCGAAGACCAAGACGCGGCACGAGGTGTCCGGTTCCGGCAAGAAGCTGTGGCGGCAAAAAGGGACGGGCCGCGCGCGCATGGGTTCGATTCGCAGTCCTCTCTGGAGGCACGGCGGAACAGTGCATGGCCCGCAGCCGCGCAGCTACGCCTACCACTTGCCGCGCAAGATGCAGTTGGGCGCGCTGCGCAGCGCGCTTTCCGCCAAGCTTCGCGACGGCGAGTTGCGCGTGGTGAACGAATTCGCTCTCGGCGAGCCCAAAACCAAGCTGATGCGCAAGGCCCTGGACGGGATCGAGGCGAAGCGAACGGTTCTGCTGGTGGACAATGCGGAAAACCGCAATCTGACGCTGTCGAGCCGCAATCTGGATGGCGTCAAGCTTGTTTCCAGCCGCGAGGTGAACGTCTACGATCTGCTGGGGCACGAGCAGGTGTTATTGAGCGAAGCCGCGGCGCGGAAGCTTTCGGAGGGTCTGGCGTGAACCTTTACAACATCGTGAAAAAGCCGATCGTCACGGAAAAAGGCGTGGCGAAGAAGGACGCGGAGCGCACACTCTGTTTCGAAGTGGCCGCGGAAGCGAACAAAACCGAGATCCGCAACGCGATTCAGACGTTGTTCAAGGTGAAAGTTGCGGCGGTGCGGACTTCGACTACCGCCGGAAAGCTCCGGCGGCGGGGTAAGTTTTCGGGATACCGGGCGGATTGGAAGAAGGCGTACATCAAGCTGAAGCCGGGGCAGAAAGTGCCGGAGTACGGCGAGATATGAGAAACGGAGGGCGGACTTCAGTCCGCGCGGGGCTTCAGCCCCGCCTGTTCAAGAGCGAGGCTAAAGCCCCGCGCGGGCTAAAGCCCACCCTCCACGGAGATTTGACATGCCAGTAAAAACATATCGGCCGACCACACCGACGCGACGGTTTCAAACCGTCGTCTCGCGCGAGGACGTCACTAAGCAGCGCCCCGAAAAGAGCTTGGTGGTTGGGAAAAAGCGCTCCGGCGGGCGGTCGAGCACGGGGCGCATCTCGTCGCGCTTCCGCGGCGGCGGCCATAAGAAGGCTTTCCGGGAAATCGATTTCAAACGGGACAAGAAAGGTATCGCGGCGGTGGTTGCGGCCATCGAATACGATCCCAATCGCAGCGCGCGCATCGCGCTGCTCCACTACGTGGATGGCGAAAAGCGCTATATCCTCGCGCCTGTGGGACTCCAAACCGGGCGCAAGGTCATGTCGGGAGCAAATGCAGACATTCTCGCCGGCAATTCGCTACCGCTCAAAAACATTCCCGCCGGCACGGTGGTCCACAACATCGAGCTGAAGCCGGGTAAGGGCGGGCAAATGGCTCGTTCCGCCGGCGCGCAGGCGCAATTGGTTTCGAAAGAAGGCGACTACGCGCTGCTCAAGCTGCCTTCAGGCGAGGTGAGGCGGGTGCCGGTGGAGTGCGCCGCGACCATCGGCCAGGTGGGCAATGTTGAGCACGAAAACGTGAGCCTCGGCAAAGCGGGGCGTAAGCGCTGGATGGGGAAGCGGCCGCACAATCGCGGCGTGTCGATGAATCCGGTGGATCACCCGCACGGCGGAGGCGAAGGAAAAACGTCGGGCGGCCGGCACCCGGTGACTCCATGGGGACAGCCGACGCGCGGCTTTAAAACGCGCAATAACAAGCGAACGGATAAGTTCATCGTGACGCGGAAGGCGAAGAAGAGGTAGCGCTCAATGGGAAGATCGCTGCATAAAGGACCGTTCGTGGACGACCACCTGATGAAAAAGGTGGACGACTTGAACGCGAAAAACGATAAGAAGGTGGTGCGCACCTGGTCGCGGCGGTCCACCATCGTGCCGGAGTTTATCGGCCACACGGTGGCCGTTCATAACGGCAAGAAATTCATTCCGGTGTACATAACCGAAAACATGGTGGGACACAAGCTGGGCGAGTTTTCGCCCACTCGCGTATTCAAGGGTCACGCCGCCAAGGCGGCGGTCGAAAAGACGGCCAAGCCGGCATAAGGATCCAACATGCAAGCCAAGGCAGAAGCACGATACCTGAGGACGTCGCCGCAGAAGGCGCGGCTGGTGGTGGACCTGATCCGCGGGCAGAAAGCGGGCGAGGCCATTCACATCTTGCGAGGGACTAACAAGCGCATCGCGCCGTCGGTGGAGAAAGTGCTGCGTTCGGCGATCGCCAACGCCGAGAGCCGGTTCAACGATGTGGACGTGGACAGCCTGTTCGTCACCGAAGCTTACGTGAATGAAGGGCCGCGCATGAAGCGCGTGCGGCCGGCTCCGATGGGCCGGGCGTATCGCTATCAGCGGAGGATGTCGCACATCGTGGTGAAGGTCGGGGATAGGACCGAGGCTGAAAAGGAATAGCATGGGGCAGAAAGTTCATCCGTATGGATTTCGGCTGGGCGTCACTAAAACCTGGCGGTCGCGGTGGTTCGCCAAGCAGGATTACGCCAAGCTTCTGCGCGAGGATTTGGAGCTAAAAGAATCCTTACGCACCCGTTTGAAAGCTGCGGGCGTCAGCGCCGTGGAAGTGGACCGTCCCGGCAACAAGCTGCGGATTACGATTCACACCTCGCGGCCGGGAATTATCATCGGGCGCAAGGGCGCGGAGATCGAAAAGCTGAAGCAGGATCTGGCCAAGCGCACCAAACGCGAAGTCTTCATCGACATTCAGGAAGTGCACAAGCCGGAGCTCGATGCGCAACTGGTGAGCGAATCGATCGCGCTGCAGCTTGAAAAGCGCGTGGCGTTCCGCAGAGCGATGCGCAAAGCCGTGGATTCGGCGCTCCGCTTCGGCTGCAAGGGAATCAAGGTGCGGGTATCGGGCCGGCTGAACGGCGCGGAAATCGCTCGCACGGAGTGGTATCTGCAGGGACAGCTTCCGCTGCACACCTTGCGCGCCGATGTCGACTACGGGACCAGCGAAGCCTATACGACATACGGCGTCATCGGAATCAAGTGCTGGGTGTATAAGGGCGAGATTCTGCCGGGCGGGCAGCGGCGCGGGTTGCGCAGCGAGCCCGAGCCGCGGCGCGGACCGGCGCGCGAGCGCAGAGAGAGGACGCCACGTCCGCAAACCGGAACGGAAGCTTCGGGGTTGATGCAAGCGCCTCCGCCGGAAATGCGAGGACCCGCGCCGATACTGCCGCCCATGGCGCCGCCGCAGCAGCCCTCCTGGAAACCCGAGGCGAAGCCAGAATCCGCCGAGCCTCCATCGGACGGCGAGAAGAAGGAGTAAACGCGCCATGTTGATGCCGAAGAAAGTAAAGTACCGCAAGCAGCAGCGCGGACGCATGGCGGGGAAGGCGTGGAGGGGATCTTCGCTCGCTTTCGGCGATTACGGTTTGAAGGCGCTCGAATGCGGCTGGATTACCGACCGTCAGATCGAGGCCGCGCGCGTGGCGATGACGCGGTCTATCAAGCGCGGCGGCAAGGTGTGGATCCGCTTGTTCCCCGATAAGCCCATCACCAAGAAACCGGCGGAAACCCGCATGGGTAAAGGCAAAGGCGCTCCGGAGCAGTGGGTCGCGGTGATCCGTCCGGGAAAGATTCTTTTCGAAATGGAGGGAGTGGGGCGGGACGTCGCCGAAGAGGCGATGAAGCTCGCCGCCGCGAAGCTCCCCTTGCCGACCAAGCTGGTCACGCGGGTTCACGTGGAGTAGCGCACAGCGCATGCGTTGTGCGCGTTAAGGATAGACCATATGAAACAGAACGCAGACCGGGCGCGAGCGCTCGATGCCGCCGAGTTGAATAAAGAGTTGCGCGACAACGTCGATCAGATGTTCCGCCTCAGATTTCAGATGTCGATGGGGCAGATGGACGGCCTGAAGAAGGTCCGGTCGCTTAAAAAGGAGCGAGCGCGTATGCTCACCGTGATGCGCGAACGGGAGTTGGAGAAAAAGGGATGACGGAAGCGGCGCAGGGAAACAAGAACGAGAAGGTCGGCTCGGTAGTGTCGGCCAAGATGGCCAAGACCATTGTGGTGGAGGTGACGCGCCGGGTATCGCATCCGGTTTACAAGCGGATCGTGAGCAAGCGTAAGAAGTTTTACGCACACGACGAAAATCGCGAAGCCAAGGTTGGCGACGTGGTGCGCATCGTGGAGTGCCGTCCGTTAAGCAAGCTGAAGCGGTGGGAATTGAAGGAAATCCTGCGCAAGGCCGTGCAGGTGACCTCGGATTTGAGCGCGATCGGCATTGAGGCGGCGCCGGCGAGAAGGGCGACGAAGAAGAAAAAGTAGGACAAGTTTAATCTTGTCCCACCAGGAGATAAAACCATGATCGGGATGCGGACGATACTCGAGGTGGCCGACAACAGCGGCGCGCGCAAGCTGGCGTGCATTCTGCCGCGCGGCGGCGACCTCGGGTTGCGCGCGGGCTTGGGCGACGTGATTACGGCCAGCGTGAAAGAGGCCGCTCCCGATTCCGCCATCAAGAAAGGCAAAGTTGTCCGCTGCGTGATCGTGCGGATGCGCAAGGAGACGCGCCGCCGCGACGGCACCTATATCCGTTTCGATTCGAACGCCGCCGTGCTGATTAACGAAATTGGGGAACCGGTCGGAACGCGCGTATTCGGGCCGGTGGCCCGCGAGTTGCGCGACAAGCGATTCATGAAGATCGTTTCGCTCGCGCCGGAGGTCATATAAGCGCACAGCGACTGCATTGTGCGCGTTGGGAGAAAGAGAATGGCGCAAGGAACCAATAAAATCCCGCAGCGGCATCAGAACAAGCCAAGAACGATTCTGAAAGTCAAAATCAAAAGGGACGATACCGTCAAGGTGATCGCGGGCCGCGACAAAGGCAAGACCGGACGAGTTTTGCATGTGGACCGAGAAAGAGGACGGGTCCTGGTGGAGGGCGTGAGTCTGGTGAAACGGCACACGCGGCCGAATCCGTCGCAGCAAATCAAGGGCGGCATCGCTGAGCGGGAAAGCTCAATCAGCATTTCCAACGTGATGATCGTTACTTCGGGCGGCGTGGCGACGCGGATCGGCTACCGCCTGGAGTCCGCTGGAGCGGCGTCGCGGCGCGTGCGAATCGCGCGTAAAAGCGGGGAGATTCTCGACAAAAAGGGATAGCGGAACATGGCGGCAAGGCTAAGGGAACATTATTCGAAAAAGGTCATTCCGGCTCTCACGAAGGAATTTTCGTACCAGAACGTGATGGCGGTGCCGAAGATCGAGAAAATCTCGGTGAACATCGGCTTGGGAGAGGCGACTCAGAACCCGAAGCTGATGGACCCGGCCGTGAATGAACTGGCGCAGATCGCCGGACAGAAGCCCGTGGTGACCAAGGCCCGCAAGTCTATCGCCGCGTTTAAGCTGCGCGAGAACATGGCCATCGGCTGCACGGTGACTTTGCGCGGCGACCGCATGTACGAATTCTTCGACCGGCTGGTGAATGTGGCCCTGCCTCGCGTGCGCGATTTCCGCGGCGTATCGAGCAAAAGCTTCGACGGACGCGGAAATTACACGCTCGGCATCAAGGACCAACTGATTTTCCCGGAAATCGACTATAACAAAGTCGAAAAGGTCAAAGGAATGAATATTTGCATTACAACCACGGCCAGGACCGACGCCGAGGGCCTGGCGCTGCTGAAGCATCTCGGCATGCCTTTCCGGGCATAGAGGAAAGAAGGAATATGGCAACCACCGCCAAAATCGCCAGGGACGAGCGGCTTGCGATCGCGAAAGCCGCGAAAAAAACGAAGCTGGCCTGCCGGCATCGCAACCGGTGCTTTCAGTGCGGGCGTCCGCGCGGATTTTTGCGCAAATTTAAGCTGTGCCGGATCTGTTTCCGGAAACTGGCGCTCGCCGGAGAGATACCCGGGGTGATTAAGGCTAGCTGGTAGCGTTGCGACCGCTTCCTGGCGGTGGCGGCTCGGCAGCGATTCTGAGCCGCGAACCATGAGGCAGCGGTTAGGAGGACGAACTAGAGAATGACGACATCCGATCCGATCGCCGACATGTTGACGCGCATTCGCAATGCGCTGGCGGCGCGCCATCCCAAGGTGGACGTTCCGGCGTCGCGCTTGAAAACCGACATCGCCAAGATCCTGAAAGACGAGGGCTATATCGCCAACTTCAAGCTGACCGAGGACGGCGCCAGGAAATCCATCCGTATTTATCTCAAATACACGCCGGGCAATGTGCCGGTGATCTCGCGGATCGAACGCGTTTCGCGGCCGGGCTGCCGCGTCTATACCGGCGCGCGGCGGGTTCCGCGAGTGTTGGGTGGTCTTGGAATCAACATCTTGACCACGCCTCGCGGCGTGATGACGGGCAGCTCCGCTCGCAAGGAAGGCGTCGGCGGCGAGGTTTTGTGCCACGTTTGGTAGGCCATGTTTGTAAGGCCATGTTTGTCAGGCCATGTTTGTAAGTAAGACAAGCTTTAGCTTGGTGGATTGAAACTATGTCACGCGTAGGAAAAAAACCGATTCCGCTGCCGAAAGGCGTCAAAGTGACCGTCGGCGACGAGTTGCTGGTGGAAGGTCCCAAAGGAAAACAGACTGTCCCGATTCCCGAGGGCATCACCTTCCAGCAGAAGGACTCGACGCTCGAGCTGTTTCGCGACGGCGACAATAGGGCTGGACTGCATGGGCTCACCCGCGCCTTGGCGGCGAACGCCGTTCAAGGCGTCTCCACCGGATTTACGCGCGAGCTTCAGCTTTTCGGCATCGGATACCGCTGCGAGGTGAAGGGCCGGATCGCCACGTTTTCGCTCGGCTACTCTCACCCGATCGAGTTTTACCTGCCCGATGGCATCGAAATGCGGGTCGACAAGCCGGTGCAGAACCTGACGCCCCTGATTCTAACCGGTCCCGACCGTCAGGTGCTCGGCCAGGTGGCGGCCAACATGCGCGCTTTGCGGCCGCCCGATCCATATAAGAATAAGGGAATTCGCTACGCAAACGAAGTTCTGCGGAAGAAGGTCGGCAAGACGGGCGCTTCGGGAGGCGCAAAGTAAATGGCGCACGAGTCGAAGGATCTCAAGAGACGGCGGATTCACGAGCGTCTGCGCCGTCGCTTGCATGGCACGGCGGAGCGGCCAAGGCTGGCCGTGTTCCGCAGCCTGAAGCACATCTATGTACAAGTCATCGACGATGGCCAGGGGCGCACGCTCGTTTCCGCGTCATCCATGGAAAAGAACGGGGCCAACGGGGGAAACATCGCCGGCGCGAAGTCGATCGGGAAGCTCGTTGCGAAGCGCGCGAAGGATAAGGGCATCGATTCGGTGGTGTTCGATCGCGGCGGCTATCTGTATCACGGGCGCGTAAAAGCTTTGGCGGACGCGGCGCGGGAAGCGGGATTGGAGTTTTAATGGCATCGACAAAACGCATTGAAGCGGGGAATCTCAACCTGAAAGAACAGGTGGTCTCCATCAACCGCGTCACGAAGGTTGTCAAGGGCGGCAAGAACCTGAGCTTCTCCGCGCTGGTTGTGGTGGGCGATCCGGGCGCGAAGATTGTCGGTTATGGCACCGGCAAGGCCAAGGAAGTCCCGGCGGCGATCAAGAAGGGAATCGAAGCGGCAAAGAAGAACCTCCGCAAAGTTCACGTGCTCGCCACGACGATCCAGCATCCGGTGCTCGGGACTTTCGGAAGCGGACGGGTTCTCCTCAAACCCGCGCCGGAAGGCACGGGAGTTATCGCGGGCGGTCCGGTGCGCGCCGTCATTCAATCGGTGGGCATTCCCAATGTTCTCACCAAGTCGATCGGCTCTCACAATCCGCATAATGTTGTAAAGGCCACCATCGATGCGCTAGAGCAATTGCGCGATCGAACGGAAATCGCCGATCTGCGCGGCTTGGCCGCGGAGAAGGTAGGATAGCTCATGGCGGGAACGATTAAAATCAAATTGGTGCGCAGCCCGATCTGCACCCCGGAAAAGCACAAGGTCATCGTCCGCGCGCTAGGATTGAAGAAGATCAACCAAGTGGTGGAGCGCCCAGACACGCCGGCTTTTCGCGGTATGGTCAAGAAGATTCCGCATCTTCTGGAGCTGGCGCAGGGCGAGGTGCGGGTGAAAGGCGCGCGAGGATCCGCGAAATGAATCTCAGCCAGTTGAAGCCCCCCGCGGGCCAAAAGCAGAAAAAGCAGCGCATCGGCCAAGGCATGGGGTCGGGCCGCGGAAAGTATTCGGGACGCGGCGCAAAGGGCGCGAAATCGATTTCAGGCTATTCGCGCATGCGCGGCTTCGAGGGTGGCCAGATGCCGCTGCACCGCCGCTTGCCCAAACGCGGATTCACGAATATTTTCCGCAAGGAATATGCGATTTTGAACGTCGGAAAGCTGGAGAAGCTGGAAGGCGACAGCTTCGAGCCGGCGCGCCTGCTGGAGTTGGGCGCCATTCGCAAGCTCAAGGACGGGCTGAAGATTTTAGGTACGGGCGAGCTCACAAGGAAGATCGTGGTGAAGGCTCACGTGTTTTCCGAGTCGGCTCGTAAGAAGATTGAAGCCGCGGGCGGACAGGCGGAAACGATCGGAGCGAACTAGGACGAGCCCAAGCTTGTCCTACTCATGAGGACTTATGAAGTTTTTAGAAGCCTTAGCCAATGTATTTCGAGTGCCGGATCTGCGCAAGCGGCTCCTGTTCACGCTGGGCTTGCTGGCCGTCTACCGCCTGGGCGCGTTCATTCCCACGCCGGGCGTGGACACCGTCAAACTGAACGAATTCTTCCAGCAGAATTCCGGCAACCTGTTCGGCTTCATCGACTTGTTCAGCGGCGGCACGTTCCGCCGGTTCACCATATTCGCCTTGGGCATCATGCCCTACATCACGGCGTCGATCATTCTGCAATTGCTGACGGTGGTCGTCCCGACGCTCGAAAAATTGCAAAAGGAAGGCGAGCTGGGCCGCCGCAAAATCACCCAGTGGACGCGCTATCTCACCGTGATTCTGGCGCTGATGCAAAGCTTTGGCATCGCCACGCTGCTGCAAAACTCGGGTCAGGGCTTCGTGACCAACCCCGGCTTCGGCTTCATCATATTGACCGTCACCAGCCTGACCACGGGCACGGCGTTCATCATGTGGTTGGGTGAACAGATCACCGACCGCGGCATCGGCAACGGCATGTCGCTGATCATTTTCGTGGGCATCGTGGTGGGGCTGCCGAACGCGATCAAAGAGATCGTCTTGAAGCTTCAGAACGGCGATTGGGGCGTAGCGCACATCATTATTATTTTGTCGATGATGATCGCCGTGGTCGCCTTTATCGTCCTGGTGGAGCGCGGCGAGCGGCGCATCCCGGTGCAATACGCCAAGCGGGTGATCGGCCGGCGGATGATGGGCGGCCAGCAGACGCACCTTCCCCTGAAAGTGAACGCGGGCGGCGTGATCCCGGTGATTTTCGCGAGTTCGCTGCTGGCTTTTCCGCAGACGTTTCTGAACATCGACTTCGTGAAGAATTCGACGTTCCTGACCAACATGTTCGGCGCTCTCGGATCGCGGCAGCCGCTGTATTACCTGATGTACGTGGTCCTGATCATCTTTTTCTGCTTCTTTTACGTGTCGATCATCTTCAATCCCAATGAAGCGGCCGACAATATGCGGAAGTACGGCGGGTTCATTCCGGGAATCCGCCCGGGCAAAAACACCGCCGAGTACATGAACAAGATCCTGACCAAGATCACGGTGGTGGGCGGCCTGTACCTGTCGATTCTCTCGCTGATTCCACAGATCATGATCGGCGGCATCGCCCTTCAACGGCTGCCGCTGATCGGCAACTTTATCGACGCTCATTTCCCGCGCTGGCTGCTGGACGGCCTCGGCGTAAACTTCTATTTCGGCGGCACCTCGCTGCTGATCGTCGTGGGCGTGGCCATGGACACGGTAAACCAGATCGAAGCGCAGCTTATCATGCGCCACTACGAAGGCTTTACTCCGCGAGCCGGACGGATCAGGGGCCGTCGAAGCACGTTCTGAGTCGCTCATCCGCGCATGGCTGCTTCTACGCCGCCCTCTTATGGGGCGTCCCCGGCTACCGAAAGGCTGTGCCTGATCTTGTTTGGCCCCCCCGGATCGGGCAAGGGAACGCAAGCCAAGTTTCTGAGCCAATCCCTAGGGTTGGCGCATATATCGACTGGAGACATGTTGCGCGCGCATCAGGCCGCCGGCGACGAGTTGGGCAAGGAAATCGCGGCCGTCATGCAATCCGGCGGGTTGGTTTCCGACGAAACCGTGAACAAGATGGTGGAACAGCGGATCCAGGAGCCGGATTGCCGGAAGGGTTTTATTCTGGACGGATTTCCCCGAACGGTGAATCAGGCGCGGCTGCTGGCGGAATTGCTGACGGCCAAGAGAATCGCCCCGGTGGTGGTCCATTTGAATGTGGACTATAATGTGATTATTAGCCGGATTGCCGGACGCCGGCTGTGCCCTACTTGCGGCGCGCTTACCAGCGTGAGATCCAACGCCCCGATGGTCTCGGAAGTGTGCGATTACGACGGTTCGAAGATGTTAGTTCGCGACGACGACCGTCCCGAGGTGGTGCGCGAGCGGCTGCGGGCTTATGAGGTTCAAACCGCGCCGGTGCTGGATTGTTTGAAACAGTTCCACTATTCCGTGGTGGAGGTGGACGGAGCCGGCGGGTCGCCGCAAGCGATTGCGGCCGAGATTGAGAAGACGATTCGAGATATAACGGATGATCGTGCGTAAGAGCATGGCTGAGCTGGAAAAAATGCGCGCCGCCGGCCTGCTGGTTTGGAAGATTCTGGATAAGCTCAAAAGCATGGTGGCCGAAGGCGTCTCGACTTACGAGTTGGAAGTCACAGCCGCCAAAATGATTGAAGAGTCGGGTGCCCGGCCGGCGTTCAAGGGTTATTCCACTCCGGCCGCTGGAACGAAATTTCCGTTCGTGCTGTGTACTTCGGTGAACGACGAAATCGTCCACGGGATGCCGTCGCAAAAGAGGCTATTGAAGGCCGGGGACATCGTTTCGATCGATACGGGCGTTCAGTTGAACGGTTATTACGGCGATTCAGCCGTCACGGTGGGCGTGGGCGGCATTTCCGAGGAGGCGCGGCGATTGATGGACGTGACCCGCGAGTCGCTGGAATTGGCGATCGAAAAGGCGCGGCCGGGCAACCGGCTGTTCGATATTTGCGGCACCGTGGAGCGGCACGTGACCGCGAACGGGTTTTCAATCGTCCGCGAATTCGTCGGCCATGGAATCGGGACGCACATGCACGAGGAGCCGCAGATTCCGAATTATGTCGATAGGCGGGGCGAGAATCCCAGGCTGAAGGAAGGCATGGTGCTGGCGATTGAGCCGATGGTGAACGCCGGCGGACCGGGAAGCCGCGTGAAACCCGACCGGTGGACGGCGGTGACCGAGGATGGAAAGTATTCGGCTCATTTCGAGCACACAGTGGCGATCACGGCTAATGGTCCGTGGGTCCTGACGAGGCCGTAGCGGACGGAAGGAAGCGACTATGAAAGTAAGAGCGTCAGTCAAGAAATTGTGCGACAAGTGCAAACTGGTTCATCGCCGCGGCGTGGTCCGCGTGATCTGCGTGAACCCCAAGCACAAGCAGCGGCAGGGTTAACAAGGGAGCAAAAGCTATGGCGCGTCTGGCAGGCGTGGATTTACCCGCGAAGAAGCGGACCGAAATCGGTCTCACCTACATTTACGGAATTGGGCGCACGCGCAGCAAAAGCCTGTGTCATCGCGCGGGCATCAGCCCCGACAAGAAGGTCGCAGATCTGAGCGAAGACGAAGTGAACCGGATCCGCCAGATCTTGGAAGCCGAAGGCGCGGTCGAAGGCGACCTGCGCAAGGAGCTTTCGATGAATGTGAAGCGCCTGATCGAGATGGGCGCCTATCGCGGGCTGCGCCACCGGCGGGGGCTTCCCGTGCGCGGCCAGCGAACGCACACCAACGCCCGCACCCGCAAGGGTCCGCGTCGCGGCACCGTTGCCAATAAGAAAAAAGCGAGCGCGAAGACATAAGGACATCACATGGCCAAAGCACCAGCCAAAGGCGGCAAAAAGAAGACCTTCAAGAAGAAGGAAAAGAAATCCGTACCCGTGGGTTTGGTCCACGTGCAGGCGTCGTTCAACAACACGATCATCACGGTTACCGATCCTATCGGGAACGTGATCGCGTGGTCCAGCTCCGGCTCATTGGGGTTCCGCGGATCGCGCAAAGGCACGCCTTTCGCCGCGCAGCAGGCGTCTCTGACGGCGGCGAACAAGGCCAAGGAATCCGGGTTGCGGAGCGTGGATGTCCACGTCGCCGGTCCCGGCGCCGGCAGGGAATCGGCGGTGCGCGCGCTGGCCACGGCGGGTTTGGAAGTCCGCTCGATTAAGGACCGGACGCCGATTCCGCACAACGGCTGCCGTCCGCCGAAGAAACGGAGAGTTTAGTAGGACAAGCTTCGGCTTGTCCCTGTTGATCGAAAGCGGGACGAAGGGCGTTAAATCGCCTGTAAACCGCACCTGATAAAACCTGGCCATTGGAGACTGACCACTGGCCACTTTGGAGGTTCGTTTGGCAAGATACATTGGCCCGGTCTGCCGGCTCTGCCGGCGAGAGGGCATGAAACTATTCCTCAAGGGCGAGCGCTGCTATAGCGAGAAGTGCGCTATTGAAAAGCGCAACTTTCCGCCCGGTCAGCACGGCAAGGATCGCAAGCCTAAAATTGTGGGCTTTGGTCTTCAGCTCCGCGAAAAACAAAAAGGACGCCGATATTACCAATTGCTGGAAGGCCAGTTCCGCAATCTTTTTGAAAAGGCCAGCGCCATGAAGGGCATCACCGGCGAGAACCTTCTCAATATGCTGGAGCGGCGTCTCGACAATACCCTGTACCGGATGGGCTTCGGGACTTCGCGCGCGCAGTGCCGGCAACTGGTGCGGCACGGCCACATCAACGTGAATGGACGCCGCGTGGATATTCCGTCGTTCACCGTCAAAGCGGACGACGTAATCGAGGTCCGCGAAGGCAGCAAACAAAATCCCACTATTCTGCATGCGCGCGACGCCACGGCGCACGCGCCGAGCCCGAACTGGCTGGAGGTGGACCGTGAAAACCTGCGCGCGCGCGTGCTCGGCCAACCCAAGCGCGAGGAACTGGTCCAAATTCAGCTAAACGAACAGTTGATCGTCGAATTGTATTCGAAGTGAGGCGAGAGAAAATTTATGTTTAAAGGATTCCAGAAACCCAAGCGGCTGGTCGCCAATACCGAAACGTTGAACGACCGCTACGGAATGTTCACGGCTCAGCCTTTTGAGCGCGGATTCGGGTCCACCATCGGGACGGGCCTGCGCCGCGTGCTGCTCAGCTCCATTGAGGGAGCCGCCATCACAGCCGTGCGTATCGAAGGCGTCGCGCACGAATTCAGTCCGATTCCGGGCGTCGTCGAAGACGCCACCGACATCATCCTGAACCTGAAACAAATCCCGTTCAAAATGATGGGCGAGGGCGTTCGCACGGCGCGGCTGCGGGCCGATGGCGCGGGCGAAGTCATCAGCGGGCAGATCGAGACGGACGCCGATATCGAAGTGCTCGACCGCAACATGCACATCGCCACCATCGGCGAGGGCGGCAAGCTGAGTATCGAGATGCGGCTCAAGGCGGGGCGCGGCTATGTGGCCGCCGACCGCAACAACGACGAGGACCTGCCGGTCGGCTACATTCCGATCGACTCCGTACACTCCCCCGTCCGCAAAGTGAATTTCTCGGTCGAAGCGGCGCGCCTGGGACAGATGACAGATTACGATAAGCTCACCATCGAGGTCTGGACCAACGGCGCCATCTCGCCGGCCGATGCGATCGGCCAGGCGGCTAAGCTGCTGAAAGACCACATGGCGATCTTCATTAACTTCGAAGAACTGCCCGAAGCCGCCGAGGAGCCGGCCGAGCGCGCGCTGTCGCAGATGAACGAAGTGCTCAACCGCTCGGTGGAGGAGTTGGAGCTAAGCGTGCGCTCCTACAACTGCCTGAAGAACGCCAATATTCAAACCATCGGCGACCTGGTGCAGAAGACCGAAGCCGAAATGCTGCGCACCAAGAACTTCGGCCGCAAGTCGCTCAACGAAATCAAGGAAATTCTCGGTGGTTTGGGCCTTTCCTTCGGGATGAAGTTCGACGCGCAGGGACGGCTGGTGTCTCCCGCGGGAGGGGCCTCCGGAGCGGGTTCCGAGGCGGATTTCGAAGCGGAGCCTGAGATGGGCGAGGAAGACAACGAAGAAGACACGGGCGGAGCGCTGGCATGAGGCACGGAAGAGGCGGATTCAAGCTCAAGCGCGACATCGGCGCGCGCAGGGCTCTGCTCAAGGGCTTGGTGACGAGTGTGATCGAGCAGGAACGCATCGTTACCACGGTGCCGAAAGCGAAGGCGGCCAAGCCGCTGGTGGAGCGGATGATCACGCTGGCCAAGCGTGACACGCTGCACGCGCGCAGGCAGGCGGCCGCGTTCCTGGAGACCCCCGCGGCGGTGCAGAAGCTGTTTGACAAGCTGGGCACGCGCTTCGGCCAGCGCGCCGGCGGCTATACCCGCGTGGTGCGGCTAGGCTGGCGCAAAGGCGACGGAGCGGAGCAGGCGATGCTGGAGCTTGTCGGCAGCGAGCTGGTCAAGCGCGCCGCCGATCGCGCCAAACGCCGTGAGGAGCGCATGAAGGCCATGCAGCAGGGTAGGGACGAGGGCGAAAGCGAGGAAGAATAGCCTCAGCCGGCGAAGCAATTATTAAGCGCCGGGCGCCCGGCGCTCATTCCCACAATGGTTCGGTGGAGCAAGTAGTGCTCAACCCATGAAAGTTGCTCTAAAGAAATGAAAAATCTTGCTTCGCCGCCAAAACAATTGCTATCCTTTTCGTCGTATGAGTACAGATTCGATCGTTAGCCTTCTCATTGCGGAGCGGGATAAGTTGAACCGCGCCATAGTAGCCCTACAGGGGCAAGCCCGGCGCGGGCGCCCGTCCACAAACAATTCGAACGTGACGGGAGCGCCTGTCAAGAAACGATTTGTCAGCGCGGCCAGCCGTCGCAAGATGGCCCTGGCGCAAAAGCGGCGATGGGCGGCGGTGAGAGCGGCCGCCAAAAGCTAATCTCTATTCGCGATTCACCGTCAACATTCGCTTCGCATCCACTTTTTCGAACTCCATCGGGAAGCTCTTCCCGGCGTAATACGCCGGCCATTGGTCCATATAGTGGCTCGATAGCGGGTGGCCGGCTTCGCCTGTCGTGATGTTTTGAAGCGAGCCGTCGAAATTCGACAGATCGACGATCATTCGCATCGACGGTCCGAGCCTGGACGAGTCCTGCTTGATCGTTGTCGGCGACCCGCTCATCGGCAGCGGGCCGATGTTGAAGTATTTTCCCAGCAAAGGCAAGCGCCCCAGCACCGGATTTTCTATCTTCAGTTGGTTATAACCGCCGTAATTCCAGCGTGAGAGATTCGAGCCTTGAAGCATTCGCCCGCGGGCGATGCCATCGCTGAGAGCCTTCATCAGCAAAGCGTCGTAGTCCGGGAACCAGCCCGCTGGGCGCTCGCGCAGCAATTTTTCCAATACCTGTGGCGCCATAAAAGAGCTTTCATAGGCATAGGCATGCTCGGGCGAGGCGCGCCCGGCCACCTGTTTTCGCAAGTCGTCGTAAGCCAGCGTCGCGATCATCGGCGCCGCGGCGCCGATCTCCATCTGGCCGTTCCATGATCGCAGGAGCTCTATGGCTTTTTGCGGCGCTCCGCCATGGTTCCCGTGCTTCTCCGATGCGGCCACGATCTGGCCCGCCAGAAACTGCGCGAACGCGGAATAGACATCCTTCTCAATCGCCAGCATCTCGCCGGGCTTCCATCCATCGTGCGATTGCAGAAAAGCGCGGATCTCTTGCGCGCGATATCGTGGCGCGAACCTTCCATCCACGGGCCATTGGAACCCAGCCGGAAACGGATCCTGGTTCGCAGTCACGATAATTCCAGACGGCGGATTGAACGCCTTCGGCAGGCTTTCGTAAGGAATCAGGCCTTGCCATTCGCATTGCCCCGACGCGCCGTCTAGGGGAACGTCGGCTGCGCAGTTCATTGGCCGCTCCGGCAGATGTCCGGCCGCGTGATAGCCGATGTTGCCGTCCACATCCGCATAGACGAAGTTCTGCGCCGGACCGCCGAATCTCGCTAAAGCCGCGTTGAACTCCTCCCAATTGCGAGCCCGGTCGAGCGCAAGAAACGGAAAGTCGAGCGTTCCATCGTCGGCGAGCAGCCAACGCATGGAGTAGGTTTGACCACCCTCCGTGAGGAAGACGGGGCCATGTCGCGTCACCCAGAGATTGGCGGGCTCCGCGGCTCCGCCCTTCACCCCGATTACGTCGCGCTCCAGGCGCGCCTGCTCGGTTCGCCCCTCGAACATGTAGCGGCCGGATTGCAAGTCGATCTGCTCGCGGTACAGATCCTGGACGTCATAGCCGAGATTGGTGACGCCCCACGCAATGCGGCGATTGTGCCCTAGGATGACCCCGGGTACGCCAGGCAAGGACGCTCCGGTAACGTCCAAATCTGGAGCGCGCAAGTGAACCAGATGCCACTCGCTAGGGATGGCCCACTGAAGGTGGGGATCGTTGGCCAGGATGGGCTTGCCTGTGGCGGAGTGAGCCCCCGATACCACCCAGGCGTTCGATCCCGGCTGGATTTCGCTGCCTGTGGCGCGCGGGTAAAGGAAATCGACCTTGGCGGAGTCGCCCCCCTGGAGCATGGAAAGCTTGTTCATCTTCTCGCGCCAGGTGGAGGTGAGCGTGCGGCCCATTTCCAGCGCCACCAGCAACGTGTCTTCGATTCGCCAGGGCCGCGGATCGTAGCCTAACAGCGCGAACTCCGGTGGGAGGCCGTGCCGGTGCGTTTCAAGCCAATAATTCACGCCGCGCGCGTACGCGGAAAAAATGGCTCGCGCTTCAGGCGTCATATTGCGCGCCTGCGCCTCCGCGACGCGAGCCAGCCGCCAGCGCCGCGCGTCGCGATCCGAATCGAGAATTGCCTCCCTCGCGCCCTTTCCCAGAACTTCGGCAAGCTCTCCCGCGGCGAGCCGCCGCAATCCATCCATCTGCCACATTCTATCCTGGGCCGCGACGTAGCCTTGCAGGAAGATCGCGTCTTCCCAAGTGGCGGCTGAGATATGCGGCACTCCGCGGGCGTCCCGCGCCACCGTCGCACGGGCAGAGATCGGCGCCGCAATCGTGCCGGAGGTTTCGGGCAAAGTCCGCCAGCCGAACCAATACAGCGCGCCGAGAAGCGCGCCGAGCAAAACCGCTATGCTCAGATTAAGCGCCTTGAGTAACGGCGTGTGGAACAACGTCCGCGAGACAGCCGTGGAGCCGTGCGAGATCGCCTCCCCGGCGCGTTTGGAAATAGGCACTACTGCGCATTGTAGCGAACGGCCCATGCCGCTTCGATTCATCCTGCTGGCCGCCATCATCGCCGTGAACGCGTTTTTCGCGGCGGCGGAAGTGTCGTTAGTCGCGGTGCGGCGGTCCCGTCTCAAGGAATTGGCCGCCCGCAACAGCGCTCCGGCGCGCGCCGCGCTGGGGTTACTGGCGAATCCGGAAAAGCTGCTCAGCCTTACGCAGATCGGCGTCACGCTGACCAGCCTTGGCTTGGGCTGGGCGGGGGAGGACACGGCGTACCGCGCGTTGGCGGGCGCTCTGGGACCGGTGACGACGCCAATCAACGCGGTCTATTTGCATGGCGCGAGCTTCGCCTTCGCGTTCCTGCTCATCAGTTACTTCCACGTGGTGCTCGGCGAAGTTGCGCCGAAAAATCTCGCCATCGCTAAAGCCGACCGGCTTGCCCTTCTCGTCGCGCCGGTCTTGCTGGTCTTTTATCGTCTAGCGCTTCCGTTCGTCTACGTGGTGGAGGGTAGCGTTCGGGGAATCTCGCGCGCTCTCGGACTCCACGGACTTGCTGGCGGAGGCCACTCCACCGAGGAATTGAAACTGATTCTTGAATCGAGCAGGCGCGAGGGCCATTTGGAAGGCTTCGAAGAGGTCGCGATTCAAAAACTTCTCGAGCTGCAAGACGTCTCCACGCGCGAGATCATGACGCCGCGCATCGAGATCGTCTCGGCGCCGGTCGACGCAAGCCTCGATCACTTGCTGCGGATGGCCATCGAGCACAAATACTCGCGCCTGCCCGTCTATGAGGAGAAACCCGAGCACGTGATCGGGATCGTGCATTTCAAAGACTTGCTGCGCGCCTGGCAGGAGCGGAAAACGGCGAACGACCGCCGCGTCCCTTCCCCGCCCTTCCGTCTGCGGCGCTACCTGCGGGAGCCGATGGTGGTTCCCGAGACAAAGCCGTTGAACCAGCTCGTCGACGAGTTTCGCGCCCATCACACGCACATGGCGATGGTGGTGGACGAGTTCGGAATGGTGACAGGGCTGGTGACGCTGGAAGATGCGTTGGAGCAGGTCTTCGGCGAGATCGGCGATGAACACGACGTGCGGCGCCCCAAGCCCGTGGCGGGCGCTCCGCTGATCGAGGTCGAAGGCGGGGCCAACATCCGCGATCTCGCCTCCGAATATGGAATAGAGCTACCCGGCGACGCGGGTTTTGAAACCCTCGCGGGATTCCTGCTGCTCAGGCTGGGCTACATCCCCGCGCCCGGCGATTCGGTGACGTACGGACCGCGTACTTTTATCGTGCAGCAGATGGATCGCAATCGCATCGCGCGCGTCAAGATCGTTACGGCGCGGCCGGCCGAAGAGCAAGCTGTCGCTGAGCCAAGCAAGCGACTAAAATAAACCGATGCCCGCTCCCATTCGGCGTTAAGCTAGCCACATGGATCTCGTGGCCGGAGTCCGCAGAGTCTTCGTGGGGCTATGGCGAGAACCTACGATCCCGGTCGCCGCGACTCTGACGGTAGCACTGGCAATCGGCGCCAACACCGCCGTCTTCAGCATCGTCGATTCGATTCTCATCCGGCCGCTTCCGTATCCCGGCGCGGATCGCCTCTATTGGATCTCCGAGCACACCGGACGCTCGCCCGCGGGAATAGGACTCGCGTCCGATTATTACAGCTTGCGCGAGCGGGCTCGCGCATTGCAAGATGTCGCGGCGATCGCCTGGGGCGATGTTAATTGGGGAGGTCCCGAGCGCCCCGAGTATCTGCACGCGGCTCAGGTTTCGTCGTCCTTCTTCCCTTTAATGAGAACTCGGCCCATGCTCGGCCGTTATCTCGCGCCAGAAGAGGAAGGCACGAAAGCGCCGCCCGTTGTGGTGCTTAGTTACGTGTTCTGGCGAAACCGGCTGGGCGGCGATCGCGGAATCGTCGGAAAAACTATCGTGTTGGACCGCCAGGCGCGGACGGTCATCGGTGTAATGCCGCAAGGCTTCGATTATCCGCTCGGTGCCCAGGTTTGGCGGCCTCTGGCGATCGACGAAAACATGCAGCGTCCGAGGCTTGCCAACAGGCCGATGCGTATCGTCTCGATTGTGGCGCGGGAAAAGGCCGGCATCGGCTCCCGGCAACTCGAAGGCGAGATGAGCAGGCTGACGGCCGAAATTCGCGCGGAATATCCAAAGGAACTGGATGCGTACGGCTTTCTGAAGGGCTTCCGCATCGACGCCACGCCGCTCCAGCGCCAGATCACGGGCGATTTGCGCCCGGCGCTGCTGGCGATTACAGGAGCAGTGGGCCTGGTGTTGCTGATCGCTTGCGTCAACTTAGCGAACCTGCTACTCGCTCGCGGCACAACTCTTCAACGCGATCTGGCGGTCCGGCTTGCGTTAGGCTCGACGCAGGCCCGCCTCTCAGGTCAGGTACTCGCGGAAAGTCTGATGCTGGCGCTACCGGGAGGAGCGGCCGGCGTTGCGATTGCGGCGATTGCCGTGTATGTGCTGAACGCCCTCAAGCCCGCAGTGCTGGTTCGTTATCCGCCGATATCGCTCGATTACCGGATCCTCGCGTTCACTTGTGCACTGACGGTCGTGACCGCTCTGGTGTTTGGCATCGTTCCCGCGCTGGCCGCCTCGCGGGTGAATGTTCTAGAGGCGTTGAAGACGGCGGGGCACGCCCATAGCGGATCGCCCGGCTCGGCTCGTATCCGGCGGTCTCTCGTAGTAGCGGAATTAGCCGTTTCTCTCGTATTGCTGATTGGAGCGAGTTTACTTATCCGCAGTTTTCTCAAACTGGCTCATGTTGAACTCGGATTCCCATCGGGCCATCTACTAACATTCCAGGTGAATCCAATCGGGTCTGCAACAGCCCGCGCCCACTATTACGTCGATGCGCTCGCGCGGATTCAGCGGCTGTCCATGGTGCGCTCCGCCGCAATCTCAACTCATCTGCCCGTGACCAACTGGCAGTGGGTCAGTGACCGGGTTCAAGTAGTGGGCCGTCCTCCCGTTCCTCTGGCGCAACAGCCGCAGGTCGATTTAGGTGTGACGAGCGCGGAATACTTCCCGACGGTAGAGATGCCTTTGCGGAGCGGGCGGACATTCGACAACCGCGACACGCCTCAATCCTCCGGCGCGATTGTAGTGAACGAAGCTTTCGCGCGCCGGATTTTCCCGGGTGAAGACGCGATGGGCAAGCAGATCCTGTTTGGGAGCCGCTCCGATGTTCCGGTTTGGACGATTGTGGGAGTGGTCGGCAATGTGCGGCGTAGCGCGCTGGGTGCCGCGCCGACGCCATTGATTTATCGCTGCTCTTGCCAAACCGGCGCCGACGCCGCTTTTGGCTTTATCGTCCGCACCGCGGGCGATCCGAAAGCCGCGGCCCGCGCCATCGAAGAGCAGGTTTATTCCGTGGATCGCAGTCAGCCGGTGTTCGACCTGCAGACCATGGATGATCGGGTCGATGCGGCGCTGGCGCCCGCGCGATTTCAGCTCATCTTGATTGGGACCTTTGCCGGGATCGCGCTGCTTCTGGCGGCTGCGGGCGTTTACAGTGTGATGGCCTACCTGATTGGCCGGCGCACGCGTGAGATCGGCATCCGCATGGCCATGGGAGCGAGTCCGGCGAGCGTAATACGCATGGTCGCCGGCGAGAGTGGGGCTTTGTCCATGGTGGCCGTCGCCGCGGGTCTGATAGGCGCTTGGGCGCTGACCCGCTACATAAAAGCCTTGCTTTATGGCGTTACGAATCTGGATCCCATGACCTTCGTCGCCGCGCCGATCCTCCTGGCGCTGATTGTGCTGGTCGCCTCGGCCGGCCCAGCAAGGCGAGCCTCAAGAGTCGATCCGCTCGTAGCTTTGCGAGAAGAGTAGCGCCGCGGAAATAGTAGTCAAGGCGAAATTAACCTTGCCAACTCTGCGGCGCGATCGGAGAAACGCTCGCCTTCGGCGAATTTCCTGGCCGCTTCGCCCATACTCTTCCGCGCCGGCTGGTCTGCAAGCAGGCGAGCCATCGCGCCGCGCAGCTCGCCTGGCCTGACCAGCGCCCCGAACTCTTCGCGCATTACACTGCGCGCTCCGTCGTGATCCAGGCACACCGCGGGAAGCCCCGCCCCGAGCGCCTCCAGCAGCGTCAGCCCATAGCTTTCGTGACGCGAGGGGAACACGAACAGGTCAGCCAGCGCGAAGAATTGGCTCTTCCGCTCGCCCAACACATAGCCCGGAAACACGACGCGCGTCCGCCGCAGCCTGGCCGCTAGATTCCTCAGCTCACGCAGGTATTGCCGGCCATGCATAAACGCCGCGTCTCCGCACAGAAACAACCACAGTGGCCGCGTCGGAAAATCGTCACGGCGCTCCCACTCGAGGAGCGCGTCCAGCAGGAGATCCTGTCCCTTCTCGGGCGAGATTCGGCTCAACGTGAGCAGCACCAGCGCGTCTTGCGGCACGCCGAATTCGCGCCGCAGCGGTTCCGGATCCACAGCCATGCCGGCATTCCATCCGCCCCACGGCAGCACGTGGATCCTATCCGGGGGGCATGCGGGATAGCAGCGTACGATCGTTTCCCGCATCCCTGCCGAGGGCATCACCAATCCCCGCGAACAGCGGACGCTTGCCTCCTGTTTTTCCCAAATCAATTGTGTAATCTCGGGAAGAAGCCTCCGCAGGCGCGGGAACCAACTGACTGTCGTTTCGGGACGAATCCAGCCTCGCAGATAAATCGCGGCGATGTAGGCAACCACATCGACGTGATAGATCGTATAAATCCGATAACCGCGCGCGGCGAGCGTATCGAAATCCGGCCCTTCGGAAACGTCGTTGGAAAGAACTACCGTCTCGGAGGGATCTTGTCGCAGGATCTCCTCCGTGGCGGCGCGCTCAAAGGCGCGGCAGAATCCCGCGTAATCGCGTTCGCCGAATCGGACCAAATCTTGGCCGGACGGCGCGCTGGCGCCCAGGATAGACGGCGTAATCGCCCGAAGAGGGAAAGGCCGCGTGCGCGCCCACTCTTCCATTAAATGATCGAACACCGCGGCGCCGCCGCCTAAAGGAACGGCTTGCCCCGCGAATCCACCATGCGCGGCGGTGTAGAGGACCGTCACTCGGGCGGCGCGTACTCCAGCACCAGCAGCGTCACATCGTCCCGCACCACGCCGCCTTCGCTGAACCGGTCCACCGCGGCAAGCAGCGACGCGTGCAAATCCGCCGCGCCTTTGCGCGAGTTGTCCCTCAAAAAAACACGCAGCCGGTCCGAATCGAAGAAGACGCCCTCGGCGTTCTCGGTTTCCGTAAGCCCATCGCTGTAGAGCACCAACTTATCCCCGGGAGCAAGCTGCGCCTCCACCTTCTGCGCCACCGCTTCCTCCAGCATTCCCACGGGCATGCCCGTCGTGTGCAGTTTGCGAAGCCGCCCGTCGAGGCTCACCAAATAGGGCGCGCAATGCCCGGCATTCGCATAACTCAGACGTCCGGTTGAATCGAGCGTGCAATAGAAAACGGTCGCGTATTTCTCGCCGCGCGTGCGATCCAGCAGAAACTCGTTCAGCCGGCCCAGCATGCCCTCGATGTCCGTCGGGCGGGCGGCGGCCATCAGGAACGCTCCTTGCAGCAGCCCGGCCAGCAGGGCCGAGCTGACGCCTTTCCCGGAAACGTCCGCGATCACGGATGCCCAGAGGTCCGGCGAAAGTTGCCGCACGTCGAAGTAGTCGCCGCCCACCTGCGTCGCGGGAAGACTCGATCCAGCCGCGCGAAACCATCCCTCCAAGGGCATGGTTACCGGAAGCAAGCCTTGCTGAATGTCCCTCGCTACCCGAAGCTCGTGCTCGATTCGTTCTTTGACGCGCTGCTCCTCAAGCAGCCGCGCGTTTTCGAGAATCGTCGAAGCCTCGATCGCGAGCGTCTGTAGCAGCTCGCGATTGCCCGCCGAAAGATCGGCCGGAGCCGCTCGCGAATCCAGATAAAGTAGCCCCACCGTTGCTTCCGCGGCGGTGCTCATGCGCGTCTCTTCGCTCATGCCGCTCTGCACCCGCACCAGCGGCAGACACACCACGCTGCGCAGCTCCAGAGCCATGATGCTGCGGGCGGGCGTGGCGCCTTGCGTGGTCAGCGGATCGAATGACATCGACAGCAGATCGCGCCGCGAATTCAGCGCGCGCTGAATCACCGACGTCGGCACGCGCAGATCCTCGGCCTGAAGAGCTTTTCCTTCGCGGTCGCGAGCGATCGCGACTTCCAGTTCCGGAGGCTTCCGCAGCATGAGAAATCCGCGTTCGCAGCCCGTCATGGAAAGCGCCGCATCCACCACCGCCGTCAGCACTTCCTGGGTCGACAACGAGTTTTGAAGCGCCCGCGCTACCTCCATGAGCGATCGCAGCTTCTCAAGATTATTTGGATTTTCCCCACCGGGCCGTGATGTGGGAAAGCGGTCCAGAATGCGATTGATCTCGCTTGCTTCCTGGGTGAAGGTAAGCTGGTACGACTCGCGTATGCCAAAATCGATACGGTCCGAATTGCGCAGCCTGCGCCGCGCGACGCGCTCTCCGTTGATCCAAGTTCCGTGGCGGCTATTCAAATCCTCGATTGCGTAATGGCCATTGTCCGCTAGGATGCGGAAATGATTTCGCGACACGCGATTGTCCCGCAGGACCAGATCGTTTCCGGCGTTTCGGCCCACAGAGAAAGGAAGCTGTTCGATTTCGACCCGCGTGCGCTGCCCCGACGGATTCAACACCAGAAACGCCGCGGGAGACGGACCTGGAGCCGCTTCGGAAGCAGCTGCCTGAAGTTCGGCCATCGCTATCGTTCGGTCGACACGAGTTCCGGTTGCGCGGCGCCTTCGCGCGCTCGCAGGGCTTGACAATGCGAGCAATAACCGCCAAATTCTGTGCGCGCAAAGACAATTTCGAATCCAAATTGCGAGCTGACCTGCGCGCGCAGACGTTGCAGCTCTTGTCCGAAAAATTCTTCCACGCGTCCGCAGCGGAGGCAGATGATATGCGCATGCTCCTGCTTCATGCGGGTTTCGTAATAGTGCTGATCGCCTTCGAAATGCGCCAGGTCGAGCTCGTCCACTAGGCCGCCTTCCTTCAGCAGCTTCAGCGTGCGATACACGGTGACGCGATTGAGCTTGGGATCTCGTTCCTGGGCCATGCGGAACAGGCTTTCCGCATCCAGGTGAAGTCCGGATTGATCGATCAGATCGAGCAGAAGCCGCCGTTGGCGCGTCAAGCGCACTCCCCGTTGGCGCAGCGAATCTTGAATGCCTGCGGGCATGCCTATCTGTGAATTTAGCAGATGCGCGGCGCGCGCGCGGCGCCACGATATGATGAAATCGATGCCTCGCCGGGTATTGGCCGAAAGCCCCATCGCGCTCTCCCGGATCCCGGAAATCGAGTCCGCGCTGTCCGAGGCGATTCGAGGGAAGCCGGAGGCGGTGCGCCTTTCCCTGGCGTGCCTGCTCGCCCGCGGCCACCTGCTCATCGAAGACGTGCCGGGCGTCGGCAAAACCACTCTCGCTCAAGCGCTGGCGCGCAGCGTTCATTCGAAATTTCATCGCATCCAATTCACCTCCGACATGTTGCCCAGCGACGTGCTCGGCGTTACCATTTACAACGCGCACACGCGCGAATTCGAGTTTAAGCCCGGCCCCATTTTCACCAATTTCCTATTGGCCGACGAGATCAATCGAGCCACGCCCAAAACGCAGTCCGCCTTGCTGGAGGCGATGAACGAACTGCAAATCACCGTCGACGGCCGCTCCTACCCGCTGGCGCAGCCCTTTATGGTGATCGCAACCCAAAATCCCGTCGAGCACCACGGAACATACCCTCTTCCCGAATCGCAACTGGACCGCTTCCTGATGCGCATCCGCATCGGCTATCCCGACCGCTCTGCTGAGCGCGAAGTTGTGCGGCAAAACGGGGCTTCCCCGGTCGAATCGTCGGCGCCGGTGGTTTCAGGCGGGGATCTCAATCTCCTGCAGGAGGCAGTTGGCGCCGTGGACGTCGACGAATCCCTTGTAGACTACATGCTCGAAATTGTCGAGCGGACCCGCTCGCACGAGGCGCTCGCCATGGGCGTGAGCCCGCGAGGCGCCCAGGCTCTGTATCGCGCTACCCAAGCGATCGCCGCCGTGGAAGGCCGCGACTACGCCACGCCCGACGACGTGAAACGGCTGGTGTTGCCGGTGTTCGCTCACCGCGTCCTGGTGAACTCGCGCGCCATGCCCGCGCAAAGACCTGCAGACGCCGCCGAAAGAGTGCTCAACGAAATCCTGACGCTGGTCGGCGTCCCGCTCTGAATTCACGATGAAAACTGCAATTATCGGCCTGCCGATGGTGGGCAAAACCAGTCTCTTCACGATTCTCACCGGCGTTCATGAAGCCACTCGCATCGGATCGACGGAGGCGCGCGTCGGCATCGCCAAGGTGCCGGACGCTCGTCTCGACGCCCTTGCGAGAATTTTCGAGCCGCCCAAAATCACCCACGCCACGGTCGAATATCTGGATTTTCCGGCGATTTCCAAAGAAGCTCTGCGCGACCCAAGCTATCTGGCCAGCCTGCGCGTCGTGGACGCTCTCGCGCACGTGCTGCGGGTTTTCGAAAGCGATACCGTTCCGCACGAAAAGGGCTCGGTCGATGCCCTGCGCGATTTCGAGGATGTGGAGATCGAGCTGATCCTCAGCGATTTGGTGGTGGTTGAAAAGCGCATGGAGCGCGTGGATAAGGACCGGAAGAAAATCAAAAGCCCGGATTTGGACAAGGAATTCGCGCTCCTGGAGCGGCTGAAGGCGGAGTTGGAGGCGAATCGTCCTCTGCGAACGCTGGAATTGGACGACGATGACGAAAAACGCATTCGCGGCTTCCAGTTCCTTTCGCGTAAGCCCATGCTCGCGGTGCTAAATATCGGCGAAGCGGACGCCGGAAGATTGCACGAAGTCGAATTGCAATATCAGGCGGGCGCGCTGGCCGGCCGCGCGCACACGGCCGTGACGGCGATTTGCGGCAAAATCGAGGCCGAACTAGCCGAGCTATCTCCAGAGGAGGCGAAAGATTATCTGGCCAGCTTTGGACTCGCCGAATCGGGCCTGGAGCGGCTGATTTCCGCGACCTATTCTTTATTGGGCCTGATGAGTTTTCTCACCGCCGGAGAGACTGAAGTCCGCGCCTGGACCATCCCGATGCAGAGCACGGCGGTGAAGGCGGCGGGCGCGATCCACAGCGATTTCGAGAAAAAATTCATCCGCGCCGAGGTGGTGAATTGGAAAGCTCTCATCGACCACTCGGGTTATCCCGGCGTCCGCGAGAAGGGCTTGCTACGTCTGGAGGGCAAGGAATACGTCGTAAAAGACGGCGATGTGCTGGTGATCCGGCACGGCTGACGAGCAAATGCCTCGACTGCACTCAGTCTGCCCGGCCAAACCGGGTCGGAACTCGCGCCGGGAACGCTTTCGAGTATCCTAAAACAAGCGGGGCTTAAATGAGGTACGCGGTCATCATCGAGAAAACCGGGACCGGCTATTCGGCTTACGTGCCCGATCTTCCAGGATGCGTAAGCGTGGGTCGCACTCGCGAGGAAATGGACGGGAACATCCGCGAGGCGATTGAGCTGTATCTGGACGAGCTTCGCGAGCAGGGGACTCCGGCGCCTGAGCCAACAACGGACACCGAATACGTTTCCGTATAGTCCTTACTCGGTGATGCGGACTGCAGCCCGACACGGCTGATAGCCGCGAAGGCGCTGTGCGGCAAGCCAATTCTTCAATGAGAACGAGCGTCGCGTTCCTATCGCTGCTGTTCTTCTTTTTTCGCCCGCGATTCTGACGTCGTCGTCCATTCCATCTTTAGCCATGCCCATTCGTTAGAACTTGGCAATCATGGACATCGGCCAGACCCGGGAGGATAAGTCAGAACGACACCTTAAAGCGGTTCTTGAAAATTAACCCGCTGAGCATCGATAGAGCGAGCAGCCATATCAACCAGTTCAGATCGATTCCCAGCGCATGCACGTCAGCGGACGGATAGTTTATCTCGATCCAGTCGACAGGACCATTGGACAGCTTGCTTTCCCCTCCGTACCAGATCAGATCCATCAGCGACCCGACGCGGCGTTCGGAGACGTATTGTGGACCCTCGCCAGTTCGAATGCTTTTTGAGACTGAGCCGGAGGGAAAGACGAGCTCCAGATCGCCGTTCGCGGCCCCGACAGCGCGCACCCTCCAACTGATCTCGCGATCCTCGGGAATCCACACCGCGGGCGTTTCCACGGCGATTCCGGCCGGGGCCTGAAGGCTTGGCGTTGAGGGTTCGGCGCCGTCTTTCAGATGAGCCGTGACGATGGCATCCTGTCCAACAGGAATCGGCGCGTGGCCGTAAAAACACTCCAATTGCGCCAGGATCAGGACCATCGGTACGCTCGCCACTAGCGCCGGGACCAGCATTAACCCGATATATTTCGCGTTCGCCGCCAGCAGCCCTCCCTGCGCCTTCCAGATCAGCATCGGCTCATCCGTGAATAGGCGCATTTCATAGAGGTGCGCTTGTAGCCTCGCCTTAACTTTGCGGATCGCTTCTTGATTGGAGGTGTGCGAGAAAATCCACAGCATCCCGATTCCCAGCAAAAGACTGATGGGGATCAGGGTGATCATCGGATGAAGCCCGTTGAACGGCGTGAATAGAGCGGCGGCCACTACTCCAGATATCCCAGCCCTTGAAGCTTCTTGACGATCTCTTCGTCTGACTCGGCGTCTTCGAGCTTGGCCAGCTCCTTTGAAAGCACGTGCTCGACGAACTCCTCGGGCGAGGAATAACCGGCGGCTTCGCTACAACGCTTCACCCGCTGCCAGGTGCCTTTTTTCAGTTTGATACTGGTGTTGAACATATTTCCTCAGTAGATGCTGTGGCCGATCATGCCCGGTCCCGGCTCCACACCGAACAATTGAAGCAGCGACACAGTCAAGTCCCAAAGGTGCGGGTCGGCGGCGGAGCTTTTGCGGTTGCTAATCAGAACGCCGGGAACGAATTTGGCCCAGATGCAGTGATCCGCGCGCCACGCCTCGGTATTGTCGTCGACCACGTTTTTGGGCACCGCGCCGAGGGCCGTCTGCCATGAGCCGCGGTAGCCCGGCATGTAGCCGACGATCAGATCCGGCGCCTTGTCGAGCATATTGCCGTGGAATTCTTGACGCGAGACGGTCATGCCGCCGATCATCGGCTTGCCGGTGTCGGGGTCCTTTGCGTTCATGAGTTTTTCGACGAGCTTCTTGGTCACCGCATCGGCTTCCGCTCCCGGCGCGACGATCCCCTGCGGCTCGCGTCCTTGCAGATTCAGGTAGAGTCCGTTCAATCCGACCGCGTACGCCTGCGTTTTGGACCAATCGACGTGCGGAAACAATTCTTCGTCGCTCGTGTTTTTGGGATCGTCGAGGGTCAGAAACCCTTCTTTCATCAGCCACGTGTTCAGGTGCAGGGCACGGTCGAAAGTGGAAAAGCCGTGATCCGACATGACGATCAGCGTCGCGTCGGGCGCCATTTTGCGCACCCAGCCGATTGCCTGATCGACCATCTTGTACGTATCGAGCAACTGGTCGTCGTATTTGCCCCACAGCATGTGCGAGTCCTGGTCGATCCCAAAGAAATGGAAGAACAGGAAGCCGTCGTGGAAGCGCTCCATTTCATGGCGCAGGAGCTTCAGGTGATCGTTCGACACCATGCGGCTCTGCGCGATGTATTCATCGCGATCGAAGACGCCCTGCCGCCACGCCGCCGTGTCTTGAGCCATCCCCTGCGTGTAGAACAAGCCGACTTCTTTCGAAAGCTGCTTGCTGTAGGAATCCGGCGAGGTGATAGGAAGCACCGGATCGGCGGGATCGATATTCACCGGCGTGATGTAAATTTCGAAGTTCGGATGGAGCTTCTTGGCGTAGATGCGGAAGATGCCCGCGGCGCTCTCCAGGCCGCGAATCAAGGTGAAACGTGCCTGGATCCAGTCCGACCATTCGCCCTCCTTGAGGACAACTTGCGTGTCCCCGATGTCGAACCGCGCCGCGGAGTGTTGCGGGTCCACGTGCGCCGAAACGGTGACGAACGTGGGCGCTTTGTCCTTGCGTAGCGAATTGTCCGGGCCGGGGATTTGCAAATCGGCCGAGCCGTTCTTCAAATCGGCATGTACGATGCGGCCGCCCGGGACCATCCGGCTGTTCTGCGAGGCCTGGTCGGTGAAAAATGTAAACTCTCCGTTGGTGCCCCTGAGATCGGGCGTTCCCATGCCGGCGATTTCGATGCCATCTTCACAATGGACCGGAGGAAAGTCGGTGGGCATGCGGATCACGTCGACCGCGATATGGCGATCGGCCAGCATCTGCCAGAACGGCTTGCCCTGGCGGAAGTTGGCGACCTTCCCGGAAGTGATGGGCAGCTCGTAATCGCCCATGGAAATGGTCTTGGCGCCTTCGGCCGTCTGCGCCATCGAGGAATAGGGCGCGAGCGTCTTGGGATCGCGATGCACGAAATCGAAAATTCCGTGTCCGCCGGGATCCATGCCGGATATGAACGTCGACCAAGCCACTGGGCTTTGCGGCGGCATGGTGGTTTCCAGGCGTTTGAACTCGCCCTCGTGACGAAGTTTGTCGAGGTTGGGAAGAGAGGACCAGTGTTGCTCGACGAAATTCGGGTCCATGCCGTCGATGCCCAAGACGATCACCTTCTTGCCCGAGGCAATTACGTGAGTCCCGCCGCACCCAGCCAGGCACAAGAGCAGTGCAAGGAGGGCGGGCTTCAGCCCGCGCGAGGCTTTAGCCTCGCACCCGAATCGGCGCTGAAGCGCCGCGCGGGCTAAAGCCCGCCTTCCACGAATAATGGTGTTCCTTCCATCCATGCCGGTTTTTCGACTCCGAACAAGTGCAGCGCCGTCGGCGCCATATCTTCGATCCCCGGATTTTCGAGATCGATCTTGCGGTTTGAGAACAGCACGCCGGGAACGAGCACCGGGTCCACGGAATGGTCCCCGCTCCACGCTTTCGAATTGTCCTCGAAGACCCTGGCGCTTACCTTTCCCACAGCTGCGTCCCAGGAGGTCCGATAGCCTTCGTTGTATCCCACGATCAGATCCGGGGCCTCCGCCAGATACGGCCCGCGGTAAAGCTCCGCCGCCGGATAGACCGCTCGAATCCCGATCTCCCCGCGCTCCTCGTCCCTCAATCCGCCGAGCTTCGCGACCAGTTCTTTCGTCAAGGCCTCGGCCTCTTCGCCCGGCTTGACGATCCCCTGCGCTTCCCTGCCCTTCAAATTGAGATACATGCCGCCCAAACCGAGTGTATATGCCCGCGTCCGGCTCCAATCCACGCCTTTGAAATATTGCCCGCTCTCGGTCGCGCCGTCCTTCAGAATTAAATAGCCGTTGTCGCGCAGCCATGAATTGATGTTGATGCCGCGCCGGAACGAGCAGAAACCGTGGTCGGAAAGGACGAAGATCACCGTATCGGGATCTTCATGCTTCAGCGCAAGCCCCACCAGCCGGTCCATGCGCTGGTACAGCTCCTCGATGGTCCGCGCATACGGACTTTCGGTATCGACGTGCAGGAAGCGGTAAAACATGTGCTGCACGCGATCGCTGGTGTCGAACACGCAAGCGACCACGCCCCGGCGCGTTTTCTCCAAAGCGTTGCGGAACATCGCCTCGCGCTCGTCCATCAGCGAATAGGCTTGTTTGAGAAATTCGTCTTCGTCGATTACGCCTTCATTCAAAGCCCAAGTGTCCTCGGCCATCCCGAGCGTGGAATACACGCCCAGCAGCTTGGCCAGGTAGGCGGCGTAATAGGACGGATGGCTAATGGGCAGCGCCGGCCGCTCCGGATCGATCTGAAGAGGCGAAACGTAAAGCGAAAAATGCGGCTCGATCTCGGTGACCAGGAATCGCGCAATACCGTGGACTTTTACCCCCAGCGACGCTTTAAACTTCAGCTTCACCCACGGTGTATAGGTTCCCGGCGTCAGCGGATACGACGCGTCCTGAATTTCGAGCACCGGCCGCTTATCCACCGCGCTGTTCAGGCGAAGACGAAACGGAATCTGCATCGTGCCGCCGTTTTCGATCAACAGATCCTCGGGCCCTTCCAGCGCGCCCTCGAATCCGTCCGCCGTTCGCTTCAGCGGATACCGGCTCCCGCTTTCAAATGTGGCTTGCTCGACGCGCGTGGTGAACTGCGAAAAGCTGCCCTGAGTTCCGCGCAGATCCGGCGTCGACATCGCCGAAAGCAGCCGGCCATTGAACTTGTCCGGCGGGAATGTGATAGGCACGCGAATGATCGTCGAGCCTATCTGTTGCTGCCCTAAAAGCTTCCAAAATGGCTGGCTTTTCCGCTTCAGTTCGACGTGAGCGCGCGAAAGCGGAATCCGAAAGCGGCCGGCCTTCAAAACCCGGGTGGGCTTGTGAACCTGAGCCGCCGCCAGTTCCGGCACATAGCTTTTCATGTTCCGGTTTAGGAAATCGAAAATGTTGTGCTTGGCCGGGTTTACGCCGGTCGCAAACGTCGACCAGGCCACCGGCGAAAGCGCCGGAAAAGTGGTCCGGAGGCGCGAATAAGAGCCTTTTTCCTTCAACTTAGTCAAATTGGGCAGCTTGCCCTCGGCCATGAATTTCTCAGTCAGCTTGGGGTCGAGCCCGTCCAAGCCGAGGAAGATAATCTTCTTAACGCGCGCGTTCCGGAATCCTTCCGAGCGGCGCAGAATCCGCCACGCCATGCGAAAAGGCCACGCTAAAAGTGACCCAATACTGAGGAAAAAACCCGCCAAAAGGCTCAAAAACGAGCCTAAAAAGGCGAATCCGGCGCCGGGTCCGACGTATGCCATCCCGATGCCGTGTGAGCCGTGAGGATGGCTCAACAGGTAGGCGATCGAGAGGGCCAGGAACGCTCCCCGCGCCACGCGGGCCTTGCTCATCTCAGCTTGCCCTCGACGAACGGCACTTCCCATACTTTCTCATGATAGATGGGCCCATGCCCGAAGTACCCGTCTTCGCCGAACAACTCGCCGTGGTCCGCGAGGATCGTGATGTAGGTGTTCTTCGGCACGGTATCGAACAACTCCTCGACCACGCCATCCAGGTGCTTAACGGCGTCGATTTGACGCTGGCGCAGCTCGGCTAGCCGTTTATTATCGAAGAATTTGTCCTTTTCCTTGTCCTTTTTGACGATCAATTTTCCGCCCACCACCTCGTCGTCCAGGTGTTTGAAGACGCCATGCACCCCGCTAATGCGCGGCCACTGATCGGGAGGCTCGTCCGGAAGAGCATACGGATAATGGGTTTCGCCTACGTTTAGAAGAAAGAAATTCGGCTGCGTTTGCGAAAACGACATCTGCCCGACCATCGCGCGCATGTCGTTGTGCTTGTCCATCAGCTTGTACGTATCGAAACCAGTATTCAGGATCGTCTTCGGATTCAAAACGGGAAGCGACACCATCGCGTTGGTCCGGTAGCCGAGCGTGTCGCGGAGAAAAATGGGCATGAAAAGCCGGGGAACCAGAGACCGGAATTCGATATCGTCGCGGCCCAGCCGCGCGTTAAATTGGAGGAAGTCTTTTTTGTAATACTCCGAGGCGTAGACGTGCCGCGGGCTGGTGTGAGGCATTAGCCCAATCAACAGATTGTAGTGCGAAGGCGAGGTCCACGACGCGTAAGACCAGCGTTTCTCAATCTTTCCCAACTTTTTTATGTGCTTGGGCTTAGCCGCGATAAAAGAATCGTAGCGGCAACTGTCGAAGACCACCAGGACGTAATTATTCGGCTTTTTCTTCGACTGAGACTTTTTAGACTGGGTCATTCCTGGAAGGCTCCCTCGACGGTGAACCTAAAGCGAAGCAGTTGAAGTACCAGAGAAGCTAGAATGCGGCCGCGGAGACCGAGACGCCACTACGGTCCACCTTTTCATACGGATACACCGTTTCAAGCGCTGCAAACCGGAAGTCGGCCAGCAGCCGCTCGATTTTGCGCCGCATGCCTCGCATTCCGGTGTAGGTGCGAAGACGCGAGGCCGCGCCACTGGCGAGGCGGGGATGGTCCGGGTCGATCTCCCAGGGGTGGAAATAGATACAGGCCGGCTGGCCCTCGCGGCGATTGACGCGACGGATTCCGGCGGCCGTGTACCGGTAGGGCAGCAGCCGCAGATATGCCCCGCCCCCCACTGGCGCCAGCGCTCCGTGCGAAAGCCGGCTGGTGGCGATGGGGACCTCCAGAATCGGGCCCGAAGGCGTCCGTAAGGTGTGGGCGTGGCGCTCGAATCCCGGGATTCCGTAGCGGTCGTGGGCGATTGGATAGATGCTGGAATCGCACACGATCCCGCATTCCACTAGAATTTCAAGCGCCCACAGCGATCGCGAGGTGATGGAATAACTGGGCGCGCGATAAGCGCGCACCGGCGCGGCGCCGCCGATCGCATCGTTGATCGCATTCAACGCCCGCCGCGTGTCTCCTCTGAACTGCTCCGGCGTCAGGTCGTAGACGAGCTGATGAGCGTAGCTGTGGCAGCCGATTTCATGGCCCGCGGCGGCAATGCGCGCCACCAGCTTGGGGAAGCGCTCGGCCACCCATCCGAGCACGAAAAACGTGGCCCGCACCGAATGGCGCTCAAGCTGTTCCAAAACCCACTGCGTTTGCGCCTCAACCCGAGACGGAAGGGAGCCCCACTGTTCCATGGCGACCGAGCGCTGGACTTCCGTGGGATGAAAGTATTCTTCCAGATCGATGGTAAGGATATTGGCGATGGGCACGGGCGAGGCTATTGCCTTCAGCTTCGGGCTCCACGGAAACGCAGAAGCCGGACGACGCCGCTGTACAGTAGCGAAAATATACCGAGGACCATATCGTCGGCGATCCGTTGGATCATGAGAGTACGACCGTTAACGCAACTGCCTTTCCAGTCCGAACGCTTGGTAGAATCTAGACTTAGCTTGCAGTCGATCCGAACTTGGTTCCAAGTTTCCGAAAGACTGGCATCTTATTCCAGAGGGGTTTTCGAACGCGAAGAACTGCGTTTCGATGGCCAGCGAGTTGCTTGAGCTAGCGCAAATGACGGAAACGCCAAACAGCACGCCGGGCCACGCCAGGAAAGGCGCGATTGTGTGGTTCACCGGCCTCAGTGGATCTGGAAAAAGCACGCTCGCGCAAGCGGTTTTCGAGCGTTTGACGGCGCAGGTCCGGCCAGTGGAGATCCTCGACGGGGACATCGTGCGAACTCATCTTTCCAAGGGCCTTGGATTCAGCCGGGAAGACCGCATGGAGAACATCCGGCGGATCGCATTTGTCGGAAATTTATTGGCGAGGCATGGAGTGATCGTGCTGGTGCCAGTGATCGCCCCCTACCGTTCCATCCGCGACGAAGTACGGCGCACCTCGCACGCCTATATCGAGGTGTATGTCAATGCGCCGCTGGAAATTTGCGAGAAGAGGGATCCTAAGGGTCTTTACCGCCGAGCGCGAGCAGGCGAGATCGCGAACTTCACCGGATTGGACGACCCATACGAAGAACCTGAGTCGCCCGAGGTCGAATGCCGGACCCACCACGACGGCGTCGAGGCGTGCGCGGAGCAAATCCTGGAGAAAATCGCGCTCGTGCTCGGCGATCCCGCCAATTTGCTGGAGCCGCGCATAGCCGCGCTCGCCTGAGATTGGTAGAGCTTTTACATTAGGACACAAATAAATCAGCACTAAGATAATATTATTTGTCTAAAATCGCGTTGCTGGTGACGCGCATGCTCCTAGGTGGGCATGAAATGTCCACTCTTACTCTTCTGTTCGTTGGGCGCGTTCTCCGCGGTCGCTAGCCCACTGACGCTGGATTGGGTGAGCGCCGGAAACAATCCAGTGGGTTATTACTACGTGAGCCCTTACACAGCGGAGATCAAGAGCACGGGCCAGCTCATCACGCTTTATTGCATCGACTTCAACCACGAAGTAGCGCCACCAATGGAGTGGGAGGCGAATATCCAAACTCTGGATCTGGCGGATGTGCCATCGCTGCAATATGGAAATTCTTCTTCAAATCTTAACTCCATTTGGGTGAATTACGAAGCTGCCGCGTGGCTTATCACGCAGACAAGCCAGACCACCGACAAACACCAACAGGCGATTGATCAATATGCCGCCTGGAAAATTTTCCTGGACCCGAGCCATCTGACCGCGTACAACAATTCCGTGGCCGCGGTTGGCGGCACGTTCGCGGCCGACATCACCACGGCCTACAACAATGCCTTCAGCGCGGTGCGGAACGGCTACGAGCCACAGGGCTGGGACGTGGTGACGCCCGACCCGGCCGGCGAGCCCGGAAGCACGCAGGAATTCTTGACTCCCGTGCCGACGCCGGAGCCCACATCGATCATCCTGTTGGGTACAGCCTTGGTCGGGGTTTCGTTTATCGTTCGGATGCGCAGCACTCGCCGGAGGACGTGACAGCTATTGCCTTCGCAACGTCTCCAAAGGATCGACGTCCGGCGCTGGCGGGCGAACGGATGAAACTTGCGGGCAGACACGTCAGAGAAAGCCAACAAAACCGACCCCGTCGGAGCAGCGTTTGACGCTGGTTACGAAATCCGCCGCGGCTCCGCCGATCAAGGATTGAAGCCCGACTCCTGAATCCAATGGAATCCCCGGTTTAACAGGGGGAATTTGGAGAGGTCGATCCGCTTCATTTTTATGACCAGAGAACCGTTGGCCAGCCCGCCTTGCATGAGGACATGATCCGTATCCGGGCGCGAGAGCACAAATTGAAATTTCTCTTTGGTTCCCGGGGGCAATCCGGGTTCGGGCCCGAGCTGGTTGTAAAAAGCTGGAGCGGATAAGGTCAAGCGCTCCCCATCGGGGCTGTACCGCGCAGCGTACGTTTGGATGGACTCGTCCATCGTTTGGACTTGGATGGAGTCTGGGGACTCAAGGTCCAGCCGTCTCCAGCGGCTTGAGTTCGTGGCGAGCGGCGGCACTTCGCTGCCATCTTGGACGAGTGTCTCAACCTCGTACAGCCCCGCGAGGGCCGGCCGCGGCCGTTCTGCGATGAAAGACCGGTAGCTTCGATAGTAGCCCGAAATGTTCTGAAACAGATATACGGAAAGGAACACGCATTTAAAACCCGCCGCCGCGGTTCTGATCCAGCGCTTCTCGAACATAGGGCTGGCTGAATTGAGTGGGTCAACGGACCGGCTCAAGACGAAAAATTTTGTTAGTTTCACAAGATCCGGCGCCGCCAGAAAGACAGCCGCGATCAGCAGATTGATCGAGAAGAGCTTTACCGGAACGTCGTAGCAGAGGTTCAGCATGACCACATTGAGCAAAACCCCGAACGATACCAAGGACCCGAGCGTGGTGGTGCGCGGGAATACCAGCAGGAGCCCGGCGGTTAGCTCGGCTGCGCCGCCAAAAATCTGGTACGGCGCCGCAGAGCCGACGAACGACCACAACACGCCCATGGGAGATATGTCGCCATACGGTTGGAGCAGCTTATATCCGAACACGGGCCCCATCTGTAGTTGAAAAACTTTGACAAGGCCGTACGTAAGAAGGTTGATGGCCAATGCGTACCGGGTCAAGAGCCGCAGCCAGGAGTGAAGCACATCGTAATTCGGGCGCTTTCGGTCCAGGATGGGCCACACCACACCGACGGCAATCGCAATCAGCACAATGCACAAGTTCTGAATGTAATCGAGCGCGGTGTCGGTGCTGCCAGTCGGCCGATGGATCACAACGGCTGGGTTTAAGTGAAATGCTCCGGTTGCTACCCAGGTGTCCAATTGACGCCACATCCTTCGATATGCGACGAACGGCGCCCGCACGCTTACAAGGGAAGCGATTGTGGACAGGAGTGCCGGGAGATAATAGAGGACCAGGTAGGCGCAGAAAAAGCGGAAGACGATCCGCTTCGCTAGGTTCCAACGTGGCAGGGCGGCTTGCCCTGATTCCACACGGAGTTCTGCGGCCTGCATAACTTGTAATTGGATATTGTAGCTACGCGGCCTCCATTAGTCCAAAATCTCTGAATGTTTGATCGCGCAAGACGGCCTAACGGCAATCCCCCCAAGCTCTGATCTAATTTCATTTCCAAGGCATCCCCTGTAAGCGCGCGGCTTCTCGCTGGACGAGAGATCCAGGCCGGGAATGCCTCACGCCCCCGGCGTCTTGTCCAACTGCTGCTTAGCCCACGTTCGGGCCGGAGCGAGGCCGACGGCTTTTTCCAGCTCCTTGCGAGCTTCCGCATTGCGGTTGGTCTTCCGTAGAGCGATTCCCAGCCAGAGATGAGCCTCGGCGGATTTCGGATCGAGCTCGATCGCTCTCTGAAAATCCTTGATCGCGATCTCCACGCCTCCGCCCATCGCGGCCGGCAAGTAGTAATTGCCCGCGCCGCGGCTCACGTAATTGATGGCGGCCTTAGGGTCCATCTGCACAGCTTTGTTCACCTCGTCCTGGGCGCACTTTCCATACTTCAACCCAGTAAGGACATTAGCGGGGATGGCCTGACCGCAAAGCGTTCCCAGCACGCGATGATATTCGGCCGCTTCGGCCTTGAGCGCGGTCGCCCGCTCGGCCGCCTTGATGCCGGTTTCCGCGGCCGACCGCGCGCGGTTCTTGTCACCCGCCTCCATCGCGATCTCGGCAAGATAAGATTGCGTGAGCGCAAGCCGGTAGTACGCTGTCGCGTCGTTCGGTTGCTTGGCCGTGGCGGCGGAGAACTGGCTGGCGAAGCGCTCCAGCACTCCGCGGTCTTGGGCGTCGCGCGCCTTTTCCAGATCGGGCGAGTTCAATGCGGGCGTCTGGGCGAAGAAAGTCAGCCCGGTCAACAGAGCGCCTATAACCATATCGTCTTCAGTTTATCGAAGGAGGATCGGGTGGGGGCTGAGCCAATTGGGCAGGCGCCGCTCGCACGGGCGCAGAGTCATCCGCGTTCACATACCAGATCGACCGGGAGGCGAAATAGCGCAGCAGGTCGCGATTTTTTTCCGGACCCAGGTCGCGGGCCCAGACGATTTTCGAGCCGTCGATATCCGCGCCGTTATAGATCCATTCCTGGTAGAAACTGTGGTGGGGTCCGTAGTGGACCAATACCAAATGCCGGCCAGGAATTGCATCAAGCTGCCGCTCCACGGCGTGTCTGGGAGTGGGCTGCTGGTAAGGGCGGCGGCCCTGTTCAAGCCAGCGCTCCACGTCGCGAAGGCTTTTACAGGCGGCAAAGCTCGCCAGCGTGATTGCCAGCAATGCCCCCAAGGCCCTCCCACGAGGCGCCCAGCCGCTTAAAGCGCGCAGGCCTACCACAACAAACAGGACGAACACGCCGAGATAGGGCGCGAAGTAGCGTGTGAAGAAAAACGGATACAGCGAAGATAACGCGAAGCCGGCGGCGCACAGTATCGCCAGCCGCCGATAAGGAGGTTTACACCATGATATCCAAAGAGCGATCGCGATCGGGAGCGAAAAGTGGTAATTGACAAAGAAACGCCAGATCTCGCTCAATCGATTTCGGGTCTCGCGCAGAAAATCGGGCCAGGACGCGAGCGATTCGCGCATGCCTAGCTGCATATCGTACATTTCGCGGATATCGGAAAAGCGAAAGTGCGGCGGGGGAACGATTCGCATCCCAAGAAAACCCTGAGGCACGCCCTGTTCTCGTTGCTCGAGCTGGTAAGGAAGCAGCAGAGGACTGCCGGTGACGCGCCAGTTGTGCAGGAGTGTAATTCCCGCGGTCGCGAGCACGACTATGCCGGCTGGAGCCAGACCGAGCAGCTTTTTCCCGCGTGCGCTCCCAAAGCGGCGCCATAACTCGAGGCCGATCGCCGCGGCGATCGGAAGCGACTCAGCGGGCCGGATCAGCCAGACCGCCGACCAGCCCGCGACCATGATTGCGGCGTCGCGCGCCCGCCCCGTTTTGGCAAAGCGCGGGAACGCCCCGAACACCAGCGCGCCGCCAAAGGCCGCCGCGGGTCCGCCCAGATACGTCGTGGCCCATTCCCCTGCGACGCCGTAGACCAAACCGGTGAGGATCCCGCCAGCCAGAGCCCATTCCGGAGAAACCCAACCGTAAAGCATCCAGCACACCGCGCCGGCCATCAGCCCCAGGCTTAAGATGTGTCCAGCCAGCGGTTTGCCGGTAATGAGCTGTCCGAGGGCGAACACAGCGCCTTGCCCGATCGGATAAATCGCCGCGTAACTGGGGTGCTGCAACACGTAGATAGTTTCGAAATGCTCCCCGAGGAGGTGCGAGGGATTGGCAAGCCGACCATGAGCGATCGTGTCCGCGACCAGCAGATGAACGTACTCATCGTGGGTGACCGGATAGCGCTGGGGAGCGATGGACGAGAGTGCGAGGCGCCCCGCTATCGGCAGGGCGGCCGAGATCAGCACGCAGAGCCAGGCGCGTCCAGTCAGGCGCTTCAGCAAGCCATGCGCGCGGAGCATAGCGGCAGGCCGGAGCCGCCAAACCAACCCGCACAGCAGCGCGACGAGGATTGAAACAGCGACTTCGCCCGATAAGAAAACAAGGTACCCGGACGCGAGCGCTCCCATCGTTCCGTTAGCATAACAGCATGCCCGAGGAATTAGACTATTCCGGCCTGGTGCAAGCCAGCCGGAAGTTGGATCCGGCTACCACCACCCAGAAAATCCGGCTCGCCGTGCTCTCGGACGCGGCCACGCAGCGCGTCGTGCCGCTTCTCCGTGTGTTGCTGCATCGGCATGGGATCGACGCGGAGATCTACGAGGGGCCGTTCGACGCCATCGAACTGGAGGTTTACGACGCCAATTCCGGTTTGTACCGTTTTCAGCCGGACGTTATTGCCGTACTGAACGCAGTCCAAGCCTTGCGCGCCCGGTTTGCGGGTCTGAACGGAAACGCAGGGTCGTTTTCCGAGGAGACAGCCGCCCGGATCGCGCGAATCTGGGACGCCATTCAAGCCAACTCGCGCGCCGCCATCGTCCAGAGCAATTTCGTGGCGCCATACGAACGATTTTTCGGCAATTTCGATCATAAAGTCGCTGAATCGTTCTACTCGGCAGTGCTCGGAATTAACGCGCGAATTGTCCAAATGGCGCGCGAGCGGCGGAATGTGTTCCTCAACGACCTCGAAGCGGTGGCGTCTTGGATCGGCCGCCGCCACTGGTTCGACGATCGCTTGTGGGACGTGGCCAAATATTTCTGCGCCCTGGAAGCGCTCCCTGCCGCGGCCAAAAACCTGGTCGACGTGGTGGCCTCCATGCGCGGACGCGTGGTGAAGTGCGTCGTGCTGGATCTCGACAACACGCTTTGGGGCGGAGTCATTGGCGACGATGGCGTAGAAGGCATCCGGTTGAGCGCGCATGGGGACGGCGAAGCTTTCTACCGCCTCCAGCACTTCCTGCGCGGCCTCATGCATCGTGGAATCGTCCTGGCAGTCTGCAGCAAAAACGAGATGAGCAACGCTTTGCTTCCGTTTGAAAAGCACAGTGAAATGGCGCTGAAGCGCGAGGATATCGCCGTTTTTATCGCCAATTGGAACGATAAAGCCGAAAATATCCGGAAGATCAGGGAGACGCTCAACATCGGGTTCGACTCGATGGTGTTCCTGGACGACAATCCCTTCGAGCGAAATCTGGTCCGGCAGTTGCTGCCGGAGGTGATCGTCCCGGAGCTCCCCGAAGATCCGGCGGATTATGTCCGCGAAATCGCGCGGCTGAACTTGTTCGAGACCACGTCGTTTTCCGAGGAGGATTCCAAGCGCGCCAGTCTTTACCGGCAGGAGGCCGAGCGAAAGGCGAGCCAGGAGTCGTTCGGATCGGTGGAGGAGTTTCTAAAGTCGCTCGAAATGCGCATTACCGTCGCCCGGTTCGACCCGTTTCATCTCCCGAGGATCGCTCAACTGATGCAGCGAAGCAATCAGTTCAACCTGACCACGCGGCGCTTAGGGGAATCGGATTGCGAAGCGCTGATGAAAGACGGGCGGGCCGTCCCGCTCTATGCGAAGCTCGCCGACCGGTTGGGCGATCACGGCTTGATTTCCATCGTGGTTCTCGAAATCTGCCCAGACGAGATCCGCATCCGGGATTGGCTGATGAGCTGCCGCGTGCTGGCGCGCGGAGTGGAGCAGTTCCTGATGAACACGGTCTTCGAAAAGGCGCTCGAGCACGGCGCGTCGCGCGTCTCAGGGCTGTTCATCCCGACTGCTAAGAACGCGATGGTGAAGGACTTTTTCGGTCAGTTCGGCTTCGAAAAAGCCGCCGAAGACGAGCATGGGCGCGCCGACTGGGTGATGGAGACCGCCGCCTACCGGCCATTTCAAACGTACCTGCACCCAGTAGAAGCGTAATCGCGTCCGGCTGGCGACGACCCGCTTCGTTGAAGAATTTTCTTGGAGGGCGGGCTTCAGCCCGTGCGGCGCTTTAGCGCCGCTCCCTGGAATTTCTACATTCGACGTAAAACCGACACCTTCAGCCCCGCCCGTCAGGGCGGGGTACAGCGCTGAAAATTTCCATCGCTTCTCCTTGCCCCTGGAGCACATATCGAATCGCATGCTCCAGCCCCCGCGGGGCTTGTGATCCCCCGCGTGCTCCCCCCATGCGCCCATGCGGGCTGGTCCGCTCCCGCCAAAGCTGCGGCTCGCAGCACCCGTGTGGCATAGGCTTTCCAGTCGTTCAAAACGCGGCGTGGCTCATCGCCTTCGACGATGCCATGCACGTGGTTGGTGCGCACGTGCAGAGCATACAACAACCAGCCCCGGAACTCGCACACCTTCAACACGGCGTCGCGCACCAACGCCCTGGATTGCGGGCTCGAAAGTAGGAACGGCTGCCCTCGCATGCGTCCTCGCCGGTCCTGCTCCAGGCCGGCATTAGGCCACACGAAGCGACGCTCGCCATTACGGATGTGATCGAAGCTTCCCCGGCGATCGCCAGGCACATGCGAGCCGTAGCAGGAGAACGTTACCAACACCACCATCGTTTAAGAGTGCGATCACGAAGGCGGTTTTCTCTAATGGGGTGCTCGACCCCGCCCTCACGGGCGGGGCTGAAGGTGGCATTTGACTCCTCGAAATGTAGAAACTCCCGCGTGCGGCGCTTTAGAGCCGCTCCCCACCAGCGAGGCTACCCGCCCCAACGCTCTTCATCCTTTTGGTGGCCCGCATGTTCGCTTTTGGGTTAAAGTTGGAGATGCAAACCCGTCGATGCCAACACTCGTCATCGAACGTGTGGGATAAAAGCCGACAGGCAATTAAGGACCATTTATTATGCATCTGGTAACCGCGCGCAGCCGCGCCGCTCTGCTCTTATTCGCTCTGCTGACCGCGGGGACGTCTTTCGCGGCCGACGACCGAGGCGATCTTCTCAATTCTTGGGAGGTCCACAACGAGATCCGCGTGGACGCCTCCGCCGCGGCCGCCGTGAAGCAGTTTTTCCCGAGCTTTCTGGACTATCAGGATCTGGTGATGTTCCACCCGACGCTCGGATACTACGCCAGCGGGCGGGTCGATTTTGTCCAGGATTACCGGACCTTCCCCGACGCCCTTTCTCCCTACTTCGGCCACATGATCGCCGAGCAGATTTTTAAGATGTGGGGTGGGATGCGCAAAGCGGGAACGTTAAGAGACACCGAGCGCTTCACCATCGCCGAGTTCGGCGCGGGCGACGGCGCCCTAGCCGAATCGATTCTTGAGTACATCGACCATCGCGCTGCCGAGGATTCGGGGGGCGATTGGAGCCGGTTCGCACGGCAGGTCATCTATGCCTGCTATGACCGCTCACCGGCCTTGAGCGCGGCCCAGCGAAAACGAAACGGTCGTTTCGGCGCGCGTTTTGAAGCTCGTGAAGGCGACGCCACCGATCCCACCGCGACCATCCCCGCCGGAAGCTTAAAGGGAGTGGTGCTTTCAAACGAACTGCCCGACGCCTTCAGCGTTCATAAAGTGGTTTTCTCTCTCGATGGCTCGCTGGAAATCGGTTTCGTGGCCCCCGCTATCGCTCCTGCCGGCTGGAAGAAGCTGAATGGCGACATGCCGGCGGCGCTCCAAAAGCGTCTCAAGGCGGACGACGCGACGATTCAAACCAAGCTGTTTGGACACAAGCGCGACGATACGGTTTATCTCAGCCGCGACGGATTCGTGGCTCTTCTGGAAGCTCTTTCTCCGGCCCGCGACTATGCCACGAAACTCGAGTCGGTCGAGTTTCACGAGATCTATCTGCCGATTGAGGCCGTGCCGGAACTGGCCGACCATCTTCGCAAATACATTCCCGAATACGCCTATGAAATGGCTAGAAGCAACAAGGGTTTCGCCGGCTACGTCAACCTGGGCGAGGGGCGATTCATGCAGGGCGCGGGGCGCATCCTAAACGCCGGTTATGTGCTGACCATCGACTACGGATCGAATTGGGATACGGTATCTCCGCTGGAATTCGGCCACTTCCGCGCCTATGGGCCGGGAAGCTCGGTGGACCATTCCGATCCGTATCACGCGCCGACGCTCAACGACATGACTACGGACGTAAACTTCAGCCATATGGCGGAAGAGGGTAAGCTGGCGGGTCTTAAGCCGGTGTTCTTCGGGCCTCAGCATACGCTGATCGCCGCCACGCCGGTGGTTCTCGAGACGCTGCCGGCGAACCGCGACGCGGAAGACTTCAACACTTGGGTTCAGAACTTCTACACGTGGGACGTGTACAAGCTTCTGATCGAGCAGAAAGAGAACACCGATTCCGCGTACGCTTTTGAAGGCATGGATAGGGAACCGTTGACCGTTCAAGCCGAAAGCCTCACCCCGGCGCAGCAGGATTTAAGGCGTGAACTCGAGCGCCGCTTGCATGAGCGCCTGAGAAACTAACCCGAAAAGATTGGAACTTGGGCATGGCCGCCGGCGCAATAGAACCGACCGGACGAATGCCGGAGTTCGAGAGAGTACGAGATCGCAATCTTCTGCGGCGGTTCCACGCCGGAGACCGCGATGCGTTCACCGAGATCTATCGCGCGAACCAGAGAGCCGTGTTCCGTTTTGCGCTGCTGATGACCGCGGACGAATCCAAGGCGGCCGAGGTGACGCAGGACGTGTTCGTCTGGCTGATTCGCAATCCGGCGAGCTTCGATCCCAGCCGCGGCGAGCTTGGCGCTTTTCTCGTCGGAGTCGCGCGGAAGCTATTGAAGAAGCGCTTTAGCGAGGAGCAGCGCTGGGTTTCGCTGGACGAGTCTGCGCCATATTGCAGCCTTAGCGCCGATCCGGGAGTGGAGGATCTAGTTCGTCTTCGCAGGGCCATCGCCGCGCTGCCCGAGCGGTACCGGGCAGTGGTGGTGCTCTGCGATCTGGAGGGGAAAACGTATGAAGAAGCGGCGGCTACCGTGGAATGCAGAATCGGCACAGTGCGATCCCGGTTGCATCGCGCGCGGGCTCTGCTGGCCCGCAAGCTCGTGGGAAGGGAGTGCCCGGCATGAGTGAGCGCTTGATCGCGGCGATGAACCGGCTCGCCGCCGAATGCGCGGACGAGCAACCTCCCGCGAGAATCGAAGCCGCGCTGCTGAAGGAATTCGACCGCGAGAGGCGGAGCAGAAGGAAATCGTCCTGGGCATTGGCGGCGGGCGCCATCGCGGCATCGATTACCGTCGCGCTGATTTTCGAATACCCGTCATTTACCAAGCGCGCGGCTTCCGGGGCGCCTGTCTCGTCGGATATTCGGGAATCGGAGCGGCCGTTTGTGCCCATTCCGTATCTGGCTCCGCCCTCGCCCTATGAACGCATTCAGGTGGTGCGGATGCAAGTGCCGGTGGCGGCGTTGATCGCGGCGGGATTGCGGATGCGGAGCGCCGATCCGGGAGGGCGCGTGGAAGCGGACGTCGTAGTGGGCCAGGACGGCCGCGCGCGCGCCGTGCGGCTAGTTTCAAATTTCAATTGAGGCAAATACGATTCATGAGAGAACGTTTTCCGTTTATCGCAACTCTGATCCTGGTCGGGCTCGGCCCGCTTCAGGGACAAGACGCCGGCAAGCTTTTGTACCAGGTCCTCGGCCCGTCCATCTTCGATACCACCGTGCTCGACGAAGGCTTCGGAGCCAAAGTGGTGCGCGGAAAGCCTTTCAGCGCCACGGAGGAGCGGCACTCGCTTCAGATTCTCGGAGATGGAACACGTATCGAGACCACCCAGAAAAATCGCCTGTTTCGCGACAGCCAGGGCCGGACGCGCGTGGAAGAGATGAACGGGACGGCCAGTATTTTCGATCCCGTGGCGGGCTTTCGGGCGGAAATCGACCCAGCCGCCAAGACCGCTCGCAAAGGCGGCTTCGTGGCCTTGAATCGCCTTTTCCTCCGAACGCAGCCGGCTCCCGGGAGCACGAAAGGCGTGATGTCCGAAACCACCGAAAATCTCAAGCCGCAACTGGTGAATGGCGTTATGGCGCAGGGCGTTCGCACGACGATGGTCATTCCCAAGGGCCAGATCGGAAACGACCGCGACATCAAAGTGGTGACAGAACGCTGGGTTTCGAACGATCTTCAAATGCTGATCAAAAGCACCAATTCCGATCCGCGATTCGGCGAGACGACTTATCAACTCACCGGCATCGATCAGCGTGAGCCGGATGCATCGTTGTTTCAAATTCCGGCTTCTTACACCGTCGTGAACGATGGCCTTGGGCGCGGCAGGAGCCCCGTCTCTCTGCCACTTCGGGGCGGCCGTTCTCCGGCTCCGGCGCCGCGGCAGTTGCTTGACGAGCCCGGCGATTTGCTCAAAGACAAATAGCGTTCCAAACATCCCTCACTCGCGGTAAAAGGGTTGCTTTGCCGTGGAGTAGGATGAAGAGTAGTGAACGATCGGCGAACTCTTCTGGCGACCGGCGCGTGCCTGCTCGCGGCCGCATGCCGGCAAACCTCTCTTCCCAAAGCCACTTATCCCGAAACGTCTAAAGGCGACGTGGTCGAGGATTACTTTGGAACGAAGGTAGCCGATCCTTACCGCTGGATGGAGGATCTCGACTCAAAGAAAGTAGCCGATTGGGTCGCCGCCGAAAATCGGGTGACCTTCGACTATCTTGCGAACTTCCCGCAGCGCGAACAGTTTCGCAAACGCATCACGGAGTTGTGGAACTATCCCAAGGTATCGATCCCGGTTCACGAAGGCGGCCGATATTTTTATCAGAAGAATAGCGGCCTGCAACGCCAGGCGCCGGTTTACGCGCGAGCAAGCCTGACGGAGCCGGGCGCGATCGTGCTCGACCCGAACGTGCTATCGCCGGATGGATCTTTATCGCTCGCGCAATGGACGCCCTCGCACGACGGGCGGCTGCTTGCGTATGGCGTTTCCGAAGGCGGGGCCGATTGGGAGACGCTTCACGTGCGGGATATGGAATCGGGGAAAGACCTGCCGGACGAAGTACGTTGGATGCGCTTCTCCGGAATTTCCTGGACCAACGACAGTAAAGGGTTCTTCTACTCGCGCTATCCGGAGCCGCCTAAGGGAAAAGTGCTGGAGGCGGCGCTGTCGGGCCAAGCGGTTTACTACCATCGCGTTGGGTCGCCGCAGTCGCAGGACCGGTTGATCTACGAGCGCAAGGATCTGCCCACGTGGTTCGTGGGCGGAAGCGTCACCGAGGACGGACGGTATTTGCTGGTCACGATGCAGAAGGGCGCGGATAACAATAACCGGCTTTACTACGCGGATTTGGGCAATCCGATGCACCCCGCCATCGGCGCGCCCATCAAGCCACTGATCGAAGAGGACGACGCCGAGTTTTCGCCGTTCGGCAACGCCGGCCCGGTGCTCTATTTGCGGACGGACCAGCAAGCTCCTAACCGCAAGGTGATTGCACTGGACGTTGCCCACTCAGCGCCCACAAACTGGAAGACGATCGTTCCCGAAGGGAAGCAGGCGATCGAGAGCGTCGCTCTGATCGGCGGGCGTATCGTCACCCAATATTTGGTGGATGTGCAGAGCCGCGTTGCGCTGTTCGGCCTCGACGGCGGCGCGCAGGGCGACATACCCCTGCCGGGGACGGGGGCCGTTGTCGCCATACAAGGACGCGAAGACGAGCCAGATATTTTCTATCAGTTCAGCTCGCCCTTGTCGCCCACGACCGTGCACGTTTACAATCCGCAATCGCGCGAACAGAGCGCGTTCGAGCCAGCGAAGCCTCCGATTGATGTGAATCAGTACGAGACAAGGGCTCTTTTCGCCACTTCAAAAGACGGAACGCGCGTGCCTTTCTTCGTCACCTGCCGCAAGGATCTCGCGCTCGACGGCAGCCATCCCACCATGCTCTACGGCTACGGCGGATTCTCCATCAGCACTCTGCCCACGTACCGGTCCGATGTGCCGGCATGGCTCGAGGCCGGAGGCGTCTGGGTCACGGCGAATATGCGGGGCGGCGCGGAGTACGGCGAGGCCTGGCACAAGGCGGGAATGCTCGCCAACAAGCAAAACGTGTTCGATGACTTTATCGCCGTCGCCGAGCGCCTGATCCAAGACAAATACACCTCGCCCGCCAGACTCGGAATCATGGGCAGATCGAACGGCGGCCTTCTGGTGGGCGCGGTGGAAGAGCAGCGGCCCGATCTATTCGCGGTGGCGCTTCCTGGCGTAGGCGTGATGGACATGCTGCGCTACGACAAATTCACGGGCGGCCGGGCCTGGGCTACGGAGTACGGAACGTCGTCAAACGCCGCGGATTTCGGGTATTTAATCAAATATTCGCCCGTGCAGAATATAAAAACCGGCGTCTGCTACCCCGCGACGTTGGTGACCACCGCCGATCATGACGATCGCGTGGTGCCCAGTCATTCGTTCAAATTCACAGCAGCCATGCAAGCGGCCCAGGCATGCTCCAAGCCCATCCTGATTCGCATCGAAACCGAAGGCTCGCACGGTTATCGGCCGACGGATAAACAGATCGCTGAATTCGCCGACGAATGGGCCTTCGCCGCGGCGGCGATGGGCATGAAGGGGACGACCTGACCGGAATCGCTTACCGAAATCTGTCCATATCTACTCCGCTCCCTCGCGGTCGCGGCTCGGAACGATCGTTCTCAGCTACGAGATATCGCTTTCACCGTCCTTGAAAACCCGATCCGGACGCAAGCGGGAGGCCAGCACCGCTCCCACCAGCAGCAAGAGGACGGAGCCGATGAACGGCGCCACCCAACTACCGGTGCGATCCACAAGGTAACCGAAGCTGGACGGCGAGATCAGGCCGGCGGCGGCGAACCCGAAATTCATCATTCCGCTGGCCGCGCCCGCGTGCTTCGGCGCGATGTCCATCGGGACCGACCAAATCGGCGCCACGATCAGCTCGGCGAAGAAGAAAGCGAGGCTCAGGCCCGCCGCGGCCACAGCAACGCTGTGAATCAGGATAACCGGCAACAGAAATACAAACGCCCCGACGAAGCCCAGTACAATCACAGAGCGGCGCGCCACAACAAGACTTCCCGTCTTACGGAGCAGCCGGTCGCTCCCGATTCCGCCGACCGTGTCGCCCACAACGCCCGCCGAGAGAACGCCGAACGAAAACAGCGCGGAAGCTTGCAAATTGAGATGGTAATTCTCCAGAAAAAAAGATGGAATCCAGCTTAGAAACAGCCACAAGGTCCAGCCGTAGCAGAAGTCCACTAAGGTGACGGGCAAAATGCGCCACGCGAGCCGCAGCCACGGGATCGTTCGGCGGCGGGTCGCCACGCGATCGGGCAGGTTGGCCAGATCCTCGGCGGTAACTGAAGGATGATCGCGCGGATCGTCGCGGAAATACCAGCACCAACCGATGAGCCAGGCGACACTGGCTATTCCGACGACGACGAACGTCAGGCGCCAGGACATAAACGCCAACATCCCGGCCATTAGAGCCGGGGTAAGCGCGTTGCCGACGCGGGCGAACGAATGCACGATGCCTTGGGCGAATCCCCAGCGGTGCGGCGGGGTCCAACTCGTCATCGCGCGAGTCGCCGTGGGAAAAGCGGCCCCCTCGCCGAAGCCCAAAGCGAGCCGGAGAGCGAACAACGATGCGAATCCATTCGCCGCTCCGGTGAGGACGGTGGCCGCCGCAACGATCAGACAGCAGGCGGTCAGCGTGAGACGCGGACCGCATCGATCGCCGATCCAGCCTCCCACCAATTGGAAGAAAGCGTACGGAAGAGCGAAGGCCGAAAATGCCAACCCGAGCTGCCCGTTGCTCAACCCGAGGTCCGATTTCATCAATGGCGCGGCCGTGGAAATGCTCACCCGAGCAACAAATAGGGCGAAATACATCAGGCACAGCAGCGCCAGAACGATTTGCGGAGGACCGAATCGCGACCGCGCGCCTGCGGTCACGCGGTAGGCCGAGCCTCGCCCTTAATCTGAGTGCGATGCAAGGTCCGGCGCGAGCTTGGGTCGAAGGGGTCGCGGCGATGCATGGTACAGCGGTTATCCCATAACACCAGGTCCCCGGGTTGCCATTCGTGACGCCAAGCGATCTCGTCACGCGTAGCGTATTGCCACAACTCGTCGAGGAGCGCCTCGGATTCGGCGAGCGGAAGGTCTGCGATATAAGCGTTCCGGCGGCGGCCCAAGTACAATGCCCTCTGTCCGGTCTCGGGATGCATCGTGACCAGCGGATGGTACACTCCGGGCGAAGTCAACGGATCGTCTGTGGCCACCACTCCTTGGCGGACATAGCCGCCGCTATTGTAGGTTCCATCGTGCTTCAGCGCAAGATTCGAGATGCGCGCGCGGAGCGCGCCCGGCAGCGAATCGTAGGCGGCGTACATGTTGCAGAAGTACGTATCGCCGCCCGCGGGAGGCGTTTCCAAAGCGTATAGCATGCTGGCTTTGGGCGGAATTTCCTGATAGGACATGTCGGTGTGCCAAACGGCTTCGCCCGAACCCAGGCTGCCGATCGGCGTCCCGTTTTCAATCACATTGGAAACAACGTAGATTTCGGGATGGCCTTCCACAAACCGACGCCCCGTTTCTTGAATGGGGGCCCAATCCAACTCGCCAAATCTCCGGCTGAACCGGATAAGGTCATGGTCGGTGAGGCGCTGGCGCCGAAAGAGCAGCACCAATCGCTCGAGCCATACACGGTGGACGGCGGAGAAGTCGTCGTCTCCGAGGTCCGCTAGATCCAGGCCTTGTACTTCAGCCCCGAGCGCTTTGCCCGAAGGGACAATCTCGCTTTGGATCGTTCGCAATCCCATGCCAAGTTTTTTACGAATAGCGCAGCAGCGCCTTGAAACCGAAGTCCATGTGCTGCTGGATGTGGCAATGAAATAGAGTCAGTCCAGGCTGGTCGGCGGTGAAGTCCACGACGGCGCGTCCGTAAGTGGGAACGACTACCGTGTCCTTGATCACGCCAGATGTGCCTTTGCCGTAAATCTCGGCGATTTCCAACTGATGCCGGTGCACGTGCAGCGGATGTGCGTCGTCGGTTCGGTTGTGAAACGTCAGCCGGTATCGCATGCCCTGCTTCAGCACAAATTCCTGGTCGTGGGGATAGGATTTGCCGTTCACGGTAAAGCTATTGAATTTGCCGGCGCCGCGTGGAATCTTCTCGAACACCATGTCCAATTTCTCCGTAGGCGCGGGCTGTGAGGGCGGCTTGCCGAATATCGTATAGTCCCAGTTCGATTTGGGCGGAGGCGTCCACTGCGGCGTGCGGTGCTGATTGGCGTACTCGATCACCACGCCCAAGCCTCCTTCGCGCACCGGATCCTCGGGCGCGCCCATGATCCAAACTCCGGGCTGGTTCATCTCCACCCAGGCATCAACGCGCTCGCCCGGACCCACCATTAATACATCTACAGCCGCGGGAGTGGGCACTGGATTTCCATCTAAAGCGACCACGTTGAACTTGTGCCCCGGCAGCGCCAGATGCCGAATCTCGATGGCGCTGGCGTTCAGCACGTGAAACATCACGCGCTCGCCCGGCTTGACGCGGATCGGCTCGCCCGCGCCGAGCGACTTGTCGTTGACGGAAAAGATATCGGCCATCACCTCCAGCCCCGGCGGCCTCGTGTCGAGCACCGCTGGCTTTTCCGGCTGCGGGCCGGTGGAATCGAGGTCGTCGTTGTCCATCGCCTGATTGGTGAAATATGGCTCCCAATCGCGCAATGCAATGTAATGCTCCTGATCGAAGTTGCCTGGATTGGCCGCTCCTTCGACGATCAGAAAACCAAACATCCCAGTGAAGCTGCCGCGATGCAAATCGTCCATCGCCATCGTGTGGGTGTGATACCAGCGCGTGCCGGCGGGCGTCGGCGTGAACTGGTAGCGGCGGCTTCCGTGCGGAGGAACCATCGGGGTCCCCTCTTCTTCCGAGCCGTCCACATCGGCGGGAATCAGCAAACCGTGGAAATGCACCAGCTCGGGCACATCTGTGTCGTTGACCACGTTCACGGTGACAGGCGCGCCTTCCTTCATGCGCAGCCGCGGACCCGGCGAGCTGCCGTTGTACCCGATCGTGCTAATCACGCGGTTGGGCGCTAATTCGAGCGCAATCGGCGCGATTCGCAAAGTGAATTCGGTCTTGGCTATGTCTTCCGGACCGGAGGGCCCGAGCAGCGATTGGGTTTGCTGGCCGGCCAGGCGCACCGCGGACGCCATGCCGGCAATCTTGAGAAAATCGCGCCGCTGCATATGCGGGAAGATAGCTTCCGGACCATGTTACCGCAACGTCTCTTGGCGGCCGGTTTGGGGCGCGCGGAGTCGCGGGCGCCGGCTTCCTGTAATGCGTCGATAGATATTCAACCGGCGCTTATCCCCGGCCTTACAGCCGGGGCTGGGTGCGAACGCTGGAACACAGTCGCACCGCTTTCAGCCCCGCCCGTGAGGGCGGGGGCAAGCTTACGGACGGATTGCGGGCTTCCGGTTATACCGGCAGCTTCATCACGAACCTGGCGCCGCTCGCGGTTTGTTCGGTCCACAAATCGCCGCCGTGCGAAAGCACCGTTTTGCGCGAAAGGGCGAGCCCCAAGCCCATGCCGTTTTTCTTGCCCGCGGTGACGAAGGGCTGAAAAAGCTGCGGCGCGATCGCAGCCGGAACGCCCGGCCCGGTATCCTCCACGCTCACTAGGACCACGGAATCGCGGCGGTCCGCGCGCACGGAGACGGCGCCGCCATCCGGCATCGCCTCAATCGCATTGCCGATCAGGTTCTGGAACACCCGTTCCATGGGGGAGCGGTCCAGGGGCAGCTCTACGTCGTTCGGAATTTCGAGCCGCAGCGAGACGTGGTTGGCCTGGGCCACGGCGCTCAGAGGCTCGCACGCCGCCGAGACCACATCCTGCAGCCGGCAGACCTCGCGTGCGTGCGAGCGACCCTGCGTCACATCGGCCAGCTCCTGCAAGAGGTCCTGCACGCGCCGCGAGGCGCGATAAATGTTATTGGCCAATCGGCGGGCCTGCTCGCGCGAAAGTTCCGTATCGACCAGAATCTCCGCGCCGCCATAAATCGCGGCGAGCGGATTCCTGAGATCGTGAATGATGGACGTCGACAAACGTCCGATCGTGGCGATGCGCTCCTGCCGGATCAGCTCCTCGCGCGCGTGCCGGATGGAGGCGCACATTCCGTTGAAGGTCCCCGCCAGGCGTCCGATCTCGTCGCCGGAGGAGACCGGCACCTGCACGTTGTAATTTCCTTTTCCGATCTCGGTGGCGGCGCGGTCTAGCTCCGCGACGGGCTTGAGCAGCCGGCGAGCAAGCCAGTAGGTGAGGGCGAACCCCGCCAGCATCGCGCCGATCCACACCGCGACCAACCGGGAACGCAGCTCGGTAGTTCGCTTTTCCGCCGCGTCGAACGGGCGCAAGATTCGCAATTCACCGATGGTGTGGCCGTCAATGTCGGCGAGCGTCGAAGGGAACTGATAATATTTGGCCCCCGCGAGCCGGACCTCGGAGCCCGTGGGGACGCCGTCGCGCTCGATCTGCCGTTGAGCCGCGGGATTGAGCGTCGATGCCGCCACGTGGCCGTGCGCAAGGTAGACGAAATCGCTGCCCCCGGTGGAAGCCTTCAACTCCCGAGCCAAGCCCGCGTCCACGGCGATCCCGGCCACCAGCACATTCAGTAAAGCCGAGCCTTGTCCCGCCGCGACGTACACCGGCGTCACCACAATTTGATAGAGACGTCCGCCGGACAGCGCGAATCCGCGGGCCTGGCTGGGAAACTGTTTGACGGCCGCCGGAACAAAGGATGTGTCGAAAGCGGATTCGCGCCGGGCATCGCCGAGCAGAGCGATCGCGGCGCCGCCCGGATCGGCCACCATGAACAGCGCGCCGGGGTGCGAAATCCTATCCCAGGCTTCCGAGGCGGCATCCCGAATCGTATTCTGATCGTGCGTGCCGAAAGCGGCTCGCACTTGCGGGGTTTGACTCAGCACCTTGGTGACGGCGGCCAGTTCGTCCGCGCGCGCGTTGGAAAGCGACTCGTAGGCTTGAAAACTTGTTTGGGCTTCCTGCTCCAGGCTATAGGTAGCGCTGCGGACGAACTGATTTTGAAGAATCCACCCCATCGCCGCCAGCAGGGCTGTTATCGCGAGGGAGGTGGAAAAAAGAATCCTCCACAGCAAGGAAACCGAGCGCAGGCGCAGCCTGAGCCTCATCCGTGGAGCCGTTTTCATCTGCGGACGGCGGGATACACGCCGTTATCGTCCGGCGGGGCGGGATATTGCCGGCCGAACTTATTCAAATGCGGTATGGGGAGATAGCCGCTCTCGGAAATGACAATGGGGGCAACCTCCACCGCGTCCCCCATCACGGTAACGCGGCGGCCTAATTCATCCAACGTGGCCTGAGTGGCTCGTTCGTGAAAAACATGGACGTAGTACTCGCCCGCCGGCACGTCGTGGAACTCGAAATTGCCGTTTCTTTTGCTGATGTCGTAGTGCGGGGTGTCCAGCACGGCGATGATCGCGCTCATGTTGGAGTGAATGTTGCAAAACACTCGCACGATGCCGGAGTGAGTGAACGTGACGCTCTTCGAAGTACCGGGGCGGTACAACGCCAGATCGAACGGCTGCCCGTTGTAAGTGGAAAACACATTATGGAAAATCGGGTCGAGATTGGGAAAATCCACGGTCGCGCCGGTGGGAATCGCCAGGACATGCGGCGAAAACGTCTTGTTCTTCTGGATCATCCGCGCGCGACTCGGAGCCGGAAGAGCCGCCTTGCCCACCACAGGCTCCAGCCAGATCACTACGCCGGAGAAATCCATCTTCTTGCGGACCGCGGCCTCCTTGGAATCGCGCAATTCCACCTTGCCGGTTACGGTTGCCGCATGAATCGAGGCGGCGAGAGCGACCAGAAGGAGAGCGGGCCGTGCCCACGTTTTAAAACAGATAGGCCAGTCCCAAATCATAGTGAGGGAATATCCGCGTTCCCGATCCGATAAAGTTAGTGCGAGTTTGCGAGGCCTCGAAGCTTCCCAGAATATTCGAGCCAAACCTGTACATCACATTTCCCGCGTAAGAAAGATTTCTGCCTATACCACCGACAGCAAGATCCGAGTTACGATCGTCCTCCTCGCCTCCATAGACGTTGAACGAAAGGCGCGGCGTCACGCGAAGTTTCACCTGCGCCCATCCGCCGCTGGCGTGTACGGGCCGGGGCTCATAACCCAGGATGTTTACGCCCTGCCGGAGTCCGCCGACTACGCCGACGTTTTCCCCGTGGAAAAAGGTTCCGGTGAAATCCACGCGGCTCACGGGCCGGATTAACCAGTCTACGGTAAAAATGCGGGAAGGAACGGAGTCGCCCGCAACGCGCGTGTCGCTCGCATGAAATCCGGGTGCGATTTCGATGCGGCGCGATTCTCCAATTTGAGACCAGAACTCGAACCGCCCCTGATAACCGGGACGATCTTTGGCAAGGGTCGAGGCATACGGCCCCGTCGTCACGCCCGTTCCGCCCTCGGAAGTCTGATAGATTCCGGCTTGCGCGCGCAGACCCGATTGCGATCCCAAAGCAAAGCGCTGCTCCACCCGAACCTGGGGCTCCCACAGCCACAGATTACCCGCGGAGGTCAGAGGCGAAACACCCACTTGAGCGAGCGAATCGGGCTCACGCGGAGCGATGATCGGCTTATCCAAGGCCAGTGTTATCGTTGTATTCTTCCAGGCCGCGTCCACCGACGCGACGCGCAAACGCAACAGTTGATTGAGCGTCGTCCCCGCGCCGCCAAAGAAATCGGCGTACACCGATCCCGTAACTTTGGCGCCGCCTAGGATGGTGGGCCCATCGAACTTCACGCCAATGACGCTCTGGCGAAAGGTGGCGCCCCCGCTCGCGGCCAGCAGAGTCGAAGGAGCGGCAGCGAGAGTTGGATTGTCCGCGCCGCCGGCGCCCTTACCCGTCCAGAAGGTATTGAATAACGCCATGCCCGTAAGCGAGATCGGAAGCCGATGGTCGCTGGAGATTTTTTCTTGATCCAATTGCGAGATTTGGCTCTGTTCTACTTGAGCCTTTTCACTCGTCTCAGGTTTTGTGAGAGCTTCGGGCGGCGCGGTGTTATTCAGGGTTCCCGGCGCGGCGGAACCCGGCGCCGTCGCGAGTTGTTGCCTCAGCGCGCGGATCTCGTTCATCAGCTCCTGATTTTGCGCCTCCAGCCGGTCCAGCCGCTGCAATATCTGTTGCAGGTCGGGCGTCTGCGCACGCGCCACGGAAGCCGCGATCAAAATCCACAAGCCAAACGCGCCTACCCCGATTCCCCTCTCTCGATTTTCATCCCCTTTGGACCGCATAAATCCCCCCCATAAACCAACTCTTCCAGTTTCCTCCGTACCGCGTTGGGCGAAAACGGTTTCGGAAAGAAGACGTTCGCCCCGGAATCGAGCGCCGCCTGGGGCGTCGCAGGATCGGTGGCCGCGCTTATCGCTAGAATCGGTAGCGCGCAGAATCTCGCTTGCTCGCGAATACGCGCAATCATCTCAAGGCCGGTCATCTCAGGAAGCTGAAGATCGGTGATCACGGCGGCGATCGTTTCCCGCTCCAGCACCGCAAGTCCGGCTTCAGCGCTTTGGGCCGATCGAATCGCGATTCCAGGCAGCGCTTCCAACGCCAGGCCTAGCGTAGTCAGGCAGTCTTCGGCGTCGTCCACCAGCAGAACGGTAAACGTCTTTCCATCGCGAGACCCTGGTACATCGGTCATCAGGGAAGAAAGCGGTATCCGACGCCGTGCATAGTCAGAAAATGCCGCGGCGTTTCCGGATCCGGCTCGAGCTTTTGGCGCAGCCGCACTACATGCGCGTCCACGGTGCGCGTGTTCGGAAACGAATCGTAGCCCCAGACGGAATTAAGCAGAACGTCGCGCGACAGGGCCCGGCCGGGATTCTGAAGAAAGAACGCCAGCAGATTGAACTCGGCGCGCGTCATGCGGACTTCCTCCGCGGATCGCCGTACGACACGCTGTTCGAGGTCCACCTCCACGTCGGCGAACGAGAGCGAGGGCGAGGAATCCTGGGCGGACCGCCGCAGAAGCGCGCGAATCCGCGCCAGCAGTTCGCGCGTGCCGAACGGCTTCACCACGTAATCGTCCGCGCCGATTTCCAGCAGCAAGACTTTATCGATCTCGTCGCCCACGGCGCTCAGAACGATGACGGGTGTTTTCGCTCCGGCCGCGCGCAGACGCTTGCACACATCCACACCATTGAGGCCGGGCATGCGGAGATCCACAAGGATCAGGTTAGGCTTCGCCGAGAATGCCTGCTCCAGGCCCGACGCGCCGTCTCCCACCAGGATGGGCCGGAAGCCTTCGTTCTCCAGCATCAGGCCAATGGTGTCGCGGAGACTTTCATCGTCATCGACGACCAGAATTGTTTGGATGGACACTACTTCTCCAATTCTAGACTGAGGCCGCCGGGGCAACGGAACAGAACGCCCGTAATCCGTCCGTTAAGCTTGCCCCCGCCCTCACGGGCAGGGTTGAAGGTGGGCACGACGGTGTTCCAGCGTCGCACCCAGCCCCGGCCGTAAAGGCCGGGGATAAGCGCCGGTTGAATACCTATCGACGGATTACGGAACGCCGCCGGGTTGATGCAAGGGCCCGCCTGTGCGAAGATGTGAGCTATTGCGACGCCGGAAGGCGAAACGTTTGGGAGGAATTTAATGCCGAATCGATTTAACAAAGCGCCCCTTGGGTTGGCGTTGGCCGCCGCTCTGGCGAGCATCGCCGGAGCGCAGCCGCCCGCGCCGGCCGGCGCGCCTGCGGCCGGTGGCGTCAGCCCGGTCGTGACAAACCCGACCTATGTCTCTATTCCGATGGAAATAATGGTGAACCGGCCCGCCGAGGAAGTGTGGAAGCGCGTCGGCAAGTTTTGCGATATCGGCGAATGGTTCCGTATCGCATGCACCATCACTTCCGGCAAGGACGGTGAATTCGGCGCCATCCGCTCCGTGGCGGGCGAAGTTTTGGTCGGCAAGACCGAGCTCTCCTATACCTACACGCAGCCGGTAAGGGCGGGCCGGCCGTACAACCTCTATCACGGCACTTTGGAGGCGAGGCCGGTGACGGCGACCACGTCGAAGCTCGTCTATACGCTGGTCTACGATAATTCGATGCTGGCCGACGACGCCGCTCGCGAGCGCGATAAGCAGCAAAAGACCACGCAGTTCACGCAAGCGCTGCAAAATATGAAGATTCTCGCGGAAGGCGGCACGCTCCCACCGGCTCCTCCGCGCGGCGGCGGCGCGCCAAAGGGCGGACGCTAGCCGGTCCGCTCCAGATGTCCGAGTCAGACGAGGCTTCATCACGGCGAGCGCTTCTGCGTTTGCTGCCGTTGTCCTTGTCTCTGCCGATTATGGCCGCTCCCGCCAATTCCGCGGTTCAATCCTTCCGCGTCGCCGTGCCTCGGAAACTCATCGACGGCATCCTGGCGCGCGTGCGGAGCGCGCACTGGCCTGATCGATTGAATGGCGACCCCTGGCAGTATGGCGCCGACTGGGGCTATATGAAGGAACTCGCGGAGTATTGGACTTCGCGTTTCGATTGGCGCAAGGCCGAAGCCAAATTAAATGCCTCCCCGCAGTTTAGGGCTCGAGTCGACGATTTCGACATCCACTTCTACCACGCGCGCGGAGCCGGATCCCGGCCTATGCCGGTCGTTCTCACACACGGTTGGCCTGGCTCCGTCGTGGAATTTTTGGATGCGATCGATCCACTCACAAATCCCGCGAAGCATGGTGGATCGCCTGCAGACGCGTTCGACGTTGTGATACCGTCGTTGCCTGGCTTCGGATTCTCTTCCAAGCCGAAGGCTCCGGTTGGGCCGGCGACCATCGCCAAGCTCTGGCACAAGTTGATGACAGAGATGCTTGGATATTCGCGCTTCGGCGCCCAGGGCGGCGATTGGGGACAAGCGGTCGCCATACAATTAGCCGCACAGTTTCCGGGTTCTCTCGCCGGAATCGATCTGAGCGGAACCACGGCGCGCGCATTGCCGGAGAGCGAGCAGACCGAAGACGAGCGAGCCTGGGTGCGCCGGTCGGCGGCGTACCGGCAGACCGAGCTCGATTATTTTGGCGAACAGTCGCGCAAGACGCAAACCGTGTCCTTCGTACTTTCAGACAGCCCTCTGGGCTTAGCGGCATGGATCGTAGAGAAGTTCAAGGTGTGGAGCGACTCGGGCGAAGGCATCGAGCACGCGTTCACGAAGGATCAACTCCTTACCAATGTGATGCTTTATCTGGTCACGGATACCGCCGGTTCGGCGCCATGGATTTATCGGGGCAGCGCCGATGAGCCGAGCTCACCGCGACGCAAGATCGGCGTGCCGACTGGATTCGCTGCCTTTCCTAAGGAGATGCCGCTTTTCCTGCCGCCGCGCCGGTTCCTGGAGCAAGATTTTAATCTCATCCACTACACGCAAATGCCGCGCGGCGGCCACTTTGCCTGCCTGGAGCAGCCGCAACTGTTTGTGGAGGACATGCGGACCTTCTTCCGGAAGGTGAGAGCTTAATGCCCCCGGCGCACGGAGTCACTATGCACAAAATCGTTTTTGTTCTTATGTTCGCCACAGCGGCGGCGTTGCTGGCGCAATCGTCTTCGACTTACCGCGCCACGCACACGTACACGTTGGGCGAGGATGGCAGTTGGGACTACATTGTTCCCGATCCGCCAAATCACCGCCTTTTCATCGCGAGGCAAACCCGGTTGATGGTCGTGGATGAGGACAGCGGGAAGCTGCTCGGCGAGGTCACCGGCATCCAGGGCGCCCACGGCACGGCTATCGCCGAAGGCACGGGACATGGATTCGCCACCTCCGGCAACGATCAGTCGGTGGTGATGTTCGATTTGAAGACGTTCAAGGTGCTCGGCCGGATTCCGGCGGCGGAAGACGCCGACGCCATTGTGTACGACAAGCCCTCCAACCGCGTCTTCACGTTGAACGGCGACGCCCATTCGTCGACTGCGATCGATGCGCACCAGGGAACCCTCATCACGAACATTCCGCTCGGCGGCAAACCGGAATATGGCGCATCGGCCGGCGATGGCAAAGTCTATGCGAACCTCACCGACGTGGGGGAGGTGGTTGAGATCGACGCGAAGACGGCTACGGTATCCCGGCGCTGGTCCACTGCGCCATGCAAGTTGCCGGTCGCGATGGCGATCGACACCGCGCATCGCCGCCTCTTCAGCGGCTGCCGCAGCGGCGTGATGGCGGTCTCCGATTATCAAGCCGGCAAGGTGGTGGCGACGCTGCCGATCGGCGCCGGGGTGGACGGAGCGGGCTTCGACGCCGCCTCGGGGAACGCCTTCGCTTCGAATGCCGATGGCACTCTTACGGTCATTCATCAGGATGGGCCGGACCAATATCGCGTGCTGGAGAACGTCGAAACCCCGCAAGGCGCCCGCAACATGGGGCTCGATCCGACCAATCACCGCCTGTTCATCACTTCCGCGAAATTCGGCCCGGTTCCCGCCGGCGCTAGGAGGGGACCCGTGCTCCCCGGAACGTTCGCGCTGACAGTCATCGAACGCGAACCCTCGAAACGGTGATTGAATCCGGCCGGGTTGATCAGGGACGACGCGCGCGCTCCGGTATCGGCCATCCGGTGTTACTCTGACAGAAGTGCGCAGCCTGATTCTAGTCTTCGCCGCCGCCGTCGCGAGCCATGCGCAATGGCTCGACTACCGCACTCCGGGCATTCCTCGAACCGCTTCCGGCAAAGCCAATTTGACCGCGCCCGCGCCCAAAGCGGATGGAGGCAAGCCCGATCTATCCGGCGTGTGGATCACGAATCCGGAGTACTTCTTCGACCTCGCCAAGGACTTGAAGCCCGAAGACGTTCCCATGCTGCCGTGGGCGCTCGCGCTTCAAAAAGAGCGCGAAGCCAACGATCACAAAAGCGATCCGCTGGCGCAGTGCATGCCTCCCGGCGTGCCGCGCATCGACACCTCAAACAACGGTGAGGCGCTGCACCCAATGAAAATCGTCCAGACGCGCTCACTGGTCGTGCTGCTGTACGAGACATCGGCGAACTCTACATTCCGGCAGATCTTCCTGGATGGCCGTCCGCTCCCGAAAGATCCTCAGCCCACCTGGCTTGGATATTCGGTGGGTAAATGGGAAGGCAATTCACTGGTGGCCGAAACCACAGGGTTCAACGGCCGCGCATGGCTGGACACCAGGAAAGGCCGGCCCCAGAGCGAAGACGCTCGCGTCACCGAACGGTTTACCCGCCGCGATTTCGGCCACATGACCTTGGGCATCACCATCGACGATCCCAAAGCGTACGGCAAGCCCTGGAGCGTCGAGCTTCCCTACACCTTGCTTCCGGATACGGAACTCATCGAAACGTACTGCGAAAACGAGAAGGACCAGGCGCACGCAGTGGCGAAATAGCGCTCACCACATTAAACGGGCCGTAGCATTCTGCGGCCTGCCGTTTTCACGGTTCCGCTCCACGTCAAGGCTGCGACGGATTAGGGAGACAGCGTCGCCTTGCGGCCGCCGACATTCGCTATCCACAGTCGCCGGCCGGGATAATAGCGCGCGACTTCACTGTTCGATTGTCCTCATCTCCGTTGGGCCACTCCGTTGGGCCACAATGAGACGATGGCTGAAAATCGAAATCTCGAGGAGCTGTGCATCAACACGATTCGCATTCTTTCGGCGGATGCCGTCCAGAACGCGAATTCCGGGCACCCCGGAATGCCCATGGGCGCCGCCGCAATGGCGTTTGTCTTGTGGACGCGCTTCCTCAAGCACAATCCCGCCAATCCCAGTTGGTTCGACCGCGACCGCTTTGTGCTTTCCGCGGGACATGGCTCCATGCTTCTCTACAGCTTGCTGTATTTGACCGGCTATGACCTGCCGCTGGAGGAGATCAAGCGATTCCGGCAATGGGGCAGCAAAACGCCTGGACATCCCGAGCGCGGTTTGACGCCCGGCGTCGAGGTGACCACTGGCCCGCTCGGGCAGGGCTTCGCGAACGGCGTCGGCATGGCGATCGCGGAGGCTTGGCTCGGCGCCACATATAACCGGCCGGGCCACGAGATCGTCGATCACTACACTTATGCCATCTGTAGCGACGGCGACCTGATGGAGGGCATCTCGCACGAAGCCGCGGGGCTAGCCGGCCATTTGCGATTGGGCAAGCTGATCTATCTTTACGATCAAAATCACATCTCCCTCGCGGGCGCGACCGCTTTGGAGTTCACCGAAGACGTGGGCAAGCGCTTCGACGCCTACGGTTGGCACACGCGCACGGTTCAGGACGGAAACGATACCGCCGATGTGGATCGCGCGATCCGCGAGGCTCAGGCCGACCCGCGCCCATCTCTGATCCTCTGCCACACACATATCGGGTATGGGAGTCCGCACAAGCAGGACAACTTTTCCGCTCATGGAAGTCCTCTGGGCGAGGATGAGCTAAAGGCTACCAAGCAATTTCTCGGCTGGCCCACAATGGAGAAATTCTACGTGCCCGAGGATGCGGTTGCATTTTTCCGGCAGGCCGTTTCGAAGGGCAGGCGCGCCGAAGAGGCGTGGAGCGAGAAAACGTCCGCCTACCGGCGCGAGTTTCCGAAAGAAGCGGCCGAATTCGAAATGGCGGTGGCGGGGAAGCTGCCGCCGGATTGGGCCGCCGATCTCCCGCGCTGGAAACCCGGCGATAAGCCCATGTCCACTCGCGTAGCTGGAGGAGAGGCGCTGAACGCGCTGGCAAAGCGCATTCCGAACATCCTGGGCGGATCGGCCGACTTGAACCCCTCCACCGAAACCGCCTTGAAGGGAATGGGCGACTTTCAACCGCCATCCGAGGATGCCAAGCCGCCGTTGGGAGCGGTGGGCGGCGTTTGGAGTTACGCCGGGCGCAACCTGGCGTTCGGAGTCCGCGAGCATGGGATGGGCGGGGCGGTAAACGGCATGGCCGCGCATGGCGGCGTTCTGCCCTTCAGCGCGACCTTTTTGCAATTTTCCGATTACATGAAGCCGGCGATTCGCCTCGGCGCCTTGAGCGAGCTGAAACTCGTCTACATCTTCACGCACGACAGCATCGCTCTGGGCGAGGATGGACCCACGCATCAACCGGTGGAGCATCTGGCGGGACTCCGCGCGATCCCGAATCTCACAGTGATCCGTCCGGCCGACGCCAACGAAACCGCGGAAGCTTGGGCGTTCGCGATCCAGCACGACGGTCCCACGCTGCTGGCGCTGACCCGGCAGAATCTTCCCCAACTGGACCGCACCAGAGCGAAGGATCCGAACGTTGCGCGCGGCGCCTATATTCTCTCCGAGGCCGATGGCGGCTCGCCTGAGGTCATCCTCATCGGAACCGGCTCCGAAGTTTCCCTCTGCGTGAGCGCGCAAGAGATTCTGAAGGGGCGCGACGTGAAAGCGCGCGTCGTCAGCATGCCGAGCTGGAACTTGTTCAAGGCTCAGAGCGCCGAATATCGCGAAAGCGTGCTTCCGGGCGCGATCGAAAAGCGGGTCACCGTGGAGGCGGGCGCTTCGCTGGGCTGGCGCGAATGGGCCGGCGATGAAGGCAGTATTATCGCCGTGGATCGCTTCGGCGCTTCTGCTCCCGGGGCGGAGGTTTTGAAGCATCTTGGCTTCACGCCGGAGAATGTCGCGGCATCTGCGCTAGGGCTTTTGGGCAAGGCCGGTTAAGCCGCTTACGCCCTTGCGCGCGGCGACTTCGCCGCCGCATGCTATACTCGCGCATTCGGAAATTTAAACTTGCAGCGGTGTTCTGTCTTCAATATGTGTCCGCTCCGAATGCGCTCGAAAATCTTCGCTTGTTTGGCCTCCATTCTGTATTTGGGGGTATTCGCCCACGCCGCCGATCCCCCCGACGTCCTAACACTCGTTGATGGCGAGAAGCTGTTGGGGAAGCTGGTGCGGGCCACCGCCGGCTCCGTGCTATTCCATAGCGATGACGCCGGCGACGTCACGATCCCGTGGTCGAAAATCAAGGAGCTGACCTCTTCGCGGCGCTTCGCGGTGGTCCCCAAAGGTCTCGAAATCAGGACCAAAGAGGCGGAGGGCCAGATCCGGCGCGGGACCCTCGCAATAAGGGACCAGAACATCCAGATCGCGCCCGGCGAGGGCCAATCCTTACAGACAATGACGGTCGGCGGCACTGGCTTCATCGTCGACGAGGCCGCTTATCTCAAAGCCTTGCATAATCCCAAGCTCTTCGAGGACTGGAAGGGCCCAATCGCCGGGGGGCTCTCGTTCGTGAAGGCGACGCAAAAGAGCGAGACCTTCACCGGCGCAACGCATCTGGTGCGCGCGATCCCGGCCGAGGACTGGCTCTCGCCCCGCAACCGTACGCTGGTGGATTTCACGATCTCCTATGGAAAAGTGGATCAGCCCAACACGCCCGAAGTGAAGACGAATCTGTTTCACATCGACATTGAGCGCGACCAGTACTTCTCGTCCCGAGTTTACGCGCTAGGGCAGGCGAGCTTCGATCACAATTTTTCCTTGGGACTCTTCCTGCAGCAGACCTACGGCGTTGGAGCGGGCTGGACGGCCATAAGGAACGACAGGCAAACGCTCGATCTGAAGGGCACGGCAAGCTATATTTCGCAAAATTTCAACGGCCAGGAAAATGAGGGGCTGATCGGCTCAGTATTCGGCGAGGTTTATCACCGCAACCTGCCGGCGGGAATCAAGTTCGACCAGCAGCTCACGCTGATTCCCGCATGGAATACGCTAAGCGCGTATTCGGGGAATGCCGGCGCGGGAATCACCGTGCCTCTGTATAAACGCGTCGGCTTCAACGTGAGCATGTTGGATATGTTTTTGAACGATCCTCCGCCGGGCTTCAAGAAGAACTCGTTCCAGTTCACTACCGGCGTGACCTATACCCTGCCCTAAATAAACTAACGAGGGCTTCTACTCTCGATTCACGAGCCGAATCTGGCTCAGATTCACTGAAAAAATCCGGTCGTCCGTATCGACGCTCCAGGTCGGCGACGCGCCAATATCCACCAGATACTCCGGCGCGTCGGGAACATCCGCTTCCAGAACGAACAGGCCAGGACGATCCAGCTTCCACACGCCCGCCGGCTGGCCGTTCACTGCGGCTTGTATTTCGGCCGGGATTCCCTCCGGCGAAGCGTGACCGCGTATTCGCAATCGCTGCGGAGCCCTGTTTACACGCCGCAGCGAAGCGCGCGCCCGCGCGCCAATCCAGCGGTATTTATTTCCGAACACCCCCTCCAACTCATACCAGCCGTCCAGTAGTTGCCGTTCATGAGCCGGCAGGCAGAAGTCGATGATGTCTTCGCGCTCGCCCGGATACAATTCCCCCCGCTCGCGGGACGGTAGAAGATTGTAGACCTCGCCTTCGTTGGCCGCGCTGTAGCCACAGGCGGCACAGGTGAGGGAATCGCCGGCATCGCGCGTCAGGCTCGCGTGACAATCCGGACACTTCAGCAAGCTCTCGAAACGATCGAACGAAGCCGGCGCGGCGGCGCCTTCCCCGCCCTTCCGGCACACGCCTGCGAGCGTGCCTCCCAGCCATCGCGCGGCTCTCCACTTTGAAATAGCCGCCGCCTTGACCACCGACTCCCCCCAACCCCGTTGCGGCACGAAAATCTCGTACTCCTGCGCGACGAAATATTTCCTGGCGAGCGCGTCCCACTCGGCGAGCCCCATGTTGTGATTCTGGCGAATGCCGAAGCTTTCTTCCTGATGAGCGCCGATCACATCGCGCACTAGATAACCCAGCAGGCCCCAATCGTACAGCCTTCGCTCCCAGCCCTTCATCGTGTCGTAATAGGGGCAGCGATAGAGGCGCAGCGAAAGCTTCCGCCTCAGCGGCTCTTCCGCGAATAAAAATATGCCGCCGGGTTGCAGCACGCGGGCCACTTCCCGGAAGACGCTCTCGATGTCCATGAACTGGCTGAGCATCTGGAACGCGCAGACCAGCCGCAGGGAGCTATCGGCGAATGGAAGATTGGCCGCATCGCCGGCCAGCCGCACCGGAGCGCGCTCCAAACCCCACGCGTCCATCAAGGCGCGCCCGTGGCGCAGCGAGTCGGCCGAAAGATCCAATGCGAATCCCGAGGCGCCAAATTCATTGGCGAGCATATAGCTCGAATGGCCGGCGTTTGCGCCGATTTCGAGGAATGGCGTCATCTGTCCGATGAACTTCAGATGATTGCGGATCACCGTGCCGCGCCGGACGTTTTCCTCCGCGTAGACCGCCAAATTGCGCTCCGGCTCCCCCAGCGAGGCGAAATTGTGGAATTCGATTTGCGCTCGTTTGACCGCGAATGGCTGCGCCTCGCTCATAGGTGGGCTCAAGGGATCCACTCGCCGTTGCGCATAACCCGCTCCGTCGCGCCTTTTAACACCAGATTCGCGGGTTTGCCCACCTCAATCGGACCACTACCCGGCGCGGGCTCGATAGTCATGCCGAGGCCGCGCGTCATCTCGGCGCCGTTGGGAACGGGCGTGGTCGCTTGCGGTCCAACAGCCTGAAATTTTCCGGCCGCAATGACAACCACCGAATAATCGATGGGGGCTCGGCCCGCGCCCGGATCGAGCTTCGCGCCGACGATCACCTTCACCCCCGAGTCCTGAGGCGAGACGCAACCAACCAACGCCGCGGCGCATAGCGCTATGGCCCACTTGCTCATTTCAGCAGCATATCGAGAGAGAGCGCGCGAAGATCGGGCGCCAGCAAATCCGGAGAGTGCGCGGCGAGATCCTCCGCGCTAACCAGCCCTGTGGCGACCGCGATCGAACGAATGCCGTTCTCCCGCGCGGCGCGAATATCGTTGGGGTGATCGCCGATCAGAGTCACCGGCGAACTCTTGCGGATCCAGCCCTGCCGCCGCGCGTGCCGGATGGCGATGCGGACCAGGCCCGCGCGGTCGCGAGCCAGTTCCGCGAACGCGCCGAAGCGCAGATAGCGGCGGAGACCGGCGCGCTCCATTTTTCGCCAGCCGATGCGCGTCAGGTTTCCCGTAACGAGCCCGGTGGGGATCCCGCGGCGCGAAAGTCTGTAAAGCAGCATGCGTGCGCCCGGGCATACCTTGCGGCGCAAATCCGGACACCGCCGGACGTATACGGCCTGCGCGATGGTCACCATCTCCGGCATCTTGCGGCGGATCAGTGCGCGCGACGCCCCCGCGGCCAGAAGCATCGCGGAGAGGATATCGCGGTCAAGCATTCCCTGCACCGGAATTCCATCCGTAGCGGCATCCAGTCCGGTGGAGCGCCTCACCGCCTCCACCAGCGCCTGCCGGTGATGCGGTCCAGCGCGGCGCAGAAGTGTGCCGTCGATATCGAATAACACGAGACCGTCCGTCTTGCCGGGCGCCATTGCATTCATCATAACGTCGAGTGCTTAGCCGCCATCCTCTTCGCTCTGCTTCCGCTACAATAGGGGCACGAATGCAGATACTACAGGCGGGCCGGCACAAGCTGCTGCTGCTTGAGCTGGACGCGGAATCTCTGGAGAACGTCGCCCGCCAGGCTGGGTTCGAGTTCAAACTTCAGGACCAGAGCCGGCGCGTGCTGCTGGAATTGACCGTCGAAGGCCGCCAGGCGCCGCTCTTGCTGTTTGATGCCGCGGACCCCGGAAACCTGGGTTGGTTTTCGCGCTGCCAATTCTATGTCGACGGCGCGAGCGGCGCGGTTTTGCAGACGCCCATCCTGCTCGCTAATCAGCGTGACCGCAGTGGCCGCGCCCTGCCACATTCGATCCGGCTCCAGATCAATAAGGAGCTTCCTGTGACCTTTCGTCTGCCGAACAAAGCTCCCGTCACCGAACAGACGGTTTACGCGGTGCTGTATAGCTTTTTGAGCGCTCTTCTGAACACGGGCGTGGGAGTGTGCGGCGCCGGCGTCGTGAAGCCTTTGGCGGGGCGCACGGAACCGGCCGCCAGCCGTAACTGACCATGGCCACTTTTGGACTTATCGAGTACGCGGACGCCTCCCCGGAGGTCCGCGCGGTTTACGACGATATTATGGCCACGCGTCAGACCGATTACGTGAACAATTTCTGGAAGGCTCTGGCGCACGATCCTGCCTCGCTGCGGCGCACGTGGGAATCCATCAAACAAATCATGGCTCCGGGCGCGCTCGATCCTTTGACTAAGGAAATGGTTTATCTTGCGGTGAGCGTCACCAACCAATGCGGCTACTGCATCGCTTCTCATACCGCGGCCGCGCGCAAGGCCGGTATGACCGAAGCGCAGTTCGCAGAATTGATGGCGGTCGCTGGAATGGCGAACGAGAGCAATCGTCTCGCCAGCGGCTATCAAGTGGCGATTGACGACCGCTTCAAGGTGTGAGGCCGCCCGGCTGAGCGGCATTTCCGCTTCATTGCGGTCGCTGCTCGGCGCCGTCGAACCATTCGGCTCCATACCGAGCCGCGAGTGCGAGCGAGCGGTTACGCAAGCTTCCCACACTGCCCACGAATTAACAGTCCTGTAACCCCAATGTGTCATTCTATTCCGCATATGGGATTTTCGCAGCTCCGCTACTTGTCTGTCTACGCTCTTACGGGTCTGGGTTTGTTAAGCTCGCCGCTTCGCGCGCAGCTTGTTTTAGGCAACATCGTGGGGACCGTCACGGACGCCCAGGGCGCTGTCGTTCCAGGCGTCAAAGTGGAAGTCAAGAATACGGCGACGAATCTCTTGATCACGGCGACGACGCAGGCCAATGGCTCCTACCAGGTTCCCGATCTTCCCATTGGGAGCTATTCCGTTACTGTTTCCAAAGACGGATTCGAGACGCAGGTGTTCGGCGCGATTCTGGTGCAGGGCAACCGGACCACCACGGTGGACACAGAGCTAAAAGTAGGGCAGGTGGCCACTCGCGTGGAAGTGAACGGCACGCCGCTGCGCAATGAAGTGGACGCGACAGTCGGATATGTGCTCGATTCGCTCACTATCGAGAACACTCCCCTCGGCACCGGCAGTTTCACCCAGTTGGCGATCTTGAGCCCCGGCGTGAGCGCCGATTTTCTGCCCGGATCGGGAACTAACGCGGGGCTCGGCAATCAGAGCATCTGGGCCAATGGTCAGCGCGACACCAGCAATAGTTTTTCGATGAACGGGATCAGCACCAATAATTTGTTTAATGGCAAATCGTCGAGCCAGGTGACTGAAAACCGGTTCGTCCTGAACACCGGCCAGTTCGTGCTCAACCACACCGGCAACGAAGCGCAAACCGCGATGACCGTCTACGACGCGATCGGCCAGGGTTTGCCGACCCCTCCCCCCGAAACCATCGAAGAGCTTCGCGTCAACACTTCGCAGTACGATGCTTCCCAAGGTGGGACCTCCGGCGCGCAGATCGCGCTGCTGACCAAGTCTGGAGGCAATCAATTTCACGGCCAGGCTTACGATTATCTGCAAAACAGCGCCTTCAACGCGGCGCCGTTTTTCCGCAACGCGGATTCGTCGATTCCATTGAGCGGCAAAGTTCCCGCTCTGCACCTGAACAAATTCGGCGCCGTGCTAGGCGGGCCGGTCAAGCGCGACAAGGCATTCTTCTTCATCTCCTACCAGGGTCTTCGCGATCATGACGCGCTCAGCAGCCAAGCCACCGATACCGTGCCCCAGCACCTCACCGACGACCGTAGTCCACAAGCGCTCGCCAATGTGGCGAATCAGGATTTCGCCTCCACCGTCGGCAATAACCCGGTGACGCCGGCGCAGATCGATCCGGTTGCGCTGAAGCTCCTCCAGGCCAAGGTCAACGGACAATATCTGATTCCGTCCGTTACCGTGGCGGACCCCAACGCCGCGAAACAGCTCGGTTACAACGCGCTGGTGAACGGCATCCCATCGGATTTCCGGGCGGATATGGCAAACGGCAACCTGGATTGGAACTTCAGCCCCGTCGACCGGCTCTCGGGAAAGTTCTTCCTCAGCGAAAATCCAAACACCAGTCCCTTCGCGCAAAGCAATACCATTGGATTCCCGCAGCACTTGAATGCCGGAAGCTGGGTCGTATCGCTGAACAATACTTACGTCGTCAGGCCGACGCTCACATGGGAACAGCGCGTGGGCGTGGTGCGGCAGGCCGCCGCGGCGCAAACGTCGCAGGCGCTGACGCCGCAGGATATCGGTATGAATCTCTTTGGGAGCGGCAACTTTCCCGCTTTGGAGATTCGCACCGCCGACGGGCTGTTAACGAATTCCTTGTTCATCGGCCCGCGCAACGGCTCCTCGTTTTCAAACAATGGAGCGTTCCAAAATCGTGGCGACTGGGCCACCAATGCCAACTGGGTCGCGGGCAGCCATACCGTGTACTTTGGTTTTTCGATGAACCTGACTGAGCTCAACATCACCAACGGAGCCTCGCAGGTTGCCAGCGTAGCGTCGAACGACTTTCCCGGTTTCCTTCGAGGCACGCTGTATACGCCGTTTTCCAACTTTTATAACGGAGCGTCCAGCCGCTACTACCGCGCCTACACTGTGGGCTCGTATGTCACGGACACCTGGAAACTCAAGAGCAACCTGACCGTCACCGCGGGCTTGCGCTACGACTTCAACGGCCCCTTCTGGGAAAAGTATGGAATGCTGACCAGCTTCCATCCTGATGCCTACAGCTACAACGCCTCCACCGACAGCTACGCCGGCAGCGGAGTAGTCGTGGCGGGCGATAACGCCACACTGGGAACCAAGGGTGTGAGCGATTCAACGCTCACCGGACGCCAATGGGGCGTGGGGCCGCGCGTGGGAATCGCCTGGAGCCCACGCTTCGTCAAGAATTTCACGCTGCGCGCCGGGGCGGGAATCTACTATGATCGCGGCGAGTACTTCACGTATCTGTCCCCGGGCAGCGGTCCGAACGGCACGGGCGGACCTTTTGGCGTCACTTTGGCGTTGCCGTTTGTAACGCGCGTTTCGGCGACAGCATCCGGGACGCTGGATGTTCCTTTCGGGACCGTTCCTCCGCCGCCGCCGAACAATCCCAATGCGATTACGGCGCTGCTGCCGAACGCCGCTCAAATCAAAAATGGCGCGACGACATACGTTTTCGGCGGCTACGACCCATCCAACACGCTGCCGTACACCGAAAATTGGTCGTTTGACGCACAGTGGCAGCCGGCGAATAGCTGGCTGTTCTCAGCTGGCTATGTAGGCAATCATGGCGTTCATCAGGTGCTGCCGATTCCCTTCAATCAGCCGGGCATCGCGACAGCCTCGAACCCGATCAATGGCGAGACGACTTCTTACGGATTCAATGCCGTCACCTCGGAAACCTTGAAGACATTCGGCGGCGGCAATGCGAGCCTGCGAGCGCCATTCCTGGGATTCGATACACAATCCGTCTTCTACAAAACCATTGGGATCTCGACGTACAACTCGCTCCAGCTCGGCGTCCGCAGGCGTTTGTCGAAGGGATTGCAAATCACTTCATCCTATACGTGGTCGCATACTCTTGACGAGCAGAGCGGGCTGGGTCTGTTTTTCAACGGGAACGACCCCACTTATCCGCATCTCTCTTACGGAAATTCCGCTTACGACCGCACGCACGTGTTCATCACCAGTTATTTGTATGAGCTTCCATCGCCCGCGAAAAAGAATACGTGGGCCGCTCCGGCGGTGAATGGATGGCAGTTGGCGGGCATGATCACCGAGCAGAGCGGACAGCCGTTCAACATGTACGACTTTTCGGGCGCCGTTTCGGGAGTCTACAACGGAAGCTTCCCCAACATCTCCGATCCAATCATCGGATTTCTCCCCGGAGTCACCAACAGCATGGCGATGCTACAGGGCACGATGGGCGTGGATCCAGGAAAACCCTACATCGACGTGAGTAAGTTGAACATTCCGACGATCGCGCCGGGAACCAGCGGCGTGCCGGCAGGCGACACCGTGGAAACGGGCTGGGCAAACACCGGCCGCAACGTGTTCCGCGGGCCTTTCCAATCGCGATGGGACCAATCCGTCGCCAAGACGTTCCGGGTTACCGAGCGAATCGGCCTTCGCTACAGCGCAGAGTTCTACAACATCCTCAATCATCCGAGCTTCGACGTTCCGAACAACAGCGTCAGTTTGTATAGCGTGAGCAGCGGCAAGGTGACGGTCAGGGCGCCGTCCACGAGCGCTGGATACATTTCGCGCACAATCGGAAGCCCGAGATTTATCCAGATGTCGCTGCGAATGACGTTCTAGTATCGGCGGTCACGTCAGGAAAATCTCGCCGATCTGGGCGCTTTGCCGCCTACCATCGGACGCGATCGCACCATGCGGCATCGGGCGGCGTAGCCTCTGTCAGTCCGCCTCATTCCCACTATCGCTTCTCGCAGCCTTGCCTTCCCTTTTCGATTTCGTCGAACAGCCGCGCCGAGCCATCGCCAGTCAGCGTGCCGATTACATGGCTCTGGCCCTTCTCCACGGTGAAGGCAACCGTATATCCTTTCGCGCGAAATTGTCCCGCTTGATCCTGCATCGCTTCGCGCCATCGCGAGTCCAGCTCGCCCACGTGCATGTTGATGCACATCTTGGCGAGCGCGGCCACGTGCGCGGGCGTCGGATCAGGCAGGTAACCGGGGAAACCCGTCACCGTCCAAAAATATTGCGGATATTCCGCCGCGATATAGAACGCGCTCAAGCCGCCGTTCGACATGCCGGCGATGTGGAATTTGGCGTCCTTGATTTTATAGTCCTTGAGCATCCGTTCGATGAACTGCGGAAACACGCCAGCGCCGCCCTCGTAAAATAGCTCGCCGCGCGGCGCGGCGGGCACGATCACGAGGTAGCCGCGCTTTTCCGCCTGGGCGCTGAAGTTGCGCGCGACGGTGCTGAGCACCATGTCCATGGTTTGCGCTCCGGGCGGAAACGCGAGTATCGCTGGATACGCTTTCGACTCGTCGTAATCCTTTGGAAGGACTACTTTATAGTGGACCGGCACGCCGCCGATATCGACGCTTTTGTCGTAAACCTTGGCGAAGGCGCAAGTGGCGGCCAGTATCGCTATCGTCGCGCTTCGGAGCATCATTCCTAAACTATACGTCCGCTGCGCGCTCCTATCCAGCCGAACGGGGAGCGGCTCAGTAAACCTGAAAACAGAAGAAGCGATTGGAGCCCGCGGGAGTGAGGGCGTATTCGCCGTTTTCGAGCGTCTCCGAAGCCTCGATTCGATAGAGACCGCGCTCCAGCCGCGTCACTTGCAGATGAAGCGGACGCCCACCCCGCCGGCCATTGGAAACTTTGGCTTCACGATGGCCGTTTTTTACATCCAGGCGATAGAGCTCGAGACTCTCAGCGGAAAGCTTATCGCTCTTTAGAAGAAAGATCGGCTCGGCCAAAGGCGTGCGCGCGGAAGAGGAAGCGCCGGCAATGGTATAAGTATCGCCCTTCTCCTGCTTGGCGTCGCCGGCCTCGGTCGGAACGAGGTTATCCGCGTGAACAAGATAAACCATGTCGGTCATGGGCGGCGTGGGACCGGTGTAGTCTTCGGACCAAGCCGTTGCCGCTCCAAGAAGAATAAAGCTGAGAAATAACCGAGCAGCCATTACTTCTATTTTACGGCACGGAAATCGAATCGATGTCGACAAACGATTGCGATGCCGCCGGATTCTTCTCGCCCAGCACGCGCACTTCGAAGAGATGCACGCCAGGGGCGAGCCGCGTGAAGGTTTTCTGGGATCGCCATTGGGTGATCGCGGAATACATATCGATACGCCCTTGCACGATCCCATCGATCGAAACCTGCGCGATGCCGCGATTGGCGGCTTTGGTAAAAACGTACGTGATCGCGGACCCTTGAAACGCGAGGCGCAACCACGCTCCAGGAATGTTGCAGTACGTGACGGAGCCGTTGGCAGCTTGGGCGAACTGCGGATCGTGTATCCAGGCGCCGTTGTATTCGATCCGCGCGTCCAGATCGTCGTAATTTCCAGGAGGAAACGCGGTCAGCGCCCGCGAAGTTTCAACGGGCTTGTCGCGCACCTCGAATAGCGCCATCCGGCCCACGGGAGGACCGTCGGGACGCGCCCATTCCTGGAGGAACGTCTCGAGCAGAGGATAAGCAGCCTGAAGCGAAGCGGGCGCGACGATGTGCCGAATCCCAAGGGCACGGAGAATATCCGTTACGCCGGCGGACGTCTGCGCGGCCCGCAGCCGCTCCCAATAGTCGTTGGTGTGCCAGCTATCGGTAAAGGCGATCCCGTTGAGCCCCGCGACTGCGCCGGAGGAGAAGAATGCAGCCGGCTGGCCCGGCGCCTCGCGATTCAGGCGATCGATCAGCTCGCGTTCGGGTACCGCCGATGCGACATAGGATGAAAGCTGCGCTTTGCGAAAAATCGCAAAGTCCTTGTGGTACCACCCCGAAGCTCCCAGGAACCAGGCATTCAGCGCGGCGACAAGCGTGAAGGCGCCGAAGGCCGCGCGGGGCCACCGATCCAATAGTTCGCCGATGGCGATCGAGAACATCGGAAGGGCGGGATACAGGTAGCGCAGGTTCGGAAGGAAGATGAGGAGAAGAATCGCCGCGGCGCCTCCTATGGCCAGTGAAAGCCGCGCGGTGCGGCGGCGGACGAAAATTGCGGCCGGGAGCAACAGCAGAAAATATTGAAATCCGGCTCCACCGGCCTGCCCCTCAAAGTATTTCCCCGATCGAAAAGTGACGTCGTATGGCGTTCGCCAGGAGATGGGCGCCGTAAAGCGCGGATCGCTGAAAGATTCGGTTGTGCCGAAATATGAGGAACGGAAAATCGCGTTCGCGAATGGAAAAACCGGATTGCCAGACTTCGCCCAGGAGTAAATATATGGCGGCGACGCGAAAAAAGCCAGCAGCGCCGCGGCGGGCAGCAGTTGCCGCAACCGGCCATGCTTCCAAGCTGCGAAGGCTGCAATGAAAACGGCGGGGGCGATAAATATCGCTGCGATCAACTTAACGGCCAACGCGGCGCCGAAAAGCACTCCAGCCGCGCGTAACTCCGCCGTTTTGCTCGATTCGCTATAGCGGACCAACACGAGAGCCGCGCCCAGGACCATCGCCGCCCACACGTTCTCGACAAATAGCGAGCCGGTGACCAGTAGCACCAACGGCGTCGAGGCAAACAGCGCGGCGGCCAGCCACCGGCGCGAAGCCTGAAAAACCATCGCCGCGATCAGCACAACAATCCCGAAGTTCATGAGAGTCGCCGCGGCTTCTCCACCGAGCAAATACGCAGCGGTGAAAACAGCGTCTCCGCCCGCGGGCATCAGGGACCAGGTGTAGTGGCGAAAATCGAAGGCCCAGCGGTGGTCGTGCGCCACCGCCATCGGGAGCGCGAGGTGCATGGAAAGCCCGTCGGCGCTGACTTCGGGCATCAGCGCAACGAAAAAATAGGCAAGCAGGAAATAGAGCAGCAAAGCGAAGCCGAACGTCGCTCGGAAAGACCCGACGCGGGTGGGGCGCGCTCCAAGATAAGGCAGTCCGAACGCCACAAAGTAAACGGGACGTGTATTGATGGAAAAGTGCAGTGCGATCCAGACCGTCAACATCCACACCGCCAAACCCAATAGAATCGCCGTCGCGCCATCCGCTTCGCGCCATAGAATCTTTCCTAGAAAGAAGCACGACCCGAACAGGTACAAGACCGTAAAAGGAGCGGCCAGGCCGCTCCACCAGATTGCGTAACCCAGGGCAAACCCCGCGGCGGCCGGACCCAGCCAGCGGGGCGCGAAAAACAAAAATAATGCGGCGATGGTCCAATAGACCGCGGAATAAATGAGAAAGCGTTCCCCGCCCTCGGGGGTCCAGAGCGGCTCCGCGAAAAGGCGTTCATGATGGAGGGCGTAAGCCGTGATGACCGCAAGCAGGACGGCGGGCGCATGCCTAAGTCTTCCCATCCTTACCAAGCTAACCCGAAAGCGGCGGTCCGCTCGCCAGTCTGCGAAAATTGAAGTGATGTGGCGTTTGTTGTTGGTTCCACTTCTCGCCGCGCCGGCGTTTAGCGCGGGCTGGACGGAATATCGCTCTGGTCCGTTCCACGTGATCAGCGATGCGGGCGACCGTGCCGCTCGCGACCGGCTCACCGAGTTGGAGCAGCTTCGTCACACGCTAGGCGTCGAGTTAGGCAAAGACGATTTGCAGACGGTCTGGCCGATACAGCTTGTCGTGTTCGGAACTCAGAAAGACTACGCTCCTTACGCTCTGTCCCAGCCGTTTGTCGATGGCGGATCCTCGACGCTCGCGTCCTGGAATTCCACTCTACCCCTGCCACACGATTTTCTCCGCGCGCTCACGCGGCTGCTGATCGAAGATAACGCCGGCCGAATGCCGGAGGCCATGGAGGGCGCGCTGTGCGATCTGTTTTCGACGATTCAGGTGAACGCCACCAGGGTCTCCATTGGCGGGCCCCCAGCTCAGGGAGAGCTGCCGCCCGAGCGCATTCGAGCCTGGGCCAAGGTTCAGATGCTCGCCACACAGCCCGACTTCAGCGGCCGATTGCACGTGTTCCTGAACAATCTTCAACAGGGCGCGGATGAGGGTGTTTCGGCGCGCAACTCGTTCGACCTCACGAAAGCCGAACTCGAGAGCCGCGTTGACGCGTATCTGAAGGCCGGGAATTTCACGCCGGAGCCGGTGTCGGGCTTGACCATCGACCCCAACCACGATTTCGTAGAAACGCAGGTTCCTCAGTCTGCGATCGACACGTTGCTCGCAGAATTGAAAGCGCAAGGAAAAGAGTTCCCGCCTGACAGCCCTCGCGGGTTATTCGCGAAGGGGACTCGAGGCGCGCTCGAGCAGGCCGCCAAAGGGAATCCGAAATGGGCGGAGCCGCATGTGAAGCTGGCCGCGCTCGAAACGGATGCCGCTGCGAAAATCAAGGAGCTGAAAGCGGCCGCGACGCTAGAGCCTCGCAACTCCGCGTACTGGGAGGAGTTGGCGAAGGCGGAAAGCGCGGCAGACCACTATGCCGACGCCGATAAGTCCTGGATGCTGGCAGAGCGCAGCGCCACCAACGAATCCGAGCGCGCGCGCGTCCATAAAGCGCGCATCGATATGGATGAGCAACGCGCCGCTTTCGAGATCGCCGAGCGCAAGCGCCTGGAGGCGGAGCGCGCCGCGGAGCTTCAGCATATTAAAGATTCCGCCGCCGCCGAGGTTCACGCCGCGGAGGCCGCAGCGAACGCGCGTATGGGCGGGCTGAAGCCCGGGGAGAAGCCAGTCGCTTGGTGGAACGATGCCGACGGTCAGAAACTCAGCGCCACGCTGACGCGCGTCGATTGCCTCGCGGAGTCCTTGCGGCTGACGTTGCAACCGCCTACGGGCGCCGCCGTGAAGCTGCTGATTCGCGATCCCAATAACCTCGCGGTTAAGGGAGCGAATCAGGCGGAATTCGCCTGCGGAGCGCAGAAGCCCGCGCGGAAGATCAATCTGGTTCACAATGGCAAGCCGGATGCGAAGATGGGCACCGCCGGCGATATATTGAGCGTCGAGTTCCCTTAATGAACCGGCCTTCCGCCTACGGAGGCGCGCTCCGGTGGCTAGCGGTCGGAGTCTTCATCCTTTCCACTTCTCTGAACTATCTCGACCGGCAATTGCTGGCGGCGCTGGCGCCTACTCTTAAGGCCGAGTTTCATCTGAATAACGCGGAATACGGACAAGTGCAGTCGGTTTTCTCGATCACGTACGCCGCTGTAGCGCCTTTCGCAGGTTGGTTCGTGGATCTGGCGGGATTGAACATTGGCGCGAGCATCGCAGTGGCCGTGTGGTCCATGGCTGGAGCGGCGACCGCGCTGCTTCGAGGCTTTTCCGGCCTGCTCGCGTCTCGCGCGGTGTTAGGAATGGCCGAGGCCGCGAGCATCCCATCCACCGGCAAAGCCAATGCAATCTATCTCGAATCGCACGAACTGGCGCTTGGCACAGCGCTTAATAACGTTGGGCTGAGTTTGGGAGCGATCGCCGCGCCGCTGATTGTCGCCGCGATGGCGCCGCGTTACGGCTGGCGCTCGACATTCGCGGTGTGCGGAGCCGCGGGTTTGCTGTGGATTCCTCTTTGGTGGACCGTGGCGAAGCGTGTTCCGGCCCGCATTGCCGAAAAGCGGAAATTCGACGCGCCCATGGGCGTCCTGCTGCGGGACACTCGGTTGTGGGCCTTGGCTTTAGCGAACGCGCTGGTGATGACGGTGTTCACATTGTGGACTAACTGGACGACGCTCTATTTCACCCAGGAACGGCACATGACCCAGGAACAGGCCAATCAGCAGTACGCTTGGATCCCAACCGCGCTCGGCATCGCGGGCGGCTTCGTCGGGGGGGCCGCGGCGTACGCTCTGATTCGCCGTGGGAGGAAGCCGGTCGCGGCGCGGCTGTGGGTGTGCTGGATTGGCGCGGCCCTGCTACTCCTGACCGCTGCCGTTCCGCTCATGCCGACGCCCGGACTCGCGACGGCGTTGATCAGCCTGAGCTTTTTTTTGACGCTGACCCTTTCCACGAATATCTATGCGCTCCCCATCGATCTATTCGGCGCGGGCCGCGCGGCCTTTGGCGTCGCGGCGCTGACGTGCTCCTATGGACTAATGACGGCGGTGCTGTCGCCGCTGATCGGCGCGGTGGCGGACCGGATGGGGTTCACGCCTGTTTGCGTCGGCATTTCAGTGTTGCCGTTAGCCGGGGTGGCGGTGTTGCGACTGAGTCTACACCCGGCCAACCGTGCGGCCCAGAGAGCGTCCTCTCCAGTTCCATAGACAGTCGACGCGCCGTGCTTCAATAATAAAGCCGCAAGCCCGCCCGTGAAGCAACGCCTGAAACAATGGTGGTTCCGTCTGCTCGGAAAAGATCCCGAAGCGGTAGTAGTCTGCTTCCGGTCGGGCGACGATGCTTTAGCCGACGCGATGTGCGCGGAAATCCAGCGGCTCGAACCGCAACGGCGGCACTTCGAAATCGCCTTGGAAGAGGCGGGCGAGGTTCGAAAGAAATTCCGCCACTACCGCATCGGCCTGGCGCCAGTCCTGTTCATCGATAATCCGAAATACCGGTCGCTGCGGCTAGCCGCGGTTCTCTTGGCCCCGCGCAAAATCCTCGCTTACAATACCCGGCTGGAGCGCCATCATCTCCGTCTCTCCACGTTCATCGCCTCGTGGTTGTTCTTGCGCGGCGTTCCGCTCGATCGGATTTTTCTGCGCCCGAAATGGCTCGTTCCCTGGCGTAAGGACAAGACTACGCGTCCGCCGGGCCATCGTGTCCTCGAAGGGCGGCCGGCGCGCGGTGGAACGACGGTAGCCGTCCTCACGCCGTACTTCCCCTTCCCCCTTTCCCATGGTGGCGCCGTGCGCATCTTCAACTTGCTCCGCGAGATGGCGCGGGAATTTGACGTTATCCTTTATGCGTTCACCGAAGCGGAAGTCGGCGAACCCGACCTGGCTCCGGTCCTGGAATTGGTCGCGCGCGTGTACTTAGTGAAGAAACCACGCTATCGCGAGCCGCGCTGGTCCACTTTCGCGCCGCCGGAAGTGGGCGAGTACGACTCGCCCGAGATGAAGCGGCTCTGGCGCGCGCGTCAAGCCGATGTGGCCCAAGTGGAATACACCGCCCTTGCCCGCTACGGAGGCGATGTTCTGGTGGAGCACGACGTGACTTTCGATCTCTGCGGGCAAATTCTGTCCCGTAAACGCACCTTTTCGGCCTGGTGGGATTGGCGCCGCTGGAGCTGGTTCGAGCGGCGAGCGATCCGCCGTTTCCGCCGGATTGTGGCGATGTCCGACAAGGACCGCGCGCTTTTGGCCCCTTTTGACGCTTTTGTGATCGAAAACGGCGTCGATTTAGACCGTTTTCAGCCCGAACCGGAGCAGTCTGGCCGCCGGGTTCTGTTCATCGGCTCCTTCCGGCATTTTCCCAACGTCATCGCGTTCCGGTTTTTGACGGAAGAAATCTTCCCGCTTTTGAACGATGTAGACCTCACGGTGGTCGCCGGACCCGATCCATGGCTGCATTGGCGCAATTTCACCGGCACGCTGCGCCCGCGCGAGCACCCGCGCATCCGGATGCTGGAATTTGTCTCCGACGTGCGGCCGCTCTATATCCAAACCAACCTGGCCGTAGTCCCGACGCTTGAATCCGCGGGCACCAACGTCAAAGTTCTGGAAGCGCTGGCGATGCGGCGCGCGGTGGTTTCCACCGCTTCCGGCTCCGCCGGCTTGGGACTCGAACATGGATCGACCGCCTGGATTTCCGATTCAGCCCGGGGGCTCGCGGAGGGGATCGCCCGTCTGCTTGGCGACGATATATTGCGCCATAAGATCGCCGAGGCCGGACTGGCGCACGCTCGGGAACGCTTCGATTGGCGCTCAATCGGTCGAAAACAGCGCGAAATGCTGCGCGAATTGAGCGTTGAATCGCTGATTTTGCGTCCCGCAAGGCCCGAAGATCTGGCATCCATCGAGCGGATCCAGGCGGCTTCGCCCGAGGCGGCGCAATGGCGGCTGGGGAGCTACCTCGAATTCGACTGCATCGTGGCGATCCGCGGCCAAGTGGTTGGTTTCCTTGCCGTCCGCCAGACGGCCCAGGACGAACGGGAGATCCTGAATTTGGCCGTGGATCCCGCTCACCGCCGGAAGGGCGTGGCGCGGCGGTTGCTCGAGGACCGGCTGAAGCGCGCGCAAAGCTCGTGGTTTCTTGAAGTTCGCCAATCCAATCTCCCGGCCATCCGGCTCTATGAGTCGCTCGGGTTTCGGGTTTCGGGAAGGCGCGAGGGCTACTATAGCGATCCCCCCGAGGCGGGTATTGTCATGACGATTCATTCATGATATTGTCATGGTGCACCGGACATGATGACCAGCGGCAATGGCTGGAGCTTCCGACCTACTACCCTACCCACGGTCCCGTGCGTCAACTCAACCCAGAAAGGTGGCTGTGATGGAAACCTCACAGGAAGAACTAAAAGCGCATCTGATGGCCACGAGCGACGAATTTCGCTCGTTGGCGGAAAGGCATGCTCAGTACCACAGGCAGCTTGAAGAACTGGAATCTAGGCCGCGGCTGACAATGGAGGATGAAGCCGAGGAGCAGCGTCTGAAGAAGCAGAAGCTGCGTCTGAAAGACCAGATGAACCAGATTGTGTCCCGGTACAAGTCTCAGCAGGTTGCCTGAAATAGCTTGGCCGTCCTCGGCGGCCATGGCTGTCAGTTGCGCAAAAGTTCGATTGTCTAGAGGCGCTTAGCGCAAGAACGAATATCCAACGTAGAAGACGTTGTAGTCGACGCCTGGATCGGAGCTGGTGGCGCCGCGGTAGCCAAAGCTTACAGCTCCACGTGGCCTTGCGATCCAGCGGATTCCTCCTCCCAAACCAACCCGAAAATTTAAACCGCTGGCGTTGGGCTGATTTTCAGCGATCGGCTCCGACGATGCGACGATTCCTTCCATAGTCTCGGCGAATGGATGGACTCTCCGCGCACCGGAGATTTCAGGTGTAAAGCCAAGCTGCGCAGCCGCGAATCCATACACCGCGTGAGCCGGACTGAACCGCGCTTACGCGAATCCCGCAATAAGGAGACGCCGGTCCGGTTCGGTTCCGATCAACTCCGGCGAGGCCGGTCAATAGCCCGCGAAGAATTCGAAATCGTGCCGCGGCCGGCCATCGCCCGGCGAACACAACCCGGCGGCATGGACACTCGCGGAGACCAAGAACGCCCAGGACTGCGGGGCGGATCACGAGCGACCGCCACGCCGGCGCCATTCTTCAGCGCTGACTTCCCATATTTCGGTCTGAAACCGCCCCCCGACATAGTCTCGTTCCTCTACGGCGACCACGCGCATGCCTTGCCTTTCCGAAATCCTTCTGGATGCCGCGTTCGCCACAGCTTTCGGAGCGCGCAATACCGAAAACCCGAGTTCATTGAACCAATAATCCGTCACCACGCCGGCGGCTTCGCTCATCAAACCGCGGCCTTGCCACGGAAGCCCAATCCAAAACCCACGATTTTCATTTTCGCCCTTCATCAGCGTTATGACGCCGATCAGTTGGCTGGGCGCAGTCTTGAGGCGCAGGGACCAACTCCACCTCTCGCCGCGAGCCATTGCTGGGAGGACTTCATCCCGGAAATGAATAAGAGCGCCGTCGGGAGGATAGGGCCAAGGGACTCGCTTCGTTAGGAATTTTACGATCTCCCATTGCGGGAAAAGGATCTGAGCCGGCTCGGCGTCGGCGAGTTCGAGGGGGCGCAATTCAAGCCTCGAAGTTTTCAGGACGGGGACCACTATGGTGGTCAACTTCCCGCTTTTTTCGTCGCGGCGGCGCCCGACAACGCGTCCCGAACCGGCGCGTCCACCACTCGCGCGGCGAACCAGTTCGGATACACGAGCGCGGGAGCGGTGAGCCGGTCCAATTCCGCAACTTCTTCGCCGGTCAGCCGCATATCGGCCGCGGCGAGATTGTCTTCGAGTTGAGCGGGCTTGTTAGCCCCGAGTAGCACCGACGAGACGTACGGTTTCGACAGGAGCCACGCGAGCGCGATTTGCGCGACTGACGCTCCCCGCGCCGTCCCGATGGCGCGGAGGCGATCCACCACGCCGTAGCTGTTCTCGCGGTCGTGCGGCAGCATATCGAAACCGGAAAGACGGCCGCCATCGCCTTGGGGCTTTTCTCGCGTGTATTTGCCCGAAAGGAAACCGCCGGCGAGCGGGCTCCAGGCCAGGATCCCGACGCCCGCGTCCTGGACAAACGGAACGATCTCCTGCTCCAGATCTCGCCCGATCAGCGAATAGTACATCTCCGCCGCGCGAAACCTGGCCCATCCATTCCGGTTCTGAAGGCCCACGGCCTTGGATGCGCGCCAGGCATTCCAGTTGGAAAAACCGATGTAACGCACCTTCCCGGTTCTCGCCAGGGTGTCTAGAGCCTCTAGAGTCTCCTCCACCGGAGTGAACGGGTCGGGCCGATGAACCAGATAGACATCGATGTAATCCGTTCCCAGACGGCGCAAGCTCTCTTCCGCCGACTCCAGAATGTGATGTCTTGAAAGACCCTGATGAAGCAGGGCCGGGCCGGTGCGGAAGCCGACCTTCGTAGAAATAACGACATCCTTCCGCCGCGCGCCAAGGGCTTTGCCCAGCATGCGCTCGGACTGCCCTTCCGTGTAAACGTCGGCGGTATTGAAGTGGTTGATACCCGCCTCCAGCGCCTTGCCGACGAACTCGTTTGCGAGATCCTGACCCGCCACTTTGGAAATCGGCTTGAACATGCCCTCGGAACTGCCGAAGGTCATCGCGCCAAAGGCGAAGCGTGAAACAATGAGGCCGGTGTCGCCCAGCCGGTTATATTGCACTTGACCTCCTCCGAATCCGCAGGGCGCTTGCGGCGCTCTTCGGGTTAGTGGACGCCTCAGTTCGAGACGGTCTTGCGAGTCTGTTGGACCTTGGGCGCCGAGACGTAGCCGACGATCATGTCCTTTTTCACTTCGTTGACCACCAGCTCATACGGCTGCGCGGCGCGGGAAAGGTAAAACTGCAGCGGCTCGTTGGTCGAGCGGTCCTTCTTCTCGATCGTCTTGTCGTCGGCGATTAAATCGATGGTGTAACGATTTTTCTTGGGGTCGGCATTCTTCAAGCGGACCATCACGTCGCCGACTTTGGTCGCCTTCTTCTCTTTGGCGAGTTTGAACTCGGTGTAATTGCGCTCGCCGAGCGCTCTCAGCGCGGCCAATTCTTTGCCGTTCGTCGCGACTAAACCGCTCTGCACGCCCAGATCGCCGATGGTTTGCTTCAAATCGGCGATGGTTTTATCGAGTTGCTGCTTGGTGGAAACCTGTTCGGTCTTGAGCGTTCCCACCTGATCGGAAACCTCGCCAACTTTGCCCTGAGTCGCACTCGCCTGATCCTTCACCTGAGACAGGTCGGCGGTGACGGCGGTCACGCGCTTCGCTTGCTGGTCCTGGACTTGTTGCAGCTTGGAGGCGATCTCGTCGGCGTGCTTGGTGGCGTCGATTTTCGCCTGTCCCGCCAACTGGCTCGCCTGCGCACGGGCCGCGTCTAGCTCTTTCTTCAAGTTTTCGGCATAGCGCCGGTTGGTCTGCGTGGAGACGTTCGAGGCTTCCTGCGCTTGCGCGAGCTTCTGGTCGAGCGAATCCAGCCGGTCGTCCATTTGAGAGCGGAGTTGCCCCATCTGTCCGTTGAAGTAATAGAATTCGCCACCTGAGGCAGCCAGCAAGACCACCACCGCGATGAACAGCACGGGGAGTTTCCATCCGCCGGTCGCCGGCCCAGGTATCTGATAAACCGGCGGCGGGTAGGACGGCGGCTGGTAAGCTGCCGGCTGTTGATAACCCGAGGAAGGCTGAGGCGGCGCGCCTTGCGATGGAGCAGACTGCGGCTGCGCTCCTCCGCTGAACGGCCCGCCAATGATTGAACCCATATCTCTATCTCCTTGATTCGCCGAACCCAATGGTAACACCTTGGGATTCAACGCGCGCGAGGCGGCGCTCCGCGGTGCGCGGAGCTCCCCACCGGGAAATAATCGCTAACACGCCGGTTTGGCGCAGTTTCCCGGAAAGCCTCGCAAAGTTAGATGAGCACGGAAGCGCGACGGTTTCCCTCTCGATGGGTCCAATCGACCGGGGCCGGCGCCCGCGCACCTTAAAAGCCGCTTGCATACCAGAGCCGGCTATGGGAAAATGACTCTCCCACCGCACATCGGAAGACGGAGGAATTTGATTCTCTGACAGCCATGTACTAGAACCTGGCGTACAGGGACATTTAAATAAGAGCCCCAGCACTCAAGGAGGAAAGATGTCGTTCTACAACAGCCGGCGTGCGCGGCGCGCTTCGGGCCACATGGCGGCGCCCGTTGCGCCGGTCCGCGGCGCTGGATCCCAGGCTCCGGTATTATCCGTCCATCTACACAGATGGGCTGTAATTATTTGTCTCGGAATGTCAGTCTTTGTATCCCGGACACAAGCCGCGGACGCCTTGACGTTCTTTAAGAACTATTTTGTTACGGGCGACTATGCCGCGGGAGGCGTGGGCTTGCGCGGACAAGGTGCGCAAAATCCGGTTGTCGCCAAACTGGTGGGTGGAACCAACCAGTACTATGCAACCGGAACCATTCACATGGGCGGCGTGCCTCAAAATGCGGACCTGCTGGCCGCTTTTCTCTATTGGCAGACCATGGAAAGCTCCGGCTCGCCCTCCGCCTCGGGTGGCGTTTTTCGGGGTCAGGCGATTGCCGGAAGTGAGATCGCGCCCGCCGGAGTTCCCTCCTGCATCGGAGCCCCGGCGCCGAATCTCCGCGTCTATCGAGCGGACGTTCTCCGCTACCTTCCCGTCCCCACAGACGCGACCGGCAAGCCTATTCATCAACGGCTGGTGAACGACGCAGATTTGATGGGCGGCGGTTTCGGTTTAACTTCGGTTTCTCTGCCGGACACTGGAACCAGCTCCGGTCCCAATAAGGTCCTTTTGGAGGGCGTGAGCCTGGTTGTGATCTACCGGATTCCAAGCGCGCCTCTCAAGTCCATCGTTCTTTACGACGGTGGTTTCACGCTCAGCCAGGCTCAGCCGATGACGCAGACGATCCTCGGATTTTATGAAGCGTCGAAGACCAATCCCCTGGCGTCGCTGACGGAATTGGTTGGAAACGGAGTTACGAGCATCCACGAACGTTTAACCGTGAATGGATCGGTCCCGCCCGGCGCTTCGAGCACCAATCCGTTTGCCGGCGCGCAAGGGAGCGCATGGGACGGCCTGAGGCTCAACGTCAGCTCGCTCATGCACGGCAACGACTCTTCCATTTCTACTCAGGTTACAGCCCTCGATCCCAGCGGGGATTGCCTGTCGTTTGCGGCGATGGTCTTCAGCACGACCGTGCAGGACAGCGATAACGACGGACTATTGGACGTCTGGGAAAGCCGCGCCGGCCTCGTCGATCCGAACGGCCAGCCGCTTCCGAACCTGAACGAAATGGGCGCGAATCCTTTCGTAAAAGATATTTTCGTCGAAATCGACTATATGTCGACCACCGGCTGGACCACGGCGGGCGCTTCGGTCCTTCCGCATTCGCACCTTCCCGCGCAGGCTGTGCTGGACCAGGTGGGCGACGCCTACGCGGCCCAGGGCATTCGAATCCATTTCGACGTCGGAAACAACTATCAAACCTCGCCGCGAGATCCCTATATCATCGGCGCTGCGCTCAGCGCCGGGCTCGGCAATGGGGGCGGCCAAGCGATTCCCGAGACGCTCTGCGTCTCCAATTCCACCTATACCTGCCAGTTCCCCAATTATCCGGGGACCATCAGTTGGAAAACCGGATTCGACTTCATCAAGAATGGCGATTTGAGCGGACAACACCCGCCCTATTTCGATCACAGCCGCAAGGATAGTTTCCGCTATGTGCTATTCGCTCACACCCTGGGAATTCCGAAGCTTCTGACCGACGACCAGAGCCTGACCTCGATCGTGGTTTCCGGCGGCGTCGCCACGATCACAACGGCCTTCGCCCATAATTTGAGCCCAGGGCAATCGGTGATCGTCTCCGGCGCGCCGTCCGCTTCCGGACTCAACGGCACGTACACGATCGGGACCACCCCCAGCGCCACGACGGCCACGTTTCTGGTAAATGCGGCCAAAGTCCAGCCGGGGACATACAACAATTGGCTGCTGGCCGTGAACACCGGCTTGCCCAGAAGCAACTCCGGAGTTTCCGATTTGGATGGCGGCGACGTCATGATCACTCTCGGCCTTTGGGACAATTTCGTGGGAACGAATTTCATGCAGGCCTCGACCCTGTTCCACGAACTGGGTCACAATCTGGGGCTGACGCACGGCGGAGCGCCCCTCGAGCCCAATTGCAAACCGAACTACCAGAGCAGTATGAGCTACCTGTATCAAGTTCAAGGCTTGCTGGACGTCCAAGGAACGCCGCACATCAATTACTCGGTTCGCGGTCTGCCCGGACTGAACGAGTCGAACCTGAACGAGGCGGCCGGATTCGGACATGTCGATCTGGTTTACCTGCCGCGCTGGTACGCACCTTCCGCCACGAGTTTTCTCGCCTCGGTGGTGCATGCATCGGCGGCCACCAAGCATTGCGATGGCACGCCCATCACCGATGGAGCGCAAATGACGCGCATCGATGGAACAAGGCTTCCCGGCAGTCCGCTCGATTGGAACGGCGATGGCTCGATCACTCCGGGAGTTTTCTTCCCGCAGGACGCCGGCTTCACTGGCGCGCCTGATTTGCTCCATCCATCTCTGAACGATTGGGCCATTCTCGATTTGCGGCAGACCGGCAGCCGGCGCGACGTTCTCGGATTCTCCCTCGATGTGGGTCCCACCGACGATCTGGGCTCTCAAGGGGATTTGGGATCCCAAGGCGACTTGGGCTCTCAGGGCGATCTCGGGTCGCAAGGCGATCTCGGGTCGCAGGGCGATCTCGGGTCCGGCGGCAGTTTGGGCGGCGAACTGGACTTCGAGACAGCCGTCGCCATTCCGCCCTCCGCAAATAGCGTGACCGCAACCACTGTCCAAGAGCATATCGACTTGCGTTGGGACCCGCCCAACGCCGGGACGCCCGATCAATTTCAGGTGTGGAGGGCAGCGTGTCCAGCAGGAACCACGCTCGCCAGCCCTTGTTCGTTATCGCCGGCCACGCCGCCGATACGAATCGGAGTCTGGTCGCGTGCGCTGCCGCTATGCGACGGAAATTTCAATTTCTGCGATGGCTCGACCGCGAAGAATGTGATTTACGTTTACTTCGTGACGAACACGCTTCCGGGAGGCAAGGAGAGCGGGCCTTCGAACATTGTGGTGGGGACCAGGCCGTAGCAGAGGCTTGACGGTACCGTTTGGGAGCGACTACGCGGCGGGCGATTTTAGCGCACCGCGGTGAGCCTCCGCTCACTGAACGCGGACGCGCGCGGACCGTAATCCGCCCGTAAGCTTGCCCCCGCCCTCACGGGCGGGGCTGAAAGTGGCACGACGGTGTTCCAGCTTTCGCACCCAGCCCTGGCCGTAAGGCCGGGGATAAGCGCCGGTTGAATCCCTATCGACGGCTTACGAGCGGATGAGTTCCATGGCGGCATGCCAATTGGGGGTTATTGCTTCGATAAGCCTGGGATCAACTTGAGTCTCGCGGCGGAAGCGAACGCCTTAAAATCGCGGTCGCGCGTCAGCAGAGAGAGCCGGGCATCTAAACAACTTTGAGCGATCAATGCATCGCCGAACCGGGCCTTCCGTCCTTTCGCCAGGACCCTGGCGCGCAATGCCCCCGCGCGTTCCCAATAACCAGGAGCCGTGTCCATGAGAGGCAACTCCGTCAGCATGTCCGAGACCTCGCGGGGGAGGCGCGGATCGCTCAATATTTCCGTGAGAACCGCCGGCGGCAGGAGCGCCTGCCGGTCCTCAAGCGCGCGGTCGAGCAAATCCACGTCAACGGTCGGACTTGAGCGTTTCCAGCGTCTGGGTGAAGCGAATTTTTCCGCGGAACTGGCGAAGACGGGCGTAGGCGTGCGACGCCGCGACCAGTTGCAGGCCGGCTCGGACGGTTTGCGTAAGTCCGGCGCCGCTCGCTTTCTGTGCTTTCGCGAGAAGTCCGCGGGGAATCTCGACGGTGATTTTACGCGCGGGCGAATATACCATCTCGAATACCAGCGTCGATTATGGTGCAGCGGAAGGGTGGCGCTTGCCCTATTTGCCCGCGCGGCGGCGGACCTCACTCACCAGCGGATCGTCGCTGGATTTGCCGCGAATGTCCAAATACTTGCGGTAGGAGTCCGCGTAGCCGGGGCTCTTGAGTCCTTCGCGCACCAGCCCAAGATAGTAGTAGACGGACGGGAAATAGCCGTAGGTGGGTACGTCGTCCATGAACAACTCCATAGCCTCGCCCCGGCGCTTGATGCAGGCGTCGAACTGAGAGTCCGCATCGGTGAAAGCCTCGGCGTTCAAATAAGCGCGCCCGAGATCGAAGCGGCCGATCCAGGTATCCAGCAGATTTACGGCTTGGGTGAATGCCTGCGCCGCGGCGTGAGTATCGCCATCCTTCAACGCCATCTCGCCCTCGATCAGCTTGGCATAGCTTTGCGGCTCGTTCGGCAGTTCCTTGGCAAGCCCTTCGGCTAAGGCCCGCGCCTTGGCTGTTTCTCCCGCCGCTACAAACGCGCGCGCGGCGAAGAAGCGCGCCTTCACAGACTGGCTCCGCTTCAGCGCCCGGTCCGCCGCATCGGCGGCGGCGCGATTCTGGCCGCGCAGCATTTGAACATAGGCCAGAGCGTTCAGTTTATCGGCGGCGGCATCGGACCTCCCGGCCTCGGCGTCCTGAGCTGCGCCCTGTTCCAGCATGCGCCCCGCGTCGGAGAAGCGGCCTTCGTAGATGGCCAAATCGGCGAATCCGGAAGCCGCCAGAGAAGCGCCGATCGCGCTGGTTTTTTCGAGCTCCCGATAAGCCGCGTCGGCCTTGTCCAATTCGCCTTTGCCCAGCGCGACATAGGCAAGCGTAATATCGCCCCGGGGGAACGTTGGGTTCAATTGCAGCGCGGCCTGGATCTCACGCTCCGCGGCCGGAAAATCGCCCGCATAAGCCTGGTAGAGCGCGTGATTGAACTGATATGCCGATCGCTTCGGCATAAGCTGCACGGCCTTCTGCATCTCGTCGAGCGCCCTGGGTATGTTGCGCAAATACACATAACAAATGCCCAAGTTGTTGTGGCCCGCGACGTCGGAAGGGTAGCGCGCGAGCAACTGGCCGTATTCGTCGGCGCAACGCTGTTGATCGCCGTTGATGTAGTAATACATGCCGCGGGTGCGATAGCGCTCGCGCTCCGTCATGCGGTCGATGTGCTGCAGCGCTTGTTTGATATACCTCTCCGCGTCCGGTTTGATATCCAGATTATTGGAGGAGATGGCCATGCCCGCGTAGGCGAGGCCGAAATTGGGATCGGCGTTGGCGGCGCTCGCGAAGTTCTTGAGAGCGTCTTCGTTTCGGCTATTGGATATGGCCTCCATCGCCAGAGCGTAGTTATGGACCGCTTCGATGGATGCCGCGCTGAGCGTCTCCATGGCGAAACGCTGGGCGGAGTCCGAAGTCGAATCGCCCAAGTCTTTTCGAAGAGCGGTGGCCAGTTTCGTGACGGCGAACAGCACTTGATCGCGATTGGCGGCGGTCTCCTCGGCGGCGCCGAGCGTGGCGCCGGTGACCGCCTGAACCGCTTTCACGGAAATGTCGTAGCCCGCTCCCTGTTGCTGCAGCGCGCCCGAAATCACCACGCCCAGGCCCTGGCCGACAGCGATTTTCGTGGCGGCAGTCTCATCCAGCTTGCCCTTGGGCTGGTCGGCGGGAGCGATGCCCAGGTCGCGCAAGCGGCCGCGGTCGTACGCGCTAATGAAATTCGCGCCTTCCAATGCGAGCTTCATCGTCGATTCCAGCGTGCCGTCGAAAATCGGATCGCCGGTGTGATTGTTGAAGTCGGCGATCATCACCGTTACTGGGGCGTGCTGGCCCGGCGGCGAAGAGAAGAAGCGTTCCCGGAACAGGACCAGCGCGAGTGCGAGCAATACAATCGGCGCCGCGACGGCGGACCATTTCCAGAAACGGCGCCCCGAGGCTCCCTTCGACGGAGGCGGGATTTGCGGCGCGTGAACCGGTGGCGCCGCCACAGTCCCCGCCACTGTGCGAAATGTTCCCGGCGATGTCTGCCATGCCTCCAAATCCATGAGCAACTCGCGCGCCGTCTGGTAGCGTTGTCCCAAATCGACCGCCAGACACTTCAGCACCACGTCACTCAGGCCCGCTGGAATATCCTTATCGTGCTCGACTGGAGGAATGGGGCGCTCCTGAATCCTCTTCAAGAGAAGCCCCACCATAGTTTCGGATTCGTAAGGAGGCTTGCCCGTGAGCAGCTCGTAAAAAATCACGCCCAATGAGAACAAGTCGGAGCGCGTATCGACTCTATCGCCCTTGGCCTGCTCCGGCGACATGTAGGCGGGCGTGCCCAGCAGCGCGCCGGTGGAGGTTTGGCCGCCAGTTGCCTGGAGCGAGCGCGCGATGCCGAAATCCATCACCACGACCCGGCCGCCCTCTTCCACCAGGATGTTGTGAGGCTTCAGGTCGCGGTGCACCACGCCTTCGCCGTGCGCCGCCTCCAGAGCGCGGCAGACCTGCTGCACGATCCGCACTTTTTCGCCCAACGTGAATTTTTGGCCAGCGCGAAGCAGCGAGTGGAGATCGAGCCCCTCCACGAACTCCATCGTGATGAAGCGGATTCCCTCGGCTTGCCCGAGATCGAAAATACGAATCACGTTTTTGTGCGTGATCTGGCGCGCCAGAATCAGCTCTTGCTTGAAGCGGTGCAGGATTTCCTGCTGGTTCGCGAGCTCGGGACGAATGACTTTCAGCGCGACCAGATGGCCCACCTCGCGATCCCTCGCCTTGTAAACCGCGCCCATGCCGCCCTCGCCGAGGATCTCGACAATTTCGTAGCGCTCGGCCAGCACCGTGCCCACTCCAAGCTGGTTGGCCGGGCCGGAATGTCTCGCGACGGTGGCGGAAAGAGGCTCGGACCAGGCGGTGGCGGGCAGCGCGGTTATGGTGGCGCTTTCGCCGCCGTCGTGAGACGCAGCCGCGCCCATGCTAGCGCCCAGTGGGGCGCCGCAGCCCTCGCACCGAGCGGCGCTGAGGGGATTTTCCCGATGACATGCTGGGCATTGCATCGCCGCAATCTCACCTGCCGTTCAGCGATGCGGGCGACGCGCTGATTCAGTAGCTGGCCTCTAGGTTTGTCCCCTTGGGCACATCCGCGGACATCGTCCGTTTTTGCTAAATAGTTCCCGGACCATCCAGGTCCCCCTCGAACAGGTGGAACTTCGCAGTACGGCTAATCTTCGATATTACAAGAGTATACCAGAATCAGCGATCCGGTCAGGCGCTATCTGGCCACTGAGCGTGGGCCGTTTCGATGGCTCGATGAACGGCCGCCATCGAGCTGGACACGCCCTCTGCATACATCCAAAAAACCGATGTTAAGCTTTCAAACTATCTATCGACCCTATGAGCGGCCCGCCTCGTCTATCGGAATAGAAGAGAGCGAGATATGGCGAAGAAAGCAGAAATGAAGACCTTCGATTCGGCCTTGACGGCCCGCGCGAGGGAGCTGGCGCGTTGTCTGGCTGCACGCAGCCTTATGGCGGTTGAAAGGCCAGCGGAGGAGTTCGAAGACAGCGATATGGCGGCCGGAAGAGAATTTTCCGCCCAGGCTCTATCGGAGCTCGTGAGATTGCTGCGCGAGGTTGAGGCGGCGCGCGATCGCCTGCGGGACGGCTCTTTCGGCGTCTGCGTGCGCTGTGAAGAAGCTATTCCGGTAAATCGTTTACAGGCGATCCCCTGGGCGGCCCATTGCCATTCCTGCCAGGCAGAGGCGGAGAGGGCGGGGCCGTTCGGGCCGGCGTTGGGGCGCGCCGCCTAAGCGGGCGGCTTCGACGAACGGCCTCCAAGTAAAGATTTCAAAGGAAAGGTAAACAGCGATGCTAAAGAAGATCACATCCACCGTTTTTAACTCCGCCGTGGCGGTACTGGCGGCGGCGGCCGCGGCTTGGTTGGCCCTCACCGGTCATACATTGCAGATCGGAGGTCTGCTCCTGGCGCTGGGGGCGATCCTTGCCGCGGTCATCTTTGCGATCCGCGTGGCCGAAGGCTTTGGATCCGATCGCCTCTCCATCTGGGTGGGGCCGCTTCGATCCATTCGAGGCCCATCGCTCACAAAACGGGATGAGTTTCGCGAGGCCGCGTAGCCTAACGGGTCTCGCGAGCATCGGGGGGCGCCGGGCGTTTTCGGCGCTCCCCGTGTGTGCCCATGCGGGTTCCCGAGCCGCGAGGGGCGTTCTCATCGGCTCCCAAAAGAGGCGAGGCCGAGCGGGTATAATGACACGTCGGCGCGCTCCGCGATTGACCAGCGGATTTCGCGCCCTCTTTCCGTGGCACGTTTCCTCTCCATTCTGCGCGTCACCGTGGGAAACGCGCTGGAGATGTACGATTTCCAAATATTCGGGTACTACGCGGCGGCGATCGGGGCCACGTTCTTCCCCGGCGGTAGCGAGTTCGCGTCGCTGATGCTGGCGCTGATGACCTATGGCGCCGGCTTCTTGATGCGGCCGCTTGGCGCGATCGTTCTGGGTTCGTATATCGATCGCCGCGGCCGGCGCACGGGTTTGCTGCTGACGCTTGCGATGATGGGCGCGGGCACGCTCTCCATCGCGGTGCTGCCAGGCTACCGGGCGCTGGGTCTTGCGGCGCCGTTGCTCGTGCTGGCGGGGCGTCTGCTGCAGGGATTCTCGGCCGGGGCGGAGTTGGGCGGCGTTTCGGTGTACTTGTCCGAAATCGCGACGCCGCAGCGCAAAGGCTTCTACGTCAGTTGGCAATCTGGCAGCCAGCAGGTGGCGGTGATGTTTGCCGCCCTGCTGGGGCTCGCGCTCGCATCTTCCCTTTCCACGAATCAGATGAGGGATTTCGGATGGCGGATACCTTTGCTGGCGGGTAGCGCCATTCTTCCACTGTTGTTTCTTCTGCGGCGATCGCTGCAGGAGACGGAACAATTTCTGAATCGCCCCGTTCGTCCCTCCGCCCTCGAAATTTTGCGGCTGCTGGCGGAGAATTGGCGGCTGGTGATGCTCGGCGTGATGATGTCCACGATGACCACCGTTTGTTTCTATATGGTCACCGCGTACACGCCGACATTCGGAACCACCTTTTTGCATTTGACTGCCACGGCAAGTTTGTGGGTGACTTTGTGCGTGGGCATGTGCAATTTGACGGTTCTGCCGCTATCGGGCGCGCTTTCCGACCGGATCGGCCGCCGCCCCATTCTGATCGCGTGCACGGTGGCGGCGCTCGCGACGGCATATCCAGCGCTGCTCTGGCTCACCGCGGCGCCGTCATTCGCGCGCCTGCTGACGGTGGAGCTTTGGCTGGCGTTTCTCTACGCCGCCTACAACGGGGCCATGGCCGTGTTTCTCACGGAAATCATGCCGGCGGCGATGCGCATCTCCGGATTTTCACTCGCCTACAGCACGGCGACGGCGATCTTCGGTGGATTCACGCCCGCGATTTGCACGTATCTTATTCACCGCACCGGCAATCGCGCCATGCCCGGTCTGTGGCTCTCGTTCGCCGCCATCTTCGGGCTCGGCGCCGCGCTTGCGCTTTCGGCGAAGAGGATCGAATCCGGCCGCGCAGTATCCGCGGCCGCGTGGACTCCAAACAGATCCGCGGACACGCGTGGGGTATAATCGCGTGTTTAGGAACATCCCTCCTGGAGGTGTGGTATGAAATTCTGGATTATCCTACTCGCAATCTCTTCCATCGCCGGCTTTGCTCTGGCGGACGATCTGGACGATAACTACGCGGCATTGAAAGATGCGCAGCAGAAGAAGGACGCGGATCAGGTGAAAAAACTGGCCGTCGAAACGGCCAAGAGCGCGAAAGCGGAAGCGGCTAAACCGCAGCCCAGCGATGCCTCCGAGGTGGATCAATGGAAGAAGCGCGTCGAGTTCGCGAAAGAAGTGCAGACGTTTTCCGAGTATGCTCTTTCGACTACGGCTCTCACCGCGCCTCCGGCGAAGACCGTCGACTTGGTGGACGCGTTGATCGCGATTAATCCGAAGAGCACTTACCTGAACGAATGCGCGTACTCTTATCTGGAAGCGCTACAGAAAGAGGGCAAGAAGCCGGCGGAGGGCGCTCAAAAAATCCTCGCCGCCTCGCCGAATAATGAAGACGCGCTCTATACCCTGGCCACCAACCCGATGAATGCGACCTACGCGGCGAAACTGGTGAGCGTGATGAGATCCAAGGCCAAACCGGAAGGCCTTGCCGAAGCCGACTGGGATCGCAAGAAAGCGCTCTACCTAGGGCAGGGCTACTACGTCGCGGGCGCGACGGCCTGCGGCAAATCCACGTGGACGGATTGCGATAAAAATCTGCGGGCGGCGCTGCCCTATGTGGGCAAGGAGCCCGCGGTCGCGGGCCCGACCTACTTCTATCTGGGCCTGGCGAATTACAATCTTGCGAAACTCACCAACGACCGCGCGAAGCTGCAAGAGGCGGAGAGGTTCAGCGAGCAATCCGCCGCGATCGCCGGTCCCATGCAGCAGCAGGCCGCGCGAAACGTCCAGGCGATGAAGCAGGACCTCGCCGGAGGCGCGCGGCGGTAAGCTGGAACCGGAATTGCGGCCACGCGCGGGCCCGACGCGGCATGGGTGGATGGAACACCGTCGACTCTGCAACAGCTTTGGTTCCCGATTTTGTGATTGAGTGCGAGCTCCCGAGCAGCGTGCCCAAACGCTAGCGCGACAAGATGCAGGAAAACGACGTCCTACTCCGCTTGCTCATCGCACCCATCGAGAAGGCGGTAACGATCCATCGCCCCGGAGCGATGCGGAGGCTTTTTCAAATCCGGCGGAAGTCGCGGGCGAAAGGCCGATCGGCGGGTTCGTGCCGCAAACTTGAACATATCTTCGGCGATTGAAACGCCGCCCTGGTCTGAACCCGTCCTCCGCGATTTTTCAGCCTTCCGACGACGCTGAAGTGTCCTTCCGCGCAAGCTCTTCGGCCAGGATGATCGCTTCGGCGAGTTCCTTCATGGGCCGGCGAAGGCGGCGGCTCTCGTTGCGCATCCGCAGATACGCCTCTTCTTCCGTGAGATTGTGGCGCCTCTGGAGAATGCCCTTCGCCCGCTCGACGGCCTTGCGGGTTTCAAGCTGCCGCTTCATCTCTTCGGTCTCGGCCGCTAGCCGGGCGTTCTCCTCCTCCAGCAGGCTCTTGGCGATCGCGCTGCCCATCTGCTCGCCGATGAACTGAATGGTGGTCACTTCATCGACGGCGTGTTCGTGCCGCTCGCGATGGTGCATATTGATCACGCCGATCGCTTTTCCTTTGTTGATCACGGGAACCGAGAGGAACGCTTCGTAGGTGTCCTCGATCAAGGCGGGAAACATCTTGAAGCGCGAATCGGCGGACGCCTTCGAAGCCAGCGCAACCGGCGACTGGTGTTCGGCCACCCATCCGGTAACGCCCTCGCCGATCTTCATGCGAAGATGACCGAGATCCGCCGCGTGGGGAACCTGCGACGCGCGTAGCACCAACTCGTCGGTTTCCGGCTCCGCCAGATAAACCAGACATGCGTCGCAGCCGGTCACCCGCGCAGCCAAACCAACAATCTCCCCGAGCATCTCGTCCAACGATAGCTCCGAACTGACAATCCGGCTCACTCTGTGCAGTACGGAAATATCGTCGGGGCCGCTCGCGCTCAAAGCTTCAGTCGGCATCATAAATCGAGCGTAAGGCAACGCCCATCGCCGGTCCAATCAAAACTTTCTATCGGCTGAATCAGGCCCATTCGGAAGTGGGTTGCTTCCGCCGTAAAACCGGTATAATCAGTCCTGTATGAGAGAGCAATGGGTGGCGCGGCGCTCCGGCGACCGCATCCGCACGCAGATGCATTACGCCCGCCTGGGGCAAGTCACGGAAGAGATGGAATACGTCGCGCGACGCGAGCGCCTTGCTCCGGAAAACATCCGCGACGAAGTGGCGCGCGGGCGAATGATCATTCCGGCCAACATCCACCACACGAACCTAGAGCCCATGTGCATTGGCGTCGGTTCGCTCTGCAAGGTGAATGCGAATATCGGAAATTCATCCACTACATCCAATGTCGACGAAGAGCTCGATAAACTCCGCTACTCCGTGCGATATGGCGCCGATACAGTGATGGATCTGTCGACCGGCGGAGACATTCCGCGGATACGGAAGGCGATTATCGCGGAGTCGCCGGTTCCGATCGGGACTGTGCCGATCTACGAGGCGCTTTCGCGCGTGCGGCGAGTAGAGGACCTCAACATTAAGGTAATGCTTGAGGTGATCGAGGAGCAGGCCGAACAGGGCGTGGATTACATGACCATCCATGCGGGCGTTCTGGTGCAATATATCCCGCTGACCACGCGCCGCGTGACGGGCATCGTGAGCCGTGGAGGGGCAATCCTGGCCGAATGGATGGTGCGAAACCATCGGCAGAATTTCCTTTACGAATATTTTGAAGACATCTGCAAAATCTTTCAAAAACACGATGTAAGCTTCTCATTAGGCGATGGCTTGCGTCCTGGCTCGATCGCGGACGCCAGTGATCGCGCCCAGTTTGCGGAGCTCGAAACTCTGGGTGAGCTGACCAAAATCGCTTGGGCGCACGATGTTCAAGTAATGATTGAGGGACCAGGCCACATACCCATGGATCAGATTAAGATGCAGGTAGAGAAAGAAGCCGAGATCTGCCAGGAAGCGCCGTTCTATACGCTCGGACCGCTGGTCACCGATTTCGCGCCAGGTTACGACCACATTACCAGCGCCATCGGCGCGGCCATGATCGGCTGGCACGGCGCGTCGATGCTCTGTTACGTCACTCCGAAGGAGCACCTGGGGCTGCCCAACCGCGAGGACGTGAAGCAGGGATTAATCGCGTACAAGATCGCGGCTCATGCCGCGGATATCGCCCGGCATCGGCCGGGGGCTCAGGATCGCGATGACGAACTTTCCCGCGCGCGGTTCGCCTTCGATTGGAAGCGGCAATTCGAGCTTTCGCTCGATCCTGAAACCGCCCAAGCCTACCACGACGAGACGCTGCCCGAGGAGGGCTTCAAGGACGCGGCGTTTTGCTCGATGTGCGGGCCGAAGTTTTGTTCGATGAATCATTCCAACAAAACGCAGCAGTTTACCGAAGAGGATGCCGAGGCGGTCCTCACGCAGATTGCCGCGAAGTAAAATTGCGAAATTAACATTTCAGAGGAGATTTCATGTCGATTAAGTTGCCGTTTGCCCTGCTCCTGGTCGCCGGTTCCTGGGCGTGGGCTGCGGATTATGCGCCAATGGACGTCAAGACGGGAGTATGGGAGACAACCATGACGACCCAGACCACGGGTTCCCTTCCCATTCCGGAGAGCGCATTGGCAAAGATGACGCCCGCGCAGCGCGCGCAGTTCGAGGCGGCCATGAAGGAGCAGTTTGCCAAGCCGCAAACCACGACGCACCGTTCGTGCGTGAAGAAAGAAGATTTGAACAGGGCGCTTTTCGACAATGACGCCCGCAAGAACTGCAAAGAGACGCTGATCAGCGCTTCCAGCACCAAGCGCGAAGTTCATATGGAGTGTAAGGAGCAGGAGGGCACGGCAGCCGGCACGATCCGAATCGAGGCCGCCAGTTCGGAGAGCGTGAAGATCACGGGCCAACTCGCCTTTAGCGCCGGAAAAAACGGGCTGAACACCGTCATGAACGGCACGGCGAAATGGATTGGCGCCACGTGCACCGGCAAAGAGGATTAGCGAAACCGCCCAATACGGGCGAGAAGGGACCCCGTGGGCCATCGACCTTAGTCCGCGATCGCGTGTTGAGTGACGCAGAAGCCTACATGCTTAAGCATGTTACGCTAAATATGCAACAGTAGTTCCATGCGCCTTCCCACTGCGGCCGTCGTTGCCTCGCTCGGAGTCGTAGGCCTGTGGGGAGTCTTGCGCGCGCAAAAACCCTTTCGCGAATATCCCGGCATCGAGTACGAGAATTTCGCCCTTCCGTCCGACTTCAGAGAGCGCACCGAGTGGACCCGCGCGCGGCTGAAATATCCGGACATCCTTCATGGCCGCTACTACGGCAGGGATGTTTACTGGACCATGGATTATCCCCGTTCGGACCGGCATCTGTTGCAGGGCATCCGCCGTTTGACGCGCATCGATACGCGCTCGGTGGAGCAGGTGGTAGAACTCGACGGCACCGACGATATCTACAACTGGCCCACGCTGTACGGCGTCGAGGTCGGGCATTGGGAACTGCCAGACAATCAGGCTGCCCAACTTCGGGATTATTTGTTGCGCGGGGGCTTCCTCATGGTGGACGATTTTCACGGCTCCAATGCGCGGGACCACGACCAGGGCATTAATGAATGGGAAATCTTCACGGAAAGCATGAACAAGGTTTTTCCCGACCGTCGCATTGAGGACCTTCCCGACTACGATCAAATCTTCCACACCGTGTACGATCTCAACGACCGCTTTCAGGTGCCTGGCGAGCAGTTTTTGGAAACCGGACTTACGTACGAAAAGGGTCCGACGGGAATGGTCCCGCATTGGCGCGGCATCCGCGACGACAAGGGCCGCGTGATGGTCGCCATCTGCCACAACATGGACCTGGGCGATGCGTGGGAGTGGTCGGACGACCCGAGATACCCGGAGAAATGGGCCTCTTTGGCGTACCGGATCGCGGTGAATTACTTCATCTACGATTTGACGCATTAATCCGGCGCCGTGGTTTCTGCGCTTTTCTTCCGGCCGAATGGCTGGGTCTTCGGCGATATCCGGCGTGACCCGATCGGCGTACTTGACGCCATTCCCTAAAAGGCGCAGAATTGTACCTGTAGGAGGGTCTACCAATGGTTAGGAGACTTCCGCTCGCACTTATATTTTCGACCGCGATTTTTTGGGCCGCGGCTTCCGCGTGGGGTCAGAACGCCATCTCCGCCCATTCCGGTATGGTGAACCACGTTGAGGGCCAAGTGCTACTCGACGGCAAAGCGATCGATCCCAAGTTTGGACAATTTCCCCAGGTCAACAACGACCAGATCCTTTCCACCGAAGATGGCCGCGCCGAAGTGCTCTTGACGCCTGGCGTGTTTTTGCGGCTCGCCGAGCACGGCTCTTTCAAGATGCTTTCGAACCATCTGTCCGATACGGCTGTTGAAATCACGTCGGGTTCGGCGATGATCGAAGTCGACGAGCTGCTCAAGGACAACGCCATCGCGGTCCATTTCAAGAACGGGACGGTTTCTCTCGCCAAGCAAGGGCTGTACCGCTTCGATGAGGATCTTGCCCGGCTGCGCGTCTACGATGGCGAGGTCCATGTGACCATGGGCGAGAACAGTCTGACCGCCAAAAAAGGTAAACAGGTTGCGTTCGGGGATGCGCTCGTCGCGTCTAATTTCGACACGAAAGCTACGGATCCCTTCTATCGCTGGGCCAGCCGGCGCGCGGAATACATCTCCACCGCCAACATTTCCTCTGCTCGCAGCGCCGGGGCCAACGGACTGGTTTCGAGCTACGGAAGCTGGGCTTGGAATCCATATTTTGGGCTATATACTTTTCTTCCCGGAATCGGTTACGGATACAGCCCGTTTGGATGGGATTTCTACAGCCCCGCCACGGTGATGTATCTTTACACGCCGTATCTATACGGCGGCGGCGGATCGTATCCGACGATCGGGCGGGTAACGCCGCCGGCCGCCAATAGCAATGTCGGAAATTCAGGCGCGGCGGCGCTGATGCCCGCCCGGGCGACACCGCCTTCCCAAAGCGCCTCGAATGGCTCCTTTGGCTCGCCAGGCGGCGTTGGCGGCGGCGTCTCATCCGCGCCCTCATCCTCCGGCGGCGGCGGTGGCGGAATGGTTTCGCGCGGCGGCGGTATCGGCGGTGGCGGCCGACGCTAAATCCGGTCCATTCAGGGCCGTTCTCAGTCTCATTCTTTTTGGTTTTGCCTTCGGTCAGGTGGAGGCTTCCGTGGTCGTATACCTACGCACCATAGCGGAGCCTTTGCGGGCGCATTTCGGCTTGCCCGTCGGCGAACCGCTTCCGCTGTTCGACCCATCGAGCTTGGGCGCAATACATCGCCTGATGTACATCGAGCTGGTGCGTGAGGCTTTCACGCTCGTGATGCTGGGCGCCGTTGCCTGGACGGCCGCGCGCAACGTCCGATCTTGGGTGGCCGGATTCGCACTCGCCTTCGGCGTCTGGGATCTCGCGTTCTATTTTTGGCTTTGGGTCATGATCGGATGGCCGGCCTCGCTGCACACCTGGGATCTGCTGTTTCTGTTGCCGGTGCCGTGGGCCGCGCCGGTCGCCGCTCCGGTGATTGTCGCAGCGTCGCTGGCGGTGGGCGGCGCGATTGCATTGCGACGGGAACCCGAGCAAGTTCCGCGGATTGCCTGGGCGCTGCTACTCGCCGGCGCAGCAGTGCTGCTGGTGTCGTTCATGTGGGATTGGCGACACTGGATCGCCGGAGGCTTGCCCAGAGGCTTCCCCTGGGCAATCTTCGGTGCCGGAGAGCTTTTAGGAATCGCTGGCTTCGGTTTGGGCTTGCAGGGCCGGCGAGCGCGCTCCGCATCCGCCTCCGCCTCCGCAAGTTGACGCCGCAGGGTTAGCTCAAACTAACCGACCTGATCGCACCCGCTACGATTTCGAGCGCTCCAGGCTGATCGCCGCGAACGATCATTCCGTTCGGCCGCCAGCGCGCGAACATCCGCTCATTGGCGAAGCCATGCATAATCGCGATCTGCGGAATTCCGCATGCCGACGCCACGTGGCCGGCGGCGGAGTCGTATCCTACGAACAGTCGGCTGCGGGCTATTTGCGCGGCGAAGGGAGCGAACGGGCCCTCATGCGCGCGCATTCCCGGTTGCAACACGTTTTCCACCCGTCGGCGTTCTTCTTCGCTGCCGCCTTTGTCAATCGACACCGAAGCGCCTGTCCGCGCCAGCTCACAGAGCAACTCGCGCTCGAAATCACCGCCGATGCGCTTCGCGGGATTTTCCCCCACGCCGAGGCTGACGGTTATGTCCGCGCGCGGCTCGCTCACAGGCAGCGGCGCGATGTAGGGCCTGGCGCCATCGATACCGAACGTCTCGCGCGCCCAGCGGGCGGCCAGATTTGGAAGACGCTCCGCGCCGGCGCCGCCGAATGAGCGGCTTTCGAAAAAGAGATAGTTATTCTCAGGACACACGGCGATCAGGCCGAGCTGCGTTAGCCGCGAATCGGGATCGACTACCAAGCCATCGTCGAACCATAGCTCCGCCGATGCGCGTAGACGGTCGATCAGGCGTCCTCCGCGCGCGTACGGCGTTTCCAGGTGGCGAATGCGCGGGTCGGCCGCAAACAGCTCATAGTTTTTTCGCGGCCCGACGAAAACGATGTCCGCGCCGGGAAAGCGGCGTTTGGCCGCGTCAAGCAGAACGCTGGTCACCGCGATGTCGGCGCCCAATGTAATTCGGGAAAGGACGTAGACGCGCTCGGCAGTCGACACAAACCGATCGACTGCTCCACCGGCTACGCCAGCCTGCCGGATGCGGGAAATCAAGGCCGGGTACACGCGTGCGATCGCGTCCGTGAACAGAGCGCGGTAGGTTTCGCAGAGTTTCGGCTCGAATAAATCGCCCAACCGCTCTACGACGGTTGACAAGACTGCGCGGCCTTCGTCAATCGCCAGAGCGCGAGCCAGAAGGTCGTCCGGCCATTTCTTCCCTTGCAGGCAGCACTCGAGCAGTTCGCTACAGGTATTTTCCAACCAGCAGCTCCAGCTTCTTGCGCGTGGCCTCGGGAATCGCTTTACGGTCGGTAATCAGCGCGTGCGAAAGCGCAGATCCGCATTTGCACGCGCGCTCCTTCGGCATATCGCGCACCGCCGCCGATACCAGCAAGCAGGCGTTCTCCGCGTTCTGCGTCAAGTTGGCGATGATGTCGTTCACCGTCACGGCGTCATGATCGGGATGCCAGCAATCGTAGTCGGTCACCATGGCGATGGTGGTGTAGCATAGCTCGGCTTCCCGCGCCAGTTTGGCCTCGGTCAGATTGGTCATGCCGACAACGTCCATGCCCCAGCTTCGGTACAGATTCGATTCAGCCAAAGTGGAAAATGCCGGACCCTCCATGCACAGATACGTTCCGCCCAGTTTGGCGGCGATTCCCACGCTTCGCGCGGCGGCGTGGGCGACTTTGGCGAGATCGGCGCACACCGGATGAGCGAAACTGATGTGCGCCACTAAGCCGTCGCCGAAGAAAGTTGCAGCGCGCCCGCGCGTGCGATCCACGAACTGATCTGGAAGAACAAAGTCAAGCGGCTTGTGCTCCTCCTTCAGCGAGCCGACGGCGCTCAGCGAAAGAATTCGCTCCACGCCCAGCGATTTCATGCCCCAAATATTCGCTCGGAAATTCAACTCCGACGGCGAAAAGCGGTGGCCGCGCCCGTGGCGCGAAAGAAAGGCCACTTCCCTGCCCTGCAAACGCCCCACGACGTAATTATCCGAGGGCGCGCCCCACGGCGTGGTAATCAAGACTTCTTCTTCGGCTTCAAAGCCCGGCATCGAATACAGCCCGCTTCCGCCGATGATTCCTATGGTTGGTTTTGCGGAGGTCATGCTTTTATCAATTCGAGCAGCACGCCGCCTGTGGAAGCGGGGTGCACAAAGACGTAGAGGTGGCCTCCCGCGCCGGGCCGGGGCTCGTTCAGGAGTCTCGCTCCCGCGGCGCGAAGACGCTCCACCGCGGCGTCCAGGTCCGGAACTTTGAGGGCGATATGATGTAATCCCTCGCCGCGCTTTTCAAGAAATCTTCCCACGGGTGAATCGGCCTCGGTGGGCTCCAGCAACTCGATGCGCGAACCTGCAAGAGGAAGCATCGCCACGCGGACCTTCTCCTGCTCAACGGTTTCGGTTGCACTTACTTTCAGCCCGAGAAGCCCTTCATAGAATCCGAGCGCCTGCTCGAGCGAGCGGACGGCAATACCCAAGTGATCGAGGCTAGTATTTAGCGATCCAGTCATTGACGATTGAAAATGGATCGCGTTTGCGCTCGGCGACTTCGCGTCCGCGCGCGGCGCATTCTTCCGCGGGGATGCGGTCGAGCAGACGCTCGCGCAGCATCTCCCGAAGACGCGCGCTCCAAATCTCGGCCTTGCGCGACGAATCGACGCCTCGCTCGCGATATTCACGCGCGCCGGCGAGCGCCTCGGCGATCCCCTTGCCTTCGCTCGCGACGGTCGCCACAATCGGCGGAGTCCAGCCGTCTGGCCGGTGCGCCAGGCCCAGGGACGCTCTCAGTTCCCGCTCCAGTTTTTCCGCGCCGGGCAGATCAGATTTGTTAATAAGGAACACGTCGGCGATTTCCATGATACCGGCTTTGAGGGCCTGGACATCGTCGCCCATACCGGGGACCAGCACCACCAGCGTCACGTCGGCCAGCCGCGCGATCTCAACTTCGTCCTGCCCCGCGCCCACGGTTTCCACCAGGACCACGTCGAAGCCCGCGGCGTCGAGCAGCAGAGTGGTTTCGGTAGTCGCGCGAGCCAGGCCGCCGAGCCAGCCCCGCGTCGCCATGGAACGGATGAAGACGCCGGGGTCGGCGTGATGGCGCTGCATGCGGACGCGGTCGCCGAGAATCGCGCCGCCCGAGAAAGGACTCGTGGGATCGACCGCGAGAATCGCCACCGTTTTGCCCTCGGCCCGAAGCGCGCAGGCGAGCGCATCGCAAAGCGTGCTCTTCCCCGCCCCCGGCGGACCCGTGATTCCGAGCACAAGCGCGCGTCCGGTGTGCGGAAAAATCTCCTTCAACAGCGGTTCGGCTTCGGGATAGCGGTCCTCAATCCAAGTGGCGGCGCGAGCCAGAGCGCGCGTATCGCGTGCGAGGATTTTCCCAGCGATGGAAGTCAAGTGCTATTATCCACGATTGCCCACAGGCATTCGGGCCCGAGTCGATAAAAATTGCTGGTATGAAGTTCCCCGCGCGCATTGAAGCGAAACAGTCGGTAATGTTTGGCAAGCCGTGCGTGAAGGGCACTCGCATTCCGGTCTATCTAGTGCTTGAAAAAATGGCCGCCGGAGAAGACTTCGAGCGATTGCTCACCGCGTATCCGCAGCTTGTCGCGGACGATTTGCGGGCTTGCATAGAATACGCAGCCGCTCTCGCCGCGGACGAAGTTGTGCTAACGGACGCGTGAAGTTTCTCTTGGATGAGAATTTATCGACGCTGCACGCCCAAACGGTTCGCACACTGGGCCACGACGCCGTGTCCGTGGTGGAGGCGGGCTTATCCGGCGCCGATGATTCCATGGTGCGGTCCGCGGCTGAGCAACACGGAAGAATTTCGATTACGCTCGATGCCGATTTCGCCAACATACTCCGTTTCCCGCCGGCGAAATACCTGGCATCGTGCGTCTGCGCATTCACCCAGCAACAGAAGAGGCTATCGACGCTAATGCTTCGCAGTTGCATCCCCCGCCTCGCTGGGCTCGACCTTCGTGGGAAGCTCGTGGTGGTCGATAGCCAAAAGATACGAATCCGAGGTTGAGCCGCAAATTACATCCGCCATATCAACTTGGACCTACAAATCTCGCGATGGCCTCGCAGCCTTCCGCTTCGGCGCGGACACCTTCGCCGTCATCAAGCGGAACGCCTCGCGGATCAGCGCGCCCAACTGCTCGTCATCCACTTTCGACAACTCCACGCCCACCCAGCCTGCACTGCCGACGTAAGGGGGCCGGAAGTAGGTCTCGGGCGATTCCTCGATCAAAGCGGCTTGCACGCCACTCGCGGCGGGTACCCAAACGGCGATGTGTCCGTCGCCGTGGTGATTATTCGCGAACATGGCGAACACGCGCTTCGGCGTGAAAAAAGTCGGCTCGCCATGGGAAAGCTTCTCGATCGCGCCGGGAATCGAGCCGCAGATACGGCGGACGCGCTCGATGGGCGCGCTATCGCGATTCGCCCGCGCGGCGGCAGGCTTTTTCGGCTTGGCATTTTCTTTCACTGCGGCGTCTCCTTTCGACAGCGCATCGGAGTTTTCGTACGCTTCGCGCATCCATTCGGTGACCGGCGCCTCCACTTCGTCCCTGTGCGCGACCCGGAGCATATGCGCGAACTTGGATTTCGAAGGACGCTCCACGCGCCGCACCTGAGAAGCTTTAATAGCCCGGCCGAGGAACAGGCACACCTCCAAATAACGGGTCCTCGGTCGCACGAAGAAGTAGCATGTCTTGCGCGAGAACATGATCGCATGTCCGGAGGCGTAGATCCGCTGCGGCCCGAAGGCGGCGGCCGTCTCGCGCAGCCGCTCCCATGCTTCGCGCAAATCGTCGGGCAGATGGCGTGTCAGTGCCGCCTCGGTAGTCGTCCAGCAGTCGTGCACCTCACCGGGCTCGATCCATTGTTTGCAGTGGTGGCACTGCCGTCCGGCCATAGATAATTGTGGCGCGGGCTGCTCGCAGATGCGAAAAATATTACCCGGATAATATTGACATCCTATTTTTATCCGGGTATATTTAATTCATGCGGTATACGGTTTTTGATGGGTTTTCCGTCGCGATGCGCGGTGAACCTGGCGAAGTTACATCTTTCCTTAGAGATAAGCCGCAAGGGCAGTTCCTGGTGTTCGACGACGCCACCGGGCAGCAAACCGAGCTTGACATCCGCAGGACGGATGAAATCGCGCCACCCACCGAACTTCGCGGCCGTGGACGCCCCCGGCTCGGCGTGATCCCCCGGGAGGTGACGCTGCTTCCGCGCCATTGGGACTGGCTCAATTCGCAGCCCGGAGGAGCCTCCGTTGCCCTTCGCAAGTTGGTCGACGAGGCGCGCCGGAGCAGCGGCGACCGCGACCGCGTCCGCGCCGCACAAGAGGCCGCGTACCGCTTCATGTCGGCTGTCGCGGGGAACCTGCCCGGCTTCGAGGAGGCGGCCCGCGCCCTGTTCGCCTACGACCGCCGCCGTTTCGGCGACTTGCTCGCCGCCTGGCCGGAAGACGTGCGCGATTACGCAGTCCAGCTCGCCTTCGCGGATCAGCAGCCGAGCCGCGGCTAACGCGTAGCCCGAAAATTTAGACCGATTCGACCAGCACACGATACGTGTGTCCATTTTTTGAAAGGAGCAAATTGTATGAACCGCATATACAAATCCGAGGACGGCGAGCGCCTGGTTCGCGAACGCTATCAGGCGTTTCTCAATCGTTGGCCCGTGCCCAACCGGCAGATTCGCGTGCAAACGAGCCAAGGAGAAACGTTCGTCGTCGCTTCAGGCAAGGAAAACGCCCCGCCCCTACTGCTGCTGCATGGCGGCGCCGGGAATGCTGCCATGTGGATGGGCGATATCGCCGCCTACGCCAGCCGGTTTCGCGTGTATTGCGTGGATACGATCGGCGAGCCGGGATTCAGCGCTCCGTCCCGTCCTCCGCTCGCGTCGGACGCTTACACGGGGTGGCTCGATGAAGTCCTGCTGGCGCTCGCGGTCGAGCGGACATCGATTGTGGGCGTGTCGCTCGGCGGGTGGCTGGCTCTGGATTACGCGACACGGCGTCCGGAGCGCGTGGAAGCGGTCGCCGCGCTCTGTCCCGGAGGAGTGGGGCGGCAAAAACTGGGCATCGTCTTCGCGACGTTCGCCCTACGGATGTTCGGCGCCTGGGGCAAACGCAAGCTGGTGACGCGTGTCCTCGGCCGTCCGCCCGCCGATCCGCCGCCCGCGCTCAAAGGTTTCATCGAGTTCGTCGCCCTGATCCACAGGCATTTCCGGATGCGCATGGTGAAGCTGCCCATCTTCTCCGATGCGGTGCTTCGCCGGCTGACAATGCCTGTGCTGGCGATTGTCGGAGCGCGGGACGTGCTGCTCGATTCCGCCGGGACCCAGCGGCGTCTGGAGAAGTTCGCGCCAAACGCGCAAGTGGTTTATCTGCCGGAAGCGGGCCATTTCATTCCAGGCCAAACGGGAAGAGTGGTGGCCTGGCTCGCTGGGCTCCATGCTTGCCAATGACGAAGATTTTCGTTGACAATGACGAATCTCTTCGTCATACTGGGGCCATGGCATCCAAACCGCCGCGGCCCACCGAAGCCGAATTGAGCATCCTCCGCGTTCTCTGGGAGCGAGGCGCGCAATCCGTCCGCGCCGTCCAACAGACGCTGAATCAATCCAAGCCCACCGGCTACACCACCGTTCTGAAGCTGCTTCAGATCATGACTGAAAAGGGGTTGGTGGAGCGCGACGAAACGCTGCGCCCGCAGATCTATAGGCCCCGCTATTCCCAGCAGCAGACGCAGCGGCAACTGCTCGGCGATCTGTTGCAGCGCGCGTTTGGAGGATCGGTGAAGGCGCTGGTGTTGCAAGCGCTATCGACCAAAAAATCGACGCCCGTGGAATTGGAAGCCATTGAAAAACTGCTGGACCGGTTCGAAGGAGAAAAGAAATGACCGTCCTTACGCATCTTGTGAGCTTGGCTCTGCTCCACTTCGTGTGGCAGGGAACGTTCGTCGCGATCGTGCTTTGGATCGCTCTCCTGGCGATGCGCAAACGATCGTCGAACGCGCGCTATCTGGCTAGCTGCGGCGCGCTAGCCGTGCTGATCCTGGCGCCGATCGTCACCGCGATCATTTTGTATCAGCGCCCCACGGCCTCGTCAGCCTCGTCACTCACAAATCTTGCAGCACAGACGACTGTCGCCGCGGCGTCCGCTTCGGCGGCAACGTGGATTGCCTCGCTTCAGGATTGGGCCGTGCCGGTGTGGTGCGTTGGCGTTCTGGTTTTCTCGGCCCGTCTGGCGTGGGGAAGCAGGCAAGTTTCGCGGATGCGTCGCCGCGGTGAAACGGCGGAGGAATGGGTGTGCGCAGCCGTCGCGGGCATCGCCGCGCAGATGGGCCTCAACCGCCGTGTGGACGTCCTCATCTCCGCTCTGGCGGATGGCCCGAGCGTGATCGGCCTCGCGCGGCCGGTGATCCTGCTCCCCGCCGCGACCATCCTCGGACTAACGCCCGAACAGTTGGCGGCAGTGCTCGCGCATGAGCTGGCGCATATCCGCCGCTATGACTACTTGGTGAATGTGCTGCAAATGCTCGCCGAGGCGCTGCTGTTCTATCATCCGGCGGTGTGGTGGATTTCCTCCCGCATCCGCAGCGAGCGCGAGCTGTGCTGCGACGACGAAGCGGTCCGCGTCTGCGGCGACGCGTTGGGTTACGCGCGCGCGCTCACCACCCTCGAGCGCATTCGCATCGCCACGCCTACCCTCGCGCTGGGCGGCGCCGCGGGCCCGCTCGCGTACCGCATCAAGCGGCTCATGGGCGTCTCCACGGAAGAGAATCCGCCTTCGAAAGCTCCCGCCATCGTCGCTCTGTGCCTGGCGCTGGCGTGTCTCGGCCTGAGCGTAAATCGAATGCGTGCGCAAGCGCGGCCGGACGCGCCCGGCGTCCGCGTGGATCTCGGTTCCTCCGCGGTGGTGCATCGCGCCCCGGTCGAGTACCCCGCCGCCGCCCAAATCGGAAACGTCACAGGAATGGTGAGCGTGGAGGTGCATCTCGATAACACCGGCAACGTGAGCGACGCTCGCGTTCTGAGCGGACCTGACGAACTGCGCAAGCCGGTGCTGCAATCCGTGCTCGGTTGGCACTTCACGCCCGACGCGGCGGGCAGCACGCGTGTGGTGAACGTTCAGTTTGAAACGCCGCGGCAAGCGAAGCCGCAGGCCGCCGCGGCCGCGCCGGAGCCGATTGACGATAGCAACGTTGGCCAGGATATACAGACCACCACCGATTTCCTCAGAAAGAGAATCGATCAAGTCAAAGCCGGGATAGAGGAATTCCAAGCGCGAAAAGAACCTCATGCCGATCCAGAGGTCACGAAGGAGGCTCTGCTGGCGAGGCAAGCGGAACTCCAGGCATTAGAAGCGAAGCTGGCGGTCGCGCAGCGGGCGCAAGCCGGCCAGAACCAGGACGAGATCCGCGCCAGAGATGCCGAAGTGCGGGCTCGGGAAGCGGAACTCTCAGCGATGCGGGCGAAGCTGGCGCAAGCGCAGATTTCCCGATCGCTCGAAGGCGCGACGCTGCGAAGCATTCGTGTGATCGGCCTCGGGCTCTCGAAAGAGGATTTTCTCGCGCGGGCGCAGCTCCCGGTGCGCGAAGGCGACCGGTTGACCGGTAGTTCCATGGAAGCCGCGGCCGCCGCGGTGAAAAAATTCGACGAGCATCTCGCTGCCGTCTGGAGTCCATCCGCGGAGTCGGACGGTGGCGCCGTATTGACCATCGCCGCGCCAGGCGCGAGTCTTTCTTCTGCCGCTCGCGCCGGCGGAGGCCGCGCCGGAATCGGCTCCGGAGTCGGCCGAGGCATCGGTGGCGGAATCGGTTCCGGAGTGGGCGGCGGCATCGCCGGCCCCGAGGACTTCCAGGCCGCAACGGGAACCCGCGGAACGGCGCCTGTGCCGATCTATAACCCACCACCCGAATACACCGACGAAGCGAGGAACGCCAGGTGGCAAGGTTCCGTCAAGCTCTCGCTGGTCGTCGATGAGACAGGCCGCCCCACGGACGTCCGGGTGACGAAGCAGGTGGGGATGGGCTTGGAGCAAAAGGCGATGGAGGCGGTTTGGAAGTGGCGGTTCAAGCCGGGCACGATCGACGGCAAGCCCGCTCCGGTCGCGGCCACAGTCGAAGTTAATTTCCGATTGCCCTAGCCAATATTAGTCATAAAATTTTCCGCACCCTGCCGCGAACAAAAATGTGACCTGTGGCGTCTATGTATTTTTGAAACCTTTTGTTCGATTCGGCGTAATAGTAATTAGTTCGGTGCGGTAGACGCTGAGCGGCTCGCGCTCCCGGTTCTTCCCGCGTTCATTAAATCCCCGTTCACAATGCCGTGACGGTTTTGTCTTTAGGGGACGACCTCAGGTTGGGAGACGCTGCATGGCAGGCCGAGTGGAAGGCGAACCGGATGAAGTTTTGGAACAAGGCCTTGCGGGTTTGAAGCGAGCTTCCTCCGAATTGCGCGCCATGTCGCTCGCGGTCCTGGTTGCGGAAAACTCTCTGGTGGAGGTTGCCTATCCGGCCGCCGCGCCGCCGGTTGTCGGCGCGGATCTGCAAAGATCGCTGAACGGCCGGTCGGGTCCGATCCGCGCGGGCGATCCGCTGGCGGATCTCCTGACCTCCACGGTCGCGCCGGGAGCAAGCTCGTTTCTCCTGTTCCCCTGGGCCGCCAGACGATGCGTCGTGATCGTCGTGTTCGGATTCGCTGGACTCGAACCGCCGCATTCCTCCGTGCCGCCGCAGATGGTAGAGAACATCAATCTGGCCGCGCAGGCCGCGTGGTCCGCGAAAGAAATCGCGCGCCTGCGCGCCGAGCTGCGCGCGGTGAACTGCCAGTTTGCCGGAAGAAAACTGGTGGAGCGCGCCAAGGGGATCATACAAACGCGACACGGAATGAACGAGCAGCAAGCCTACGAGTATCTTCGTAAGCTGAGCCGTCAGCGCCGCATTGCCATGGCCAAGCTGGCGGAAGACTTGGTCGCCGCCCGCTGTCCCTGATGCGATTGAATTAGGCTTCGCGCCGCCGCCTTGCGGACCCCTTTCCGCCGGCATTCGCGGCGCTCGACTTGGAAACGCGCGCGCCGCGAAAGGCTGCGCGTCGCGACCCGCCTCTCTCCCCGCCGAGACCGGCTCAACGTGTCCCTGCGGAGGGAGCATGAGGTTATTCATCGCAGTCATCTCGGTCGTGGTGGCCGAAGCATTTTCCGTTGCGGCAAACATCGCGCCGGGCGCCCTCCCGGTGGTGAAGATTTGCATTCAAAACGGCGGCGGAAACGGTTGGGTCGTAAGGCAGGCGGAAGATATCGCCGCCAAAATGTTTAACAAGATTGGCGTAAAAATCGATTGGCCGCTCCAGCACCGGTGCCCGCCTCCTTCGCCGCAATCCATCCTGATTCAACTCAGTATGGGCGCGCTGGATCATCCCGACGCTCTGGGCTACGCGCAGCTCGGCGAGAATCGTATCGAGGTATTCTACGATCGCGTGATTTCCATGGCGGAGCCGCTGATCGCGCCGAGCCTGCTCGGGCACGTTCTGGCGCACGAGCTTACGCATCTGCTGGAGAACGTCAGCCGGCATTCCGATCGCGGACTCATGAAAGCTCATTGGACTAGCAACGACTACCATCAGATGTTTCCGGAGGCCATGTCGTTCGACCCGGAAGATGTGGAATTGATCCGGGCGGGCCTGGCGCGGCGCGCCGCGCTTCAATAAGGCGGCTGAGCCCTGGCGGCTCCCATCGGCTCAACCCTGCAGAGGGAAAAATGGGTGAACGCGCACCCTCGTGAACCGCCTAGGCCCCTGGGTGAGCGATATCGGACTAAACTTACCATCATGCGGTCACTTTTCATCTAAGATGTTTCCAGGAACCGCCGATATAGCGTGTGGGAGCCTATGCGCTTCCTAATGGTTCGATATGAAGGTAAACGATCCCAATCTTTCCTCCCTAGGCGCGACGGAAACCTCGCGAACGCAGACGTCCCGGAATTCAAGCGCTGGAAGAAATACCGCGTCCGGGAGCGGAGTTGAATCGGGCGACGATATTCATCTTTCCGAACTGGTGCGGAGTCTGCGCGCGTTAGCGGCGGATTCTCCGGATCGGCAAGCGCGCATCGAACAGATTGCCCGAAACTACACGAACGGCGCGTACAAAGTAGACGCGCAGGGCACTGCGTCGAAGATTATCGACGACGCTTCGCAAAAATGACGGCCCTTATAGAGAAGATTCGGGTCTCGGTCACTTCGTTGAAGGCGGCTTTGCTCCAACCGGCGCCCGAGACTCTACAAGCGCATCTGCCCGCGCTTGACGAAGCGATCCAGGGCCTTTGCGCACTGACGAGGCTCGATTCTGCCGGCAATGGCGCCGCGTCTCGCGCGGAACACCGTCCTGCCGCGCTGCTGCGCGAGCATAAGCGAGATTTGAAAGCTCTAGCCCTTGATCTGGCGGCTTGCCATAAGCTAATCGAGCACGGGCTTAATACCACACGGGTTTTGGCGGCCATTTTAGCGGGCTCCCACGCGGGCTACTCGTCCACGGGAAGTCCGCCTCCGCTAACCGCGCGGACGACGCTGTCCCTGCAAGGATGAAGTCCTCCGCCCTATAGACGCCGCACATGGCCAGCCTTTCTACGGCTCTGCTCAATTCCGCGCAAGCGATGTCGGTGTATCAGCGCGTGTTCAACGTGATCCAGAACAATATCTCAAACGCGAACACGCCCGGTTACGTCCAGCAGAACCAGACGCTTGTGCCTTTGCCCTTCGATATGCAGGCGCATCTTAGCGGAGGTGTGGCCGCCGGGCCGGTTGTAAGCTCGCGCTCGGAATACCTGGAGCAGAACGTTCGCAACCAACAGCAGCTTTTGGGGTACGCCCAGCAGAGGGCCACCGATCTGAGCCAGGCGCAGCAGATTTTCGATCTCAGCTCAATCTCCAACGGAACCAGCTCCGATCTTTCGGGCGCCTTCAGCAACTTCTTCAATAGTTTTTCTCAACTGAGCGTAAATCCGAACGATCCGACCGAGCGTCAAAGCGCAATCCAGGCGGCGCGGCAGGTCGCCCAAACATTCAATCGGAGCGCTGGCGTTATTACGCAGATCGCCAACAACGCGGACACTCAGACGCAGGCCACCGTGAAGACGATCGATGGATACCTGCAACAGATCGCTGCGCTGAACCAGCAGTACGCTTCCGGCCCGGCGGGTGCGCATGACGCGGGTCTCGACGCGCAGATGCACGCGACTTTAGAGAATCTGTCGAATCTTGTCAACTTTTCGACGATTCAGGGCAAAGACGGCGAGGTGAACGTTTTTCTGGGAGGACAGGCGCCCCTGGTCCTCGGCAGCCAGAGTTTCGCGCTTTCCGCCGATTTTTCGGCGCCCCAGACGGCCATTCGCGATTCGCAGGGCAACAATGTGACCTCAGAGATTACCGCCGGCCAGCTCGGCGGGCTTCTCAGCGAAAAAAATGTTGCGCTGCCCGGCTATTTGGACACTTTAAACACGCTCGCAAAGACATTCGCGGACCAGGTGAATACCCAGCTCTCGCAGGGACTAGACCAAAACGGCAATGCGCCGGCGGTGAATCTCTTCACTTACAATCAGGCCTCCGACGCGGCTACCACTATCGCGGTTACCAACATCACGCCGAGCCAGATCGCCGCGGCCAGCGCGGGAGCCCCCGGTGGCAACGGAAACGCCGTCGCGATTTCCCAATTGGCAAATGTCCCCGTGATCAATGGCCTCACGTTCTCCCAGTCGTTTGCCGAGCTCGGGACGCAGGTCGGCCAGGACGTATCGCAAGCGACACAGGACCAAAGCGCTTATCAGGATCTGTTGACCCAGGCGCAGCAGACGCGTTCACAACAGACCGGCGTCTCGCTGGACGCCGAGGCCGCCAAGCTGATTCAATTCCAACAAGCCTACGACGCAATTGGGAAAATGATCGGCGTCTTGAGCGACCTGACGTTGACCGTAATTAATCTGATACCGCCCGTCAGCTCGTAGGATCGTCATGCTATCGAACCTGAATCCAACCACTCAGCGGTTTATCAACGCATTGAACGGAATCGCCGATACGCTTCAGCAGGCGCAGCTTCAGATCTCGAGCGGTCTAAAAGTCAACCAGGTATCGGACGCGCCGGACTCGATCTCGGCGCTGCTGGCGGCGCGCGCCAGCCTGAGCGCGGCGCAGCAGAATCAATCCAACCTTGGCCGGTTCAAAGCCGAAGCGGATGGCGGCGAGCAGGCGCTCCAAACCGCCGTGCAGCTCTTCGATCAGGTCCAGACCCTTGGCGCCGAGGGCGACACCGACACCGCCGACGCCACCACGCGCTCCGTTCTCGCGCAACAGCTTGGCGCGATTCTTCAACAAATGGGCAATCTGGCCAATACGTCCGTGGAGGGCCGCTTTATCTTCTCGGGCGATTCCGATCAGCAGGCGCCTTATAACATCAACCTCTCGCAGACCAATCCGGTGAGCGTGTACATGGGCGCGGCGGCCACCCGCGTAGCGCAATATCCCAACGGAAATACGTTCCCCGTCGCCGAGACGGCGCAGACGATTTTTGACTCCGCGAATCCGGCCACCAACGTTTACTCCGCCATCACAGGTCTGATGGCGGCGCTGAATAGCAATAACGACACCGCCATCCAGGCCTCGGTGTCGGGGCTCTCCCAGGTCGGCGACTACCTGAATACCCAGCTCGCGTTCTACGGTAACGTGCAGGACAATATCGCCCAAGCCACGGACGACGGCCAGGCGTTGCAGACGCAGCTTCAGACCCAAATCTCCAATCTGCAGGATGCCGACGTGACCAGTTCGATCACGGAGCTAACGCAGGCACAGACTCAAGAACAAGCGGCGCTGCAATCGGAGGCCCTGATTCCTCGCACGACTCTGTTCGATTTCCTGCGCTGAAAACTCGTTCATAGACGAACCCGCGCGGAGTATACTGCATCTACAGAGGCCGCGCAGGATGAATCTTCACACGGCAATTCAGCGATCGCTCCTTTTCGGGCTGCTCGCCGCGCCGCTTTCCGCACAGTGGATCGGGTATCCGACTGCGAGCGTTCCCCGGACGCCCGACGGAAAACCGGATCTCGCCGCCGCATGTCCCCGCGCTGCCGATGGAAAACCGGACCTGTCGGGCTTATGGTACATGCAAACCAGCCGGCAAGGCAATCCCAATTTTCCCGGCTGCGAGCCGGTGCCGGACGAGTTTATCAACATCGCATCGAGCCTCAAAGAGGGTCTGCCCTACCGGCCTTGGGCGGCGGATCTGGTGAAAACCCGCCGGGGGGAGCAGCGCGTAACGATCCGCTATCGCACTGCCTGCCCATCGGCCCGGTCCGTCTGCACACCATGCCCGGCTTCAGGAAAATGATTCAGACGCCGGGGCTCGTCGTAATCATGAACGAGTTCAACACGAGCTACCGGCAAATCTTTACCGACGCACGGCCTTTACCCGCCGATCCCAACCCGTCCTGGAACGGCTACTCCACGGGCAAGTGGGACGGCGACACGTTGGTTGTCGAGACCAGCGGTTTCCGCGATGGGCTGTGGCTCGACGCGACTGGCAATCCGATGTCCGACGCCGCTAAAATCACGGAGCGATTCCGGCGCGTCAATTTCGGACGGATGGAAATCGAGATCGCAGTCGACGATCCCAAGACCTACACCAAGCCGTGGACAATCACGCTGAATCAAACCATCAAACTCGACACGGATCTGCTCGATTTCGTTTGCAACGAGGGCGAAAAGGACAGTTCCCACTTAAGCGCCAAGTAGGCGCTCGATAGACTCCGGCGGGCGCCGTGGCGCGCGCTTTAGCGTGCCGCGGCGAACTTCAGTTCGCCGTTCCGACCGTAAACTAAAGCCCATGGCAGCACGCTCAAGCGTTCGCCCCAAAATCCGCTAACTACCGCTCGATCGAAAGCGCGAGCGCATTCGCCGCCCAGCCGGTAGCCATCGTAGAGATCCACTGATCGTGCCGGTAAGGGAACCCGCTCTCGAAGTACTGCTGAAATTTGGTGGCGCGGCTGGCGACATGCCACGAACCATCCTCGCTTTGCGTGCCGAGCAGGAACTTCACGCCCTTCGCGTCCGGCGCCTCGATCCCCGCTTCATTCAGCGCCCATAGCGTCATGCCGGTGGCGTACGCGTCGCTCGGAAAGCCCTCGCGCTGAGCCCAGCCGCCGTCGGCGCGTTGGCGCTCGAGAATAGGTTTGGCCAGCTTATGAAGCTCCGCGGCGCTGCCTCCCGCCGCGGCAATGCCGGCCAAGCGCATGTCCCAATCTTCCAAGATCACAGGCTGCGCGCGCATCAGCCATTGCTTACCGCGCTCGATCCGCTGCTTCATTTCGGCCGATCGGCCGGGCGTAGCGAAGGCCCGCAATGCTCGCATGGCCATGGCGGTTCGGGAAAAATCGCTGTCCTGCAAGGGCGAGCGCGAATATCCTGGCAGATGCCAGCCTCCATCGGCGCCCTGAGCCATCGCCAGGTTCGCCGCCAGATAGTCCGTCGTCCGATTCGGTTTGTAGCCCGCGCGCACCAGCGCCTCCACCGAGTACAAATTGTTATCGGCGCCGCCGAGCGCTGCCGCTCCCTCAAGCTGTACGCCATTAATGGGCAGCGTGATCTGAGCCTGCCGTTCATGGGACGCTTTCTCGTCCACAGGGATGCCTCTGGCGCGCGCGGATGCCGCCGCAAACTCGGCGGGCGGCTGCTCATGGCACGCGAAGCATCCGCTTTTCTTGGAGAACTGACTGGTTGTGGCGTCCAGCAAGCGCAGACTGCGACTAACCGCCGTCCGGGCATCCGGCGCCTGCTCCCCGAGCGCGACCGGCCGCGCATCCTCCTTCGGGGTTCCGCCCAACGCGCGGATCACACCCGCATCGCCGAATTTGTAAGCCCAATCGAGCGCGGTCTCACCGTCATGATTGGTCGGACGAAGATCGGCGCCGCGAGCCATCAGCATGCGCACCGTCTGACGATCATACCGGTCCGTGCCGACCGCCAACATCAGCGGAGTGAAGCCCCTGTAATCCTGCGCGTTGATTCTGGCGCCCGCATCGAGTAAATCCTTCACTGTTTCCGGCGGACCGAACGCCGCTCCCATCAACAGTGGCGTCCATCCGCCAAACTCCACCGTGCCTGTGGGAATCTTGGGCAGGTCTTCGGTTTTGGACACCGCATTTACCTTTGCGCCTTTGGCCAGCAGCAGTTTCACCGCCTCCACGTTGCGGTTCCCAGCCGCGTTCATCAGCGGGGTCAAGCCGATAAATGTATCGGGTGTATTAATATCGGCGCCCGCATCCAGGAGCAACCGGACCGTGGCCGTGTCGTTGCCGAATGTCGCCGCGTTCAGAGGCGTGACATGCCTCTCATCCATGACGGCGATCTTGGCGCCCTTCGCGAGCAACAGCCGGACCACTTCTACGGATGGATCGGTGAATGCCGCCACGATCAGCGCCGTCCGCCCGCTCTTCGCCGCGAGGTTCACATCCGCGCCATGATCGAGCAGCAGGCGGACCTTGGCTGGCTCGGAAACCGACCACATCAGCGCTGTGGAGCCGAAGGCGTTCTGAGCGTTGACTTCCGCGCCCCGGTCGAGCAGCAACCGCATGGCGTCCACTGACCCGATCTCGGCTGCATACATCAAGGGCGTGATCTTACGGTCGTCGCCGGCCGATGGACTGGCGCCTTGATCCAGCATGCCTTTCAATCCCGCAAGATCGTTGGCCCGAACAACGGAGTAAAGCTTCTGCGCATCCTGGCCGATTGCGGAAACCGCGAAAATCGCGAGCGCGCACACTATCCTCATGCGGCGCATTATATCAATCGCGGCGCCCGTACCTCTCTCCTCGATTTCTTGCGCTGATCGGGCCGTTTGACACTCGCCCGCAGCCCGGCGTAAGGAAATTCGTCTCGCTCACTGGCACACGGGACCCGCGCCCACCGTCAGCGTTCCGTTATCCGAAAACAGACCGCCCGCGCCCATCGAAGGGGTTCGAAAGAACCAGGAAAAGTATGCCAATTCCTGCAAGTGGTAGGCGAATCCGTTCGGACCTTGGATGGGCGCCAGATCGGTTTGGGTGAGAGGATCGCCGACTTCGAGATCCCGTTTGCAGCCGGTTACCTCGCCTATATTTCCCCACGGCGGCACGGCGTTGAATCCTCCGGGATCGTTCAACCATTCCGCGATTTCGTGCGACAAGATGGATACGTCCAGCGGCCCCGTACCATTGGTCCGAAAATTAGCCATCGCGAACGTCTGTCCGGGGGAGGTCAGCACCTGCGGATACGAGGCCTCGGAGAAATGATAACCGCCAAGGTAAAGCAACCCGTTCTGTGAATACATCACGTTATACAAAATGAAAACTGGAAACTGGTTCGGCGCGATATGGTGCGACGCGATGTAACCGGTCATCGCCGCCTCAAGGACGTTGTAATCCGCTATGCCCTGATAACCGGCGCCATTCGTCGATCCCGAGCCTACCGCATTCGTGCAGGAGGAGACCACGCCGACGCGGACCTCGGCCGCGGGAGTCGGCGAGGAATAGCTCAAGGGCAAAGTTAGCGGTTCGGCTACGCTGTAAGTCAGCAGCGTGTGATAATCGGCATCCGCGCTCTGTAGATTTTTCCAGAAATTAGACCGTTGAAACGCATCGATGTACTGCGTAGTTCCGACATTTACACCGTTCAGCGTCCACGGGTAGTTCTGAAAAATCGGGCTGTTCTCAACCAGGCTCATCGCGGTCTGGCCTGCCGTACAACCCGTATCCGGAGCAGTCGATGGATCGAAGGTCGTCATAAAGCCCGTCGCGGTATTTGTGAACTGCACAATGAATGGTACGAGGAGTACCGGGATGGTCGTCGTCCTTGCGCCGCGAAGAAACGGGTCGGCGCCCACCATATACCCGTTGTAAAAGACTCCATTCACCGGCGAGACAACCTGATAATGCCAGATCGGCAGCCCGGGACCGGGAGGCCCGCCGGAACGCGTTGGGGCTCGTCTCGCGCCATGAATGGCGGTGGGCTCGGGCCCGTCGATTGGAATCGGATCCTGCGCCGTGGCCACCCCGGCAAAGGTCATCACACAGGCCAGCCACAAAAGCACCGGCGCCGCGCCTCGATCGAGCGTCATGCAGGACGGCCGAGTTTCGCCATACAATCGACACGCTTGCAAAGGCCGCCGTAATTGCATCGCCAACCATTGTATTTGTCCCAATCACGGCGATGTCTCCGCATTGGCAAGCATCGTGAATCGCGGCGGACCCGCCCCAAATCCGCCGCGCGGCGAGATTCCTCCCGTACCCTCTATCAATTTGATTGATTTTTACTATCACGTTCGTGGGCATCGACTCCCGTAGGCGGTGCGGATATAATCGGCCCGCTTTGGGTAAGCCTCCAGGCTTGCTCAATAAACGGGGAGGGTCCATATGCGATCCAAGTGGGCGCTTTCGTTTGTATTTCTCGCGGGTGTGTATGCGCTCGCGCAATCCAACCAGGGTACGATTACCGGAACCGTTTCCGATCCCGCGGGCGCGGTGGTTCCGACGGCTCAAATCGAAATCAAAAACACGGAGACCGGGGTGATTTATCGCGGCGGGGCGTCCGCTACCGGGAACTATGTGCTGGCTGTGCCGGCGGGAACTTACGAGATTTCGGTGAATGCCGCGGGATTCAAGAAATTCGTTCAGCAGAACGTGCAGGTGATTTCCGCGACCGACACGCGCAAAGACGTACGGCTCGAAATCGGCGCCGCTAACGAGGTGGTCACCGTAACGGAGACGGCGCCGCTGCTCAAGACCGAGAGCGGTGAACTGAGCCACCTGGTTACTACAAAGGATGCGGATGAGCTTCCGGTCCTTACCATAACGGGCGGCGGCGTGAGCTATCTCGGCAGCATGGGCAACATCCGCAACCCGCTCGAGGTTGTCAACCTCCTCCCCGGCGTGAATTTCACCAATGACAGCGCCATGGTAGTGAACGGGCTGCCAAGCAACAGCGAAGCCATCCGCATCGAAGGCCAGGACTCCACGGGGAACATCTGGAAAGCCGTACAGCAGCTCAGCCAGGGCGCGAACGTCGATGCCGTGCAGGAGGTTTCGGTACAGACCAGCAATTTCGCGGCGGAGTACGGCCAAGTCGGCGGCGGCTATTTCAATTACACGATGAAGTCGGGCACGAATCAGCTCCACGGCGCCGGCTACGATTATTTTGTAAATGAAGCTTTAAATGCCGGCTTGCCTTTTACAAATGCCGGCACGCAGAACCCTCTAAAAGCAGGCCAGCACATCCGCAATGTCATCCGACGCAACGATTACGGATTCACACTGGGCGGGCCGATCCGCATTCCCAAGGTGTATAACGGCCAGAACAGGAGCTTCTTCTTCTTCAGCTTCGAGCAATTCCGGGAGAACAGGACCATTTCCAACGGCATTACCACGGTTCCTACGCCCGCGTATAGGAACGGCGATTTCGGCACGTCGGGTTGCTTTAATTACGTTGCGGCTTCCGGCGCCTGCGCGTCCAGCCCCGCGATCACGCTTGCGAGCGCTCCGGCGGTGGATCCGGCGGGCCAGACGCTGAGTTATGGCGAGATCTTCGATCCCAACTCCAGCCGGATCGTGAACGGGGCGCAGGTCCGCACTCCCTTCGCCAACCAGCAAATCTCACCCGCCAGGTTCGATCCGGTGGCTGTCGCGATCCAGGCGTTTTTCCCGCAGCCGAACGCACCCGGGATCATTAACAACTACATTATTCCCCAATACAGGAACTGGCGTCACACTACTAATTACTCGTTCAAGCTCGATCATTCGATCAGCCCGACGATTAAGGTGTCGTGGTACTTCTCGCGCTTGTTGGATAATTCGCCTAGCGCCAACGGCTTCACCGCCGCTTATGCGGCGCCTCCTCCTTATGTCGGCCGGAACGTGACCGAGCGCTTCAATTACGATCAGAGCCTCCGGCCAACGCTGCTGCTTCATTTAGGCGCAGGTTATATCCAGCAATACCAGTCCAATGATTTTCCGGCTTTCGATCAAACGACCCTGGGCCTGCACGGATATTACGTGACGAATCGCTTCCCGGGGATCGGCGGAGCGTTCAGAGGCGGCTCTTTGGGGGACAACAACACCGGTGGGTGGCTGGCGAATGGCGGAGGAGTGGGTCCGTCTTTTATTTCCTTCCTGTGGGAAGAGAAGCCGACTTTCAACTCAAATTTGATTTGGGTGAAGGGAAATCACTCATTCAAATTCGGCGCTGAGCTTACGGTGGACGGATATCCCGAGCACAGCGAATGGCGAGCCAATGGGAGCTTCTCTATTACCAACGCGGAAACCAGCGATCCCTGGCAGAATCTGCAGCCATTCAACTTTACCAATCCCACGGGTTTTGGTTACGCCAGCTTTCTGCTAGGTCTGCCGGATCAGCTTACGCTCAGTCCCGTGACGCAAACGAAGACGGGCAATCACAGCATCGGGCTGTACGCGCAGGATAGCTGGAAGATCACGCGGAAGCTGACGCTGGATTATGGCTTGCGGTACGATTTCCAGACCTATTTGAAGGAGCAATACGGCCGCATGCAGGATGCCTCCTTCACCACGCCGAATCCGGTCGTGGGAGGCCTTTTGGGCGCCGTCGTCTACGAAGGCTATGGCGGAGGGCGCTGCAATTGCGAACTGTCGCACAACGACCCTTGGGCCTTTGGGCCGCGCGTCGGAGCGGCTTACCAGATCAACTCGAAGACGGTGCTGCGCGCGGGCGCCGGTATGACATATGGAGTGGTTCAGACTCCGAACGGTATACAATACGGGCTCGCCGATTACTATACGTATAACGGCAACGGATATGGGAACACTCCACTGCCTCTGGGTTTCCAAGGCGGAAATCCGTACCCCAATCTTGTGTGGCCGGACTTTAGTCCGGGCAAAGAACCGGTTCTGACGAACGGGCTGCTGCCGCCGCAGTCTCCGACGCATTTCTTCGATCCGCACGCTATGCCCCCACGGACCACGCAGTGGAGCATCGGCCTGCAGCGCGAAATGAGCAAAGACATCGTGGTGGAAGCGAGCTACGTGGGCAATCGGGGAGTCCACTGGCCCGCGTCCGGCCTGGACCAGATGGCCTGTAATTGCCTGACCGACCCGCTCCTGGCGCATTACGGGCTCAGCCGCAACAATCCGGCGGACATGGCTTTGTTGACCGGCTTCATCCTGCCCAACGGTCAAATTAACCAACAGGCCGCTGCCCACGGCATTTACCCGGCTTATCCGGGAATGCCGCCGAATCAAACCGTGAATCAGCAAATCCGTCCGGCGCCGCAGTGGACGTCCTTCGGCGTGACCCTGGGGCCTTTTATCGGCAAGACGTGGTACGACTCGCTGCAGGCCAAGGCCACCAAGCGCTTCTCGCATGGCTTGTCGGCGCAGGCCTCGTTCGTTTGGTCCAAAGCCACTGACCTTGGCGTGGCCGCGGAGTCTCCCGTCCTGCTTTCGTACAATCCGATCTTCGAAGACATCTTCAATGTAGCGAGTAACAAGCAGCTCAACCAGTTGACCCGGCCCGAGGCTCTGATCGTGTCCGGCTCCTACATAACGCCCGGATTCGCGTCGGACCACAAAGGGATAAAAGCGGTCTCCCAGGCAGTCCGGAATTGGCAGCTCGGCTGGCTGCTGCGCTATCAGAACGGCGTAATGATTCAGAGCGCGACGTCCACCAATCAGCTGGAGAGCCAATTGGGACGGACGGGGACCAACTTCGACAATTACGTTCCGGGAGTGAACCGGCTGTTGGTCGATCCGAACTGCGGATGCTTCAATCCGCAGACCACGCTGGTTCTCAACACGGCCGCCTGGACCAATCCGGGAACTGGGCAGTGGGGGACTTCCGCGCCGTTCTACAGCAACTACCGATGGCAGAGGCAGCCGGCGGAGTCGATGAGTTTCGCGCGGAACTTCCCGATTGGAAAAGAGAGGAAGGTCACCGCGCAGTTCCGAATGGAGTTCCAGAACATCTTCAACCGGCTTTTCCTGTCGCAGCCGGCTAGCAGCGGCGCGAACGGCGCGATCACCGCGGCGCCGGTCATTTCCAATAACCTGAATACCGGCTTTAGCAACGTGTACAGCGCCGGCTACGGATACATTTCAACCATCAACGGGGCTGGGGCGCAACCGAGGTCGGGCCAGGCGGTGCTTCGGGTGACGTTTTAACATAAGATACGGCATTTGCATAAAGCCCGACTAAGGTAGACTGGGCAGGGGCGAGCAGCGCTTGTTTAAGAGAATCTCCATCAATCCGGCGGTCTGCCACGGACAGGCGTGCGTAAAAGGTACGCGGATTCCGGTTCACCAAATAATCCACATGTTGGCGAACGGCGACACCGTCGAAGATCTGTTGGCTGAGTATCCATCGCTGTCGCGTGAGGATATCATGGCCTGCCTCGATTACGCCGCCGAGTTGGCCGAAGAGCAAGTCACCCCTTATTCCACCAGTTAATCGGAATGATTGCCATCAAAATATCGCCGGCAAATCGCCCACGCGCCGGTGGTCCTGTGCAGAGGTAAGCGGGGGATTATCCTCCCGGTGTCGCACCGGCCTCAAGGGCTTGTCGGCGGAGTTGGGCGCAGCCGCAGCCGGGACAAGCGGTGCTTCGGATTACATTCAACATTGCGGCCGGGGCGTGGCACCCGTGCAACGCCCCATGTGCCTTCCCCTTTACGGCCATCATTATCAACTTGATTGATCGGCACTATCACGATTTCGCCATCGACTCTCTCGCCCAGTGCGGATATAATCAGCCCGCTTTGAGAAAGCCCTTGAGGCTTGCTCAACAAAACGGGGAGGGTCCATATGCGATCCAAGTGGGCGCTTTCGCTTGTATTTCTCGCGGGTGTGTATTCGCTCGCGCAATCCAACCAGGGGACGATTACCGGAACCGTTTCCGATCCCGCGGGCGCCGTGGTTCCGACGGCTCAAATCGAAATCAAAAACACGGAGACCGGGGTGATTTATCGCGGCGGCGCGTCCGCTACCGGAAACTATGTGCTGGCTGTGCCGGCGGGAACTTACGAGATTTCGGTGAATGCCGCGGGGTTCAAGAAATTCGTGCAGCAGAACGTGCAGGTGATTTCCGCGACCGACACTCGCAAAGACGTGCGGCTCGAAATCGGCGCCGCTAATGAAGTGGTGACCGTGTCCGATACGGCGCCCTTGCTCAAGACCGAGAGCGGAGAAGTCAGCCACTTGGTCACCATAGCCGATGTGGACCAGCTTCCTGTGCTCACAATCGCCGGCGGAACTTGGACCGGCGCTACCACCATGGGCAATATTCGCAACCCTCTGCAGGTCGCGAACCTGCTCCCCGGCGTGACTTTCGCCAACGACAATGCCATGTCGGTGAATGGAATGCCGAGCAACAGCGAGGCGATCCGCATCGAAGGCCAGGACGCCGCCGGAACCATTTGGAAAGTCCTGCAGCAGCTCAGCCAGGGCGCGAGCGTGGACGCTATTCAGGAGGTATCGGTTCAAACCAGCAATTTCGCGGCGGAGTACGGCCAGGTCGGAGGCGGCTATTTCAACTTCACCATGAAGTCGGGCACGAATCAGTTCCACGGCAGCGGATACGACTATTTCGTGAATGAGGCTCTCAATGCGGGATTGCCGTTCACCGACGCCGGCACGCAGAACCCCGCGAAGGCAGGCCAGCACATCCGCAACGCAGTGCGCCGGAGCGACTATGGATTTACAATCGCCGGTCCGGTCCGCCTTCCCAAGCTGTACAACGGCCAAAACAGGACTTTCTTCTTTGTCAATTTCGAGCAATTCCGGGAGAATCGGACCACCTCTAACGGCATCACCACAGTGCCTACGCCCGATTATCGGAACGGCAATTTTGCGACGTCCGGTTGCTTTAACTACATCGCGGCCACCGGCGTCTGCGCGTCAAGCCCCGCGATCACGCTCAACGGCGCTCCGGCGGTAGACCCAGCCGGCCAAGGGTTGGGCTTTGGCGAGATCTTCGATCCCAACACCAGCCGAATCGTGAATGGAGCGCAAGTCCGGAGTCCTTTCCCCAACCAGCAGATTCCCCTCCCGAGGTTCGATCCGGTATCAGCCGCGATTCAGGCGTTTTTACCGCTGCCCAACGCGCCGGGGATTGTGAACAATTACACTATTCCCGCTTATCAAAACTGGCGGCACAATACCGATTGGTCGTTCAAAGTGGATCACTCCATCAGCCCGACCATCAAGCTCTCCTGGTATTTTTCGAGGCTCCTAGACAATTCTCCCAACGCCAACGGCTTCACAGGCGCGTATACGGCGCCGAACCCCATGGCGAACCGGAACGTCACTACCCGTGTCAACTACGATCAGAGTCTTCGACCAACCCTGCTGCTGCACGTGGGCCTCGGCTATATTCAGCAGTACCAGCCGACGGATTATCCCGCATTCGATCAGAATTCGATCGGTTTGCACGGGTATTTCGTCACCAACCGATTCCCGACGATCAGTGGATTGTACAACAACATCACCAACACCGGCGGGTGGTCTAGGGGACTCGGCCCGGGCTTCATCGCCTTCATCTGGGAAGAGAAGCCGACGGCGAATTTCAATTTCACATGGGTCAAAGGGAATCACTCGTTCAAGTACGGCGGGGAATACATAGGCGAAGGATATCCCGAACACAGCGAGTGGCGGGCCAATGGAAGCTTCGCTTTTAATGTCGCGGAAACCAGCGATCCCTGGCAGAATCTTCAGCCTTTCAATTTTGCGAATCCCACCGGCTTCGGTTACGCGAGCTTTCTGTTGGGCCAGCCGGATTCGCTTCAGAGCAGTCCCATAACGCAAACCCGTTTGGGCTCTCACGCCGTCGGGTTTTACGCGCAGGATAGCTGGAAACTCACGCGCAAGCTGACGCTCGATTACGGCCTGCGGTACGATTTCCAGACGTATGAGAAGGAAGAACACGGCCGGATGGCGGACGCATCCTTCTCTACTCCGAACCCAACGGTGGGAGGGCGTTTGGGCGCGATCGTCTATGAAGGCTATGGCGGCGGGCGCTGCAACTGCGCCTTGTCCCACAATTACCCGTACGCCTTCGGGCCGCGGCTCGGGTTGGCCTATCAGATCACCCCCAAGACCGTGGCGCGCGCGGGCTTTGGCGTGACCTATGCGCTGCTTCAAAGTCCGTCGGGTTCTTCCTACAGCGTGGCCGATTTCTATAGCTTTAACGCTAGCGGATATGGGAACACTCCACTCCCGGCTGGTTTGCAGGGCGGAAATCCTTACCCCAACATCACGTGGCCCAATTTTAACGTCGGCAAGTTCCCGACTCCGCTCAACGGATTGCTGCCGCCGCAAACTCCGTTCATCTTCTACGACCCGGAGGCCCGGCCCCCACGAACCATGCAGTGGAGCTTCGGCATTCAGCGCGAATTACAAAAAGACATCGTGGTAGAGGCCACGTATGTCGGCAACCGGGGCGCCTGGTGGCCCTCCCCGATATTCAATCAAATCGGTAGTAACTCCCTGGATGACCAAATCCTCGCCCACTATGGGCTCAGCCGCAACAATCCGGCCAATCTGAGTTTGCTGACCAGCCTGATCAGCTCGCCGACGGCGATTGCCGCCGGATTCGGCCCGGCCTACGCGGGAATGCCGCCGAATCAAACGGTCCTCCAGCAACTCCGTCCCGTACCGCAGTGGGGTGGGGGTCCGGTCACATATCTGGGGCCTCCGCTCGGCGAAACGTGGTACAACTCGCTGCAGACCAAGGTCACCAAGCGCTTCTCTCACGGCCTGTCCGTACAGGGGTCGTTCGTCTGGTCGAAAGCTTTGGACCTCGGCACCGGCGCGGATTTCGGCTATTTCGACGCGGGCATCCCCGTCCCGGGAGACATTTTTAACTTCCAGAACAACCGGCAACTCAACCAACTCACCAGGCCGCTGGCCTGGGTGATTTCCGGTTCCTACACAACGCCCAAAACACCGGGCGATAGCCTTGGCGCGCACGTGGTTTCCCGGATCGCACGGGATTGGCAGCTTGGCTGGGTGATGCGGTACCAGAGCGGCGCGCTGATTCAGAGCGCCACCTCCACCAATTTGCTCACCAGCCAGTTGGGCCGCGGCGGCACGAACAATTTCGACAACTACGTTTCCGGCGTGAATCCACTGTTGGTCGATCCCAACTGCAAATGCTTCAATCCGCAGACGACGATTGTGCTCAATACCGCCGCCTGGACGAATCCGGCGCCTGGGCAGTGGGGCGTTTCCGCTCCGTTCTACAACAACTACCGCTGGCAGCGGCAGCCCGGCGAAGCCATGAGCTTCGCCCGGAACTTCCCCTTCGGGAAGGAGGGGCGGTTCAACCTTCAGTTCCGGGTCGAGTTTCAGAACGTGTTCAATCGGGTCTTCCTCTCGGCGCCTTCGACCGGCGCGATTACTACGGCTCCGACGTTAGTGAACGGCGTGTTGACCAGTGGTTATGGGACAATCGCTACCGTCGCCGGAGCGGGAGCGAACCCGCGCAGCGGTCAAGCCGTGCTACGGGTTACATTCTGAGTTGATCGATGGCTGCGTAATCGCACCGGCGCGACGGGCAAGTCGCTCGCTTCGCGATTCACAGCCGCCCAATCGCCCCCCATCTCCGCCTACCCTCTATCAATGCGATTGATTTCGACTATCACGTTCACACCATCGACTCCTGCATGCAATGCATATATACTGACCAGGTTTTCAAAAAACATGCATGCAGCTTTTGAAGGGGGAGCTATGCGGTTTAGGGTAAGTCTACGGTCTTTGTCTCCGGCGTTTCTGTGTCTGACGGCAGCCGCTTTACTTGGGCAATCCAACCAGGGCACGATTACCGGAACTGTTTCCGATCCGGCCGGCGCGGTTGTTCCGGCGGCTCAAATTGAGGTCAAGAATACCGACACGGGAGTCGTTTATCGTGGGGGCACGTCCGCCACCGGGAACTACGTGCTCCCGGTTCCGACGGGCAATTACGAGATCTCCGTGAATGCGGCGGGCTTCAAGAAGTTCGTCCAGCAGAACATCCAGGTGATTTCCGCCACCGATACGCGCAGAGACGTAAAGCTCGAGGTAGGCCAGGCAACCGAAACCGTCACCGTGACCGAAACGGCGCCGCTGCTTAAAACGGAAAGCGGCGAAATGAGCCATACGATCGCCATCGCGGACGTGAACGATCTTCCCGTCCTCACCATATCGGGCGGGGGCGTCGTAGGAGGCGCGGTAGCGGGCATGGGCAATATCCGGAACCCCCTGCAGTCGATGGAACTGCTCCCCGGCGTGACTTTTTCCACTGACGATGCGATCGTCGTGAACGGCTTGCCAAGCAACAGCGAGGCCATTCGTATTGAAGGCCAGGAGGCTACCGGAAACATCTGGAAAACCATCCAACAGTACAGCCAGGGCGCAAGCGTCGATGCCATCCAGGAGGTATCGGTTCAGACCAGCAATTATGCGGCGGAGTACGGCCAGGTTGGCGGTGGCTTGATCAACTACACCATGAAATCGGGCACCAACCAGTTCCATGGCACCGCCTATGACTTTTTTGTCAATGAATTCTTAAACGCGGGCTTGCCCTTCACCGATGAGGCCGCGCAGAACCCGGCCAAAGCAGGCCAGCACATCCGCAACGCAGTGCGCCGGAACGATTGGGGCGCCACCGTAGGCGGGCCGATCCATATTCCCAAGATCTACAACGGAGCCAATCGGAGCTTCTTCTTCTTCAATCTCGAGCAGTTCCGGGAGAATAGGACTACTTCGAACAACATTCAGACAGTGCCTACGGCCGCCTACAGAGCTGGCGATTTTTCCACATCCGGGTGCTTTGCTTATGTCACCCCGGGCAATTTTTGCGCTTTTAGCCCCGGGATAACGATAGGCTGTATTCCAAATGATCCTTACAATGGCTGCCCCGCTGGTGCAACCCCGGGTGTGACACAGGTGCCCGCAAAGGACCCGGCGGGCCAGACTCTGAGCTATGGGGAGGTCTTCGATCCCAACACGAATCGGATCGTAAACGGATCGCAGATCCGCAGTGCTTTCCCGAACCAGCAGATTCCAGTCGCCAGGTTCGATCCCGTTGCCACTAAGATTCAAAACATGTTTCCGTTGCCGAACCAACCCGGCATCATTAACAACTACCTGGCTCCCGCCTACCAAAACTGGCAGCACACCACCAATTGGTCCTTCAAGCTCGACCACTCCCTTAGTCCGACTATCAAGCTCGGCTGGTACTTCTCGCGGCTCGAACAGAATTCGCCCAATGCCAATGGCGTCACGGACCCTTATAACGCCCCCGCGCCCGTCGCTATGCGGAATGTCACCACTCGTGTCAACTACGACCAGAGCATCACGCCGACCCTGCTGCTCCACTTGGGCGTGGGCTACATTCAGCAGTACCAGCCGACGGACTACCCGAATTTCAGCCAATCCTCTCTAGGCATGAACGGATATTTCCAGACCAACCGCTTTCCCTCGATCGGCGGATTCTTCGACGGAGGCGGAGGCTTGAATAACTTCCTCACCGGCGGATATGGCGGCCCGGCAGGCGGAGGAATAGGTCCGGCCTTCATCGCCTTCCTCTGGGAGGAGAAATCGACGGCCAACGCCAATTTGACTTGGGTCAAGGGAAACCACTCGTTCAAGTACGGCGGTGAACTTACGGTGGATGGATATCCCGAGAAAAGCGGGTGGCGCGCCAATGGAGCCTTTGGCATTTCCAATGCCGAAACCGCCGACCCCTGGCAGAATCTCCAGCCGCTTAACTTTGCCAATGCCAGTGGCTTCAGTTATGCCAGCTTTATGCTGGGCTTGCCGGACGATGTGGAAATCAGTCCGAACACTCAGACGAAGACCGGACAGCACAGCCTGGGATTGTACGCGCAGGATAGCTGGAAGGTCACGCGGAAATTCACCCTGGACTACGGCCTGCGGTACGATTTCCAAACCTATTTGAAGGAAGAACACGGCCGCATGCCGATTGCCTCTTTCTCCACGGTGGATCCCACTGTAGGTCTCCCGGGCGCCGTTATTTACGGAGCTACCTGCAACTGCGATCTGTCCCACAACTACCCCTGGGCTTTCGCGCCGCGCATCGGAGCGGCCTACCAGATCAACCCGAAGACGGTGTTGCGCGCGGGCGCCGCCCTTACGTATGGCGTGGTTCAAAGCCCGAGCGGCCTGCAATACAGTCTGGCCGATTACTATACTTTCAACGCCCTCGGTTATGGGATCCCTCCGGCGAGCGGCGCTTTCGAGAACAATCCGTTCCCCAATGTTACGTGGCCGAACTACAATCCGGGCAAACTGCCAATCTTGACGGCCGGGCTGTTGCCGCCGTCGTCTCCGAACACAATCTTCAATTCGAGCGCCCGGCCGCCACGGACCCTGCAGTGGAGCCTGGGCATACAGCGCGAATTGCAGAGAGACCTCGTCGTGGAGGCCACGTATGTGGGCAATCGGGGAGTCTGGTGGTCCGCGGAAGGCCTCGACCAGTACCAATGTAATTGTCTAACGGACCAGACGCTCGCGCATTACGGGCTCAGCCGCAACAATCCGGCGAGTCTCGCTTTATTGACCGATCTGATCAGCTCTCCGCAGGCAATTCAAGCCGGATTCGGCCCGGCCTACCCGGGAATGCCCGGGAATGACACAGTCAACCAGCAAATCCGTCCGGTGCCGCAGTGGGCGAGTGGCGGTCCGACCTCATTCTTGGGACCTCCCAGGGGCAAAACGTGGTACGACTCGCTGCAGACCAAGGCCACCAAGCGTTTTTCGCATGGTTTGTCGGGGCAGGCCTCATTCGTTTGGGCCCATGCCACCGACCTTGGCGCTGGCTCGGAAGCCCCCATCTTCCTTAACTACAACCCGATCATCGAAGACATCTACAACCAAGGGTCCGCCAAACAGCTTAACCAGTTGGTCCCGCCGCTTCAGTTGGTCATTTCCGGCTCCTACACGACCCCGGGGCTGACGGCGGACGGCAAGGGAATGAAAGCGCTCTCCCAGGTGGTCCGGGGCTGGCAGCTCGGGTGGCTGCTCCGCTATCAGAACGGCGCGCTGATCGAAACCCCCTCATCCTCCAATCAGCTCATCAACCAATTGCTTCGGCAGGGTGGTTTCAACGGCGGTCCGGTCAATCCCGACAACCGCGTTGCCGGGGCGAATCCGCTGCTGGTGAATCCGAACTGCGGATGCTTCAACCCGCAGACCACGCTGGTTCTGAATCCCGCCGCTTGGACCGAGCCGGCTCCGGGGCAGTGGGGGACTGCGGCTCCGTTCTACAACAACGTCCGCTGGCAGAGGCAGCCGGCCGAGTCGATGAGTTTCGGCCGGAACTTCCGTATGGGCAAGGAAGGAAGATACAATTTTCAGATTCGAGCCGAATTCCAGAACATCTTCAACCGGCTGTTCCTGTCAGCCCCAGCGACCGGTAACCAGGGAGGTAACCCCTTCACAGGGCCGATAACGCTGGCTACCGCTCCGACCACTTCCAACGGTGCCTACACCGGCGGCTATGGCTACGTCAATACCCTAGAAGGCGCGGGGGCGCAGCCACGGTCGGGCCAAATCGTCGCGCGGTTTACTTTCTGAATTGAGGGCGTAGGACCGGCTGCGGCAAATAACAGCCGGTCATTCTCTTTTTCGACGAAGTACTCTGGAAGCACTGAAGGGGCTGATACCCGTTGCCGGGTTACTACACCGGAATCGAACGCTTGCCCGCAGTTAGCCGTGCCAAGCCACCTGATGTCGTCAGTGTTTGGCACTCTGGAATGCGGGTCCTGGGTAAAGAATGCCTGCAAGCCGTCGGCCGAGCCAGCGGTATACTCGGAGTGACGCGCCAATGGCATCGACGGACAGAATTGACGTGAACCCCGCTATTTGTTCCGGAAAACCCGTGATCCGCGGGACGCGCATAATGGTGCGAAATATCCTCGGTATGGTCGCCGGCGGGTACTCCGCCGACAAGATCGTTGCGAGTTATCCGGAGCTGAGCAAAGAAGACGTCACCGCTGCGGTCGAGTACGCGGCCGAAGTGGTCGATGACGTCCAACTCATCGCGCATTGACCCTTACGAACGCTATTCGATCAGAACATTCCCGCGGTAGTGTGCGAATTTGTACGGAAACACAAGCCCCATGGGAGGTGCGGCACGTCAACGAAGCCGGGCTGCACGGGGCGACCGACGAAACCATCTTCCGTTGGGCGCAGGAACACGGATCGATTGTTTTCACTTTTGATGAGGACTTTGCCGATGCCCGCATGTACCCGGTAGGCTCACATGCCGGCGTCGTTCGGCTGCGCGTTTGGCCAACCACCGTCGAAAATATGAGGCAGCCCTCGTTCGCGTGTTCGAGTCCATCGCCGAAGAGGACCTGCCTGGAAGCCTCGTCATCGTTGACCAAAGCAAATTCGCGTCAGGCGACGACGAGTCTGATAAGCTCTCCACAGCCGATTCAAGCCGTTCGGCCCAGCCTATCCGGGGGATTGCCTCCAAACGATAGCGGCTTGGACCGATCCGGCTCCAGGGAATTGGGGGCTAGGCTAGAAGAACAAATCCAGAATACTGGAGGCTTGACCGAACTTCTCGGCCATGAGCGCGTCTCGGCCATTTCGCACAGTTACTCTTCAGGTCCCTGCACCAACATCTATGGGATTCGATCTTTCAGGGAGGCGTCCCCCCGGTTGGGGCGTCGGCCTGCCCCCAAATTATCGCGGGCAGAGCCGCCGGAGCAGCCTGATCTGGCCCGCGTGATACAAATCGTGGGCGGCCGCGCCGCGGATCAGGTGCAATGTGGCGGCCCATTTGGCCGCATCCGCGAACCGCGCTCCCTGAAGGCCGGCGACGGCTTCGCACAGGCTTTTGTGCTCGGCTTCCAGAATCGCGATATCCGTCCTCCACGCAGCCTCGCTCGCACCCGCGCCCGCCTCCGGACGAGGAAAAAAGTTGCTCCCTTTGAGCGTGAAGGCGCCTCGCTTTTCTCCGGTCAGCTTTCGGCGCACGACGTATTTCCAGTACGCCGCGTGCAAGGCAAGCTCCCAAATGTTGTGCCGCCCTTCTCCGGGACGCCACGCCGCCTGTTCCGCGGTGATGCCTCGTATCGAGCCGCGCAGATTCGGCCCGTGCCAGGACTTGCGATCGAAGGCTTCGGCAAGGCTATCGAGCAGCAAGGCAATCTCGCATCGGTCGTTCATCATCGCTCGCATGAAAACACGCAGAAATAATATCAATTCTTCAAGCGCGGCCCCTGGCTCCGGCGTTCGCTCGTGCTATGCTTTGGGGCGCTCACGAAATATGAAACGAAGCGAAAACCGAATCCTGACTACGCACGTGGGAAGTCTTGTGCGCCCTCCCGAATTGAAGTCTCTTTCCCAATCCGGCAAGGACCGGCCCGAGAGTATAACGGCCACGGACGGTTTCATCGAAGCGCTCAGACGCGCCACCACCGAAGTCGTGAAGAAGCAGGCCGAAGTTGGCGTGGATATTATCAGCGACGGCGAATTCGCAAAATCCAGTTGGTCGAACTATGTTTTGGATCGGATCACGGGATTCGAAGTCCGGCCCGATCGTCTGCGCCGCGTTGAATGGCTCGGACGCGATCTGGAGCGCTTCGGCGATCTCATCGCCCGCGAAATGCCGAGCGTGATCGGAGGCCGTCCGGCGGAAGTCTGCGTCGGCCCCATCGAATATTCCGGACGGAAGGCAATCCGGTGCGCGATCGATAATTTTCAGGCCGCGCTGAAGCCGGTAAAGGTGGAAGAGGCGTTTCTTACCGCCGTCGCTCCCGCGAGCACCGCCTACGATGGCGTGAACGAATATTATCCAACCGACAAGGACTACGTTTTCGCGATCGCCGAGGCGCTGCGCCAGGAATACCTGGAGATCCATCGCGCCGGCCTCCTGCTTCAGGTGGACGACGCTGTCCTCGCCAATATGTACGACCATTGGGTCCAGCAGAGCCCGGAACGCTATCGCGAATGGGCGCAACTGCGCATTGACGCGCTGAACCACGCGCTGCGGGACATCCCGGAAGACCGCGTGCGCTATCACGTCTGCTTCGGAAGCTGGCACGTTCCCCACATCGCCGACGCTCCCTTGGAGGAGATCGTGGATTTCATCGTGCAGGTGCGCGCCGGAGCTTATTCGATTGAAGCCGCGAATCCCAGGCACGAGCACGAATGGCGCGTCTGGCAAAACGGCAGATTGCCGGCCGGCAAGATCCTGATTCCCGGCGTCATCACGCACCACACGATTACCGTTGAGCATCCGAGGCTTATCGCCGATCGAATTATCCGCTACGCCAGACTGGTCGGCCCGCAAAACGTCATCGCCGGAACCGATTGTGGATTCGCACAGGTGGACGTGATCGAGCGCGTCCCTGCGCCCGTGATGTGGGCCAAGTTCGAGGCTCTGGTGGAAGGCGCCGCCCTCGCGACAAAGGAACTGTTCTGAGAAGAAGAAGAGTAATGTCCTGGAAGGGTTGGCGGCCTTTGACGTTCGGCGTCGCGGCGGCATGGATCATGGTCAGTCATAGCGTTGCCGCGCAGTGATTGGTGAACCGCATGCCTCAGAGAGAAGCCCGAGCGCGCTTAAGGTTGGGCCCTCTGCGGCCCGAATTTCACATACTCCGCGTGGAATGGGATATTCGGCCAATCTATGGGCGGCTGCCATGACCCCTGAGTCACAAATTTAGGCCGGCCTCCGGGCTGCATGCGTAGAATCAAGTTGGGAGTAGGATCCGGTGTACACGGCTGCGGAGCGTCATAGCACCGTTCGTCGTTCGCTGGGACGAAGAGCACCAAGCCTGATTCTGTGACGAATCGTTTTAGCTCCACTTCGGGAAAAGGATACAAGCCATGGTCCGGGCCGGGAGGGACGAAAACGCGCTCAGCTAGACTCTTGACGACATTGCTCGACGGGAAGGGAAACAGGATGGGCGCGATGGCCATCGCCGCGATGGGCGGCACGATCCAGCGGGCTTGACGGCCGTAAGGAGATATTGCCTGAGCAACCGCGGCGGCGGCCAAACTCCAGAGGAATGAAAAGCCGAAGCGCGACGCCGGCGCCGTCCCAAACCAAATCATGGCGGCGACAGCGCAGGCGACGAATAGGAACCATCCCTCGACTCGCGGACGAGCGCCGCGGATCGGCGGGATCATCCCCACAAGAATAGCGGCCATCGTGAGCGCCGATGGAGCCAGCACCCCAAGTTTTCCCCAGCCCCATTGGTTAGCGCGGTAGGTATAGAGCCAGCGCGTCTCGATTTTGAACCAGTGTGGTATCCACGTCCACGACAGCCAGCCGCCGCTGTTGTGCCTCGCGGCCGTAATGATCCACCAATGCACTGCCACGGCGTAATCCGCCGGTACCTTCCAATCTCGGTTCAGACCTAAGAATGTGCTTGGGAAGAGGGGGTACCCGCTCAGCAGAATGCCATGAAGCATCCACGGTACGATCAGTAGAGCGGAAGCGGCCAAACTCCATTTCGCCAAGCGCGCAATCGCGAGCTTCGGGACGCCCACGCGGAACAAGAACACGAACACAACAAGGATAAAGGTGGGACCGATCGCGATCATACTCGCTTTCAAGCAAATGGCTAAGGATGAAAGGCCGATGATGACTCCCGCATCGTAGCTGGACGGCCGCTCCGCGCCGTCATTTGTTAGAAACCGATAAAGAAGAGAGGCGGCGATGAATGTCACCAGGGCGCCCGGGATGTCCGTCGTAAAGCTAGAGACGGCTACGCTCACCGCTATCGCAATGATAGGAGTGAGTAAGACCATATCGAAGATATACGGCGCTTTCGCGCCGGAGCCGCTCCGGATCGCGCGCCCACCGCTCAGTAAAACCCAGAAGAGAACCATCAACACCAGCAATCCGTTAGAAATATGAGTCGCCCGGCCAGCCCAGGGGCCGGATTCGAGCATGGCGGCGTACAGCAAACTAGAAGCGTTGTAGGCGAGACAGTCATACAGGTTGCCCAGGCCCAGCACGGCCGGATATCTCGTGATCCAGCGGACCGTCTGGGTGAGGTACGCGATGCCGTTCCATTCGGTGGGAGGGCCCGCGGCTTGATCCGCCATCCAGAGAGAGACCAGCAAGATGCACACAACGCCGGGCAGGAACATGGCGTGGCGCCTTAGTGTCCGAAAGAAGTCAACCAGTAGTTTCGCGTTCCAGCAGAGAGACGCCGCGCTCACTAGCGTGAGAATCGCCAGTGATCGCCAGGTGACGGCAAAAAACAAGTGCCAGAGCTGCAAAAAGCAGATGGTAGCGCCGAAACCGATCCAAAAACAGGTCAAGCACTGATCTAGGTTTAGGGGTGGATTCCGAAACAATCGCCGAATACCGAGGCCCAGCCCGGTAAAGATTGCGGCCAAGGCAGCCCAATAAAAAACAATGCTAAAAAGGGCCTCAAAAAGTGCACCTATCGCCGTCGACATATTTTGACTGCTCCGGTCGAATGAAAATGCGCCGGTTTCTATATTATGCGTTTGTGGCCCGCTCCTGCAAGCTTTCCCGCGAATCAGTAAGCGCGAACGATTCCCTATACGGTCCGCGTGGGTACGGCGCAGAACGACTCCGAATACCGGGCGTAGACCGCCACAGGCGGAAAGGCCGATCATCGCCTGCCGCTGCGCTAGAAATCGAGCCGCAGCCTTTCGCGCTCCCGGAACCACGTACCGGGCATAGTACTCGCGCCGGGGGCCTAGGGAAAATCCTAGAACATTGGGCTCGATATTACATTTGACACAGGCCGAAAATAAATTCGACACACCCTTTAAATATTTGTTGACAACGCCGGGGGGGGGGGAGGGATATGCTGTATCAGATCCCATCAGGTAACGCGAAATTCGCCCCGCGAGAAGCGGAGAGGAGTGTGATCATGCGGTCAAAAGTGTGTAATTCGATTGCGGCGGCGTCATGTCTTTTGCTCTCCGCTTGGAGCTTGCACGGTCAATCGTGGTCGGCCGGCTCGGGAGGCGCGATCTACTATAACGGGGGCAACGTCGGGATCGGCACTTCGGCGCCCGCCTTTCCGCTGGATGTGAATGGCATTGTAAGGGCTACCGGAAACTCCATGCTCGGGGGCAATGCTTCCTGGACCACTCTCTCCTGCTCGGCCTACTTCGACGGGCTCTGGCACGGAAGCGGGATGGCTCTTTCGATGGGAACGGGGAGCGCGGTTTTCGGAAACATCTCAAACGGAACGGCCGCCGCCATTGCAACGTTCCTCGCGAGCGGCAACGTCGGCATCGGGACGAGTAATCCGCAGCACAAGCTGCATGTAGCCGGCACGATCGGCGCGGAGGAAGTGATCGTCTCCTCCACCGGCGCCGACTACGTATTCGATTCCGGCTACAAGCTGAAGCCGCTGAGCGAGGTCTCCGAGTACATAAAGGAGAACCATCACCTGCCCGACGTTCCATCGGCCAAGGAAGTCCAGCAGAAAGGCGTCGGAGTGGGCGAGATGCAGGCGAAGCTCCTCGCGAAAATCGAAGAGCTAACGCTGCACATGATCGAGGCAGACAAAGAGAACCACGAGCTCCGCGAGCGCCTCGCGCGCCTGGAGCGCCTTGAGGCGGAGCGATCCGGACAAAAATGAGACCGCTCCGAGCCATCTTGCCCCTCGCGTGGCTGGTCTTCACGGCCCGAGCTCAGGTCTCGCCCTGCACGAGTACGCAGCTATCCAACTCCACGATCACGATAGGCACGGCCGTAGCCTACGGGCCAACGGATCTCTCCGCGGGCGGCGCCGCCGGTGCCTACAACGTCAACACCGACGGAAACGGCAATCCTACCGGCAGCGCGAGCGTAAGCCTTCAATCGCCGGGTATGATCTGCCTGGGACCGGGTTTCCAGGCGTCGCCCGGCAGTGGCGGAAGCTTCCATGCCTTTGTCGGCACGCTGCTCGAATCGATTACCATCGGCAGCGACCCTCCGGGATTGACGATAAACGTGGATGGCAACAATTACGCCGCGCCCCATGTATTCCAGTGGGCTGCGGGATCGTCGCACGCGGTCAATCTCGCCGCGGCTCAATCCGGCGGAACGGGGACGCAATACCAGTTTTCAAACTGGTCCGACGGCGGCGCCGGGAGCCATACGATCACCGTGCCGCTTCCGCAAAATCCTACGGACGTAACCCCGTCGTCGCCGCCCGCTTGGATAGCCTACTTCGCCACGCAGTATTACCTCACAACCGGCGCGGGAGCGGGCGGTTCAATCAGCCCGCCCTCCGGTTGGTATAACAGCGGCACGCTGGTTCCCGTCACAGCCACGCCCAACACGGGATATCAGTTCACCGGCTTCAGCGGAAGCTTAACGGGCACGCCGGCCAGCCAGGGTGTCTTCATGATCGGTTCGCAAAGCGTTTCGGCCAGCTTTGCGGCCGCCCCGGCGCCGGTCGTCACCACCACGTCCTTACCTGCGGCCTCGACTCTCACTTCTTATCTACAGCCACTCTACGCCAGTGGAGGTTATGGCTCCTACACGTGGGCACTAGCGTCGGGCTCGTCCTTGCCCTCATGGCTCAGTTTATCTTCCGGCGGAACTCTGGCGGGCACGCCTCCCGCGGGCGCGGGAGACACAACCGTTTCATTCACGGTGCAAGCGGCCGACGAAGACGGGGCGCTTTCCTCGCCCCAGCCCCTCTCGCTGACGGTCTACTATCAAACGCTGAGCATCAACGGCGGCCCCAGCACAGCCCAGGTGGCGCCCGGCGTCACGGTTCCGTTCGCGTTTTCCTATTACGACCAAAACGGCGCCAACGACATCGGCTGGGCGCAGTTCCTGCTCGAGGACCGCGCCGGAAATCTCTACTGCTACGGAGACTGGGGGCGGCCCAACGCGCTGGATCTCTACGACGGCAATACCGGCGTCACGTATGGGTTCGGCGTCAACCAGAGCGACGCCTTCTGCACGGTCTCGCTCGGTTCAATCACGAACCCGCCCACGGACCCGACGCTAGTCACCGTTGTCTTGAACCTGACCTTCGCGGCGGGCTACACCGGCTCCTATTCCGTTCTGACTCAGGTAAACTATTTATCAGGATACGCTGGCCCATGGAACGGAGTGGGAACGGTCAACGTCGAAACGGCCCCGACGGTTCAGCTCTCCGATCTAACGCAGGGTACGGCATCGCAGCCCGGGCAGGCGCTGGCGGCGTGGGCGGGAGACGATTTCACCGTAACGGTTGCGGGGCCACCAGGCCAAGCTGTGACCGTAAACCAGAATGGCGCGGGTGATTCCTACGTGGGGACGACGGACTCAAACGGGAACTGGTCGACCACCAGCGCATGGCAGGCCACCGATGTGGGGAGCTACTCGCAGGTATGGAAGGTCGGCGGCGCGACCGCGCTTCCGAATCCGCTGATGTTCCAAGTTACCGCGCTACTGAGCTCCGTTACGACCTCCGGGACACCGCCTCCCGATACGCTGCCAACGCCTCCGCCGGATACGAGCCCACCGCAGTTTGTCAAGGGTAGCGCGCAGCAATGCACCGACGTAACCGGAACGTGGGTCGACAACGCCGAAGGCTCCACTTGGTCTTTGGTCCAAACAGGGAGCGCAATAACAGGTACCGACACCCAGGCGGTTCCCGGTGGGCAGTTCACATGGCAGGCCTCCGGAACCAATACAAACGGCAGCGTCACAGTAAATGCGGGTTCGCCGTCCGGGAGCGCGCCGGGCGCCACTCCAGCCAGCACGATCACCCTCGTATTCACCCCGGCTTGTAATCTGACGACGGGAACAGAGACCCTTTTCTTCCCGCAGGGGGTCGAGGGCGGCCCAGAAACATACGTTGACCAAACGGTCCTCTCCCGGAGAGTGGTCCCATCTATCAGCTTCAGCTTCGATCCAAACGGCGCCCGCGTTACCGGGACGCTCACCGGCACGGGCAAGAGCGCAACGCTTCTCTTCTTCCTGAACAACGCCGGGACCGAGAGCCCCCTCCTCACGATGCCGAACGCGACCGCCGGCAACTTCTCGTACCCGATCGACTGGAGGCAAATTGTACCGGGCTATTACTATCAGGTGATGGCCAGTTGGGACACAATCGCCGCATCCTCAAATATCGACCTGAAGGTCATCGGCGGGACCGGCTTCTCCCAATACAACACGCCGACCGAGAGCGCCTGTTCGAGCGGGGTCAGAGTACCGGCTTACATTCTCGATCTCACGCAACGGCCGCAGAGTTGCACGTGGACGAGCGTGACCTTCGACTCTCAGTTCAGGCAACAGGTCAATATAAATGGATCGGGAATGACTCTGGGAGGTCTGAAGGTACAGTCGTCGTTCCAGAAACCAATTACATGCGGCCTTCCGGCAGGCGGCGTCCAGAGCAAAAACTCGCGGTCCTCAAACGTATTCGCCTCAGTGTCTGCAATTAACCCTGAGTGCGGGAACGGCCTCACGAGCGGAATCACCGTCGCCACCGCCCCGGGCCCAAAGTCGGGATCCCCGGATTTTTCATGCAAGGATAAAATCCTCGTTTTCGATCTGAATAGCGGATCGAGCACGGCTATCCGGAGCGTACAGGATGAGTGCCCGGCGTGCAACGGCGGGTGGAATGGCCAGCCCAATCACATCGACGTCTATTCATCGTTGCTAGGCTGTACGGCGAAATCGATCGGCGGCAATCTCCCTTCAGGGTTCGCGATAAGAGTGAGGTGAGAGTATGGGCAAGCGTCTAATTGCATCTCTGGTGTGGTTAGCTTTTTGCGCCGTTACGAAGGCTCAGTTGAATCAGGAACACCCGGAACTGTGCGGCGCCCGGGGCCCCGGCGTGCTTCCGCAAGGGCTGACGGCAGAAGCGGCTACTGGACCGGACGAGGGTAACGTCTTCCTGAAGCTCGGAAGCCACAGCATGCTCGTGGCCTACGGCGCCATTGACGAGGTGTGCATTCTCCCAGGCCAGATCCTCACGTTCAACGACCCCGGCTACGACAACTTCGACATCTACCGCCTTGATGCAGTGACGCTTTCGAAGATCGATGATTTTGTGGCTAGGATCCCAGTCATATCACCTGATGGCCATTGGCTCATGCATCTGCCCTTCTTTCACTTCAGAAGGGATCCAGACGACCTCTCCGAAGAGTACCTGCTATACGACCTGACAAAGGACGGTGCGAACAACCGTTTGCCCCAGCCCCCGGACTACGGCGATCTGGCTGGACTTCCCGTATATCCAGTCCCTCACGATGGCCTCCCTTTTGACTTTGAGCATGTTCCCTCCGAACTGAAGCACCGCATCCTCTCAAACGGTTTTTTCTGGAACCCCGAAAGCAGTGGCGTCCTGTTTGCCGACAGTCTGGGGGGGCGCGTGTCGGTGGTTTGGGTCGATGTGGCTGGGCCGAAGCCGATAACTTTAGTCCACCCCATCGAACCGCCGGAAGAGCACTGTGGAGTGGCGACGGTGGATTTCGAGCCTCAGGCGGGTCCCGACCGGCTCATCATCCTACATTGGGGATCCTACGACGCGAACGGGTTTAAACTGGCGAGCTTCTGCGCGAGCCACACCGAGATCATCCACCTTGCAGATTTCGTCCCACCGAAACCGGAGGTGCACATTCGTCCAAAGCGAACGGGTGGGACGTTGAATGGAGCTCCATTCCAATGAGACCTCTCATGATGTTTTTCGCTCTTTTGGGCGGCGCTCTCCAGGCTGGCACGGCCGCGGGACCCGCCCTCATTGGCACAGTTGTGGACGACACCGGCAAACCGGTGAGCGGCGCGGGAGCGCTAATCAGCTATGCCCTGCCTGCTGGACCGGGGCAGCCGGCCGTACCGTCCGTCGTAACAGGAGCGTTGGCGGCTACCGCCACAGCCGACGCCCAGGGAGTGTTTAACGTCCCTTCATTGCCTCCCGGTCAGTACATCGCGTGTGCGGAAACCGTTGCGCCCGGGCTGCTGGACCCCTGCCACTGGGCCGCCTCGGCTCCCACCTTCGCGGTGAGGTCTGGCGTGCCGACCTCCGTCAAAATCGTCATGACAAGAGGCGCCGTCTTATCGATTCACTTGGCCGATCCACTTGCGCTGCTTCCGGCCGCATCCAGCCCAGCCGGGCCGATGGACTTCAATCTGGAATTGCACGTCGTGACCCAAAAAGGGCTACACTACAGCGCCCCAATCCAGAGCCGCACGGCTGTAGGGCGCGATCATGCGATTACAATTCCGTTCGATACTCCTGTCACGCTCCGCGTATTAGCCGCCCATCTGCTGGTGAACGACCAGTCCGGCACGCCGGTTTCCGCCGTAGGGACGATCATCACGGTCCCCCTAGGGACCCAGCCTCAGGCGCTCGCCTACACAGTTGTTGGAAAGAAGTAGGACTGCGTTCTCCTGGCCAACAACGGCTACACCGTTCGGACCCAGGGCTTACGGCTCGTTTTGCGATGAATCATCGAAAGGCCCAATCGCCGCACCGCGAAAGAAGCGGCCGATAGCGACACGTAGCGCAATACCGAAGCAACTGTGCCGGAGGGAGCGCCTCGCAGTCGCTCGGATCCATCGATTACCGAACGGGATCGCGAGTCGGGCAGTAGCCTGACGCCGCGAATAGAGCGCAAACCTATCCTCCCGCCGTGAAACGCGCAACCCCGCCTATTCATCTACTCCTCGGTAGCAGTGCAGAGTGTAGATCCTAAATGGCGCAAATCTTCAACCGTACGGCGAACACGGTAGCAAGATTCACGCTCTACGGAGTCGCCGGCGTCGCCATCCTCGCCATGTGGGCCGGCGCGCTCATCGTTCGCTCGCCCTACGAAAACCGCGAATCGGAGCCGCGCGAGCAGCCCGTTCCCTTCAGCCACGAGCATCACGTCGGCGGCCTCGGCATCGATTGCCGCTACTGCCACACCACCGTCGAAAAATCTTCCTTCGCCAATCTTCCCGCCACCAAAATCTGCATGAATTGTCATTCCCAGATGTGGGCCGCCAGCCCCATGCTGGAGCCGGTGCGCGAAAGCTATCGCACCGGAAAATCCATCGCCTGGACGCGTGTTTACGATCTCCCGGACTTCGTCTATTTCAATCACAGCATTCACGTGAACAAGGGCGTCGGCTGCTCGGAATGCCACGGACGCGTGGATAAGATGCCGCTGACGTGGCGCGCCGTACCCCTGGAAATGCAGTGGTGTTTGGACTGCCACCGTCACCCCGAGCAGCGCGTCCGCCCCCAATCGGAGGTATTCAACATGGCTTACGTGCATCCTCCGAATCAAACCGAAATGGGCCGGCGTCTGGTCCGCGAATACAACATCGAGTCGTTAACAAGCTGTTCCACCTGCCACAGATGACGAAAAGATGACGAACGGAAAATGAGCGCGCAAAACGGGCCTTCTAACTTCGTCCCGCTGTCGGCGCTCACGCAGGCTCAGAAAAAGACGACCGAGCCGCGACCGCAAGGGAGCGGTCTTCGCGCCGACGCGACAGCCTCGGTCCGTGGCCCGCGCTACTGGCGGACTCTGGAAGAGTACGAAGGCCCTCTTGAAATCGGCGAGGAGCCGCAAGCAATCGACCAAGCCCCGCCCTCCGAAGAATCGCGCCGCACCTTTCTCTCTCTGATGGCCGCGTCCATGGGATTCGCCGGCCTCACCGCCTGCACGCGCCAGCCCACCGAGTTCATCGTTCCTTACGTCGATCCGCCCGAACAGACGATTCCCGGCACGCCTCAATTCTTCGCCACCGCCGTTCCGGTGAACGGCGTCGCCCAAGGAGTGGTTGTGGAGAGCCATCTGGGGCGGCCCACGAAAGTCGAAGGAAATCCCGACCACCCCGCAAGCCTCGGCTCGTCCGACGTTTTATCCCAAGCGAGCGTAATGGATCTTTACGATCCCGACCGCGCCCGCGAGATTTCGCTGCACGGCGACGGCCGAAGCTGGGAAGACTTTCTGCGGGCGCTCACCGTCGCGCTCGATCCAGTGCGCGCGAAAAAGGGCGAAGGATTCCGGATCCTCACGGAGACCGTGACTTCGCCCACTCTGGGCGACAGGATCCAGGCGGTGCTGATGGAGTTGCCTTCGGCGCGCTGGCATCAATGGGATCCGGCGGGTTGCCATTCGGCGCGCGCGGGCTCGCAGCTTGCCTTCGGTAAACCTGTAAACACGTATTATCGCCTCGAAAACGCCGATGTGATTGTGGCGCTGGATTCGGATTTCCTTGCCTGCGGGCCCGGTTCCACTCGATATGCGCGCGATTACTCTACGCGGCGGCGCCGTGGCGATCGCACCGGCATGAATCGCTTGTACGCAATCGAAAGCTCGATGACCGCGACGGGCGGCAAGGCCGATCATCGCCTGCCTCTGCGTTACGCCGAGGTCGAGACGTTCGCGCGAGAGTTGTCGCAGGCCGTTTCAGGCCAGCCGGCGCAAGGCGGGCGTTATAGCCAATGGACCGCCGCGATCGCGCGCGATCTGACAGCCCATCGCGGCACCTGCGCGATTATTCCCGGCGATCATCAATCGCCCGCGGTGCATGCGCTCGCCCACGGCATGAACGCCGCGCTAGGCAATGCCGGGCAAACCGTGATTTACACCGATCCGATCGAGGTCCGCTCCGAGGACCAGAACGCATCGATACAACAACTGGCGAGCGACCTGAATGCGGGCATGGTGGACGTGCTTCTGATTTTGGGCGGAAATCCGGCTTACAACGCTCCCGTCGATTTGAATTTTCCCGGAATACTGCCCCGCGCAAAATTTTCCGCGCAGGTCGGCCTGCATGCCGATGAGACAGCTTCTTATTGCCAGTGGCACGTCCCCGAATCGCATTTTCTCGAGGAGTGGGGCGATGCTCGTTCGTTCGATGGAACCGTCAGTATTCTCCAGCCGTTAATTTTGCCGCTCTACGAATCGCACAGCTACTTGCGGATTCTGGATGCCGTGATCGAGTACCCGGGACGCGCGCCGTACGACATCGTACGCGCCTATTGGATGAATCAAGGCCCGGGAGCGAAAGGCGCGGCGGCAAAAGGCTCGCGCCCCGCCGTCAAGCCCGCGCCTGCCGGCAAAGGAGCCGCGCCTGCGAGCGCAACGGCCGCCGCCGTCAGCCCCGAGTTCGAGGCGCGGTGGCGTAAATCTCTCCACGACGGATTCATCGACGGCACGGCCCTGCCGGAGACTCGGCCGGCGCTGAGCAAGGCGCCGGAACAACCCGCGCGGCAAACCAGCTCCGGCGGCATCGAAGTAGTCTTCCGCCCCGACCCGTATATTCTCGATGGCCGCTACGCCAACAACATCTGGCTCCAGGAACTGCCGCGCCCCATGACCAAGCTCACCTGGGACAACGCCGTCATCCTTTCGCCCGCCACGGCGAAGCGCCTGGGAATCAAAGCTCAGGAATTAGTCGAATTGCGCCGCCGCGATCGAAGCGTTCGCGGATCGGTGTGTATTCAACCGGGCCATCCGGACGGCACGACCACGGTTCATCTGGGCTTCGGCCGCACTCGCTCCGGCCGCGCCGGAAATGGCGCGGGCTTCAACGCCTATCTGCTCCGCACCAGCGACGCCATGTGGTCCGCCGGCGATCTCGAAATTCGCAAAACCGGCGAGTCTTACCCCTTAGCTACCACCCAGATGCAGCAATGGTTCGAAGGCCACCAGCCGATCATCGGGGCCACCGCGGACGAATACCGCGCCCGGCCCGATTTTGTAAGGGAGGCCCAGGAGACGCCGGAACGCGCGCTCACCATCTACCCGCCCTGGAATTACAGCGGCTACGCCTGGGGCATGTCGATCGATCTGACGGCTTGCGTCAACTGCCAGGCTTGCGTGGTGGCGTGCCAGGCGGAAAACAATATCGCCGTCGTGGGAAAGCAGGAAATTCTGGCGCGGCGCGGCATGCACTGGCTGCGAATCGACACCTATTACGACGGTGGCGATGTCAATCCCAAGGCGCACTATCAGCCGATTCCGTGCATGCAGTGCGAGGATGCCCCCTGCGAATACGTCTGTCCGGTCCACGCGACGGTGCACAGCGCCGAAGGCTTGAACGACATGACGTACAACCGCTGCATCGGCACGCGGTATTGCTCCAACAACTGCCCTTACAAAGTCCGCCGGTTCAACTTCTTCCTGTTTCAGGATTGGACCACGGAAACGCTCAAGCTTCAGCGTAATCCGGATGTGACCGTGCGCAGCCGCGGCGTGATGGAAAAATGCACCTACTGCGTGCAGCGGATTCGCGAGGTGGACATTCGGGCCCGCATCGGCAACCGCTTCATCGCCGACGGAGAAATTCAAACGGCATGCATGCAGGCGTGTCCCACGCAGGCGATCGTGTTTGGAGATATCAACAACAGAGCAAATCGGGTGGCTAGGCTCAAGGCCCTAAATTTGAATTACGCTCTGGCCGCCGAGTTGAACACTCGCCCGCGAACCACCTATCTGGCCGAGTTGCGCAATCCCAATCCCGAACTAAACGAGGCGTCTCATGCCCGTGGATAGAGACGTCGAGAACCGCGTCACCGCGTTGGATGACCTTCAGCGCCGGTCCCACCGCAAGCCGGATCCCGGCGACGTCCCCATCGTAATCGCTCCGGCCCAATCCTTCGCTTCGATTACGGATCAGATTTCTGGATTCGTTCTGACGCGCAAAGTCCCAACGCTGTGGTGGGTCGCCCTCGTCATTGGAGTCGTGGCGAGCATCAATCTGCTGATCGCCGTCACGATCCTCTTCTACAAAGGCGTGGGGATGTTCGGGATACAGATCCCCGTCGCATGGGCGTTCGCGATCACGAATTTCGTCTGGTGGATCGGAATCGGTCACGCGGGAACGCTGATTTCCGCATTCTTGCTGCTCATGCATCAGAGCTGGCGCAGTTCCATCAACCGGCTGGCGGAGGCGATGACGATCTTCGCGGTCATGTGCGCCGGATTGTTCCCCATTTTGCACCTGGGGCGGCCCTGGGTCTTTTATTGGTTAATTCCCTACCCCAACACCATGACCGTGCAGCCGCAGTTTCGAAGTCCGCTGGTGTGGGACATTTTCGCCGTCTCGACCTACTTCACCCTTTCGCTGCTGTTCTGGTATCTGGGAATGATTCCCGACCTCGCCACGCTGCGCGATAAGGCGAAAAACCGCTTCGTTCAGCGATTTTATGCGATTGCGTGCTGGGGCTGGCGCGGCGCTTCGCACCATTGGCGGCTCCACGATACCGCGTGTTTGCTACTGGCGGGCTTGGCGACGCCGCTCGTGGTCTCGGTTCACACGGTGGTCAGCTTCGACTTCACCATTTCGATCCTGCCCGGCTGGCACACCACGATCTTTCCTCCCTATTTCGTCGCGGGGGCCATTTTCTCCGGCTTCGCGATGGTGTTGATCCTGGCGATTCCCATCCGCTCCGTTTACGGGCTTCAGAATCTGCTCACGGAAAGGCACTTGAACAATTGCGCCAAGCTCATGCTGGCAACCGGCTTAATCGTCGCTTACACGTACGCGCTGGAGCCGTTCACCGCCTGGTACGGCGGCGATCGCTTCGAAATGGATATCGTCCACAATCGCGCGGTCGGTCCCTACGCCTGGACTTATTGGACGGTGCTTCTTTGCAATATCGCCATCCCGCAACTCCTTTGGTTGCGCAGTTTCCGTATCAGACCGAAACGTTTGTTTTTTGTATCGGCCGTCATTTTGTACGGTATGTGGCTGGAGCGGTACATGATTATCGTCAGCAGCCTGAACCGCGATTTCATCCCATCCTCGTGGGCGCAGTTCGCCGCAACGGCCGTCGATAATGCCGTTTTATACGGTTCAATCGGCTTTTTCTTACTCTGTTTTGCGCTTTTTGTGCGCTTTTTACCCATGATTCCGATGTCGGAAGTGCGGGAATTGCTGCCGTTCTCGCGGCCCGGGGGAGGATCGGAGAAATGAGCGCCAAGCTCTACGGAATTCTCGCCGAATTCGAGGGGCCCACCGAGTTACTGCATGCGGCCGAAGAATTACGCGCACACCATTACTCCAACATAGAGGCCTATACGCCCTATCCGATTCATGAATTGCAGGAAGCGCTCCCTCGCAGGAATCCCCTTCCCGCGATTGTGTTTGCAGCCGGACTGTTGGGGGCGGCAACGGCGTGGTTGATGGAAACCTACATCGCGATTTGGGATTTTCCGATCAACGTCGGCGGAAGACCGCTCTATAGCTGGCCTTCGTTCATCGTGATCATGTTCGAATTGACCGTGCTTTTCGCCGCAATTGCCGCTTTTGCGGGCACTTTGAGCCTGGCGAGCTTGCCACGGCCGTATCATCCGGTCTTTTCGGTGGACCGCTTCAAAGCGGCGACGCGGGATGGATTTTTTCTGTGCGTCGAGGCGCGCGACCCGCTGTTCGATCCTCGCCGGACGATGGACGCGCTGGAGGACCTCGATGCGGTGGGCGTGTGGGAGTTGGAGGAATGACCCGGGCCGCTATTGTGGTTGTCTTGTGCGGCCTGGCCGCCGGCTGCCGGCAGGATATGCAGGATGAGCCGAAGTATAAGCCTCTGGCGGCCAGCAGTTTCTTCATCGACGGCCGCTCCGCGCGTCCGATTCCTCCGGGCACGATTGCGCGCGACCAGTTGAACGACGCCGATGTCGTGCACACGGGATTGAGGAACGGCGATTACGCCGACACAATTCCGTTACCTCTCAACCAGGCGCTGCTGCAGCGAGGACAGGAACGGTTCGACATCTATTGCACCCCCTGCCACGGGTTTTTGGGCGACGGCGACGGTATGGTGGCGCGCCGCGGATTTAAAATTCCCCCGAGTTTACATCACGATCGCGTTCGACAAGCCCCTCCTGGCTATATTTTCCAGGTAATTTCGAACGGTTACGGCGCTATGGGCGATTATGCGAATCAGATCCCCCCGGAGGATCGCTGGGCGATTGTCGCCTATGTCCGGGCGCTGGAACTGAGCCGCAACGCCACGATGGCGGATGCGACGCCGCAAGGGCAGTCCAAGCTGGAGGCGGCGCAATGACCCCCTACGTGACGATCCCTCCAACGATCGACTACGACATCCGACGATGGCAGCGTCCCGCGCTAGTCACGGGCATCGTTTTCTTTATCGCTTCCATTATCGGAGCGTTGTTTTACCCGGGCGATTTCTTCCGCTCCTATCTCTACAGCTATTTGTTCTGGCTGGGTTTGCCGCTGGGCGCGATGGCGTTGTTGATGCTGCAATATCTCACCGGCGGGCGGTGGGGCGTGGTGGTGCGCCGGCCCTTGGAAGCCGCGAGCCGCACCCTTCCCTGGATGGCGGCGCTATTTATTCCCATCGCCGTGGGACTTCCCTACCTGTACCACTGGGCGCACAGCGATCTGGTGGCGAAAGATCCCGTGATGTTGCACCGCTACGTATATATGAACCCAGGCGGATTTCTCGCGCGGGCGGCCATCTATTTCGCCGTCTGGCTGACGCTCACTTACTTCCTGAACAAGTGGTCGTGGCAGGAGGACCGCCTCGGCGACCAGACGAACCGGCTAGCCAAGATCAGCGCGCCTGGATTGATTCTCTATGTGTTCACGATGACCTTCGCGGCGATTGACTGGGCCGAATCGTTGGACGATCACTGGTTTTCCACCATGTGGGGATTTATCTTCGTCGCCGATCAGGGGATCACCATCATTTGCTTCGCCATTCTGTTCAGTCTGGCGCTGTCACGATGGGAGCCCATGAATTCCGTGCTACGCCCGCAGCGTTTTCACGATTTAGGAAATCTTCTTCTGGTTTTCGTGATGCTGTGGGCGTACTTTCAATTTTCCCAACTGCTGATTGTCTGGTCGGGGAATTTGAGCGGCGAAATTCCCTGGTTTCTTCCGCGCATCGGCACATCGTGGGGGTGGCTGGGCGGCGCGCTGATCGTTTTTCAATTCATTCTTCCCTTTTTGATGCTGCTGTTCCGCGGGATCACGAAAAACGCGATCGCGCTTTCCTGCGTGGCGGTTTTGCTGCTTGTCATGCGCTTCGTGGATATGTTTTGGGTGGTGATGCCGAGCGCGTTTCGCGACGGATTTCACGTTCACTGGCTCAATTTCACCATGCCGGTCGCGCTGGGAGGCATTTGGATCGCGCTATTTTTGCGGACTTTCAGACGCTATCCGCTGCTTCCGCTGGGAACTCCGGAACTCGAGGAGGCGCTGCAACATGCCGACCGCTAAACACTACGTCCGGTTTGAGGAGCGCGACATTAACGCTCGCAGCGTGATCCTCACGGGAGTGGGGGTGATTGTCGGGACGATTGTGGTCGTGTTTATCGCGTCTGGGGTTCGTATGTGGCTGGTGAGCGCGCGGCAGAGCGAGGGCGCGCAAACCCAAGCCGCGGCGGCCGTGCCGAGGCAACTGCCGCCCGCGCCGCGGTTTCAACCCTCCCCGCCCGCCGAATTTAATGCCTATCGCGCGGAGCAGATGGCGCAATTGAACAATTACAACTGGATCGACCGCGATAAAGGCGTGGTCGCGATCCCAGTTCAGAGAGCCATGGATCTGCTGGTTCAGCGCGGAATTCCTCCGCAAAGAGCCCCCGCCGGGATGAAATACGATCCTCCGCAGGCGGGAACGCGGCGGACAGGGTTCGAGGGCAAAGTGGAGCCGGAGCCGAAATGAGGTTTTTCTTCGCTATCGCATGTGCTGTTTCGCTTTATGGCGCGGCTCCGAAGCTGCCGCCCGAATTGCAAGGCATCGGCATCGACCAGAAGCTGGACGCGCAGGTTCCGCTGGATACGGAATTCGTGAATCAGGACGGTCAGACGGTGCGGCTCGGGGCGTATTTTGGACAAAAACCGGTGCTGCTGGCGCCGGTCTATTATCGCTGCCCGATGCTCTGCAGCCAGATTCTTTCGGGGCTTGTGGCCGGGTTGAGGCCACTTTCGCTGAAGCCAGGGCGCGATTTCAATGTGGTCGCGATCAGCTTCGATCCACAAGATACGACCGCCACCGCTCGCGCGAAACGCGACAACTATGCCCACAGTTATTCGAGCAAAGCGGGAGTCCGCGGCTGGAATTTTCTCACCGGATCGCCCGAGTCGATTCGCGCCGTTACCGAGGCTCTGGGTTTTCATTACCGCTGGGATGAAAAGTCGAAGACGTTTTTTCATCAGAGCGGAATCATGATTTTGACGCCCGAGGGGAAGGTAGCGAGGTATCTGTATGGCGTCGAATATCAGCCAAAGGACTTGAAGCTAAGCCTCGTGGAAGCTTCGCACAACAAGATCGGCTCTTTGACGGACGAAGTGCTGCTGTTCTGCTACCACTACGATCCCGCGACCGGAAAATACGGCGCCGCGGTGATCAATCTGCTGCGAGGCAGCGCGGTTCTCACACTGCTGGTTCTGGGAACCGCGTTAACGCTAATGTGGCGGCGCAATCTGGCGGAGGACCGGCGAATGCTGGAAGGGGAAACGCGGACGTGAGCAATTTCACTTTCGACTACGACCTCTTCTTCTGGGTGATGGTGATCGTGTGCGGCCTGGTCGCCACCGGGATCGCATTCTTTCTAATTTTATTCGCCGTGCGCTATCACCGTAAAGACGAAAACGAGCTTCCTCCGCAGATCAAGGGGAATCTCTTGGCAGAGGCTACGTGGATTGGGATTCCTTTCGTTTTGTTCATGGGGATGTTCGCGTATGGCGCCCGTCTGTATTTCGATATGGAGCTTCCTCCCAAAGACGCCATTGAGGTGTATGTGGTCGCAAAGCAGTGGATGTGGAAGTTGCAGCATCCAGAAGGCGAGCGCGAGATTAACGAGCTACATGTCGCAGTCGGTCAACGCGTGAAGTTGCTCATGACCTCGGAGGACGTCATCCACAGTTTTTATGTTCCGGATTTCCGGGTAAAGCAGGACGTGCTTCCGAATCGTTATACGACCTTATGGTTCGAGGCGAGGAAGCCGGGGAAATATCATCTCTTCTGCGCCGAGTACTGCGGGACCAAGCATTCGGGCATGATCGGGTGGGTTTACGCGATGGAGCCACAGGCGTACCAGGCGTGGCTGGAGCAAGGCGGCGCGGAAGGCTCCATGGCGTCCACGGGAGAGAAGCTGTTTCATCAGTATGCTTGCGCTAATTGCCATCATTTCGACGGGCACGGGCCGTGCCCCGATTTGCGGGGCCTCTACGGGGAGCAGGTCCAGATCTCCGGCGGCACCTCGGTGGCGGGACCGACGACGGTGGTTGCGGACGATGCTTACCTCCGGGAGAGCATTCTCGATCCCAACGCAAAGATCGTCCAAGGATGGAAGGACAGCTACATGCCGTCGTTCAAGGGGCAGATCGATGAAGAACACGTGATGGATTTGGTCGCCTATATCAAAGCCATGGGACCCCCGCCGGGCGGAACGCTAAGCACAGGATCCGGCGCGGCTCCGGAAAACTCCGGGCAGCAGCCGTATATTATCGGGCCGGGGACGACCTCTAATGCCAACAGCGAGCCAGGGCAACGGTAAAGTGTGTGTGGCCCCGGGCGATTCTCGATACCGCTCCCTTGCGGTCGCGGCTCGGAAGGAATTGATGCGGCCCGCGGCTCGGAAGGAATTGATGCGCCCCGGAATCCAGTCGCGGCTGGGAAGGAATTTATATGATCGCGGCACCGGAAGTAACGACTGAACGAAATTATTTAAACGAAAAAGAAGGCGTATTGAGCTGGCTGCTCACCACCGACCACAAGCGCATCGGCCTGCTATATGTGGCCTCCATCACGGGGTTCTTTTTCGTCGGTGGCCTCTTTGCCTTGCTAATGCGGCTGGAGCTACTGACTCCGCGCACCGACCTGGTTTCGGCGGAGACGTACAACAAGCTGTTCACCATGCACGGAATCATCATGGTGTGGTTCTTTTTGATTCCGTCCATCCCGGCGACGTTGGGAAATTTCGTGATTCCGCTGATGATCGGGGCAAAGGATCTGGCTTTCCCCAAGCTTAATCTGGCGAGCTGGTACATTTTCAATCTGGGCGGGATCGTCACCCTATGGGCGATTGTGCAGGGCGGCGTGGACACCGGCTGGACATTTTATACTCCGCTGAGCACGACGTATTCGACGACGTACGTGATCGCCGCCGCCATGGGGGTCTTCATTTCCGGATTTTCGTCCATTCTGACGGGGCTAAATTTCATCGCGACCATTCATCGCATGCGCTGCCCCGGCTTGACGTGGTTCCGTCTGCCGCTGTTCATCTGGTCGATGTATGCCACAAGCCTGGTGCTAGTGATTGCGACTCCGGTTCTGGCGATTACGCTTTTGATGGTGGCGGTGGAAAGAATCTTTCAGGTGGGCATTTTCGATCCGGCGCTGGGCGGCGATCCGCTGCTGTTTCAGCACATGTTTTGGTTCTATTCCCATCCAGCGGTGTACGTCATGGTGCTACCGGGAATGGCGGTGGTCAGCGATCTGGTGGCCGTGTATTCGCGGAAGCCGGTTTTCGGATACACCGCGGTGGCGTTTTCGAGCCTGGGAATCGCCATCGTCGGATTCCTGGTGTGGGGCCATCATATGTTCGTCGCCGGACAATCGGTCGATTCCGCGCTTACGTTTTCGATTCTGAGCTACATGGTGGCGATTCCGTCGGCGATCAAGGTTTTTAATTGGACAGCCACGCTCTACAAAGGATCGGTGTCGTGGGAGACGCCGATGCTTTACGCTATCGGATTTATCGGGCTGTTCACAATCGGCGGGATGACGGGGCTATTTTTGGCGGCGCTAGGACTGGATGTTCACGTCACGGATACTTATTTTGTCGTCGCTCATTTCCACTACATCATGGTGGGGGGAGCGGTGATGGCGTACCTGGGCGGGATCCACTATTGGTGGCCGAAAATCAGCGGAAGGATGTATCCCGAAGGCTTGGCAAAATTGTCGGCGCTGATTGTGTTTCTCGGATTTAATCTAACGTTTTTTCCGCAGTTTATTCTCGGCTATCTGGGAATGCCGCGGCGCTATGCGGCTTACCCGGATGAATTTCAGGTGCTGCACGTGTTGTCTACCGGGGGAGCTTCGATTTTGGGCGTAGGCTACGTGCTGCCGCTCATCTATTTGACCTGGTCGTGGAGGTATGCGCCAAAAGCTCCGCCGAATCCGTGGCGCGCTACGGGACTGGAGTGGCAAACACCATCGCCGCCACCGGTTCATAACTTCGAAGAAACGCCCGTGGTGACTTATGGCGCCTACGATTACGAGGCGCTGAAGGAGAAATTGGGCCTTGGCTAGCACCACTTCACCCCCTCCGCCCGATGTGCTGCCGGGACGCGAGGAACTTGCGCATCGCGAGCACTTCGCCACGCCGGAACAACAACGCGAGACAGCCATGGCTGGAATGTGGATTTTTCTGGCCACGGAGATCATGATGTTCGGCGCGCTGTTCATGGCTTATACCGTGTACCGGCTGGGGCATCCGCTGGCGTTCGCCGAGGGAAGCAAGGATATGGAGATTGTGCTCGGGTCGATTAATACGGCGATCCTGATCACCAGCAGTTTTACGATGGCTCTGGCGGCGTTGGCCGCGCAGGAAGGAAACACGCGGCTGCTGGGCTGGCTGCTGATCCTGACGATTCTGATTGGCCTGGCGTTCCTAGGCATCAAATTCACGGAATATTACAACCACTACCAGGACCATAAAGCTCCCGGCGTGTGGTTTGAATCGAACCTTTCGGATCGCGGCGGCCTTGAGATGTTCTATGTGTTTTACTTCATCATGACCGGCCTGCACGCGATTCACATGATTATCGGGATCGGGATTCTTTTCGTACTATGGCTGATGACGCTGTTTGGGCGATTTTCGCGGGTCTATCACAGTCCGGTGATCGTGTGCGGCTTGTATTGGGGATTCGTGGATATCGTCTGGGTGTTTTTGTTCGCCATCTTCTACCTTCCCGGACTGCATTTGCATGGCTGAACCCACTATCCGGCGCAAAACGCACGTCTATGCCTACCTGGGGCTCTTAGGCTTGACGCTGATCACCACGTTGCTGGCCTTTCTGGATATGGGGCCATTCAATAGTGTTGTGGCGCTGACCATAGCCGTGATTCAGGCGGCATTGATTGCCGGCGTGTTTATGCACGCGCTTTATGAGACGGTGTTGGTGCGGGTGATCCTGACGGGGGCAGTGCTGTGGTTCCTGATTATGATCATTTTGACGATGACGGACTATTTGACGCGCAATGCGTAATTCTCAAGGGACAGCGCGAAAGGCACGTACGGTAATCATAGTCCTGGCGGCGATTCGCCGCCTTTTCTGCATCGAATAAACTAGATTCGCTGAGATGCCAGTCTCGGATTCTTAGTACCGGCGGACCGTAATCCGTCCGTAAGCTTGCCCCCGCCCTCACGGGCGGGGCTGAAAGTGGGCACGACGGTGTTCCAGCGTTCGCACCTAGCCCAGTTGAATACCTATCGACGGATTACAGGCGGAATATCCCGAAAAAAACGCTTGCAGTGTTCTACGCAGCCGTGATATTATCCTTTAGCTCTCGACTGAGCAGAAGGAAAGGAGGTATGTCCGTTATGCGATACGAATTCAATCAGCTTAATAAGGCGACGATTGGCGCGCTTCAGGATTACCTGCTTTCCGCCCTTCCTCGCTAGGCCAACCCTCTAAACAAAATTCGGCACGATAGCCGAAGTATGTCTCCTTAAATGACCTTGGTGTTATTTAGGGTTACAGTGTGGAATCTATTTTCAAATTTATGAATCCCAATATCTTCCAATCACTTCCAGTTCCTAGCACCGACGAAATCCACGAGATTCTCGTCAACCGAATCGATCGACAAAAGCAAGCAGTTGGCATTGTCGTAGGCATCATCGAACCTACTGGCCGCCGCGTCGTCGCCTATGGCAATCTCGCCCATGGCCGCGGCGCGGATGATAACCCACGCACAGTCGATGGAGATACGATCTTCGAAATAGGATCCATCTCCAAGGTCTTCACTTCGCTGCTCATGGCGGACATGGTGAACCGCAAAGAGGTCACGCTCGACGATCCGGCCGCCAACTATCTTCCCCAAACCGTTAAGATGCCTGAGCGGAGCGGCAAATCCATTACGCTGCTCGATCTTTCCACGCATAGATCCGGGCTTCCCAACTGTCCGAGCAACCTGAAGCTTAACCTCACGCAGGGCGAGATAAAGGACCCGGCGAATCCTTACGCCTTCTATAGTGTGGACGATCTGTATGAGTTCCTGTCAGAATATACGCTGCCGCGCGATCCCGGTTCGGAATTCGAATATTCCAATTTGGGCGCGGGACTCCTCGCCCACCTCCTCACGAACCGCGCTGGAACGGATTACGACAGCCTGACCAGAATCCGCATCACACAACCGCTCGGCATGCCGGATACGGGCATTACGCTCGCTTTATCCCCGAAGCAACGAATGGCTGCCGGCCATAGGGCGAACCTGGCGCCTATCACCCCAAAAGACTGGGACCCTTCCCACGCTTTGGCCGGTGCGGGTGCGTTGCGCTCTTCCGTCAATGACATGCTGACGTTCCTGGAAGCAGTCCTCGGCTACAAGGAATCGCCTCTTGCGCCCGCCATGAAGGCCATGCTCGAAGTTCGCCGTCCGGCGGGCAAAATAGAGATCGGTTTAGGGTGGCTTATTTCTTCAACTGACGGCCGGGAGATCGCATGGCATAACGGAGGGACCGCAGGCTTCCGCTCATTCGCCGGATACGATCCCAAGGAGCGTATCGGGGTGGTCGTCCTGTCCAATGCTTCTACTCCCCCGGGTGTGGAGGACATCGGTTTTTATCTTCTGAACCCGAAGGCGCCGCTCACCAATATCGAGCCACCAAAGCAGCACGCCGAGATCGATATCGATCCTAAGCTCCTCGATAACTACACCGGGCGCTATCAAGTGACCCCGAACCTCATTCTGGAAATCACTCGCGATGGAACGCGCCTCTTCGCACAGGGCTTCGGACAAGTGGCCGGCCAAGCCATCCTCCTGCCCAAGTTCGAATTGTTTGCCGAAGGCGAGAAGGACTTCTTTGCGAGTGTAACTGACCAACAAATCACTTTTGAAGTTAGTCCCGAGGGCGACGCCACGAGCCTTATTCTGCGCAAAGCCGGCCGTGATATGCCGGCTCCCCGATTATCCTGATTCAGGTCCCCATTAGCTGAGGCTTCAGTTGCAGACTGACGCCTGCTCCGATTAGAGGCCGCCTTCTGCGATCCCACGGGTTTTGTCCGTCCAGTGGAGGAGAAAATAGAGCGCCGCAGCGAGCACCACCGCAAAGGCGGCCATGTGCCAGGTGTGGCTCTTTACCCAGGGCCAGCTTTGATCGCCGAGGACGGCGCCCAGGTAGGCCAGGCCGAAATAGCGCGGAACGCGCGCCGCCGCGAGCACCAGAAAAAAGCGAGTGCGTTTTTCTCCGAGCGCGCCCGCGCAGGCCACGAAAAACTTGAAGGGCAAGCCGGGGACCGGAAGCAACCCCGTGATAAAAACCGTGGCAAGGCCGTAGCGGCGGAACCAGGCGGTGAGCTTCGAGGTCCGGCGGCCAGTCATGCGGCGCGCAAGCAAAGCCTCGCCGCCTCTCCGCATGACCTCGAGGAACACGGCCGTTCCAACCAACGATCCAACCACGGCCATCAACGCGCAGAGCAGCGCCTGCGAGGGCCGCGCCGCTGCCATGACCACCAACAGCAGGTCGGTTCCGCCGGGATTCGGAATGCCCACCGACTCCGCGGCGGCAAACAAAAAGATTCCCAGCGGTCCCCAGGATCTGAGTAGCTTAAAAAAATCCTGCACCCGTTACAAATTTCCTTTCAGCATGGCCAACAGATGTGGCTCATCGATCGTTTCGATCCCCAATTCTCTGGCCTTATCCAGCTTAGAGCCGGCCTCGTCGCCCGCCACCACATAGCTGGTTTTGCGGCTAACGGAGCCCGCGACCTTGCCACCCGCTTTTTCAATACGGTCTTTGGCCTCCTCACGGGTCAGGGAGGGCAGCGTGCCCGTGAGCACGAAAGTCAGCCCGGCCAGCGGGCCTCCTTCCTTCCGGGGGGCGTCGAATTTGAAGCGCAGGCCCTCGGCGCGGAGCCGCTCGATCAGATCGCGATTACGGCGCTCATGGAAGAACCGTTGGACGCTTCGCGCCACTTTCGGACCCACTTCCTCGGCGCGCTGCAAATCGTCCTCGCTCGCCGCGGCGATCGCGTCCATGCCGCCGAAGGCCTCCGCCAAAAATTGACCGGTACGCTCACCCACGAAAGGAATGCCCAAGCCGTTCAGAATGCGCGGCAGCGGCTGACGGCGCGAGGCGTCGATATTGGCGATTAACTTTTCGGCCGACTTTTTACCCATCCGCTCCAACTCCACAAGCAGCTCCGGCGTGAGGCGGTACAAGTCCGCGACGCTTCGGACCAGGCCTTTGTCGACAAGCTGATTCACCAAAGCGTCTCCCAATCCGTCGATATCCATCACGCCTCGCGCGGCGAAGTGCAGGATCGATTCCTTCAGGCGCGCGGGACAATTCGTGTTGATACAACGGCTGGCGGCCTCTCCTTCGGCCCGCACCACTTCGCCGCCGCAGACGGGGCAGTGGCGCGGCATTTGAAATTTGCGCCTATGCTCGCCGGGTTTTACTACGCGCACCACATGGGGAATCACGTCGCCGGCCCGCTCCAGCAGCACCGTGTCGCCGGCCTGGACACCCAGGCGAGCGATCTCGTCTTCATTATGCAGCGTGGCGCGCGAGACCGTGACGCCGCCGACGTTGACGGGGGCAAGCACGGCCGTGGGCGTGAGCACGCCAGTGCGGCCGACGTTCACGGTAATGTCCTCCACAACCGTTTCGGCCTGGCGAGCCGCGAATTTGTAGGCGATGGCCCACCGGGGCGCTTTGGCCGTCCAGCCCAGCCGGCTCTGCTGCTCCACCGAATCGACTTTCGCGACCACGCCGTCGATTTCGAAAGGGAGGGATTCGCGCTTTTCCGCCCAGTGGGCGCAGAAAGCGATCAAGTCTTCGATATCGGCGCAGAGCTTGCGCTGAAGGCTTACTTTGAAACCCATTTCCTTCAGAGTTTCCAGCGCTTCCCATTGCGTGGCGCACACGGGCGCGCCGTTTTCGATGAGAAAGTAGGTGAAATATTCGAGATGGCGCGACGCCGTTATCGATGGATCGAGGACTCGCAGCGATCCAGCGGCGGCATTGCGCGGATTCGCGAAGGTGCGGAGTCCGGCGGCGGCGCACTCGGCGTTGAGCTTTTCGAAGGCCTTGCGCGTGAGCACTACCTCGCCGCGAACTTCGAAATTTCCCGAACGCCTGAGCGTGTGCAGAGGGATGGATCGGATTGTGCGCGCGTTTTCGGTGACGTCCTCGCCCACCACGCCATCGCCGCGCGTCAGCGCTCGAGCAAGTTTCCCTTCGCGATAGTGGACGGCCATGGACAGGCCGTCCAGCTTGAGCTCGGCGACGTAAGCGAAAGGCTCGCCCTTGAGCAGCCCGCGCACGCGGCGGTCGAAATCGCGCAATTCTCCCTCGCCCATAGCGTTGTCGAGGCTGAGCATGGGGCTCGAGTGCGGGGCTCTGACGAAGCCCTCGCGCGGTTTGCCGCCCACTCGTTGGGTGGGAGAATCCGGCGTCGCCAGCTCGGGGTGGTCTTCCTCCAGGGCCTTGAGCTCGCGCATCATCGCATCGAATTCGGCGTCGGAGATTTCGGGCGCGTCCAGCACGTAATACAGATATTCGTGATGGCGCAGATCTTCGCGGAGCTTGTCGATTTTCTGGGCGGCGGAGGTCACGCGCTATGATAAGTGAATCGAACGGTATCGTCAGCCGGTTCTCATTTACAATCCTTACGCAGGCAAAATCCGCGGGAACCGGGAGCGTATTCTCCAAACTACCACCGCCGCGCTGGCGGACGCCGGTTGCGTGAAACCTCGCATTTTCCCCACGGACGCCGCGGGGCACGCCACGTCGCTGGCGCGCGAGGCCGCGGCGCTGGGAGCGGACCTAGCGCTGGTGCTGGGCGGCGACGGGACGGTGAATGAGGTCGCGAACGGATTGGCCGGGTCGGGAATCCCGATGGCTGTGCTTCCCGCGGGAACCGCGAACGTTTTGGCGGTGGAGTTGGGGTTGGGCTCGCGATTGAGCCGGGCGCTGACGCTTTTGCCTTGCTATGCGACGAAGCGGATCGCGATCGGCCGGCTAACGGTGGGCGCCGAGGAACGGTATTTCGTGAGCATGGCGGGGATTGGGCTGGACGCGAAAATCGTGACGCGCGTGGACCCGGCGCTGAAGGACCGGGCGGGCAAGCTTGCTTACTGGGCGGCGGGGCTATCGCAACTTCCATCGCGGCTAGAGCCGGTGGAGATCCGAGTGAACGGATGTGTCCACAAGTGCGGGTTCGCGCTGGCGAGCCGGGTTCGCAATTATGGCGGAGATCTGGAGATCGCCCGCGGCGCATCGCTCGATCGCGACGACTTCGAGATCGTTCTGTTCGAGGGGACGCATCCGTTGCGGTACGTTTGCTACGCGCTGGGAGCCGGCTTGCGGCAGGTGCAGAAACTGCCCGGCGTGCGGACCGTGCGCGCCGCCCGCGCGGAGACGGTTACGTGCGCGCACGTGCAGATCGATGGCGAGTACGCGGGGTACGTGCGCGCCCGCCTGGAGATCGTTCCCGGCGCTCTCGCCCTGCTGATGCCGGCGGGCACTCACTCGCGGGCGACCCGCGCGGGAGGCCGGACAAGCTGACGCTTGTCTCACACCGATGGACAATCTCACGCATACGCTGACCGGGCTGATGATGGCGCGCGCGGGGCTGGCGAAAACCGGCGAGCGTGGCGCGACTTTGGCGATCATGATAGCGGCGAACGCGCCCGATGTCGACGTGCTCTGGTCGGGGCTGCCGGGAGGACTGCGATATTTCGAGTATCATCGCGGCTTCGCGCACTCGCTGATCTTCGCGCCCGTGCTCGCGATCGGCGCCCTGCTGCTGGCGCGCGCCATCCGGCGAGCCCCCATCACGCGGTGGGCCTATTTCGCCTGCGTGGTCGCGGTGCTGAGCCATCTGGCGCTGGATCTGACGAACGTGTATGGAATTCGCCTGCTACTGCCGTTTTCCTCGCGCTGGTTCCGGCTCGACATCACGGATATCATCGACCCGTGGATTCTCTTCATACTCCTGATCGCTTTGGCCGCTCCCGCCCTGGTCGGCTTGGTTAGCTCAGAAATCGCGGGCCGCAAGACCGCCAGTCCGAAATACGCGTGGGCCTGGTTCGCGCTCATCGCGATTTTCTTTTACAATAGCTTCCGGTTCGCGGCGCATCAGCGCGCCATCGGGGTGATGTCGGCGCGACTCTACGGCAGCCTGCAGCCCCCGCGCTACGCTGCGCTTCCGGACCGGATCAATCCGCTGCGCTGGCGCGGAATCGTGGAGACCGACGAGTTCGTTTTGACTACGAACATGCTTCTGACAGAGGACTACGATCCCGCGGTTTTCGGACGCATGGATTATCCGACACAAAGCTCGCGCGCGATCGACGCCGCCAAAACTACGATGCCGTTCGAGGTGATGGAGAAATTCAATCAGTTACCGTTCTGGAAGGTTTCCCCTGCCGGCGACGCGGTGCTGGTGGAACTGATCGACTTGCGGTTCGGCACGCCTCAGCGCCCCGGCTTCGCCACGGCGAGCGCGCTGGTGAATCCGGACGGCCTGGTGCGAGAGGCGCGGCTGGGGCCGATTGTCTTCAGGTGACGCGACGCGCCGGCGTCGCCGATGCGAGAAACGTTGAGTTGACTTCGATCGCGGCGCACGGCTTTAGGACCGGCCGCGGAGCTACACGCGGCGCGCGACCACGACGGTGATATCGTCGGCGGCGGGGGCTCCTTCGGAAAACGCGACTACGGCCTTGTGGATTTGCTCGACGATTTCGGATGCGGGGCGGTCGCGCAATGACCGGACGAGATCCGCGAGACGCTGTTCGCCGAATTCCTCACCGCGGGGATCCGGCGCCTCGGTGACGCCGTCGCTGAACAGCACCAGTACGTCGCCGGTGGCAAGCGCCGCGCGCCTTTCCTGATACCCGGCCTTGGGCAGGATGCCAAGGATCATACCTCCGCCTTCGAGCGTTTCAAAACTTCCGGAGGCGCGCACCAGCAGGGGAGGGTTGTGCCCGGCATTGACGTAAACAAGTTCGCCGCCGAGGGGATCGGCGACGGCCATGAAGAACGTAATGAAACGGTTTTCCGGACAGTTCTGGCAAGTGGTTTTGTTCAGACGGCCGATTTTGTTCGCCAGATCGCCTCCGTCTTCGAACAACACTTGCACGCGCGCTTGCAGGCTCGACATCAGGAGGCTCGCGGGCATTCCCTTGCCAGCCACGTCTCCCACCAGCATCCCAACGCGGCCGTCGGGAAATTTCAGGAAGTCGTAGTAGTCGCCGCCAACGGTGCGGCACGCAACGGTTTTTCCGGCGATATCCAGGCCCGCAACCACGGGCGGGGCGCCAGGGAGGAGCCGGGCCTGGATCTGCGCGGCCTGTTCCATGTCCTTCGCCATTTGACGCTCGGCTTCCTCGACTTCGCTCAGGCGCGCGTGCTCGATGCGAATGGCTGCCACGTTGGCCATGACGGTCAGCAGGTTCAGATCCTCGCGAGTGAACTCGCGGATGGCCTTGGGGGAATCCAAGTACAGCAACCCGATGACCCGATCGTTGGTCTGAAGCGGGACGGCGAGGATGCCGCGGACCTTCTGCTGCACAATGCTCATCTGACCCTTCAGCCCTGTATCGAGCAGAGCGTCGCGGACCAAGAGAGACTCCTTATTTCTGACCACGCGGTCGCGCACGGTGGAGGAAATTTTGAAGCCTTCACCCCGGGCCACGCGCACGCGAAGCTCGTCTCCTTCGAGAGTCATGAGGACGCCGCGGCCGGCCGCCACCGCCTCCATAGTGAGATCCATAATGAGGGGGAACAACTCCTCCAGCGGGCGGTGTCCCGCCAGTTCGCGGCCCGCCTTGATGAGGGCCCGCATCTGCGGGGTTCCCTGCATTACCTGAGTGGCGTTGAGAGCCTCGGGCTGCGGGGCAAGGACGTTATCGAGTTTCGCCACGACGGTAGTGGCGGTGGTGGAGAAGCTTTCCGTCTCCACGAACACGACAGTTTCCGGCTCCGCGCGCGATCCATTTCCGGCGAACTCGAGGATGAGATGGCCTGCGGAGATGCGGTCACCGGGCTGGAACGGCGCGGATCTTTCGAGCTTTTGTCCGTTAAGCAAAGTGCCGTTCTTGCTGCTGAGATCTTCGACGCGCCAGGCGCCGTTCTCCCGGATTAAGACCAGGTGCTGGCGCGAAAGGCCGTGATCGTCCGGATAACACAGTTCGTTCAGGCTGGACCGCCCCAACCCGATCCGGTCGCGGTCCAGGGGGATCGCGATGGATTTGCCGTCCAGATCGCGGACAATCAACTCGCCGGGGGCGTTACTTAGGGTGGGCGCCACGGATTTAGATTACAACACGCCGTTCGAAACGGCGCCACGGATCGTACCGGTGCGCGCGAGATAACTTCGGGCGAACGCTTCCGCCTGAGCCGCGAGGACGGGGTTGGCTGGCGCAAGAACGAGAGCGTTGGTTGAGGTGGAAAATTCGAATTCACCGAACTCGATGGGGGCATGCTCTTTCTCGATTGCGTAGACGATGCGCAGGTGGGCGCGGTCTTCGGACGCGAGCGAGAAGCGAACGGCATCGGCGGGACCGTCCGCGGGAAAACGCTCGCAGATTCCGCCGGCGTAGCCATAGTTACAGAGGTCTTCCTGCCGTTTCTCTGAAGGGAGACAAGGCTCGCAGGGGCGCGCATGGCAGATGCCGGAATAGGCATCGCCCAAAGGCAATCTGGGCTCGTGCACCCAAAGACCTGTCGCAAGTTTCCCGCGCGGAAGGAAATAAGGACAGGCCACAGCGTTAAGGCTAGCAGGCGGCGACGTTTGTGGGAGGAATCGGCCGATTGGAAGGGTCATTTTTTCCTCCAGATCGTGCAACGAACGCGCGAAATCGCGCATCTCCGGTTTGAACGCGAGAGCTTGATGCCGCCGATGCGGCGCGGGCCGGGAGGCGATGTATCGTCACGCCTATTCCCCGGCGGCGCCTCCCGGAAAGCGGCTGTCCGAAAGGAGTTGCAATCAAAATGGCTGAAGTTGACGTTAGAAAGCAGCAAGGTTCCGAAAAAGAAGGAAAGGGAGGGATCCAAAGGCGCGAAGGCGAACGCGGCCTGACCCGCCGCTGGGATCCGTTTTCCTTCCCACAAATGGCTTCCGATTTCTTCGGCAACGATCCGTTCTCCTGGATGCGGCGCATCCATAACGAGATGGATCGAAGCCTGGCGCGGGCGTTTGGAAGAGAGGGCGATGGCGGCGCGACCATGTGGGCTCCCGCGATTGAAGTCGCTGAGCGCAACGGCCAGCTTCGCGTGTGCGCGGAGCTTCCGGGCCTGAAACCGGAAGATGTGAAGGTCGAGATCACCAACGAGTCCGTGGCGATTCAGGGCGAGCGGAAATTCGAGCAGGAAGAGACGAAGGGCGGCATCTACCGCTCCGAACGAAGATACGGCCAGTTTTATCGCGAAATTCCTCTTCCCGAAGGCGCCAAATCCGAACAAGCAAAGGCTCAGTTTAAGGACGGCGTGTTGGAAGTGACGGTGCCGATACCGGAACACGCGGGTCAGCGCCGGACGATTCCGATCGAAAATGGATCGCCGGAAGCATCGAAGAGTCAAAAGTAAATTACTCTCCGCGGCTCGCTCTGGGATATTCCCAGCATTAGCCGCACACCGCAAGTGAAGTGGGCGACCGGCTTTCCGGCTGGCCCCTTAGGAACTCGCAGCTGGAATTGCAACGAAGGTCAAGAGCCGCTGAACCGCTATAATTGACCTTCCGATGCCCATCGACTGGTTCCCTCTGTGGCTCAGTCTGCGCGTAGCGTTCGTGTCCACTGCGTTAGCGGTTGGTGCCGGGTTGGCGCTCGCGTATATCCTGGCCAATCGGGAATTCCGCGGCAAGGAAGTGCTCGATGCCGCGGTGACGTTGCCGCTGGTTCTTCCTCCCACCGTCATCGGATACTATTTGCTCGTGGTGATTGGGCGCGCCGGCCCCTTGGGGAAACTGTGGGAGCGCGTGTTCGGGTCTCCGCTGGTATTCACGTGGAAAGCGGCGGTGATTGCGGCGCTGCTGCATTCCCTGCCCCTGCTGGTGAAGTCGGCGCGCGCGGCGCTTGAAAGCGTGGACCGGAGCTATGAGCGGGCAGCGCGCACGCTGGGCGCGTCGGAATGGCGTCTGTTCTGGCGTGTGACGGCTCCCTTGGCGCGGCGGTCGATCCTCGCGGCGACCGTGCTCGCCTTCGCGCGCTCGCTGGGCGAGTTCGGCGCCACTTTGATGGTGGCGGGCAATATTCCCGGGCGCACCCAGACGGCGGCGCTGGCCATCTACGACGCCTATGAAAACGGCAACACAACTCTTGCGCTGACGCTGGTGCTGGTCATTTCGGCGATCGCGCTGGGGATTCTGACCCTAGCCAACTGGCTGAGCGCATCCGAGCCCCAACAAGCGGCGGCAGCTTTGGCAGAACGCCAGCCATGATTCACGCGCGCATTCGTAAGAACTACGCGCCGCGAAAAGAATCGTCGGGCTTTTCGCTGGATTTGGAATTCAGGGCGGGCGCTGCGATCACTGTGTTGTTTGGGCCGAGCGGCTCGGGGAAGACGCTGACGCTCGATTCGCTGGCCGGCTTCGTGCGGCCGGACGAGGGCCGCATTTTGCTCGACGACGCCATTCTGTTCGACGCCGCCGCGGGCGTCCATCTGACGCCGCAAGCGCGTCAGTGCGGATACGTGTTCCAGAACTACGCGCTGTTTCCGCACATGACTCTGCGCCAGAACCTCGCCTTTGCGGCCGAGCGGAGGCCGCGGCTGGAAAGACATCGCCTGGTGAACGAAATGCTCGAGCGCTTTCGCATCGCGGAGGCCGCGGGGCGGCGTCCGCACGAGGTCTCGGGCGGCCAGCGTCAGCGTTGCTCCATCGCGCGCGCGTTGATTGGCGGGCCCCGACTGCTTTTGCTCGACGAACCCGCGCAGGGATTGGACGCGCCCCTGCGGGCCGAATTCTACGAGGTGTTGCGCCAGGTGCGAGCGGAGTTCAAAACGCCCGCGCTGCTGGTCACGCACCAGCTTGACGAGTGCTTCGAGTTGGGCGACGAAATGATCGTGCTCCACGGCGGCAAAGTCGCGCAGAGCGGAACGCCGCGCGAAATCCTAGACGCGCCGGCGAGCCTCGATGTCGCCCGCCTGCTGGGCGCGTTCAATCTGCTGCCCGCCGAAATTCGCGCGCTCGATCCTAGCCGGAACACTAGCCGGGTGCGGCTGGGCGAGTTCGAACTGGATGGGCCTTATTTTCCAGGCCGCCTCAAAGGCGACCGTGTCACGATCTGCGTTCGGCCAGAGCAATTGACGGTGAAGGCCCGGAATGGGCGGCCGGGAGCCAACCAGATCCCCGCGGACTTGCGGCGCACCATCGAGAAACCGCAATGGGTGCGGCTGGAATTTTCGGGCGGAATCGTGGTGGATCTACCGCGGAACGAATACGACCGCCAAGGCGATGTTCGCGAGTGGGTGATAGAGTTTCCCCCGACGGCCCTGCGGGCGCTGTAAGCCGGCGAGGGCCGCTCAACTGAAATCATTGCTCAATCGCGATCTGCGCGGCCTGGCTCACGCCGCCCACCGGCAGTTCGACGGAAACGGGAATCGAATCGCCGAGAGCGGCCGAGCGGGGAATGGTCACTCCGATTTCGCTCACTCCAGCGGCGCCCGGCACGGGGCGCACGAAATCCGCGGGAACGGGCACACCTCCGATTTTCACGATCAACGAGCCGGAGCCGGCGTTCGCGGGCAAACCCGTCATAGGGATGGAGAGCATGTCGCCGGCCTGCGCGGGTTGGCTCGGGAAGCGGTGATTCCGCGGCATGGCGAGCCGCGAGCCGTTGAGGATGGTCGCCGCAGCGTTTCCTCGGCCGGTTCCGTCCACAGTGAAAATGCCGGGCGTAGACGTTCGCATGATTGCCATTGCAGGAGTGCTCGCGCCATTGGCCGTCGCAACTGAAACTGCAAGTTCGGCGCCCACCGGAGCCGAGGGGCAGACAAAGACGATTTGCGTAGGCGAGGCGAATACGACGGGGACGGATTGCCCGTTCACCAGAACGCTGGTTCCCGCAAGGTCCAGCACGCCGGCAGGGGCCTGGTTCCCAGGACTGTCCGAAAGCCATTCTCCCCGAACGGACGCAAGCGATCCGCTGGAGCAGACCGAATCCGTGGACCCGCTGGCCGCGTTCTCTAAGCTCTCGATTTCGGGAGCCCCGGAACCGGTTTGGATTGCGACCTGAGCCGAGGCGGAGCGCCCAGCTTCGTCCGCGGCGCTGAACACCACGGTCCACTTGCCCGATAGCGCCGGCGTCCATTCGAATGCGCCCGTCGAAGGATCGAACGAGGCGCCCTGTGGGAGCGAGGCGGCTTGCAGGCGCGGCGCTACGCCGGAGTTGGACGACGCGGAGATCTGGAAAGACAGTCTCGATCCTACGAGAGCCCTCTGCTTGCCGGGCGCGATCAAGACGGGCCGGAGGCCCCGCAACACGACGATCCGGTCCTCCGCGGTCGAGGATCCGAGAGCCGCCGTGATGGAAACGGTTTGCGCGGGCGCGGAAGCGTCCACCGCCGCCTGAAACGATAGAGAGGTTTGATTCGCCCTTGCGCTCACAGTCGCGGGCACCCTCACGGCGCGGTGGCTGGAGGAAACCGAAAACTCAGCGCCCTTGCCCGACGCGGACGCGTCGAAACGGACTTCGCAAGTAACCGTTCCTCCGGGCTCGACCGAGTGTGGCGCGCACGCAAGCCGCGGCGCGGACGAAGGACTGTCGCCCGCGGCGGCCGTGGAGGTCTTCCCGGCGGGGGTTTTGGGGGACTCTCCGAAATTCGAGGTTTGCAATTTCGCGTCTGAAATGGTCGCACTAGCGCCGACGCCGCCGGCCTTGGCGGTCACCTGCACCGGACCGGAATATCCAGCCAGAGCCGTCACGGCAAACTTGACGGAAACGGCTCCCGCCGCGACCGTGGCGGACGACGGAACGGCCAGCTTGCCGCTGCTGGCGGAGATTGTAACAGGCTCGCCGCCCGCGGGCGCCGGTCCAACCAATGCGATCGTGCAGGCGCTGGTTTTGCCGGCTTTCAAGGCGCTCGGCGTGCAAGTCAACGATTTCACCGGGACCGGTCCAACCGTAACGGTGGCGCTCTGCTCGATTCCGGCCAGGGCGGCGGAAACCGTCACGACGGTATAAGGCGGATTGCCGATGGTCGCCGTGAAAGCCGCGGACGATGCCCCCGCCGGCACGTTTACCGATGCCGGGACGGTCAGATTCGTACTACTGTCGCTCACCGCGACGGCCGCTGCTACAGGGGCTGGTTGGGACAGTTTAATCGTGCAGGTTGTGCTGGTGGAAGCGGGGTTCATGATGGCCGTGCGGGAGCAAGTCAGCGACGAGACCAGCACCGCTATTGTGAACATCGTGGTTTCGCTGTCGCCATTCAGCGATGCGGTAATGGTGACGTGCTGAATCGTGAGCGCGGGAAGCGATCCGGATTTAGCGGTGAACTTGGCGGAAGTTGCGCCCGCGGCGACGCTCACGGACGCTGGGAGGGTGAGACCCGAGGAATTGGTGGTAAGCGCGATCGTTTCCGCCGAAACCGGCGCGTTGACCAGCGTCACGGTGCAGGCGGCGTTGGCGGCGCTCCCCATGATCTGGATCCAGCTCGCGGTGGGAAGAGCGCATTGTATGCCCGAGAGCTGCCCGGATGAAGTCAACGTGAGCGTGTCGCTCTGAGAAGCGCCGTTCGCGGAAGCCGCGATGACAGCGGACTGTCCGCTCGCGACCGGCGATGTGGTCACGGTAATGTTCGCGGTCTTCGCGCCGGAGGGCATCGTGACGCTTGAGGGCGGTTTGGCCGCCGGATTGTCGGATGAAATCGTCACGTTCAATCCGCCGGCGGGCGCCGGGCCGGAAAGAGTGAGCGTACAAGTGCTCGAAGACCCGCCCGCCAAAGTCGAGGGCGAGCAAGCGAGCGAAGACGGAACCGGAGGCTGGACGGTCACCGACGTCGTGGCCGTCACGCCGCTGTAGGACGCGGTAATCGTCGCCGTTGCCACCGAACTGACCGGCGAGGTAGAAACGGTGAAATTCGCGGACTGCGCTCCCGCGGCCACGGCAACGCTGGCGGGAACGGCGACGGCCGCGACGTTGCTGGACAGGGTCACGCTGGCCCCGCCCGCGGGCGCCGCCGTGGATAGAACCGCCGAGCACGCGCTCTGCAAGCCGCCCGCAAGCGAAGCCGGGGTGCAACTGACGGAAAGAGAAGACGCCGAGGGCAACACGACCAGGGCTGTCGATAGCGACGAGTTGGCGTCGGCGGCCGTCAGCAGCACGTCGGCCATGCTACTCACGGCATTAGTGGACGCGGTGACGTTGACCGCTCTACCACCCGGCGCGATCTTGGCCGTGGCGGGCAGGGAGACGGCTGCACCGGCGCTGGCGAGAGCGATGGTATCGCCCACCGCCGGCGCCGGCGCGTTTATGCGTATCGTGCAGGTGCTGGTTGCCCCCGCGCCGACCGGCGACGGATTGCAAACGAAGGATGAAATCTGAACCGGTGAAGAGCCGCTGCCACTTCCTGTGCCGCTCGCTGGGCCGCTTCCCGTGCCGCTCCCGGTCCCACTTCCGGTCCCAGAGCCGGTTCCTCCCGAAGTGACGCCGCCGCCAACTGTGATCGTGCCAACGGTCGTCGACATAGCGACCGCCGCTCCGGCGGCGTCGACTCCCGAGACCCCAGTGAGCGACACCTGAAACGTGGATGCGCCGGGAGTGAGCGTGAACGTGAGAGAGGCCACGACGCCGTCCGCGAGCGTCGCCGCGCTCATGCCGCTGGCGAGGCAGGTATACGATCCCAAAGCCCCATGGCAGGAAAGCGTTTTGGTCGCGTTTGTTGCCGCCCCACCCACCATGGCCTTGATGGAAACGACGTCCCCCGCGGGGTAGGCGGCTGTCCATTGAACGGCTGCCGGCGCGCTGCCGGAAGAAGCGAGCGAAAGATTGAGCGTTACGGCCGATCCACCGGCGGCGCTGGCGGAGGAAAGCGTCAGAGAATCGGTCTGCCCATAGAGAACGCCGCAAGAGATCAGAAGGGTGAGCGAAAACAACTTTTGCACGGAATAAGCCGTCCTTTAGAAATGCAAGAATTTTAGAAATGCACGAATTTGGGGTCAGTCTTAGCCTGAGCTACTTCCGGCATAGGAACAATCAAGTCGAACCCTCGGAAGGACGGCCCGAAAACCCTATTTGGAAGGCGTTTGCGAGACGTTTGAGAATGGCCGTTTACATTAAGAACGGTCTCGTTGGCGGTTAGAATCGCCGAGGTTCTCTAAGGTCTCAAGGGTTCCCGCGCGGGCGCCTAAGAAGCCGAGTCCGGCGCCGCACCTTCGAATTCCGCGGGCCGTACGCGAGCGAAAGACCGAATGCCGCCGATGGCGGCAGCCCGAGCGCGCCGGCGCAGGATTTTCTCGTTCGCTGTGGAATCCGATATGCTTACTTTGTCGGGAACAACATGACCTAAGGCGCGCCCTAGCCATTTTCGCGATGCTTGGCGGCTTTTCGGCGTTTACAGCGCTTACCCAAACGGTTAGGGCACTCACCAAACGGTTAATGAGGGCGCGGCGGCTTCAATCGCTGGGCCGATGAGATGTGAGCCAATGGAACCCGGAAGCAAAATCTCGCATTACGAACTCGCGGAAAAGCTGGGGCAAGGCGGGATGGGCGTAGTGTACAAGGCCTGGGACCAGAAGCTCAAGCGGGCAGTGGCGCTCAAATTCCTCCCGGTTTCCGTCGAAAGCTCGCAGGAACAGGCGGCGCGGTTCCATCAGGAGGCGATCGCCGTCTCGTCGTTGAATCATCCCAACATCGCGACGATTTACGATATCGACGATGCCGGGGGACAGCCTTTTCTGGCGCTCGAATTTTTGCCGGGAGGGACGCTCCAGACCGCCCTCGATCAGATCAAGTCAGCGGGTCAGCAAATCTCGCTGGAGCAGGGCCTTGACTACGCGATTCAGCTCGCCGACGCGCTGGCGCACGCGCACGCGCACGGCGTAATTCATCGGGACATTAAGACGGCGAATGTAATGTTCGCCGAATCCGGAGCGCTGAAGCTGACCGATTTCGGCTTGGCGAAAATGACGGAGGGCGCTGGCGTCACGCAAACGGGCGCCGTCATGGGCACGCCGGCCACCATGGCACCGGAGCAGGCCCGCGGGCGGGAAGCAGACGAGCGGTCGGACATCTTTTCGGCCGGCGTGGTGTTGTTCGAGCTGTTCACGGGCGAACTGCCGTTCAAAGGAGCGAACGCGTCGGCGGTTCTGTATCAAGTGGTGCACGAGCCGGCGCCTCCGTTGATGCAATTCCGTCCTGGCGCCCCGATTGCTCTTGATCGGATCGTCTCCAAGGCGCTTCAGAAAGACCCGGCGGAGAGACACCAAACAGCCGCCGGGCTGGCGTCGGAGTTGCGAGCGCTGCGGCGCGAGCTTCTCACCGGAAGCTCGGTAAGCAGCGCGGCGCTCGATACTGTGGTGATGGCCGCCGGCCGTGCTATCTCGGAGGAGCATAGCTCGCCGCTAACCCAGCGCGAATCTCGGCCGGGCCTCGAGATGGGCGCGAGCGCGTTGGCGGGGAACATCGGCGGCTCATCACCCGTTATTTCCGGTTGGCGGCGAGTTTGCTCGCCTCGGACGATCGCGATCGGCGCTTGCGTTGCGGTTGCGGCGATTGCGCTGACGGCGTGGTTCGCGTGGCCGCCTCCTGAGACGCGGCTGGCGATTCTGCCGTTCACCAACGTCGGCGGCGAGCCGGGCGATCAAGTGTTCGCCGACGGTTTCCGCGAGGTTCTGATCGGTAAACTGACCGGCCTGGAGCGTCCTCAAGGGCTCCTGGTGATGGTCGTGTCAAAAAAACAAGCGGACTCGGGCGAAGTGAGCGCCCCCGCGGACGCCGCGACCAGATTGGGAGCGAATCTGGTGATGATGGGCAACTTGATCCGCACCGGCCCCAAGCCGCAACTGATCCTGCGCCTGGAAGATCCGAGGTCGCTGGAGGAACGTGGCTCGGAAGTCGTCGATGTCTCGGACTCGGACTTATCCGGCGCTACCGACGGCGCTGTGCGCATGCTGAAGCTCGGCCTTGGCGCGCGCGTTCGCATGGCGTTGGAGGCGAGAAAATCTTCGAATCCCGAGGCCACGCGTTTTTACGTCGAAGGCCGGGGCCACCTTCAGCACGAGGGTGAGTTGGACGCCGCCGAGCGCGCATTTCGCGACGCGGTTGCGAAGGACTCCAAGTATGCCGCCGCCTGGGCGGGCTTGGCGGAGACCGAGTGGCAGCGGTATCGCCATTTCTCGCCAGACCGGCGCGTGCTGGAGAACGCCGGGCAGGACGCCGCGCGGGCGGTGGCGATCGATGCGCGTTTGACGGAGGCGCATGTAATCCTGGCTCGAATCCGTATGGATCAGGGCAGCCAAGCAGCGGCGGAGCGGGAGCTCAAAACGGGCCTGGAACTGGAGCCGGCAAACGCGGACGTGTATCAAGCTCTGGGAGATCTTTATCTGTCGCAGAAGGATTATACGCAGGCAGAGAGGAATTACCGGCAAGATATCGCTATGCGTCCAGGAGACGCCGACGGCTACAATCACCTGGGGAGTTTTTTTTACCAGCGGAATCGGCCGGAACTGATGGCCGAGGCGGAACGCCAATTTCTGAACGCTATCAAGCTGGCGCCCGAAAATTATAAGGCCCACTCGAACTTGGGCGTCGTCTATATCAAGATGGAGCGGTACCGAGACGCGATCGAGCAATTTAAGACCTCGCTCCTCATTGCGCCCAGCGTGCCCGGCCACAGCAACTTGGGCACAGCGTATTATTATGCCGGGCTCTATGACGATGCGGTGGAGGAATACCGAAAAACGACGCAAGACGGCGGCGCAAATTATCGATCTTGGGGCAATCTGGCGGATGCGTGCCGCTGGGCGGGACGCGAAGATGAGGCCGCGGCCGACTATAAGACGGCAATCAACCTGCTGAAGATGGACACTCAAATGAATCCCGCGCTGCAACACGCGACGCTGGCTATGTATTATGTCTCCATGCGTCACCAAGGCTTGCTTTCCATAGACGACCGCGAGCAAGCCCGCAAGGAGATCGCCGCGGCAGCCAAAGACGCCGAGCGCCCGGGCTCGCCACAAGCCGAAATAGCGTTTCGACAAGTGGTGGTGTACGCGCAAACCGGCGACCTGGGCCAAGCTTTCGACGCGTTGGCTCGCCTAAAGAAGATCGCACCGGCCTCCTTGCGCGAGATCGAAAAGACCCCTGTATTAAAAGAGTTTCGCCAGGACCGGCGCTACAGCCGCGTCCTGAGTAACTGAGCGAGTAATAGGAGGATCAATGCAACCAGCCGCCAACCCGACGTCAGAACAGGAGACGGCGATTATTCAGATCGACGTCATGCGCGAAGGTCCCAAAAGCGCGCTTCTGAGCGGAACTTTCCATCAACCGCCGCCTTTGGTGAGAGTCAAGAAAAATACTCTTGTCAAATGGCAACTTAATAGAATTCACCCCAACGACACGTTTGTAGTGAGTTTCCCCAATGGCTCTCCATTCTTGAAGGTCACCGCCGTTAGTGACCGGACTGAACCGCTCCAGGCGGTGCGCGAAGGCAGCTTTCACTACCAAGTCTTCGTAGCGGACGGCGGCACGGGCGTGGTCTACGCGATTCATAATTGTCCCGAGTTCGAGGTGGACGGCAACTAAGGTTCGCGCCCCTCGGCTCGCATGGGCTCCCAATCCGCCGCCGAGCCAGTCATGTATTACACTAGACTCCACATGGGCGCAGTGCTGGTTGGGACGGACGGCCCATCGAGGGGACGGTTGGTCCTGCTCGGCACGGCAGAAGTGTCGCTGGGCCGGCACGAAAACAACTCGGTGGCCATTGACGATGTGGCGGCTTCCAAGCACCATTGCGTGATTTGTCCGTCCGGCGAGCGGTTTCAGCTCCGCGATCTGAAGAGCCGGAACGGCACTTTCGTGAATGGGATCGCGGTTACCGAGCGTTTGCTGGAGGATGAGGACGAGATCCGGGTGGGCGAATCCGTGTTTCGCTTTCAGCTCCATCACGGCGAGGATTCGGGCACCACGACGCTTCGCAGCGGCGATTCCATTTATCTCAATCCGCGCAGACTGGATGAGACGCTGCCGCCTATGGATCGCACGGTTCGCGGAGTTCATATTTTGCTCCGCATCAGCCAGGCGCTTCAGGTCGCGCAAACGGTGGAGGCGCTCGAACGGCAGTTGATGGAGCTGCTGTTTGAAGCCATCCCGGCGGCGCGCGCCTCAATCGTTATCTCCGGCTCCGAGGAGGCGCCGTTTGCCGTGGAGCGAAACGGCGGAATATGCCAAGCTCCTTCCGTGCCCGACGATGAATCGCGCGGCGTGCTGGAGCGGCGCGAGACGGTGCTCCGGCGGGAGGACGCGCGCAGCCTCATTGTCGCGCCGCTGGCGTGTTTTGAGCGCGTGGAAGGACTGCTCTGCCTAGAGAGCGGCCCCAGCGATCTCGACGAGGCCCATTTGCAATTAGTCTCGGCGGTAGGCGCGATCGCCGGGCTGGCGATCCGCAATCTCCTGCGCGTGGAAAATTTGCGACAGGAAAAGCAACGCCTCGAGGAAGAGATCCGCATCCACCACGACATGGTGGGATCGAGCGAGCCGATGCGCGAGATCCATCGCTTCATCTCCCGCGTGGCGGTGACGGATTCGACCGTGCTGATCGGCGGCGAGAGCGGCACGGGCAAGGAGCTGGTTGCGCGAGCGATCCACCAGAACAGCCCGCGCGCCTCCAAGCCTTTCATCGCGATCAACTGCGCGGCGCTGACGGAATCGCTGCTGGAGAGTGAGTTATTCGGGCACGAGCGCGGCGCGTTTACCGGCGCGGTCGCGATGAAGAAGGGAAAATTCGAGATGGCCGACGGAGGGACATTGTTCCTCGATGAGGTCGGCGAGTTGGCCCCGGCGCTGCAAGCCAAGCTCCTGCGCGTACTTCAACAGCACGAGTTCGAGCGCGTCGGCGGCACGCGGCCCATTCGCGTGGACGTGCGCATCCTCGCGGCAACCAATCGCGACCTGGAAGCGGCCACGCGCGCCAGTACTTTCCGCCAGGATCTCTACTTCCGGCTGAATGTGATTTCCCTTAGGATGCCGGCGCTGCGCGAACGCCGCGAAGACATCCCGCCGCTCGCGGCGTACTTCTCCCACAAGTTCAGCGAGAAAATGAAGCGGAACGCGATGGCGGTGTCCGACAAGGCGCGAGCCGCGCTGATGCGTTACGATTGGCCCGGCAACGTTCGCGAGCTGGAAAACGCGATCGAGCGCGCGGTGGTGCTGGGCGGCTCGGATTCGATTCTGCCTGAGGATTTGCCGGAGGCGATTGTGGAACCGGTGGCGGCGGCAGCCCCGTCGGGAGCCACCGCATCGGCCGGAAGCTATCAGGCGGCGGTGGTCGAAGCGAAACAGCGCGTGGTCCGCGAGGCGCTGGAGCGGGCGGGCGGCGTGATCACCGAGGCGGCGCGGCTATTGGATGTCCATCCCAATTATCTGCACCGGCTGCTGCGGAATTTGCAGTTGCGATAAAGTCCGCGGCCGGGTCCCCCGAATATCGTATTAAATCGTGATATCATTTCCGCACGTATGCATTTTGCCGTTCCCCAATCGCCAAATATAACCAATTCCGGCCATTTCCATGCGCCGAATAATTTTAATCAAGGCGGCTGCTATTTCACTTCCACGCAAGGCTTTCACGTGGAAGTCTATTTGAGCGATGCGAAGATGGACAAGCACGCGATCGGATCGACTTGGCAGGCAAAAGAGCCTGGGAAGCACACGGGAATTACGCTCGACCAGGATCAGATGGCGCCGCTCTACTCTAAAACGGGCGCCGACCTCGTGGCGGCTTGCAGGAGCAACGGCGGCGGCCCGGCCTGGTTCGAGCTTGAATACGACGCCAAGGATTTACCCGGCCAATATTTTTCGGGAGATGTCGGCACGCATCAATTTAAAATGATTCAAAAGGTCAAAATCGGGGGAAGCGTGATGCTGAAGCCGGGGTCGCAGTCGTATTGGGTCTACATCAATCACGGCCCGTACGCTTCGGCGTAGAACCGCTCGGGTCGACGCGAGCGGTTTTCAGCCGGTTCAGCGATTCGTCGATCTGCTTCTCCGCTTCTTCTTTGGTGCGGCCGTCGCTGTAATCCCAGGAATCATCCAGAAAATTCAGCCCCAGGCAGGACATTTCTCGCCGGTGCGGCCTAGCGTTCTGCATTGCATCGGCGGCGGACTCGTCAGGCGGCGCGGCGGCGCCGGGTCGACTTTCGGGAATGCTCCTCTTCAAGCTCTTCCCTCATCTCGCCGGCCGATTCGAGCAGCGGCTGGGTACACCGGGTGAGCAGTTGGTCCGCTGCTTTTTCTTCTTCCAAGGTCTGCGAAAGCAACTGGGCAATGTCGCTCCGGTCCATCTTCTCGGCAAACTTCGCCGAGGTTCCGTAGGCGGCGATTTCGTAGTGCTCGACGCGCTGCGCGGCCGCGATCAAGGCCAGATCGGCTTCGACCGGATTCATATCCTTGCCTTCGGAGATGGTTTCGGAGCCTTCTTCCACCAGGCCTTCCATGCCTTTGCAGGTTTTGGCCCTCGCGGTCTCATCCAGCATCTCGAACGCCTGCTTTAACCGCTCCACGTGGACTTTGGTCTGTTCGAGGTGACTTTGGAACGCCGACTTCAAATGTTCGTCGTGAGCGGCCTTCGCCATTTTGGGGAGAGCTTTCACAAGCTGATTTTCCGCATGAAGGAGATCTTTGAGCTGACTGGTCAGTACTTCTTGAAGCATAGGAATAATGCCTTTCTCGAAGCGTTAGATTCAGGGCGCCCTCGAACGTTTCAGGATTCGGGTGAGGCCCAGGATTTGAAACATTGCCGCCCAGGAGGCGATCTTTTGAGCAACAAGGCTACGCCCGCAAGGACGCTTTAGGTGAGTAATTTACGCAGGCAAACGCTTAGGATCGAGTTTCCTGCGATAAGATACGTCCATGTCTGCTTGGACCCGATCGATCCCTTTGCTGTTGCTGGCTTCGGCGGCATTCGCCCAGCGCGGGGGCCCCGTGAATCGCGAAGCCGCCGTCAGCGATGTTCCCTTCGAGCGCATTCTAAACGCCACTAAGGAGCCGCAGAATTGGCTCACCTATTCCGGCACGTTCATGAGTCAGCGCCATAGCGGGCTCACGCAGATCACGCCGGCGAATGCGAAGGACCTGACGCTCAAATGGGTGTTCCAATCGCGATCGATCGAAAAGCACGAGGTGACGCCGCTGGTGGTGGACGGCGTGATGTACACGGTCCAAGGCATCAACGACGTTTTTGCGCTGGACGCGGCCACCGGCAAAACGATCTGGAGCTATTTCTACAAGCCCGATCCTGCCGCGCGTAATTGCTGCGGGCAGGAGACGCGCGGACTGGCGATTCTGGGCGACAAAGTGTTCCTGGCGGCGCTCGACACCACGCTGATCGCGCTCAACGCAAAGACCGGCAAAGAGGTCTGGAAAACGCAGGTCGCCGATCCAAAAGACCGCTACTCCATGACGCACGCGCCGCTGGTCGTCAAAGACAAGGTGATTGCGGGCGTTGCCGGCGGCGAGTTCGGCATTCGCGGATTTGTCGGTGCCTGGGACGCGAACACCGGGAAAGAAGTCTGGCGCTTTTACACCGTGCCCGGGCCGGGCGAGCCGGGCAATGAAACGTGGTCGGGCGATTCGTGGAAACACGGCGGCGCGCCCATTTGGGAGACCGGCTCTTACGATCCCGAGACGAACCTCACGTTCTGGGGTACCGGCAATGCGGGGCCGGATTGGAACGGCGACGCGCGCAAAGGCGACAACCTCTATAGCAGCTCCGTGATCGCGCTCGATGCAGATACGGGGAAGCTCAAGTGGCATTATCAGTTTTCGCCGCACAACGAGTTCGATTGGGACTCGACGCAGATTCCCGTGCTGGCCGATATTCCGTTCCAGGGGCGCGCTCGCAAGGTGATGCTGTGGGCCAACCGGAACGGCATGTTCTACGTTCTGGATCGCACCGACGGGCAGTTCCTGCTGGGCAAGCCCTTCGTGAAGGTGAACTGGGCCACCGGATTCGATGAAAGAGGACGGCCGATTCGCGCGCCTGGAATCGAACCTACGAAAGAAGGGACGCTGGTTTATCCAGGCAATCAGGGCGGAACGAATTGGTACAACCCGTCGTTCAGTCCGCACACCGGGCTGTTCTATATTCCGTCGTGGGAGAACAGTTCTTCGACATATGTGAAAGGCGAGCAGCCGCCAGAGTTCCACAACGACCAGAGCTTCACCGGCGACCGGCCGCGCGGCGGGAACACCAGCGAAGACGTGTACAGCGCGATTCGAGCCATCGATCCGCAGACAGGCGACCGGAAATGGGAATACCGGCTGTCGGCGCCGAATACCGAAGCGGGCGTGCTGACGACGGAATCTGACGTTTTATTCAGCGGCGGACGCGACGGATCTTTCTACGCGCTGGACGCCCGCGATGGGAGTCTGCTGTGGCAGACCAACCTCGGGCCGTCGGTTTCGGCGGGGCCGATCACGTATCTCGTGAAAGGCAATCAGTATGTGAGCATTCAGGCCGGAAGCGCGCTGTTCACGTTCGGGCTGCGGTAGCCGCTGTTACTTCCCGACCATGTGCGCGGGGTCGCGGTTGTTTTCTTCGCAGATGCTCTCGATGAGGTCGGTATCGGGCTCCAAGCGCCACGCGAGGTTCACGTTCCACGGCTTGGTGTAGGCTTCCGGGTCGTCGATGGTCACCGCGATATCCATGTGCCCGACTTTCGGCCGATGGAATCGCTCGGTGACGTGCAGGGCCTCGGTGCCGGGCAATCCTCGCATGTCGAGCCAGGTTTTTCCGTTTTGTCCGATCGTGTCCACAACGAGCGTGTCGCCGTCCCAACGGCCGATTGAATAGCCCATCCACGTGGGCTGCGGGTTTTTGGGCAATGGACGCCCGTCGGTGAAGATCTGCCGGTAGATCGTGCGGGATTCGTGGAGAAGGATCGTCAGATCTTCGGTCTGCACGAGTTTGAGGCCGTCTGGGATATTGTCTTTCTCTGGGATTCCCGACGGCAGACAGCGTGCGCCCGGATGGTCTTTGCCGTTATTGGCGATGCGCTGGTTGTATAGATCAAGCGCCCAGGGCTTCAGGGGCACGTCTTCCGGCCGCATGTCGGAGGCGAGGCTCAGCAGGTGCTTGACTAAATTCGCCGGCATCCAGAACCCCGATAGATCGGGCTTGCCATACGATGTGCGCTGGGTTGGCGCGTTCAGATCGACCTTCCCATCGGCCGTGCGGGGAACTCTCTTCCACGGATAGGGGTCCCATTGCGCGCTAGCGGCTCCGGGAAAGGTCAGCGCCATTGCTGTGATTACCAATGAGATGCCGGACATTCTGTCGAGCGCACGCATTATTTTCACCCCGATTTGCTTCACGAGTTGCATCATCAATCATACGTTAAGAGCGGGGCTGAAGCCCCGCGCGGACTGAAGTCCGCCCTCCAAACGCTAACGGGCGCCGGCGGCTTGGGCCTGCGGATGAAGAATCAATTTTTGAACGCGCCAATTGGAAGTCTCAGCCGCATACACTTCGTTTTCCGACGGGCACGCGAGCTGGTGAGCGCCGGAGAACTCTCCAAGTTGGCGGCCGGAGCGTCCGATGACGCCGAGCACCTTGCCCTCCAGCGAGACCTTGAAGAGCCTGCCGGGGAATGTGCTCTCGCCGACGTACAGCACCTGGTTCGGTCCGGGCGTGATGCAGATGGAGTTGGGAGCGCCGATCACCGCGGCCAGGCGCGCGCCTGTGGGCGTGTTGCCGTTGACGGCTCGCGTTTTGGGGTCGGGAGGAACGTCGATCGTGAACATGCGCAGAAAATTTCCGTTGGTGTCGAATACCTGGATGCGGCGGTTGGTGCGGTCGCCGACATAAAGGTTATTATTGCGGTCCGCCACGATGGCGTGCGGAATCTGAAACTGCCCCGGCTTCGTGCCCTTGTCGCCCCAGGACTTCACCCAGTCGCCGTTCCTGTCGTACTTGGCGACACGCGAATTGATGTACCCGTCGGTGATGTAGATATTTCCTTCGGAATCCCATGTCACATCGGTGGGCTGGCGAAAAAGTCCGTCGACGGGTGGAAGCGGAGGTTCCAGGCCGCGCTCCCAGGGCTTGGCGCCGTCGGCGGGCTCCGATCTGCGTCCGAACACCATCAGCACGCGGCCCGCCTGGTTGAACTTGATGACCATGTCGGAGCCCTTGTCGATAGCCCAAATATTGTCGTCCTTGTCGATGCGGACCGTGTGGGCTTCGGACCACCCATAGAGGCCCTTCCCGATTTCACGCAGGAATTGGCCGTTGGGGCCGAACTCGAGCAACTGCGCGGCGGCGGGAGCATACGCCGGGCCAGTAGCTGTGTTTGAGCGGGTAAATACGTATACGTCGCCCCGCGAATCGACGGCTACCCCGGGGACTTCGCCAAAATTCATTCCCTCGGGAAGCTTCAGGAAGTCGGGGACGGACTCGAAGGGGATTTCCGGCACGGTTTGCTGAGCGAATGCGATCGGGGCGAGCAATGCGAGTAGAGTGAATCGACGGGTATTCATCGGGGGCCTCCTGGTTGATCTTACCTTCGAAAGCGCGTGGGTGGGGCGGTGACCACTCCCTTGCGGTCGTGGCTCGGAAGCGCAGGCGGTGATTGAGAGCTAATGGGGATCGCGGCGATAGAGGTCGTGCAGCCGGACCAAGCCGAGGCAGCGGGTCTCGCCCGGCGCCATCACGGGAAGCACGGAAATCTGCGACGGCCGGTCTTCCATCAAGCGAAGCGCGTCGTGCACCAGAGTCATCGGAGCCACCGTCACGGGTGAGCGCGTCATTACGTCTTCGGCGCGCAACGTGCGGATGTCGTCGTGCTGTTCCAGCGCCCGGCGCACATCGCCGTCGGTAATCAAGCCCAGCAGAGTTCCATCGCCGCCGACCACGCACGCCGCGCCCAACGGATGCCGCGACATCTCGATCACCACTCGCTTCAGCGGGTCGCCGGGCTTCGCCCACGCTACTTGACAATCCGTGTGCATCACATCTTCCACGCGTACGCGCAGACTGCGGCCGAGCTGTCCCCCCGCGTGCAAGCGCGAAAAATGCTCCGCGGAAAACTGCCGCGCTTCCATCAAAGCCACCGCCAGCGCGTGTCCCAGGGCAAGCGCCACCACCGAGCTTGCCGTCGGGGTGAATCCGTGCGGATCGGCTTCCCGTTGAACCGACGCATCCAGCACGACGTCCATTTCAGCCGCAAGAGGCGACGCGCCGTTGCCCAGGATGCCGATCAGAGGCGCGCCCAACTCGCGCAAGGCGGGCAGCAAGTTCATCAATTCCACAGTGGCGCCGCTTTTCGAGATCATCACCACGGGATCGCCGCTCTGGCAGACGCCGAGGTCGCCATGGGCGGCTTCGGACGGATGAAGAAAAACCGAGGGCGTACCGGTGCTTTGGAATGTGGACGCCAGCTTCCGGCCGATGTGTCCCGATTTTCCCAGCCCCGAGATAATCACCTTCCCCGGATGCCGCAAAATCAGATCCACCGCCCGGAGCAGATTGCCGTCCAGCTTGGCCGAGGCCGCTTCGATGGCGCCGGCTTCGGTCGCCATCGCTTGCCGGGCTGCGGCCAGCAACAGGTTTTTGTCCGGCACAGGCCGTACTATAACACGCTAAGCCGGGACAATTATCATAGATATATATGGGCTTGTCCGTGCGCCACCTCTCCGCTGTCTGTTCAACCTTATTCGCTCTACACGCCCAAATCATCCCTTTCGACTCGGACGGCCTGAAATATAAAGCCCTGACGCGGGGCGGAATGACGATCATGTTCGCGCAGCTTCCCACGCATGTGCGGAACTACACGATTCTTCAGGTTTCGGTTTCCAACGGTGCTCCCATCTCGTGGACCGTGCGGCCGGAGGATTTTCGCTTTGAGAGCGATCGCGGCCTGACGATTCAGGCGCCGCCGGCGAAAACCGTGGTGGGAACGCTGTTGGCAAAAGCCAGCCGGAGCGACGTGAGCAAGCTGGTGGTCGCTTACGAAACGGCTCTTTACGGCAACACGCAAATGCACTCGACCAACGGTTACGAGGCGCGGAGGCAGGATGCGCTGGCGGAGCTTGGCTCGAACAAGCTGAAGGCCGCGGCGGCTGCATCAGCGATCGCGCTGGTGACCACGAAGCTCGCGCCGGGCCAATCCACCGATGGGGCGGTGTTCTATCCGACTGGAGGCAAGCCGCTGGGGCCGGGGCGTCTGATCGTGGAAGCCGCGGGCGAGGAGTTCGTTTTTCCTGTGGAGCCGGAACCGCCGGTCCATGCCACTCATTGACGGGGCTTACGCCGCGGCGGGAATCACCTCGGCGCTCGCGCTATCGAGCGACAATTTCGCACCGGCTTCGGCATACTGGGTCCGAACGTACGCGAGGGCCACTACTTTTCCCAGAGCCGGCGAAAACACCGCGCTGGCGATCTCGGCGGCATCCGCGTCCCCCGCTTTTAATTTGACGCCGGGCGAGGGCGGCTCGTTCGCGTCGATCTGAAGGCGCATCAGCACGCGATGAATTTGCGCGCGGCTGCGCACCCGCTCGACGATCTCCTGCCCCAGATAGCAGCCTTTATTGAAATTGACGGCATGCATCTGTCCGGTCTCCTGAACCAGGTAGCGCTCGGTGATCTCCTCGCCGTAGCGAGGGCGGCCATGTTCGATCCGCACGATGCGCGCGTCTTGTGGATTTGCCTCGAGCGCGCCGACGGCCGCAAGCTCCGCCAGCAGGTCCGCCTTTTCGGATGCTGGAAGGAAGACGCGAAAGCCTCCCGCGCCGGTGGAATCGGCGGCGGCGACGATTCGGCCGCCCCAGGCGGTCCACCTGTAAGGGATTTCCGGCAGCGGAGCGCCGAGCCGCTTCAAAACTAGCGACGCTTCAGGCCCTTCCACCCCGACGGTTGCAAGAGATTCGGTTTGGTCCTCCAGCGCGACGTCGTCGGCGATAATGTAGCGGTCCAGATGCTCGTAAAGGTTGGTGCGCGTCTCGGGCTCCACGTCCAGCAGCAGATAGTCGCCGAAACAAAACAGATTCGCGTCGCACAGGATGCGCCCCTGCGCGTTCAAAAAGAACGTGTAGCAGCCATCGCCAGGCTGGAGTTCCTGCACGCGATTGGTGCTCATTGCGTGGAGAAGCCGGGCGCGATCCTCGCCGCTCGCGCGGATCTTCCCGCGCGCCGAGAGATCGAGCGCGGCTGCGCCCTGGTGCAGCGCACGGTAGCCGGCGCTCACGGTCCGGCCGCTCAGATCGGCTGAGAGATCCACCGCAAGTAACCCGAAATCGCGATAATGATGGCCCCGGAAATCGCTATCCCGGTCAGCGAACGCTTCTTTTTCGAACCCTCGGAGCCGCGATAGAGAATCGCCGAGGCGAAAATGTGTAGGGCAAGCAGTACTTTGATTACGAACCACAATTGATAGTTGGTTGAGGTGGAACTTTTGCTCAAAAAATTATAGATGCCAGAGGCCAGAATTCCACCGATAGCCACATAGACCCAGGGCTTAAAACTCGCCGCCATTTCCCCTACCACCACGCGGGCGTAGAATACACCTCCCAAAAGCACGACGACGGACGTGATGTGCAGCCAGCGCATCGCGATGGGAAGGACGGCTTCCATACCCCGAGTATACCGGCATGCTCAGTGGTTACAGCGCAGCGAGCGAGATGTTCAGCGTCATGACATCGTCTTGCTGCAATGCAGAGCCCACAATAGGCGAGATCGTCGCATGGAAGATTGAGGCCTTTTGCCGCCTATTGTCCGCTGGGGCACCCAACAACTTCCGCCGTATCAGCGGCACGTGGATCCACGCCCATCGGGGCTCATCAGTGAAATTCCAAACCCATGGCCCTGCTGCCTGCCGACCTGGGCGTCACCCAAAATCCACTCCCGCCCTCGCCTCCCGGCAACCAATCCCTACTCGGAAAGCCACCCATAACGGATTGGCGTTAAGCCGGCTTACCGCGGACGTTGCGGATTATTAGGCGGAGTCTTGCTCCCTGAATTTCGTCTGCCTGTCGGTAGCACCGCGCCAGTGGCGCCTCCGGCGGCCGCGCCGATCGCAGCTCCGGTCCCGCCCCCGAGCAGAGCACCTGCTCCCGCGCCGATGCCCGCGCCGATAGCTCCGCGCCTGAGCCGCGTGTTCCTTCGGCTCCGGCTGCTCCGACGTCGGCTGCTCCGGTGCTGCGTTTGATTCGCAGTCTTAGGGCTTGTAGTTTGAGCGATGACGATCGGCTCCGCTGCTTCAAACAGGAGCCCGCCAGCCAAAATTGTCGCCAGCATTGAAGTCATTCGCATACTGATCTCCTTCCTACCAATTTGATTCTGCACGCTGCTTTGCGACTTTCTGTCTCAACCTCACAAATTCTTGAGGATTCGTCAGAAGCCAAAGCACCCCGATGAGTTGCGCTTCAAGCGATTGAATCAGTCTCGGTGCGCTTCGAAGTTTCGTGCACGCGCTTCAGTGGAACCGGCTGACCCTCAATGCTTTCTTGAGGGTCGCGGGCGGTTAGTGGGCTGGAGCAAGCCTTTCAGAGCGCGCCTCGGCGACATTCGCGGGTCTACCCTTACTTAAGCGAATGATCAGTTTTTCCGCTTCCACCACAAGGAAAAACGCCAGGCCGCCTAGAAGCAGACGGGGCCACACCCAAGCAGGGATAGATTCGGTTTCAAAGAGCGCCTGGAATGGCGGCAGGTACGTGAAGAGGAGCTGTAGGACGATGACGGCGCCGATGCCCACAGGCAAATACTTATTGCCGAGATGCGCCTTCAGCGACAGCGACGAGTCCAGCTTGTAGCGGCTATTAAGCAGATAGAAGACCTGGCCCATCACCAGAGCGTTCACGGCGACCGCGCGCGCCAGCTCGTCGCTTGCGTCCTGTGCCTTCATCCAGAAGAATGCCCACAAGGTCAGTGCGAGCAGGGCAACGCCAACAAAGATCAAGCGCCAGATGCCGAAGCCGTCGACGATTGGGCTGTTGACCGCACGCGGCGATCGCCGCATGACATCTTGTTCGTGCGGCTCGAAAGAGATTACCAGACCTAAAGCCACCGAGGTCACCATATTGACCCAAAGGATCTGCGGCGCCGTGATCGGCGCTGTGAAGCCCATGACAATCGCCGACAGAATGACCAACGCCTGAGCGACGTTCGTTGGCAGCGTGAACAGGATCGCTTTCTCGATGTTGTTGTAGACGGTGCGTCCTTCTTTTACGGCCGCGGTGATGGAGGCGAAGTTGTCGTCGGCGAGCACCATCCCGGCGGCTTCTTTCGTAACCTCGGTTCCCTTGATTCCCATCGCCACGCCGATATCGGCTTTCTTGAGCGCGGGCGCGTCGTTCACTCCATCGCCGGTCATCGCCACGATTTGTTTGTTGGCCTGGATCGCCTTCACTAGCCGGAGCTTGTGCTCGGGGCTAGCGCGCGCAAAAACATCCGCGTCGCGGACGCACTCTTCCAGAGCGGCGGTGTCCATTTTCTCCACCTCGGCGCCGCTAACAGCCGTCTGGCCGTCGCCGATGCCCAGCATTTTCGCGATCGCGGCCGCCGTAATTTTATGATCCCCAGTGATCATGGTGACGCGAATGCCGCCTTCGTGACATTCCTTTACAGCCTCGATAGCCTCCTTGCGCGGTGGATCGAGCAACCCGACTAACCCCAGCAGGACCAGATTTTTCGGAAGATCGGCCGGACTCAGGCTGTCAGCCTTGACTTCTGGGGCCTCCATCCATGCCAACGCAAGCACGCGCTCGCCCTGAGCCGCCAGCTTGTCCGACTCCTCTATGAAGCGGCTTCGGTCGATGGCCGCAGGCTGTCCGCTGCTGGTCTGCTGCCGGTCGCAATGCTCTAGGATGACTTCCGGAGCGCCTTTCACCAAAAGCATCTCTTTTCCGGCCCCATCGCGGTGCAGCGTCGCCATGAACTTGTGCTCGGATTCGAACGGGATGGCGTCGATCCGGGGATACGCGGCCTGTTCGCTTTCGCGCTCCACTCCAACTTTGCCGGCAAACGGATAGAGCGCGCCTTCGGTGGGATCGCCTTCTACCTTCCACGCGCCGTCCTCCGGCGCCAGTTTCGCATCGTTGCACAACACGGACACGCGGCCGAGAAGTTTTAGAACAGGATCCTCGCCGGCGGGGTTGCCGTCTTTCAGGACCTCGCCTTCGGGCGTGTAACCTTGCCCGGTAATCGTATATGCCGAGTCGCCGGTGACGGCCGAGACAACCATCATCTCCATGAGCGTGAGGGTGCCCGTCTTGTCCGAGCAGATTCGGGACACCGACCCCAGCGTCTCCACGGCCGGAAGCAAGCGAATGATAGCGTTGCGGCGGGCCATCCGCTGGACGCCGATCGCCAGCGTGACGGTGATGAGCGCAGGCAAGCCTTCGGGGATGACGGAGACGGCGATGCTCACCACCGAACGGAAAATATCTACGAAGGGCATGTTTTGCACCCACCTGCCGTACAGGAACACCAGAGCGGTCACCACGGCGATGACTCCTGTGATGGCATAGCCGAACTTTTTTATCTGGCGTAACAGCGGCGTATCGAAGGCGCTGACAGCGTTCATCATCTGGTTAATGCGCCCCAATTCCGTTTCCTGTCCGGTCGCGATCACCACTCCCGTTCCGCGTCCTGAGGCGACGAGCGTTCCAGAAAACGCCATTCCTTTCCGATCGCCGACGGTCGCATGGCCGGATACGGTTTCTGTGGATTTGTCGATGGGTACCGACTCGCCGGTGAGGGCCGCCTCTTCGGTCCTCAGGTTTTTCACGTCTACAAGACGGAGGTCCGCGGGCACGCGATCGCCCGATTCCAGAAGCACGATATCGCCGGGGACCAGATCCTCGGAAGGAACCATGCGAATCTCACCGTCGCGCAGCGCTCTAGCCTCCGGCGACAGCATATTCCGGATCGACTCCAGGGCCTTCTCCGCCTTGCCCTCTTGAAGAAATCCGAGGAGCGCGTTGATGACGACGACGGCTAAGATGATCGCGGCGTCCAGCCACAGGCCGACCATCAGCTTCACGAACCCGGCTGCTAGAAGGACGTAGATCAGAATATTGTGGAACTGCAAGAGGAAGCGAATGAGGGGCCCTTTCTTGTGTCCTTCCGGGAGTTGGTTGTGGCCGTATTTCTCCAGGCGACGCAAGACCTCAGCGGTGCCTAGGCCCGATTTGGCGCTGCTGTCAAGCACCGCGAGCGTTTCCTCGGCGGGAAGAGCGTGCCACACCTCGGCGTTTCTCTGTGGGACGAGATTCCCGGCTGCGCTCATTGGGCACACTCCTTTTAACGAAGTCGTCAAGCCAATACTCTTGGATGGCGAGGACCGCCCGGAGATCTAAAAGCGATCTAAGAGAAATAATGCACATCCCTCGCTCCCCGCGCATCTTTGTTCGCGGGAAATGCGAGCATCGTGGCTCCTCAAACCGTTCAAATGGCTCCTCGCCGGGCTAGGAATTCTCGGCGTGGTCGTAATCGTCGCCTGGGCAACCTTGGCCATTTACTATTCGAATCTGCCGTGGGCATGGCTGCGGCAGGCGCTGGCAGTGGCCTTCGCGGTCTTCAGTCTTTGGGCCCTATACCTGTCGCGGAGCCGGCGCGCCCTCCTGATCTTTGTGGGAGTATTCTTGTGCGTTCTCGCCTGGTGGATCTCCATCCGGCCCACGCACCATAGGCCTTGGCGGCCAGAGGTGGCCGTGTTGCCGCGGGCGTACATCGACGGAGACCGCGTCCGTATCACCGGGGTCCGCGATTTCGACTACCGCAGCAGACACGATTTCACGCCTCGGTACGAGGAGCGCGACGTGTCGATCTCGCACCTGAACGCGATTGACTTATATGTGTCCTACTTCCTGGCCGGGCCCGTGGCGCACACATTTCTCAGTTTCGACTTCGACAACGCTCCTCCGCTCTCCATCTCGATTGAAACGCGGCCCGAAGTGGGTAAGGGATTTGCACCCATCGCTTCAATGTTCAAGCAGTTCGAATTAATTTACGTTGTCGGGGATGAACGCGATCTGGTACGCGTGCGAACTACTTTCCGCAACGAAGACGTGTATCTTTATCACATCCGGACGACGCCCGAGCGGGCGCGCCACCTGTTCCGGATCTACCTGGATAGGATCAATGAGCTGGCCGGCCGGCCCGAATTCTACAATCTTTTCACCAACAGTTGCACCATCAATATCATTCGTTATGCAAGGATCGCCGGCAAGGTGAGCGGGTTTGATTTCCGGCACGTCCTCAACGGTTTCGTCGACAGATACCTTTACAGCATTGGCGCCCTGGATACGGCTCTGCCTTTCGCAGAGCTCCGGCCGCGATCGCGGATCGATGATGCGGCGCAAGCGGCCGATGACGCTCCGGATTTCTCGGAGCGGATCCGCGAGGCGGTTCCGCCGCGGCAGGAACCGGCGATCCCGCACGGATAGCCGCCGTAGGCCGCCGCTTGCGCAGCATTCGAAGAATCCAATACCCGGCGCACGCCGCCGCGAGGTGCTTTAACGTATGGCCGCTCACCACGTGTCCCAGCTTGAAAATCGGCCTATCAAGCGCTTCCAGGATCTTGGCGAAGACATAGAAGCCTGCCACAATCGCCAGGTCCCAGCTTCGCGTATAGGTCGACGGGACCAAGAACATTATTAGTAGAAATAGAACGGCGTAAAATTGAACAGCGGCGTAGAAGCGCAAATCACCCGAGCCGCGCAGTTCGCTCACGTGCCATTGCCACACGCTTCCGAGGCCGATTAGCACCAGCACTGGCAGTAACCAAAGACCGCCCCGGAGACTAATGCGCTCCGCGATGATCGCGGCCAGAAGCGACATAAAGACAATTACCATCGGCACCCGGTCCCAAACGAGCCGCGCGTTGCTCGGCCGTAGGTGGTAGTAGGCGGAACCGAAAGCCGTGAAAAAGAGCCCAGCGAAGACAATCAAGTACGGCCAGCGCTCCCGTTTATCGAGGAAATGCGTTGGACCCCCTCGGTTGGAGCGCAGCAAAAGTGCGAGTCCCCAAATTCCAATCACCGCGAACGGAAGATTGGAAACCACGTCGTTAAAGTTGGGTACGCCTAAAAGGCCTCGCTGGTCGGCGAAAGTGTGATACCACTGCGGCTGCGGAATCGGCGGGAGCAGGAAGGCGATCACGGCTGTGACGGCTGCAATAAGGGACAGCAGCCAGATCGCGGCTCTTCGTGAAATCAATTCGTTCTCCCCACGCGCTCCACCGACTTTGAGTTGGTGGATTGCTCCAGAGATCGAAAAAAAACACAGCGCGCGGACCAAAAATAGTACGTCCTCCTCATGCCTGAGGCATCACGTTGAAGGAATGTTGCGGTTGACGGCCAAAGAGCCTAACCATGCCTCGCTTTTCTGAGACGAAACTCCTGGATCATTTAATCGTGCGGCCGGGAAAGAAGATGCGGCTGGCCAAGGACTTCGCTACCAGTTGGGAGGAAGGCCGCGCCTTCGGCAAACGCGAAGCCGCGGAGCGTCTTCATGAGGGCGTCCGTCTATTGTCGGAGTTTCAGAGCAAACTGTATGCGCAGAACCGCTATGCCTTGTTGGTCAACTTGCAGGCTATGGACGCTGCAGGCAAGGACGGGACCATCAAACATGTGATGTCCGGCATCAATCCGCAGGGTTGCAGGGTAACGAGCTTCAAATCCCCGTCCGCGGAGGAACTCGACCACGACTATCTGTGGCGTCACGCCAAGGCCCTTCCGGAACGCGGCCACATCGGAATTTTCAATCGCTCCTACTACGAAGAAGTCCTGGTGGTGCGCTTGCACCCGGACTATCTGGAAAAGCAGCAACTGCCGCCTTCGGTCAAGAATCGTAAAATCTGGCGGAAGCGGTTCGAGCAGATCAATAATTTTGAAAAGTACTTGTCCGAAAACGGGATCGTCGTTCTCAAAATCTTTCTGAACGTATCAAAAGAGGAACAGAGACGGCGGTTGCTCGCGCGGATCGACGACGCAACGAAAAACTGGAAGTTCTCAGGCGCGGACGTAAAGAACCGCAAGCTATGGGACAAATACATGGAAGCATACGAGGACTGCTTCAACCGCACCAGCACGCCGTGGGCGCCGTGGTACGTCGTGCCGGCCGACGATAAACCCTATTGCCGCTTATTGGTTGCATTCCTGATCTATCAAAGCCTGGCGGGCCTCAAACTGACGTATCCAGCCGTGAGCAAGGAGCGCCGCGGTGAGTTGCTGAGCATCCGTAAGGTTCTTGAGCGGGAGTGAGTTGCGCACGGCTCAGTCGTAAGGAGTGCGCCCACGTCAAGACTCAACTTTATCTTCGCCGTAATATCCGCGATCGTTCTGTTTCTCTATGGGCTGCAGGCCTTCACGCGCGAGATCCAGGCCGTCGGCGGGGACACTCTGCGGGGTTGGCTCGCCCGCCTGACTAGCACTCCGCTGCGAGGCGTGCTGCTCGGCGCAGTCGCGACCGCTATCGTTCAATCCAGCAGCGCCGTGGTGGCGCTGGCGATTTCGTTGGTCAATTCGGGAATTCTGACATTCCTGTCGAGCCTGGGCATCGTCCTTGGGGCCAACGTCGGGACCACGTCCACGGCGTGGCTGATCTCAATGAGACTGACTGACATCGGTCCCTTTTTCATCGTGCTGGGAACGATTCTCAGCGTGTTACCCTGGCGCATCTCGATACTCGGCAAGGCGGCGTTCTACTTTGGCTTCATCTTCTTCGGGCTCGAACTGGTGGGCGGCACGCTGAAACCCCTGGCGCAAACGCCTGTCTTCGAGGATATGATTCGACGGGCTGGCGTGCCGGTAATGGGAGTGGCAGTGGGCGTGTTGCTCACGGCGCTGGTTCAATCCAGCACCATCGTCACGGGACTCTGCATCGTCATGGTGCAGCAGCAAGTGCTCACCGCCCAGGCAGCCATCCCGATTGTGATCGGCACAAACATCGGTACGACCTTGAAGGGGCTGTTGATCACCATCGGGATGCAGCGCACAGCGCGCCGCGTCGCCTTTGCCAATATCGTTTTCAACACGATTGGCGTATTGTTGATCCTGCCTTTTCTTCGTCCCTTTGCGGCGTCGATGGCGAATCTTTCTAAGGATCCCGGCATCGGCGTCGCCTGGGCCCAGTTCCTGTTCAATCTCGCGATGACGATTGTGGGCCTCGCGGTAGTTCGAATATTCCGGAAGCAGCTTCTCACGATCGATAGCGGGACGGCAGCGGGCATAGATCCGGTTGCCGCCGACAGCGCCCGCCCCCGCGAAAAGCCCGACATCCCAGGGTGGGATAGACCTTATCCCTCCAAGCCGTGATACAGCCTGTCTCGATCTTGACGGGTTTCTCCGGCCTTGGCGTAACACGGCGTCCAGCCCATTGATCGACTGCTTCCGGTGACCTGTTTAGGTGACATAAGCGCTTTGGTTTGTGTCTGTTCCAACAGTGGGATCATCGTCCCAAAAAAATAGCGTCCAATCTGCCGCGCCCCCATCATGCTTGGTGTTGGGCCTCGGTGCCAATTCGACCAAAACGGATTCAGGGATCGTATGGCCAAGAAACTTGCTTTAAGGGAGATGTTCATAAATGAGAACGAGCGTAGTAGCTATTGGATTAGCTTTGGTGTGCGCTATGACAGCGACCGCCACAGATTATCCTCAATACGAAGTGTTTACAGGGTATAGCTTCGTCAGGTTTAACGCGAACTCACCGTTTGTTCCGTCTGCCAATTTCAATGGCGGAACCGGGCAGTTCGTGTATAACGTCAATAAATGGTTGGGCGCCGAGGTCGACGCCGGCGCAGTAACCAAGGGCCTCCTCAACGGGTTCAACATCGATACCACTGTCGCCAACATCAACGCCGGTCCGCGCGTAACATTTGGCAGCTGGCATTCCAGAGTCAGGCCGTTCGTCCATGTGTTATTTGGCGGATCTTATACGACAGCCAGCGCACAGATCTTCAGCGATGTCCCGATAAATCCGATTTTCCCTCCCGGATTCACGCCGAATGAGAATGCACCAATCTCGACTCGCTTGGTGGCCTCCAACTGGGGCTTCTCAATGCTGGCGGGCGGCGGGGTGGATATCAAAATGAGTAAGCATGTGTATTTCCGCCCGATCGGAGCCGATTACTACCTGACCCGTTTTCCCAACAACTTGTTTGGAAGCGGGAACACCACGAATCGCAACAATTTCCGCTACACGGCGGGACTCAACTTCACGTGGGGAGAACCGAGGTAGGCGCTCCCTTATCCTTTCCGCCTGCGCTCCACGCGCAATCCTGCACGCGGGGGTCGAATTCAACGCTTGGCAAGCCGTTCTCGGTGTAGCCTTGCGATTCGGCCTCCGCCGTGTTTAACGGAAGGAACAATCCGCGTTGATGGCTAGAAAGCAAGAGGATATTGCAGATACAACGAGGAATGGCTCTCTTGATGCGTCGCCTGACATCGTTCGGCGCGTTGGCGCTCCTCTTTTTCGCAGGATGTTCGCGCCAGGAGCCGCCTCGCTCCGAGATCGTTCGTCCCGTCAAAACGATGATCGTGGCGGCCGAAGATACTCTCGACACGCGTATATTCCCAGGGAAGGTTGACGCAGCGAAACAGGCGGAACTCGCTTTCCAGGTTCCGGGTGTGCTTATTAGTCTGCCGGTGAAAGAGGGGCAGAGCATCGCAAAGGGAGAGATCATCGCTCAACTGCGCAGGGACGAATTTCAAGCTCGTCTCCAGACGGCGCAGGGCCAGTTTGACCAAGCTGAGGCTGCGCTCGACGCACTGCGATTGGGTGAACGGCCAGAAGAGCAAATCCGGAGAGAAACGCAAGAACGCGCGGCGGCGGCAAAGCTTGCGAATGCCAAAACAGAATTTGAGCGCTATGCTCGCCTCGTGCAGTCTAGCGCGGTCTCGCGTTCGGAATACGAGCTTGCGCAAACCGCCTACACAGTTGCTCAGGAAGAGCACCAAGCCGCCGTGCAACTGCTCCAGAAGGGGACAACAGCTCGAAAGGAAGATATCGACGCTCAGGAGGCCGTGGTTCGCGGGCTGGGCGGCCGCGTCGCGGACGCCAGGCTCCAGCTCCAGGACAGCACGCTGCGTGCGCCCTATGACGGTGTCATCGCACAGCGGTTCGTGGAAGAGGGGCAATCCGTCGCGCTAAACAGGCCGGTGGTCAGGTTCCAAAGCGCTGGCGCGATCGACGTTGTCATAGACGTGCCGGAAGCAGCCATCGCATCCGGCATTCGATCGCCCAATATCGTTGGAATGGTTGCGGAGATCAACGGCGCCCCTGGCCGGCAGTATCCCGTGCGAATTAAGGAAATCGCTCAAGTTGCCGATCCGGTCACACAGACATTTCCGGTTCGCTTTGAGATGCGGCCCCCTTCCGGAGTCACAATTCTCCCCGGCATGACAGCCACGGTTACTATCAGCCGCCGGCATCCCAGTCCTGGAGGCAACCGCATCTTTGTGCCCATTTCGGCTGTCAGCAAGCGGGACACGGGAGAGCAAGTCGCGTGGGTCCTGGGGCCGGATGGAGTTGTGAGGTCGCGCCCGGTAACTATGGGGGCCGTTAGGGATGCCGACGTGGAGATCGTTGAAGGGTTGGAACCGGGCGATCGAATCGTAGTGGCGGGCGTAACGTTCCTCCACGACGGAATGAAGGTTCGCGATCTGGGCAGCGCCCTTGGGGGCTAGGCTGTGAACGCCGGCGAATTCTCAGTCCGCAACCAACGAGTGATTTTCGTATCGATGGCGCTCGTCCTAATGGGCGGGCTCTTTGCATATAAACGGTTGGGACGGCTTGAGGATCCGGAGTTCACCATTAAGGAAGCGCTGATCGTCACTCCCTATCCGGGGGCCAGCCCTGACGAGGTCGCGAAAGAGGTCACCAATCCAATTGAGAGCGCTTGCCAGCAACTCGGGCAGCTCAGGCGCGTCGAATCGGAGTCCTTGCGCGGACGGTCCGTGGTCACCGCTGTCATTCAAGACAGATTTCACAAGGACGCCATCCCACAAGTGTGGGATGAACTGCGCCGCAAGATCGACGACGTTCAACCGCGTTTGCCGCCTTCAGTGCGGGGCAGCTCAATGGTCATCGATGATTTCGGCGATGTCTACGGAATTTTTCTGGCGATTACCGGCAAGGGTTTCTCGCAGCCCGAGCTTCGCCGCTATGCCGAGTTTCTTCGCCGCGAATTGATCCTCGTGCCGGGCGTCAAAAAGGCTGAGCTCTTCGCCGAGCAACAGGAGGTGGTCTACCTAGAAATCTCACGGCTACGGTTGGCGTCTCTCGGGATCAATGAAGACCAGATCTACCGGCAGCTCCAGGCTAAGAACGTTGCCTCCGACGGCGGACGAGTGCGCGTCGGAGACAAATACATCGCAGTCGATCCCACGGGCGGGTTTGCCTCCGCCGAAGACATGCTCAACCTGGCCATCGGATCGGACAATACGGGTCGCCAACTCTCTCTCAAGGATGTCGCGACATTAAAGCGTAGCTACGAAGATCCGCCTCGCCGCTTGCTTCGGTACGACGGCCAACCGGCGATCGGACTTGGCATTTCTACAGTCCAGGGTGGGAACGTCGTGACGATGGGCCAGGGCATCCAGCGCAAGCTGGACGATCTGAAACCGAATCAGCCCGTCGGAATCGAGATCAATGAGATTAATTTCCAGCCGACGGCGGTCACGAAAGCCACCAATAGCTTCGTCTTCAACCTGGGCAAAGCTGTCACCATCGTTTTCGTAGTCCTTTTGATCGCGATGGGCCGCAGGGCCGGTTTCATTATCGGATTCGTCTTGGTTCTGACGATCATGGGAACGTTCCTGGTGATGTATTTGGATGGCAACCTCTTGATGGAGCGAATCTCGCTCGGCGCCCTCATCATCGCGCTGTGTATGCTCACCGACAATGCGATCGTCGTGACCGAAGGGATCAAAGTTCGAATCGAATCGGGCGAGGATAAGCTCCCCGTGATTGCGGATGTGATATCGCAGAACCAATGGCCGTTATTTGGGGCTACAGCTATTGCCGTTGTCGCCTTTGCGGCCATTGGACTTTCGGAAGACAGAACGGGCGAATATTGCAATTCGCTGTTTTGGGTCATACTTATTTCCTTGGCGCTAAGTTGGGTGATGGCGATCACCGTCACTCCGCTTCTGTGTTATTTGTTTTTCAAACCAAGGCCCGCGGGAGAGGCGGCGCCCGATCCGTATGCAGGTTGGTTTTTTCAGGGGTACCGCAGGCTGCTGGTTGCCGCCCTTCGATTCCGTTGGGCTGTGCTGGCTTTGACGCTGCTGGTGTTTGCGATCGCGCTGCGAGGTTTCCTATCGCTGGATCGGAGTTTCTTCCCGCCCGCGACACGGCCGCAATTCATGGTCGATACGTTTCTGCCGGCTGGCACGGACATTCGCGACACCGAGGCGGTCGCCGGAAACATCGAACGTTTCATTCAAGCTCTGCCGGGAGTCACGCATATATCCTCCTTCGTCGGAGGCGGCGGACTCCGCTTCTTGCTCGTATATACGCCCGAAAAGGAGAACCCGGCGTACGTTCAATTCCTAGTTGACGTCGACGACGAGAAGAGGATCGACGGGCTGATTGCGACGATCCAGAACGAACTGGACCGCAATTATCCGAACGCCAATTCGGTGGCGAAAAAGTTTCTTCTGGGTCCGGGCAGCGGAGGACGTGTGCAGGTGCGGTTCCGCGGTCCCGATCCAGCAGTGCTGCGCCAACTGGCGGGCCAGGCGCAACGAGTCCTGGAGGACGATGGCGAGGCCAAAGGCGTACGCACTGACTGGCGTCAGCCGGAAAAGGTGATTCGCCCCGACCTCCTCGAACTCCAGGCGCTCCGCAACGGCATTACGCGTGTCGATGTGTCTCACGCCTTAGAAACGGGGTTTGAAGGCCGTTCGGTGGGCTTCTACCGCGAGCCCGGGAGCGCTGAGACGGGAATCTATCCGCAAGAGACCAGGCTGCTTCCGATCGTCGCACGACCACCGCCGGCCGAACGCAGCGATGCCGCCATGATTCGAAACATGCAGATTTGGAGCCCGAAAGCGTCACGGATGATCCCATTGCGCCAGGTCGTCTCGGGAGTCGAAGTGCAATGGGAAGATCCCGTGGTGATGCGGCGCGATCGCAGCCCTACGATCACCGTGCACGCCGACCCACGCTCCGGGCTGACGAGCCATTTGTTCGATAGGGTGCGGCCGAAGATCGAGGAGATCGCGCTGCCGAGAGGATATTCGCGCGAGTGGGGTGGTGAGGAGGAAGACTCTCGGGACGCCCGCGCGGCGCTCGCAAAGCCGCTTCCGGCGGCGCTGCTGCTGATGGTGCTGATCGTCGTGTGGTTGTTCAACTCCATTCGCTCTACGCTGGTGATTTGCTTGGCGGTGCCCTTAGCAATCATCGGAGTGACGGCGGGGCTCATGCTGACAAGACAGCCGTTCGGCTTCATGGCGTTGCTGGGAGTGATCGCCCTTGGCGGCGAGCAGATTAAGAACTCCATCGTTTTAGTGGATGAAATTTATACGCAGCGCGAGGGCAAGGCGAGCTATCCGGCAGTGGTGGACGCAAGCGTGAGCCGGCTGCGGCCGGTGCTGTTGGTCGCGGTGACAACGGTGCTGGGGATGATTCCGTTGCTTCAGGATCCGTTTTTCGTTGCGATGGCGGCGACGATCATGTTCGGACTTGCCTTCGCCTGTGTACTGACCATGATCGTAGTGCCGGTGCTGTATTCCATCTTCTTTCGCGTTCGTCCGGATGTCGCACCGGCGCCGGAAGCGGTGTAAAGGACTTATGCATGATGAGAGAGGACTAAGTCCCCAACGATCGCTCGTTGGTCTTTTGTCGGTCCTGCTTCTATCGAGTTGCGCAGTCGGTCCGAACTATCAGCGGCCCGGCGTGAAGACTCCCACGGTTTACCGAGGCCAAACCGGTCCGGCTCGGCAAGCGTCGCTTGCCGATCTGCCGTGGTGGGACCTTTTCAAAGATGACACGCTGAAGGCACTCGTCAAGACGTCTCTTGCAAATAACTACGATCTGGCCGCCGCTGTCGCACGGGTGGAGCAGGCGCGCCAAGTTGCAGCGCAGGCTAGGGCGCAATATTTTCCCGCCATCAATTACCTTTCGATCACAAGCTATGGCCATAATCAGTTCATCAATAGCCCTGCCTCCAATTCACCGGGCGCTCAAGGCTTCCTACTCGGGATTGCCACTGCGGCCTGGGAAGCAGATGTCTGGGGCCGGATCCGCCGCTTGAATGAAAGCGCACGGGCTGAGTATCTGGCGACGGAGGAAGCCCGCCGCGGAATTATGCTTACCCTCGCGAGCGATGTCTCTCAAGCATATTTTGAACTTCTGGGTTTGCGGCTTCAGCTTGAAATCGCTAGAGAGACGACGCAATCGTATACGGCGACCCTTAAACTTTTCACGGAGCGGCTCCAGGGCGGGCTCGGTAATGCATTGCAGACGTCGCGCGCCGCCACCGACCTTTCGATGGCCGCGGCCAGCATACCGGATCTTGAGCGTCTCGTGGCGTTGAAGGAAAACCAGATCAGTGTGTTGATCGGCAGGAACCCCGGAGCGATCGAAACGAAGAGACAGCTCCTTGAGGAGACGATTCCTCTCGAAGTCCCTGCAGGTTTACCTTCCTTACTGCTGATGCGCCGGCCGGATGTGCTCTCGGCCGAGCAACGACTGCGGTCTGCCAACGCGCAGATCGGCGTCGCGAGGGCGGCATACTTTCCAAGCATTGGTCTCACCACCTTCTTCGGTAAATTAAGCACGCCGCTCGCAAATCTGTCATCCGGCGACACGAATGCCTGGAGCCTTGGCGCAAACGTCGCGGGCCCCATCTTTAACGGCGGCGCCATTAAGGCTCAAAATCGTCAGGCGGCTGCCGCCTGGGAAGAAGCCAGGGCCGAGTATTTGCAGACGGCGTTGAACGCATTTCGAGATGTCTCTGACGCTCTCATCGCGCGTGAGAAATACGACGCCATCCGCATCGACCGCATGCGCGCCGTGCAGTCGGGCCAGGAAGCAGTGCGCCTTGCGCTGATGCGCTACACCGACGGGCTGTCGAGCTACAACGAAGTTTTGGAAGCGCAACAACGGCTCTTCCCGGCCCAACTTGCTCTCGCCGAAACGGAGATTAACCGGCGCGTAGTGATTGTCCAGCTCTACAAGGCGTTAGGCGGAGGCTGGAATCTGACGGACGCGCAATTTACCGCCGCCAATTCCCCTGGCGCGGGCATTCCTTAACCTCTTTAGCGCCTTTCTGGAGCCTGCCATGAGCGGGCGCATCCTCAAAAACAGAGCGACTTGGCTGTGATTTTCGCCACGCGAGGAACAATCATGGTCTACGTCGCACACCCCAACCTAATTCGACAACCCAATTCGTGACACAACACGATTCGTGCGCCCAATTCGAGCGCCCAATTCGAGCGCTTGACAAGAGATGGCGACGGGTGTACAGTTTTCCTGATTATTCTCCGCCGCCGTACATTAAGGCGAGTTGGTGTGTTTGGAGGGGTGAAATATGAGGTCCGCAAAACTTGCTATAGGTGTTTTTTGCTTCGCTTATGCCGCATTCGGGCAGACTGGCGGCACAATCACTGGTCTGATTTCAGACCCGACGGGAGCCGTCGTTGCGAACGCCGCGGTCGAAACTAGAAACACGGCGACGGGCGTTGTCTTGACCGCCGCGACCAGCGCCACCGGCAATTTCACGCTCAACGAGCTTCCCGCAGGCACGTATGGAATATCCGTGGCGGTCCCCGGATTCAAGAAGTACGTGAGGACGGGGATCACGGTTCAGCAACTGCAAACCACGCGCGTCGATGTAATGCTCGAAGTGGGTTCAGCCGCGGAGTCGGTGACGGTTAACGAAGACGCGCCGCTCCTGAAAACGGAGACCGGGGACGTAAGCCACAATGTCACTACCCAACAACAGGATGAGCTTCCGATGGGCCAGATCGGCGGCATCCGGGTTTCCACGGAAGTGGTACTAACGATTCCCGGCGTGAACGGCGGCCTCACCACAATGGCTATCAATGGCTCGCCGGCCGCAAGCGAACGGATCCGGATCGATGGCTTGGATGCAACCTATACCTTGGGCAACGGCTACTACTCGTTCGGGGCGCCGAGCGTGGATTCGCTCCAGGAGGTCGCCATACAAACCAGTAACTATGCGGCGGAATACGGCCAGTCGACCGGCGCCGTTCTAAGTTACACCATGCGATCGGGCACCAATCAATTCCATGGGTCTGTTTACGATTACTGGGTGAACGACGCCTTGTATGCCAACGGCGCGTACTCCCACACCAAGAACGCAGTTCGATTAAACGACCGCGGCTTCACTGTCGGCGGACCCGTGTGGATTCCCAAGGTCTACCGCGGCAGGGATAAGACCTTTTTCTTTTTCAGCTTCGAGACCCTTCCCACCAAAAGAAGTAGCGCCAATAATTTGCTCACTGTTCCCACAGCGCAATATCGGGCGGGAAATTTTAGCGCCGCCTTGGCGGCGACCTCCAACAAGGTTTTGGGAACGGATCCGCTGGGACGGCCTATTATTCAAAACTCGATTTACGATCCGGGGTCGGAGCGCTTGGGGCCGGGCGGCCTACTCATCCGGGACCCGTTCATGAACAACACTATTCCGGCGAATCAGCTCGATCTGGTGGCTTTGAGAGTTCAGAACTTGATCCCGCAGCCGCAAGGACCGTTAGCAACAGGGTTGATTAATAATTTCGTCAACCCATATACGGTGCAGTCCAAGGACTATATTCCTTCAATTAAGATTGACCACTCGGTAAGTTCCAAGATTAAGCTCAGCTATAACTGGGGAGAAGTGGTGATGAAAACTCCGGGACCGCCCACCAATCCCACCGAGGACGGTTTCCCCACGCTGCTGTCCAATTTTCTTCCGACAAATTGGCCCACCACCAGCAACCGCCTCAACTACGACCAGACCCTCAAACCGACCCTGCTCCTGCATTTGGGCGGGGCGTTCGTAAAGAGTTCGCTCTCCATGCCCCCCGCGGTCACGGGCTACAATGCGACCTCGGAACTCGGCCTAAAGGGGCCGTTTACGCCGTTGGAGTTTCCGGTGTTCACAGCGATGACGGGACCTAACAACACCGGCGGATCGAGTAACCTAGGGGTGAGCGGCGGCATTGATGGAGAGCAACTCACGCTGGAAGAAAAGACCAACTTCAATGCCAATCTTACCTGGGTAAAAAACAACCACACCTTCAAATTCGGCGGGGAAGCGAGCATTGAGGGATACCCCAATTCCAATTTCATAATGACCAACGGTGTTTTTAACTTCAGCGGGAATGAAACCGCCCTTCCTTACAACAATTCGGCCACTATCGGGAGCGCCGGCACCATCGGACTTCCGTACGCCAGTTTCCTGCTGGGCGCTGTGGATAATTACAACGTTGCAGTACCGGCCGTCGCTAAGCTCGGGAAACACCAATTGGGATTCTACGCTCAGGACAGTTGGAAGGTCACGCGCAAGCTTACGCTCGACCTCGGGCTGCGTTACGATTACTCCACCTCTTCGAAAGAGCAGTATGGCCGTTATGGGTTTTTCGACCCGACAGTGGCCAATAAGCAAGACGGTGGACATCTCGGGGGCGTCACCTATGGAGCGACCTGTGGTTGCGACAATAATTTTTTCAACAGCTATAAGCTTGGCTTTGGGCCGCGGCTGGGAGTGGCCTATCAGTTGACTCCGAAAACCGTGCTCCGCGGAGGAGCGGCCCTCCTTATCGGCACTACGGCCGACAACGGCATACAAACTCGCTCTGTCACATCGTCGAATCCACAATTTGCTAACCTTTTCGCCGAGCCGACCATGACGCTGGCCACCGGCGTTCCGCTGACACCCGCTCAGATTGCGTGGCCAAACTTTGATCCCAGCCACTTCCCCGTTGTGAGCCCGCTCACTCCTGGAGCGCCTGGAGCAGCGCCCGGGCAATGGATCGACAAGAACGCCGGGTACCCCAGCAAATCGTATCAATGGAGCTTCGGCGTGCAGCGCGAGATCGTCCGAAATCTGGTGGTGGACGTTGCTTACGTGGGGAACCGCGGGGTGTGGTTGCCATCCGCCGGGGCGGTCAACTACAACGCAAACACCCCGCAGAAACTCTTAGCCGCCGGCCTCGACATCACCAGCGCCGCAGATCGCGCCATCCTGGCCGCTCCGATCACCAGCGCGGCTGCCGGCCGTTTCCAAAACAAGCTGCCATACCCGGGTTTCACGGGCACGGTAGCGCAGTCGCTGCGGCCGTACCCGCAATTCAATACCGCGCCGACGGCGCTGTGGGCTCCGTTGGGAGATAACTGGTACGAGTCCTTGCAACTCAAGGTGATCAAACGCTTGTCGCACGGCCTGGATCTCAGCTATAACTTTACCTGGTCGAAGACACTCGTCAATGGCATCGAGGGAACAGAGAACGATCTTTTCAATCGGAGTACCGACAAGTTCCTCTCCGGCTCCGACCGGCCGTTGGTCAGCAATATCAACATCACCTACACGGCGCCCGTGCCTGGGTGGGCCGGCAACAAGATCCTGAAGTACGTGCTCAGCGGCTGGACAACGGGGGCCCTTCTCACGTACGCCAGCGGGACGCCGATCGCGGTTCCTCCCTCGACTACTTTGCTGAACACGTATACGTTCGCGACTACGTCGTACCTGAATCGTGTCCCGGGAGTACCGCTGTTTCTTCAGGATCTCAACTGCCACTGCTTTGATCCCGCCAAGACTCTGGTACTGAATCCGGCCGCGTGGGTAGCTCCGGCTCCCGGCACGTATTCAAGCTCCCCGGCGTATTACAACGACTACCGGTCTCAGCGGCATCCGACGGAGAACTTCAACGTTGGACGCAACTTCAGGATCCGCGAGTCGATGAGCTTCAGCGTTCGGGCGGAGTTCGTGAACATCTTCAACCGCACCGTGCTACCCGCCCCAAGTTCGACGACTCCGCTGACGGCGCCGACTTGCTTCGCCTCGGGCACTAGCGGCGCCCAAACGACGACCTGCCCGGCCGGCGTCACGTACGCTTCAGGCTTCGGCTTTGAGCAAACGGCCCTCATCACCGGCGGGACGCGGACGGGCCAGATCGTGGCTCGCTTCCGTTTCTAGATCGTATTATCGCGCCGTTATTTTTTCTTCGTCCACGAATCGGTGATGTGGCCCTCCGTCACCTCTTTGTTGTTCTCCTCGCACGAGTACTCCATCAACTCTTGCCCGGGCTTCATCAAAACGAAAACGCGCGTGTTCTTCCACGGCTTGGTGTACATCTTCGAATCGTCCACGGTGACCTCGTAGCGGATGTGCTCGAAATCGGGGCGCGAGAAGCGCTCCACGACGTGCAAAGCGTCGCTGGTCAGCCGCTGCGGCTCGGTATCGAGCCACGTCTGCCCGTTGGAGCCGATAGTGTCCACCACCAGCGCATCGCCGTCCCAGTGGCCGACCGAATCGCCGAGCCAAGTGGGAAACAATCCCTTCGGATGGCCGCGCCCATCCGTCGGGACGACGTGGAACATGTTGTTCTGCTCGAACAGGATCGTCAGTTTTTCCGGCTTCTGAACCAGCTCCGCCGGATATGGCGTGCCCCAGGAGCGGACGTAGCCCCAGGGCAGGCAGTGAACGCCGTAGTCGAACTTGGGTTTTGCGTTTTCGGCCTTTCCATACGGGGTCAAGGTGGAATCGAGATCGTGCGCTCCGATGCTCGAGCACCCTGGAGTTCCGCCAACGCAACGGCCGCTGACATCCTTGCTTACGTCGCCGACGCGCGGATGATCCCACACGCCGCTCAGATCGGGCTTGCCGTTCGCCAGCTTGGGCACGGACTTTGACGCCTTCGATTGCGCGACTGCAAACAGGCTCGCCGCCAGCAGAGCCGCAAGAATAAAGCTGAATTTCATGGGGCCTCCTTTCAGAAACCCTCTTATTCTACTAATTGCGTCCGCACGCGAGGTCGACGACGGTTCGCGCGCTCTGGAGCTCCTCTAATCGCGCAATTTCGCTCGCCAGCGCTTCGCATTGCCGAGGTCCCAAAAACCCGGCGGCATTCTCTTCGAATTTGGCGCGCAATTCCGAATAACTCATCGGATTCTCCGCCGAGCCGCGGTTGTACTCTTCGATCTCCTCGAATACGCGGCCATCTTGCATTGTGATTTTGATCACGCCTTTGAATCTCCCCGGGCCGGGATAATCGGGATCGGCGTAGTGCTCAACCTTCCGCGCCAGCGCCAGAATCTCAGGATTGTTTCGGCTTCCGGCGCTGTAAGCGTCTTTGCCAAATTTTCCGGTGCACAGCGCTTCCGCGACGCTGTAGGGAAGGCTCACGCGCCCGTGCGCCTGAGTCGCCGGAGCGAGTTTCTCGCTTCGCGGCTCGCAAACAATCCCTACAATAAATCCCGCCACGGGACACTCGATTCGCTGGATGTCGCCGGGAGCAATTCCATAGCGCTCGCGCAGCCGCAAGGCGGCGCTGAGATAGGGATGAATCACATGCGCTGCGGGAAAAGGCTTGAACGATGAATTTCGGCTCTCCCAACGCTCGCCAAGTGTTTGATCGATTCGAGCGAAATCGCGCTGCGCCGTTTCCACCTGCAGGTGCGAAGCAAATAGGCCCCACCGGCCTTCGAAGATTTGCCTTGGGCCGGTGACGCCCGCGCGGGCCAGCATCGCCGCATTCATCCCGCTTTGGGCCGACCAGCCCGAATGAAGAAACTTGCTCAGCGTTCCGTCCACCCAACATTCGAGCAGTCCCGACGCGAAGCTGCCCGCGATCCCGGCGGCGCTAGCCGTCGCCTCCGCGTCTAGTCCTAAAATCTTCGCTGCGAGATACGCCACGCCGAACGTCGAGAACAAACCCGTGGGATGGAAACCGCGCTTGTGCATCTCGCCCGCGGACACGCTTCCGACGCGGCAGGAAATCTCGTTGCCCAGCGCGATCGCGACCATCAGATCGCGTCCCGAAATCGACGTGGTCTCCGCCAGCGCAAGCGCCGCCGACACCGAGGGGCTGCTCATGTGAACGATCGACTCGTTGTGCGTGTCGTCGAACTCCAGCGCTTGCGGCAAAGCCCCGTTTGCCAGAGCCGCGGAAGCGATTCCCACCCGATCGCCAAAACCCAGGATGCGGCACGGTCCGCCGCCCGGAGACATGGCCAGGGCGGCCGTGCGCGTGGATCGGCCAAACTCCGTCTCCGCCCCGGCCAAGGCCAACCCCAGCACGTCCAGCACCCGGAGCTTGGTCGCCTCAACCACGTCGGCCGGCAAATCGTCGAACCCAAGCGAGCCGCCCCATTCGGCAAGCCGCATCGAAAGCGCCGCCGCCGTTTTAAATCCCGCGTTATATGCCATTGCGGAAAAGATGAATCAACTCGATCACCAGAATCGCCACCACCATCGCCTCGAGCGCAAATGCCCGGGAGTGCCGGAATTCATCCAGCATCGATTCGTACAACTCCCGCGCTGTTTGGAGTTTTTCCTCTACCAGCACGCGATAATCGGCCACTCCGACTTTACTCGAAATCATGCGGTAAGCTCGCGCGTAAAACATATCGCTCAAGAATTTGATGGAGTTGTCGGCGCGCTCCGTGAGCTCGATCACCTCCAGCCGCATTGCGTTCAAGTGCTCGGCGCGCGTTCCCATTCTCCATCCGGAGAAAGGCCGCGGCTTGCGCTCAAGCGACTTATACACATTCGCCAGCACTTCCGTTAGGACCTCGTCGTAGTGACGGAATTCCAAAAGCTGGGTATTTGCGTATTCGAGCAACTGACGCGTGGGTACGGCGCTCTCCGGCGCATCATAGAGGAAAGCGGCCGTCCAGCCCGCCACCAACAGATCGTACGGATAATACGAGATGCTGGATTGCAAAACCTCCTCGCGCTCCGCCTCGGAAAGGTGGGTGGTTTCGCCGCGCACAATCCGGGCAATATCGGCCCGATGCTGGGCGAGCATAGCTTGCGCGCTCAGTGGCGCGCCGGAATCGTCCAGAGCCTGACTCGCCTGGATCACGTAATAGTCTTCGCTGAGCCAGGACGTATAGGGTTGCAGCATCGCGTCCCGGACGCGCGCCATGCGAGACCGCAACAACTCCGAGCTTGTTTTCTCGATCTGCGGGTCGCCGATCCAACGGCTGGAAAGCCGCACTAATCCTTCCCAATCGGTTTCGAAACTCATCTCGAGCTCGACGCACACGACGCCGTAGTCGAAGTATTTGATCCGGCTTTCGAACTTTTCTCCAGAAGGCAATTGGGCGGCCTCCGGATATTCCACCACCGGTGGAACCTGAAAGCGGACGTATTCCGGCGCCGGATGTTTAAAGCGCGGAGCGCGATTTTGCGGCGGCGCGCCCACAAGAGCGCGGAGCCGGTCAGCCTGGATCTGCTCGGCGACGTCGTAAAACGCAAGCGCGAAGAAAGAGCCTTGCAGTACCCCCATGGATCTATCGCGACCCGCGCGGCTTCAGCTTGCTCTCCTAATGAATGAAGGCCGTGGTCGCCGCGACGAGCATGCCGCCGCCGGCGGTCAGCAGGGCTCCATACCACACCCACGGCTGTTTCGTTAGAATGGCGAGCGAGGCGAACACAATCCCGATTTCCAAGAAAATTTCGCCGATCTCCAGCCGAAGGGCCTGCTTTCCCTTCACATCCCGCTCGGCCTCGAATTCGCGAGCTTCGTTTTGTATGTCCGCGCGATCCTGATCGTATTTGGAAGCGTTGTCGCTGTAGTGCTTCAGGCGTTCTTGGGTTGAATCGCTCTTCAAAGCTTTCAGGAAATCCTGCGCGATCTCCGAATCGTAACGCCGGATGTCCTTCGCCTGATAATACGCCCACTGGTCGGATGCTTTCTGCTGCGCCAGCAGCTCCTCGGTTGCAAAGATGTGCGCCGCCACGGACACGATCGCCAGCAGCGCCGCGATGATCGCCATAGTCACCGCCACCCGTTTGTCGAAGGGTTCGCGCGCGTGATGCGCGTGCTCGCTTAATTCTTCATTGACTGACATAGATCCTAGGCAGGCCTCCAGCCTAACACGATATACTGCCATGTCTGTGCCCTCGCCCAAATCGAAATCGGCCCAGGCAGACCGGGCCTCCTCGCCCGCCAGTTGGGCCTGCATCGCAGTGGGCGTTCTTGTGGTGTTCGGCGCGCTGAATTCTTACCAGGGCGCGAAGGGCTATTCGGCGCAATTCCCGGACGCCTACGGCGTCGCAGCCGCGGAAAGCCGTTTTGCTCCTTTGATCGCGCGCATTCCTCCCGGCGGGGAGCTTGGTTACATTACCGATCTCAACCCCTCCCAGCCGGCCTATTCCGCCGCTTTCCTGGCGGCCCAGTACGCGGTGGCCCCGCGCCTGCTAACCCTATTGGACGGGCGGCCCGCCCCCGAATGGGCCGCCGGTAACTTTTCCAAGCCGCAAGATTACGCCGCCGCGGGAGCTCCCTTGGGCTACGGCGTCACAGCCGATTTGGGCAATGGCGTGGTCCTGTTTCATCGCAAATGATCGCGGAGATTTTGACATTTGCAGCGTGCCTTGGCTCGGGCTGGTTTCTCGCCCGCGCGCTTACCGCCGGGGCGTTCAAGGGTCCGCGCTGGAGTTCGCTGGTGGTTGAGCTTGCAGCCGGCGTCGTGTTCGGTCCCGGTCTCGCCTCGGTGATTTATTTCGCGCTCGCCGTCGCAGGCGCCGCCACGCGCGCAGGTGTCGTGGCCGCCACGGCAGCGCAGCTCGTCGTGTGCGCTGGGATCTGGTGGAGGCTCACGCCGGGTATGAAACCTTCGCCCTCCTCGTCGAAGACACCCGCGTGGACCTGGGCCCTGTACATCTGCGCCGGCGCGGCGCTGATTCTGTTCCTGCTCGATTTTCAAGCTGCCACTTCGGCAAACCCCAACGGAGACTGGGACGCGATGGCCGTCTGGAATGTTCGGGCGCGGTTTCTCGCTTCCGGCGACCTTTGGCGCCGCGCCGTTTCCCCGCAAATGGGCGGCGGCATGGCCGGAGCGGCGCATCCCGGCTATCCCCTGTTTCTCTCCGCATTCCTCGCTCTTCAATGGACCGCGGCGGGCGGCTTCGATTCGATTGTCCCGATGGCCGCGAGTCTCCTATTTGCCCTGGCGGCGCTCGGTCTTTTGGGCGCTGGCGTCGCCGTAAGAAAATCGGCGCTTCTAGGACTGCTTGCGTCTCTCATCCTGCTCGCCTCGGACGTCTTCGTTTCGCAAGCGGCGGCTCAATATTCCGACCTCTTGCAGGGCCTCGCGTTCCTGGGCGCGCTCGTGCTTCTCGAATCCGCGGATGTCACGCCCTCCCCGCGCCTCTTTGCAGCCATCGGACTGACGGCCGGTCTTTCCGCCTGGATAAAAACGAGGGACTCCTATTCGCGGCCGCAGCGCTCGCCGTCGCGCTGTGGCGCTTTCGTCTTAGGAGCGCGGTTTGGCTGGCGATCGGAGCCGCGCCCGGCCTGCTCTCTACCATTGCCCTGAAGTTGTTTATCGCGCAAGGTCACGAAGCAGTTTTTCCTCAGACGCTCGGCGAAGCAATCGCGAAGATCGTGGGCGCGGGGCGTTGGTGGCAGGCGGCGCTCGGCTTTGGTAAGGCGATCTTCGACGCGGGCGCCTGGTGGAGCCATCCCGTCCTGCTCGCAGTGGTGGTCGCCTTCGCGTTCCGCTTCGCCCCAGCCGCGGAGAGACGGACGCGGCTGTGGCTGTTTGTTCCAGTGGCCGTTACCGTCGCCGCGGAATACGGCCTCTATCTGGTCACGGAAGCAAACCTCGACTGGCATATCTCCACCTCCGTGGGAAGGCTGGTAGCTCAGCTTTGGCCGTCGTTCATTTGGTTATTCTTCACTATGCTTCGCGACCCGCAAAGCTCCTTTATGAAGACCGATGCCGCCGTACCGAAAAAAGCGGCCACAGGGGCGCGCCGGCCTGCTCGCAATCGAGCCTGACTCGTGCCCTATTCAGATGCAAATCTCGTATAATGAGCGGGCGGGACCGTATTGCGATTCTCGATCTGTGGAAAAGGGGGCGCATGTTCTTCAAGGCAACCGCACTTACGCTCGTCGCGATGTGCGCGGTGGCTGGCATGGCGATGGCGGCCGAAGCGGGCGATTCGCCATTGATTCAAGCTGCCCGGAATCAAGATCAAAAGGCCGTTCGGACCCTATTGAGTCAAAAAGCCGATGTCAACGGGCGCTCGAGCGACGGCTCGACGGCGCTCCTTTGGTCGGCGCACTGGAACGACGCCGAAACGGCGGAACTACTGCTCGGAGCCGGCGCCGATGCTAACGCGGCAAACGATTTCAAGATGACGCCGCTTTCGGAAGCGTGCACCAACGCAAGCGCGGTGCTGGTGCGGCTACTGCTGAAGTCGGGCGCCAATCCAAATACCGCCATTGCCACCGGCGAGACGCCGCTGATGACCTGCGCCAAGACCGGCGCGGCGGACGCGGTGAGTTTGTTGGTCGAGTATGGAGCCTCAGTCACTGCGAAAGAACCAACGCAGAATCAGACAGCGTTAATGTGGGCAGCGGCGGAACGTCATCCAGACGCGGTGAAGGCGCTCATTGCGGCGCACTCGGATCTCAAGGCCGCCACGAAGCAGGGATTCACGCCTTTGCATTTCGCGGCCCGGGTCGGCGATCTGGAAAGCGTGAAATTGCTGCTCGCCGCGGGAGTGGACGTGAATATTCAGACGAAACCCAGTGAACCCGCGGCTCCCAGAGGCGCGGGGGGCAGTGGTTATACTCCGTTGCTGGTCGCAACGATGCGCGCCCAGGTGGAAACCGCGTTATATCTCCTGGATCATGGCGCCGATCCTAATATTCTTGCGGCGGGTCTGACGCCTCTGCATTGGGCGTCTACAAGCTGGGAAGGGTTCGCGTCAAATCCGGTTTACGGCTTTGAGGACGCGATGTCGGGCATTCAAGACCGCCCGACAAAGTTGCGGCTGGTGAAAGCTCTGCTCGCCCACGGCGCCAACGTGAATGCGCGCATGACGAAACGGCCGCCGAACTTCGCTACCGGGTACACCGACGGCGTCGGAGCCACCGCGTTTCTGCTAGCCGCGTCGGTCGATGATGTGGAAATTATGCGCATCCTGCTTGACGCCGGTGCAGACCCCAAAATATCCACGGCAACGAATGCCACCCCGATCATGGCGGCCACCGGCCTGAATCACGGCATCGGAGAGGATCTGCTCACGGAGAAAGACGCGACTGGAGCGGTGAAATTCCTGCTGGACTTGGGTCTCGATGCGAAAGGCGAAACAACGTTCGGGGAGAACGCGCTATTCGGTCCGGCGTATCGCGGATGGAACGCCCTCCTGGCCCAGTTGATCGATCTCGGCGTAAACGTGAATGCCGTCAGCAAAGCCGGCGTAACTCCTTACCTCGCCGCGGCCGGTTACGGCGATCGCCTCGGTGGCGTGCTTTACAACCAGGAGGGCGCGGACCTGTTGCTGAAGCACGGGGCGAATCCAAAATTAGGGCATCCCTGCGAGGCACAGAACAAGTGTCGTGCGCGGAGTGACGATGAGACTCCTTAGCTCTTACGTGATCCGCACAGTCTGTTGTTTGATCGTAGCCGGCGCCGCCTTCGGATTTCAGGCGAAGACCCCGGCATCGTCCACGACAACACCCGCGCGCGAGCTGACGGAGATGTACTGTGTCACTTGCCACAGCCAAAACCTGAAAACCGCGGGCTTAGCGTTAGATCTTGCCGGTGCGCAACCGGTTTCGAATTCGGCGGAGATTTGGGAGAAGGTGATCGTTAAGCTGCGCAGCCGCTCGATGCCTCCAGCGGGCAACCCGCGTCCTGATAACGCCACTTACGACGCTGTTGCGGGCTGGCTGGAATCGGAAATCGACCGCGCAGCCGCAACGCACGTGAACCCCGGCCGCACCGCCGGTTTGCATCGCCTCAATCGCGGAGAATATGCAAACGCGGTTCGAGACCTGCTTGCTGTGGAAGTAAATCCCCAGGAGATATTGCCTCCGGACGAGCAAGCGTTCGGTTTCGAAAACAACGCGGAAGCTCTCTCCATGCAACCCGCGCTGCTCGATCGATACGTTACGGCCGCTGCTTCCATTGCGCGCCGGGCCGTCGGCGATCCGAACATTCCGCCCGCTTTTGTGCGCTACGGCGCACTCAAGGGCAGCGCGAACGATCAGAATTACCTTCGCCAAACTGAGCGCCTGGGCGAGGATTTTCCGCTGGGATCCAAAGGCGGCGTTGCCGCGCGCCACCTGTTTCCGCTGGATGCGGATTATGTTTTCAGGATCCGGCTGCAGCGTACCTGGAACACTTTATTGAAGGGGCTCAACACGCCGACGCAGTTCGAAATTCGCGTGGATGGGAAGCGCGTGGCGCAATTCAAGCTTGGCGGGGAAAAACCGCCTCGCGCGACGTTTCAGTTCGATGCGGACGAAGACTTGCAGGCGCGCGTTCCAGTGAAGGCGGGCTTGCATGAGGTGATGGCGACGATGCTCAAATCCGACGACGCGGCGCCGGAAGGCCCTGGCCCGGACCGTCTTTCTCTTTACAGCCGCAATTCGGACAACGCAGCCGCGCCCATCGCGATTGCCGCTTTGCTAGTCGGCGGTCCTTATGACGGCAAAACGCCGGCCGATTCGCCGAGCCGGCGGCTGCTGTTCGTGTGCCATCCCGCGGCGGCCGCTGACGAAACGGGCTGCGCGACGAAGATTCTCTCGGGTTTGGCGCGCCGAGCCTATCGCCGCGCCGCCACAGGCGATGACGTGCAGACGCTGCTCGCCTTCTACAAACGCGCCCGCGCCGCGGGAAGCTTTGACGATGGAATCCGGGCCGCGCTGGAGCGCGTCCTGGTAAGCCCCGATTTTCTGTTCCGGATCGAGACCGATCCCGCCGGCGCCGCTCCCGGCTCCGTCTATCGGATTTCGGACGTGGAATTGGCTTCCCGGCTCTCGTTCTTCTTGTGGAGCAGCGTTCCCGACGATGTTCTGTTGGATTTGGCGATCGCGGGAAAACTGCACGAACCCGCCATCTTACAGCGGCAAATTTCGCGCATGTTCGCCGATCCTCGGGCTCGAGAGTCGCTGGTCGAAAATTTCTTCGACGACTGGCTGCAGACTCGCAACGTTTGGCTAATTCAGCCCGATAGCGTTAAATTCCCGTGGTTCGACGACAATCTCAGGACCGCGTTCGTCACGGAGACGGAGCTGTTTCTGAACTCCCAATTAAATGAGGACCATGGCGTCATCGATCTTTTGACGTCGAATGAGACGTTCCTCAATGAGCAGTTGGCCCGCCACTATGGCATCCCGGGGATCTATGGCAGCCACTTCCGGCGAGTGAAGCTCACCGATGAAAACCGGTTTGGACTACTGGGCAAGGCCAGCGTTCTGGCCGTGACCTCGTACACCACTCGTACTTCGCCGACCATCCGCGGCAAGTGGCTGCTGGAGAATATCCTCGCCGCGCCGATGCCGGCCCCGCCGGCGAATGTTCCATCGCTGGAATCGAGCAATAAGGATAACAAGCCCTTGTCCGTGCGCCAGATGCTGGAGATCCATCGCGCCAATCCGGCTTGCGCGGGATGCCATGCGCGCATGGATCCTCTGGGATTAAGCCTTGAGAATTTCGACGCGATCGGGGCATGGCGGACGACGGATACGGGCCACCCCATTGACGCGTCCGGCGTGCTGCTGGATGGGACGAAGGTCGACGGGCCCCGCGAGTTGCGTCAGGCTCTGCTGGCGCAGAAGGGTCAATTTGCGAAAGCCGTCACCGAGAAATTGTTAACGTACGCATTGGGCCGTGGGCTTGAGTATTACGATGAGCCCGCGGTCCGGGAGATCGATCGCGAAGCGGCGGCCGAGGACTATCGCTGGTCGTCGCTTATTTCAGGCATTGTGAAGAGCGCGCCTTTTCAAATGAGAACCGCGCGGTAGAGTAAGCTTCAGCCAAGGGAGAACAGCCCATGTTCGTGACGAAAAAATCGATTTCGCGCCGAACCGTTCTGAGGGGGGTGGGCGCGACAGTGGCGTTGCCCCTGCTCGACGCCATGATTCCCGCACTCGCCCCAGCCGCGGCATCCAACCCGGTCCGCCGATTCGGCGTCGTCTATCATCCCAACGGCGTAATTTACGATCAATGGCTTCCGAAGGGCGTTGGCGCCGGCTTTGAACTTTCGCCGACCTTGAAGGCGCTCGAGCCGTTCAAAGACAAGCTGATCGCCATCACGGGGTTGTTCAGCGACCAAGCCGAGGCGCTAGGCGACGGCGGCGGCGACCATTCGCGTGCTTGCGGAACATATTTGACGGGCGTTCACGTGAAGAAATCGGACAGCAACGTCGAGAACGCCATTTCGATGGACCAGATCGCCGCGAAGGCCTTCGAAAGCGAAACACAGCTCTCGTCCCTGCAAATGACCATCGACGAAAACAGTCTTTTGGGATCGTGCGATCTGGGCTATAGCTGCGCCTATTCGAGTACGCTTTCCTGGCTAACGCCTACGCTTCCGCTGATGGCCGAAAACAATCCGCGCGTGCTGTTTGAGCGGATGTTCGGATCAAGCGACAGCACCGACGCGCGGGTGCGCACCTCGCGGCTCCGCCAGGACAAGAGCCTTCTTGATTCCGTCAACGAGCGCGTGGGGCAACTCCAGCGCGAACTAGGAGCCGCCGATAATCGCAAGATGAATGACTATCTCGCCTCGCTCAGAGACGTGGAGAGAAGAATTCAAAAGGCCGAAGATCAGAGTTCGAAAGAGCTGCCGGAAGTCGCCCAGCCCGCGGGCATTCCGGATGGTTTTGTCGATCACGTACATTTGCTCTATGACTTACAGCTTCTGGCGTATCAATCCGACCTCACGCGCGTGATCACATTTATGTACGGCCGCGAGCAGACGGACAGGCCGTATGCGCACATCGGTATTCCCGAGCCGCACCATCCTCTCACTCACCACCAAGCCAACCCGGAAAAGATGGCGAAATGCGCCACAATCCAACGGCACCATATCGCACTTTTCGCCGAATATCTCGAAAAGTTGCGCAGCACGCCGGATGGCGACGGCTCGCTGCTGGATCACGCGATCATCCTTTTTGGCGCGGGTATCAGCAACAGCGACCGCCACACGCATGGGCCGCTCCCCACGCTTTTGGTGGGCGGAGGCTCCGGCGCGCTGAAGGGCGGCCGTCACCTGGTCTATCCCGAACACACTCCGCTAACAAATCTTCAATTGACGCTGCTCAACAAGCTCGGCGTGCCTGCGGAGAAACTCGGCGATAGCAGCGGAAAGTTTCGAGACCTATCCGAGGTGTAGTGAATCCGCCGCGCATGTAAAGGTATCAAAGCTTCAAACGCGAGACCAGCACGGCGAACCGGGGGTCGCCACGGAGCGGATCGAATCCGGGGTCGAGTTTAGCAAATGCCGAAAAAGGCTCCCGTTCGTCCAGGCTTCTCGCGACAGACTGGATTGCCTCATCGATGTTGCCCAATGCAATGTGTACTTGTGCGATCGCGCGTGATTCGACATAGCGGGTCTCTGCCATCCGCGAAAGCGTCGCGACAATCTTCAGCGCTTCCTCATGCCGGTTAAGAAAAGCCAGGCAAGCCCCAAGCACAGACAGACTCAACGGCTCAGGCGGGTCGGTCTGGCACAGCTCAGCCTGTTCGAGAGCGGCAGCGAACCGGCCCTGGCTCATATAGATACGCGCAAGCAGATAATGTGTTTCTGCCGGCTCGCGATCCAGAACTAATGCCGCTTGCAGCCATTGTTCCGCGCGCGCGAACTGGCGTTCGATATACAGCACCCATCCGAGCGAACGATGCGCCAGAACGGAAAGAGGGTCCAGATCAACGGCACGCTCGAAACGTTCCTGGGCCTCGTCCATCTTTCCCCGGGCCAGTAAGCACTTACCGTAGACGTGCTGGCCGAACGAATAGGAAGGCTCAAGTTCGATTGCCGTGCGAGCGTGTGCCAGTCCTTCTTCCCATCTCCGTTGATAGAATGCGGTCGCGACTGCGAGGGAGGAATAGGCATGAGGCAAACCGGGATCGAGTTTCAATGCCTGCTGGGCCGATCGAAGCGCTTTGGGAAATACCTCGCGAGGACGGGCGAGTCCCCAAAGCGCCAGGCGCCCATAAGCGTCTGCAAGGCCCACGTGGGCTGACGCATAAGAGGGATACATAGAGGTAGCGCGTTCGAGAATCTCGGCGGCGGTCCGGTATCCGTCTGCGCTCATGCGATTCCAGGCATGGCGTCCTCGCAGATAAAGCAGGTATGCATCCATGTTCGGAGCACTGCGAACAAGTCCTCGGGAGATCGGCGGGGCTAGCGTCATCTGTAGGGCTCGGGCTACGGCCTCCGCGATTTCCGCCTCGACGGTGAAGATGTCATCGATCGGACGCTCGTAGGTTTGCGCCCAGCGGACCTCTCCCGTCTTGGCGTCCAGCATCTCTGTGAAAATCCTCAAGCGGTTGCCCGATTTTCGGACGGTTCCGTCCACCACTGTCCCCGCCCCCAATTTGGCGCCAACGTCCCGTACATCCTGCGGAACACCCTTGAAAGCGAAAACGCTGGTGTGGCCGATTACATTCAGACCGGGAATACGGCTAAGGGCATAAATGATATCGTCCGTGATCCCCTCACAAACATAGTCCTGTTCCGGATCGGCGCTTTGATTTTGGAACGGGAGAACGGCTACGGTTTGCGGGTTCAGTGAGCGTGTTTCGGGCTTGCCGCCCTTCTGGCTGGTGCGTGCGAAAACCGGAACATAGCTTCCTGATGGGAACTTGATCGCAATACCGTCGTCCCTTCCGTCGTTTTCGTAGTATTCCCGCAGTCTCCTGCGCAGGCGTTGCGCTTCTACACGGACAATCGTATCCGTGCGCGGATCGAACTCAGAGCCGCGATCGAACACGACACGGCCCAGGACGGACTCCTTGAGCTGATCTGTCGTGCCATCTAACGCGCATTCCACGGCGAATTTCAGAAAGCGCTGGAGGCGTTCCGAGTTCTTAAACATCGTGCTTTGCAGGATGCGATCTAGCTGGGCGCGGACTTCAGGCTCGCTGACAGGTCCCGACTCCGTTGGATCTTGGTCGCGGCCCAAAGACACGGAATGACACCTCTTAATCGACAGACGGCGCCGGAGTCTTGCTGGGCTTAAATTCTTTGGCCGATCTCCCACCTCTGGGCAGCTTCGATACGCCTGCAAGTCTTGTGGTCGTTTGGGTTTATGGCGGAGTACCGCAGCCAAATTCGCAGGAAACTCGCTCCTATCTAACGGCTACCTAGCGGCTATCTAACTTCCTTCGGGTCTCCAATCCCTGTAGCATTGGGCCTGGGCGGGGAGCTAGATCTGGCTCACTCCGATATAGCCACACTCGAAGCGAAGATCCGCCCGCTTTTTTCTTGAAAAGTTCCTACTGCCGGCGGAGCGGGAGCCTAGCGTCACCGCGTTAAACGCAGCAATGCCTCAATTTGAAATCAATTTTGGACCAGGCTATTGGTGCGGATGAGAGGACTTGAACCTCCACTCCCTTGCGAGAACATGGACCTGAACCATGCGCGTCTGCCAGTTCCGCCACATCCGCACGATAAGATGGACACCTCTATTCTCAGGGACCGGGCGAACTTCTGTCAATGCGCGTTCACGGAGTAAAGGGGTAATATCCTCGGCGCGCCCGCACCTTGACGTCGGGTAAATTTACCTTGACGTTGATTTCACGGAACTGGCGATCCGAATCCGATGTTGCCGCATCGGGAATGTAGTGCAGAATGTACTGCGTGGTGACTTCGCCCGCGATATCGGTAATGGCGTGGGAAATTGAATTCTGCAACGCCGACGCATAGCCCCCGGTTCCCACCTTATAAACGTAGTTGCCTTCGTCGGAGGGCACCTGGAGAAAACCCGAGACATCTTTGTTCACGTTCTGGAGCGGATACTCGACGCGCCCGCCGGTCTCCTCGGCCAGACGCTCCAGCACTCCCTCGCTTCCCGTAGTGAATCCGTACGCGGTCGTGCCGACGCCGTAGATGGTCACCAAATTCCGCTGCGCCAGTTCAAGAACCTGTTCCAGAGTTTTCTTGCTCGCATTGTCGTGACCGTCGCCGATCACCACGATGACGCGCCGCGGCTCCACTGGCTCTCCTTTCACCAGCTTGCGGCTGGTGCAGGCCATATAAATGGCGTCGTACAGAGCCGCTCCGCCGCCCGGCTTTATTTTGCGGAGCTTGTCGGCAATGATGTCGGGGTCCGTGGTGGTGTCAACCATGACCTCGGCCTGGTTGGAATAGCCGATCAGATACCCGGAGGACTTCCCATCCTCCCGCAGAAGCGCGTAAACCAGGTCTTCGGCGGCCGTCTCATAACTCTTCCATTGGCTCTTGCTGGTGTTGCTCAGATCCATCAGAAAGCCGACCACCACGGGCTGATTGCGCTCGCGGTTGAAGTAGCGGATGATCTGTTCCTTGCCCTGATCGAAGATGTGGAAATCGTCGCGGTCCAGGTTGGTGACAAAGCGGCCCTTCGCGTCGGTGACGGTGACAGGAACGATGACATCGTTCACCTGAACTTTGATGGAAGGATCTTTTGTCCCGGTATCCGAAGCTGCGGCGGCGTTAGAAGGCGTCGCGCCGGATGGGTCCTGCGCGAGCGCAAAGACGCAAAAAACGGACGCGAGAAGACAAAAGCCGCAAGCCCGAAACATCACACCGCGATTATAGCCCAGTGGAGCGGGGGTGGACAGGGGATCTTCGTATTCGACTCACCTCCGCGGACGAAAGGCGGCGCAGTACGCCACTCCCACCACCGCCATCAACGCTCCCCACCAGACCGGAGCGTGTAGATACGCAAGCACGGTCGCGGATGGGTGAGAAAGCTCGGCCAGCCCGCTCGCGAGAATCAAGACTCCGTAAATCGTCAGTAGCAGCCCGACAAAGAACCAAACCGGAACCAGACGCCGATGCATAGTCGCTTTACCAGAAGATCCACTGCAATATGAGCAGCACCGCGAGCGATACCGCCGCCCAGAACGCGGGCTTCCCCATCAAGGGCACGTTCTTCTCCTTGGGAATGTTCGTCACGCCCATCACGAGCCCATGCAGTTCCTCTTCGGGCTTGGGCCTGGTGGCCAGGCTCACCAACACGGTTACGATCACGTTGATCAGGCACGACCACAACGCCCGGTACATGTCTTCCGCCAGCGCCTTGGCGTTTGTCGAAAGCGCGATGATCGCCAGCGCGCCCGGATTCACCTTCACCCAGAAGAACATCGCCACGGAAGACGAGACACCGCTGAGCAGTCCCCAGAAGCCGGCCGCGGGCGTCGCGCGCTTCCACAGCATGCCCAGCAGCACGGTGCCGAACAGCGGCGCGATGAAAAAGCTGAACAACGCCTGGACATAATCCATAATGCTCGCGAATCCCATCGCGACGTAGGCGGTGGCGATGCTGACGATCAGGCCGATGAGCGTGCACCAGCGGCCCATGGCAACGTAATGCGTGTCGCTCGCCTGCCTGCGAATATAGGGGCGATAGATATCGTATGTCCAAACCGTGGCGAAGGCGCTGACGTTTCCGGCCATGCCCGCCATGAAGCCCGCGACCAGAGCCGTCACGCCCAATCCGAGCAAACCTGGACCCATATAGCGCGCGAGCATCAGCGGCAGGACCTCGTTGTAGCTGTGCTGTCCCGCCTGCATCGCGCTTTCGGGCACGAGTTTTTCCGGCAGCACCGCCAATCCCAGCACGCCGGGAAGAATAACAATCAACGGCACGGCCATCTTGAAAAATGAGCCGATGATCGGCGCCATCTTCGCCGAACGAATATCTTTCGCGGTCAGCACCCGCTGCACAACCAGAAAATCCGTCGTCCAATAACCCATTGAAAGCACCGCCCCGAGGCCGAAGACGATGCCGGTCCAATGCATGCCCATGGGATTGTCGCCCGGACTTCCCAGCGTGGACCAGAGATGCGTGAAATCCTGGCCCGGAAAATTCTTCTGAATTCTTGCGACCATGCCGCTCCAGCCGCCGGTTTCGATCAATCCGAAAATGGGGACGAGCAGCGCGCCGAACCAGATTAGAAAGAACTGCAGAACTTCATTGAAAATTGCCGAATACAGCCCGCCCGCCGCTACGTAGATGCCCACCGTCAGCGACGACACCCAGATGCTGAAGTGAATATTCCAGCCGAGCATCACTTTCATCACCACCGCCATCGCGTACATGTTCACGCCCGACATCAGAATGGTCATGACCGCGAAGGTGACGGCGCTGAGTCCGCTCGCGCCGTTGCCGAAGCGAAGCTGAAGATACCCCGGCACCGAATGGGTTTTCGAGATGTAATAAAACGGCATCATCACGATGCCCAGAAACAGCATCGCGGGAATTGCGCCCACCCAATACCAGTGCGCGGCCAGAATGCCGTATTGATAAGCCGAGCCCGCCCAGCCGAGCAACTCCAGCGATCCCAGATTCGCCGATAAAAAGCTCAGGCCCGCCACCCACGCGGTCATTTCGCGCCCGGCGAGGAAAAAATCTTCGCCGCTGGCGGCGAATCGCTTCAGATAGAATCCGATGCCCAGAACGGCGACGAAATACAGCGCGATGATCGCCAGATCCACGCCGCTTAATGCGATCACTCTCACGCGAAAAACGTCCTTCCCTTGTGCTGTCCGATCAGGATCTGCACGATTCTGTGCGCGATCAATTCGTGCAGCGTGAGCAGCTCGCGATTGGCTTCGGCGATGGCCCCGGCATCGCGGTAGTCGCGTATGCCGCCGCCCGCTTTCAGCGCTTTCGTCGCTTCATTTACGACGGGGTCCGCGATGACCTCGCCGGCCATCTCCCACAGCGTGATGAAGCGGTCGACGGCGGTGGGGAAGCTGACCTCGAACACGCCGAACTGGCTCGTCGTCCGCGGCGGCTTGTAATCGAGATTGAACGGACCATTGTAGCCGTGGCTCCGCAGCAGCACCAGCACGTTCAGCCAGTCGAGCGGATTCACCAGGCCCACGCCGATATCGACATCGTGCTTGAGGCGGTAACCGTCATTGATGTCGAAGTGGAACAGCTTGCCCGCCACCAGCGCACGCGCTAGAGAGGCTCGCGGCGCCGCGCCCCACATCAGCTCGTGCAGATATTCGGGGTTTAAGCCGACCATCTCCGGGTGCGTCAACAGACCCGAAGCGATAAACGCGAGCATGGCGTCGCTGGTGGGCAGCAGAATCTCGGCTTGAGGCTCGAAGGGCTTGGCCTCCAGGCAATGCTTGAGGGTGGGTCTGCCGCGGCGCTTCGCTTCTTCGATGTCGTGCTCGCAGGCAGCGTTCAACCCGTCGGCGTACCAGCGCAGAGTATCCGTTTCGTCGATCGCGCCTTGCACGTAATAGCCGAGCGAACCCGGCCAATAGACGGCAAAGCTCGCACCAAGCTCATGTCCGATATCGACGGCGTTGCGCAGCCGGAATTTCGCATATTCACGCACCTCGGGCGCTTCCGCGGCGGGACTAGCGGCCCACACCGCATGATGGAAAGTCTCAGCGGTCACCATGGAGCACTGCATATCGTTCGCAGCCAGAGCCGCGTCGATCTTCCCGACGATTTCCGCTTGCCGATCCGTACCGAGCGCGTCGGTCGGGATGACGTCCGTGTCGTGCGTGGTCCAGTGGCGGATGCCGATTTCGCCGTACTTGCGAATTACGTCTTCGAATCCGATTTCCGGGCGAGTCGGCGCGTGGAACAGCGCGTGACCGGTATACGCGGCGGCCCATTGGGGCCCGGAGATGTAGTATTTGCGCCGCGTCTCGGGACTGTAGCCGCCGCCGCAGGCGTGTATCAGGCGGGACACCAACGTTTGCTGCTCGTTCATCGTGTGGAGCAGGCTTCAGCCTGCAACGGGTGCTTCAGCACCCGCGCCCATTCGGAGGCTAAAGCCTCCGTTGCGGGGAGGGTGGGCTTTAGCCCGCGCGAGGCTTTAGCCTCGCCTCCAGAGTGCGGGGCTGAAGCCCCGCGCGGACTGAAGTCCGCCCTCCTTCTCATAACACGCCCTCCACGTGTGGGATCGGCGCGACCGGCTGCCCGCCGCCGACGGCTATGCGCGCCTTCTCCTTCGGCAGATCGGCCACCGTAAATTCCACCGTACGCGTCTCGCCCGGCCGCAGATGAATGCGCTTGAACCCGCGAAGTTGGCCATCCACATAAAGCTGCGCCACTTCATCGCCTTCGCGCGAGGAGCTGTTCTTCACGCGAGCGGACACGCGACTGCTACTCGGCGAGCGCGCCGCCTTCAGGCTGGAATACTCGAACGTCGAATAGCTCAACCCGAAGCCGAAACCATACAGCGGATCACCCTTGAAATAGCGATATGTGCGGCCGTCCATCGAATAATCTTCAAACGGCGGCAACTGATCGACGCTTTTATAAAACGTGATGGGAAGCCGTCCCGCCGGATTGTTCGTCCCCGCAAGCGTATCCGCGATCGCCGTGCCCGATTCTTCGCCGTTGTACCACGATTCCATCACCGCTGCAGCGTGGCTAGCGGCGTAGTTCACGGCCAGCGCGCTGCCGCTCGTCAACACCACGATCACCGGTTTCCCCATTCCCACGGCGGCCTCAAGGAGCCGCTCCTGCGTGGCGGGCAAATTCAGATCCGTGCGATCCCCGCCCGAAAATCCTGGAATCTTGACGTTCATCTCCTCGCCTTCGAGCGTGGGGCTCAGCCCGAGAAATGCGACCGTCAGATCGGCGTTTTTCACGGCGGCGAGCGCTTCCGAGAGCAGGGCGTCCGCCGGCGGAATCCACTGCAACCGGACGTTAGCGGGGGGGCCTTGTCCGTTGCGATACTCAACGCGCAACTTGTACGCGCGGCCGGCCCGTAGCGCCACAGGAGCCTGCTTCAGCTCGGCGTCATCCAAAAACACACGCGCGCTGGAATTAGCGATCGTGTAATCGCCGCTGACGGCCGGCTTCAGAACTCCGGTCCATCGTATGGAAAACCCGCGGCGCGGAATCGCCGCCGAAACGGCCGGATCGATAAAGCCCGTCAAAAAGTAAGGCCGCGGTTCCGTGCGCGTCAGTTTCGGCCGGCCTTGCAGATCCGCGTTATCGAAATATTCCGCCTGCACTCCCGGCCCGAGAGCCGAAACGGGAACCATCGACGGAGTCTGCGCCGTGTAGGTGCTCCCCAACGCGTAGTGGATTTTTCCCGCAAACCGCTTTTCCATCCCCTCCAGCGGCGTGACGTGCTTCGAAGAAAATCCGTTGTAATTTCCGAGCAGAGCGTCGGGATCGTCCGCCGAAGGACCGATCACCGCGATACTCCGCACAGACGCGGCCAGTGGAAGAATGCCCTTATCGTTCTTCAGCAGCACAATCGATTTGCGTGCGGCTTCCAAAGCGAGCTTGCGGTGCTCCGCCGAATCGACCACCGAATACGGAATCTTAGAAAACGGCACGCGCGCGGGAGGATCGAACATGCCGAGCTTGAAACGCGCGGTGAAGAGCCGCTCCAGGGACCGGTCGATTTCCGATTCCGTAATCAGCCCCGCCTTTACTGCATTCGGCAGCGAGCGGTAGTCATTGGTAAACGTGCAAGTGAGGTCGGTCCCGGCTTTCACGGCGGCCGCGGAAGCCTCGGCCGAGGTGGTCTTGTACTTGTGTCCGCCGAAAATGTCGGCAATCGCGCCGCAATCGCTGACCACGTAACCCTGGAAACCCCATTCGCCCCGCAAGATCTTTTGCAGCAGATCGGAGTTCGCGCAGGCCGGGGCGCCGTCCACGCTGTTATACGCGCACATGACGGAATCCGCCTTGGCTTCGACGATGCTCGCGCGGAAGGCGGGCAGATACGTCTCGCGCAGATCGCGCTCGCTCACGTGGACATCGAACTGATGCCGCAAAGGCTCCGGTCCGCTATGAACCGCGAAATGCTTCGCCGTCGCGATGACTTTGTAGTAGTGCGGATCGTCTCCCTGCATGCCTTTGATGAAAGCCACCGCCATGCGCGAGGTCAGAAAAGGATCTTCGCCGTAAGTCTCCTGCCCGCGTCCCCAGCGCGGATCGCGGAAGATATTGATGTTGGGCGACCAGAACGTCAGGCCGTGGTAACGGCTGTAATCCTGGTTGCGAATCGCCTCGTTGTATTTGGCGCGAGCCTCCGTCGAGATCGTATCGGCCACGCGATGCATCAGATCCGTGTCCCATGTGGCCGCCAATCCGATCGCTTGCGGAAAAACGGTCGCCAGCCCCGCGCGCGCGACTCCGTGCAGAGCCTCGCTCCACCAATCGTAAGCCGGAATGCCCAGGCGCGGAATGGCCGGCGCGGAGTTCTGCATTTGCAACGCTTTCTCGTCCAGCGTCATTCGTCCCACCAGGTCCGCGGCCCGTTTTTCGGGAGCGAGGTCCGGGTTCAGATATGGCTGAGCGCAAAGCGTCGCCGGTACGCAGCACAACAATAATGCGCGAATATCCAGCATGACTCCATTTAATTTAGCCTAAGTCGCGACGTCGCCGGTTGCGGACATTCACGCTAAGCGTCTGTAACTTTTTCCGCGTCCCCTTTCGGCTCTCATGCTCGATTTGAGCCAAAGCTCTGGAAACAAAACACTAAATGTCTGGCAAAGCGTGTGCTTTCCACAGGGTCGATGAGACGCAATCAATACGCTGATGCTTTTGAAAACGGATTTCCTGCCACCAAGCGATTCTTGCTTTCTCGCGGCGCCGGTCTTGAAGAGGCGGAAGAAATCGCGCAGGCGGCTTGGGCGCGCGGTTGGGAATATCGCGATCAATTGCGTGATCCTGGTTTGGTTGGATTTTGGGTGAACTCCATTGCCAGGAATCTGTTCCGCGCGAAATTCAGAGTAAAAGCTACTGTGCCGATCGAGGGCGTGGATGCGCCCTACACGATGAATCTGCAGGAAATCGATTTGCGGCGTCTGCTGGAGGGTTGTTCACCTCGCGACCGCAATCTGCTGGAACGAAGCCTGGAGGGCTATTCGGCCGAAGAGATCGCGAAAAACGAGGGGATCACGTCCACCGGGATTCGAGTCCGCATGCTTCGCATTCGTCATTCGCTACGGGAACGTCTGGCGCTTTCCGCGGCCTAGTCCTGGTTCCGCGCTGGACCAGCCGAAGCTTGTGCTACTTCACAATCCCGATTCTGGCCCCGGCGAGTTTATTCGAATCGAGCCACGCCACTTTGCTGCCGGCGAACCAGGTCACTGCCTCGTCGGCCGACGGCAAGGACGGCGATTCCAGCACGAAGGCGCACGGAATCTCACCGAATTGTTTCAAACGTCTCGCGAGCCACGTATTCGGGCCCGAGGGCGAGGCAAGAATGGCGGGCGTTCCGGGAAAATGCGCCAAATGAGCGCCGAGGATAGCGTCGTCCCGCCGTTCCGGCGCGGGAAAGCCGAAAGCCGCGCGGTATTTCGCGATTGCCTCCGTTAAATTCCCGACCCCAACCACGACATAGCGCACTCCTGGCACGTCCGGCATCGTGGGCGCGCCGGATGGAAAAGCGCGCAGATCGCGCGGCGTCTGGTCGGCAATGATAAACGGAAAAAACGATCCTTGCGGGGGCGGACCGACGGTGGCCGTTTCCCATCTGAGCTCGACGCCATCGCCGCGCTTGCGCCCGGCTGTCTCCGTCTCGACGTGGACCCCGGCGGCCCTCGGGCCCGCAATGCTCCGATCGATTGCCGCGCTGCGGATAGCCCAGGCGCACGGTCCCGCATTCGCCTTCATGAATGCGCCCCAGTAATGCGCCGCGGGATCGGCGCCGGCGACCGGCGCGATCAGCTCCAGATAAGAGCCGTCCTTGAAACTCGAAAGCGCCATCTCGGTGATGCCGTTCGAATGCTTGCCGCCGTATTGCGTGCGAATGCCTGCCGAGTCGAACATCTTTTGCATTTCCGGAAGGCTTGCGCCCGCGACAGTGACGTGATCCACCTGAATGCTCGCTCCAAACAGGCCCGCGCTCGCCAGGGCCGCTAACAGAAGTAAACTCCGCACTGCGCCAGTTTATCGCTTTCTGTGAGGCGGTTCAGTGGGGTGAATGCCGCGCGCGTCGAGCTCCCGCGACCGCTCGATCATTTGGTCGAGCCAATCGATGCCGGAATCCGGGACGCGAAGGTGAATCGCCGAATATACGCGCAGCGACATCTTTTCTGGCTCGTCCGCCTCATACACCACGGGGATGGGCGGCGAAAGAGTCTCATGTTCGGGCCCGGTGGGGCCGGGCCCGGGAAACGGGTACTCCGGGGGAAGTGTTGCTCCGAACCATACAGACATAAGTGCGCCTCCTCCTTATAGCGTAGCTTTTCTCGCCCAGCTGCGATATGTTCTTGCGACGGAGGTACGCATGCGACTGCGAAATGCAATGTTCAAGACGGGCGCCGCGGCGCTATTCGTATTCGTCGCCATCGCCGCGGCACAAACGAAACAAACGAAACAACCGATCCACGCGCCCGACGTGCCGTATTTGCCGACCACGGAGCCGGCTGTCGAGGCAATGTTGAAGCTCGCCGGAGTGAAGAGCACCGACGTGGTGTACGACCTCGGCTGCGGCGACGGCCGCATCGTGGTGGCCGCCGCCAAGGATTTCGGGGCGCGCGGAGTCGGCATCGACATTAATCCCGAGCGGATCGCCGAGGCGAACGCCAACGCGAAGAGAGCGGGCGTGGAAAATCGCGTTCGATTCGAAGAGGCCGATCTGTTCACCGCGGATATTCACGAGGCGACGGTGGTCGCTTTGTTTCTGCTGAACAGCGTGAATCAAAGACTTCGCCCCAAGCTGTTGCAGGACTTGCAACCGGGGACGCGAATCGTGTCCAATACTTTCGAAATGGGCGACTGGAAGCCGGACAAAGAAGCCACTGTTGAAAGCGCGGACGAGCACGCTTATTTCAGCCGCAAGTTGTATTTGTGGACAGTGCCGCCCCGGGGAGTTAAATAAGCTAATTAAAAACGTTTCATTTGGCGTTCCATTTGGCACAGCAACGGGCTGGCCGTGTAACATAGCCGTCGAAACCGTCATCAATACTGATTTGGGCGCCTCGTCTGCACTCACGGCGTCCTGAATTCGAGCGAGAAAGGATACACACATGAAGACACGCATCGTTTGGTTGGCCGGCCTTGTTGCGGCCGGCTGCATGGTGGTTCTGGGAGCGGACATCGATGGGAAATGGACCGCGGAAGTTCAGGGCGGCAAGGGTCCGCAGACGCAGACTTTGAATCTGAAGTCGAGTGGGGATAAGCTCACAGGCACGATGGAAGCCGGCGGCGGACGCGGCGGTCCCGTGGAAATTTCCGAAGGCATGATTCACGGCGCCGACGTGATGTTTAAGGTCGTACGCGAATTCAACGGGAATAAATTCGAGCAGAATTACAAAGGAACGCTTTCGGGCGACGAATTGAAGCTTACGCGTGAGGCGGCAGCCGGCGGCAAAGGCGGCGGCAAGGGTCCGCAGGAGATGACCTTCAAGCGCGCGAAGTAATCCGATTTCCGGTGTGGAGCGGCGCATAAGAGGCCGCTCTACGCCTCAATGGCGCATTTGAAAAGTCTCCTTCCCTAGCTCGATGTGCAGCCGCAGCGCTTCAATCCACAGCGGGCCGCGATCCCGGTTGTAGGCTGGATTGACAACAAACTGCAAATCGGGTCCCGCCCAGAACCATTTGGTTACCTGCGCGTTGTAGTAGCTCTCCCACAAGGTTTCAGGACCGTAGTTGAGCCTCCCGTCGCCGATTAAAAAATCGAGTCCTCCGCGAGACAAATACAGCGCGTGGACGCCGGAAATCCCGCCGAACGTAAGCAGAGTCGCCGCCGTGTCGTGCTGCCTATGCCATCGAGCGCCGCCGACGGAGATGCCGGCGCTCGCCAACCGGTCCATCGCCGTGAAGGCGAAGCTTTCGGTTTTGCCGTCGTTCCAACCTAATCGGCCGAATATGCCAGCGTCGGTTGCAACTTCTTGATCCCAACTGATTCCCGCGCCGTATTTGAGCGTTCCGTCTTTGCGCGTGGCCGTCACATCCGGCGGCGCGCCGGTGGATGCGCTCAGCCTCAGCGCTTCGGCGTAATTCCCCGCCCTTGCCCGATTCTGATAAGCCAGCACGCGCACGGTTCCCTTGCGGCCGCGCCACTGGTGTTGGTGGTCGACTTCATACACGTCTCCGCGATTTACGAAAATACGGCGGTCTAAGCTGGGGCCGTTCGCCACGCGCGGCATGGCCGCGCTGCCATAGCGGAACGTCCAGTTCGACCAAAACAACTGGTGAACCCAGCCCCAGGTGTAACCGCGCGTGTCGGCCGGGTAGTCCCACGCGCCGTTGTACATGGCGGCCCAGCCGATAAACTGCGTTCGCGGATCGTGACTGTACTGGTTGTCGTCGAAAAAATCCGTGACAGAGAAGCGCCCCAGGCTTACGCTGTAGCGCGTCTTGGCGACCGATCCTCCCAGTTGGTTGGGCCCGCTCTCAACATTTTCGGTCTGATCGCCGAACCCGAAAGTGTAAGTGGCGAAGAGTCGCGCAAGGTATGGCGTAGGAGTGGCCCTAGCGATACGCGGCAATTCCCCGTTTTCCGAGTTGGCCAATCCGTCCACATTGCTGAATCCACGGCCGCCCGCGATCTCGGGATCCAAATAGAACTCGACGCTCTTGAAGCGGTACCCAAGGTAAATGGTTGATGTAAGAGAGACGTCGTGTTCGGGGGTATCGATCAGGCTCAACGGGCCGGAATAGAGCGCTGGAAACGACGCGTGTCGCATTCCGATGGAGGTCGCCTGATAGTAGAGGTTCCAGGTTTCAGGCGCGGCCGCTTGCGCTGCGGCGCCGCTATCCTGGGCAAATGCGGCGGGATAGAGCGCTAGAACCAGTGCGATCCACGCGAGCACACCCGTAGACTAGCAAGCGTCTGTGACATTTCCGCCAATACCGAATAGTTTGTGATACTTCTCGGGTAATCTCCGCACCTTGCGATCCGGACCCAGGAAAACGTGGATCGTGAAGCCCTCGGCCAGCCGGCGAGAGTCGTCGGCGGAAGTAATCTCGTAGAAAAATCGAACCCGGCGCGGATTTGCCTCCTCGACCTTGGTCCTGATGACGACCTCGTCGTCATAGAAAGCCGGCGAAAGATACCGGCAGCCCGCCTCCACTACCGCCAGCAGGATGCCTTCTTTTTCCAGATCGCGATAGCGGGCGCCGGAGGCGCGGTAGTATTCGACGCGCCCAACCTCCATCCAAACCAGGTAGTTGGCATGGTAAACCACTCCCATCTGGTCGGTTTCGGCGTAGCGGACGCGCACGCGCGCATCTACATGAGCGGGCATGGGAACCCGATTATAACCGATCCCGGCCCGAACGATCGCAGAAACCTAAGAGCTTTGAGAACAGTCTGTTAGTATGACATCGTGCGGATTCGCGTCCTATTTTTCGGCAGTTTGCGCGACGTGGCGGGCGCGCGGGAAGACTCGCTTGAAATGCCCTCCGGAGCGGCTTTAAGCGCCGTTTTTGAGCACTATTCAGCCCGTTTTCCGCGCCTGAAAGACATGGCCGCAAGCGTCGTGCTGGCGCTGAACCAGGAGTTCTCTTCGCCTTCTTCTCTCCTTAAAGAAGGAGACGAAGTGGCGTTTCTCCCACCAGTTAGCGGGGGCTCCATGCCCCGCCTGGAACGTTATACGCATGAAATTGCCGACCCTGAAACGGGCAACTTCTTTGCCCTGACCCGCGAAACGATCCACGTCCATGGCGACAGCGTCATCGCGCGCCTGCTGCGCGGCGAAGACGGCGCTTTCGTAAATTTCGAAGGCGTGGCGCGCAACAATACCAAAGGCCGGCCAACGCGCTATCTCGAATACGAGTGCTACGAGCCGATGGCGGTGAAGATCATGGCGCAGATCGGCGGCGAGATCGCGCGAGCGTTTCCGATTGGACGCATTGCGATGGTGCACCGCCTGGGCCGCATCGAGATCGGCGAGACCAGTGTAGCCGTGGTAGTGACGGCTCCGCATCGCAAACCCGCTTTCGAGGCGGCATTGGAAGGCATCAATCGCCTCAAGCGCACGGTTCCGATCTGGAAGAAGGAGTACTTCGCCGACGGCGAGGTATGGGTGGACGGCGAATGGGACGACGCTGTCGTAAAAGCCCGATGAAGTTCTGGTTGATGCTTGCCGCGGCGCTGCCGCTTGCCGCTCAAGAGCCGCCTTCGCCGACGATTAAGGTCAACACCACGCTGGTCCGCCTCCTGGTGACGGTCAAGGACGCGCTGGGGGCGCTGGTCGGTTCGCTCGATAAGAAAGACTTCTCGGTGACCGACTGCGCCATCCCACAGACTATCGCCGTATTCGAGCACCAGACGGAGCTTCCATTGTCCATCGCGGTTCTGATCGATACCAGCGGCTCGACGGGCAAGGATCTCCACTATGAGACGACGTCGATCGAGAAATTCCTGAAGGCGCTGGTGTCGGAGGGCAACCCCAAAGACGCTGCATCGCTCTATTCGTTCAACTACGACGTCACCCTGCTTCAGAACTTCACACGCAGGCCGGCTCGCCTGGCGGAAAATCTGAGGGTCTTGAAGCCGAATGGAGGAACGTCGCTCTACGACGCGATCTTGTTTTCCTCGCGGGAACTGGGCCGGCGCGACGGCCGTCACGTTATCGTCATCGTCACCGATGGCGGCGACACAACCAGCCACACCCGATATGCCGAGGCGCTGGAGGCGGCCCAGTTCTCCGACGCCGTTATTTACCCGATCGTGGTGGTTCCCATCACCAACGACGCGGGCCGGAATCTGGGGGGCGAACACGCCTTAACGACTCTGGCGGAATCCACGGGGGGACGCGCGTTCGCGCCCAGCGTTGGCGCCTCGCTCGATCAAGCCTTTACCGATATTTTGCGCGAGCTTCGCACGCAGTACTTGATCGCCTACTATCCGCGCAATCTGCCCAGCGACGCGCCGCGGTTCCATCCGGTGCATGTGGACGTGTCGCGTCCCGGTTTGCGGCCTTCGACGCGCACTGGCTATTATGGGACTACCGCGCCGTGATGGACGATCGCCTCGATCCCCAGGAGGGCTCTTCAGAGCACAGACGCGGTCTGGAGAACATGTTGGCCACCAGCAAGACCAAAGCGCCGGAGCAAACGTTTGAAGAGGTCAAGTATCTGCGCCAGCTAGCGGAGGCGCAGACCCGGGTGCGTGTGCGTCTGAGCGACAACGAGGAAGTGGAGGGGACGGTCGAGTTCTACGACGCGAACTTTATTCGACTGACGCGAGCGGACGGGCCGAACCTGTTCCTGTTCAAACACGACATCAAATATCTCTACGAGCTGAGCTAGCCCGTGGCTTCTTTTCTGGAGACAGCCGTCGAGGTCGCTCGCGACGCGGGCGCGTTGATCGCGGAATCGCTGGAGCGGCGAGCCACCCGCGAGAAAAGTTTCGAGCTCAAGGGCGAGCACGATCTGGTGACCGAAACGGACCGCGCCAGCGAGCGTCTCATTTTCGACCGGCTCCACAGCGTTTATCCCACGCACGCGATTGTCGCCGAAGAAGGCAGCGAGGCTAAGGGCAGCTCCGAATACCGCTGGCACATCGACCCGCTGGACGGCACCACCAATTTCACCCACGGCTTCCCGGTTTTCAACGTATCGATCGGACTGGAGAAAGCCGGGGAGATTATCGCGGGCGTCATCGTCGATCCTACTCGCAATGAGGTCTTCACCGCGGAAGCGGGCGGCGGCGCGTATCTCAATTTCAGGCGCATTCACGTTTCGAACGTCGCGCGGCTGGACGATTCCCTAGCCGGCACGGGATTTCCCTCGCGCAACCGGCACAGGGATGTGAACGTGCATTTCTACTATCAGCTCGCGATGGTGTCGCATGGCGTGCGGCGTGCTGGCGCGGCGGCGCTCGACCTGGCGTATGTCGCCTGCGGACGCCTGGATCTGTTCTGGGAGTTTTCGCTAAAGCCGTGGGATATGGCCGCGGGAACTCTCCTGGTGCGCGAAGCGGGAGGCACGGTCACGGATATGCGTGGCGAAACGTTCCATCTGCGCTCGCCGCACGTTTTGGCGGACAACGGATTGGTCCACGCGGAGACGGTGGCGCTCTTCGGCGAAGTCTTCGCGGGTCGATACCCGACGCCCCTGCCGCGGATGTAGGCCCCAGCCGGCGCGGCGGCGGATATAATCGTCCGGTGCGCCTTGCGCGCGCAAAATCACAAAATTTGGAGGAGAAAAGTGCAGAGACATACATGCTCTAGGATCGGAGCGGCCGCGGCGGGTTGTTTCCTTGCGGCTTCCATGGCAAGCGGGCAGAATGGCGCCGCGGCGTTGAACGGCTGCGGAAGTCTTCCGGGCTACGCCCAGCTAAAAACGGCGCTGACCGCGGCGACAATTGCCGAAAACAGCGGACTCAACAACCAGATGTGGGGAACAATCGTGGATCGCGATGGCGTGGTTTGCGCGGTCGCGTTCACCGGGAACGACCGGACCGGCCAGTGGCCCGGCAGCCGCGTAATTTCGGCGCAGAAAGCCAACACGGCGAACGCGTTCAGCTTGGATTCCGGTTCCAGCAGCAACGGCAAAGGCCAAGCGAACGGCCTTTCGTTATCCACGGCCAATCTTTATTCCGCGGTTCAACCGGGCGGGAGCTTGTTCGGATTGCAGGAAAGCAATCCGGTGAACCCCAGCGTGGCCTACGCCACATCGCCCGACCGGTATGGGACGCAGCTCGATCCAATGGTGGGATTCAGGATCGGAGGGGTCAATGTGTTCGGCGGCGGACTTGCGCTCTATGGGCCTGGCAAGGTTGTCGTGGGCGCGATCGGCGTCAGCGGCGATACGTCCTGCACGGATCACATGGTCGCCTGGCGCACTCGCAGCAATTTGAATTTCGATCATCTGTCCGGCGTCGGCGGAGTCTCCGGCGATACCGCGCGCCCGGACAATATCGTTTACGACATAAATGGCTCCGGGAACAGCGCGGGCGGGTTCGGCCATCCCAAGTGCATCAACACGGGGGACCAGGCGAAGCTTCCGGCGGTGAAGCCGTAGGCGCGTAACTACTCCGCTCCCTCGCGGTCGCGGCTCGGAATGCGCCTCACACCAAGCCGTGATCGCGCCACGCTACTTGCTTCGCGGGCAGGGGGCCATAGTCAACCCGTGGATCTGCGCGGCGTCCGTTTCCATCGTCAGTAGGAACGGACTCTTCGTGAACGTCGCCGCCACTCCCTCCCACCGGATTTCGCTATTCAGATCGGGCTTGCCGGAAAGCGGTTTCGCGAGCTTTAGAACGATCTCCGGTTGGAGAGGGCTGGCTGCATCGGGCAGCGGCACGCCGATCAGCACCTCCGCCGGGCGGCAGGCAGGCTTCGCCTCCAGGAGTACGCCGCGGAGCTGCGGAATGGCGAAATTCTTCACGTTCTGCTCGAAGTATTGCTCGCCATCTGCCATGTTTAACGCGGCTTTCATCCTCATCCACAGCGCTAGCTCGGGATTCTTGGTTTCGAAATCCGCTTGCTTGCGCTGGGCGATTTCCGCGGCGGATTCGATGATGAAGCCCTCCGGCGGCAGCGGCGATTTCACCGCCTCTTGCTTGAGCTGCGCCAGGCCTTCCGCATCGGCTCCGTGATAGGCGTTGTACATTCGCTCCAGCGCAGGCTCCACCGTCTGTTGCTGCCACTTCGGATCGGCCATGCCTTTCGCCGGATCGAGGCTCGCGGCCCGCGCGAATTCGTAAATCGCCACTGGCGCCAGACCGGGCGCGGTTTTGGACCGGCACGCCTCCGCTTCGCCCAGGTATGCGGCCGCTTGCGCGCTGTCCGGAAAATCCTGGAGAGCTTTTCTGAAAGTCGCGCTCGCGGCGGCGCAATCGTTGGCGTGAAGAGCTTGCGCTCCTGGAACAAGCGCCACGTAGAGCAGGGCTGCGCGCGCGGCGGTCCGCAACTGCGCGCGCGTGGACGCCCATGCATCCGGCGAAACGCCTTCGGGAATTTTGTCGAACGCATCCAGCTCGCGCGCCGCCTTGCCGCCGATGGCGAGCTGCTCCGGAGTCGGATTCGAGATCTGCTGAATTGCCACCGCCGCCGTGTAGAGCAGGCGCACTTGCCGGGCCGCGTCCAGCGAGCCCGGATTCGACACCAGTCCCACCGCGCTGAGCGCCTTCTCCGGCTGCTTCGCGCCCGCGTAGGCCAGAGCGTAGAATACCTGCCGGTCGTCCTTGAACGCCGAGTCGGGATATTTTTGCTTCCAGGCGTCCAGGTCCGCGATCGCCTTATCGAAGGAGTTCGCCTGGAGGTCCTTGACGGCGGCGTCGAAGAGCCCGTACTCGGCGGCATCTTTGTAGTTCTTTTGCGCCTGCGCCGCGGCGGCGCAACAAATCAAAATGCACACGATACAAACCGCTCCCTCGCGGTCGCGGCTCGGAAAGACTTTAGACACAGATATCTCCTTGTTGCTGATCCGTAGAATTGTGGGTTGATTAGTGAGCGGTTTCGGGGACGATGTCGAAGGACACGTCGTCCACCCAGGCGCGTCCGCGGCCGTAAGACATGATTCCGAATTCGATAAACGTCGCGTCGCCGGCGATCTTTGCGACGATATCGCGCTCAGCCCACTCGTCGCGCTGAACGGGCCGGTTCCGTCCGTTCGTGTCTTCGAAAAATCCTTCTTTACTCCTGGCCCGGTCCACGCTCAACCACAATTGAGCGCGATCGCTCGGATCGGCCGCGCCTTCCAGGCGCATCCACGCGCGCAACCGGATGGTTTTTCCGCGATAGGCGGCGGCGCTGACGGTCTGGTATAGATTTCCCACGCGCACCGGCGAGTTCATCCCCAGCACCACCGCGCAGCCACGCTGGCTCCGGCACCCGGAGCGGCGCAACTCCGCCCATTGATCGGCTTCCTTGGGCAAGGCCGGAACCGACCACCCCGGCGGCGCGCGGCCCTCGGCACCTTGATCGAATTTCAAATTTCGCGGGGCCGGGAACGATTCCTCCCAACCAGCCAGCCGCGCCGACGCCAATGCCGCCACCGCAGTCTGGTCGCCGAATTCCTTGACGACTCGCGAATAGGGCTGATGCGCGGCGGCGCGTTGGCCGGTCTTCTCCAGGCATTGGCCCAACTGAAAGAGCGCTCGCGCGGCGACTGCGCGTGGAACATCCGCGCCGGCCAAAATGCTCCGATAGCTTTCCATGGCGCCCTTCAGATCGCCCAACACGACCTCGTGGTAGACGGCGGCTTCCAGGCGAGCGTCGGCGCTTTGCAGATTCGAAGTTGCCGTCACCGACCGCGCCATCACAAACAGCAGCATAATCGACGCAAACGGAAATTCCATCCCAAATTTGTCCGATTTCCGTAAGGATTTAGCCATCGAATCTGTATCCCAGGCCGCGGACGTTTCGCAAATAGCGCGGGTGAGCCGGGTCCGGCTCGATTTTACGCCGCAGGTTTGCGATGTGATTATCGACAATGCGCTCGGAGGCGAACGTGTCCGGGGTCCATGCGCCGGAAAGGAGCCGATCGCGGCTCAGCACTCGTCCGCGGGAGCGCACGAATAGCGCGAGGAGCTTGAATTCCAGGGGCGTCAGATCCACAGGTTCTCCATTTCGACGCACTTCGCATCGCTCGAAATCCACTTCCGTGTCGCCGAAGCGGAAGCATTGTGGTTCGGGTTCGGACCGCGCGCGCCGCAGAAGCGCCTTGATGCGCGCCCGCAGCTCATGGGTGCCGAACGGTTTCGTGACGTAGTCGTCGGCGCCCAGATCCAAGCCCATCACCTTTTCGGCTTCCTGCGCCTTCGCGGTGAGCATCAGAATCGGCGTCCGCCTACCGCTCCGCCGCAAATCGCGGCAGACCTCGAATCCATCCTTGCCGGGAAGCATGATATCGAGCACGATCAGATCGAATTCGGCTTCCTTGGCGCGGCGCAGCGCTTCCGCGCCGTTTCCGGTCGCCTCCACCTGGTAGCCTTCGGCCTTCAAATCGTCCTCGAGACCGAGGGCGATGGCGGGCTCATCCTCCGCGATCAGAATCCGGATCATGCGAGCCTCCCCAGGGCGGGCAGCAACATGGTGAACTCGCTTCCGCGGCCGGGCTCGCTGGCTACGACGATCTGACCGCCATGCGCGGCCACGATGTGGCGCACCATGGCGAGCCCTAATCCCGAGCCTTTTGCATTGGTGGATTTCGCGGCGCTTCCGCGAACAAACCGGCGGAAGATCGCCTTGCGCTCCGGCGCGGGAATGCCGAGCCCTTTGTCGCGGACCCGAATGGCGATGCAGCGGTCGCGAGATTCCCATTCCACCCAGACGGCCGGCTGATCGGGAGAGTACTTCAAAGCGTTATCGAGCAAATTTCTGAGCGCGACCGAGATCGCCTCCGGATCGGCCTCGATCATACAAGGATCCTGGGCGCCGCTGGCCTCGATTCGCCGGCCCATTCCGGACGCGTGCGGCTCGAGTTCGGAAACCACCCGCCGCACCAGGCTGCCCGCCTCCAATTCCTCGAAGCGATATTGGCGCGCGCCCGCGTCCATGCGCCCGAAATGCAGAAGGCCCTCGACCAGCCGTTGAAGCCGCGTCGTCTCGTTGACCAATGTCTCGTAGTAAAGCTGGCGGCGATCGCCGGTCACGCGGCCATCGGCCAGCATCTCCGATAACTGCCGCATGGAGGTGAGCGGGGAACGGAACTCGTGCGAGACGGTGGAAACGAAATCGGCTTGCATCCGCACCGTCTCGGCCTCGCGCCGTATCACGCGGGCGATGAAATACGCGCCCAGGAGCATGAACAGGACCATGCCAGACATCCCAAACGCCAGATATCTCCGCCCGGCCGCGAGCCCCGCGTTGCTCGTGGCCGGGCTCGCGCCGACGTATAAGGTCCAGGGGAGCCCGGTTTCGGAGGCGGCGCGCACAACTGTGCGAGCGCTGTCCCGCCGGCCATAGACAATCCGGCCCTCGGCATCGGCGGCGGAATAGAAGATTTCTGGATCGGCGGCCGCCTTCAGGATCGACTCCGGCTTGGCGACAAGAATCGTACGGCGATCGGGAGAGCCGCGCCAGATGAACACGAACGCCTCCGAGCCCACCCACGCGGTTTGCTGTCCTTGCACGGCTGGATTCGCCAGACGCCCATCCCATGCCAGCCTCGCGGCTTCGGCTAGCGCCACAGGATCCGAAGGAGGCGGCCGATCGCCCGCGGATTCCGACCAGTAGAACTGGAATTGTCCGCGGCTGAGCCGCCAGCGTCCTCGGAGAAGGTCGTTCGCGGTCGATGAGTCTCCCAATGCGCACCGCGCGATCAGGTCGGCGGGCGCGCCCGCGACTCTCACTCCGCGCATTTCCGCGAGCCGCGAATACGCCGCGCGGCTTTCCTCCTCGCGGCCCATATTGCGCAGCACTCGGGCTTCGCGCAGAAGGGCGCCCGCGCGAGTCGCTGGATTCGCCGAGCTGGTCAGCCGGAGATACTGTTCCAGAGCGGCGGCTGGCTGATTCTCGTGGAATTCGAGCAACTCCGCATCGGCGAAGAGATTTGGATTCGCCTCGGGCTCGGCTGGCGGGACAGGCTCATACAAGAGCGGTCCACCGGCGATCACGGTCACGGCGTTCTCTTTCACCGTCAGCACGACGTCGCCTTTGGAAAAAGCGATAGAGCGCGGCGACGATTCCAATCGCTCGGCGGTTTCCGCTAGAGCGCCACTCGCCAGAGCCGCGATGCGATCGGCGCTCCGCTCCAACCGCTCTTGCGAACGCTGCGCCTGAACGATACCTTCCTGCTGCAGCAGCCTCCAGCCGGACCAGACCACCGCCGAGACGGACGCCGCGGTGATGAGGAAAAGAATGAGCAGCAGCTTCCCCGGCGGCTTCAGCCACTGAAGTGGCGTCATGATAACCCGATTGTACTCGCGGTTTTTGAGGATTGTGTAGGAATTGTGTCAGGAAATAGTCACGGCGCCTGAAACACGGCGCATAGTTCCAATCGCTGTAGACCGCGATCATCGAACGACAGCCAGGAAAAGGAGCAATCAAGCGGAGAGGATGCGACCGTCAAAGCCGCGGAGGGCCCGCTCTATGGCGGCTTGGCGCGGCCGGTCACGGCGAGCCAAAGTGGACTGGTAACGCTGAATGGAGACGCTGTACGGAAGGCCGCTGCAACGGTGTGCCTCGAAAGAGCGGACCGCGGCTTCCCGCGGCGCTCTTCACTTCACCAGATAGACGGTAAATTTCGCCGCATCGTGAAATCCCATTTGCCGGTAAAGTGGATATCCGGCCTCGGTGGATTCCAGCACCAGCAGTTCACCGGGCTGCTGCTCGGCGAGCGTCGCGCGGAGCAAAGCTTCCCCATAGCCGCGGCGCCGGTACTCGGGCAGCGTTCCGAGAGAATAAATCCCCAGCGCTCCTTCCGCGCGAACCAGAGCCAGCATCGAAATGGGATGGCCGCGCACAAATCCCACAAAGCCCCGGTAGTCGCCGGCCCAGGCGGTATCCGGTTCATAGACGGCGCGCGAGACGGAAAACGGGATGTCAAAGCAGGTGGATGTGAGCCCGGCGAAAGCGTGCCGGGTAACGGCGTCGGTTACCGGCCGGCATTCGATTTCCGGAAGATCGTGTGATGGCGGCGCGAGCGCTTCCGCCGCCATACCGGGCGCTTGAGAAATCTGCCGCATGCCGACTCTGGCGAAGAGATCGCGGCCGGCGCGGCGTGAGGCGGGGTGCAGCAAATCCTCGCAGAGCCAAAACGACCATCGTACGCGGCGCTTGCCATAAAATTCCCTGCATTCATCGAGGACCGCGGCAAGATCGCGTTGAGAGCCGATGGCCTGCGTGAGAAAGGCGATGTTGAAGACGCCGTAATCCAGGCCCGAGTAGACGCATTCGGCGCGCGCCAGGGGGTGAATCGCTCCCAATCCGGTGGCGCGACCGAAGAAGCGCATCGCGACGCGAAGGTTTCGGTCGAGGTGCAGAAGTTGAACCGCCGCCGGGTCGGGCGACTCGCGCGCCATAGTCATAAAACTGTGAAGCGGGCTCCAGCCCGCGATGGGCGATTCCGCGCCCGGCTCAATGGGGACGCAATCGTTTTTATTGCGGAGGCTAAAGCCTCCGTTGTAGGCTGAAGCCCGCTCCACGCAGGAGTCATAACAGAGTCATTGGATCCACGTCGATCAGAAGGCTCGCCGGCGCCCAGCGCTCGGCAATCGCAAATTGCCGCAGTTCCTTCAATATCTCGCCCAGGCGTTTCCGGCTGGACGCCTTCACCAGCATCTGATAGCGGTATTCGGTCTTGAGACGAACCACGCTTGCCGGAGCGGGGCCCAATACCTTCACTCCTTCCGGCGGCGGATTGAGAATTCGTCCGAGCGCTCCGCTGCGCGCCAGCGCCTCTTCCTCTTTGGCCGACCGAACCACCACATTCGCAAGCGCGCCAAACGGCGGATACCACATCAACCGGCGGAACTCGATCTCCTTGGGATAAAACATCTCGTAATTGTGCGCCGCGGCGCAGCGGATGGCGTAGTGATCGGGATTCAGGGTTTGAATCAAGACAATGCCCGGCGCGCTCCCCCGCCCCGCCCGCCCAGCGGCCTGCGTCAATAGCTGAAAGGTTCTTTCGGCGGCGCGAAAATCCGGCAGCCCCAGGCCCACATCCGCGTTCACGATCCCCACCAACGTCACGTTGGGAATGTCGTGTCCTTTGGCGATCATCTGCGTGCCGACCAGCATATCGTAAGAGCCATCCCGAAAGCCCGCCAGGATGGTTTCGTAATCGCGTTTGGCGCGAACCGTATCGCGGTCAAGGCGTGCGATTCGGGCGCGCGGAAACGCCGAATGCAGCTCCTCCTCTACCCGCTCGGAACCCGTGCCGAGGAATTGAATATACTCGCTGTCGCATTTCGGACAGCGATCCGGCACGCGCGCCGAGTAGTTGCAGTAGTGGCACAGCATGCGGCGGTCGCGCCGGTGATAGGTCAGGGCGACGGAGCAATTCACGCAGTCCACACGCTCGCCGCAGGCCCGGCACACGACGAAACTCGCAAAGCCGCGGCGATTGAGCAAGAGCATGGTCTGTTCGCCGTTGGTCAGCCGCTTCTCAACGGCAGCGATCAGCGCGCGCGAAAACGTTTGCTGTTTGCGGGTTTCGAGGAATTCCCGGCGCATATCGATCAGCTCAACTTGCGGAAGAGGGCGGCTATGGATGCGCTCGGGCAATTCCAGGCGCCGGTATTTTCCGCGCTCCGCGTTATAGCGGCTCTCCAGGCTCGGCGTCGCGGAGCCGAGCACCACCGTCGCGCCGGAATCGCGCGCGCGAACCACCGCGATATCGCGGCCGTGATAGCGGGGCGTCTCCTGCTGCTTGTAGCTGTGGTCGTGCTCCTCGTCGACCACGATCAATCCCAGGTTGCGCATGGGCGCGAACACGCCGGAGCGCGTCGCCACTACGACGCTCGCCTCGCCGGAGCGGATGCGCCGCCATTGCTGCGCGCGCTCGGAATCGAGAAAAGCCGAATGCAAAATCGCCACGCGCTCGCCAAAGCGGTGATGAAACTGTCCCGCGACCGCCGGCGTCAGTCCGATTTCGGGAACCAGCATCAGCGCCGAGCGGCCCAGGGCCAGAGCCGCGTCGATCGCGTTCAGATACACCTCGGTTTTGCCCGAGCCGGTGACGCCCTCCAGCAAAAACGCGTGAAATCCGCCGTTTTGTAGCGCTGCCGCTATGGCGGAGAACGCCGACTGCTGATGCGAATTGAGCGCGTGGGGCGGGCGCGGAGGTCCGAAGGCGACATGGAGCGGCTCCAAAGCCAGCGTGACCAATTCGCGTTTCGCGAGCGCGCGCGCCGATGGGCTCGCCTTCGCTACGGAAGTTTCGAGTGAAGCGAGGTTGTGCGAGCCGGGATGCAATTCCAGATAGGAGAGCAATTCGCGCTCGGGTTTTGGCAGTTTCTCCGCGGCGTTCTCTACGGGACGGCCGCGAAATTCAACCCGCAGCCGGGTGGCCGATGCGCGCAGAGGATCGCGCTGTTCGGTCTGCTCTTCAATTTCGACGAGCCCTTTTTTTTCCAGCGATCGCAGCACCGAAACGGCTTTCGGAATTTTACGCGCGAGGTACGAACCCGAAAGAGACCGCGCGTCGAGCAAGCGCAAGATCTGCGTGGCCGCGTCCTCCGATGCGCCGTTGAAATGAAATTGCCGCGCGGCGTCGTGGCCGGACGAAGTGAGCGAATAAACCTTGCCGCGACGCACGTCCGCGGCCAGCGGCGTCATGGCGCGCAGCGTCTCTCCCAAGGGGCAGCAATAATATTCCGCGATCCAGCGGCCAAGCTTGAGGAGATCGTCTTCCAGAGCCGGCTGTTCGTCGAGCAGGCGCAGAGCTTCGCGCACGGCGCCCTCCGGCGCGCAATCGTGCGCGCGCAGAACCACTCCGGTGACGGTCCGCGGTCCAAAGGGGACCAAGACCCGAGAGCCCGGCGCGATGCGATGCCGCATCGTTTCGGGGATCAGATAAGTGAACGGCTGGTCCAGCGGCCCTGGCACGCTGACGTCGCAATATATGGCCGAACGGCGCGGCGCGGTCTGGGACCCGCTTCCCATCAATGTTGCGGCTGGAACAGCGCGAAGCCCGCGCCTTGCGGATCGTCCAGCACGGCGAATCGCCCAGCCCCCGGGATATCCATCGGCTCCACGTAAATCTTCGCGCCCAGCTCCTTCGCCTTCGCCGTGGAGGCGCCGCAATCGGCGGTCTGGAAATAGATCATCCAATGCGGCGGGGCCTGCGGAGGCTTCTCCCGCATGCCGCCGATGTAATCGCCGCCGTTTTTGATGTGAATGTATCCGGAGGCGTCTTTTCCCGGCTCGAGGCTCCAGCCGAACACCCCTTCGTAAAAGGTTTTGACTCGTCCGGGATCTTCGGCTAGGAGATCGGCCCAGCAGAACGCTCCGTTCTCGCCGGTAATCCCCATCCCCATGTGAGTCTTGGGCTGCCATGCGGAAAGATGCGCGCCGGCGGGATCCTGAATCACCGCCATGCGGCCATATGGGCCGACGTCGAAGGCCGGCCGGACGATTTTGCCGCCCAGTTCCCCGGCTCGCGCCGAGGCGCGGTCCACGTCCTCCACCGAAATGAAGATCCCCCAATGCGGCGGAACGCCGGGCATCATGCTTACCGCATAGCACCCACCCAGGTCTTTCCCGTCGAGCTTGAACATGGTGTACACGCCCTGGGGTCCCATGGAATGGTCCTCAAAATTCCAGCCTAACAGGGAGCCATAGAATTGTTTTGCGCCGTTTTGATCGCTGGTTCCGAGTTCGATCCAGCCGAACGATCCTGTTTTGTGTTTATCGATGTGAGGCATGAGCGGATTATAGCGTTCCAGGAACAACTCGGGGTCTTGTGCTATACACCGTTCATGGGCATAGACTTGATGGGCCGCACCGCCATCGTGACGGGCGCCGGCCGCGGCATTGGACGCGCCATCGCGCTGAAGCTCGCGGAAAGCGGCGCCGCGGTGATCGCGAACGATCTGGATCGAGGACCTCTTTCGGAAACAGTCGACGCCATCGAAAAGGCCGGTGGACGCGGCAAAGCCCTGCCGGGCGATGTCACCGCGCCGGGCTTCCCCGATGAGATCGCGAGAACGGCGGTGGAAGAGTTCGGCTCCATCGACATTATCGTGAATAACGCCGGCTACACCTGGGATAGCGTGATCCAAAAGACCACAGACGAGCAGTTCCAGGCGATGCTCGACATTCACGTTGTGGCGCCTTTCCGGTTGCTGCGGGCTGTGTCTGGCTGGATTCGGGAGGCCGCGAAACGGGAAGCGGCGGAGGGCCGGCGCGTGATGCGCAAGGTGGTGAACATCACTTCCGTTTCCGGCGTTGACGGCATCGCGGGCCAATCCGGCTACGGGTCGGGAAAAGCGGGCATCATCGGTCTGACCAAGGTTCTGGCGAAGGAATGGGGCCGCTATAACGTGAATGTGAATGCGGTGGGATTCGGCTTCATCGAAACGCGGCTCACCCAGCCAATGGGAACCCAGGCGGCCGAAATCGATGTGAGCGGACGCAAGATCAAGGTCGGCGTCCCGGCCTCGGCCATCGAGGCGATCCAGAAACAATGTCCTTTGGGGCGCTTCGGCAGCGTGGAGGAGGCCGCGGGACCGGTGCTGTTCTTCTGCTCCCCATTGTCGGATTACGTCAGCGGCGAAGTGCTGATTTGCAGCGGCGGAGCGCGCGTCTAAGCCGGGCCCTATTCTTGGAGAGGATATTCAGGAGAGCTAATCTGTGTTCCGGCGGCGCAACCAGGGCGACTTCGAGGCCGAGATTAAAGCCCATCTCGCGGCTGAAACAGACCAGCTTCGAGAACAGGGGCTGACGAAAGAACAGGCCGAGGCCGCCGCCAGGCGCGCCTTTGGCAACGCCACTCTTGCAACTGAGCGCTTCTATGACAGGGGGCGCTGGATTTGTTTGGACGGCTTGCTATCGGATGTTCGCTACGCGATTCGTACGCTCGCCAAGTCTCCCGGCTTCACGACGACCGCACTGATCGCGCTCACGCTCGGCATCGGCGCGAACACCGCGGTTTTCAGTGTCGTCACAAATTAGCACCCCACATGACCTCGTGATTCCGTTCCCCAAGCCCGTGGTGATTCCGATCATGGACGGCCGGCGGAGAGTCGCCTGAACGCATGCGCGAACGTCACGTTAGCCGGTGTCGACCTGCTCTTGGCGCCCTCGCATTCACGCTGAAAGTCAAAGGCGGGTGGCTTAGTGTCAACCCTCCTGCTTAATTTGACACTACGGAAAACGGGGACGATTTTTTCCAAATTGTGCGTCCTTCCGACGACCATGATCGGAAAACATCGAGCGGAGCGCGTTCAGCCAACCTTTCCTATAGTTCACTACTTCGGCGCCTTTGCCTGGCCGAAAAAGCACAGTAGTCCCGGCCGAGACCAGGTCGACGTAAGCTTCCCCTCGGGTGAATTGAGCAGCGGGATGGTCCTCGATCTTCGTTTCCAGCTTCTCAATAATCAGGCCGAGTTCGGCTGCCTCTTTTATAAACCGCCGCGCGGAATAGCCGTTGAGCGTTCGATATTCGTGCCACATCACTTCACGAAGAAAGGATTGCATGGAATAGCCTTCCGGCCTCCAGAAGTTTAAGTGTTGTTCCGCCAGTTCCGGGTTGTTATCCAGGAACTCATTGAGCCGCTTCCAAACCCAGCGGTTGGACCTGCGGAGATGAAAATATGGCTCGGAAATGTAGGCCGTGAGATGACTGCCGTGGAAGGCGTGGAACCAAGGATACACAACAATGAAGATCCGACCCGAGGGCGTCACTACTCTACGCGCCTCTGCGAGAGCAACCCGGGGATTGGTTATGTGCTCGAACGCGCCCCAGGAAAAGACCATGTCGAAACTATCGTCCGAGAACGGAAAGATTCCACCCTTGTACGTTACGTATGAAAGACGGCCTCGGTAGTCGTAGGGAACGGCGTACCCGGCACCCGATACTTCTTTGGCCGCATGTTCCAGGACGTTGAATTCGCGAATGCGGACATCCAGCCCCGTGATGTGTGCAGGCTTCAAAGCCAGAAGACCGATGTCCATCATCATGTCTCCGCAGCCGACATCGAGAACCCTGAGTCCCGAAATATCGCCGCAGAAAGAACCGGTCATTGCCGGCACGTTCTGCATCCGGGCTCGAATCCATTCAGAATAATCCGGCAGGGAGGGCATAAAGAAAAGTATCCAACGGCGGGCCTCAGTTTGCGCGGGCCTTGCGCCAATAACCTCCCGTCCGCTGGATTCCCTGAATGGGTTCGATAATCCCATGGCGTTCGCGGAAGGCCGCCGCATCAGAGCACGGCTTGAACGGGTTCGCAGACGCCAGGACAGGGTTTGCTCTGAAAGGCTCAAAGCCGCCGCGGCCCGCCTTTTGGATCATCGACGACGATCACAAAAAGAGCACGTTCCGAGATTTTAGGGGTCCTTCCCGGCCAAAAACTCGCGGGGAGTTACCCGGGCAATCTTAATTAACCCCGGTTTGCTGTCATCCCCGAAGTCGGCGAGGGTAAAGTTCAAGCCCGTGAACCCGGCGACGCTTCATCGGCGGGAGCTGGCAGAGGAAACAGATTGACGCAGCGGTAGATCGATTGATGAGTGAGACCCCGTGTCGGTCGGCGGAGCGCGCGTCTAAGCCGGGCCGTATCCTCGGAGAGGATATTCAGGAGATCTAATTCATGTTCCGAAGGCGGCGCAACCAGAGCGACTTCAAGGCCGAAATTAAAGCCCATCTCGCGGCGGAAACAGACCACCTTCGAGAACAGGGGCTGACGAAAGAACAGGCCGAGGCCGCCGCGCGCGCCTTTGGCGACGCCACTCTTGCAACTGAGCGCTTCTATGACAGGGGGCGCTGGATTTGGTTGGACGGCTTGCTATCGGATGTTCGCTACGCGATTCGCACGCTCGCCAAGTCTCGCGGCTTCACCGCGACCGCATTGATAGCGCTCACGCTCGGCATCGGCGCCAACACGGCGGTCTTCACAGTTCTGAAAACCGTTCTCCTGGATAGCTTGCCCTATCCGGAGGCGGATCGCATCGTGAATATCGGCCGTCCGGGAAACGATAGCACCACAAACATCCCGAGATTCGGATTTTTAGAGCAAAATAACCCCGGCTTCGAGGATTTGACGGCGTATCACGCTGTCGCCAACATGAATCTGAGCGGCGGCGACAGGCCTGAGCCGGCGAACGTCATCACCGCTTCGCGGAACTATTTCGATCTCTTCGGCGCGAAACCGGTATTGGGGCGAACCTTTACCGCCGGCGAGGACGCCCCCGGCGGTCCCGATGTCGCGGTGCTGAGCTTTGGATTGTGGCAACGCCAATTTGGGGGCCAGCCCTCGATCATCGGCAAGACGATCGCGCTTGGCGGCGCGCCGTACAGGGTCGTCGGCATTCTCTCGTCAAGCTTTACGCCGAATCCCGCCGGCGACGTCTGGACGCCGTTGCAGGCCGACGAGAATAGCACTAATTTGGCAATCTTTTTGAGGATCGCGGCCAGACTGCCCCGTCATGTCACGCTGGCGCAAGCCAATTCGTGGATGGCCGTAATTGGCAGGCGATACCTGGAAACTCATCCGCAACAGTTGGATATCGCTCAACAAGTCCAGGTCGCGTTCATGCAGCGGCAGCTCACCGGAAACGTCCGGCCCGCGTTGCTGATTTTGCTGGGAGCCGTAGGCCTGGTGCTGCTCATTGCCTACGCAAATGTCGCCAACATCCTGATGGCGCGCGCAACGGGGCGACAACGGGAGATCGCGATTCGCGCGGCGATCGGAGCGGGGCGCCGGAGAATCGTAAGGCAACTGCTGACCGAAAGCCTAATGCTGGCGTTGGCCGGGGGAGCGCTCGGATTAGCGTTCGGATCTTGGGGTATTCGGGCGCTGCTGGCGCTCACGCCCGGCGATCTGCCTCGCCTTCAGGAGATGGCGGCGATTCCGGCGATCGATCCTCAAATCGCGGCATTTTCCTGCCTGCTGTCGGCGGTCGCAGGAGTGCTGTTTGGCTTGATTCCGGCATTCCAACTTTCCCGCGCCGAGTTCAATATTTCGTTAAACGAATCGGGGAGCAGGACAGGTTCCAGCCTGAGGCAAAACAGAGCGCGCGGCGTTCTGGTTGCAGCTGAGGTGGCGATCGCCGTCGTGCTCTTGTGTGGCGCCGTCTTACTCATTCGCAGCTTCGCGGCCATGCATAGTGTGAGCCTCGGATTCGATCCGAAGAACCTGCTGACAGTTGAGATTTCTCTCGCCGGTTCCGGCTATTCCAAGTCAAGCGAAGTGGATCGCCTCACCCGGAAGTTGGTCGAGCGAATGGAGAGCATTTCCGGCGTTGAATCCGCGGCCGTGGCAAGCGCGCTTCCGCTCTGGGGCAAGGTAGATATGTTGTTCAGTATTCCAGGACGGACTCCGCCGGGCCGGCAGGTGAATGGCGACGTTCAATGGCGCTATGTGTCGCCGCAATATTTTCACGTTTTGCGAATTCCGCTAATATCCGGGAGATTTTTGAGGGACGGAGAGTCCGGCCGCGCCGTCCTCATCAGCCAAGCCATGGCCCGCAAGTTCTGGCCGGGAGAAAATCCAGTCGGCCAACAGATTTTCATCGGCGCAGGTCTGGATCCCGCTTACCAAGGGGGTCTTACTCAAATCGTAGGCGTGGTCGGCGACGTCCGTGAACGGCTGTTTTCCGATCCTTCTCCCGTCATGTACCAGGCGCCATCGCAGATCCCGGACGCCGATATCGCGCTTTTGAATGGCCTGGAGCACAGCGCGATCCTGCTTCGCACTCAAGCCGGCGTGGCGCCTATGAGCGTCGATCACGCGGTCCGGCAAGCCTTGGTGACCGGCGAGGGCCTGGCGGCAGTGAACGTCCGCACCATGGACCAAGCGAGCCTGGATTCGACAGCGCGGCAGAATTTCAACGTTCTCCTGCTTACGATTTTTGCGGCGATCGCGCTGCTGCTCGCGATGGTGGGAATTTACGGCGTCATCTCCTACAGCGTTGAGCAACGGACCCACGAGATAGGCATTCGCGCCGCGCTGGGCGCGAACCGTCGCGATACAGTGAGGCTCGTACTGGGTCAGGCGCTCCGCGTTGCGGCGGTGGGGATTGTGTGCGGAACGGCGGCATCGGCGGCATTGACGCGATTGCTAAGCGCGCAGTTATTTGCAGTGAAGCCTTTGGACCCGCTGACGTTTGTAAGCGTGCCGGCGATCCTGCTTGCCACCGCAATCGCCGCCGCGTACGTGCCGGCTTTACGAGCGGCCCGCGTGGACCCCGCGATCGCGTTGCGCCACGAGTAGACTCCGCGTCCTTTTCCTAGACCAATCCCGCCCGCTCCAGCAGCGCTCTCGGATCTGGATCGCGACCCATGAAGGACCGGTACAACTCCGCGGGGTCTTCGCTATCTCCGCGAGCGAGAATCTTATCCCGGTATTCCCGGCCAACGCGATCGTTGAAGACACCTTCCCTGTGGAAGCGCGTAAATGCGTCGGCGTCGAGCACCTCGGCCCACTTATACGAGTAGTAGCCGGCGGCGTAGCCTACCGGACCGGCGAACAAATGAGTAAAGCCGGCCAGCATGGCATGATCGGCGGGCAGCGGAGCCGGGGAGAATTGCCGGAGCAGCTCGCGCGAATACTCGATCGGATCGACCGAGCCTTCCCATTCGCGGTGCAGCGCCAGATCCACGAATCCGAACCCAAGCTGACGCATCTGCGCATTGGCGGCGCGAAATGTTTTGGCGCGCTTCATCTTTTGAAACAGATCTTCGGGAATCGGAGCGCTGGTTTCCCAATGCCGGGCGAACAGATCCAGCGATTCGCGCTCCCAGCACCAGTTCTCCATAATCTGCGAGGGTAGTTCGACGAAATCCCAGGCCACGCTGGTTCCGGCGAGAGTCCGCACCTCCACGCGGCTCAGCAGATGATGCAGCAGATGCCCGAACTCGTGGAAAATCGTCTCCGCTTCGCGGTGCGTCAGCAGCGACGGCTTGCCGTCCACCGGAGGCGTCAGATTGCCGCAGATCAGCCCCAGGTGAGGATGGCCCGCGGCCGGATCGCCGGTGATGAGCGCTTCCATCCATGCGCCTCCACGTTTGTTTTCGCGCGGGAGCCAGTCGGCGTAGAACCCTCCGAGAAGCGCTCCGCTCGATGAGTCGTGAACTGCGTACGATTTCACCTGGGGATCCCACACCGGCACGCCTTGCTCTTCGGAGACGCGAATCCCGAGCAGGCGGCCGAAGATGTCAAACATTCCCGCGGTGACGCGCTCGACGGGAAAGTAGGGGCGCAGCGCTTCCTCGTCGAAGTCGTAGAGCGCGGCGCGCTGCTTTTCCGCATAGTATCCGACGTCCCAGGGCGCAAGCTCGCGGGCTGCGAACGCTTCCAGATCGCGATTCTCCTCGCGGAACCGCGCCTCGGTCTTTTGACGCAGATCGTCGAGGAACGCTTGGGCATGCGCGCCCGTGTGCGCCATGCGATCTTCGAGCACAAAGTCGGAGAAATCGCGGAAACCGAGCACCCGCGCCTTCTCCTTGCGAAGCTCCAAAATGCGGGAGATTAGTTTGCGATTGTCGTGCGCCGCGCCGCCGGGACCGGACGCGGTGGCGCGAGTACTGTAGGCGCGGTAAAGGGCTTCGCGGATGGAAGCATCGTCCATATACGTCATGACCGCGGCATAGCTGGGAGCTTGCAACGTGAAACGCCACCCGCTTTGTTTTTTCGCCTCCGCCGCGGCGCGGGCAGCCGCGATCGCCGCCGGCGGCAACCCCTTCAGCCGCTCTTCCTCGGTAAGGACTAACTCGTAGTCGTTGGTGGAATCCAACACATTTTCTGCGTATTTCGTGGTGGCCTCGGCCAGCGCCACGTCGATCTCTTGAAGGCGAGCTTTACCGGCTGGATCCAGCTCCGCTCCATGCCGTTTGAAGGAATCGATGGTCTTGGTCAGGAACCGCTTCATCGTCCCAGTGAGACGATGGGCTTCATCGGTCGACGCATAGCCTTGAATTGCCTTCCACAAGCCTTCATTTAGAGGGATGCTCGAATAAAACGCGCTGACTTTGGGCTGCACCGCGTTGTAGGCGGCACGCAAGGCGGGAGTAGTGGCGACGCTTTCCAGGTGCCGCACTACGTTCATGGCGTAATCCAGGCCCTCGGTCATGGTGTCGTACCCGTGGAGCGGGCGATCGGAGGCGATGGTCTCCTCCAGATTGCGCGCGGCTTCGCCAAGCAGCTCATCGATGGCGGGTTCGATGTGCTGAGGCTCGATCTTATCGAACGGGACGCGAAATTGAATTTCCAGAAGAGGATTCATAAGCGCTATTTCAGGCTAGCGCAGGGCAGAGTTTGTTTGGAAAGCGTTCAAACTTGTTCGCTATAAAGCAGAAGAATGATGCCGCTGGGGGGCTCCAGGATGTGCGGTCCATGCGGGGTGTGGTGTGGGATCGCGTCAGGAGAGGTATGCTATGGACGAGTCGCCCTGTGATGTTCGATCGAATCACCTGGAATCCTAAGCAGATGAATGGACAAGCCTGCATACGTGGAATGCGTCTGACCGTCCGCCGGGTGGTTGCCGCAGTCGCGATTTATCCGGACAGGAGCGAGTTGTTCCGAAACTATCCGGAACTGGATGAGGAGGACGTAAGGCAAGCGCTCGAATTCGCCGCGTCGAGTCTTGCGGATCGGGGCGCCGAACTCACTTTGGCGTGAGTACAAACAGTCCGCCGCTAAAGCTTATTCTCGATCAAGGCATACCCGCGGACTCGACCGGGCTCTTTCGGTCCCTCGGATATGGTTGCCGAACTTCGCATGTATCGAGCCGGAGATGAGGAGATCCTGGCGCAGCGGCGGAGGGATCTGTCGTTATTACGCTCGATGCCGACTTTCACGCACTTGTTGCGATTCAAGGACTTCAGCGCCCCTCGGCAATTCGGTTGCGCAAAGAAGGTTGCCGGGCGGAGGCAGTGGTCGGAATAATTGCAGAAGTGTTGGTTGCTTTCCGTTCGGAGCTTGAGATCGGCTGCCTGATTTCTGTCCGGGAAAATCGCGCAAGCGTTCATTTGCTGCCTGTGGGCCAGGACAGGTTGGAGCAAGGCCCCTAGCCTAGCCTAGACGCTCGTGAGAGCCCGGCGCAGCCCTGGCAGGCTCCGGCCATCTCGGCTGCACGCTACACTAATCACGTGGTTTTGCACAAGTTCGCCGTTCTCCCCGCTCTCTTAACCCCGCTGATGCTTATGAGCTGTTCACAAGACCCTCCCGCGCCGAATTTCGAAAAAATGAGCCACGATCTGATTTACGGCAGCCTTGCCCTTTCGCCGGTGGCGGCTACTCAGGCGGGCTTGCACGATTACAACGGTGTGCCGCTCGACGAGCTTATCGACGACTACAGCGCCCAGGGATTGGATGAGAGCCGAAAATTCTATGAAGGTTTTCAGGCCCGTTTTGCGGCTTTGGACCGGAACAAGCTCGACAAGGAACAGAAGGCCGATCTTCAGATCGTCGACGACAATATCGGGCTGGCGCTGCTCGAGCTCGACACTATTCAAAGCTACAAACACAATCCTACAATTTATGTGGAATTGGCCGGAAACGCCGTCTTCGCTCCTTACATGCTGAAATACGGGCCGAAGGAGAAGCGTTTCCAGGACATTACGCGGCGGCTGGAGAAGATGCCCGCCTTGTTCGAGCAGGCGAAGGCGAATCTTACCGACGCTCCCGAAGTATGGAATCGAGTCGCGAGGGAGGAAAACCAGGGCAACATCGACTTAATCGACAAAACGCTGCGCAAAGAGGTCCCCGATGCGCAGAAATCGGACTATAACAAAGCCGCGGACCGGGCGGTGACTTCATTAAAGGAGTTCAACGCCTATCTTCAAAACACGCTCTCCAAGAAAACCAGCGACTGGCGTCTGGGCAAGGAAAAATACGCCAAGAAATTTCAATTGGTAATCGACGCGGGCAAGACCCCGGAGGAACTGCTTGCCGGCGCGGAGGCCGACCTTCAGGCAACGCGCGAGGAGATGGCCAAGCTCGCCGCGCCAAGATCCGTGAAAGCGGTGCTCGATGAAATCGCCACTCACCACGCTTCGCAAGATACTTATATGGCGACGGCCAGGAAAGATCTCGACCAGGCTCGGGAATTCGTGCAGTCGAAAGGTCTTCTAACTCTGCCCACGCGCGCCAATCTAGAGGTGACCGAAACTCCCGAATTTCTCCGCGGAATTTATGCGGCGGGCGGGTTCAATCCCGCGCCGCCGCTGGAGCCACAACTGGGCGCGTTTTACTGGATCACGCCGATCCCTTACAACTGGGACCCCGAAAGGATCATATCTAAGCTCCGGGAATACAACAATTACGGCCTTCAGGAGCTGACGATCCATGAGGCCATGCCGGGGCACTACGTGCAATTCGAATACGGCAACGACGTTTTGCCCGAATCGCGGAGGCTGCTGCGCAGCCTGTGGGGCAATGGCGCCTACGTCGAAGGCTGGGCCTTCTATACGCAGCAGATGTTATCGGACGAGGGTTATCTCGACAACAGCAAGGAGCTGAGGCTCACGTTCTTAAAGCAGGCGCTGCGCGCGCTGGCTAACACGATTCTCGATATCCGCCTCCAGACCATGGGAATGACCGACCAGCAGGCGCTGGACCTGATGATCAAGGACACGTATCAGGAAAAAGAAGAGGCGACGGCGAAGCTCCAGCGCGCACAGCTCTCCTCGTGCCAGTTGCCGACCTATTATGCGGGATGGAAAGGATGGCTCGCGGCGCGGGAACAGTTCAAACAAGCCCAGGGAAGCGGATATTCCCTGCGTCTGTTCCACGACCGCGCCCTGCGCGAGAGCGCGGTGCCCATACCGGCGCTCCAGGCGCTGCTACAGTAGTTCCCTCCCGGCGCAAACTATTTCTTCGGGTGCTCGCGTTCGTAACGCGACGTCTGGATATAGTTCCGGACCGCTGTGTTGCCTTCGTGGCAGGCGTACTCGAACGACTCATACTTATTGTCGAGAAACATCGGGTAAGCGACGGTGTAGGAGCCGGTTGACAGCACTGCCGGGTCGGAGATCGTCATTTTAAACTCAATCGTGTCTGGAGCGACGCGCGTGAACCGCTCGACGATCTTCATGTCCGGAGACTCGGGCTCGAGCGGTCTCGGAGAGCCGGGCACGCCGGCGCTGGTTTCGCCGACCAGGCCGTTGAAATTGGTCGTCTCGACCACAAGCGTGTTGCCTTCCCAATGGCCGCGCGACTCGCCCATCCACTGCTTGATGGAAGGATCGAGCGCGGGTTCGCCGTTGGTCGGGATGACGCGGGCTTCATGGGCCATTTCGAGCAGGACGATCACGTAGCCGGGCGACTGCATGATGCGGATGCCGTTATTGTAGTTGCGCGGCTCCATGGAGACGGGCATGCCGCGCGTGATGCAGCGGTCCCACGCGCTGAAGTCGTCCACGCTATCGAAGACGGTCTGGCCCGGGCGGTAGCTACCTTTCATCTCCGCCTGGAGTTTCTTTCCGTAATCCGTGAGCGGGGGAAATTGCCCATTCGGCGGATCGACGATCAGCGACGTCTGCCGCATCGCCCGCGCGGAACTGTCCGCCACGGGAATAGCACCGGATTGGTTGCGGCTCCGGCGCGCATCCAGGTTGCCCTGCGCTTTGGCGAATTCCTCGTCGGTTAAGTAAAGCTGGTTGCCGTAGCGCGTGGGCCGCTCCAGAGGAACGGCGATCAGGTGGTTGAGAGGCCAGATGCCCTGAAGGTCGGGCTCGCCCCAGGGAGTCTTCGGCGGCTTGTAGTTCGGGTCCGTCTTAACCGCGGAAAAGGGCTGCTGGCTTGAGTTTGCCGCCGCCGGGCTCGAGCTTTGCGCCAGCGCGATTGCCGCGCCGATTCCACCTAGAGCAAGAATCCGTATGATCATCTTGAGACTCCTCTGCGGGATGAAGCCGGACATTTTCCTACGATCTCGTCCGTAGATCAATCTTAACCCTGCCCGCGACGCGCGGGCAAACTCTCAGAACCCGTCCCCTGAAATGGATATCATGAACAGTTGAGCGACAGAACATGAATCAACCGCGCCTTTCCCTTTCTCTTGCCCCCGTTCTGCTGACGGCTCTCTTGTCCAGATCGCCCGCGTTCGGCCAGGGCGCGCCCGCGCTCGACGTCACCGATTTCTCGGGCGTCTGGGAAGAGGTGATTCACGAAGATAGTTATGAGCGCTCGGGAGGCCCGCCGCTTGGCGATTATCAGGGAATCCCGCTGAACGACGCCGGGCGCATGAAGGCCGACAGCCACGATCATTCCGAATGGAGCCTGCCTGAGTTTCAATGTCGTCCCCATTCGGCGCCATATCAGTGGCGCGCTCTGGGCAGCGTGCGGTTCTGGAACGAAGTCGATCCCATCGGCCGCGAACTCACGGCGATTCATGTCGAGTATCTGCGTTCCCTCGACCGCGTGATCTATATGGACGGACGGCCGCATCCGCCGGAGTGGGCGCCGCATAGCTGGTCCGGTTTTTCTACGGGCAAATGGGAAGGCAACACGCTGGTAGTCACCACCACGCACATCAAAGGCAGCTATCTTCGGCGCAACGGCGCCAGCTTCAGCGACAAAGCCACGATGATGGAATACATCGACCGGCACGGAGATATTCTCGCCATCACTATGATCCTTACCGATCCGGTCTGGCTGGAGGAGCCGCTGATTCAGACGACAAATTACCGGCTGAATCTGCACACCGCGCTGACCTATTATCCGTGCACGGTCAGCGAAGAGAACATCTCGAAGGCCATTCCCCATTTCCTTCCCGGCGAAACCGACCAGCTCAAGGATGCGGCGGGCTGGATCCCGCTGCAGGGCACGCGGGGAGGCGCGGAATCGACGCGTCCCGAATACCGCCTGCAATTGCGGCAGGGCCAGGGAAACACAATGGCGCCAGCGCGAATGCCGGCGAACGCCAAACTCTCGGCGTCGGTGCTCGCTGCGATTCCGAAGCCCTCGAACGACGAGATCCACGTGATGCCGGTACAGGGCAATGTCTACATGCTGGTCGGCGCGGGAGGCAATATCGCGGCGTCGGTCGGCAAGGACGGGATTCTGCTGGCCGACTCAGGCAAAGCCGAGATGGCCCCCAAAGTTTTGCAGACGCTATTGCAATTGGCCACTTCGGTCGCTGGTTCGCCCACACCGAACAAGTGTTTGGGCATGCATTGCCCCGATAGTCCCTACCGCTGGAGCAGCCCATCGCTTGCGGCGATCATCGCCTCGCCCGCGGCGCCGAAGCCCGTCCGCTATATTCTCAACACCAGCGTGGATGCCGACCATGCCGGCGGCAATGAGGTGCTTTCAGCCCTCCCATCCGATTCCAAAATACTGGGCGTTACCTTCCCGCCCGTCGGCGTCGCGCCAAGCGCGACAATTGTCGCTCACGAGAACGTTCTCACCAGAATGAGCGCCTCGGTCGGCAAGGACAAAACCGCGTTTCCCTCAAACGACTGGCCGACCGATTCCTATCGCGACGCCTCCTACAAGCTCAGCGAGTTCTTCAACGGCGAAGGCGTTCAAATGTTCCACGAACCGGCCGCGCACAGCGACGGCGATTCTATCGTTTACTTCCGCTACTCCGATGTGATCGCGGCGGGCGATATTCTGCGCACCGACAGCTATCCCGTGATCGATCTCGAAAAAGGCGGCAGCTTGAATGGAGTGCTGGATGCGTTGAACCACATCCTCGATATCGCGATTCCCGAGTTCCGGTCGCAAGGCGGGACGCTGATTATCCCCGGCCATGGACGGCTGTGCGATACGGGGGACGTCGCCAACTACCGCAACATGGTAGCGATCGTTCGCGATCGCATCCAGGCTCTCATTAAAAAGGGCATGACTCTCGATCAGGTAAAGGCCGCCAAGCCAACCATGGATTATGATGGACTGTACGGTTCCACAACTGGCGAGTGGACCACCGATAAATTTATCGAGGCTGCTTATAAAAGCCTGAGCCAAACTACAAAAAAGTGATCCGGCAAGAAATGAGGAGCGCAATGATACGGAAACTGTTGTTGCTTGCCGTTGCCGCGGCATTTATTTTCACGGTGAGCGCCTTTGCCCACCACTCGCTTTCCGCGACTTACCAATCCGACAAAGAAGTCACACTGGATGGGAAAATCGCCGAGGTTCTGCTGCGGAATCCGCACTCGTTTCTTCAGATCGACGCTCCCGACGAAACGGGCGCGATGCAGCGCTGGTCGCTGGAATGGCGCGCGTCGGGTCAGCTCGGGCAGCAAGGGATCAAGCGCGACACGCTGAAAATCGGCGATGAGGTGGTGATCACCATGAACCCGTCGCGCACGGCCGCCGATCACCGTGGCGCGTTGAAAACTCTGCATCGCAAGTCGGATGGATTTGGTTGGGGCACGAAGCCGGGCGAGACCATTGACTAAACGAGGCAGCATCCTTCCGGTGGTCGCGCTACTGGCGATCACAGCGACTCTTTTCGCGCAAGGACGCGGGGGACGAGGTGGACGCGGCGCCGGGCGGGGCGCGCCCGCGAATCCACGAGCGGCGGCGGCATTCGATCCGACCGGATATTGGGAAGCGATCGTCACCGAGGATTGGATGTTCCGCATGGTGACGCCGCCCAAAGGCAAGTATCTAGGCGTGCCCATGAACGCGGAGGCCCGCAGAGTGGCCGATGCATGGGACCCCGCCAAGGACGAGGCCGACGGCAATCAATGCAAGGCGTACGGAGCGCCCGCCGTGATGCGAATTCCGGGCCGATTGCATATTACCTGGGACAACGACACAACGCTCCGCATCGACACCGACGCCGGAACGCAAACGCGCCTCTTCCATTTCGGCGCCCCAGCTTCAAAGGACGCCGGCCGGGATGGCGATCCTTCATGGCAAGGCTATTCGGTCGCACAATGGGAATACGCCGCGCCTTCGGGCGGACGCGGCGCTCCGCGAATGGGCGACCTGAAAGTGGTCACCACCAACCTAAAGCCTGGCTACCTGCGTAAGAACGGCGTTCCGTATAGCGCGAACGCGGCGGTGAACGAATATTACGACATGCATCCCGCGCCGAATGGCGACACGTGGCTCGTAATCACCACCGAGGTCGTGGATCCGCAATATCTGACGACGCCCTTCATCACCAGCACGCACTTCAAGAAACAGCCGGACGCCACCGGCTGGATGCCGGAACCCTGCTCCGCGCGCTAAGCCGCTCGCTTTACCAGCAGCTCCATCGGCATCCCCGCGATATCGATGGTGAACTTGATTTGATCCTTCTCGACCGCGCCGGCGTAGTTCAGCATAAACGGCATTCCACCGAAATCGAAGGTGATGGAGAAGGAGATTTTGTCTCCGTCTACTTTGCCATTCGCGATCTTGATTTCCATGCCGTCGGGACCGGCAGTGGAGCCGTTCAGAGTAGCTCCGTCGGCTTTGAAAGTGAAGCTTACCGGAACGTCGCCGTTCGGTGTGGACATGGTCCCAGTCCATTTCCCGTCCACGTCCGCGGCGAAGCCGAGCGCGGATGTCAGCAACAACCCCAGCACCATTGAGCGAAATTTCATTTGACCCTCCTTAGTGACTGGCATTCAGGAGCGGTCTCGCTGGATCGCCTCCCGTGCCGGTTCAGGGTCATTATACAAGCACTGCGCGGGCGGAAGTCCAGCCCTCCACGGCGCCGCGCCCCGGACCCGTCCCGTCCCGGCCGGCGTCCACCAACTCCGGGCGGAGGAAGCCGCGGTCTTGCACTTGATCGAGGGGTACGGCCCCGGCGGAGGCGCGAGCGTATTGGCGCGCCTGTTCCGGCGGCCGCGGCGGAAGGCGAGCTGACGTGACGCATCGCCCCGCTTTGCTACGCTGATACTATTCATGAGCAGTCTTCAGGTCACACTTCCGGATGGCAGCGTCCAGAGCGTTCCACAAGAGACGCGTCCCATCGATGTCGCGCGATCGATCAGTTCCCGGCTCGCGGACGATGCCATCGTCGCACGAGTCAACGGGCAGTTATGGGACCTCAATCGGGCTTTGGAATCGGACTCCAAGCTGGAAATTCTGACTCCCCGGAATCCCGAGGCGCTCGAAGTTTATCGCCATTCGACCGCGCATTTGTTGGCCGCGGCAGTGCTCGAACTATTTCCGGAAACCAAGCTCGGCATCGGTCCTCCGATTGAGACCGGCTTCTATTACGATTTCCAGCGCGACACGCCTTTTACGCCCGAGGATCTCGATCGCATCGAAAAACGGATGTGGGAAATTCAGGCTCGCGATTTGCCGTATGAGCGGAAATATACTCCCAAGCCCAAGGGACTGAAGCTTTATGCCGACCAGCCCATGAAAATCGAATTAATTAGCGAGCGCGCCGGCGACGTATTTTCGGAGTACACGCTAGGGCCGGGATTTATCGATTTCTGCCGCGGTCCGCACGTTCCATCCACGAAAAAGATCAAGGCATTCAAGCTGCTTTCTATCGCCGGCGCCTATTGGAAGGGCGACGAGCACAACCAGCGCTTGCAGCGAATTTACGGCACGGCTTTCTTCAATAAGAAAGATCTGGAGGAACACCTCAACAAGCTCGAAGAAGCCAAGAAGCGCGATCACCGCAGGCTGGGGCAGGAACTGGATCTGTTCAGCATTCAGGATCTGGCGGGACCGGGACTGATCTTCTTCCATCCCAAGGGCGCGATCGTTCGCAAGCTGATCGAGGATTGGATGCGCGATCAATATGTGAGGCGCGGATATCTGCTGGTATATACGCCGCACGTGATGCGCGCCGATCTTTGGCGGACATCGGGGCACCTGGCCAACTTCGGCGAGAACATGTTCGCGGGTATGGAGCTGGACGACGCCGAGTACCGGTTAAAGCCGATGAACTGTCCCGGACACATCCTGATTTACCGCGACAAACTACGCAGCTATCGCGAGCTGCCCATGCGTTATGGCGAACTCGGCACCGTTTACCGGTATGAGCGCAGCGGAACCATGCACGGGCTTCTGCGCGTGCGCGGGTTTACGCAAGACGATGCGCACATTTTCTGCACGCCGGAGCAGATTGAAGACGAAGTGGTGAGCTGCCTGGAATTCGCGATGGACGTTTTAAAAACGTTCGGCTTCACGGAGTATGAGGCGGAGATTTCCACCTGGGACGGCGGAGTGAGCGGCAAATACATGGGCTCGGCCGAGCAGTGGGAAACGGCTGAGAGAGCTCTGCAACGGGCGGTCGACCGGCTCCATATCCACGCTCCCGTCAGTCGAGACGAAGGCGCGTTCTACGGCCCCAAGATCGATGTGAAGTTGCTGGACGCGCTGGGGCGCAAATGGCAGCTCTCCACGGTTCAATTCGATTTCAACTTGCCGCGCCGCTTCGAACTCGAGTACGTCGCGGAAGACGGCAAGCGGCATCAGCCTCTCATGGTGCATCGCGCGCTTTACGGCAGCGTGGAGCGCTTCTTTGGCACCTTGGTGGAACATTACGCGGGCGCTTTTCCGGTGTGGCTCGCGCCGGTGCAGGCGGTGGTGATGCCCATCACGGACCGTCAGTTGGATTACGCAAAGAAAGTGCACACACAGTTGGAGGAAGCAGGCTTTCGCGCTCAACTAGACGATCGCAAGGAGAAAGTCAACCTGAAGATCCGCGAGGCCCAGTTGCAGAAGATCCCCTACATGCTCGTCGTGGGCGATCGCGAAGCCGAAGCCGGCGCCGTGGCTGTGCGCCACCGCAAGCATGGCGACATGGGCGCGAAGCCCGTGGAGCAGTTCATTGAAGATCTACGCGGTCTGGTCGATCTGAAGGTGGCGAAAGAATAGCTACCGGCGCTCCGTACCGGCAGTCGCCAATCTCACTCAGCGTACGCGCATTTCCAGCGCAAAAATCAGATAATTTCACCTTGGCCTGGGTGGGGTTTGGGACTAAAAAAGCCGGTGAGTACTCGGAGGAAGATACTCACCGGCCGGCTCACCACTACCGTTAGGTGGTAGCGCGCCGAACTTTCAGGTGGCTAACCGGGCAGTCGGCAGCTCACCCTACGGAAAGAGACGCGTTGCGCCTTGGAAAGGTCACAACTGGACATCATCATCTTAACATTTTTTGATTATCCTTGTACAGAGGCACGATTAAAAAATATTAGATGCTTGTATCGAAAGGCCTTCTGGAAGGCTCCTGAAGCGGCCATCGCGCTTGCAAGCTATATACCAAACCAGGGAAGTGCATATTATTTATTTGAATCTTTCATTCAAAACCGCCGCTAAGCGAAATCCCGCCAGCGCCAGTTGGAATCGAGCGATTCTGCGCACTTTCGATTGATAATCTTGCGTTAGCGCAATAGGGTGTTCGCGCGTGCCGGTATTTAGACCAACGCTGTATACATCGCGCGTGGCAAGCTCCAGGCCATCGTTAATCCATTTTCGAGGGTCCTTAGAAACGCGAGGACGCCGGCCCATGCGTTCCACAAACTCCGCCGTAATTTCGGCGGCAAATCGATTCACGTAAACATCGCTGGTATCTGCGCCCGCGGCATCGTCCCAAATTGCATGCAAATTCCGGCCCGGAGTTACGTAGACATTGTTTCCACCGGCATCTCCGTCGGGCTGCGACTTTACGAACCTGCTGACCGAATGAAGCGGCTGATGGACGTCTTCCTCGATGTGAATCAGCCATGGAAGATCGTAAGCGGCGATCAGGCCGGTCTGTTGACTTTTTATTTCCTTCATGATGCGCCGCAATTCCGTGAGGGCGTTGGGAAGCTTCGGCGGCTGGGTGGGCGCGCCTTCCACCGAAATCGGCAGGTCGATATAGTGCCAGTTGGTGTGCCGCGCCATGGAGGGAAAGCCGGGCAGCAATGGCGTGGGCCTTGCGTTTTCCCGAGTATCGTCGTAGAAGCGACGATCGCTTCGAATCGCGTCCGGCCAAACCGATGCCGCCAGGAACGCGGCTCGGGCGCGCAAGCGCGGATCCGCCGGAGCGTCGCGCGTCAGAAGAGCGGCATAGTCCGGGTGCGTGGCGAGCAAAGCGTCCACGTGCTCGCGGACGCGGCTCGTCAGCAGGTCGTAAGCGATCGCCGACGCTATGCGGTGTCCCGTCGCGTTCCAGCCCCACGCGTTGCCCGCAAGGAGCAGAACGACCGCGACGGCGCGTCGCGCCACTACTCCGTCGCCCCCAATTTGATCAGTTGTTCCGCGTGACGGAGCGCCTCCGGCGTCACCCTCTCGCCCGAGAGCATGCGGCCGATTTCGCGCGTGCGCGAATTCGCGGGCAGCTCTTCGACAGCAGCGACGGTCCGTCCCCGTGCCGATCGTTTTTCCACAAAATAGTGATGGTCGGCGAACCCGGCGATTTGCGGAAGATGGGTCACGCAGATCACTTGCGCGTTTCGGGCGAGTTTCTTCAGCCTGCGTCCGACCGATTCGGCCGCGCTTCCGCCCACGCCCGCGTCGACTTCGTCGAATACCAGAGTGGCCGGCCCCGCCGAGTTTCGCGGACCGGCGCAGGTTCTAAGAGCCAGCGCCACTCGCGACAATTCGCCGCCCGAGGCGATGCGATCGAGCGGCTTTAAGTCCTCGCCCAAGTTCGGCGCGATGAGGATTTCAACCGTATCGGAGCCGCGCTCCGACCACGGCGCTGGAAGAACCCGGATTTCGATGCGCGTTTTCTCCATCGCCAGCGCGGCCAGTTCTCCTTCCACGCGCTTCGCTAACTGCCGGGCGGCGTCCGTGCGTTTCGAAGTGAGCTTGGCGGCGGTGGATTCGTAAGCCGCCGCAATCCGCGCGATTTCTTCGCGCAGGAAATCGCGGCGGCCGCTGGCATTCTCCATTGCGGCGAGCCGATCCTTCACGGTCTCGACAAACGCAAGCACTTCCGTCAGCGTGGCGCCATATTTCCGCTTGAGTTTCTCGATCGCGGCCAGCCGCGATTCGATTTCTTCGAGGCGCGCCGGGTCGGCTTCGAGCCGGGCGACGTAATCTCCTAATGCGCGGGCGGCCTCGTCCACGGCAATTCCAGCGGGACTGAGGGAGGCGGCGATTTCCTGGACGCTCGAATCGACGCGTGCCAGCTCTTCCAGCCTTTTCTCCACACCGCGCAACTGCGCCGCGATGCTTTGCGGGTCCTCATACAGCGCTGAATAAGCCGCCGCGGAAATTTCCTGGAGCCGGACGACATTTCGCAGAACGCGGCGCTCGTTTTCTAAATCCGAATCTTCGGCAGGCTGCGGCGCCACGGCTTCGATTTCCTTGCGCTGAAATTCCCATAAATCCGCCTGCCGCAATCTCTCTTGCGCCTCGCGATCAAGCTGGCCGAGCTCCGCCGAAGCCTTCCGCCACTGAACGTATAACTCCGCTGTCTGCGAAAGCAGGGCGCCCGCGCCGGTGAATGCGTCCAGCATTTCGCACTGCGCCAGCGGCGAAAATAGCTGCTGTTGATCGTGCTGGCCGTGAATATCGCCCAGGTGCGGCGCGAGATCTCGTAGCAGCGCGGCCGTCGCCGGACGATTTCCCACCAGCGCCCGCGACTTGCCGTTGGATTGAATTTCCCGCTCGACGAGGATTTCGCCGTCTTCCGGCGCCACGCCCGCATCTTCGAGCAACTTCGCGAATGCCGGCGAGCGGCCGATTTCAAACACTCCCGAAATTCGCGCGCGTTCCGCGCCGGTGCGAACCATCTCGGCCGACGCCCGTCCGCCGAATAAGAGCCCCAGTGCGTCCACCACCAGCGACTTGCCGCTGCCCGTTTCGCCCGTGAGCAAGTTTAGTCCGGGATGAAAACGCACCCGGACGCGCTCGATCACGGCATAGTTTTCCACCGCCAGCTCAACTAACACTGTAATCGACGATTATAGAAGACGATATCCAGCGCTCCTGGCGCTGAACGCCATCGCGAGCCGGGCGGCGGCCTCGCAGCAGGCCACCACGGCTATTAAAAATTCTCGGGGCCGGCGATATGCGGATCAGGCCGCGCTTCTACTTTCCGCGAGTGAAATACCGATCGCCTTCCGCCCAGTGCTGCACCATCCCCGTGACCGCTCCCTTGTCGTCTTTGACGAACTCGATCATCGTCCCTTCCATCGAGAAGCTGTTTTCCGATTGCGCGATCAGCGGAAGTTTGCCCGCTCCGCCCGGATCGATCGTGAGGCCGTTCCCATCCAGCGCGACAACCGTGCCGTCGGGATTTCTCCCAGAATTGTAGACCCCGACGTATTTCGTTAACACGTCGGCCGGAAGCTGCACGTCCTTGCTTTTGCCGACCAGGTGCGGCGCATCGCGCTCGTTTTCGCAAAAGTATTCGATCAGATCGCCGTCCGGGATCAGGTCGAGCTCGATCGAAAGATTCCAGGGCCGCGTGTAGGCTTTGGGATCGTCGAGCGTCACTTGAATATCGATATGGCCGGTATCGCGGCGATGGAAACGCTCGGTTAAGAGCAGCGCTTCGGTGTGCGGATGTCCACCGAGGTCGAGCGTGGTCCGGTCGTTATAACCGGCGGTGGTGACCACCAACGTGTCTCCGTCCCAGCGCCCCACCGAGTAGCCCATCCAGGTCGGATTGGGATCTTCGGGGAGCGTGCGGCCGTCGGTGAAAATCTGGCGGAAAATGGTTTCATATTCGTAAAGGACCACCACCAGATTCGGCGTTTGAACGATCTTCATGGGAAGTCCGAGCCCCGAAATGCCGGCCTTGGGACCGGGCGGAAGGCAAGCGATGCCGTCGGAGTCCTTGCGAAAATCGTCGGCGCGCTGTTTGTAAATCGCCGCGGCCCAGGGCAGGATTTCCCCCGGCTTGAGATCCGACGTCACGTAGGTTAGGTAACTTCCCTGCTTCACCCGCCAAACGCCGCTGAGGTCCGGCTTGCCATCCGCGGCTCGCGGGGCGGGGGCCGCGAGATTCGGCTTGCCATCGGGCGTTCGGGGCACTGCCGGAGTCTGGCGGTTCGGCCATTGCGCTGCAAGAGTAGCGCTCATCGCGCACAGAATCACGGCGAGCTTATGCATTTTCCACCCTCCCGTTTCGGCCGCCGTCCGGCTGGCCGACCCTCACATTTTATGCATGTCCGCTCCCGGCGTCCAGGCCACCCGATGCCGTAATCCGTCGATAGGTATTCAACCGGCGCTTATCCCCGGCCGGGGCTGGGTGCGAACCCTGGAACACCGTCGTGCCCACTTTCAGCCGCGCCCGTGAGGGCTGGGGCAAGTTTACGGACGGATTACGGCCGATGTTGCAGTTGCGCGGCGCCGCGCTCTTAGATGCGATAAACTTTTAAACAAGGAGCACCACACCGTGAATCGCTACGCTAAGTATGGACTTCTGAGCGCCGCTATCGTCGGAACGCTGGCTTGGCTTGCCGTCGGCGGCATCAAGGATGGGCAGACCTATTTCAAAACCATCCCCGAGCTGAAGCAAATGGGCGATCAGGCGCAAGCGAAGCGTCTGCGCGTTCGCGGTTACGTGCTTGCGGACTCCATCAAACATACCGGCAGCGCGGTGGATTTTACGATTGTGCAAAACGAGGGCACGGGCGACCCGGGTCAGCATCTGCAAGTGGTCTACACGGGCGTCGATCCGCTGCCCGACACCTTCAAGGCTCACGCGGACACGCTGGCGGATGGCAGACTCGACGCCAACGGAGTGTTCCAGGCGAGTAAGATTCAGGCCAAGTGCGCGTCGAAATACGAGGCCAAGCCCAACGTCGCGAACCCGGCGATTGCGAAGTCCGCAAGCTCGATTTGAAGCGCCGCCGGCCGGCGCCCCGTCTCCAGCCGCCGCATCGGATTCCGCGCGGATTGTTCCGCTCGCGGCCCCTGTTAAACTGAGGATTCTTCTATGATTTCAGCGACACAACTGCGCCCCGGCATGGTCATCAAGTTCAACAACGAACTTTACTCGATCTTTAAAATGGAGCACCGGACGCCCGGAAACCTGCGGGGATTCGTTCAGGTGAAGATGCGCAAACTCAGCTCGGGCACCATGATCGAGCACCGCTTCTCCTCGGAAGATCGCGTGGACAGAGCTTCTCTTGACGAGCACGAGATGGAGTACCTCTACGACGACGGCGAGTTTTTCTACTTCATGAATACGGAGTCGTTCGAGCAGATGCACTTGACCAAGGATCTGCTGGGGGATTCGACGAACTTCCTCATCCCTAACCTGAAAGTAAATGTCGAGTTTTACGAAGGCAAGCCGATGAGCGTCGAACTCCCGCCCACGGTCGACCTGACAGTCGTCGAAACCGAACCCGGCCTGAAAGGGGCCACCGTTTCAAACGTCACCAAACCGGCAAAGCTGGAGACGGGCCTGGTGGTGCAGGTGCCGCCGTTCATCAATGAGGGCGAGAAAATTCGGGTGTCTACTTCCGAAGTCGCTTATCTGGAGCGAGCTTAGGAGGCCAGCTTTACTTCAGCCTGCGTTCCGGCAGCCTGCGGTTTTTCCTCGGGGACGTGAGGAGCGAGCATTTTCACCAGTTCCGCCTTGGGCATCGCGCCCACCCGCTGATCCACCACTCGGCCACCCTTGAACAGCAGCAGCGTGGGAATGCCGCGGACCTGATAACGCATCGCGGTCGCCTGATTCTCGTCCGTGTTCAGTTTGCCGACTTTGATCTTACCGGCGTACTCCGCCGCCACGGCGTCCACCGTCGGGGACATCGCCCGGCAGGGGCCGCACCAGGGTGCCCAGAAGTCCACCAGGACCGGGGCCTCGGAGTTGAGCACATCCTGGTCGAATGCGGCGTCGGTAAAAGTCAAGGTGTTGTCAGAAGCCATGATTTGTGTTTTATTGCTCCTCTACTATGATGCGCGACCGGATAGGGAGGATGCAACTGCAGCCGGGCCGTAATCCGTCGATAGGTATTCAGCCGGCGCTTATCCCCGGCCTTACGGCCGGGGCTGGGTGCGAACGCTGGAACACCGTCGTGCCCAACTTTCAGCCCCGCCCTCACGGGCGGGGGCAAGCTTACGGACGGATTACGGCCGGGTTCGCAACGGCGGAGCGGACGGGGGTGGGACGCCGCGCGGTTGACGCAGAAAATCAGAACTTGGCGCGGGCATTGGCACGCTATAATGCCATCAGCCTGCGCTTTGAGCGCGAACGTGGCGGAATTGGCAGACGCACTGGATTTAGGTTCCAGCGCCCGCAAGGGCATGGGAGTTCGACCCTCCCCGTTCGCACCATAGAAAACACATAATTTTAACTCCTGCCGCTAACTGGGGCCGGATCGCCTTGCCCCTTGCCTTCCTCCCGAATGTGCGCAGCTTGTGTGCAGTTTTCAAAATCGTGCCTTAACAATCGGAGCCGATGAGAGGCTCAATTAGCAGAGCGGTAAGGGAGCTTGGCCTGTGCGCGTGTTCTGCACGGATGCCGATGAAGGCGCACCTCCCGAAGTTGGAATAAGCAGGCTTGAAGCGGCGAAGCTGATGGGCCACGTCAGCATGACCGTGACGGAGAAATACACCCTCGTTCCGCGAAGCGGAGTTGGTGCGGTCGTCCAGCGGTTGCTTCTGGCCTAACAGCCGCTATACGAATCCCCAATGACGCCGGGCCGTCCGCGAAAAGCGGCGCTCGGGCGACAGGCAAGGGTTTCTGTGGAAAACTCAGGCCATGGCCCGAACGGAAAAGCTCCCAGACGGCGACACGCGCTCTTGCCGTCAAGGTGGGGCTGGCCGCCGCGCTGGCAGCCCTGGCCATCCTGTTGCTGCCGATATCGGCGCTCACATGGTAGACGGCGGCGTGCAAACAGATTTATTCCGACAACGGTGCCGAGTGCGGAAATGCGGAAACAACGGGCAGCTTGCGAGCATCGGATCTCGGCAGCTTGCGAGCATCGAGGATCAGGGTGCCCGGATGGGGCAGACGCTTCGTCCCATTCGCCGGCCCCAGGGAGGCGCAAGAGGCGCTCGACAAGCAGCGCCGTGTCAGAACGAGGAGCCGATTTCTTATTCCTCGGCAGCCGATAATAGAGTGTTAAGCGGGCTATGAAGGTAAACCCCGAAATTCTGAGCTGGGCACGGACAACAGCCGGGTTCACACCGGAGCATGCGGCGCGTGCGCTCGGCTTTCAGGATACTCGTGCGCGCACGGCCACGGAGCGCTTGCAGGCTTTGGAGGCTGGAGAAGAAGAGATTTCCCGCAGCGTGCTGTTGAGAATGGCTAAACAGTACCGGCGTTCTCTTCTGGTGTTTTATCTCGACGACCCGCCGCCCACAGGGGACAGAGGCCAAGATTTTCGCACTGTTCCAAATGCGCGACCGCCCCTCTATAATCCGCTGCTCGATACCCTGATACGTGATCTTCGCGCCCGCCAAGCCATCGTGCGGGACGTGGCGCAGGATAGCGAGGCGCAGTCCTTAGACTTTGTCGGCTCGACCACCATGAACCTGCCGCCGCATGAACTTTCGATCCGCATCGCCGAGCGCCTCAAGTTTTCGCTTCAGGAGTTCCGCAGCCAACCCTCCGCAGACCTTGCCTTCAATTACCTGCGGCGCAAAATTGAAGATGCTGGGATCTTTGTGCTGTTGCTGGGAAACCTCGGCAGCCACCACACCAATATCCCGGTTGATGTGTTCCGAGGCTTCGCCATTGCCGACCCTTTAGCGCCCTTCATCGTCATTAACGACCAAGACGCGCGTACTGCTTGGTCATTCAGCGCCCTGCATGAGGTGGTGCATTTGTGGCTTGGCGCCACTGGCGTAAGCGGCGAAAGCATGGAGGTGCAAATTGAGCAATACTGCAATGACGTGGCCGGGGAAATTCTCCTGCCCGCTGCGGATATCCAGTCCCTTCGCTTCGTTCGTACCATGGCATTAGCGGAGGCCATTGACGCTATCGCGACGTATGCCACGGCTCGAAATGTCAGCCGAGCCATGGTTGCCTACAAGCTTTTGCGCGCAAACGTGATTCATCAGCGCGTTTGGCGGCAGTTGGCTGCTCATTTCACGCAGGAATGGCTGTCTAGCCGCGCCCGGGAATCTGAAAGCAAAGACCGCAATGCTGGCGGTCCGAGCTATTACGTAGTTCGGCGGCATCGTCTGGGCAATGCGCTGCTCGATTTTGTAAAACGCTCGCTTGGTGAAGGAGCGCTTACCCATACAAAGGCCGGACAGGTCTTAGGCGTTAAACCCCGAAACGTAGACCCACTTCTCCAGGGCGTCTCGCTTGAGGGAACCCGGTAGATGCTCTATTTGCTGGACGCCAATATCACCATCACCGCCAACAGCACTTACTATCCTATAGACCAAGTGCCGGAGTTCTGGAGTTGGTTACAGCACCAGGGGGAATCCGGCCATATTAAAATGCCGCTTGAAATCATGGAAGAAGTAAGGCAAGGCCACAATGACGACCCGCTTGTTGAGTGGCTCAACAAACCCGAGATTGAGCATGCGCTATTGTTACAGGAATCCGTTGATACAGTGCTTGTCAAACGGGTCGTGGCGGAGGGCTATGCACCCGACCTTAGGGACGACGAACTTGAGCAAATCGGACGCGACCCCTTTCTTATCGCCTATGCGCTCACAGCGCCGTTGCAAAGATGCGTCGTCACTACCGAGACATCGCGCCCGTCCGCGCAGCGACAAAACCGAAGAGTGCCGGATGTGTGCCGCTCATTGGGGCTTCTTTCGTGTGGCCCCTTCCAACTCAACAAGGCTCTCGGATTTCGCACCCAATGGAAGCTGACGCACATTGGTAGCAAGGGCGCGTGAGATGTCCTTTACGTTGTAGCAATGACCTTTTTCTACTACTTCAAGAGCCAAACTCTACGGGGACAAAATTCCCGAATATTGGCCGGAATTGGCAGACGCACTGGATTTAGGTTCCAGCGCCCGCAAGGGCATGGGAGTTCGACCCTCCCCGTTCGCACCAATTCCGTTCTACCGCCGGACCTAGCCGCCGGCAGGTCAGACATTCAAATACCAGGGAACATTGACCACGCTGATGCGCTGATTGCCTCTCACCAGCAGCAGCGCTTTCAATACCGCCGCGTGCTGGTTGTGCAAAAAGTAATGACGCCAGTGGCGCTCCACCATTTCTGGAACTAATACCGCGATATAGCGGTCCGGGTACTCCCGTTCGATCTCATCGATAAACCCTAGAATCGGGCCAAACAAGTGCCGGTAGGGAGATTGGATTACGGTCAGCTTGGGCGGAAGCACGCCCAGTTCCTGCGCCGGCGTTTCCACCAGCCGCTCCCACTTATCTCTCAGGTCGTCCACTTTGTCGTCCACGCTCTTCACTTGGACGGCGTGAACCTCCGTGGACAAGTTGATCGCGAAGCACAGGGCTTTCTCGGCAATTTTGCTCCATTCCCGCAGAGGCACGATCACGATTGGGGGCTGAAGGTGGGTGAGATCCCAGGCGGTATGCAGCTCGATCTCTTTCTCGACCGCGATGTAATGACGGCGAACGCCGATCATGAATGCGAGCAGCAACGGGATCAGCAGCACTGTCACCCACGCGCCCTCAGCGAACTTCGCCGCCAAAACCACTACCACGGTGGTCCCCGTGGCGGCGGCGCCCAAACCGTTGATCAGCATGCTGCGCCGGGCGCCGGGGCCGCCCAAACGCTTCCAATGAACCACCATTCCCGCCTGCGACAACGTGAACGCGAGGAAAGCTCCCACCGCGAACAGTGGAATCAACCGGTCGGTTATGCCGCCGAAAACGACGAGCAGAATCGCCGCGAGGCCGGACAACACGTAAATCCCGTGTGAGAAAACCAGCCGGCGGCCGCGAGCCGAAAAGGCGTGGGGAAGATAGCCGTCGTTGGCCACGATCTGGCACAGGCGCGGGAAATCCGCAAACGAGGTGTTCGCCGAAAGTCCCAGCACGGCCAAAATCGACGCAATGGCGATGTAATAGAAGACTCCCTTGCCGGCCACTGCCGCGATCAGTTGCGAGAGCACGCTTTCATAGCCGCGTTGACCCGGGTCGGTCGCGCCGATGTGATAAACCTTCGCGAGCCAGGCGATGCCCGCCAGCATCAAAATGAGAATTCCGATGATGGCCGAAAGGGTCTTCCGGGCGGAATCGACGGCCGGCTCCCGGAACGCTCGCACCCCATTACTGACGGCCTCGACGCCAGTCATCGCGGTGCAGCCGCTGGAAAAAGACTTCAGCAGCACCCAAGCGCCCACGCTTGAGACGCCGGCCGACAGCGGATGCGGCGGCGCCACGGGCGTTGGATGGCCGCCGCTGAGCAAAGACTTCACCACCCCCACTGCAATCGAGCCCAGCAGGCAACCGATAAAGAGATATGTCGGCGCCATGAAGGCATTTCCCGTCTCCCTCACGCCGCGCAGATTGATTAGCGTAATAAGCGCGAGGATGCCCAGGCACAAGCCGAGCGTGTGCGGCTGTAACCGTGGGACGGCGGAGACGAGGGCCCCAACCCCAGCCGAGATGCCGACAGCCACGTTGAGAATGTAATCCACGATCAGCGCCGCAGCGGCCAACAGCCCCAATCGGCCGCCGAGATTTTCCCGTGCAACCGTGTACGATCCCCCTCCTCCCGGATAAGCCGCGATTGTCTGCCAATAAGAAATGAAGACAATAATCAGCAGTACGATGATGCTGAAGCTGATCGGCACGACATATCGCACGCCGAGCGCGCCCAGCGGAATCAGCAAAGTGAGCGCGGCTTCCGGACCGTATCCGGCGGAGCTCAGCGCGTCGAGTCCGAATATCCCAATTCCAGCCAGTGGCCCCACGCGCTGCTCGGAATCCTCATAACTGGCAAGGGGCTTGCCAAACAGCAAATCGCCGAAAGACATACGCAACATTATCCCGCCAAGATAGAGCGGGCTTTAGCCTGCAACCGAAGTCAGCCAGGCCGTAATCCGTCGATAGGTATTCAACCGGCGCCTATCCCCGGCCTTACGGCCGGGGCTGGGTGCGAACGCTGGAACACCGTCGTGCCCACTTTCGGCCCCGCCCGTGAGGGCGGGGGCGAGCCTACGGACAGATTACGGGCCAGGCTTCAGCCCCGGTTGCGGGGATTTGCTAGTTGCTACCCGCCCTCGAGGACGCGATTCAGATTGTAGGCCGCGCTAATCAGCGCGAGATGCGTGAACGCTTGCGGAAAATTTCCCAAAGCCTCGCCCTGCGCGCCGGTCTGCTCGGCATAAAGACCCAGATGATTGGCATATCCCAGCATGCGCTCGAAAATGAGCCTGGCTTGGCCGAGCCTTTCCGGTTGGGCGTGGCTCGCTCGCGTAAGCGCCTCCACCAGCCAAAAGGAGCACATGTTGAATGTGCCTTCCTCTCCGGGAAGACCGTCGACTCGCTTGGCGGGGGGATAGCGGTGCACCAGGTTCCCGCTCACTAGGCCTCCTTGGCGCGGGCTTTGCATGATCGCCTCAACCGTATCGAGTATTCTCGGATCGTTCGGCGCCATGAAGAAGACCAGAGGCATGATTAGGAGCGAAGCATCCAGATCCAGGCTGCCGTAGAATTGCGTAAACGCCCGGCGCTTGTCGCTCCATCCCTTCCTCATTACTTCTTCGTAGATCAGGTCGCGCTGCGCCAGCCACTTGTCACGATCGGAGGGAAACGAGCGCTTATCCGCCAACCGGATGCCGCGATCCAGCGCCACCCAATTCATCACCTTCGAGTAGACGAAATGTTTGCGCCGGCCGCGCATTTCCCAGATGCCCGCGTCCGGACGCCGCCAATTGGCGCAAACCCAGTTAAGACGGCGGCGAATCCTGCTCCAAAGGTCGTAGGAGATCGGGCCAACATACTTGTTATACAGATAGAGCGAGTCCAGAAGCTCGCCATAAATATCCATCTGAAGCTGATCGACCGCCGCGTTGCCGATCCGCACCGGCCCGGAGCCGCGGTAGCCCTCCCAGTGTTCGAGGATACATTCCTCTGGAGAACTCTCGCCCCGGACGGTATACAAAACGGGAAGAGGCTTGTTGGCATGGAAGCGCTTGGATGCGTAATCGTGCATCCAATGAACGAATCCCATCGCCTCCGCGTCGAAGCCGAGGCGGAGAAAGCCATACACCGTGAAAGCGGAATCGCGCAGCCAGCTATAGCGGTAATCCCAGTTGCGAACGCCTCCGATAACCTCGGGCAGGCTGGTGGTGGCCGAAGCCGCAATCGCGCCGGTCGGTTCGAAGGTGAGAAGTTTCAGCGCGAGGGCGGACCGCTCCACCTGCTCCCTCCAACGCCCCCGGTAGGTGCAGGCGGACAGCCATCTCCGCCAGAACTGAACCGTCTTCTGGAATAACTCCTCGGCCTCTTGTTCGGAAAGCGAGCAATGATCTCGATCGCCGTGTTCGGAGCCTTTGATCAGGAACAGTTGCGACTTCCCTTCTTCCAATGTGAATTCGCCAATCACTCCCCCCTGCCCGTCTTTTCGCAAAGGCACATTCGAGGAAAGGGTTAAGCACAATGTCTCCGATTTGAAAATGGCCCCGTTACCTTGCAAGTGGGTTGTGTGAGGCGCTCGCCCATAATCGAAAGCGGGCCGGCAGGCAATAGAGAGTCGGATCGGACCCTTCACGCAGCGGATGCGGCGGTAAAGATGGTGATACCAGGGGGAATCGGAAGGAATGCCCACAGGCATGAAATCTTCCAATTCGGCGATGCCGTCCGCCAGCAGAAAGCGCGTCACCAGGATATTGGTGGACGGCAGATAGGATTGCTTGCGTGTAACGCGATCGGAAATGGGCGCGATTTGAAAGCGGCCGCCCTTCTCATCGTCCAGGATCGCTCCAAAGACGCTCGGCGAATCGATATGCGGGTAACAGAACCAATCGATGGATCCGTTCATCCCGACCAGGGCGACGGTTCGGAGATTGCCGATAAGCCCATAGTTCTCGATAGGTTGATATGCCATTCCTCATCATTATGATTTCGCCGGACGGCGACCGTTTCGCTGCCGGGCCACATGGCTCTCCCGTAATCCGTCGATAGGTATTCAACCGGCGTTTATCCCCGGCCTTACGGCCGGGGCGGGGTGCGAACGCTGGAACACCGTCGCGCCCCCTTTCAGCCCCGCCCGTGAGGGCGGGGGCAAGCTTACGGACGGATTACGGGCTCTCGTCACCCGATCCGCAGCCGCTCCGTTAGCCGCCTCCGGTGATATACTCAGCCGGTTGTTTCTGCCACGCGCATTATTGCTCGCGATTCCCTTCTGCGCCGCCGGCGCGGACTTTGTGGGAAGCCAGGCGTGCGCCTCGTGCCACGGGGAAATTTATCGCAGCTACATGGCGACGCCGATGGCTCGCGGCAGCGGACGCGTGGGCGCCGGCGGCGCGGACGAGAGTTTCGATCGCGCGGAGTTTCGCGATTCCGCGGGCGCTTTCTCCTATCGTGTCGAGCGCGATGGAGGAGCATACTTCTTCACCTTCGGCCAGCGCGGCGCGAAATCGGGCGCCCCACTGATTCAGGGACGCCGTCAATTGGACTACGTCGTGGGAAGCGGAGCCCACGCGCGCAGTTATCTGCTGAACCTCGACGGCTTCCTATACGAAGCGCCGGTCGCCTATTACAGCAATTCGGCTTCGTGGAATTCTGCGCCCGGATATGCGTCGGCGGACTATCCTTATCTGAACAGGCCCGTCCTGCCGGGATGCCTGGAATGTCACGCCAGCGGGATTCAGCGGATTCCCGGCACGCAAAATGCCTATGCTTCGCCACCGTTTCGGGAGGGCGGCATATCGTGCGAGCGATGCCACGGACCCGGAAGCGATCACATCGCGTCGGGCACGCCCATGGTGAATCCGGCCAAGCTCCCCGCGGGCGAACGGAACAGCGTCTGCGAGCAATGCCATCTTTCGGGCGAAATCCGCGTTCCGAAATCGGGCAAAGACGATTTGTCATTCCGCCCCGGCAATCGGCTCTCAGACGTTATTTCCGTTTTCGTCCGTTCCGGTTCCGGCGCGGAAGTGAGAGTGACCAGCCACGCCGAGAATCTCGCCGCCAGCGCCTGTAAGAGAGCCAGCGGAGAAAAGCTCTGGTGTGGAACCTGCCACGATCCGCACTCCGTTCCAGCCCCAACGGACAAGGCCGCATATTTCCGCTCCAAATGCCTGAGCTGCCATGGAGAGCAGGCTCCAGCCGCCATGAGTAAGGCGCCACAGCACTCCGCGGGCGCGGATTGCGTTGCCTGCCACATGCCGCGAAATCCGACCAGCGACGTCGAGCACGTGGTCTTCACCGATCACTCCATCCCGAGGCGAATCAGGGCCGCAAGCGCGCCGCCCCCCGAAGATGCTCCTTTGATCCTGTTCGGAGGCGGCGAGCCGAGCACGCGCGATTTGGGACTCGCCTATGCGATGGTGGGCTTACGGGAGAACAACGCCGTTTACCTCGATCGCGCGTTTCAAACCCTTAAAGATGCGCGCGCTCGCGGCCAGGCCGACACCCAGGCGCTGGCGTATTTGGCCCAGTTCTACCGCGACCACAAGGACGACGCGCATGCCCTGCCCTTGTACGAAGAAGTTTGGCGCTTGGACCGAACTCAGTCCGCCGTCGCGGCGGCGCTCGGGGCATATTGGATGCAGCTTGGCAATCGGGACCAAGCCATCCTCTTCTGGAACCGCGCGCTCGCAATCAGTCCCTCGCTGCTGCTGGTGCGCGTCAATCTTGCGGAGGCGCTGTTGGGGGCCGGGCGCTCCCGGGAAGCTCAGGCCGCGTTGCGGAAGGCGCTTGACTTTAACCCGGCATTTCAGCCGGCAAAAGATCTTTTGAATCGGATCGCCAAATAACTCAGCGGAGGACGGCGCCCCCCATTCGGGTCATTGACACCGCGAGGCGCCAACTGTAGACTTCCCCCATGCTGAACGCGGGCGCTTGCGGCGCGCGTTCCAAGCGGTTATGGGTGAGGGGGTTAAAGGGTCATTTATGCGAATCATTCTAGGCGCCTTCGGTGTGTTTTTACTTGCGGTTCCGGCGTTCTCTCAATCCAACCAGGGCACGATCACGGGAACCATCTCCGATCCTACGGGCGCCGTTGTGCCCGCGGCTCAGATCGAAGTGAAGAATACGGAAACCGGCATCGTCTACCGGGGTGGCGCGTCCTCCACGGGAAATTTTGCAATCCCCGTGCCCGCGGGCAACTACGAGCTTACGGTGAACGCCGCGGGATTCAAGAAGTTCATCCAGCAGAATCTTCAGGTGATTGTGGCGAACGACACCCGCAAGGACGTGGTGCTCGAGGTCGGCCAGGCCAGCGAGGTGGTTACCGTAAGCGAAACGGCCCCGCTGCTCAAAACCGAAAGCGGCGAGATGAGCCATCGCGTCACCGTCGAGGAGGTAGACAATCTTCCCGTGCTGACCATCGCGGGGGGCGGCTATACGGGCGCGACGGCCAGCGGCAATATCCGCAATCCTCTCGCCGTATCGACGCTCCTTCCCGGAGTGAGCTTCGCCAACGACAATACGCTCGTGGTGAACGGCCTGCCGAGTAACAGCGAAGTGGTGCGCGTGGACGGCCAGGACTCCACCAGCACTCTGTGGAAAGTATTCCAGCAGCTAGGTCAAAACGGCGTTGACGCCATTCAGGAAGTGTCCGTCCAAACGAGCAATTTCGCCGCGGAATACGGTCAGGTCGGGGGCGGATACTTCAACTTCACGATGAAATCCGGCACGAATCAATATCACGGCAGCGTCTACGACTACATGGTGAACGAGGCGATGAACGCCGGGCTGCCGTTCACCGATGCCCGAACGCAGAGCCCCTTAAAGGCAGGCCACCACATTCGCAATCCCCAGCGCCGCAACGATTATGGCTTCACGCTCGGCGGTCCTCTCCGCATTCCAAAGGTATATAACGGGCAAAACAGGAGTTTTTTCTTCTTTAATTTCGAACAATACCGCGAAACCAGGAACGTGCTGAATCAGATCGCCACGGTGCCCACTCAAGCCTACCGGCAAGGCGATTTCGGAACCTCGGGCTGCTTCACGTTCGATGCCGTGCACAACACGTGCACGTTCAGTCCGGCGCTGACGTTAAACGGCGCGACCGCGATGGATTCAGCCGGACAGACGGTAGGCTATGGGGAGATTTTCGATCCCACGACAACCCGCCTGGTGAATGGCGCCAACGTGCGCACGCCTTTTTTGAACGGAATGATTCCGGCAGCCCGGTTCGACCCTGTCGCGGTGGCGATCCAAAGCTATATGCCTCTGCCGAACGCGCCCGGCATTGTCAACAACTACAACGTTCCCGGTTACTCGACGTTTCAACACACGACCAACGAGTCGTTCAAGATCGATCAGTCGATCAGCCCAACGGTCAAGGTGTCCGGGTATTTCTCGAGGATTGAAACGCAAAGTCCCGCTGCGAATGGATTTCCGTTGTCGATCGGAGGCGCGGCGCCGGGCGACAACATCAGCTATACCACGCGTTTCAACTACGATCAGACCCTGCGGCCGACGCTGCTTCTCCACGCCGGAATCGGCTATTTTCAGGTCTATCAGCCCGCTTTACCGAGCAATTTCGACCAAAATACGCTCGGTTTGCACGGTTTTTTCGCCTCCAATTACTTCCCGGCCATGGGCGGCTTGAACAACGCGTTTACCGGCGGCTACAGCTCCGCGGTTGGCGCGGGAATTATCGCGCAGATATGGGAACAAAAGCCCACCGCCAACGCGAATTTGACCTGGGTGAAGCAGAATCATACGTTTAAGTTCGGCGGCGAGTACATCGGCGAAGGCTATCCGCAAAAGAATCTATGGCGTTCGAATGGCAGCTTTCAGTTTTCCACCGCCGAGACCAGCGATCCGTGGCAGAACGGTCTGCCTTTGAACTACGCCAATGGCAGCGGCTTCAGTTACGCCAGTTTCCTGTTGGGCTTGCCGGACACTTTACAGGAAAGTCCGCAGACCGAAACCCGGCTCGGCAGTCACGCGATTGGGGCTTACGCGCAGGATAGTTGGAAAGTGACGCGCCGCCTGACGCTGGATTACGGTATCCGGTACGATTTCCAAACCTATCTGAAGGAGCAGCATGGCCGCATGGCGGACGCCTCCCTCAGCACGTTCAATCCAACTGTGGGCCTTCTGGGCGCGATCGCCTACGAAGGCTATGGCCCAGGGCGCTGCAATTGCGAGCTTTCGCACAATTATCCGTACGCGTTCGGACCCCGGCTGGGCGTGGCGTATCAAATCGACAACAAAACGGTATTTCGCGCAGGCACGGGCCTGACGTATGGGACCGTGCAAAGTCCCGCGGGCGTTTCGTATAGCGTCGCCGATTATTACAGCTACAACTCCCTCGGCTATGGCATCACTCCGATGCCGAACGGCTTGCAAGGCGGAAATCCGTATCCGAATATCACTTGGCCCAACTTCAACATCGGCAAATATCCGACTTCAACAGCCGGGGCTTTGCCGCCTCAGACGCCGTTCATTTTCTTCGACGGCGACGCCCGGCCGGGACGCATCTTGCAGTGGAGTATTGGCTTGCAGCGCGAACTGTCGAACGACATCGTGGTGGAGGCTACTTATGTGGGCAATCGTGGAGCCTGGTTTCAGGCCGCATACCTGGACACGCAGTCCGCGGATATCTTGGACCCGGCCATTTTGGCGGCGCACGGGCTCAGCCTGAACAACCAGTCCGACCGGACGCTTCTTACCAGCCTGCTCAGCTCGCCGCAGGCTATTCAGCGCGGCTTTGGCCCAGCCTATCCGGGAATGCCGCTCACGCAAACCGTCGCGCAGTCGCTTCGCCCCGAACCGCAATGGGGACCCGGCGGCGGACCGAATCCGTATCTCGGACCTCCGGTCGGCAAAACCTGGTACGACGCTCTTCAGACGAAGATAACCAAGCGCTATTCGCACGGTTTGCAGATGCAGGCGTCGTTCACCTGGGCCAAAGGCCTGTTCGACGGCTCGGGAACGGATACCAACTTTTTCGTCGCGGGCCGGCCGCTGGTCAACGATATCTACAATTACGGCCAGAACAAGCAGCTCAACCAGTTAGTAAAGCCACTGGCGACAATTATTTCGGGCACGTACACGACGCCCAAGATGCATGCTGACAGCCTGGGAATGAGAATGGCGTCGCAGGTTCTGCGCGATTGGCAATTAGGCGCGGTTCTGCGCTACCAAAGCGGCAACCTGATTCAAACCCCGCCCTCGAACAACGCGCTGATGAGCCAGTTGACGCGCTTCACCAATGCGGATTTCCTGGGAAGCACGCAGACGTTCTGGAACCGTGTGCCCGGCGTGAATCCGCTGAATGTAGATCCGAACTGCAAATGCTTCAATCCGCAAACCGCCCAGGTGCTGAACCCCACCGCATGGACGGATGCGGCGGCCGGGCAGTGGGGCGTTTCCGCTCCGTTCTACAGCAACTACCGCTGGCAGCGACAGCCATCGGAGGCGATGAGCTTCGGCCGGAACTTCCGCGTCGGCAAGGAGGGCAAGTACAACCTGCAAGTCCGCGCCGAGTTTCAGAACATCTTCAACCGCCACTTCCTGTCGGCGCCGGCTGTCGGCGGACAGGGCGGAGCGTTTTTCCAATCGGCAACCCAAATTAGCCCGCTCACCAACATCGCATCGTCGGGCGGCGTGAACACCAGCGGATACGGCACGATAGCGACACTCACCGGGGTAGGCGCGGTCCCGCGGTCGGGCATGGCGGTGGCGCGGTTTACGTTTTGAGACCAAGCCCTGTGATACAATGTGTCACATGGAGAGAGCCACAGTCCGCGAACTGCATCTCAATACAAGCGCGCTGATTAAGAACGTCGCTCAAGGCGCGGCTTATGTGATCGAATATCGAGGCAAACCCATCGCGGAGCTGCGTCCGATCACCGAGCGGAAACGAGGAAGGCCGCTGCCGGATATAGAAGACTTCATCCGTACTCTGCCCCCAAGCAACGATATCGACAGAATTATCTCGGAAGGGCGGGATTGAACCGCGCGTACTTCGATAGCGCCTATGTGGTTAAGTGCTATCTAAATGAACCAGAGTCGTCTGAGGTTCGGGAGCTCGCGCGCTCTTCCGACAGCGTGACTTCCTCGGCATTGTGCATCGCGGAACTCGCCTGCGCGGTTCATCGCAAAGTACGCGAGGGAACGCTGTCGGCCGACAGGGCCTTGGCATTGCGTGAGTATTTCCTCAATCACCTCGCCGCGGAAGTCTGGCTCCTGATTCCTGTTACCGACCGAATCCTGCGCAAAGTGGAACTGCTCACCCGAACTTTGCCGAAGTCCATACCGCTGAGGGCCTTGGATGCAATTCACATCGCGTCCGCCATGGACGAAGGCTTTCACGAAATCTGGACCAATGACCGCCACCTCCTCACAGCCGCGTCGCACTTAGGCATTAAGGGACGGCAAGTCGCGGCCGCAGGTTGAGAGCAGCCAGGCTGGTAAAATAAAGATTGATCCCGCATTCGCGGCCAACCCCTCCTAAGGAGCTATAAACTCTTGGCAGATCCCCAGGACCCCACCACTCCACCCTCGGGCGGACAAATGCCGTTGGGCGGAGACGGCGGATCGAAGAACCTCGTCCCGGTCAATATCGAAGACGAGATGCGGCGGTCGTATCTCGATTACGCCATGAGCGTGATCGTGGGACGGGCGCTGCCGGACGTGCGCGACGGCCTCAAACCCGTGCACCGGCGCACGCTCTACATGATGTACGAGATGGGGCTCCACTTCAACCGGCCCACCAAGAAGTGCGCGCGCGTGGTGGGCGATGTGATGGGCAAGCTTCATCCCCACGGCGACCAGGCGATTTACGACGCTCTGGTGCGCATGGCGCAGCCGTTTTCCATGCGCTACATGCTGGTGGATGGACAAGGAAATTTCGGTTCGGTGGACGGCGATCCGCCCGCGGCCATGCGGTATACCGAATGCCGGCTGTCGCGGATTGCGTCAGCGCTGCTCGAAGACATCGACAAAGAAACCGTCGATTTCATTCCCAACTACGACGAAACGGAAACTCAGCCGGAAGTTCTGCCTACCCGCGTTCCGAATTTGCTGATCAACGGCAGCGAAGGAATCGCCGTCGGCATGGCCAGCAAAATTCCGCCGCATAATCTGAGCGAAATTATCGAAGCATCCATTGCGCTGATTCAAGATCCTCATACGCCGCTATCGAAAATCGCCGAGATCGTGCAAGGGCCCGATTTTCCGACCGGCGGACTGATTCTCGGCCGCCAGGGGATTCACGATTATTTCGCCACCGGCCGCGGATCGATTAAAGTCCGCGCTAAAGCGGCGACGGAAAAGCTCGGCCGCGACACCGAGGCGATTATTGTCACCGAGCTTCCTTACCAGGTGAACAAGGCCCGCCTCATCGAGTATACGGCCGCGCTGATCAACGACAAGAAACTAGAAGGCCTGGGCGAGCCGCGCGACGAAAGCGACCGCGAAGGCATGCGCATCGTGTTTCCGTTGAAGCGCGGCGAGCAGGCCGAGGTCGTTCTCAACAATCTATACAAGCAGACGCAATTACAGGTCAACTTCGGCGTCATTTTGCTGGCGATTGTGAATGGCCAGCCGCGCGAGCTGGGACTGATCGACGCGATCAAACGATTCATCGATCACCGCGTGGACGTGGTGCGGCGGCGCACCGATTATCTGCTTCGTAAAGCCCGCGAGCGCGAGCACATCCTGCTTGGATTCAAGAAGGCGCTCGACAACTTGGATGCGGTGATCTCGCTCATTCGCGCGGCAAAAACTCCGAAAGACGCGCGCGACGGCTTAATTACGCGGTTCGAGTTCACCGAAAGGCAGGCGCAGGCGATCATCGAATTGCAGCTCCAACGGCTCACCGGCATGGAGCAGCAGAAGATTCTCGAAGAGCTGGCGGAAATCCAGAAGAGGATCGCGGACTACACCGAAATTCTCGGCTCCGAAAAAGTTCTGCGCAGTCTCATCGTCAAAGAGCTGAAGGAGGTTCAGAAGGACTTCGGCGACGAGCGGCGGACGCAGATCGTCGAGGATGCGGGCGAGATCAAGCTGGAGGATCTGGTCCGCGTGGAAGACGTCGCAGTGACGGTGACGCGCGGAGGCTATCTGAAGCGCACTCCTTGCGACACCTATCGGCGCCAGTCGCGCGGCGGCAAGGGCCGCATCGGCATGTCCACGCGCGCCGAGGACGTGGTGGAGCATCTGATCATCGCCTCCACGCACGCTTATTTGCTCATCTTTACGAACATGGGCCGCGTGTACTGGCTGAAGATCTACGAGATTCCGGACGCCGCCACCGTCGGAAAGGGGAAGCACATTTCAGGGTTGATAAATCTTCAACCGGACGAAACAATCACGGCGTTCCTGCCGGTGCGGGAATTCGTCGCGGGCAAATACATTCTGATGGCGACCAAGCAAGGCGTCATCAAGAAATGCGAGCTGACCGAATTCGACAATCCGATGTCGCGCGGCATCATCGCGATGGGACTGGACGAGGGCGACGAGCTTCTGGCCGCGCGGCTGACCAGCGGACAAGATTACATTTTCCTCGCGTCGCACGAAGGCATGGCGTGCCGCTTCTCGGAAGACGACGTGAGGGCGATGGGCCGTCCGGCTCGCGGTGTCCGCGGCATGGAATTGGACGAAGGCGACTACCTAGTGGGCGCGGAGGTGGTGGCCAAAGAAGGCTTGATCCTGTCGATTTCCGAGAACGGCTTCGGCAAGCGAACTCCGCTCGAAGATTACCGTTTGACCGCGCGCGGACGCAAGGGCGTCATCAATATGAAGACGACGCCGCGCATCGGCAAGGTGGTGGCGATTCTGGCGGTGAAGGAAGATTCCGAGCTGATGATCATCACCAAGCAGGGCCAGGTGATCCGCATCGACTCGGGCGAAATCCGCCAGGCCGGACGATCGACGCAAGGCGTGAGGCTGGTGAATGTCGAGTCGGGCGATCAGGTCGCCGCGGCGAGCCTTATCCCGGATACCGAAACCGCCAGCGGAGATGGCGCGAACGGCCAAGGCGAGCTTCCGCTGCAGTAGTTATTGTTGGAACCGGGCTGTGGTGCACCGAATGAAGCTCCCACGGGACCATGCTACCTTTTAGACGCCTTTGGATAAGACTTCACGAGCGTAGATCGTGAGTCACTTAGCCCAGATCAGATTGACCGAGCAATCACCGTTGTCCATCCTGCTGTCGATCCCGCGGAGCTCCACCTGCGCGCCCTCGCGCCGAATGCGATCTGCCAATTCGGTTGAATAACTGTTAAATAAATTTGGGAACGCAATTTCTCGGATCTGCCGCCGGTCATAGACGATGACTCCCGGAGTAATCGTTTTGCACCCGGACACCGGCTCTATGGTGAGAAAACCACTCGCACTGTCGGTCTCACGAATCGAAGTATTCACCTGCCCTTGCTTGGTGCCATGTTCGTGAAGAATCGCGGGCTGAACAGATAGAATGGGTTTCTCTTCGGCGCATTCGGTACCCCGATAGCTCCAATCGTGAATAAGCGGAAAGGCGATCCCGCCGAGTGTTCCGCGCATCTCCTCGGCCCCAAAGTCCTTGAACTGATACAGTTGGTTGGTCCAATGGCCTGAGCAGAACGGGCCCACGTGCGCATCGGATGTAGCCTCGTCATACGAACTGATCAGCAACTCGGCGTGCCTGTCGTGGTTGAGATCAACCAGATGTTTGACTCCATCTCCGTTTTCACCGCGATAGATGACCGTAAAAAATGGAGTCGGCATTCCTTCGCGGTCCATTAGGAGTATCGAGAGAGAGAAAAGAGGCGTCGTGCGGCCGTTAAAATACGGCCCACCTGCAAAGAGGACGTAATCTGGCGTTCCATTGCCGTCCAGATCGGCCCGCCAAACTTCATCAAGGCCGAAGATATGGGCTTCCCACCGCTTTCCCGATTTTCCCGATCCGCGCAATTGAACTTCTCGCTCATCCCCATTTGCGGCGGTTGCGCTGATCGCGTCGAACACTACCCGCGAACCCTCTTTCAGCCAGCCGGATCGGATCTTAGTGAGAGGAAATTGCTGAAGCTTGTCGAGGTCTATTCCAGTCGAAGTGTCGTTCCAATTTCCGGAGACCGCGCCAAGGAAGATCCCGCCGAGAAGAAAGGCGTGCCAGCAAGGGCGGAGCATACGAATCATAGCCTAGCAAGATAGGGATCAATACGACCATTACTCCTCCGGCGCGAAGGCCAGGAGAACATTGCCAGCCATGCCGCCGTTGCGCGCGTAACCGGAGTTCACGAACAGCATGCCTCCGGCGATCACGGGACCGGCGCCATCGAGCGACCCGCCCTTGCCCGCGACTCCGTTCACCGTCTTATATTCGCGCGCTGTATCGAAGTCCCAGACGATGCGGCCGTCTTCCGTGCTGAAAGCTCGGAGATGTCCGTCGACCGATCCCGAGAACACGACTCCCGGAATCGCCGTCACAGCTTGAGGCTGGGCGGGGCTGCACGTGGTTTTCGAGCCGCACGATTGCGGCGCCGAATACCACGCTTTCTCGCCGTTGGCGATGCGCAGCGCGGTGAGTCCCCCGCCTTGCGTGGGATCGGGCGGCAATCCCACCTGAACCACGGTTCCCGGCGGAGCCTTTCTCACAAGATCGGAGACCGCCGCGTAGACCTTTTGGCCGTCGCTGGCCATTCCCCACTGCACGCCGCCGTTGGTTCCTCCCTTGCCCACGCGCGTCTGCCAAAGAATCGCGCCTTTGCGGTCTGGATCGAGAGCGTACACGACACCCGACTTTTGTCCAGCCAACAGCACGTCGCGTCCGTCGGGCAGCTTTTCAAGAAGCGCGGAAGAGCCGAAGTCGAAATCAGGACCAGGGCATTGCGTTCCCGTACAAGCGCCGCTGAAGATGTCGCCGGGCGTCATCTGTTTGAACCATATGATCCGTCCGGTATGGACATCGAGAGCGACCACCGAGTCGCTCATCGCACTGGCAGGCGAGGAAAAATTGTCGCCGGTTGTGACATATAGAATCCCACGCTTGGCGTCGAGTGTCGGCGATCCCCACACGCTGGCGCCCGAGGGTCCCCAAGTACCGATGCCGCCTTTTCCCTTCCCTATTTGTTTCGGCGTTTCGGCAATGGTGTAAGTTTTCCAAACCTGCGTTCCGTCCTTCGCGCGCAACGCCGTGACGCTACCGCGGAAAGTGCAGCAGGCATAATCGGGATTGCTGGACCGCGTTTCCTCCCAAGACGCCGCAGGAACGAAAACTACGCCATTCTGGACGGCAGCGGTCCCCGTCAACCGCGTGGTATCGTGCTGCTCGGGCTTCTTCTTCCAGACCTGGCGGCCGGTTTCGGCTTCCACGCCGTAGACCCAGCCGGTTAGATCGGTGAAGACCAGCACATGCGTGTTGCCGTTGGGAACGGCCACCGGCGCCGAGCGCACGGGTCCGCTGGCTTGATACACCCATTTCACACAGCCCGTATCAGTGCTCAAAGCCTGCACAGCTCCGCCCGCGCTGCCGATGAACAGCGTTTTGCCGAGCACCACGGGCGCGCCGAACGCGCTCACGTCGCCATCAAAGGCGTAAGCCCATTTCAGCTTGAGTTTGCCGACCTGGTTTAGCGCGATCCCGCCTGTCGCGGTGTAGCGGGTGTTCGAAAGATTTGGCCCCCATCCATTCCACGATGGATTCGGATTGGTTCCGATGGCCACGCTACGATCGGCGCAATAGGCTTGGGGAGGCAGGGGCGCATCGGGGCGGTTTACGCCCAGGAAATTCGCCACAGCCTGGCGCTCCTCGCGATCAAGCACGTAGGCGACGTTGATCATTACGCCAAAATCCAGCGTTCGCAGGATGCGCGACACGGACAACTGCTTCAATGCGCTGCGCGGCGGAGTCCGATCGCCGGCCGAATCATGGCATCCAGCGCAGTGCTTTTGATAGACGGCCTCTCCCGAAACGGCGGCAGAGGCGGGAATCGCTGCGACCGCGGTCAGCAGCGCGAGCGTTGGCAGAATAAATCGCGCAGACACGCGGACCATTCTATATGAAAGGATCCGGCTCCACGCGGCATCAATCTCACATGAAGCATGCTATCGTCGCCGGTATTGTTCTGTTGGCCGCCCTGGGTCGAGCGGATGAAGCGGCTGACCGGCCCGCCATCGACCGGACTATCGAATCCCTGAACGGAGCCAACAACGAGGCTGCCATCCGAGAACTCGCTACCGCCGAAGCGTACGACGATCTGAACCGGCTGTTCTCATTGAACGGGCGGCCGTGGTCCGAGACCAGCAGACCGCATTATACGGTGCGGAGGATTCGTTTCATCACGCCGGACGTCGCGCTTCTGGACGCTACCGCCGCTCAGTATGGATCCACAATCCTAGTGCGGCGTCTTCGTATTCTGTTCGCGATGAGAAGAGAAGAAGGCAAATGGCGCATCGCCTCCGCGCGGGTGTTAGCCGACGCCGAGCCCTGATTCGAAGCTCATGCCGAAGCCCTTCGAGCCACCGGCGCCGCGGCATGACGCCGATCGAAGCTGCGGGCGGAGACTCCGCGATATTTAAGCAGCGTCCACAACGCTTCGATGCCGTCTTGCCAGCGGATCTTCTTGCCTTCCAGAATTCCGCGCGGATTGTAGGAAATCGGCGCCTCCTCGATTCGATATCCCAGCCTCCGGGCCTTTGCCGTGATCTCCGGGCAAAATTCGAAGCGCACGCAGCGCAAATCCACGGCGTCGATCACTTCCCGCGCGAACGCTTTGTACGCGGTGGCCTCGTCGGTGATGCGCGCGCCGTAGAGCACATTGGCCGCGAGCGTCAGAGCCTTGTTCGCCACCCAATTGCGCCACTTCATTCCTCGAACCCCGCGTTTGAAGCGCGAGCCGTAGACGATTTTGGCGCGGCCCGAGATCAGCGGCTCCAGTAGCTTCGGATAGTCTTTCGGGTCGTATTCGAGATCGCCGTCCTGCACCAGCAGAAAATCTCCGGTCGATTTGGCGATGCCGATGCGCAGCGCTGCGCCCTTACCGAAGTTGACTATGGAGTGGTGCACCACGACGAGCGGCGAATTCCGGTATTGAGCCAGCAGCTCGGTGGTGCCATCGGTGGAGCCGTCGTCGACGATCACCACTTCCTTTTCGCAGTCCGGCGGCAGCGGCGCCGCGAGCACGCGCTGCACCACCAGCGGAAGCGTTAGGAATTCGTTATACACCGGAATCAGGATCGAGACTTTCATGCTTTCTCGATCACGCTAAAGATCGATTGTCCGAAGGGCGGCGCGATCCAGCGTTCCAGTCGCGACTGAATCGGCACGATTATTCGATCGAACAGAGCAATCTGCCCTTCCGACTGCGCTTCTTTTCGAAGGACACGCGCATTCAGCCACCAGCCGAAAAATCCGATCGAGTTGAAGTACCGGATTTGCGCGACGCGGAATCCGCAAGATTCGGCGAGCGAGCGCCAGGAGTGCTTGGAATAGCGGCGATAGTGTCCCAGATTGCGGTCGATTGGGCCATACAGCGATTCGAATGCCGGTAGCAGGAACACCGCGCGTCCGCCGGGCACAAGGACTTCGCGCATATGTTCCAAGGCAAGGCGGTCGTCTTGGACGTGCTCCAAGACGTTCAGGCAGACGATCGAATCGGGGCCAAAGTCTCTCAGTTCGCGGAAAGCGGGATCGAGAATATCGAGGCGGCGGAACTGGAGGTTGCGATTTCCGGTCAGGTTCGCCCGCGCTTGCTCGACGCAATCTTCTTCGGCATCGATGCCGATCACCAATTCGCGATCGAGCAGATGGCGGGTGAAATTACCTGTGCCGCATCCGGCTTCGATGACGCGCCGGCCGAGCTGTTCTTTGGCGAGCCGCGCCTGCCATGCGAAATAGCGTGTGGCGCGGCGCATGAGCCGCTGATCGAGGAGCGTGTATTCCGCGGCGGTCATCGCCACTTTTATAGCACGGCCCCGAACCGCTGCCGTAGCGCACGCTTTCGCGTGCTGCGGCGAGCTTTAGCTCGCCGAATCCAGACCGTGGGCTAAAGCCCACGGCAGCGCGCTAAAGCGTGCGCCACAAGGCTCCGGCGACTAATTCTCAGCGGGAGTTTGATCCGCATGGTCCACCACCAGCACGTCCACCGGACCTTTGCGCGACTCCAGCTTGAGGCCGAGCTGCTCTTGGACGGCGGTGAAGAGGGAAGGCCCCGGCGGGGCGTCGGCGTTTGGCGGGCGGTCGAGATCGGGGGTCCACTCCAGCTTGATTTGGTAGACCCCGCCGAGTCCGGTCATGTCGATCACGGTCTCCCGCTCGAAGCGCGAGATCAACAGCGCCAGGGTCCGCATCGGCATTTGGGTTCCTGCGATGTGCCCGAGCATGGACATGCCGGTGCTTCCGCCGCGCGTTGGCTCGGCCGTGTGGAGCTTTGGCCCGTTCTTTCCGACAACCAACGCCAAGTAAGGGAGGTTCCTTGGCTCGTGATGGACCGCTACCTGGAGCCGCTCCTTCAGCAGCGTTCGGAGCCTCATCAGCATCTGCTCGCGTTCCATGCCGGGCGGAACTTGCGCGACGATGTCGAAGCGGATTTGTTTCGATTTGATCCAATCTGGGCCCGAGAGCTGAGCATCGGAGGCCAAGTCGTAGGCGAACTTGAGGCAATCGCTCAATGAAGCATTCGAGAAGGTGAGCTTGCCGTTCCGCACATTGCCGAGATTGATATTAATGAGATCGCCTTCGGGAGGCGGCGATCGCTTGACCGTCGCCACCTCGAAGGCCGGTTGCGCCTGGAGTGCGAGGCCGAGCGCGAATGCCCCCAGTGAAATTCTCATTGGCTCAGCGTAAAATTCACGTCCACTTCTGTGATCACGTCCACCGGATTGCCGTTGAGCAGCGTTGGCTGATACACCCACTGCTTGACGGCATCCATGGCCGCTTGGACCAACAGCGGATGTCCCGAAATCAGTTGGACATCCTGGACCGCTCCGTCGGCTCCTATCCGGACCGAAAGCTGCACCGCTCCCTGAACGCGAGCCTGCTTCGCTAGCGGAGGATACACCGGGGTCGCTTTGCTTACGATTTTGGTGCTTTGCACATTGCCGCCAACGCGGATGGCGGTGGGGGCCGCGGCGCCCGGTGGCGGCGGAGGTGGAGGAGGCGGCGGAGGAGGGGCCGTTTGAATCGCGGCAATCGGGCCGCGGGGACCGCCCCTGGCGGCCAGTGGCCCGGAGCCATTCCCGAACGGCTCCACGCCAATACGAAGGACCGCTTCGGGAGTGGCATCCTTCGTCGCGCGCATCGTAAAGCCCGCGCGAAGGTGGCTGTCGTATTCCTGCACCGCGCGGCTGATCCGCAGCATATCGGCTGCCGTCACGCTGTCGCCCTCGTGCACCTGAATGCGATTGCGCAGCTCTTGCTCGGCCTCCGGGCTGATTCCGGAAAACTCAATGCTTTTGATCTGCCGGGGCGCGGAATCGAGCGGGGTGGGCAGAATTACGGCCGCCCTGCGCGCGCCCGCAGGCGCCTCCGCTGTCGTAGGTGGATCGAATTTGATCGAGATCTGCGCTCGCGAAAGAGCGCCCGCACTGGTGGAGTAGTGCCAGTTGAGCACGCTTTCGAGCGCCGCTCTGCGAAGCTCGTCGGGGCCAGCGAGCACGCGCGCATCGGTAACCTCGCCCTTGGAGTTGAGCGTGGCTTCGACGCTCAGGGTGCCTCCGACTCGGACGCCGATTGGATAATGAATCGCCGAGCGGTGCAGAAGCGTTCCGCCCGCATCGACTGTGATGCCAGGATCGTCAACGACAGTCTGTGCCGGACTGGTCATGGGGAAAAACCACACAGCGAGTCCGGCGGCAACGAGAGCCGCGGAGAATACGCCGGAAAGGCTGGCGAGGATACGCGAACGGGACATGGAAACCTCCTTCATCATTTCCGCCACCCGCACGGCGAGATGGCGCTTTTTCAAAAATAGAGTTGCGGGAACAAGGTCGGGCTGAAGCTTGTGGCCGGCGACGGCGATCAGCGCGTCGAGGTAGCACTCTCGATTTTCCGTAAGGCCAACGGCTTCGCGATCGACAACCTGTTCGCGCGCGAGCTGAATCTGGCTGGTCGCGTACCAGATGGCGGGATGAAACCAAAGCAGGCCCCTAACGATCTCTTCCGCGAACACGAATGGCCAGTCGCCGCGGCGCACATGTACGAGTTCATGGCAGGCGATCGCTTCCCGCAACGGCGCGGCCAGCGCTTGCACCCGGCGCGGCAGCAGAATGGCCGGCCGGAGCCATCCGTACGTGACAGGGCCGGGGATGCCGTCGCTCACGTACCAACGCACGGATTTAGCCACGAAATACAACGGGGCTTCGGCCAAGGGTTCCGCCTGACTTCGATAACGCCGGAGGCGGAGGAGGCCGAGCGCGATCCATAAAAGCCGGAGCGCAGCCCCCACGGCGAGCGCCCATGTCAGATACTCGAAACGCCAGTGGATGCGCGCGTACCAGGGCGCGGCATGCCCGGCCCCGGGCGCGACGTGCACAATGATCGAGGCAGCGGCCGTAATGGCTTCGATAGGCGCCGGCCTCCACGGTTGGATCGCGGGAAGCAGCAGGGCCAGCAACAGGACTCCTTGCCAGAAGAACAAGCGGGCTTTGGGATGACGAAGGCTCATGGCCGCCAAGGCCGCGATGGACGTCAAAATCAGAACCTGCGCGCTCCAGACCGCGAGGAACGGAAGCAGCGCGTCGATGAACGCGTTGAGATTCATTTCTGTTTCCTCCCCGGCTGCTTGCGGATGATCTCGCGGATCTCGTCAAGATCCTTTTCCGTCAGCTTTCGATCTTCCACCAAATGCAATAGCAACGGCTCGGCCGAGCCGTTGAAGACGCGGTTCACGAAATCGCGGACCATGGACCCAACCACTTGCTTTTGAGGTTGCGCGGGGCTGTAGATGTAAGCCCGGTCCTCCTGGCGCTTGTTGAGGAAACCCTTCTGCTCCAGGATGTTCATCATGGTCATCACCGTGGTGTAGGCGATGTGCCGCTGCTTGAGCAGCGTCTCGTAGACCTGGCGAACGGAAGCGGATTCCAGCTTCCAGACCACCTTCATGATTTCGAGTTCCTGCCCGGTCAGAGCGGGCTTTCCGGATGACATACTATGACATTAGTACTAATCGGAAAGGATGTCAAGAAGTTTTTTTGGCGCGGCGATTCGGAATCAGATGTTCGGAAGCAGATCGAAATACTCGTCGTCTTCGTTTTTGCCGCCCTCGCCCAGCCCGATGAGTTTTTCGGATTCGATGAATTCGATCCGCTCGATCCACTTGACCATCTTGTAGCCGAGCTGGTTTTCCACCCGCAGCCGCAGAGGCGCGCCATACGCTTCCGGCAGCGGCTTGCCGTTCATTTCCATGGCGAGCAGGCACTCAGGCTTGAGGACATTTTGGATCAGTTGAGTATCGTAATAAGAGCCGCCATAGAGCGCTTCCCCAAACGAGAAAAAAACGACCACCCGGGCCTGGGGAAGGGGTCGAACCAGTTCGATCAGGCTCCTCATGGGAACCCCGCCCCATTTGGCGATGCCCGTCCAGCCCTGGATGCAGTGATGCATCGTGATGTGCTCCGCTGTGCCGAGCGCGCGAAAATCCTCGAGAGAAAGCTCGACCGGATTTTCCACCAAGCCGCCGATTTTCAGTCTGTAGTCGCGAAATCCGGCCTCGGCCAGGCGCTTCCAATCCTCGCGCCGGGGCAGTTTGCCATTGGGCCAAAAGAATGGAGAGATCGCGAGCTCGCTGTAGCGCTGGCGTGGATTCAACCGGTTCAGGGTAATGAGCTGCATGGGGTAGGTCACAAGTTTCAAAGCATGCTGAACCGATCGAGGCCGCCGCCACGAAAAGTAATGCGCCGCGATCCACACAGCGATCACGACGCCGATACCCACAAATCCCCAGATCATGCCTGAGGGCGCGGTATCGTCGGTTCCCCTGACAATGTGATTCATATTGCGAGCGAAGCCGGTCATGACTACAAGCGTGACGTGCACAACCAGGAACGCCACGAAGCCCGCCATATTCAGAAAGTGAATCGATCGCGCGGACTGCCGGCCGCCGAATATCCGCGCGTACGCCGGAAAACGGTTGACCACGGCGGGCGACATTGCGATCCCGGTCAGGATGGCCACCGGACCGAAGACGAACACCACGGCGAAATAGGCAATCTGCTGAAGCGCGTTGTACCCGTAAAATCCATTTGGCTCGGGAGGCAAATTGAACGTTGCGTAATGAACCCAGGTGTTCCAGGCCTGCCCGAGGACGATCGGCGACTGCGGAACGATGCGTTTCCATTGCTCGCCTGCAAGCAGCAGAGTTATGAACACGACGCCCGTAAGAATGAAGCCGTGAACATTGATGAAATGCCACGCTCGCGCAATCCCGATGCTGTGGCGATAGCCGGGAGTGGCGAGCCAAGGCGAGATGTACCGGGCGTCGTCCTTGGCCGTCCAAAGCCGGTCGCGAGGCACCGCGATGGGGGTGAGCTTGAGCCATTCGCTTCCTGGAGCGCAGCCGTCGTTGAAATACAGGCGAGGATGATCGAACAATACCGAGAGGCCGCTGCGGATCAGCATTGTGACGAACAGGAAATTGAAGAAGTGGCAGTAGCGCACCCATAACGGAAACCCGTGTGGGCTGGAGACACCGTTTGGATTCACCTGCGGTATAGGTGCGATGTAGGGGAGTCCCCAAACACCCGTCTCGATCCAGGCCGCGGCCACCAGCGATAGAAAAAGCGCGATGGCGAAGAACGCGATGGACGGCCGGATCCAGATTCGGAAGCGGCGGTCCGGCGGATAGTGGACTGCGGCGTGAGCTGCGTCGAAGGCGATCATAGGGCGAGGCTGAGCCCCAATTTCTATAAGAACATGGCTCGCCGCCTGTTAATATCTCTGTTTGCGCTATTTCTTCCGCCGGCATTTCCCTCCTTGCGCGCGCATGCTGCTCATCGAAAGCGGCTCGCGGAACCTGATCCAGGCCGTGATTCCGTCCCTGCGGCAAATGCTCGGAGATGGCGTCGAAATCGATCTGGTCACCTGTTTTCCCGGCGAGCCCGCGGGCGTGAACGGGCGTGTCTTCCGGTTAGCGGACTACGGTCCGGCTGGGCGCGGCAGGCTCTGGGCCGATCTGGCGGCGCGCGAATATACGATCGCGGGGATGATCTGCTCGGCCGAGCCGCTGATGACCAAGTGGAAGTGGTGGCTCGGAGCAAAACTCAAATCGAAAATCTTCGTGGTGAACGAAAACGCCGATTATTTCTGGCTGGATTGGGCGCACCGGCGGCTGATCCGGCGCTTCATCGCGTATCGCGCGGGCTTGAGCGGATCGGCCGCCGTGCCCACTCTAGCGCGGTTTCTATTGTTCCCGTTGACGCTTGGCTATCTAATCCTTTACGCTTGCACAGTACACTTGCGGAGAAAGATGCGAATGCTATGAGAGCAGTCTATATCGAGAAGTTCGGTGGAATTGAGAATCTGAAATATGGCGACCGTCCGGCGCCGGAGCCCGGCGCGGGCGAAGCGCTGGTGAAGGTCGCCATGTCCGGCGTGAATTTCACCGACGCGTATCATCGCACAGGACTGTACCAGTTGCCCCTGCCGGCGATCCTGGGATCGGAAGCGGCCGGAGTTGTGGAGAAGACGGGCGAGGGCGTAAATGGATTCAAGGCGGGAGATCGTGTCGCCTATGCAATGGCGCGCGGTTCTTACGCCGAATACCAGGCCGTGCCCGCGAAGTTTTTGGTGCATGTGCCGGACGGCGTGGAGTTAATCGATGCGGCCGCGTCGATACTGCAAGGCATGACGGCCTATTATCTGGTGCACTCGACCTTTCCTCTGAAAGCGGGTCAAACCGCGCTGATTCACGCCGCGGCGGGAGGCACGGGAAGGTTGCTGGTACAGATGGCGAAGATGTGCGGCGCGCGGGTGATCGCCACGGCCGGCACGGCGGAAAAGCTCGCTATCGCGCGCGAAGCAGGCGCGGATGAAGCCATCGGCTACGAAGGACAGGACTGGGTCGCGGAAGTGAAAAAAGCGACCGGCGGCGCGGGCGTCGACGTGGTCTACGATTCCGTGGGCCGCGCCACGTTTTTGAAAGGGCTCGAATGCCTGAAGCCGTGCGGCATGATGGTCTGCTTTGGCCAATCCAGCGGCCCTGTGGAAGCTTTTGATCTTCTGCTGCTGATAAAGGGGTCGCTCTACGTGACCAGGCCGACGCTGGCGAATCACATCGGCCCAGACGAGCTTTCCCGCAGCACGCGCGATCTCTTCCAGTGGATTAAGGAAGGAAAGCTAAAGCTCAAAATCGACAAGCGATACAAGCTCGCCGACGCGGCTGAGGCGCACAGGGATCTGGAAGGCAGAAAGAGCACCGGCAAGCTGATCTTGGAGATTTGATCGAAATTAGCTCAGCACGGAGCAGGCTAGCCCGCAACCAAGGCTTTAGCCTCGATCTCTGCCCGGGAAACACCTCGGCTTGGGGACTGAAAATCCCCGTTGCAGGCTAAAGCCTGCTCCGTTTGAAATTCGGACTAGCCTTTCGTGTCGGTCCGGACGATCTCCACCCGGCGATTCTGGGCGCGTCCCTGGTCGGATTTGTCGCTCGCAACCGGGTTGGACATCCCGTAGCCCTTCGCGGTCAGCCGGCTCCGGTCCACGCCGTGGTCCACCAGCCACTGCATCACGGAATTGGCTCGATCCCGGGACAGTTTCATGTTGAACGAGCTGCCGCCCACGTTATCGGTGTAGCCTTCGATGCGCACATGCCAGCCGGGATTGTCCTTCAACGTCTTGGCGAGATCGGCAAGAGTCGCTTCGGAGCCGCTAGGAATCGCCGATTGGCCCGTAGCGAAACGAATCTGGCTTTCGCCTAGAATGGCTCTGCGCGTTTCGTGGAGCTGCGTTGAAACCGAAGCTTCTTCCGTCGGCCTCGCGGCGCCCTCGCCGGAAAAGCTGCGGAGCGTCGCTTCGAAATTTCGGGCGACCACGGGGATGCGGACGTCGCCTGCGAGGATTTCGCGATTGGAAACGTTCCGGCCGTAGAATTTGCGGTTTTCGCTCTTATCGGGCCGAAGCGTCGCGCCTTCGAGCGAAAGCCCCGCGAACAGGCCGCGGGAGCGCGACCAGGAGAGAATTTCGGCGTGCAGCACGGCATCCGTTTGAGCCGTAGTCGCGCGGCCTACGGGGCCCGCGGCGCCGGCGGCCTCCGCGCCGATGGTGAATTTGTCGCCTAGCAACCGGTCCATGCCTCGTTGATTCATCACCAGCAGGATCACATCCGTCGACGATCCGCCGAGCTGTAGACCGAAGCTGCCGCCTTCGATCCGCACGGCCGCCGGCGCGCTCCAGCCGTTTCCATGGCGGCAGGAAGCGACTCCACGGCCGTACTTGCCGCCTACCAAAAATGCGGCCTTCACCAGATCGGGGACGACCACCACACATTGCGCTTTATCCAATAGGGTCTGTGGAATGCCCTTATCGGGGCTTTTCATCGCGTCCTGAAGCACATCGGTCGCGTGCATAAGGCGCGTATTCGACGCCGTTTCCGGCGCGGCCAGCAGGGCCGAAGCCGCCGCCAGCAAGGGAACTATAATCTGAATCCGCATACTAAAACCTCCAAGCAATGCAGATGGCACGCGGCAAGCCAAACCACGGATGTCCAAGCGAACCTTGACGATGCGCCGGAAAGCCACCGGGAGCGGATGGATAAATTTACACACGCCTGCGGAGGTTCTGCCGCCCCGCGGTTTAGACGTAGGGGATTCCTTTGCCGGCTGCGCCCACGGCGGTCCAAACGACAATGGATAAGACAGCGGCGAACTTCGCCTTGCCGGCGGCCGCGTCTCCCGTAATCACCCACTTGCGCTGAATTGTGAGCTGCGACGCGATGCCCACAACGATCAGCCCCATTTTTATGGGGAAGGAATAGCTTTCGAAGCACTTAATCGGCTCCGAAAAGGCCATGGGAATTCCTGAGGCGAAAAGGACGGCGACCGCGATCAGCATCCACGGCTCAAGCTGACGGGCGATTTGGGGGACGGAGACGTACCGCTCACCCAGTCCGAACACGCGCAGGTTCACGATCAGCACGGTTCCGAGCAGAACCGCGAGCGCCAGCAGATGGAATGTCTCGATCAGCGGAAAGGCCCAGACCGTGTCTCGAACGGAGCTTCCGAGCCAGGTGTTTCCGCACCACTCGAAGTACGGACGCCACGATTCGCTAAGCATACGCGAGCGCCCGCCCCATCGCTACGACTCCGATCCAGACGGCGAGCGAGCAGCCGCCCGCGAGCTTCGCCCGCAATGGCGTCGAGTCCGCTTTGTCCCATTCGGCCACGCCGCGAAAGACGGTTTTGTGGAATATCAGCGCGTTCAAGCCGGCCACCCCCAAAAGCAGCACCTTTACGCGGAAAAACGGGCTGTTATAACACTTCACCGCTTCGGAAGAAAACAGAAGTGCGCCGGACAGAATCATTGTGAAAAACCCGGTCCACACCCAGGGCAGAAATTGCGCCGCGACTTGAGAGACGGGACGTCTGGTCATGGCCGCGCCCAAAAGGCGCAGGTCGACAAGCGCCGCCGGCCAGAGCATGACGCTGAGCGCAAGGGAGTGAACGGATTCGACTACGGGGAATTGCCAGGTGGAATGCTTGATGCCGCTTGCCCACGGCAGGTTTTGGAGCCACTCACAAAAGCTAAGAAGATGCACGGCATTATTGCTTTCCGAAATATTTACTGTAATCGACGTTGCTTTCGCAAACGAATTCATCCACTCGCTCCTCGTCGGGCCGAGCCGGAAGAATACGCTGTGGGAAAACCCAAGGCGCCTGAAACACGTTGGGATCTTCCACCGTGACGTCGTATTGAAGACCACTCGCAACGCGCTTGTACCGCTCCATCACGTGCAAAGCCGTTGTGTGCATATAGCCGCTCACTTCGGTTTTTTCGTTGAATCCGATGCTATCCACGACCAGCGTATCTCCATCCCAGCGGCCAACGGATTCTCCATTCCAGGTGGGATCGGGGTCGGCGGAATGGGGACGTCCATCCAGGGGGATGAAGCGGAATGTGTTCGGATACTCGAACAACATGATAAGAAAGTTTTGTTTTTGGATGATTTGGAATGGATAGGGCGTGACAAATGTCTGGGGGACGCCCAGCGGGACGCAATCGGTTCCTAATGTGGTCCTGCCGCCCACGAAATTTCCGGTCCGGTCGACTTTGAATTTCTCGGCGCCCGGCTTCAGCACCGGCGGCTGCAAATCGCGAACGCCCGCGAATCCGTAAACGCCAGTCAGATCGGGTTTGCCGTCGGGCATCCGCGCGTCTTTCGACGCGCCCGCGGCAGCCTTTGCAGTGGTGGCAGCCGTTCCGGAGACCGTGATCGTCACGGACTTCGTCAGAACGGCGTTGTTGGGGCCGCCCACTTTTAGCGTGTAAATGGTCGTAGCAGTGGGAAACACCTGCTTAGTTCCGCGCGCGGCCACGCGTCCTACGTCCGGGTCGATCGAGACTCCGCTGGGGTTCTCGGTCGCCCACGTTAAGACGATCGGCTGACCCGCCTGGACGGATTCGGGCTTCGCCGTAAAGCTGACAATGCGCGCGGGAGGGACGGTTCGCCCCGCCCGCCCTTGACCGAACGCAAGGCAGGACAGCGCCAGGATCGGAAACAACAACCGCCGCGCGTTCACGATTTGATCATCCGGCCGTCGGCGAGCTTGATTAGAGAGCTAAGCATGGCGGGATCGCCGCTTTTGGCCGCGCCGCCGGTGCAACTGATCGTGTCGCCCGGCTTCACGGTGTCGTGAGCCCATCCATAGGACTTCAGATGATTCAGGCTCATCATCTCGATTTGCCATTCGACTTTGGCGCCCTTTTCGTCGGTCACTTCAAGGTAAATGAACGCGTGAGGATTAGTCCAATCGAAGCGTTTCACAACTCCGGTCACCGTTACCGGATTGCCCATGTTATACATGGCGGTGGAATGATGCGCGAAGGCCGGCGTCGCGGCGGGGATCGTGCAAAAGAGAAGCGCAAGAACGAGCAGATACGCCTTCATCGGATATAAGCCTCCATTACTTTTTCTCGAAATATTTGTTGTAATCGATATTGTGTTCGCAAACGAATTCGTCCACTTTGGATAAATCCGGACGGAGCGCGAAAGTGCGAGTCACAGTCCACGGCTTCACAAAGACATTCGGATCTTCCAAAGTCGCTTCATATTGAAGCGTGTTGTAGTCAGGCCGGCGAAAACGTTCGACGATATGCAGGGCCTCGCTATGGCGGAAGCCGCTGATTTCCGTTTTGTCGTTGAACCCGACAGTATCCACAACCAACGTGTCGCCGTCCCAATGCCCGACCGAATCGCCCATCCAGGTTGGGTCGGGGTCGGCGGGATGGGCTGCGCCCTCGGTGGGGACGGTGCGAAACGTTCCGGGGTAGCCATAGAGGATCGCGACGTGACGCGAGCTTTCGACTAGCTCGAATTGATAGGGGACGCTGAAGGCTTGCGGGCCGGCCAGCGGCATGCAGTCCGAGGTCAGGCCGGCGTCGTTGGGGCCGCGTACAACGCGGTATTTCTCGGCTCCGGGCTTCAGTTCGGGGCCGGCCGGCGCGGCGTTTCCTCCGCGTCCGCCACGGGCTCCGCGGCCACCGCCGCCTGCGGAATCGTAGACGCCTGTGAAATCGGGATGACCGGCAGCCGTGCGGGGAACGTCTTTGGCCGCCGCCTGCTCTGCGCCTTCGCGCGGCGCTGCTGCGGTTCCCGCGACGTTCACGGTCACTTCACGCGTCAACACCTGGTTATTCGGACCGCGCACCGTGAGCGTATAGGTGGTGGTCCTCGACGGCGATAGCTCGCGCAACCCGCGCGGCGTTACTCGGCCCAAATCAGGATCGATTGTAATCCCCGAGGGATTCTCGGTGGACCAACTGAGGGTAACTTTCTGTCCCGGTTGGATCGAAGAGGGTTCGGCTTTGAAGTCCATAATTCGCGCGGGAAGCTGTCCGGCTCGTTGATAGGGATTCCCGGTTCCCGCGGAGATGACGCCAGGTTGGGGCGCCGTGGAAGGGGCCTGACCGGCGGCCACGCCCGCTATAAGGGCTATGGATCCGACAATATCGAATGTCCTCTTCATAAAGATCCGTTCATTAGAAGCTATCGCGGCTTCCAAGCTGTGTCAAGCGGAAGAAGCCTGTTTTCAAATGCCAAATCGAAATCCGTAATCCGTCCGTAAGCTTGCCCCCGCCCTCACGGGCGGGGCTGAAAGTGGGCACGACGGTGTTCCAGCGTTCGCACCCAGCCCCGGCCGTAAGGCCGGGGATAGGCGCCGGTTGAATACCTATCGACGGATTAGGGGAAATGTCCGCGTTTCTGCCGCGTAGAAATGTCTACTTTACGTAGTAGATTCGAGGGATGGGAATCGAGGCGCCGAGAATGCCAAAACCGATGCGACGGGATGCGTTTACGTACACGCGCGTGGCTCCGCAGCCGCCATCGCATGATCGGCGAAGATCCTCTTTTCGCAGATACCGGCCTTGAATCAAACCGAATCGACAGCGCGAATAAGCTCTTCTTCTTCCTCCGGGAGCACCGTCCGCAGGTCCAGAGCCAATCTTCCGTCCTCGATTCGCCCTATCACCGGTGGTTCGCCCGTGCGCAGGGCGCGATCATTTCCAACCGCGTCGCCGCGCATTAACAGCAACCAGGTCGGCAGCGTCTGTCCGGGCGTCGAGCCCCCGCCGGCCACGCTTTCGCCGGGAATCAAGTCGAGCCGCGGCAGACGCGAGCGAATACGCTCCGCCCGCTCGCGAATCTCATCGGCGGTCATACGGATCATGCGAAGCGCCGGGATGGCGTCCCATCGCTCGAACAGCAGATGGCGTAGAGTCGTTTCCAAAGCCTGGGTGATCAATTTGTCGATGCGCAATGCCCGGAATAGCGGGTTGCGGCGCAGACGTTGGATCAGTTCCGCATCGCCCGCGAGGATGCCGGCCTGGGGTCCGCTCAAAAGCTTATCGCCGCTAAACGAGATTAGATTCACTCCCGCGGCAAAGTTCGCTTCCAGGCGCGGCTCGGCAATGCCGAACGGCGCAAGATCCACCACGCAGCCACTGCCCAAATCTTCATACAGCGGGAGACCGCGTTCCCTGGCCAGCGCCGCCAGTTCCTTCAAGTCCGGCTTTGAGGTGAAGCCTTGCATGCAGAAATTACTGGGATGAACGCGCATCAGCAGGCGGGTGCGTTCCCCAATGGCGGCACGGTAATCCTGGATGGTCGTGCGGTTTGTCGTCCCGACTTCGCGAAGTTGTGCGCCAGATGCGGCCATGATGTCGGGGATGCGGAAGCCGTCGCCGATCTCGATCAACTCGCCCCGGCTGACGATCGCTTCCCCGCCCCGCGCCAGCTCATTCAAAGCGAGCAGCACGGCGGCGGCATTATTGTTGACCGCGATGCCGGGTTTTCCGGCGATCCGCTGAAGCAATCCCGAAATGTGCGTGTCGCGCTTACCACGCTTTCCGGCCGCCAGATCGTATTCCAGATTGGAATAGCCTTCAATCGGCGTGTATCGCGCAAGCGGCGCGCGGCCGAGATTCGTGTGCAGGATTACACCAGTCGCATTAATGACGCGACGCAAGGAGCAACCGGTTAAGTCGCGAAAAGCATCGCGGACGCGCGATTCCGCCGAGCCGGGATCCGCTCCCGCTAGGATCGCGGCGCGCATCTCCGCCAGAACGCGCCGAGCCTCGGCGACGATCAGGGCGCGCGGTGCGGGTAAATCGCGCAGCAGCGCCGCCAGCTCGTCCACCGAAGGCAAATCGCGCACAATCATCCGCGGGCTTTCGGATGCGCGCGGTCGTACACGGCCATCAAGTCGGTGAGCGATACCTGAGTATACTTCTGCGTGGTGGAAAGCGTCGCGTGCCCGAGCAACTCCTGAATGGCCCGCAGATCGGCGCCGTCGGCCAGAAGATGCGTGGCGTAGGCGTGGCGGAAGCTGTGCGGATGCAGAGATGCGTCGCCCGCGAGCGCTCGCGCGTAGAATTTGACAATGCCTCGCGCGCCCCGGTCGGTGAGCCGGACGCCGGTATAGTTTACCAGGAGAGCCTCCTCGCCGGGTTTCGCATCTCGGAGCGGCAGATATTTCTCCAAAGCGGCGGCAGCCTTGCCTCCGTAAGGAATCTGGCGCTCTTTGCGGCCTTTGCCGCGCACCCGAATCCAGCGATCGCTCCGGTCGATAGAATCCAGGTTCAAGCTGACCAGTTCGCTTATGCGCACTCCACAGCCATATAACAGCTCGAAGATCAGAAGATCGCGGGCGGGAAAGGGACGGTCCAACTCAGCAGCGGCGACGGAGTCGATCAACCCATTGGTATGTTCCGCAGTGGGTACGGAGGGCAGGCGCTTGGGCGCCTTGGGCGTCCGAACCAGACGGGCGACGTTGGCGGCGACAATTCCTTCGCGCGCGAGGAAACGGAAAAGAGATCGAATCGCAGCTAGTTTCCTGCGAATCGAAATGGCGTCCAGCCCGTTATCGTACAGCGAGCCCAGCCATTCTCTTAGATCGAGCGCCGTGATGGCAGAAGGCTCGGGCGGATCGGCTTCGGGCGGCGAAAAATATTCCAGGAATTGCGCGAGGTCGGATTGGTAGTTGCGCAAGGTGTGAGGAGAAGCGTTTCGCAGCTTGAGTGAGGCGAGATAGCTTTGGATCGACTGCGAGAGATCAGCCATGGGCGGTGGACAAGCTAAAGCTTGTCCTGTTAGCTTCCAACGCTCGGCGGCAAATTTCCGCATGGCGTAGTTTGCGGTCCCGAGGCGGGTTTTCCAAAGGCGGAAATAGATCGAAGGCGATATTCGCGGGCTGATAGTTGCGTGGATCGGCTCCGGAGACATAGGCGCACAGCGCGCCGATGGCCGTTTCGCGAGGGGCCGGAACAATAGGCTCGTCCGCCGCGAGCGCCGCCGCATTGCGCCCCGCCACCAATCCCGTAGCGATCGATTCCACGTAGCCTTCCACGCCCGAAATCTGCCCGGCGAAGAAAATGTTGGGCGAGGCGCGCAATTGCAGCATGGCGTTCAGCAGCGCGGGGGCATTGATATATGTATTACGGTGGACCTGGCCGAAGCGGAGGAACTCGGCGTTTTGAAGACCGGGGATCATGCGCAGGACGCGCTGCTGCTCGGGAAAGCGCATGTGATTTTGGAACCCCACCAGGTTGTAGCTGCCGGCGCGGGCGTCCTCGCGGCGCAGTTGCACCACGGCGTAGGGACGTTTGCCCGTGCGCGGATCTTCCAGCCCGACGGGCTTCATGGGACCGAAGCGAAGCGTGTCTCGTCCGCGGCGGGCAAGCTCCTCAATGGGCAGGCAGGCCTCGAAATATCTTGTGTGGTCGTCTTCGATGTGGGCGGGCGCGCTTGACGCGGCCAGAAGCGCGTCGAGAAAGGCATCGTATTGTAGGCGATCAAGCGGACAGTTCAAATAATCGTCCGTGCCGTCCAGCGATTTGCCGTAGCGGGAGGCCGCGAAGGCGATCGACGTGTCGATGGAGTCCGCATCCACGATCGGGCTGATGCTGTCGTAGAAGAACAACCGCGCGGAACCGGTGAGGCGGCCGATCTCCGCCGCGAGCGCATCGGAAGTCAGAGGGCCGCTGGCTACGATCCAGATCTTGTCTGCATCGAGAGAGGCGACTTCCCCGCGGCGGATTTCGATGGCCGGCTCATGCTCGATCGCGCGAGTGACCTCGGCCGCGAAGAGTTCGCGATCAACGGTAAGCGCATGTCCCGCGGGGACACGGACGCGCGGAGCGATCTCGCCAATGAGCAACGAGTCCAGTCGGCGCAGCTCTTCCTTGAGCAGCCAAGGCGCGGTGTTTTCCAGCTCGGATTTCAGCGAGTTGCTGCACACGAGTTCTGCAAACGCGCCGGTTTTATGGGCGGGAGTTTGGCGCTGCGGCCGCATCTCGTAAAGGATGGCGCGGCCGCCCGCGCGGGCGATCTGCCAGGCGGCTTCACAGCCCGCGAGGCCTCCGCCGACGACGTGAACCTCAGCCCTCATGATATTCGCCGAAGACGCGGCGGAGACGGTCCGAAATCTCGCCCACCGTCGCGAGAGCCTCGCAGGCATCCATAATTTTCGGCATCAGGTTGTCCGCGCCTCTGGCCGCCTGCTCGAGGACGTTCAAGCGCGTTTCGACGGCCTCCGCATCGCGCGACGTCCGCACTTCGCGCAGTCGCTGGATCTTATTGCGCTCGATCTCCGGGTCCATTCGAAATACGGCAGGAAGCTGATCTTCCTTCTGCGTGAACCGGTTCACGCCCACCACGACCGTCTCGCGGCGCTCGATGGATTGCTGATAAGCGTATGCCGCGCTTTCGATTTCGCCTTGAACAAAACCTTTCTCAATAGCGGCCAGCATGCCGCCGGCGGTGTCGATCCGCTTGATGTAATCGCGCGCGCCATGCTCGATTTTCCGCGTCAGTTCTTCAATGTATTCACTTCCGCCGACGGGATCGGCGACATTGGCGACGCCAGTTTCGCAGGCGATAATCTGTTGTGTCCGCAAAGCAAGCCGCGCGGCGTCCTCGGTGGGCAGGCCCAACGCTTCATCTCGCGAATTGGTGTGCAGGGATTGGGTCCCGCCGAGCACGGCCGCCAACGCTTGCAACGCCACTCGCACCACGTTCACGTCGGGCTGCTGCGCGGTCAGCGAGGAGCCGGCTGTTTGAGCATGAAACCGCAGCATCATGGACTTTGGGTCTTTTGCTCCAAACCGTTCCTTCATGAGGCAAGCGTACAGACGGCGCGCCGCGCGGAACTTCGCGATCTCCTCCAGGAAATCGTTCTGGGCGTTGAAGAAGAAAGAGAGCCGCGGCGCGAAGGAATCGACATCGAGCCCGGCGCGCACTGCGGATTCGATATAGGCGATCGCGTTGGCCAAAGTGAACGCGACTTCCTGCGTGGCTGTGGACCCAGCTTCCCGAATATGATAGCCGCTGATCGAGATGGTGTTCCATTCGGGCATCTCCGCTCCGGCCCAGGCGAACAGGTCGGTGACGATGCGCATGGCTGGGCGGGGCGGATAGATGTAGGTGCCACGGGCGATGTATTCTTTCAAAATGTCGTTCTGAACGGTGCCCGATAACTTTCGCGGATCGGTTCCCTGCTCCCGCGCCACCAGCACGTATAGGGCGAGCAAAATGGCGGCCGTGGAATTGATGGTCATCGATGTGGTGACCTGGTCGAGGCGAATGCCCTCGAGCAACGTACGCATGTCCGCTAGAGAGCAGATCGCGACGCCCACGCGGCCCACTTCGCCCGCCGCGAGAGGATGATCGGAATCCATACCCATTTGGGTGGGGAGATCGAAGGCGATGGAGAGGCCCGTGATCCCTTGTGAAAGAAGAAAGCGATAGCGGCGGTTGCTTTCTTCCGCCGAGCCGAACCCGGCGTATTGCCGCATGGTCCAGAGGCGGCGGCGGTACATGTCCGAGTGGATTCCGCGCGTGTAGGGGAACTGGCCTGGCGCTTCGGCCTGGCGGTTCATGATCGCCCGATCTTGCGAGCCCTTAGAAAGGACGTAACTCCGTAGTACAGCATCAGCAGGGCGAAGAGAGCGATTACGACGACCTTCAACATACCGTACGGCTTATCGAGTTCGCGAAAGCCGCGTATGAGGCCGAAAGCGGAGGAGACTCCGATCACCAGGAACAGGAAGCCGATCACTTCGTTCCAGAGAATACGCAAAGGGCGCATCACGCCCGGAAGCACGTGACTGAAAAACTGCCTCGCCAACCTAACCATGCGTGGAACTTGCGCTGAGAATATGTTAACAGGCTAAAGGAGGCCGCATGAGGAAGGATTGATTATTTACGGAGCACAGCCCTCGAGTACCCGGGCACTTCATTGCGCCCAGCGTACACACTTTGTTTGCAGGCTGTCCATTGAACGAACTCGACGCACACTCGAGGGTTGGAGTAGACGTCTGGTTCTGCCAGAGGCCAAACGTCAAGAAGGACTGCCAACTGGGCAGCGTCCAAGAACCGGACCACAGATTCCAGAGTGGGACCGTGACGGCCGGCGCCGCTCCCGTTCCGACCGCGAAGCCTTTGACGGCTCGGACTTTGTTGAGACGCCTGACGTGTAGATGCACCCACCCGGAGCGCCGCCGCGCTCCGGAGCAGGCGTATGAGGCCGCCGTCTGCGCCAGTTGCGTTTGCTATACTCCAACCGAACCCAGGAGGTTCGCGCGGACGTCCAAACTACTTAAGGAGCACCCCGTGAGCGATGTGAGCGTTAGCACAGCAGGGATTCGCCCGGTCGACACGGTCCGGAAACAGAGAACCATTCTCGGGCATCCCGCGGGGCTATTCGTCTTATTTTTCACCGAGATGTGGGAGAGATTCTCCTACTACGGCATGCGCGCGCTCCTGGTGCTGTACATGGTGGAGTTTCTGATCCCGGGCGTTCTGAACGGGAACATTCACGCCGTGGGTTTCGCTGGACTGCGCAGCACGGTCGAAGGCATTTTTGGCCCCCTGGGCACGCAAGCCCTAGCGTCCCAGTTCTATGGTTTGTACACCGGCTTTGTCTATTTCACGCCCTTCTTCGGCGGAATGCTGGCGGACCGCGTGTTGGGGCAGCGCAAATCGGTGGTGATCGGCGGCGTGGCGATCGCAATTGGACAGTTCCTGCTGATGAGCCCCGCTCTGTTTCTTCCCGGCTTGCTGTGCCTGATCCTGGGCAATGGTTGCTTCAAACCCAATATATCCACACAGGTTGGAAGCCTGTATCCTCCGGGCGATTCGAGGCGCGATCGCGCGTTCACCATTTTTTATATGGGCATCAACTTGGGCGCGTTTTTCTCGCCTTTGGTTTGCGGAACGCTCGGCCAGGTGTATGGCTGGCGATATGGCTTCGGCGCGGCGGGCGTCGGCATGGTGGGCGGACTGATTTTGTATCTCTGGGGGCAGCCCTATCTCGCGCAGGATCAGTTGAGCCGCGCGAAGGAAACCCACCGCGAGAAGGCTCCGCTTACGCGGCGCGAATGGCGGGGTATTTTCGGTTTGGTGATCCTTTGCCTTCTGAACATTGTCTTTTGGGGCGTTTACGAGCAGCAAGGCAACACGATTCAGCTATTCGCGGATCGCAATGCGGACTGGCATATTTTCGGCTTCCAGATGCCCTCCACGTGGTTCCAGGCGTTCAATCCGTTATTCATCTTCCTGTTCGCGCCACTCCTCAACATGTTCTGGAGCCGGCAATCCAATCGCGGCACAGAGCCGGGGAGCGTGATCAAGATGGGGATCGGCTGCGTTCTGCTAGGGCTCGGATTCCTGCCGCTGATGTACGTTTCCTCCGGCCTTGGACCCGATCAGAAGATCAGCTTCCTGTGGTTGGTAGGCGCCACGCTGATCTATACGATCGGCGAGCTATATCTGTCGCCCATTGGGCTTTCGCTGGTGACCAAAGTCGCCCCGGCAAGTCTGGTCAGCATGATGATGGGAATGTGGTTCATGTCGAGTTTCTTCGGCAATCTCCTGAACGGTTACCTCGGCTCGTTTTATGAGAAGATGTCGCGCGAATCGTTCTTCGCCATGCTCGGCATTTTCGCCGTAGCGGCCGGGCTCGCGATTTTCGCCTTGAGCAAACCGCTCAAGAACGCAGTGGGGCAGAATAACTAAATAGTGGCCAAGACCGCACTTCTGCTCGCGTTTCCACTGGCCGCCGTAGCCTTCGGCGTCAAACCATCCCCGAAGCCGAAAGGCCCTCCGCTTACTTCCGAGCAACGCACCGCGCAAACCCTGGTGAAGCGCATGACATTGAGCGATCAAGTCGCGCAAATGGTGGTGATTCCCGCGCAGGGCCGCGTCTATAGCATCCGTTCCGCCGAGTACCGGAAATTCCGCCATCTGGTGCGCGACCTGCATGTTGGCGGGATCACGATCAACAACCGGTCGGAATACAGTTTGGTGCGCCATGCCGAGCCTCAGACGCTGGCTGTCTTTCTGAATCAGATGCAGAGGCTGGCGAAGACGCCGCTGCTGGTCAGCTCCGATTTTGAGCGCGGCGCTTCCATGCGCGTGAGCGGCACGACGCTGTTTCCCTACAGCATGGCTTACGCCGCCGCCAACGACGTCGAAGGCGTGCGTTTCGAAGGGTTGATGGCTGCGCGCGAGGCTCGGGCGCTCGGAATCCAGTGGATCTTCGCGCCGGTTTCCGATGTCAATATCAACCCGGAAAACCCCGTCATCAATCTGCGCTCGTATGGAGAGGACCCCGAACAAGTGGCGCATTTCGTGGCGGCGTTTATCGACGGAGCCCATTCCGATCCAAATAATCGAGTGCTGGTCACGGCCAAGCATTTCCCGGGTCATGGCGACACGGCGGCCAACAGCCACGTCGATTTGCCCCAGCTTTCCGCGAGCCGCGAGCGGCTGGAGAGCGTCGAATTTGTGCCTTTCCGGGCCGCAATTGCGCACGGAATCGACTCCATTATGACCGCGCACCTCACCGTGCCCGCGCTCGAGCCCGAGGAGATCCCTGCCACAGTTTCGGCGAACGTGACTCGCACGCTGCGCGAGGACCTGCGGTTTTCCGACCTCATCATCACCGACGCGATGGATATGCAGGGCCTGAGCAAACAATTTCCGCCCGCCGAGGCGGCCGTGCGCGCCGTGGTTGCCGGAGCCGACGTCCTGCTGATGCCTCCCGATCCCGAGCGCGCAATTCACGCGATCGTCTCGGCGGTGCAGCGCGGGCGTATTCCGAAGTCGCGAATCGAGCAGAGCGCGATGCGGATTATGGCGGCCAAAATCCGGGTGGGGCTGATGAAGAGAAAGCTGGTGGATGTGGATGGAATCGCCGAGGCCATCGATTCGCAGGAAGCCGAGGCGCGCGCTCAGGAAACCTCGGATCGCGCCGTTACCCTTGTGAAGAACGAGAATGGTTTGCTTCCCATCTCGAAGGATAGTCATCCATGCATGATTGTGACGCGCGAAGCGCGAGCGTCCACCACCGGGCTGCGGATGGCGCAAGAAGTCCAGTCGCGCGCTCGCGGAGCGCGCCTCGTCGTGCTGGACTCATCGCTTCCTTTGCCTGCGCTGGAGGCGGCGATTGGCGACACGGCGAATTGCTCCGCGGTTATTTTGGAGACGTCGGTCACGGCTTCCGATACGCGCACCAATATGGCCATTGGGGGCGATCTGGGCGCCTTCGCCACACATCTTATGGAAGGACCCGCGCCAGTCGTGCTGGTCTCTTTGGGATCGCCATATTTGCTCGGCGCGTTTCCTAAAGCCGCGGCTTCCGTGGCGGCCTTCAGCCCGACCGTGCCGTCGGAGGTCTCCGTGGCCAAGGCGTTGTTCGGAGACATCCCCATCGGGGGTCGTTTACCGGTAACGATTCCGGGCTTGGCCCTGCGAGGCGATGGAATCGAGCTACCCGTGCGATCGCACTGAATCGATCAGCGCGATCAGTTCATCCCTGGTCAGCTCGAACTTCTGCGGCGGGTTTTCGGGGGCGTCTTCCGCGCACAAAGGAGCGCCTGGCTCAAAGCGGCTCTTGGATTTTATCCCGTATCGCGCCCGTGCCTCGAACAGTCTTGCGATCTCCTCTCGGGGCAGCGCGCGGGCGCCGCCGAGCAGATGCGCGGCTAGCGAAATTCGCGCGTAATGCTCAACTGTATCCATTCGAAAAAAGGCTTGCAGAGGATCTTCGCCCCATGCGACCGCGCCGTGGTTGGCAAGCAGCAGCGCGTCATAGGAAGGAACGTACGGTAGCATGCCTTCGCTCAACGCCGGTGTCCCCGGAGTCCCGTACCGGGCCAACGGCACCGATCCGAGCCGGACAATAACTTCGGGCAGAAAACCGAGGTTCAACGCGCGCCCGGCCGCCGCGAATCCGGTGGCCGTGGGCGGGTGCGCGTGCACCACCGCGTGAACATCTTCGCGCATGCGGTACACCGTCAGGTGCATTCCCATTTCGGTAGACGGATTTTTTTCGCCCTCGATTCTTTTGCCGTCGAGATCGCAAATTACTAGATCGCCGCATTCCAGCATGCCTTTGCAGACTCCGGCGGGCGTTACCAGAATCCTGCCGTCCGGCAGCCGCGCGGAAATGTTCCCATCGCTGGCTGCGATCCATCCCCGGTCGAAAAGAAGCCGGCCGACACGCAGGATCTGCTCCCGAAGCTGAGCCTCGCCTGCATGAGAAACGTCGCGGCTCTGGAGACGCCTCTCAGGCGCGACGGCCGGAGATCGCGCCACTCGGGTTGCGCCGGTGGGCTTCTTGGAAGGATGCGACATTCAATTTTCTGTTAGGCGATTTCTGTTAAGATAGATGCGCAAAGAAATCCGTTCTGGCATCCACATAAAACAGAGTATTTAATTCTAGCAGCGATTTGGCGAGATCGGCGAAATCTCTGCCAAGTTATTGGCGCGGAATCCGAAAGCTTTAGTCCCCCGTCTCTGTCTCCTCGCCGGCGTGTTCTTTCACGAATTGTAAAATGTCGAAACGTTTTATCTCCCGGCCGGGAAAGAAGCTATTCACCGCGTCCTGCACTTCAGTGAATACTTGAAACACTGTGTGTAGTTTGGTGAGCAGCAGCAACTCCACGTTGCGCTTGTTGGGATTCACCAGCTTGAGCGCGCCTCCCTGCTTCTTGAGCGATGTGAAGCAGATCACCATCGTGCCGAGGCCCGTGGAATCGACGTAATCGACATCGGTGAGATCGAGAATCACATTGACGCGGGCCGCCGCGGCGCACTCGTTGATTTTGTCGCGAATGCTATTCGATTCTCCAACCGTAAGGCGGCCCTTCAGCGAGAGAACCACAATACCCTCCCGGATCGTATCTTGGATTTCGACACTCATTGCGCAGACCTTAGTGTAGCCGAAAGCGTGTTCAGGCCCGCGGCGCGGAACGGTATTGCCGCATCCCAAGTGGAACGGTGGGCCGGAAGATCTCACGGAGGATACTTTGGAAGGCGTGCCGGGCCCAAGTCGGCGCAACCGAATCGCGATCCCCCGCCCGAACTGTGGAAACGCGCGATCCGCGCGCCGCATCTGTCCTATTAGCAATCTACCAAGCCCCAGTTGTGGGCGCGCGCCATGAGCGCAGGTGATATAGTGCGATCATGAAGGCCATCCGAATCCTCGCCGTTTTGTCCGCCTGCTCGTTGGGTTTCGTGCTGTTTTTGCGGGGTCAAGGCCCCAATAATTCGGGTACGGAAACGGTCGCCCGCCCCAAAAAGGGCGGCGCTCCAGCGCCGGAAGAGGAGCGGCCGAAGATCCCCTCGAAGTTCTCGAAGAAGGACAAGGCGCCGGAACCCGGGGCCACCTTTTCCACGGATGCCACAACGGTAACGGTGGACGTGTCGGTTCTCGACAATCGGGGCCACTTCATCCCCAAGATCCCGAAGGGCAATTTCCGGATTCTGGAAGACAACGTTCCCCAGCAGGTTACAAGCTATTCGGTCGGCGAGGCGCCGATGACCATCGCCATGGTGATCGAGTTTTCCAACCGTTATCAGCAGTTTTACTCGGAGACTTGGTTCCAGACTCTCCAGGCGGCTTACGGCTTTGTCCAGACACTGAAGCCCGACGACTACGTGGCGATCGTGGCTTACGACCTCAAACCAGAGATGCTTTCCGACTTCAGCACGAACCGGCAGGATACCTATGACGCGCTTCAAAGAATGCGCTTCGCGGGATTCTCCGAGTCGAACCTGTTCGACGCTTTGGTGGACACAGCTCAGCGAATGCAAGACATCGAAGGCCGCAAGGCGATCCTGTTGATATCCTCCGGCGTGGATACGTTCAGCAAGCTGACGTTCGATAAAACCCGCCGCGCGATTCAGGAAGCGGGCGTACCCATCTACGCCTTCGGACTGATGCAATCGCTTCGCGACCGGGCGGAAGCCTACGGCGCCCTCGGCCCCATCGGCCAGTTGGATTTCCTTCAAGCCGACAACCAAATGCGCACCTTCGCCACTGAAAGCGGCGGCATGGCTTTCTTCCCGCACTTCTACGGCGAGTTTCCGGGCATCTTCCAGAACATCTCGCAGGCTTTGCGCAGCCAGTACGTCCTCACTTATACGCCAAGCAACCAGACGCGCGACGGGAAATTCCGGAAGATCAAGGTCGAGCTCGTGAATCCGGAGAACAACCAGCCCCTGAGGGTGGTGGACGAGAAGCAGAAACCGGTGAAATACGAAGTCCGCGCCAAGCCTGGTTACACGGCGCCGAGAGCAGTCGAGTAAGCATCCCGCCGGGACTGTAGCTTCATTCGGCGATTCGCGCGATTTTCGAAATCGACAGCGCGCGCACGATGGGAGCGACCCTAAAGTCAAGCGCTGAATCTTTCCGTTTTTGAGTTTGTTACAAACCGTTTGACAGCGACGTTTCACTCCTGTTAACCTCGCGTTGATTCACATCAAGTAACGGGGCGCGGCGTGCGCCACATGGTTGTGGAGAACGAATTTTCCTAACAGACATGGCCGTCCGCAAATCTTCCGAACTCACCTCCCGTGTAAGAATTTTGCTGGTCGACGACAACTCGAACGGCCTGAAGGCCCGCAAAAGCGTGCTTGAAGAGCACGGCTACCGGATTGCGACGGCGCGCGGCGGCGAGGAGGCTCTCGACGTATTCAGCCGGCAGAAATTCGATCTGGTGATCACCGACTACAAGATGCCGCCGGGAATGGACGGGGTCGAGCTAATCTCGCGTCTTCGCCAGCAGGCCGCGGACTTGCCCGTCATCCTGCTCTCCGGATTCGTCGATTCGTTGGGTCTGAGCCACGACAATACGGGCGCGGACGCCGTGATTCAGAAGAGCGCCAACGAAGTGCAGCACTTGGTGCGCGCAGTGGCAAGATTGTTGGCGCCGAAGGCCGCTCGAAAGCCTTCCTCGGGCACCCCGCCCAAGGTAAAGCGAAGAGCCGTGTAACGGGTCACCGGGCTGCCAGCAGTTTATCGATTTGCTTCAAATTGGCCCGCGCGTACTGCGCTTCCTCCAAATCCCCGTTGAGATCCAGCATGGCGCGAAAGTGCTTCGCGGCCGCGGAAAGAATCTCCAGGTTGCCATTGGCTTGCGCCAGGCGCGCATAACAAAGTCCGAGCAGATAATGCGTGTACGGATCTGTTTTGTCGTAGGCAAGCGATTTCTGGCAGTAGCCGACGGCCGCGTCCAGGTGCGACTGCTTATATTCGGAGTTGCAGAGACCGAAAAACGCCAAGCTTCGCAGATCGTGAGCGATATCGGTTTGCGCTGCGCGTTTCTTGCGCCCCACTCCCGCCAGATAGCCCAAGACGTAGTAGTCCATCTTCCCGGCGAACTTGCTGTCGAAATCGCTCAACCGCAAATACGCGATGTATTCGCTAACCGATGCCATATAGTCGCCCGTGAGCCGCAGGCTGTCGGCCAGCCACATATGCGGCTCTGCAATGCCCGGCGCCAGCTTGATCGCCGCGCGCGCGGATTCGATCGATTGCGGGTACAACTCCTTCATCCGGTACGCCTCGGCTTGTCTATAGAGCGCCACCGCGTTCGATTTATCGCGCTGCATGACGACGTTCAGTTGGCGGATCGCTTCGTCCACGGCCCCTGTGTCGAGCAGCATTCCAGCGAGGCTGACGCGCGCCTCCAGATAGTCGGGATCGATCTGAATCGCCTGGCGAAATGCCGCCTCCGCCTTCTGGTTTTCGTACAAGGCGTTATAGGCCCGGCCGAGATAGAGCGCAGCCGTGCTGAATTTGGGATCGATCTCCAGCGAGCGTTGGAAGCGCTCCACCGCCTTTTGGTAGTTTTCGGCAAAGCCTTTGTTGTACAACTCGATTCCCCGATGGATTTCGTCCAGCGCAGCCTTGTTGCGCCGCCGCGCGATCAAAATCTTAATCGTGACCGTCTGCTCGCGGCCGGGATAGACCATTTCCTCGCGAGGACCGTCGGGTTCATAGCCCATCCTCACGCCCTCGACCGTGTGGCTCCCAGCGCGCAAGCCCGGCAGCCGGAGAGGCGCCGCCTTATTTACCACGCCACGGGAAACGCCATCCACGAAAATCTCCACGCCGTCCATGTTGGTCTCAAAAACCAGAGTCCCTTCTTTCGGCGGAGGCGCTTTGCCGGCGCGCAGGCCCGCGGGAATATAGGCGAGGCCCATGTTGGGATCGAAACTGCCGCGATCGCTGGTCGGATTTTGCTGGCCCTGCGTCGCCTCGCGCACATTCCGGCGCGTGTAGTCGGAAAGCTCGTCCGCGGTGACGATGCCGTCGCCGTTTTCGTCGGCCTCGCCTTCCAGACCCTTCACGACGTAGTACGTAAAGATGCCGTGGCCGCCGCCCCAGTTGGCTCCCTCGAACGATCGCTCGCGGTCGCGCGTCGCAGTCAGCGAAAACATGGAGCGTGACAGGTCCAGGAGGCTCCGGTTGTACGATTGAGCGTCCGCATCCGGCGCGATGGCGCCGCTATGACATGAATCGGTGAGCAACACCTTCCATTTCGCTTTGATCCGCGATCCTACAACGTTGCCGAGCGTATCCATGGGATAGCCCGTTCCCGGGATGTTCAACGGATCGAGATCGTACGGCGCGAGGTATGCGCGCCCGCTGTTCACGAACCCGTGGCCCGCGAAATAGATCACCACGCGATCGTCTTCCTTGGCCACGGACGGCAGCCAGACCTCGAGCTCCCGCTTGATGTTCGCAAGAGTGGCGTTCGCTCCGGTGAGCCGATGGATATTTTCCGCGTGGAAATTTCCGCCCTCCGGATTGATGAGCACCGAATAGACGGAATCGGCATCGCGCTCGGAGAATTCCAACTGCGATTTCGCGTCGAGGTTTTTGTATTTGGCCACGCCCACGATCAATGCGTAGCCGCGAGGAATGGAGGTCGCGCCCGCGGGAGCGCCTTCCTCTTCGTATTGCAAGTCTCGGGACTTGTTCTGTGCGGCCGCGGTCGAAAGGCAAACGAGGCCGGCAATCATCCCCGCCGCGCGAACCCGGGATCTACTTGTGCTTGAGCGCAACATCGACCACCAGCCGCGCATCGGGCGCCACGCTCGGGTTCACGACGTATGCCGCGTATTCCATCTTTCCATCGGCGGCGGGAGAGTCCACTTTTTCGAAAATCAGATCGCGCGCCGAAATCTGCTGCCGCATTCGTTCCACTACATCGTTGCCGATGCTTGCGGCCAAAAGGAGGTGTGGCGGACTGGCATCGTTTTGCGGACTGTAGATCTTGTTATTGAGGTCCGTCTGCGGCTGGCGCGTGAGAACCAGAAATAGCTTTTCGGTTCCCGTGTGTTCGTCGAAGACGAACTGTCCGCCCGGCGGAACGATTCTCGGCTCGCCTTTTTGCACTTGATTGCTGCCGCCGGCCACCTCCTGCGATGGAAACAGCGGCTTCCACGCGCCGGTGGAGCCCTGATGGATCACGTACAGAAATCCGCTCGAGTTCGCGTCGATCTGAAGACGGATGCGGTCGCCGGAGTGGAAGATCGTATCGGCGTCGACCTCGACGTATTTGCCGTTAGCGTCGCGTTTGAGCACCGCGTAGCGCAAGCCGAGGGGAACGGCGGCGACGGGTTCGATTTTACCGTTTGTGATCCTGGCCGGAGGGTTCGTGGCGGACGTCTTCTTGTTAGTGGTCTTGCCGGGCTGCGCGGAGGACGCAGGGGCTGGCTGGGCCGCGGCCTTCGGAGCGGCAGCCTCCGCGGGCGCAGTGTAAAACAGCTCGCGGGCGCGTAAATCGGGCTGCTGCTGCGCCCCAGCCGCGCCGGCGATCGCCAATATCGCCCAGAGCTTCATAGCAATTCCTCGATGTTTTCCAGTTTAGCTATTTTATTCGCCGGAGAGTTACTTAAGCGCGCTGCCCTCTTCGGACGGATAGCCCTTGTCGAACCAATCCGTGGCCATATTGGTGGGAACCTGGAGCACTCGAATTCTCGTGAATCCCATCTGCTTCAAAGTGGAATAGGCGGGCCGGATATTTGGACATTTCACCATCGGGCAGCACCCACAATAGATGACGATGTCGCTGTCTTTGCTTAAGCTCGCCGCCGCTTTCTTCAGCGCATCGATCCCCGCCGGAGTCGAGCCCGGACCTGCGAAGATCGCATGAGGCAAGTGCTTGTTGTTGTAGAGCACCGGGAACGCAACCGCAAAAATCACCGGCGCTTTGCCTTTGGACGATGCCAGCGTCTGGGCGAGCGCGGCGGGTTCGAGCAATTCCGTCGTCTTCCAAGGATCGGCGGAGCTTTGGCTCAGCAGAGCCTGGGTCAAAATAAGGGCCGCGCCGAAAAGCGCGGTGGAAGATGGTCTCAGTTTCATCACAGTCGCCTCCCGAATTGGAGTTTCTACCAGCCTATCAGCCATTGCCGGCACAGAAAGGACTGTCCGCGTCCCGAAAATCACCGTGGCAGACGCTATAACCGCCGGCGTGGGCAAGCTCGCTCCAGGTGAAGGGCAACTCCTCAGTTCTCCGATGGCCGTTCGACGCGGTCGACGACAATGACCTCCACGGGAGCGCGCCGGGACTCCAGCCGCAGTCCGAGATCATCTTGAATAGCGGTAAAAATGCTTCCGCGATCGTTACCTGGAACCGCGGGGGTATCGAGACCCGGAACGCCGCCTTCCGGGACTGGCGCATCGTCCCATTGCAGCGACAAATCGTAGATTCCGGAGAGTCCGGTTTGATCGATAACGGGCCGCCCCAAGGCCGTCGAGAGGAACTGCGCCATGCGCGCGATGTCTCCCCGCTCCAGGCTAATGGAATTACGCGTGATCCGATAGTTCGTGCTTCCGCTCTCTTCGGGCGATTTGAATTTAGGTCCGCCCTTCGCGACCGTCAATACATATGCGGGGCGCTGCTGGGTTTCGCGATGAATCCGAAGCCCAAACCTTTCTTCAAGCATGCTCCGAAGCATGTGGAGGGTTTCCTCGGAGCTGTGCGTAGACCCATCTCCGCTCTTTGCTTGAACGTCCCACTTGTCTGTCGCGAACCAGTCCGGTCCCCCAACAATTTGCGATTCCTGAACGTCATAAGCGAGCATCACCAGAAGCTTCGTGACAACGCCTGTGGCCGCGAACTGTCCGTTCACCGGCATCTTGACGCCGAAGCGCGCGTCGCCCGGGGAGTGGGGATGGACGCTGGCCACTTCAAACGCCTGGGCGTCCAGCAGGCGCACGGAGAAGCAAAGCAGGAGAGCTGCCGTTAAAATGCGTCGGTTCACAAACCAAGAATACAGCGCGTAGGGGACGCTCACGAGCGCCAAAGCTCATTCGTCGCCAGCCGGGCGCCTTCCGCCATCGCTCTGAACTTCGCCCAAATCACCGTCGGATGAACCTCGGGCGTATAGCTGGCCTGCGATGAAAATCCGCAATCGGTCCCTGCGATCACGTTCTGGCGGCCCACCAGCCGCGCGTATCGAACAATGCGTTCCGCGATCAATTCGGGATGCTCCACGATATTACTGGCATGCGTGATTACGCCGGGGATTATCGCTTTGCCCTCCGGCAGCTTCACCGTTTCCCAGACGTGGTATTCGTGCTCGTGCCGCGGGTTCGCCGCCTCAAACGAATAGGCTCCCGCGTTCACCTGCAACACGAGATCGATCAGGTCCTTCAAAGGCGCGTCGTGAACGCGCGGGCCCTCGTTGATCCCATAACAGGTGTGATAGCGCACTTTCTCTTCGGGAATGCCGCGAAGGCCGTGATTCAACGCCTCCACATACATATCTCCTGTTCTGCGGCGCTCGCCCGCGCTCAGCTTCGAATAGCTGTAGAGCTCGGTAAGAAAAGGATCGTCGATTTGGAGCTGGAATCCCGCGCCTGTGATCGCCAGGTATTCGTGGCGCAGCGCCTCCGCCACGGCGTGCAGGTATTCTTGCTCGGTCCGATAATGTTCGTTTTGACCGGCGCCGCTCGGCGCCACGGCGGGCATGAAGACGTCCGCCGGCTTCAGGCCGTTTAGCGCCGCTTTCAGATTGTCGATGTCGCGCCGCACCGCGTCCTGCCCGCGATAAGCGACCGGTCCGGTACACACAAATGAAGAGATGGGCACGAGCGTGGCGCCGAGCATCGCGTGGCTGAAATACTCTTTGTAGTACTCGGGGAAAGCTTCCAACTCTGCTGCGAACGCGCCCTGCCGGCGGCCCGGCCTGGATTCGAAACCGCCCAGGCGCTCGGTGACGTACGCGTAAAAGCCAGGTTTTCCTTGCTCTCCATCCGTGGGAATATCGATGCCGGAGTCCATCTGTTGGCGCACGGATTGTGCGACGGCGCCCCGGACCTCGGCCGCGTACGCATCGGCATCGTACGGCTCGCCATTGAGCTTCGCCTTCATCAAATCCAACAGCGCTTTGGGTCGCGGAAGGCTGCCGCAGTGTGTGGTGAGTATCCTATTTTTTGCGCTTTGCCGCATTCTTCGTATTGTATGCGCGCGCAAAATGGGCTAGCTCAGAAGGGCCAATGCCACGGGCGCGGCGAAAAGGAATCCATCGAAGTAATCGAGAATGCCTGCTGACCCAGATCGCCCAAAGCCCTTAATCCCGCCCTTGTATCTCACCCAGGAAGCGACCATCGAGCCGGCGAGCGCGGCGGCGGTAATCGAAACCCACGCTTCCAGCGCGCCAACCAACCCGAGCCCGCCGCGCGCCGCCACCGCCAACGCCAGAGCCGCTCCGGCGCCGCCTATCAACCCGATCCGCGGCACGTAGCGCCGGAGGCTGAACGCAATCACGATCAGGCAGACATACGAAATCGATCTGAGGGACAGCACGATAGCAAAGCAAAGGAAGGCCGTGCCCAAAGTCATATAAACGAAGCAGACGGCGGTCCGAAACCCGGGAGAAGGCGTCCGAAGCGATCCGTATAATTCAAAGGCGCACCGTCCCAGGATGGCCAGCGTCAGGACCAGCGCCACGGGCCTTCCCAGCCACGGAAGCAGAACGACAATCGCCACGATCCCGGCCAAAACGGAAAACCTGACTACGTCCGGTCGCGACATCACGTGATAGGATAGCGGAAAAGCGATATGACTCCCGAGTCACAGCCGCCGGATCCCGGCCCACCGCCGCTCCTGAATCGGGTTCCGCCGCCGCTTCCCGAAAATCTGAACGAGGTCCAGCGCTTGATCGGCGTTTTCGTCTCTCCGTCAAAAGCGTTCGCCGATATTGCACGCCGCCCGCGGTGGTGGATTCCGGTTTTACTGATGGGCATCCTTTCCACGATCTATATCAACGCTTTCACCCAGCGCGTCGGATGGGAGCGCATGATCCGGCAACAGATCGAGCAAAGCTCCCGATCCGACAACATGACCGCGCAGCAGCGCGAACAGGCGATTACACTCGGCGCGGTCGCGGCGAAGGCGGTCGGCTATGGCGCCATCGTTCTTACGCTCGTTTCCATCTTCATTACGGCTGCGATTCTCATGTTCATGGTCAACACGCTGATGGGTGGCGACATAAAATTCGGAAGCATGATGGGGATTGTGAGCTACGGTTTTCTCCCCACGCTGCTGGTCGCGGCGCTGTCGATGGTGGTGATGTATTTGAAACCTCCGGACGATTTCGATATCCGCAATCCGCTGATGTTCAACGCCGGAGCTTTCGTGCCGGCCGATTCGGCACAATGGATCAAGGTCTTGGGAGGGTCGTTCGATTTATTCTCGTTCTGGATCATGGCGCTCATCGCGATAGGGATCTCGGCTGCCGCTCCAAAAATCCCCTTTGGTAAGGCGCTCACGGCGGTGATATTTCCTTGGGTATTGTACGTCGCGATCCGAACGGCGGCGACGGCCGCGTTCGGATAAGCGCCCTCCCCTTAAAATCGGAATGGCGGGGACTGCCGCCACGCCATGAACTTGGCTCCTCATCTTTCTTCCGACGCTGAAGCCAGGGCCCGCATCCGCTCGTCGCTCGATGAAAACCTCATCGTCGAAGCTTCGGCGGGCACGGGCAAGACCACGGAATTGGTCCGCCGCATCGTGGCGACGCTCGCCGCCCGGCGCGCGGAAATCCACCAGATCGCGGCAGTCACGTTCACTCACAAGGCCGCGGGCGAAATGAAGCTCCGGCTGCGTCAGGAACTGGACGAACAACGGCAAACCGCCGGCGGCGAGCGGCGAAACGCGCTCGAAGACGCGCTCGCGCGGCTGGAAGAGGCGTCTATCGGGACCATCCACAGTTTCTGCGCGCAAATCCTCCGCGAGCGCCCGGTGGAAGCCAACGTCGATCCGGCGTTCGAAGAGCTGACCGAGCAGGAATCTGCCCGTATTTACCGGAAAGCCTTCCGCGCCTGGCTGGAGCGGCAATTGAACCGCGATTCGCCGGGTTTACGCCGTGCCTTCGCCCGGCTGGCATGGAGAGATCCCTGGGACGATGCGTCGCCGTTCGAACGGCTCCTTTACGCGGGCTGGAAACTCATCGAATGGCGCGATTACCCCGGAGCGTGGCGGCGCGAGCCATTTGCGCGCACCGAAGAGATCGACACGCTGGTGAGAATGATCCGCGATCTGGCTGCGCTGAGCGCGCATCCCCGCAAGGTGAACGATAATCTTTACCTCGCTCTGCGCCCGGCGCGGGAATTGGCCGGCTGGATCGATCATGCCGAACAAGCCGGACCGCGCGACCACGACGGCCTCGAAAGCCTGCTGATCAAGCTCGCCGGAGATCTTCGCAGGAACGCCTACAAAAAAGGCTCGGGAGAATATGGCGGAGGCGCCTCGCGCGAAGCTCTGTTGGCTCAGCGTGACGAGTTGATCCGCTGGATTCAAGAGTTCCGCATCCGCGCCGATGCCGAGCTGGCGGCTATGCTCCGTGAAGAAATGACCGGTCTTCTCGACGAATACAGCGAGCGCAAGCGCCGGTTGGGAAAGTTGGATTTCGTCGACCTGCTTTCGAACGTTCGAGACCTTCTTAGGGATCGAAGAGAGGTCCGCGCCTACCTTCAGAATCGCTTCGCCTGCATTTTCGTCGACGAATTCCAGGACACCGATCCTTTACAGGTGGAGATCCTGTTGCTTCTGTGCGGAGAAGACCCGGACGAGCCGGACTGGAGGCGGGCGCGGCCCAAACCCGGCAAGCTGTTTCTGGTGGGCGATCCGAAGCAATCGATTTACAAATTCCGGCGGGCGGACCTAATGCTTTACCGGGAGGTGCGGCAAACACTCGAGGAGCGCGGCGCGGGGCGCGTGACCCTTACCCGAAGTTTCCGGGCAGTGCCCAATATCCAAAAATTCGTCAACGCCGCGTTCGAGACGGAGATGCGCGGAGATCTCGCCGATGGACACGCGAGCTGGGCGCCGCTGGAAAAGGATCGCGACGAAATCCCCGGACGGCCCAGCGTAATCGCGCTGCCAGTCCCGAAGCCTTATGGCAAGCAGAGATTCTCAAAGCAAGCTGTGGCCGAAAGCTTGCCCGATGCAATCGCGGCCTTTGTGGATTGGCTGGTGCATCGAAGCCAATGGGGATTTCGCGAAAAGGACGTAGCGGTGCTGTTCCGAAAACGCCATTACGCCAAGGTCGATCTGACTCGCGAGACGGTGCGGGCGCTGGAAGGCCGCGGCTTGCCGCATCTGTTGGCCGGGTCGAAGTCGCTGCACCATCGCGAAGAAGTGGAGACGCTCCGCGCCGCGCTGACCGCCATTGAGTGGCCCGACGACGAGCTGAGCGTCTTCGCCGCTTTAAAAGGATCGCTGTTCGCGATATCCGACGAAGCGCTGTTTCTCTACCGGCATCGCCATGGCCGCTTGCATCCTTTCCATATCCCCGCCGATGCGGAAATGGCTCCTATTCGGGAGGCTCTGGATTTGCTCGCCGGCTTGCACCGCGCGCGAAATCGCCAACCGTTCGCCGCGACCGTAAACGCGCTGCTGGAGGCGACTCGCGCGCACGCCGGATTCCTGCTTCGGCCCGGAGGCCAGCAGATTCTGGCGAACGTCGCGCGAGTCGCCGAGTTGGCGCGCACTTATGAAACCACCGGCGGCATCTCTTTCCGCGGGTTCGTGGAAGAGCTGGCCGCGAAAGCGGAGAAAGAAGAGGCCGCGGAAGCGCCTGTGGTCGAGGAAGACTCCGATGGCGTCCGGCTGATGACCGTCCACACTGCGAAAGGATTGGAATTCCCCGTGGTGATTCTGGCCGATCTCACAACCGGGATTTCGCGCGGCGAGCCAGAGCAGCACGTGGACGGACAAAAAGAGCTGTGCGCGATGGAACTGCTGGGTTGCGCACCCTGGGAATTACGCGAGCATGCGGCGGTAGAAGCCACTCGCGAACGGGCGGAGGGAGTCCGGGTGGCTTATGTCGCCGCGACTCGCGCAAGAGACTTGCTGGTGGTTCCAGTGGTGGGCGACGATCCGTATCCCGCCGATAGCTGGATCGAACCGCTTTACAAGGCGCTGTATCCATCGCGGGCGAATTGGCGCAAGGCCGGGCCCGCTCCCGGATGCCCGGCATTTGGCGCCGCAAGCGTTGTGTCGCGGCCGCTCGATTACGATCGTCAGCCGGAGTTTTCCGTGAGTCCCGGCTTGATCGAGCCCGGAACAGGGGCCCACGAAGTGGTGTGGTGGGATCCACTCAAGCTCCAACTGGGTCAGGAGCAGAATCAAACCCTCTGGCAGGACCAGGTGGTGGCCGAAGCTCTCAAAGAAGACGGCGGCGTTACCCTGGCCGCCTACCGCCAGTGGAGAGAGACGCGGGAGCGTTTGCTCGCGAAGGCCTCGGAGCCGGAGTTTCATTTGTTTCTGGCGAGCGAAGCTTCGGCCGCGCCTCCGGAGCCCGTGTTGGTTGAGTTCATCTCCGCCGCGAGCGGTCCACGGAGTGCGAGTGGCAGGCGTTTCGGCGCGCTGGCGCACTCGATCTTGCGCGATGCGCCGCTCGACGCTCAAGGCGCCGCGATTGGCCGTTTCGCGGAGCTGAACGCGCGAGTGCTCGGCGCTCCGGCGGACGAAGCCGAAGCCGCCAGAGCCGCCGTGGAAGCGGCGCTTGCTCATCCGATCCTGGCTCGCGCCCGCACCGCGGTCCGTGTCCATCGTGAATATCCGCTCTCTCTTTACTTGGACGACGGCCGATGGATGGAAGGAGTCATCGATCTTGCCTTTCTCGAAAACGGCCAATGGATCGTCGTGGATTTCAAAACCGACGCCGACGCGGCCCCACGCCGTGCGCAATACGAAAGACAACTCCAGTGGTATGCATACGGCCTGAGCAAACTCACAAAAATCCCCGCCAGCGCCGTGCTGCTGGCAATTTGAACGGTGGGGATTCGCAACGGCGGCAAATCATACGGCGCCCGGTTATCGTGTTTGCGCGCCGCGGAATTCCTCGAACCAGTTGCTTACGACGTGGATCGATAGCGGCTGCTCACCGGCCGGCCGGTCCAGGATGACGAATCGCTTGCCGTCGGGCGAAACGTCATATTGCGGATTCAGCGACTGCAACGATCTTTTTTCAAATAGCTCCACGGGCGACCCGGCGGAAAATGGTCGAGTCGATACGGGCACGGCCATGAGTTTGCGCTGCTCGGCATAGAAAATTTCTTTCCCGTTCCGCGCCCAACGCGGCGCTGTCCCTCCACGGGGAGAGATCTGCCATTGATTTGCGCCATTCGGAAAATCGCGGACATAGATCTCGTTGCGGCCCGATTCGTCGGATACGTAGGCGACGAATCGGCCGTCCGGAGAAAATCGCGGAGCCGCCTCGTTGAACGGCGTTTGCACGAAAACCATGGGCCCGCCAAGATTTCCGTCCTTCTGACGTTCGCGGTACAGCAGATCGCCTTTGCCATCCGCCGAAACACCGACGTAGATCAGGAATCTCTCGTCCGGGGACCAATCCGGACTCCGCTCGTTGGCCGACGTTCTCACGAGCGGATTCGCATCGCCATTTCCGCTGGACGATTTCGAAAAAATGCTCGCGCGCCCATCTTGGCCGGATGCATATACGATCTGGTTGCCGGAAGGCGTCCAGGAACCCAGCGCCTCATTCGCCTGGTCGAAAGTGAATCGAGTGTCGATTCCCCGGCCCAAATCCAATACAAACAGGTCAGGATTGCCGTCGACGATTTCGACGGCCAGCTTCCGGCCGTCCGGGGACAGTTCGGGGCCGCTCTGCCGCTGGGGATCTCCGATGGCTTGGAAATTTCCGCCAGAGCGGTCCACCCAGGCTAACTGCTGCCGGTCTGATGGAACATCGCTATAAACCAGCGTGCCGGTGCGGGACACCATGGGCGAGGAACCGTGCTGAACAATCAGAAAAGGTTTGCCGGTGGCCTCAAGCTTATCGAGAGAAAAGGGTAAGGCCCAGATTGCCGCCGCGGCGCGCACCCCATCGACATAAACGATGTGCCCGGTTGGACTGTAAGCGGGATATGGATTGCTCGAAGACGAGACCAGGAGAAGGCGGCGCCGCTGCTCGCCCATCACTTGAACATATATGCCGTGGCCGCGCTGGCCTGGATCCACAGCTTGGTAGAGGAACGCCTTCCGCCCGTCGGGCAGATCGAGAAACGAAGGATGTTCGATATGCGTGTGCTCAAGAATACGGGTCACCGGGCCGGAGTTGGTAGGAACCGTATACATCCCGGTGTCGTCACAAAAAACAACCGTCTCGCCGTCCGAGCTCCAGCTTGCGCGCCTGAATCCCTTAAGCTTGGCGATCAAGAAAGGCGTTCCTCCTTCCACCGGGATTCGCACCAGATCGCAGCCTCTGCCGCCGCCGCAGCTCGCATATCCGAAGGATCGATTGTCGGGCGACCAAAATACCTGATAAACGTGCGCTGCACCAGGAACGGGACGAGCTTGTTCCTGATCGATATCTCGAATCCAGAGCTGACCGTTCGGCGCCTCCACATAAGCGATATGTTTTCCATCGCGCGAGATGGAGACCTCGGCGTCAATGTTGGTATCGCCTCCCCTGGCGAGGTTCTTAGGGGTGATGACGAACTTCACGGTGCGCGCGGAACCGACCGGCGGCGGACGCTGAAACATTCGCATGGCGACGAAGGCGATGGCCGCAACGGCCAACACTGCCGCCCCGAGCAGCGCGGCCTTGCGAATCGTGAATCGAGGAGGCGGGCCTTTCCCAGAGGAGGGCGGCGCGCTCGCCGGCTGTACGAGCCGCCCGGACGTTTCGATCTCCAGATCCTCTAACGCTACTTTCAGGTCCGCAGTCGTCTGGTACCGGCGGGCTGCGTCCTTGCGCAGGCAACGCAGGATTACCTTCTCCAACTCGGGCGGGAGCGCGGCGATTTGGCTAGGCGTCGCGGGATCTTCGTTGACGATTTTCGTCAGCAGCGCCAGCCGCGAATCCGCCGCGAACGGCCTTCGACCCGTCGCCATTTCATAGAGGATCGACCCGAAGCTGAAGATGTCGGAGCGGCTATCGAGCTTGTGCCCTTGCGCCTGCTCTGGGGACATATAGGGCGCCGTGCCCAGCAGCGCGCCTTCCTCGGTTAGCTCCCACATAGTGGCGGTGGGAGAATCGGGCGAAGAATCGGGCGGCTCCAGGACCTTAGCCAGGCCGAAGTCGAGAATTTTGAGGCGCCCTTCCGCCGTGACCATGATGTTGGAAGGCTTCAGGTCCCGATGCAAAATCCCGGCGGCGTGAGCCGTGGTCAGGGCGTCCGCGATCTGCACGGCGTAGCGAAGGACCTGCATTGGACGGAGGCCCTGGGGAGGAATCAATTCATCGAGTCTCTTACCCTCCACGAATTCCATCGCTATGAAATCCACGTCGCGGTCGGTTCCGATTTCGTAGATCGTCACGATGTTGGGGTGGTTCAGAGCGGACGCGGCGCGGGCTTCGCGCAGCAGGCGGCGCTTGCGCTCCAAATCCGAAAAACGCTCCGGCGACAGGACCTTTAACGCCGCTCTCCGTCGCAGCCGGGTATCGTAGCCCCGGTGTACCGTTCCCATACCGCCGGCGCCGATTCGCGTCTCAATCTTGTACGGACCAATCTCGGCGCCCGGTTTCCATAGGACAGTAGTGGATTCCGCCAATCCCTCGATCGCCGGCTGGGCCAATATCCCCGCTTCGCTGTTCTGGGCCAGCAGCGATTCGACTTCGCGCCTGATCTCCGGATCGGATTGAGCCAGCAAAGCCGCTCGCGCCTCGGGTTCGCGATCCAGCGCCGCGTGATACAACTCCTCGATCTCGCGCCAGCGTTCGGGAGTCATAAGGGTTCGGTGGAAGCGAGTACTATTCTATCGGGATTTGAGCGTATCGCCCAGCGCTTCCAGCCGCTGCGCGCGAGTCTTCAACCCCTCTTGAACGAGCCGGACGTCTTCCGCCGTAAATTTCAAATCTCCATACCGCATTTCGGCGAAGTCGTGATCCCTCCAATTAGCCTTCATGATGCCCGCTTCCGAATGGCGGCACGCGCCTTGAAGGATGTGGGTGATCTCATGCACGAGAACGTAAGCCAAAAGACGCCGGCGGTCGTCGGGGAGCGCCATGGCGCGAACCCGGTCATAGAAAATCTCGATGTAGGTCCCTTGGTACGGACGGGCGAAGGCTAGCGCACCGGGCATGAGAGTGGAAGGAGTTTGACCTCTGAGGTGAACGCGGATCGCATCGTTCACCTCGCACGCATCCTCGCTCTGCCAGACGATCCTGACCGGGATGGCGGAAAAGATCCGTGAAGCTTCGTTCCGTACCATGTCGTCGGGGAGCCCGTCCGCCGCCCTGCCCAGACAAACGGTCACGACCGGGGCCGAAGCTGGAATAATCGGCCATGCCGACGCGCCCACCTCAAGCGCCGCTGCCAATATCGCCAATGTCGTGATTTTCATTTGTCCGCGTCCCTCCACCTGGGTTAGCGGAACTCCACGGAAAGAACTACAATGGCTGCACAGATTTTTTCGAAGAGAAAAATGGCGAGCCAGGCGGCGGAAGTCACTGAATTGCTTCGAGCGTGGAGAGAGGGCGACGCCGGCGCGCTGGACCGGCTGACACCCTTGGTTATACCGAGCTTCGCCGCATGGCCCACCGTTACATGCGGAATGAGCGCGCCGGGAACACTCTGCAAGCCACGGCTCTGGTGAATGAGGCGTATCTACGGCTGATCGACGTGAAAGGCTCGGACTGGCGGGACCGAAGCCATTTCTTCGCTTTGTCGGCGCAAATCATGCGCCGGATCCTCATCGATAGCGCCCGCGCGCGCGCCTCAGCCAAGCGGGGTGCAGGCCGGCGAGCCGATCGCTCCGGACCGATCGATTTCGACGCGCTTCCGGACTTGGGTTCCCAAAAGGGGCAGGAACTGATCGCGCTGGACGATGCGCTGGATGAGCTGGCGAAGATCGATGCCAGAAAAGCGCGCGTCATCGAGCTGCGGTTCTTCGGTGGTCTGGGCGTCGAGGAGACTGCGCAGGTGTTGAATCTCTCCCCTCAGAGCATTCTGCGCGATTGGAAGCTCGGCAAGGCATGGCTGCAGCGGGAAATGGGAGCGTAGGTGTAGGCTGGAGTCCGTGCTTAACTATTCCGCTCCCTTGCGGTCGCGGCTCGGAAT
>DATBIA010000007.1:0-35449 GCA_036557165.1 Bryobacteraceae bacterium
AAAAATTCCGCCACCTGGCGCAAAGAGAATTTCATTCCTACATCGTGGCGCACGCTTTAGCGTGCTGCCGTGGGCTTCAGCCCACGGTCCGAACTCGGCGAGCTGAAGCTCGCCGCAGCACGCTAAAGCGTGCGCCACGGAACATAACCGCCGCGTTTTGTCTCATCATGTTAATCCTGCCGCCGCGGGTCCCTCACCTTTTCACGATGACTTCGCGAAGCGCATCGCGGGTGAGAAAAAACTTGACCGAGTGAAAATCCTGAAACAGCTTCTCCAAGCCCCTGTTATTGAAGAACTGCGCCGGACGCCGGGCGCCTCGCGGAGTCATGACGATCGTCCGCCGGTCTTGTATCCGGTAAGCGAACGACGGGACCGGTTCCTTGCGTTCCTCCGCATGAAACACGGCCAGCAGACACGCGCCGGGCCGCATCATGGCGTGCAGCTTCGTCACCACCCGCGCGAGCAGGCGAGGCGTGAGGTACTCCAACACGTCCCATACTAGCGCCCCGTCGAAATTCGCAACCGGAAAGTCGAGCGTTGCGCTCACGAATTTCTCCACCTGGTTGGAATCGGCCTGATTTTCATAAAAATCGCCCGTTCCGAAGCATTCGTCCAGTTGCAGAAGGAAATCGTCGGAGTACAGCCGATGCCCCTGGTCTGTGACGAAACTGATAGTGCTCTGAGTGGCGCTCGCCAGATCGAGAATATTCAATCCCGGCCGGTCGTCCAGCATTGCGCAGAACTGTTCCAGCCCATGACTGGCGCGGGTTTCCAACTCGGCGCGAGGTTTCAAGGAAAGCGGCCGGCCCGGCTAGCGCTTTCCGTCGGCGGCGCCCGCGGCCATAGGCGTCGCGGTGGCCGTTGCCGCGGGTTTGGGAGTTGGAGTGGGCGCCGGTGTTGGGGCCGCCGCCGGACGCGCCTGCTCGGCGCGGACGATGTCGATATTGCCCTTGAAATAGGCGCCGTCTTCGATCACCACTCGCGCGGTCTTGATGTCGCCCACCAATCTCGCTTCCTTGCGAATATCGATCTTGTCGGTGATCTCAACGTCTCCCTGAATATTTCCGATCACCACTAACTCCCGCGCTTTGACGCTCGCGCGGACCCTTCCGTTGGGACCGATAGTGAGGCGGTGCTCCTTCAACTCCACCGTGCCCTCGACTTCACCGTCAATGGTGAGATCCTCGCGGCTGACGATCTGGCCTTTCACGTTTACCGATTTTCCGAGCACCGCCGAGCGGCCGCCGTCATGATGCGGTTCGCTTATGCGGCTGGGAAGCGTGGACATGGGTATTCCCTCCTTGGCTGGTTCGGGCGGAGCGGGCGGCGCCCCCATGTGTTTGGGCGTAAACTCTTCGTCTTTACGATTGCGATTCCACATGGTGTGCGCCTCCTTTGCTGCGCTAAAAGTTTTGAATTCTCTTATCCTATACCATCCCCGAAATAGGTGCGGAAATTATTGATGGCAAAGGCACAGCCGCCGCCGGGCGTGTGAGATGCCTCGGCGCTGGAAATCACCGGACAGCCTTTGCCTGGTACTCCTTTTCGCTCACCTCGCCCAGCCATTTTGTTTGCCCGTTGCTCACGTCTATCGAGAACAGCGTCGTGGCGCGGTCCGGGGCCGCTCCGTGCCAGTGCGGGACACCCCCCGGGACGTACGTGGTTTCACCGGGATGTAACTCCCGCACCGGCTGCCCTTTCACTTGAGTTCGGGCGAGGCCCTCCTCGCACAGCAGGATCTGCCCTCGTTCATGAGCGTGCCATTTCGTGCGGGCGCCGGCCTCGAAGTGGATGCGCGCCGCGCGCACTTGCGGAACCGGACCCCGGGTCGCCTTCCCGGTGAAATTGGATCCCTCCGGTTGCTGGGCGCACACCATGATCCCAGCGGGAACGATCAACGAGGCCAGAATGCCTAATACACGCGGCGAGCGCTTGAGAATCTCATTGCGAAGATAGCTCATCGTGCGAACAGTATATCGAAGGCCGCCATCGAGCGCGGCCGGGACAGCCCCGCCCGTAAGGGCCCGTAATCCGCCGATAGGTATTCAACCGGCGCTTGTCCCCGGCCTTACGGCCGGGGCTGCAGTGCGCACGCTGGAACATCGTCGTGCCCACTGCAGCCCCGCCCGTGAGGGCGGGGGCAAGCTTACGGACGGATTACAGAAGGGCGGGGTCGGGACGTCAGGCGCCCTCCTGTCTTGTCTGGCTTGACACAATTCAAATTTTCCCCTTATGATGAAGGCATCACTGAGAAAGGAGGTGGTCCAGTCGAATGTCATCTGGTAGTAATTGTAGTTTCAACGGGACTCTAACAACGCGTGAGGTGGCCGACTCTTAGCGCACAGGCTGCACGTGCCGTTGTGCGCTATTTACTAACGCTCGACCGCTCCTAACGTTCAGGTTTCGTTCAGTGACGAGGCCGCTGCTCCTGTGGACCGGCCCTTCATGCGAAGCTGAGTATCTCTTGTAAATGCAATTGAACCCCGCGGCGGGGTCGTCTCCGTCGCGGGGTTTTTCATGGCGCCGCGGCCCGGCGTGCTAGACTTGAATTTTCCGAGGAATCTCCCCATGAAAGCCGGCATTCATCCCGCTTACGAAGAAGTCAACGTGATCTGTGCTTGCGGCCACACGTTCCGCACGCGCTCCGCGCACAAGGGCGACATCCGTGTGGAAATTTGCTCCAGTTGCCACCCGTTCTTCACAGGCCGTCAGAAGCTGATCGATACGGAAGGGCGAGTGGACCGCTTCCAGAAGAAGTATCAGAAGGTCAGGGAAGCTGCGGCCGCAAAGAAGAAGCAGCCGCAGCCGGTCGCGTCTTAAAGTCTTACCCCAGCCGGGGCATGCGCCGCAGTGCATCGCCCTGCATCGCTTCCAGCCTGGCGATCCGCTCTTCGGTGGGAGGGTGGGTCGAAAACAGGCGCATCATTCCGCCCCTCCGGAATGGATTCAGAATGAACATGTGCGCCGTCGCGGGAGTCGCGTCGGACATAGGGATTCTCTGCACGCCCCGTTCGAGCTTGCCCAGCGCGCTAATCAGGCCGTCCGGCGATCCCGTGTATTTCACGGAAGCTTCATCGGCGCTGAATTCGCGCGATCTCGAGATCGCCATCTGGATCAGCATAGCGGCAATCGGGGCAAGAACCACCATCAGGATCGCGCCCAGCGCGCCCCCTCCTCGATTGTCGTCCCGGTCGTCGCGTCCATAGCCTCCGCCGAACATTGCCCCCCACATCGCCATGCGGCCAACGAATGTAATCGCCGCGGCCAAAGTAGCCGCTACCGAGCTGATCAAAATGTCGCGATGCAGCACATGGCCGAGCTCGTGCGCCACAACCCCCTCCAACTCACGGTCCGTCATCAAATTCAAAATCCCCACGGTAAATGCAACCGAGGCATGACGCGGATTTCTTCCGGTGGCGAACGCATTCGGCTGCTCTTCCGGAATCAGCCACAACTTCGGCATCACGGGCAATCCCATCCTCTGGATCAAACTCTGCACCAGAGGATAAACGCGCCCATACACCTCTGGATTTTCTTCGGGCGTTATCGGCTGCGCTCGATACATCATCAAGGCTAGCTTATCGGAGAAGAAATAGCTGAAAAAATTCATCGCCACGGCGATAATAAGCCCATACTGCAGGCCCGTAGTCCCTCCCAACATTTCGCCCGCGAACAGCACCAAGCCGCTCAGCAAGCCAAGAAGCAAAACCGTTTTGATCGAGTTCATAGCTCCCGCCCCATTCTCGCACGCAACCGTCTATGCATAAAGACGAGGCGGAGTGGAGGCTTGTTCCTTCTCCGCTCCGCCTCGGAGAGGTCAGTTGTGGCCGACCTCAACATTGATTTTGCGCGGCTTGGCGCTCTCTTTTTTGGGGAGCGTCACCGTCAGCACGCCGTTCTTATAGTCGGCTTTCACATGTTCTCCATCCACCGTGTGGGGCACCGTGAAGGACCGCTCGAATGCTCCATAGGAACGCTCGATCCGGTGGTAGCCGCCCTTGTCGCTGGTTTTTTCGAATTTTCGCTCACCCTTCAGGGTAAGCGTGTCGTTTTCCAGGTTCACGTGGATGTCCTCGAATTTGACGTCGGGCACATCCGCCTTCACGACCAATTCGTTCTCGTTCTCCGCGATATCGACCGGCGGCATCCACGGCCGTCCTGCGGACGGCTCCGTAAACAGCCGGCTCATTGTGTCTTCAAAGGCCTTAAGCCCAGGGAATGACTCAAAATCAGTGAAAGGTGAATACTTGATAATCGCCATGCTCATTTCTCCTTTAGTGTTCTAACTCTAATACAACTATAAAACATTAGTGCGATGCTGTCAAGTAATCTTATACATATAATAGAACATGCTGGCGTTGGATGGCAGCCCATGCAGTACCATTGATGGAGCACTATCGTTAAGTGTTTTGTTTTAAGGGGTATGCTGATAAAGCACTGCGCGGGGACGGGTGGATCGGCAGCGTAAACTACGGATTGGAATGCGGGTGGTTGCGGCTACTTCTTCGCGGGCGGCATCTCGTACAGATAGATGAGATGCTTGCCCTCCTCTTCTTCGACCTTGGAGGGTTTCCAGCCCGGAACGGCGTAGTCGTGGGAAACCACACGCGCACCTGGCTTGAGAAGCTTTTCCATGCGGGGGCGCAATTCGGCATTTAGAGACGTGGCCAGATAGATGGTGACCACGTCCGCGCCCGCAAAGTCGGCCTTGAGGAGATCGCCTTGAATCACACGCGCATCGGCGGCGAGGCCCGCCCTCCGGATGCGATCGGTGGCTTCCGCCGCCAGCTTCGGAGAAATCTCCACGCCTACCGCCTTCGCCTTGTAGTTCTTGACAGCCGCGATCAAAATCCGTCCGTCTCCGCAACCCAGATCGTAGACGGTTTCGCCGGGACGGATATTCGCCAATTCGAGCATCCGGTCCACCACCTTGGTGGGCGAGGAAACGTAAGGCGCGAGCTTGTTGCTATAAAGAGGATCTTGCGCGATCGCTGGAAGTCCCGCAAGCGCGATGACAGAAGCCGTCCAGAAAACCCCTGCGGATTTACTGGCCGGAACTCGAACCTGAAGCCGTACTCCGCCCATGTTTCGATTTTACAATACGCGAAACCATCTCCGAAACGGAAAACCAAAGATCTCGCGGACGGCTGATGGTGTACTCCGTCCCCTTGAAGAGCTTCACTGCGTGCCCTATCGAATCCCTCCAGGGAATTGCCTGCGGATTCAGGGCGTAATTCATATAAAAGACCGGGAAATCCACGTCGGCGGCGAAGGGCTTCAACTGCTCTTCGGGAACGGACTCATCCAGCATGATCTTGGGGCCGGCGAAGATCAGCGCGTCGGGATGATCGCCCGTCATCTCCTGCTTGAGGAGGCCGGAGAGAAACTCCATCTCGCTGTGTTTTTGTCCGAGCTTTTGCGCGTTCACCGTGCCCAGCTTGATGCGCTGAACGGCATCGCCCAGCGCGGGGAAATCGATTTTATCGGCGCTCGATTGCCGGTACAGCACGCGCTGCTCCTGAATGCTATAAGCCACCAGCGAAAACTTTCCGAATTCGGGCTCGCGGGAGATCTGCCGAAGCATCGTGACCAGCGCCTGAGTATCGGAAGGCCGCAGGGCGGGCGAATCCGCGTTCTGGGGCGCAAAATTCACCAGAACTTTGATGTTCAGCGGCTGCCGGCTCGGCGCCCGCGCCACGGGAGGCTCCTCGGTGAACTGCTCCGCATCCGAGCTTTCCATCTCGCCGGGGGGGAGCGAAAGCTGCATTGAGCGGTCTCTTGCCTGAAGAACGGCCTCGGAGTCCCAGTAAAACGAGCACACGCGCTCCGCCCGGTCGCGCATCAGCCAATCCACGTGATAATTTCCTTCGCCCAGATCGAGCGTGCCGGTAAGAGTGGCGTCGCCTCTTGCGTCGTCCTCTAGCAGGGGCACGTGAACCCGCTGAACGAAAAATTTTGGATCGTCCTTGTGATTCGCGGGCGTCACCCGAAAAATGATCGTGAGCTGATTTTCGCTTCCCGCCAGATCGTTGAGCGGAACGCTGACGTCGTAGTGCGTGTGGAAGCGGAGGTCGAAGCCCAGCTCGGGCTTGCTCGGGCTTACGGTGCAGGGAAGATCCTTCCGAACCTCTTGGGTTTCCAGCACCGCCAGATCCGAATTATTGATGCGAACGTTTCGTCCCTCGCCCGCCAGCGGCGCCTGGGCGGCCAAAATGGGAGCGAGGGCCAGCAGTGCCGCGCTTGCTAGCGCAACTCTCGGGCGCCTCGATTTTCCCGATTCTAGACCACCACCGTTGCTAACTTGATTACGCACTGTCTTCCTCCGTTCGGCAATCGACGGAAAGGAGTGTCTTCATTATGGAACAATTTTTATATTGTTCAATACCTAGGTTCGGCTGCCGCTGGCGCCTCTGGCGCCTTGCTGGCTCTCGCCAGTCCCGGCGCTCCAGCCCGGATGGCCGATTCGTGCGAGCGCGGGAACTCGAAGCCGAAACTCTGAAGTTATGATTGCAAGCCGGGTGGCGGCGTTTCGACCAGTTGGGCCGCTATGGCGATGGCGTCAAAGGAAAAGCTCAACGGCATAGAGCGCAAACCGCCGTCCGGGCTATGTTCGAAATCGCAGGCTAGAAAAAGAAAAGGTTCCAAGTGACCTTCGGAACAACTTGTTCCCCGGCCGGCATGCACGACCGGAACGTGGCATCCATGGGCGGCGTGATGTAAGCCCTTAAACTCCCCGTCTCGGTTTTGCCCGAAGGCGGATCAAAGCTGAGGTGCGCATCCGCGATTCCGCCCTTGGTAGAAGCCCGCCTCTCGATACAGCCTTTCACTCACCGGCGGCGAGAGCTTGCCTTGCGGCCCGTCCCCGCAGCCGGGTCGACGCTCCCGGCCTATATCTTCAAGGCAGTTCTGAGGCGTTCCCTAACCCGTTCGGTTTTTGGCTCCCGCCCCCGCCCCGCTTTTGTTCGGAGCGGAGCGCGTTCAGCGCCGGGACCCGTTGCCAGTTCACATCTCAGAACTCACCGTTTGTCTTCGACCGTCCGCTCCCCTCCAGGATCTCTCGGTCCTTCGGGATCGTAGCGCTCCTGCCGAATCCAAGCGGCGAAACTTACCTTCGTGAGTTGCCCGATCTTCTTTCACTCCCCGCTTCGCGAAAATTTGCGATCGCCGCGAAGCGGATCGACGCTCCAGATCCGCTACTTCCCACCAGGCTCGCTGTCCTTCAAACCTCTTGGAACCAGATACAGAATGCGCTGAGCGGGCTGGGCTCGTCAATCTGAAAATCGCGATTCCAACAGGAATAAACACTTGTGTAATCAAGCGCTTAACTTACCAAGAGTGTGGACGGCGTGTGGAAAAAACAGGGATGGCCGGTTCTGTTTCAAACCTATTTCAGCTTTGTCCGATTGCTCGCCGGGCGTAGTCGATGCCGCTCCACGCCGTAAGCGCGGCGGTGCCCCACTTCAGGATGGTCACGACCGGGCCGGGCATCGCCGCCGCGAGTTTCAGGACCAGCGCGATGACAAGGAGCGCTTGGAAAACCGTGCTCGCCTTGCCCCAGCCCGAGGGTGGAAATCGCTTTCCCGAGGCGCGGAGGAGCGCGACCAGCGCGAATGAGAGAATCAGCGCGTCGCGTCCTACTACTAGCGCCGCCAGCCAGGGTTCGATGCGCCCGTTGAACGCCAGGGCAAGGAATCCCCCGCTCAGTAGCGCCTTATCGGCGATCGGATCGAGCACTTCCCCGCCTCGCGATTGGGCGTCGAAGCGCCGCGCCAGGAACCCATCCAGCGCGTCCGTGAGCGCGGCCAGCGCGATGGTCCATAGCGCCCAGCCCCAATAGCCGCGCCACAGCAGAAAAAACAGCAGCGGGGCCGCCGCAAGCCTCAGGAGGCTCAGCAGATTGGGTATTTTTCTGCGCAACGCGGCTATGATACCAGCGCGTGCGCGGCTCGCCCGGAGAGTTGATGGTAGTCTACGAGTTCGTACAGGCTGGAATCGTTCATGATGCGATTCACCAGGGCGAAGTGCATCGCGTGCCCGGCTCGCTCCGCGATCACATGTCCCAGCAGCGGCTTGCCGATCAGCGCCAGATCGCCGATTAGGTCCAGCGCTTTGTGCCGGCAACACTCGTCGGCAAACCGGAGGCCCGAGCTGTTCAAGAGTCCCGTCCGGCTAAAGCATACGGCGTTATCGAGCGACGCCCCGCGGATAAGTCCCATATTGCGCATCTCCGCTAGCTCGTATTCGAAGCCAAACGTACGAGCGGGCGCGATGCACTCGGCGTAATGTTCCGGATTCAGCTCCATTTCCAAAACCTGCCGGCCGACCAGTGGATGGTCGAAAAAGACGTCGCAGGTCAGCAGAAACCGATCCGACGGAGCGATAGTGATTCGCTTTCCGCCACCTTCCACCGAAACAGGCCTTCGAATGCGCAGGTACTTCCGCCGCTTGCGATGATGCTTAATGCCAGCGCTACGAATCAGCTCCACGAAAGGAAGGCCGCTCCCGTCCAGGATCGGAACCTCCAGGTTGTCGATCTCGACATAGGCGTTATCCACGCTCATGCTGTAGAACACGCTCAGAAGATGCTCGGTGGTGGAAATCAGGACGCCCTGACGCATCAGGCTGGTGGCGTAGCTGACCTTCTGCACGTGCCGCCAGCTAGCGGGAATCGAGAATCCGTCGAGGTCGGTGCGCACGAAGACGATTCCAGTGGAAGCTGGCGCCGGAAGTATGCGAATGTGGACCGGGACTCCTGAGTGAAGCCCAACGCCCGACGTTTCTACAGGGCGCTGGATCGTGGTTTCAAACCGCAAGGCAGTCCTCTTGCTGGCGCATGAGATATCACGTCAGACGCCATTCTATCAATCGGGATTACTTCTGCCTAGTCTTTTGATAAAAAAAGACTTGTGCGCATCCATATGTTGCATTTTTGACACGCACCGCAGCAGGATTGTGGTCAAATTGACATATTGGAACAGAAAGGCCGCCTCAATTGGGCCGCCTTTCTTGACCGGAGCGTTCCGGCGGGCGCTTTCGACGAATCGCCTGCAACTGCTGGGTCTTGTCGGCTAACGTTCGCGCTGGCGCCTCAATTCTAGTGTTCCCCGGCATTTTGGTGCGCCGCACTGGCAGGGTGTGACCGGTGGATTCCAGTCGAGGTGATAATCGACCGTTAGTTCTTCCCCGGGCCGGATGGGGCGCAAGCTCATATATAAGACGTGGCCCTTCATGACACGGCTCACCAGGTTAGGCTCGCAACTGTGATTGATGATCTCCGCGCCGCTTCCGCCCACCGCGCCGTCGAGCGTCCAATAGTTGTCTAGAGCGAACAGATACGTGAATTTGCCTTCGCCCCGCCGCTTTGCCTCCCGGCGATTTACGCGCTCTCCCGTATATTCGATCACCTTGCGGTTGGCCGGAATTAACTCCTGCGCGTACACGCCATAGCGGTGGATCTTAGATCGCCGGATGACGATGTTGAAACACACGTAGCGGGGATCGATGGAGGGAGAGCGGACCAGTTGCGCCATTCGTTCAGTTTTGCTGATGCCTTTTTGCGCGGCGCACTCGGTCCGCGATCATTTCCTCGATGGCGCCCGGCGCGGCTTCAATGCCATCGGGCTTGGAGGCCATGGCGCACTCGACGCAGGAAACGCGCACTTCCGGATTCTCGCGAATAAACTTCTGCCCGGCCGGGGCGAGGCTCAGTTCCGCGCCGCATTGATGGCAGGTATAGCCGTGCCGCGTACCCTCGACGTGAAACTCCGCCTGATCGGTCCGGATCGCAACGAGGATTCGATCTTCGGGTTCGCCCATTGATGGATGCTTTCTGCCACAAGGATATCGTAGTCGCCGGGGGCGCCAAATCATGCTTTGGGAAATCGGCGCGGGATGGCGCCGACGCTGCGGCTGGGTTTGAGCCCAGCGCGAAAGGACTCAAGGAATCGGGTGGAGGGTTTTTCTTGGGGACTACTGGGGATTTTTAGGGGATTAACCGAAGGGGTTTATCAAAGGAGGGGCAACCTCGATTCCTTGAGCCCTCGTCGTCGTCGTCATACGGTCCGAAGTGAGCAATCCTGAGTCCGAAAGCTAAGCACATGAAAATACAGGGAGTAGACCAAGTTTCCTAAAATCCCCCCCGATTTTGGTTTATTTAGGCTGCAAATCCTACCGACGGTTATGCGGCTCAGACGGACTTTTTCTCTCTGCCTACACCAGGCGATTCCCGATTCGCCCACGGGCGATAAGCTAATTACCGGCGGTGCGGCGTGCCAAAATGCCCATATGCGACTCTCGACGCTCCGTTCCCCTGGATTACGCCGCCGCTTCAATCCCAACCGCATTTTCCTGCCCCGCGCGCTACGAGAAGCGATTCCCGATCTGCCCACGTGCGTGGGCCGCGATCTCGAGTTGGAAGCGATCTCGGGCCGTCCTGCGAGCGCCGTGTTCGTCGGCAAATACATCCGGCTGGAGCTGCTGGGCACCGAGACCGGCAAGCTCACCGGCAAATTCCCGGTGACGGTTTCGCTATCGGTGCAGGCCGCGCGAGCTCTGGCGGAAAGCCTCAATAAGCTGGCGGACCAGGCGGAAAATACCGCGTTTCAGGCATAAATTCCGCGCAGCTTGATCGCGAACGCCACTCGATCCAGCGCGAGCATGTAGGCTGCGGTCCGGTTGTGGACGCCGTGCTTTTCCGCGTACGCCACCACGTCCTGGAAGCTGTTCACCATAATCTCTTCCAGGCGGTCGTTGACCAACTGTTCGTTCCAGAAGTAGCCCTGGCGGTCCTGGACCCATTCAAAATAAGAAACAGTGACGCCGCCGGCGTTGGCCAGAATATCGGGAATGATGAAGATGCCCTTTTCACGCAGGATCGGGTCCGCGAAGTGGGTCGTAGGCCCGTTGGCGCCTTCGCAAAGAATCTTGCACCGGAGCTTTTCCGCGTTCTGCGACGTGATCACGTCTTCTCGCGCCGCGGGCAACAGAACTTCGGTTTCGAGAAACATAGCTTCGTCGCGGTCGATGTTCTCCGCCTCGGGAAAATCGAGAATCGAGCCGGTCTCTTTGCGATGTTTCATCAGAGCGGGAATGTCGAGACCCTTGGGATTGTATACGGCGCCGTCGTATTCGACGATGGAGATGATTTTCAACCCCGATCGCGCCATCAGCTTCGCGGACATCCCTCCAACGTTTCCGAATCCCTGAATCACCACGCGCGTCGCGGAGCGCTCCAAACCCAGTCTGCGCAGAGCCTGCTCGGTCACGATCATGCATCCGCGGCCCGTCGCCTCGGTGCGCCCTCGCGAGCCGCCGAGGTTGACTGGTTTGCCGGTAACCACCGCGGTCTCCGTGTGCCGCGAATGCATGGAATAGGTATCCATGATCCAGGCCATCGTTTGCTCGTTCGTATTCACGTCCGGCGCAGGCACGTCGATTTCCGGCCCGATGAAGTCGTAAAGCTCCGCCGTATAGCGGCGCGTGATCTTTTCCAATTCGGCCGGCGACAGAAGGCCCGGATCGCAGATGATGCCACCCTTGGCTCCTCCGAACGGCACGTTGGTTACCGCGCACTTCCAGGTCATCCATGCCGCGAGTGCCCGGACTTCATCTAGCGTCACGTCGGGCGCGTAGCGTATGCCGCCCTTCGCGGGACCACGCGCAATGGAATGCTGCACGCGGTATCCCGTGAACAACTCGATGCGCCCATCGTCGAGTTGCACGGGAATATGCACGATCACCTCCCGTGCGGGCGTGCGCAGGACCTTCTGCAGCCCCTCGTCTATGCCGAGCCGCGCCGCGGCTTCGTCAAAGCGCGCCTGCGCGGAAACCAGGGGATTGAATTCGGCTTGAACGTTTGCGGCCGGGGGCGCTTCCACGAGCATGCGCGGGGTATTCCTCCGCAACTATTATGAACCAGGGCTATGATCGGATCGTGGGACGGATGCTGATCGTTTTGGGCGTGATTCTAATCGTTATCGGCCTATTGGTGACTTTCGGCGAGCGCTTCCCCGTAAAGATCGGACGGCTTCCAGGAGACATCGTGATTCGAGGAAAGAACAGCGTGTTCTATTTCCCCGTGCTCACGAGCCTCCTTATCAGCCTGGTTTTAACGATCGTGCTCTGGATTTTCGGCCGCCGCTGAGCTCATTGCTTCGCGGGCGGATTCATCCAGGTCTTCACAACCTGCACCAGATCCATTCCCACTCCCACGGCGTACGTGTCGCGATTGCTGGGAAATGCGATAACCGCAACGCTTTTGTCCGTGATCTGGACCGGTTTCCCATCGCTCATTGCCGGCGCGAGCGCCAACGGCGTGTCTAATGGCGAAGCGCCGCCGAGCCGCAGATTAGCCCGCCCGAACAAATACATAATCGTTCCGGTGGCCAACGGCAGCGGGTAAAAACCTTCAAAATCGCCTACGATGCCTCTCCGTTTTCCACCGGTGATGAGTTCATTCTGGCCGAACGCCGCCGAAATCATGGCGGGGGCCGCAAGCGCCCCCTTATCTTTGTCGAAGAAGCGCGTGGTGAGCCGGAATCCGGCGCCGTACTGCCAGAACGCATGTTCGCGATCGGGCGGAGTCAGACCGATATAGGTCGTCGCCGGCAGACCTAAATCGGGATATTTGGAAACCGGGAACGCACGGTCGAAAGCAGCGCGCTGCGGCGTGCCCGGATCGGGAATATCGAAGACCTGAGCGATTTTCGCGGGATTACTCAGGCTCGCCTGCCCGCCGAAATAGAAGAAGGCCCCCAGCGACGTTCGTTCGTACGTCGCTCCCTGCTCGGGCAGAAAATACTGCGAAAAACCGGCGATGCGCCGCTCCAGACCCGACCGGAATTCGCCATACTGGACCAATTGATTTACCGGCAGATTTCCCAACTGCTGCGCGAATTGTCCCGCAAACTGCGATACCGGCACGGAAACCTGCTGCGGATAGGAGGCGATCCGCACGTCTCCCCACCACCGCCACGGTGGACCGTAGATGTTCGCCTTGGGTCCCCACGTGGATCGCTCGATGGGAAGGGGATAGCTTTGAAAGAAATCGAAAAAGAATTTCGGATCGCTATCGGCGGAGGTGGCTCCGGCTTTTTCGAAGCCCACCACGGAGATCGAAAGGGAAGATCCCGGACATAGCTCCCGCACATTCGCAGCCGGCAAAAGCGTCACGCGAGCGATGTGGCTCTCCGTCCCCGTCGTGGCGGTCACCTCCAGCAGCCCGCATCGCTCCTGAACGGCCGGAGCGGTATAGGTGAAGGTCGTCTGGTCCTTCAGACCCGAAACCGTTGCGCCCTTCAGCACCGGGCTGACCTGCCAGGAAACCGCCGGAGCGGGATTTCCCTCCGGCACCGCCGCCGTAGTGAAGGTAGCGGTCCCGCCCGGCCGGAGACTTTGCACGTCTGCCGTCACGGAAAAGGTATCGCCCAGCAGCCCGACTGCGCCGCCCAAGCATAGAATCAGCGTGATCTTGAACATGTGACTCCTAATTTGTGAACTACAGCTTCGAATCCCGAAGCTTCACAAGTAGAAGCGGGAATTTCAAGAAAACAGCGCCAATTAATCTTTTCTGTTTGCGTGATCGCCCGGCAACTTAGAGCACTAGAAATCCGCTGGTGCGGCGGCCCGCCAGGATATGAGTCCACATGACGCGAGCCCGGCCAGAGAGGCCGTCGCGCGTAAAATCCACGGCGATCCCGGGCTCTAGCGCCTGGGAATCGTGCGAGGCGCGGAATCCGCCGGCGCTCGATTCGATGAGAGCCGCATGAACGGTAAGCGGCGCCGGACCGGCAATCGCGATCTCCACGATGCCCGAGCCGGGCACGCGGCTTTCTCTTCTTCGTTCCATTCGATTCAACTTGCCACGGGCACGGCTTGCCCGCCGGTGCTTTGGTAAGTTCTAATGCGCCGTTGCAGCGTTCGTCTGGAAATACCGAGCCGGGCGGCCGCGCGCTGCTGATGTCCGCTAGTTTCGCGTAGAGCTTCGAGAATCGCGCTCTTTTCGAGATCGGGAAGGGCGGCGCATTGGCGAAGCCCGGCTGCGAACGTCTCCTGCAAGAATTCCTCCGGCAGATCCATGGCGGTTATTTCCGGTCCCACTGCAAGCACCGCCGCGCGCACCACCACGTTTTTAAGCTCCCTCACGTTTCCAGGCCAGCTATAGCCGCGCAGTTTCTCTGCGGCGTCGCGAGAAAACGAGAGATTCTTGCCGGGCGCGTATTCCGCCAGGAAGTGGCGGGCGAGGGGCATCACGTCGTCTACGCGCTCGCGCAGCGGCGGAACTGAAAGCTGAATTTGTGACAGCCGATGATAAAGATCGGTACGGAAACGCCCCTCCCGTACCTCCGTTTTTAGATCCCGATTGGTCGCGGCCACCAGCCGGACGTCCACGGAAACTTTTTTCACCCCGCCGACGCGGAAATAACTGGCGCCATCCAGTACGCGCAGCAATTTTACCTGGAGCCGCGCGTCCAACTCGCCGATTTCGTCGAGAAATAGCGTGCCGCGATCGGCCATCTCAAATAAGCCCGGTTTGGCGCATTCCGCGCCGCTAAAAGCGCCCTTTTCGTGCCCAAAAAGCTCGCTTTCGAGCAGATTTTCGGGCAAAGCGGCGCAGTTTACGTCCACCCAGGACCTCGAATTCCGCGGCGAAAAGTGGTGGATCCCTCGCGCAATCACCTCTTTCCCGGTCCCGCTTTCCCCTGTAATCAGAACAGTTGCACTGGTAGGCGCCACCTTCTGGACCAAGTCCAGAAGCCGATGCATCGCTTCGCTGCCGATAATGGCCGCCGCGCCCAGGAATTCACGCCGCTCGAAAGGATGGGTCAAGCCTTATTATTTTGCGATCAGCCCGCTAAGGCTATGAGGCGTTCACGTGAGAATCGCTGGAAGAAAGCCTGAGAGCCTACGAATTGCCAAACTTTGTCGGATTGGAACAGGGCGCGTTGGCCATGGTCTGTGGCCCCAGGTTCGCGTTGAGATAGTCCTGCATCGACTGACCCGAAGGCATCCCGTAATTCAACGCGTACTCATAGGCGAGCTGCTGATCCTGCGTAAGATCGTCCCATTTCATATTCGTTCCCGGGATACTTACTCCCGACATGGGATCGCCGGCAAGAGTGACGGCATCCTGGTTCAGAATGGCAGCGGGGGACATCATAGCCTGGGCGGCGTTTTCACGCGCTAGAACCGTCGCCAGGGTGGGGACGATGGATGTGCCGCTTCCGAACGGCACGCTCACGTAAGCGTCGGGTGGACTGTCTTGGGGTGCGCTCCCCAGGGACACTTGATGGGGATCGGCCGCCGCTACCGGCTGTGTAGTCGCGGTGACGAGAAATTGTCCATCGCCGGAATTTTGGCTGGATTGGGGTTGAATGTTCAATTGAATTCCCGAGCCATTCGCCGATTGCCCCAGGTACTGCTCCAGCGTCGCGGCAAGCTGCTGAGCGAAAGAATCGATTGAGCCGGCTGAAGTTATTCCACTGAAGAGTAGCCCCGCACCTGCGCCCGGCTGCGCGCCATTCGTTGCTGAAACCATGCGTCCGTTTTGCCTCCACCGCCGATGGAAGCAACGCGCATGCCGTTCTGCCCGAACCTATTTGGGGGCCGCGAAATTCACTTTGATTTGGTACGGCTGGTCAAAGGGAATCACTACAAAATAGACGGAGGTGGATTCAGGCGCCGGACCACCGCCAGCCGGCGGGTCATAGCTTATCTGGAGCGCCGCGTCTTCTCCGAAATTCACGTCCGTCTTATCCACCTTCACGTTAAGACCGGGAAATTGCGGCGCGTGAAGCTCCAGGCGGATCGAACCCTGCGCGCCGTTATGGAATACTACTCTCTCCGAGGAGGGTTTGTCGGTGGCAAGCGTGACCTCGGATTTATCGAGTCCGGTCTGCTGGAGTATCTTCCGCGCGGCGGCGTCCACCACGTCCTGAGTGAGCTTCGAGGGCATGCCGCTGATCGTTCCATCCGGGTTTTTCTTCAGCAGCGGCACGTCGGAGGCGCCCATTGGGGTCACCCAGGCGTCCGATTGTGTTTCGTTCGACCAAACCCACTTCCCCTTTTCCAGCTTCCAGGTCGTGGTCATGGGCACGTCCGCAACCGCCTCCGTGTCCTGGCCCGCCGAGATGCTGAATTTCCAGAGGCGTTTGACGTCCAGCGTGACCGCGGCCTTCTCGAACCCCGATGCATATTTCACGTCGCGAATCCTGAATTCCTTCACCGGCGTCTTTGCCGAGGCGAAGTAATCGTTCTTCGTATCCGCGGCGACCAGGTCCAGGGCGTCGACGAATTTCGCGTCCACCAGATCCTGGAAAAACTCGGTCACGCGAGCGCGCAACGCCTGGTCCACCTCGCGCGGCGCCTCGGGAGCGGGTGTCTGGGCGAGCGCCGCAAGAGGCAAGAGCAACAACGCGGAGCGAAGAATCATGGAAACTCCCTTCAGTCTATCTCAATTCCGTAATCCGCGAACCGAAGTGCGCGGCGAATGTGTGAGCGTGCCGGAGCCTTTTCAGCCCGGCCTCGAATGGCCCGGGCGAGCCTCCGGGTGGAACGCGGTTGTTTGGGTAGACGCAAGCGCCGGGAGAACGTTAGCGCCTTGTCATATGATTGACTGGAAGCTATGCCGAGTTCAATCTCTCTTGCGCGCCGGATCGCCCGAAGTTCGCGGAGCTTGGCATTCGAGGCGCTTCCTCGCGAGGCTGTGGAGAAAGTCAAACTCGCGCTGCTCGATTACTTGGCCTGTGCGTTTGAATCGCGCGAGTTGGGGCCCAGCATTCAGGCGATTCAGCTCGCGGGGCGCGCGCCGGGGCGGGCGACCGTGATCGGGACTTCCGTCAAGGCCGCCGCGCCCGAGGGCGCCTTCGCGAACGCCGTTCTTGGCCATGGACTGGTTCGCGAAGACATGCACACCGGCTCAGTCAGCCATTTGGGCGTGGTCGTTTTCCCCGCCGTGCTGGCTTTGGCGGAATCGCCGGCCAAAGAAATCACGGGCCGCGAGTTCGCGACGGCGGTAGTGTGCGGCTACGAAACGGGCGCGGCCATCGGGCGCGCTCTGATGGATCGCGAGATCGTCAGACGCTTTCGACCTACCGGAATTACCGGGCCGTTGGGCGCCGCGATCGCGGGAGCGAGACTGAAGGGGCTCGGAGAGGATGCCGCCGCCAGCGCGCTTGGGCTGGCTGCGAATGCGACCGCGGGCTTCAACGAATGGCCCGCCCGGGGCGCGGACGAAATGTTCTTCCACGTGGGCTTCGCCGCGCGCAATGCGGTCACGGCGGTGGAGTTGGCGGAGTTGGGCGCATTCGCGTCGGAGACGGCGCTGGATGGAGCCGCCGGATTGTTTGCGGCGCTGGGGAGGCTGGAACGCCTGGATCGGGTTTCGCCCTTCTCCGGCCCGCCGCTCGAAATTCTCTCCGTTTACCATAAGCCCGCCCCGGCGTGCAATTACGCGCAGACCGCCTGTCAGGTGGCGAGAAATCTGGTCGTGGAAAACGGCGTCGCGAGCCGCGAAATCTCTCGGATCGCGGTACGGGTTTCCGCCGCCGCCCTCAATTATCCGGGATGCAATGCCACCGGACCGTTCGAACGCGTTCTGCAAGCGAAAATGAGCATTCAGTATTGCGTGGCCGCGACGCTGGCGCGCGGGGCAATCGAGGAGGCGAATTATCGCATGCTTTCCGACCCGGAGATCCGTCGTCTGATCGAGGCCACTACGCTCGAGGAAGCATCCGAGTTCACTTCGGCCTATCCCGGCGCCCAAGGGACCGAAATTGCCGTCACCCTGCGCGATGGACGAAGCGTCGTGCGGCGAATGAACGATCTGGTTCCGGCCGGCGCGGAACAGGTTCGGGAACGGTTCCGCGCGGCCGCCGAGCAGGCGATCGGGCGCCGCGCGGCTGTCGCTTTGGAAGTGGCGGCCGAAGGGCTGGAAGAATCGCCGGATGTGAGACCGCTCGCCGCCTTGACGGCGGGGAAGGATTTGGATGCGACCGCTTCTTGAGATCGACGAACGAACAGCCAACTATGTTCTTCAGACTCGAAGACAGTTCGAGGATTTGAGACAGGTGGCCGGCCAGCTTGCCGGATTCCTTGTATTGAGCGCGTCCGGCGCCAACACCGCGTCTCCGGATCACCGCTTACTTGAAACCGCCGCCGAGCTGCACGGAAGCGCCGTGGACGGAGTGCATAGCGCGCGGCCCAGCCCTCGCGCGCTGGCGCATCATCGGTCGCTGATGGACGCCGGCGCCGAGCTAGGTCTCGCGATAGCCGCCGCGCGGAAGGGAATCGACATCGACCCCGTGCTTATCCCGCTGCGCCGCGCTTACGGTCACCTTCAGAACGCCACCCACGAACTGCCGGGATTTGAGATGGTCTCGTTCCAACATGCCTGCTGCGCCGTGGGTCAATCGCCCAGGAGGATCGAACCGTGAACCGCTATTCCATTTGGGTAATGGAATTCGCTCACGTGCCGGAATATCATCTCAGCGGATTAGTTTACGGGGCGCACAATCAGGGCTACCGCCGTCTGCCGTACTGTTATGTGGTGATCAAGGGACAAGGACAGATCGCCATGATCGACGTCGGCTACAACCACAAAGCCTACGGCGAGGTGCTGGCGAATACCTATGGCGTCAGGAACTGGCATCCGCCGAGGGAAGTTCTGGCCGAGTGCGGAATCGCGCCCGAAGACGTGTCCTCCGTCTTCATTACGCACGCGCACTTCGATCACATGGGAAATCTGGAAGATTTTCCGAACGCAACCTTCTACATTCAGGAGCGCGAGCTTTCGAAATGGGTGTGGGCGATGTCGCTGGAGCGTCGGTTCCGGTGGCTGATGCTGGGAATCGATCCCGCCGACATCTTGCGCGCGGTGGATCTGGCCCGGCAGAGAAGGCTGGTGTGCGTGAATGGCGATCGGGAGAACGCGCTGCCGGGAATCGACCTGCGCGCCGCCTTCGACACGCATACCTGGGCGTCCATGTACGTGACCGTCCACAACGACGCGGGAGCGAATTCGGGCAATACGTGGGTATTCGCGGGCGATCTGATTTACACAGCGGAGAACTTACGTGGCGACGATGCCGGCGATCCGCATTTCGTGCCGGTCGGGCTAGCCACGGGGAGCCAAGTGAATCTGATCCTGACCACGGAGGAGATGATCAAAGCCGCGCAGGGCGATCCCAGTCGCGTGATCGCCGTTCATGAGGACCGGCTCTCGTCGATGTTCCCCTCGCGGACGACTTCCGCGAATTTGAAGATCACCGAACTGGCGCTGGCAGACGGGGAGCCGAGCCGGGTGAGTTAGCGTACTCTGCGCAGGCTGAGGCAAATCCGTATCGTGCGGATCTCCGGGAGACGGGAACGTTCCGCGCGTGGCAAGGATCGGTGCGACTTTTAACCTTAAGGATATAACGTGATCTACCCACAATCACACCCCATCCCCAACGACCCCGCGTCATTGCTACAAAGCATTGCAGCCAATCCTGGCGCATGTACGAGCATTTATCTCGACACAACGGAGGATGACAGCGAGAGCGAACTACATCAAGAGAATCATCATCAGGGTCTTGCCCGGACACATAGACTCTCAGATGGTTCGACTTATTTTTTTCTTTCACATTCTGTAATCGGCGGACAAGGCAAACTAATGCAGTTCCGGTACGCCGGCCCGCTTGACAACGAACACGTGTTGACCACCAGTCCTCTGACAGTGGCTCCGCTTGAACAGAAAATTCATTTACTGGAAGAACATCCGTCGGACATTTGTTTTCTTCCGGATATCGATAACTTAGATTCAGGATATCTATTTGTTACGGAAGAGTACATCATGCGTAGACTGGCCATTTACTATTGGCAGCCCTCGACTAATCTAAAACCCCTTGGCTATGTCACGTTTCGTTTCGAGAACATCGGCACAATAGTCGACGCAGCGCATGCCATCGTCACGCAGAACGGTCCCAATTTTGTGTTTATCGATCGATACCGTAATGAATATTTTCTTGGACTCTGCAACAACGCCGTGCAGGAATGCGCCCTGTTCAAGGCCCATTGCGGGGAACTTTTTCCGGCCGCGCAGCCCGGCGCCATGAACATCGGGGCATTCCGAAGAGCCTATCCTAATATCACATATCCGTTTCCGCCCGAAGGCGGGCCTTGCCAAGTAAAGTTGGTCAGGAACCTCAGAGACCAATGGTGGTTGTTGGCATACCGCTGCGATCCCAATGACAGCGAAAATGGGGATGATTACGTGGATGTATACCCCGTAAAGTTCTTCCCTGCATTCGAAATTTCCGATCGAGCGTTTTATCAGCACATTTCTTTCAAGCCTGGGGATACGAGCTTCGCGAGTACGGGCACTCACTACGTGGAGCCTGGAGGCAGGTTGCTTATTTCGTCCTCTTACCGCTGGGCCAAAGATGAAGGGCCGGGCAATTCAAGCTATGTAAGTCGTGTGGATGAAATCCCGTCTGCGTGATTGAGTTACCTGCAGTGACCCGCAACGGACTTCTGCCGCCCAAGGCTGCGCCAAACTTCTCGCATGACCCTGATTGCCGCGATCCGAGCGGCGGGGGAGGCGCGCTGACTGAGTCAGCAGAGACACCGCACGCCACATGTGGGAAACGCCGTGCCTCTGTCAGAGTGGAGTGGACTGGAGGCGGGCGGAGCAGCCGGAACGGCGTCGGCGAGAGCCCGTATAGCGGGCATGTTTCAGTCTCGCGAGGCATTCGCGCGGGGCGCTAGACCGGTCTTCCCACCAGCGCAAGGAATTCGTCGCGAGTGGCCTTATTCGCGCGGAAAGCGCCGAGAGTGGTGCTGGTGACAGTTCCGGAATGCTGCTTCTCCACGCCGCGCATCATCATGCAGAAGTGACGGGCCTCAGCCATAACCGCGACGCCGCGCGGAGAAATCGCGGTCTGTACCGCTTCCGCCACCTGCTGCGTCAGCCGCTCCTGCAATTGCATTCGCCGGGCGAACATGTCCACGATACGCGGGATCTTGCTCAGCCCGATCACCTTGTCCTTGGGCAAGTAGGCGACATGGATCTTGCCGAAAAACGGTAGCAGGTGATGTTCGCACATGCTGAAGAATTCGATGTCCTTGACGATTACCATTTCGTCGCACGTAACGGTATAGAGCGCGCCGTTAACGATTTTGTCCAGGCTCTGGCCGTAACCGCGCATAAGAAACCGCATTGCGCGCTCCCATCGCTCCGGCGTGCGGATCAGGCCTTCGCGCGCCGGATCCTCGCCGAGCATGCGCAACACTTCTTTTATGCTCGAGGCGATGGACTCCTCCTGGGGAGGCATCATCTTTACCACTGCTTTACTCATCGGCTTTACTCATTCTGGGAATCTCCAGTTCAAAGGCGTTGCGCTCGGTCTCGGAAATGCGCAAGCGAGCCAGGCGCGCCGGCAGATTCCAATGTTCGCGAAGCATCGTCTCAATCGTAGACGCAAGATTTTCGGTCGTGGGAACGCGTTCCGCAAACTCCGGCAGATCGAGGTTCAAATTCGTGCGATCCAGGCGGGACAAAACACGATCCTGAACTAAACTATCGAGTTCGGCGCGGCGGGCGACCTGTCCCGACGCATCCGGCGGCCCCTCCACCGTCACTTCAAGCACGTAGTCGTGTCCGTGCCCATAGGGATTGTTGCACTTCCCGTACAATCTGCGGTTCTCCTCTTCGCCTAGAGCGGCGGCGTGCAGGCGATGCGACGCCGCGAAGCGATAGCGGCGAGTCAGCTTCATGCCTCGGCCCCCACATCGATAAAAAGATCGGGCGTTTCATAGAGCCGCACGTTGGAGAGATGCGCGCGCGCGTTCCCGGCGCCGCGGCCGATACGGCGGTGGAGGCGGGTCCAGATCTCCGCCGCGATATTCTCGGCGGTGGGGACCACGCGGTCGAACGGGGGAACCTCGCGGTTGAGGAACCGGTGATCCATCGGCTCAACAACCTCCTGGTTCAGGATTTCCTTCAGTTCGCGGAGGTCGAAGACCATACCCGTGACCGGATCGGGCTCTCCCTCCACGGTTACTTCCAGGACATAGTTATGGCCATGACCGTTGGGATTGGCGCTGGCGCCATAGATCTCGCGGTTTTCTTCCGGAGACCAAGCCGGATTAGCGCAGACGTGAGAGGCGGAGAACTCCGCTTTTCGTGTGATTCGCATGAGCCAGTTATCGAGCGCGCAAGACCCCAGTCCGCGCGCGCATACTAATGGAGCGCGCAGGACGAAATCCGTTGCAGGCGATTCATTTCATTCGATGCGCCCGGGAAATCGCGCGATCCCTTAAAATAATAGCGTGGGCCGGAATACGGATCGAATTTTGGTTGGTTTAGTGGGTGTGCTGGCGCTTGCGCTGGTCTGGGTGGTCTATGGAACTTTGGAGCCGCCGGTGGTCAACGCCGGCGACAAAGCGCCTAGTTTCACGATCATGACGGATCGCGGGCACAAGATCACGCCCGCCGATTTCGGCGGCAAATTGCTGGTGCTGAACTTTTGGGCCACCTGGTGCGCGCCCTGCGTGGAGGAAGTGCCATCGCTTAACGCCTTCCAGCGGCAGTTCGGCCCCAAGGGAGTAGTGGTTTTGGGCGTCAGCGTCGATGTCAACGAGCAGCAGTATAAACGATTCCTGGATAGCTTTCACATCACGTTCGACACGTGGCGCGATCCAGACGCCGCCATCGCCAGCCGCTACGGAACTTTTGAATTTCCAGAGACTTACATCATCGACTCGTCCGGCAAGGTGGTTGAGAAGATCATCAGCAATCAGAATTGGACCGACCCCGAATTCTTAGCGCACATCCAGAAGATGCTGTGAAGCGGCCAACCGCCTGGCGCCGCGCCAGTAGAGCCATGCGGCGATGGCGTTAATCGCGGCAATCAGTCCGCCCACTTTGAGGGCAAAGATCGCGCGGTCGGCAACGCCCGTCAGGGGCATCATCTGAAATGGTAGAGCCGCCACGCTGACCAGGAATCCGCATAGCGCCGCCAGCCGCATCGGGCCCGAAAAACTCCGCCCGAATAGCACGACGGAAAACAGCAGAGCGTAGTAGACGCACAGGCAGCCAATCGCGCCGCCCATGCCTATCTGGATGATCTCCTGGCCTCCCGCGCCGCCCGACGAGCTCACCAACGCCACCGCGATACACGCGCCCGTCACCATGGCGAGAGCCTTCACCGGCGTGCGAAACCGCGGATGCAGATCGCTCCACCATGCCGGTAGCAGCCCATCCCAACCGATCACCATTGGGAAGCGCGCCGTCACTCCGACCAGGGCTACCGCTCCGGCGATCGTGTTTATGATGAACGCGAGAACCGTCAGAACAGTGAGGATTTCGCCAAACCCCGCATTTCCGAACCCCGCCTGCATCAGTTGTTGCACCGGCGCGGCCAAATCGATCTTGTCGAGCGGCACATAAGCTAACATGGCGCCTGTCCCGAGGATATATGTCGCCGCGATCAGCGGAGCGGAGATGGTCACGGAGCGAGGCAGGTCGCGGGCGGGCGCATGGCATTCTCCCGCGAAAACGCTGGCGCTTTCGAATCCCGCCAGCGCACCGATCGAAGTTTTCGTAAACACATTCAGCGTCAGGATGGAAAACGCCGGCAGCGCGAGGGAAAAGGGAGCGTGAGCGAAAGGCGCGCCGCCGATCCATCGCCGCGCCAGCAGGTATATCATGAACGCCGCCACGACGATCGTCAGCACCGATCCGCTGTTGGTGATCCACTTTCCCAGGTGCAGCCCGCGCACGTTCACCGCGAATACGGCCAACAGAAACACCACTGCCGTGACCAGAATCAGCGGAGTGCTGCTCATCATCCAGTTCCCCCGCGGACCGGCAATATAGGCCGCGCTATTCACCAGCCCGGGCCCCGCCGCGCCAAAGATGACGATCGTGTAGAACGAATTATTCCAGGCCGCCATATAGCCACCGAAGGGCGAGATGCCGGCTTTCACCCACTGATAGGCGCCGCCCTCGATAGGCATCGCCCGGCTGAGCAGAATGACCACGGCGCCCAAAGGCAGATAAAACAGCAGAATTCCCGCGATCCAGATTAAGACGTGAGTCGATCCTTCCTCCGCCACCGACCCGATCCAACCCAGCCCCACAATTAGCAGGACCTGCATCAAAACCAGGTCCGCGAGCCGCAACTCGCGCTTGAGGGCTCGCTCCTGTGCCGGTTGATCCATCTATTGCAGTTTCAGCCAATCCGCCGCTTCGCCAAACTTCTTTCCCTCAAGCGCCGGATCGATGTTCCGCAGCAGCCCGGTCAGCACGCTTCCCGGGCCGACCTCGATGAACCTCGTAACGCCGCTCCGGACGAGCGCCCGAATCGATTCGTTCCAGCGGACGGGATTGGGAACCTGCTCATACAAGCCCTCGCGAGCCTCGGAGCCCGTGTGAATTTCGCGCGCCTGCCAATTGTTTATCAACGGCGTCTCCAGGTCGCGGAACTCGGTCGTCCCCAGATCGGCTTTAAGGCGCTCCTGGGCGGGTTTCATCAGAGGGCAATGAAACGGCGCGCTCACCTGTAGCGGAACCGCCCGCCGCGCGCCCGCCGCTTTCGCAAGCTCCATCGCCCGGCTCACCGCCCCGGCGTGCCCCGCGACGACCACTTGATCGGGCGAATTGAGATTCGCGGCCGAAACGATTTCGCCTTGCGCGGCGTCAGCCAAAATCCGGTCAAGGGTTCCGTCGGGAAGCTTGAGTAGAGCGGCCATGGCGCCGACGCCGGCGGGCACGGCCTCCTGCATGTAACGGCCGCGCTTTTGAACCAGCCGCACCGCATCGGCAAACTCGATCGCGCCCGCGGCCACGAGGGCCGAATACTCGCCCAAACTATGGCCGGCAACGTAATCCGCCCGAACGCCGTTGGCGCGCAGGGCGGCATGCGCGGCCGTGGAAACGGTCAGCAGGGCGGGTTGCTGGTTCTCGGTGAGCTTCAGCCGCTCTTCAGGTCCTTGGAAGCACAATTGGGATAGTGAAAATCCCAGGGCTTCATCGGCGGCTTCAAACACCCGCGCGGCCTCGGGATAAGCCTCGGCGAGGCTTTTGCCCATGCCCGCGAATTGCGAGCCCTGCCCGGGGAACAGAAAGGCGGTTTTTGTCATGCGCAGAATGAGAAGCATCGATTGTAACCCGGCTCAGACCGACTTGACGCGGGATTGGTGTGCTGTATAGTAGAAATGTGAAACGGAAACGCCCTCTGCCGGAAGCCTCGGCTAGCCAGGCTCCAATCGTCCCCGAAGTGATTCTGGAGCAGGCACGGCGCTCGATCGAATCGGACCGTTTCAAAAAGCCCCAGGCGTGCATCATCTGCGGAAGCGAATGCGCCCCGAATTCCAGCGAGGGTTTGTGCTGGGTATGCCGCCGGCTGAAGCTCAGCGCCTGGCGCGATTCCGACGTTCAGATGCCCGCGCAGGAATAGCCGTCTTACTGGAGCGCCCGCCGCCCGTTAACTAAACGCATCGATACTACTAGACACGCGGCTGTGATCAGGGTCGCGAGGACGATCCAATCAATCCCGTACTTCTTCGCGATCTCAGCGGCATTCGCTAGCGCGAACATCCACCAACTCTGAGCCGGCGACGACTCCGGGCGACCGGCGCTTTTCAATACAGCCACGATCATCGCCGCCAAGGCGAAAAGGCCAGCGGCCAGTCCAGGCAGCGCGCGCATCCACGGGAACGGAATCGGCGAAGACGCGGAAGTCTGGCGATGCACGGCGGCCATGACCCCGCGCACGAACCCGGGAGAGGGAGCGATATCGATCTCCCCAGAGAGGACTCGGTCGAGGTCGTCTTCTTTCATCGCGTCTCCTTAGAGTGTAGATCCAGAAGGCGGGGAAGTTTACTACGCAGAATCTCGCGTCCGCGATTCAATCTCGCCTTCACCGTCCCTTCAGCTACGCCCAGGCTTCGAGCGGCTTGCGTAATATCCTTTTCATGAAAATAGAACAGCGTCAAAGTCTCGCGGTATTTCTCCGGAAGGCCCAAGACGGCACGGCGCACGGCCAGGTCCCGGCTTTCGTCAGTCCCGCCGTCGGCGCGCGCGTGCGAATCTGGCGGCTCCGCAATTTCGTCGAGCGACATGGTTCGCGGAGGAATTCGCCGGATTTCGGAACGATAGAGATTCGTGGCAAGCGCGAACAGCCACGTGGAAAACGCCGCGTCCTTCCGCCACCCCCCAAGGCCACGATACGCTCGCAGGAACGCTTCCTGAGCCATGTCTTCGGCGCGGTTCCGGTCGCGGGAGAATCGGTACGCGAGATTGATCAGCGGACCTTGCCAACGGCGCACGATATTCTCGAACGCGGCGATGTCGCCGGCCAGCACCTTCTCGACGTCGGCCCGGTCGGCGTCAGCGCTCAAACGTGATCCTCCGCCGGTATGACCAACGCTCGACGCGCACGGTTGCATTTTCTCCATGCGAGCAGGCTTGGCGAGAAAACGCAACCTTTGCCCGGACACGGCGGTCTGACTCAGCGTAGAGGAGGACGCTATGAATGAGGACCTGGCGGCGGCATTAGGGGCGATTGCGCTGTTTTCCTTTCTGGCCGTCCGATCATGGGCGAATGCCCAGCGCCGCGAGCGGGAGGCATATTACAAAAGCGAGGCGATTAAGAAACTCGCCGAGATGCAAGGCACGCCCTCGGAGCCTGTGCTGGCGCTTCTACGGGAAGCACTAAAACCCCCTCCGGAGCTGCCGGCAGGAATGTCAATGATGGGGCCTTCGCAAGTGAAAGCGTTCTATAAAAGCGAGACGCTTAAGCGGATCGCGGAACTGAAGGGCTCCGAGGCGGACGCCGTGCTCGCCGTAATGCGCGAAGACGAGATACAGACCGCGCGCCGGGTCCGGGAAGGATTGAAACTGGGTGGCTTGATTACGGCCGGCGTCGGGGTTGGGCTGATGCTGTTCCTTCAGGCGCTCATACCGGACATGCCGGTCTATCTTGCGGGCCTTATTCCGCTGATAGTTGGCGGCGTGCTGCTGGCATATGCGTTTCTTTTTGCGACGGGAGACGAAGTTTAATGCGCAGTTCGGCTGCCATGCCGGAGGCTTCAGTGAATCCGAACCGTGGGCTTAAGCCCACGGCTGCACGCTAAAGGGTGCGCCACAATGTCTTGCAAGCGCCTGCGACAATGCTCAAAACTATGTGGCATTTGGCTTCGGCCCCGGCCGCTATCGAACGATCGACTCGGAGCGGGGACTGAAGTCCCCGTTGCAGGCTAAAGGCTGCTCCACCTTACGTTATTCATCTCTTAAGACTTGCATCGGCTCCACTCTCGCGGCGCGGGCGGAGGGAATGAGCGACGCCAGCGCCGCCAGGACCAGCACCATCGCGACCACGCCTGCAAGCGTTGGCGCGTCGGAAGGCGTGACGCCGTAGAGCATTCCCGAGAGGACTCTGGCGAACGCGAGCGCCAGAGCGATTCCGCCGGCGCACCCCGCCGCGGTCACGCCGACGCCTTCCAGCAGGAACCGCCCGAGAATTTGCCCCCGCATCGCGCCGAGCGCAAGCCGCAGCCCCACTTCACGGCGGCGCGCGGCCGCCACGTAGCTGAGCATTCCATACAAGCCCACGGCGGCCAGCGATACAGCCGTGAGCGCGAAAAAGCTCAATAAAATCGTTCGAAAGCGATTTTCCGAAAAAGCGTCGTCGAGGTGTTGGTCCAGCGGCATGATGGCGAACACGGAGCGCAGCGGTTCGAGCTGGTGAATCTGACGGCGCACATCGCTCGCCACGGCCATGGGCGCGGCGTGTGTGCGGACCAGGAAATTAGTGAAGGGCTGCGCGGTTTCATAGCAGGAATAGACCGTGGGAATGGGCTCACGATTAATTCCCAACTCGCGAGCGTCCCCCACCACGCCGAGAACTTCGGAGCCTGGTCCGTTCGGATTCAGCTTCAGATGCAGCCCCAGCCCCGAGCCGTTCAAATAAGCGCTCGCGAAGCTGCGGTTCACCACCACCGTTGGCGGGCCGTCCCCGATTCGGCAGGTTTCGCCTTGAAGCAAGGGAATCCGCATGGTTTCGAAGTAGCTGGGCGAAACGGCGCGGCTTTCGGCGATCATTTTGGGTTCGGTTTCGGCGCGGCCCTCGGCGAGTTGCACTTCGACGTGAAATGTTTGGGGTACGCCCGGTAAACTCATGGAGGTCGCGGCGGCTTCCACGCCCGGCGTGGCCGCAAGCGCGTCCACCATTCGCTTTGTCCTCTGCCCCAGCGCTTTCATATCGCCCGTTTCGCCCCACGACGAGCTGATTTGGAGCGTCAGGATGTGGCTCGCATCGAAGCCGGGCGAGACTCGGCCTAATTCCCGAAAGCTGCGCAGCAGTAAGCCCGCGCCCGCCAACAACGTCACGGCCAGAGCCACTTGAACGCCGACCAATGCATATTGCAGCGGCCGGCGTCCCGCGACCTGCGTTCGGCTGGCCTGAGCGAGCGTTCCGGAAACGCCGCGCCCGGAAATATCGCGCGATGTCGCGCGCAGGGCCGGGAGCAAGCCGGACAGCAGCGTGGCGGCCACTGCGCAGGTCAACGAATAGGCGACAAGGCGCCAATCCAACTGAATTTCGGAAACGCGGGGAAGATTCGCGGCCAAAGCCCGCAGCACGCGGGAGGCGCCCGCCGCGAGAAGCAATCCCGCCAGGGCCCCCACGAGCGCGAGCACGAATGTTTCCGCCAGCATCCCGCGCATCACGGTCGCGCGGGAAGCGCCGAGCGAGAAGCGGATCGAGATTTCGTGCCGCCGCCCCGTTGCGCGAGCCAAAAGCAGCGCCGCGATATTGATGCATGCGATCAACAGCAGCAGCGATACCGAGCCAAACAAGACCCAAAGCGAGCGGCGGACCCCTCCGACCGCTACTTCTTTGAGCGGCTGGATATTCACCGTGAGGTTGCCGTCGGTCGCGGGATACTGTTGTCCAAGGCCGGCCTGGACTGCTGCGAGGTTCGCGCGCGCCTGTTCCAGCGTCGCGCCGGTTTTAAGCCGGCCGATCGCCATGAACCACGTCTCGCGGCGGTCTTGCGCGAAGGGCGCATCCATGGGGCTGGGCGACCACAGATCCACATCGCGCTCGGGAAAGGCGAATGATGCGGGCATCACGCCGACGATCGAGTAGGTGAAGCCGGAAAGGCGCAATTGCTTGCCCAGCACGCCGGAATCGGCGTTGTACCTCTTCCGCCAGAAGCGGTCGCTTATCAGCACCGCGTTCGGCCCTCCGAAATGCTCCTCGTCGGGCCGGAAGTCCCGGCCGAGCGCGGGCGCCACTCCCCATACCTCCAGAAAGCGGGGCGCCACGAAGGCTCGCCGGACCCTCTCGGGAAGATCGCCCGACGTTTCCGAATCGTCCTGCGTGTAGTATCCGGTCATCGACTGAAATGTCGAGTTCAACCGGCTCCAATCGGAAAGCCGCGTAGGCGCGATGAAAGCGTTCGCGGTTTTCGCATTGCGCTGCTCCAGGCGCATCAGCCGGTCCGCATCCGGGAACGGCAGCGGGCGAAGCAGCACCGCGTCGATCGCGGAGAAAACCGCGCTATTTGCGCCGATTCCAATAGCCAGCGTCGTCACGACGGTGGCGGTAAACGCAGGCGTTCTCGCCAAACTTCGAACGGCATGGCGTAGCATAGCGACTTCAATACCTGAAAACGGCAGGAAGGTTACACTGATAATTGCTTCGACCCGTCACCAGCGGCGCGGATCTGATCCGCGAAATCGATCTTACGATAACGCCCACCCCCGCCCTCTGGTGGCTGGGCCATGCCGGCTTCGTTATTCGCTTCGCAAACATCACTTTCTATATCGATCCTTGTTTTTCGGATCTTTCCGGCAAGCCGCGTCTGTGCGCGTCTCCGCTGTCCGGCGATCAGGTACATCATGCCGACATGATTCTCGCGACGCACGCGCATGCCGGTCATCTGGATACGCCTTCGCTGATTCCGATGCTGGCGGAGTCGCCGCTGGCGAAAGTGGTGGTTCCTCGCAGCAGCGCCGACTTCGCCCACGCCAGCGGGATTCCCTACGACCGCATCACGCCCACCGACAACGGCCTTCGCATCGAATATTTTAAGGAGAATCTCTACGGCCGCATTTATGCCGTGCCTTCGGCCCACCCGAGGCTCGATTGGAATCAGAGCACCGGCTTCCCTTACTTGGGTTATTTGATCCGCTTCGGACGTTGGACGATCTACCATGCCGGCGATTGCGCCATGTACCCGGGCCTCGCGGACCGGTTGCGGCCCTTCAACGTAAATGTGGCTCTGCTGCCGATTGGAGGCAGTAATTTCACAGTGAGCGAGGCGGCGCAGCTGGCCGAGGACATTGGCGCGGCCTGGGCGATTCCGATGCATCACGGAACGTTTTCGGAAGACCATGAAAGCGCGTTCGTCGCTCACATGCTGGGCCGCCGCCCCGGCCAACGCTTCCACGTCTTCCGCTGTGGCGAAAAATGGACCGTGCCGGAGGAGTAGGCGATGGCGGAGACAACCCAGCGAGGAAGGCTTAAGATCTTCATGGGCTACGCGGCCGGCGTCGGCAAGACATATCAGATGCTGGAGGAAGGCCAGGAGATGAAGGCGCGCGGGGTGGACGTGGTGATCGGCTACTTCGAACCGCACGGCCGAAAAGACACAATCGCAAAATCGGAAGGGTTGGAGCTGGTTCCGAGAACGAAGGTAAGCTATCGCGATTCGCTATTCGAGGAAATGGACGCGGACGCGATTCTGGCGCGCCGGCCGGAGGTCTGCCTGGTGGACGAATTCCCGCACACTAACGTTCCCGGATCGCGGCGGGCCAAGCGATGGGAAGATGCGATGGCATTGCTCGACGCCGGCATTTCCGTGCTGACTACGATGAATATCCAGCATCTGGAAAGCTTGAACGATCAGATTTGGCATATTACCGGCGTGCGCGTTCGCGAGACGATTCCAGACTGGGTGGTGCAGCAGGCCGACGAAGTTGTGATGACCGATGTCACTCCGCGCGCCCTGCTACATCGGCTGGAGCGCGGCGTCGTCTATCCGAAAGAGAAAGCCCAACAGGCGCTGGCGAATTTCTTTCGAGAGCAAACGCTGGTGGCTCTGCGCGAGCTCGCGTTGCGGCAGGCGGCTCATGAGGTGGAGCACCGCCTGCAAAGCGAGGCCGTCCACGCGGACGATCGCGCCATCCCGGCGGCCAGCGCCTCCGCGGCGCCGGTAAAGATTCTGGTGCTGGTGACGGCGGCTCCCGAAACCGCCATGCTGATCCGGCGCGCCAAGCGCATCAGCGATTTTCTGAGCGCGGAGTGCTTCGCCGTAAACGTCCAGCCCACGGGCGACTTGAACGGCCTTGACCCAAAACATCGAGATTCAATCGAGCGCTTTCTCAACTTCGCCCGGAATCTCCACATCGAAACGAGGATTCTTGAAGGCGAAGAACCGGCTTCCGCGCTGGTGGATTTCGCGCACCGCAATGGAATTCAGCAGATCTTTCTGGCGAAGCCCCGCGAGCGGAATTGGATTCCACTATTTTCGCGGGATGTAGTGCGGCGCGTGGTGGGACAGGCAAAGGACATGCAAGTGGTGATCGTGTCGGAGCGGTAGTGGAACAAGCTTGCGCTTGTCCTATTTTTTCAGATCCACTTTCACCAGCCGGTCTCCCTGAAACGCGCCGATATAGATCGAATTTTTCACTTCCAGAGCCACCGATACGCCGGAAATCAGCGCGCCCTTGCCTTCCGAATCGAATACCGTTCGCGCTTGCATGTTCGCCGGATCGATGTCAGCCACCCCGAACGACACGGCGCATGGCGTGCCGCTCCCAGCCGGACAATCGCCCCGAGCGCCCTTCACGCCCGCCGCCAGCATGTGCCGGTTGCCGGTCCACGTGATGTTATCCGGCATGAAATCCAGCTTCACCACCCCGGTTTCCTTGCCGGATTTCAGATCGTATTTGTGGACTTCTTTCGCAGTCCAGGCGTTGAAGTACATGGTGCGGCCATCGGCGCTCACGAGCACGCCGTTAGGGTAGCCTCTGCGCGTGCCGGGCAGCTCTGATTCGCCCTTTCCCGGCTCCCAGCGCGATACATAGCCGCTGGGCTGGCCGGTGAACAGATCGGTGGTATCACCCTGTTTGCGCAGCGCGGTCGGATGAGTGGCGATGAAGCCTCCGTCGGGCAGCGCGGCCACGTCGTTGAACTCCTGCATGGTGACGACACAGCCGTGCCAGATCAGATCCCACGATCCCGCCGCTGGTTTCAACTCGAACATCTCTATCGACTGACGTCCGCCGTGGTTCACCACATAAAGCTGCACGGCGCCACCCGCGCGCTTGGAGAGTGAAATCCCGTGAGGGATGAGTACGTCGCCCGGCGCGCCAGGGCATGAGGGATCGCCCCAATCCTTGCGCAGTTCCGAGCTTGCCGTCATTCGCGAGTAGCTCTTCTTGGCGATGTCGAACAGCGCCAGCCCCGCGTCCTTGGATGTCGCGCCCCGGCCGTTGACGAATTGGGGCACGATCAGGTATTTGCCGTCGGGCGTAAGCTCCAGATCCTCGGGCGAGCGAGTTCCGCAAAGAATGTCGATGGAGCCGTGCGAGCCGCATTCCATCAGGGCTGGTTGCGGACCGCGCCCTTGGGCCAGAGCGAGTGAGCCCAGCAGGAAAAAGGGGAGGACTGTCTTCATCAGTCCAAGTGTACGCCCGCGCAAGCGCAAAGGGAACAGCCTCCCGATCAGCCGGAGCGAATGCTAATCTGAGTCGGTGAACTTGACAGCCGCACGGCGTTATTGGGACCGGCACGCGAGCACCGATCCGATGTGGGCCATTCTCACCGCCTCGGATAAACGAGGAGGCGGGTGGAGTGCGGAAGAATTCTTTGCCACCGGCGTTGCCGAAGTAGCGTATCTGATGGACAGAACGACGCGCTGGGGATGCCCGCGGGGCCGCCGACAGGCGCTGGATTTCGGCTGCGGCGTCGGACGAATTACGCAGCCGCTCGGCGATTATTTCGAGAAGGTCTATGGCGTCGACATTTCACTGGGCATGCTGGATCTGGCCCGCCGGCACAACCGCAAAGGCGATCGATGCGAATACGAATGGAGCGGCGGCGACTTGCGCCGCTTTGCGAACGCCTCGTTCGATTTGATTTACTCCCGGCTCACGTTGCAGCACATCCGGCCCCGTGAGGTGCGGTCGTACTTGAAGGAGTTCCTGCGTTTGCTCGCTCCCGGCGGATTGTTGTACTTTCAGTATCCGAGCTGCGCGCTCCGCGCTCAGCTTGAGTTCCGACTCGCGCGAATAAGCTGGCGTTTGCTGCAAACGCAGTCGCCGATGTATATCAACGGAATGAATCGAGATAGGGTGGTGGCGTTGCTGGAGCGCAACGGCGGAACTATCGTAGAAATTGAAAACGATCCGGCCGCCGGCGCGAAGTACGCCAGCTACGCTTACGCAGTGACTGCTTGAAGGCGGCTCTTAACCAACATCGACGCCCATCGAGCGCGCAGTACCCTTCACCTGGTTCATGGCGCCTTCGAGATCGAAGCTGTTGAGGTCGGGGAGTTTGATCTTGGCGATCTCCTCGACTTGCTTCAGAGAGATTTTGCCCACGCGGGTCTTATTCGGCTCGGCCGAGCCCTTCGCCAGATTGACGGCGCGCTTGATCAGCACCGGCACCGGCGGCGTTTTGGTGATGAACGTGAACGAACGGTCCGAATAAATGGTGATGACCACCGGGATGATCAAACCCTCCTGATCCTTCGCCGAGGTCTTGGCGTTGAACGCTTTGCAGAACTCCATGATGTTGACGCCCTGAGGTCCCAGCGCGGTGCCGACGGGCGGCGCGGGAGTGGCTTTGCCGGCTGGGATCTGCAGCTTCACCATCGCGTTAATTTTTTTGGCCATAACGTTCCTTTAAACTCCGCTCCCTCGCGGTCGCGGCTCGGTTTGTATTTTCAATTCACCGGCGTCGCGGCTCGGTTTATATTTTCTCTACTTGCAGGAAATCCAGTTCCACCGGCGTGGCGCGCCCGAAAATCGTCACCAGGACGCGCAGCGTGTTGCGCTCGGGATTCACTTCGTCCACTTTGCCGGAGAAATTGCTGAACGGCCCATCGATAATGCGCACGCTCTCGTTCTTTTCGAAGCTGAGCTTAGGCCGCGGGTGCTCGGCGGACCGCTCCTGCCGGTACAGAATCGAATTCACCTCGTCGGCGCTGAGCGGGACCGGCGACGTGCCGCCGCCAACGAATCCAGTCACGCGCGGCGTGGCTTTGACGGCGTGCCACAGCTCGTCATTCATCTCCATCTGCACCATCACGTAGCCGGGATAGAGCAGCCGCTTGCTGGTGACCTTCTTGCCTTGGCGCAGCTCGATCACTTCTTCGGTGGGAATTAATATCTGGCCGATTTTATCGGAGAAGCCGAACGCCTCCGCGCGGCTCCGGAGCGAGTCGGCGACTTTTTGTTCAAATCCCGAATAGGTGTGGATGATATACCAATTGCGGCCGGAATCGATCTCGGGCGCCGGAGCGGCGGAAGCTTCGGGCTCCCCCTCGGCCGTCGGCATACCGTTATCCGCAGCTTGCTCCTGGGCGAATTCTTCCGAGGAGGGGCTTTCGTGCGCCTGCTCGCTGGAGCTTTCGGGGGTCTCGGGAACAATCTCTTCTGGCATCTCTTCCGACCTATCGCGTCTAACGGTTAAAGGCGTTCATGAGCCGCTTCAGTCCTTCGCTGACCAGCGTATCCACCACCAGAAAATACGCGGCGAAGGCGAAAACGGAAAGGATGACGACTCCCGTGGTGGCGCGAACCTGTTTCCACGACGGCCAGGTGACCCGCTTCATCTCCGTCTGCAATTCCTGGAAATAGTCTTTCACTTGGGTCGGCCAAGCGGCAGCCTTCTGCGGGAAACTTAACTCTTCAGCCATATTTGCACTTTCTAAGTAGGACAAGCTTCAGCTTGTCCCGACAGAATCCAAGAGCTGGCAGGGGCGGAGGGATTCGAACCCCCACTCGCGGTTTTGGAGACCGCTGGTCTGCCGTTAAACCTACGCCCCTATCCGAGTGGCCCAGTGGCGAGTGGCCAGCGGCCAGTCCAACCTATAGTGTACACTGGCCACCCGCTGGGGCCAGGGAGCCTACTTGATCTCCTTATGTGGGTGGTGCTTGCGGCAGAAAGGACAGAACTTCTTTAGCTCCACTCGCTCGGTCATGGTCTTCTTGTTCTTCGTGCTGGTGTAGTTCTTCCGCTTGCACTCCGTACATTGTAATGTAATCTGTTCTCGCGGCATCTTATTTTCCTATTCCAAAATCTCGGTCACGGTTCCGGCGCCCACCGTGCGTCCGCCTTCGCGGATCGCAAACCGCAGCCCCTTGTCCATGGCGATGGGCGTGATCAGCTCCACGCTCAGACTCACGTTGTCGCCCGGCATCACCATCTCCATCCCTTCCGGCAGCGTCGCCACC
>DATBIA010000008.1:0-18839 GCA_036557165.1 Bryobacteraceae bacterium
GACCGCACCGGACGAGTTTTAGTCGCGGCAGAGGTGGCGCGAGAGTTCGAAGTGGTCGACGTAGACGGCCGTCAACCGGCGCCGCTCACTTTAGAGAACGTATAGGTATGCCTTCTCCCTGCTAAACTGTCTTGGGGAAATGATGATCACTTCGATCGCCACCCTTCGCGGCTCGTCCGCGCAGCTAGGGCGCGAGGATCTGCTCCGCGCCTACCGGATCATGTCCGTTTCCCGCCGCATAGACGACCGGGAAATCGTCCTGAAGCGGCAAAACAAGATCTATTTCCAAATCAGCGGCGCCGGACACGAGGCCATCCAGACCGCGGCGGGGATGCACACCCGCGCGGGCCACGACTGGTTTTTTCTTTACTACCGCGACCGCGCGCTGGCTCTGACGCTCGGCGTGACGGCGGAAGAGATGCTGCTGCAATCAGTCGGCGCTGGAGCCGACCCGTCCTCGGGCGGCCGCCAGATGCCCTCGCACTGGAGCTTCCCTAACCTGCACATCGTCTCGCCTTCCTCGGCCACAGGAACTCAGTTCCTGCCGGGCGTGGGCTGCGCCCAAGCGGAGCGCTACCTCGCTCCGGACTCCGACGCGATCACTCTGGTGAGTTCCGGCGAGGGCGCCACCAGCGAGGGGGAGTTCTGGGAATCGCTCAACTCCGCGTGCCTCGAGCGGCTGCCGGTCTTGTATCTGGTGCAGGACAACAGCTATGCCATCTCTGTGCCCGTTGAAAGGCAGACGCCTGGAGGAAATCTCGCGCGTCTGGTGGAGCGCTTTCCCGGCCTGTCGGTCTTCGAATGCGACGGCACGGATTTTCTCGCCTCCTACAACACGATGGCCGAGGCAGTGGAGCATTGCCGCGCGCGCCGCAGTCCCGTGCTGGTCCACGCTACCTGTACGCGCCCCTATTCGCACTCGCTTTCCGACGACGAAAAGCTCTATAAAACCATGGCCGAGCGGAAGAGCGAAGCGGCCCGCGACCCGATTCTGAAGTTTCAGGAGTGGCTTACGGCGGAAGGCGCGATCGACGCGCACGGTCTTGAAATTCTGCATCACGAGGCGGATGTCGAGGTTCAGGCGGCCACGCAGCGCGCCCTCAAGGCCGCTCCGCCGCCCGCTGGCTCGTCTCTCACTTTCCTATATTCCGATCGCGTAGATCCGACGTCCGACGAATTCGCCGTGGAGCCGAGTTTTTCCGGCGAGCCGCGCACCATGGTCGATTCGATCAACCGGACGCTGCACGAGGAGATGCGGCGCAACGACAGGATGGTCGTGTTCGGCGAGGATGTCGCCGATTGCAGCCGCGAGGAAAACCTACGCGAGGTGAAGGGCAAGGGCGGCGTTTTCAAAGCCACGCATGGACTCCAAATCGCCTTCGGCTCCGAGCGCGTCTTCAACACTCCCATTGCGGAGGCGTCGATCATAGGACGAGCAGCGGGCATGGCCACGCGCGGCATTAAGCCAGTGGTGGAGATTCAGTTCTTCGACTATATTTGGCCCGCGATGATGCAGATTCGCGGCGAACTGGCGAGCTTGCGCTGGCGGTCTCATAACGGCTTCGCCGCGCCGATGGTGATTCGCGTGGCGATCGGCGGCTATTTGCGCGGCGGCGCGATTTATCACAGCCAATGCGGCGAATCGATTTTCACGCACATTCCCGGCCTGCGAGTGGTGCTGCCCTCCAACGCGCTGGATGCATGTGGATTGCTGCGCACCGCGATTCGCTGCGACGATCCAGTGATGTTCCTGGAGCACAAGAAGCTGTACCGTGAGGCTTACAACCGCTCGCCTCATCCGGGGCCCGATTTCACGATTCCGTTCGGCAAAGCGAAAGTCGTGAAGCAAGGATCGGCGCTGACCATGGTGACTTTCGGCGCGATGGTGCAGAAGTCGTTGCAAGCGGCCTTGCAAGTAGAGCAGAAGTTTTCCGACCGGACCGTGGAAGTGATCGACCTGAGATCGCTTTCTCCATACGACTGGGAGACGATCCGCGCCTCGGTGGAAAAAACCAGCCGCGCGATGGTGGTTCACGAAGATTGCCTTTCCTGGGGCTACGGCGCGGAGATCGCGGCCCGCATCGCGAGCGAGTTATTTTCATCGCTGGACGCTCCGGTGGGACGCGTAGCGGCGCTGGATACCTGGGTGGGTTATCATCCGCGCCTGGAGGACGAGATCCTGCCGCAGATCGACACTATCGCAGCCGAAGCGGACCGCCTGTTGTCGTATTAATTTCGGCGGCGCGAAGGCGGCGGGCTTGGGCCTGAACCACCACGAGGCACATCAGCATTCCGAGCGGATGCGCGCCGGCGTCCACGAGCGGATGAGGCTTCAGCGATCGCAGCACGTCGATGTTTTCGTCGGTGATCATCGCCAAAGCCTTGCTCTCTTGCGGATTCAGCTTGTATTCCGCGGCGATGTAACTGCGGTGCCTTCGGCCACGGTCTTGGGCGTATGATATCGGCTACGATGTGGCGCCGGTTTATGACCCGTTTGCGGCGAACGTTGCGGGAAAGAGACACTCTTAAGGTGTCGGAAAATTCTAATGCAGCACACTTCGATTCCTACTCGGCGGATGCTCCGCTGATCGATCTAAGCGCGGATGAGTTTCACCGCCTTCCTTTCGCGTCCCGAGTCGCCGAGACGATCATCAGCCGACGCGATCCCACGAGCATAGTCTTTGCCGTCTCCGGCCAGTACGGCGCGGGCAAAAGCACTGTACTTGCCTTTATACGGAAGAAACTTGAACAGCATCACGACATTGTAGTGGTGCAATTCAATCCGTGGCGCTTCGCTTCGGAAGAGGCACTGCTCACTGCATTTTTCGGGGCGTTGGCGCAGGCGATCGAGCGGCGATTCACGCGCGTAAGAGAGGGAATTGGAAAAGTGCTGGCCGATTATGTGGCGGTTGCTACCGAGCTGGTGAAGATCAAGTATCAGGACGTTGAGGTGTCGGCCGGAGAAGGGATCGGGAAGCTCGGCGAAAAGCTCAAGGCAACCACAATCGAGGAACGCAAAGAATCCATCGAAACGCTGCTCGGCAAGGAAGGCAAGCGCATCGTAATCATGATTGACGACATCGACCGCCTGGAGCCGACCGAGGTACATGCGGTGCTCCGGCTCGTAAAGCTTTCGGCTGACTTTCCTTACACAACCTATATATTGGCCTTTGATGGCGAGGCTGTCGCTAAAGTAATCGGGAGGCGCTTTGGGGCCGACGAGGCGGAGGGACGCAGCTTCTTAGACAAGATCATTCAAGTTCCGCTGCAGTTGCCGAAGGCGACCCACCACGACCTGGTAGATTTCTGTCTGAGGCGCGTTGAGTCTGCCTTGAAGGCAACGGGACAGGACTTGAGCGACGAACAGAGTCGTGACTTCAACACTCACTTTCTTCTGCAGTTGGCGCCACGGCTAGAGACGCCGAGATCCGCGAAGCGCTACGCCAATGCACTTTCTTTCGCGATGCCGCTTCTGCGGGGTGAACTGAATCCCATAGACGTGATGCTGCTGGAGGCGATCAAGGTCTTCTACCCGGCAACCTTCAGACACCTTCGGGAAGCTCCTTCCCTCTACACCGGGCACTACCCCTACGTCGAGCTCGTCGGTAAAGACGAACGAGAAAAGCTGGCACGGCAACAAATCCTGGATGCCTCAACCTTATCCGGCCGTGAACTTGAAAATCTGACCCAGTTGCTGGGGCGTCTATTTCCGCAGTTGGCGGATTTGTGGCATACAAATCGTTACGGACAGACGGACCGCAACGACTGGATGCTGCAGCAGCGTGTCGCGCGGCACTCCTATTTGCTTAGGTACCTATCCTGGTCCGTGCCTGGAGCCGACTACCCCGATCTTGAACTCCGGGAATTCCTAGATTCGTTGGCCGAGTTGGATGAGAGCCGAGCGCGCGAGGCGATACGGCCGCTGCTCCATCCAGATGCTTTCGGAGCCGTATTCGATAAGATAGTTTCACATTTACCGAATCTCCTTGGGACCGTTACCAGACCGCTCGCGCTGGCCCTGGCTAGGAACGCTGACTTGGTAGAGGACACCGGTCACTTAATGAACCCTCGCGACCGCGCCGCGCTCCTCGTTCGAGAACTTATCAAGCGCCAAAAGACTGCCGAAAACCGAAGGTCCCTCGCGAAGGAGATCGCGAACGCGGGGAGGCCCCTCCCCTTTGCATGGACGTGCTGGGGCTACCTCTCTCCGGTTCAAGGCGAGGCGGAGCAGGAACTCGTGGTGGACTCGGCCTCGCTTACAGACCTCAGTAAAACCCTTGCGGACCGGACAGCGAAGGAAGCAGAAAAGGTCTCGCTGGTCGAGACCTACCCGAGAGATTTTCGGCGCTTGCTTCACATGTGGGCGCTTCACGGGGAACCCGGCGCCTGTCACAAATGGGTTCGATCGCTGGTAAAGTCGACGCCGAGTGTCGCGGAGAAGATCATACGGCAAAGCTTCGTTACGCTCGGAGGCCCGCTTGGCCATGATTTCAAAGATAAGAACTACGAAGATCTCTCTCAAATCGCTGACCCGCAGGATCTGTACGACGCTCTTCTCCACGTCTACCCTCAACTGAAGACGAGTAACTACGACTCCCAAGGCTGGAAATTCGACGACCAAACGCTGCTCGCCCAGTTCGCCGCGGTGCATCGCGCTAGGCTAACAAGCGGACAGCTAGGAGGTTCCTAATTTCGCGCAGCCCGCAGGCGGCGGGCCTCGGCCTGCACCACCACCAGGCACATCAACATACCGAGCGGATGCGCGCCGGCGTCAACCAGCGGATGTGGCTTCAGCGAGCGCAGGACGTCGATGTTTTCGTCCGTGATCATCGCCAGCGCTTTGCTCTCTTGCGGATTCAGCTTGTATTCCGCGGCGATCTCCATCGGATCGTTCAGGAATCGCAGACGCAGATCCTGATGGTGCCGCAGATCGTAGAGCACCTTGTTCAGCGAATAGGAAGACGACGGCGGCGCTTTGTAGAACTCGAAGCCGCCTTGCGTGAATTTATAAGCCGCGGGCACTTCGCCCGGTGGCGGACCTTGCCGGCGATTCGGAATGAACCGCATGACGGCGTGCCCGTGATGCCACGTCGGCTGATAGGTGATCAGCTCGCCCGGGACATTGCCTAGCGCGCCGAACAAGAAATACCATGGCAGCATTTCGGTGTTGCCTACCTCGTCCAACTGCTCGCTGGTGAGGCTGATGAGCGGATCTAGCTGGCCGCGCTCCATCAGCGAAATGGCCCAATAGTCGAAATCGTAAGCGGGCTGCGGATATTTCCACGTGCCGGGATAGTGCGACATTCCGCCGCTGGCGACCAGCGCGACGCGCTCCGGCCGTTCGGCAATAATCTCCGCGATCGCTTTGCCCAGCGCCATGCAGCGCTGCGGCGAAGGCAGAGGCGGTAGATAGGTGTTGACGAACAGCGGCACCACCGGAATTTTGCGGCCCTCAATCACCCACTCGTACACGGCGGCGAAGGAATGGCCAAGCTCCGCATCCTGGGAATACGCCATATCGAAGCCGCGCTGCATCAGCTTTTCGAGCAGCGCGTCGGCGAAGGGCAGGTGGACGGGCAGCCACCAGTCCTTATTCGCGAAATGGGCGTGCGATTTTTCGCCTGCCACGATGGCGAACGTGGGAACGGAGGAAAGGAAGAACGTTTCCAGGTGATCGCTGCCGATGACGATCGCCAGATCCGGCTTGGACTCCTCGATGTCTTTGCCGATTGTGCGCATCGCGGCAATATCGGCGTCCAACTGCTCGGGGACTTCGGTCGGCGGCCGAACAAACAACTGCGGCGCGTGGACGGTGGCGACGGCGGAAACGATTTTTCCCATGCTATCTCCTCGAGAAGCTACAGCATGACAAGCTGAAGCTTGTCCTACTTTCAAAAGACAAGCTGAAGCTTGTCCTACTCAAATTCTACGCCCAGCTCTTGCAGCTTTTTCCGCAGCCCGTAAAAGTCGAGGCCCAACTCGCCCGCGCGCAGTTTTTCGCGCGCCTTCTCTTCTTTGGCGACGCGAGCCTCGCTGGCTTTGGCGGCTTCGGCGGCGGACTCGCGTGGAACCACCACTACTCCGTCCTGATCCGCGACGATCACGTCGCCGGGATTCACAGGCGCGCCCGCGCAAACCACCGGCACGTTCACCCAGCCGGGAGTATCCTTCACCGTTCCCTGCGAATGAATCGCTTTCGACCAGACGGGGAAGTTCATGGCCGTAAGCTCGCTCACGTCGCGGACTCCCGCGTCGATAATCAGGCCCAGCACTCCGTGGGCAACCAGTGAGGTCGCCAGCAATTCACCGAACATTCCGTCGGTGGATTCCGAAGTCGTCGCGACCACCAGAACGTCGCCCGGCTTGCACACTTCCACCGAGGCATGGATCATCAGGTTATCGCCCGGCGCGCACAGCACCGTGACGGCCGGCCCGGCCGCTTTGGCCAACGGATAAATCGGGCGCATGTAAGGCCGCATTAGTCCGGTGCGGCCTTGCGCTTCGTGGACGGTGGCGACGCCGAGCTCGCCCAAAATCTTGACCGCTGCCGGATCGGGCCGCGGTATGGAGCGGACCACTTTCGGTTTCGTCACGAGATCAGGTTCCCCGGGTTGGTCACCGCCATACGCCGCACCTCGGCCTTTGTGAATCCCGCGTCGAGCATCTTCTGCGCGAACATGGCGAAGCCGTCGGCGACGCTCGGATTGATGGTCTGACCTAAATCGGTGGAGAGGACGATCCGCTCCGGCCCCACTTTGCGGACCGCTTCGAAATACACGTCCCACGGCGCCTTTTTCGTGTACATTGTGGTGAAGCAATGCTCGATCCTGGCGCCCATGTCGGCCAGCTCGAGCTGCTCCTGCGGCGTCAGGTTCTGCGATGGGAACTCGGCATGCGTTACCAGAATGCGCTTCAGCCCCATCTCCTTGCCGGTTTTGACGAGTTGGTAAATTTCCTTGCGGCCAAGATGACCGGTGGCCAGAATCATGTCGTGTTTGCCAATCCGCTCCAGACAGCCGCGCGCGGCTTGATTCAGGTTGCCGTCGTCGCCCAGCACCGTGAGCGGAGGCGGCGAAATTCCCTCGGCGGAAAGCGAGCGCTGAATTTCGGCCCAAAACGGGAGCTTCACATTGGTTCCTCCCGCCCGCCCGGCGGTTTCGTTCTGCGCGTCCACGGTGGGCATCCAGACGATCTTGTTCCCGGAGCGGCCCGCGATTTCCAAGGCTACCGGATTCAGGCCGCCGACGCTGTGATTCAGCGTAATGGCGCCGTAAGCGGTAACTCCGGTACCCGCGCTGGCCTTTGTCACCGCTTTGGCCCGTTCATAGGTCGGCACGTAGTGCGATTTAAGAACGAAGCCTTTCAGCTTATGCGCCGCGAATTCCTGGGCTAGATCGAGATCGTCGATGCGCCTGGCGATGACGTCCGGCGCGACGTGGACTTGCAAATCCCAACCACCCTCGATCGCCTCCCATGCCTCATCGGTAACCGTAATGGGAGCTTCCAAAGTTTCTGTGGCCATTTTTGTTCGTTGGAGAGAAGACGAACTGTGATTTTACCATCGCTACTGCTGCTGCGACGCGAGCCACAGAAACATCTGGACAAACGCCAGGACGGTAATGCCGCCCGCAATGGCGGCGGCGCCGCGCCAGAAGCCTTCCACCGGGCGCGCGATTCGGGGAGTGCCCGCGAGATAGCCGACTACAAATCCGCCGATGCCGCCCCCGATGTGCGCGGCGTTATCAATGGAGAAGATGGGAAGCAGTCCGATGATCAGGATGTAGATGGCCCACCGCAAATACATGTTGCGAATGGCCACTCCGCGCGATGACCGGTCGCGGATTCCCAAGGCGATCATGGCGCCGATCAGGCCAAACAATGCGGCCGAGGCGCCGATCGACAAAACGCCTGGCGCCCACCAATAACTTGCCCAAAAACCGGTGATCGTGGAGACGAAGTAGATGACCAGATACCGGCTGGTCCCGTAGGCCTCTTCCACCGCGACTCCCAAATCGAACAGCACCCAAAGGTTCATCGCAATATGCATGACCCCGCCGTGCAGAAATCCGGCTGTGATCAGGCGCCACCACTGCCCCGCCTGGATCGCGTTGCCAAATTTGGCGCCAAAGGCGAATAGCGCCTGGCCATCCGGCTCAAACCCGGTTTGGCCGGTGGTCCGCCAAGTGTAAACCACCGTCGCCAGGTAGAATCCGACGTTGACCAGAAGGATCATCATCGTGGTGAAGCGCGCGTGGGGAATCAGGCCGCCCAACACGTCGGCGGGATAGCGGCGGTCGATGGCCCGGGGCCCCACCTTCATTTCGCAGTAAGGGCAGGTTTTATCGTCGGTGGTAATGAAGGCCCGGCAATTCGGGCACATACGGCGCTTGTCCACTTGTGACTTCATGATCGCACGATGGGAGTCGAAAGGCATCAGATCCTATGCTTGCAAGGAATGCTCAGCTATGCTAAGCTTGCTTTGTGAAAACGCACGACACCGACCGCGTCCGCGAATACGCCCGCCGGCATTATGTTGAACCCGCCCGCCAGCGCGGAGAGATGAAAGTCAAAATTGTCGCCGGCGATGTTCATCGCGCTCTACACTTGACAAACCGGGTGCCCCTGGTAGTCAGCGCGCTCGGATCTCGCGAGTTTCTGACTAAGAATCATCTCCGTATCGAAAACAAGGAAGGGCCTCCTTCCATGCAGAGCACGACGGTGACATTTACCTACGCCCTGGAGGATGTCGCTGCGGTGAAACCCGAACAGGATCCTTTCTATGCGCTCAGGGGAATCGCCAAAGACGTGTTCCGCGAACTTGGAGGAGGCGAGGCCTTTCTCAAGTCGGAGCGCGATGCATGGCCCGACGACCCGGAGGAAGCATGAGCCGGATCTACTGGGACACAATGCTGTTCATTTACTGGATCGAGGATCATCCCATCCATTCCACCCAGGTGCAGGAAATCTACGCTCGCATGCAAAAGCGACGCGACGTGTTATGCGCTAGCGCGCTCACTTTGGGCGAGGTCTTGACAGGCTTGCTCAAACGGGGCGCGATCGAAACAGCCGCGGAGATTCGGACCTTTTTTGGGTCATCCGCGGTTGAGGTGTCGTCCTTTACTCGGGAGACTGCGGAGCACTTCGCGCGAATTCGCGCCACACACCGCGTTTCTCCCGCTGACGCGATTCACCTGGCGTGCGCAGCACAATCCGGCGCCGATCTGTTCCTGACGCACGATCGCCGGCTGAAGGGATTGATGGTTCCAGGCATCGATTTCATCGCCGGAATGGACGTGGATCTACTTTAGCGTTTATCTGTTCCAAACGTACGGATTACACATGCCGATGCCGGAGTGGTGCGCGATTTCGCGTTTCGGATCGCGGTCCGGGGCGTGTACCCCGGCCTCACAGCCGGGGCTGAGCGCGGACTGACCGAGAGCGGGGTCGAGCTTGCCCGCCGCGGACGCGAGCCGCTATTCGTATCTGAGGGCGACCAATGGATCTACCCGCATGGCGCGCCGCGCCGGAAGAGCGCTGGCGGCGCAGGCAATTCCCAGGACGAAGCAGGTCAGGACCACGAAGGTGACCGGATCGTAGAACGGAACGCCGTAGAAGAAATCCATGGAGCCCGGGAACACAAGCGTGCCGTGCAACATCCACGACAGGGCCGCCGCCGCGGCAAGGCCGAATATGGTCCCCACGAACACAGGCCGCAGACCCGGCGCCACGGCGTCTTTCACCACCGCGCGTTTGCCGGCGCCGAGAGCCATGCGAATCCCAATCTCTTTCGTGCGGCGGCCCACCACGTATGCGATCACGCCGTAAATTCCAATCGCGGCGAGCGTGAGAGACAGAACCGCGAGGGTCGCGGCTAGCATCGTGAACCCACGCGACATGGCTCGTTGAGGCGTGACCAGGCCATCCTCCAGGCTGACGACCCGAAGATCCGGGAGCATGTTCCTATCGAATGCCCCTACGGTGCTCTCGACGGCGTCCAGCGCCCGTTCGCGGCTGCCCTGGACCCGCAGGAGGAGCCTTGAAAGCTTGAATTGAGACGCCATCGGTAATCCCGCCGGCAGATAGACGTGCGCCGGATCGATCCGGGTAAGATTGGCGAAGCGAACATCTTTCACGATGCCGATCACTTGGAAATCGGCGAGCGTGCCGCGGAAATCCATGTCCAGAGTCAAATATTTTCCAATCGGGTCGCCGTTGGGCCAGAATCGCCGCGCTGTGGATTCGCTGACGATGGCCAGATGCGCGTCCGACGCGGCTTCCTGAGCGGTGAAGGCGCGGCCGCGCAGCAAGGGGATGCCGAGCAGATCGAAATATCCATCGGATGCGAAGCCGGCGAGCGTGCGTCCTCGCAACGAGCCCACGACGATCGGTGGAGTCCATCTGCCGCCCAGAGGAAGGCCTCCCAGAGCGACGGCTGCGAATTCGGGCCGCCGGCGCAATCGCTCGAGAAGAAGCTTCTCGCGGCCGGCGGTCTTGGCGGCGTCCGGTCCCAAGGGGGCGAAATTGGCCCCCAGCACATACACGTTGCGAGTATCGAATCCGGGTTCGGCCGCTTGGGACCGGATCAGACCTCGGGCGAGAAGCCCAGCCGTAGCCAGCAGCAAAACGGAGATGGAGACCTGCGCGGCGACCAGGAAACCGCGCAGCCGCGAGCCCCGAAGCCTGCCTAGAGCCGAGCCTTCCTGTTTGAGAGTGGAGGAGATTTCGAGGCTAGCAAACTGAAGCGCGGGAGAAATGCCGAACAGGATTCCGGCGCCCACCGAGACGGCGGCGACATAGGCCATCACTCGCAGATCGGGAGTGACGTTCACGGCGGAAAAATCGCCTCCGATGAGCGCGGCGTTGCTCTGGAACGCGACCGCCAGCAGTTTGGTTGTCCAAAAGGATAAAAGCAGCGCCGCTGCTCCGCCTAGGCATGAAACCAGCACGCTTTCGGCCAGCAGTTGGCGGACGACTCTCCCGCGGCTCGCGCCCAGGGCGAGCCGCGTGCCGATTTCGCGTTGCCGCGCCGCGCCTCGCGCCAGCAGCATGTTGCCCACATTGGCGCAGGCCACGAACAGCACCAGCCCAACCGCCAGCATCAGCGCCGAGACAAGAGCCTGAAAGCGGATGTCGTCGACGTTGGGGAAATAAGTGGTGCGCTGCAGCGTGACGGCTTTGGTTTTGTCGGTTTCTCGCTGCGCGGCGTCGAACTGGCGGATCAGGAGATCGGCCTGAGCTTGGGCGCTCTCGCGAACGGTCCCCGGCGTGAGCCTCGCGAAGATTTGCAAGAAGCGTTCATCGGGCCGATTCCGCCAATCCATTCTTGGCACAAGCTGCGCTTGCATGGAAAGAGGCGCCCAAAGGTCGGGTGTCTGAGGGTCGACGGATGTTCCGGTGAAGCCTTCGCGAGTAATCCCCACCACGATCAGCGCCGTTCCGTTTACGGCGATCGACTGTCCCAGAATTCCGGGATCGCCGTGGAGCGCGTGCTGCCAATAGGAGTAGCCGATCACGGCGACGGCGTTTGCGCCGGGGTTTCGGTCCTCGTCCGGGAAAAAGCCGCGGCCCATGTGCAGAGGAATGCCGAGATCGTTGAAGTAATTCGCGGACACAAGCTGAATGGCGATTCTTTGGGAAGAGGGAGAAGCCAGCCCGCCGAACAGCCAGCTTGCGGCGACCAAGCTGGAGAATGGCTCGGCATGGCCGCGGCAGTATATGTATTCCGGATAAGAGAAGCCATACTGGACGTTTCCTCGACCACCGCTTTCAAACCAGCGCGCGAATCGGACGACATGGCCGGGGTCGGAGACGGGCAGCGGTTTAAGAGCGACCGCGTTGAACAGACTGAATAGCGTGGTGTTCACCCCGATTCCGAGAGCCAGCGTCACAACGGCAATAACGGTGAAACCAGGCGTTCGCGCCAGGCCGCGGCACGCATGGCGGAGGTCCTGCAAGGCTTGATCGAGCCATAGAAAGGAGCGCTCGCCGCGATGCAGCTCCTTGGCCTGATCCATGCCGCCGAGCGCGCGCCGCGCGGCCAGCCGCGCCTCGGACGAGGTCATGCCTCGCCGCTCGAATTCCTCCTGCGCCAAGGCAAGGTGAGACTCGATCTCGCGCTCCATTTCGCGCTCCGCGAGGCCTCTAAAAAAGAAGCTCCGCGATTTGGCCAGCGCGCGTCTCAAGAATCGCATAGCAGTTTCTCCATCAGTCCCGCCATGGTGCGCCAACGCCGCGTCTCCTCGCCCAAAGCCTTCTCGCCGGATTTGGTAATCGAGTAGAACCTGGCTTCGCGATTACTTCCAGTCTTTCCCCAAACCCCCTTGATCCAGCCATTTTGCTCCAGCCGCACCAGGGCGGGGTAAAGCGTGCCCTGATTCAAGTGGACGGTCCGCTCCGACAACTGCTCCAATCGCGCGGCGATACCGTATGCGTGTTGAGGTCCGATGGTTTGCAAGGTGCGCAGGACGATCAGGTCGAGCGTGCCCTGAAGGACTTGGGCGGCGCGGCGAGCTTCACTAGACATCCTAGTAAAGTATGCCCGCATCCTACTTGTTTGTCAAGTGGAGATATGCTGGCTCCTCTTTTCTTTAAATTCCCAAGAAAACACGCCGATACGTTGGAGGGAAATGTTTATGGAAGCCTCCTCTGCCGCGCCCCCCGAACTTGTCCTAGATATATGCGCCCGGGACAAACGCGCACTGGATCGCGAAATGGCTTTATCGCGCGCGGGCGGAGACATCGAGCTGCTCCGCGAGATTGCGACACTGTTTTTGGAGAACTATGCGCAGTGGATGGCCGAGATCCGGGAGGCCGCAACGCGCGGGGACGCTCAAGCTCTGGAGCACGGCGCGCACGGACTCAAAGGCTCGGTGGCGAACTTCGGGGCGGACGCCGCCGTGGAAGCGGCGCTGGAGCTGGAACAACTCGGCCGCCGCCGAAATCTTACCGAGGTCGCCAAAACGCTCAACACGCTGGAGCTCGCCCTCGCCGCGCTGCGCCCGGAGCTGGAGGCGCTGTAGCGCCGCTCCGCCAACTCGTCTTTAAAACCGCGCCACGGTTGGTATCATGAAGCTTGTAGCTTCATTTCTCCCGCATGCCAACCCAGGTTGCCGAAATTGTTTGCGCCCATAGCCCCGATTCCGACGACGCCTATATGTTCTACGCGCTGGCGACGCGCAAGATCAAGTCGCCCATGGTCGAATTCAGGCATGTTCTCGACGACATCCAGACGCTGAATCAGAAGGCTCGCGACGGCGCCTACGAACTAACCGCGGTCTCCTACCACGCCTATCCTTACATCTCGGACAAATATTTCCTGATGGCGGCGGGTTCCAGCGTGGGCGACGGTTATGGGCCCATGATCGTGGCGGAGTCGCCGGTCTCGCCCGACGATTTGAAAGGGAAGCGCATCGCCGTTCCGGGAAAGCTCACCACCGCATACCTCACGCTGCGCCTGATGCAGCCTGATTTCGAACCGGTGGTCGTGCCGTTCGACCAAATCCTGGATGCGGTTCACGACGGAGCCGCCGAGGCGGGCCTGGTGATTCATGAAGCGCAGCTCACGCATCGCCAGAGCGGATTCCATACGGTGATCGACTTGGGGCGATGGTGGAAAGACGCGCATGGCCTCCCCCTGCCGCTCGGCGCGAATGTCTTGCGCCGCGACCTCGATCCGGAGATCGCGCGCGAAACCTGCCGGATGATGAGGGAGAGCATCCAATACGCTCTAAATCATCGCGACGAAGCTCTGCAATACGCGATGCAATTCGCCCGCGACATGGAGGCGCCGCTTGCCGAAAGATTCGTGGGCATGTATGTGAACCATTACACCGTGGATTGCGGCGATCTGGTTCCTGTAGCCGCCCAGAAACTGCTGGATTTGGGCTACGAAGCCGGAATCGTACCGCGCCGCGTTTCGGTTGAGTTTGTACGGTGAAGCTCTTAATTCTATTTCCCGCGATTCTGATTCTGGCTCAAGCCCAGAATCAACCCGACACCAAGCAGCGCGCCCGCGCGGCGCGCGAGCTCGCTAAAGAAGGCGAAAATGGCGTAGCCAAGCTCATGCCCTATGTCGCCGACATGGATTTGAGCGTTCGGCTGGAAGCCGTGAAAGCGCTGGACGAGATCGGCGGCCCGAAGACCGTGGATGCGCTCGTGCGCGCTACCCGCGATAACGATCCCGAAATGCAAATCCGCGCGACCGACGGTCTGGTAAACGCTTATCTCCCCGGCTACATTAAATCCGGCATCAGCGGAACGCTGCAACGGGCGGGCAATTCGGTGAAAGCCAAGTTCACCGACACCAACGATCAGGTTATCGACGCGTTCGTGGAAGTTCGGCCCGACGTGATCGCGGCCTTGGGCCGGCTGGCGAGCGGCGGCGCCAGTCTCGAAAGCCGGGCCAACGCCTGTCGCGCGCTTGGCATCTTAAGAGGCCGAGCGGCTATCGACCAACTGGTGGAGGCGATGCACTCCAAGGACGATCAGGTGATGTATGAGGCTCTGATCGCCGTCCAGAAGATCCGCGACCCCGCGGCGGGACCGAAGATCGTGTTCCTGCTGCGCGACTTGAACGCGAGAATTCAGACCACCGCGATCGAAACCGCGGGATTGCTGCGAACCAAGGAAGCCGCCTCGGACATTCGCGGCGTTTTCCAAAATTCTCACGACGCCAAGGTGCGCCGGTCGGCGATCTCGTCGCTCGGCATGATCGCGGACCCGGCGGACCACGCGCTATTCCTTCAAAACCTTTCCAATAACGACGAGACTTTTCGCGCGGCTTCGGCCGAGGGGCTTGGCAGGCTGAAAAACGCGGCCGATCAAACCGCGATGGAGAAGGCTTTCATGGACGAGCGCAAGATGAACCCGCGCCTCTCCATGGCCTTCGCAACGGTGGCGCTGGGCAACAAGGACATGGGGGAATTCGGCCCCCTGCGTTACCTGGTCAACACGCTGAATAACAAGAATTACAAAGGCGTCGCGGTGGCGCTATTAATCGAATTGGCTCGCGATCAGAACATAAGGCAGGCGATCTACCCGGTTTTGGCCGGCGGAACCAAGGACGAAAAGATTCAATTGGGCGTCGTGCTGGCGCGATCGGGCGATCAGGATAGCGTTCCTTATCTGCAAAAGCTGTCGATGGATCCCGATCCCGAAGTCGCACAGGAAAGCATTCGCAACCTGCGCGCGTTGCGAGCGCGGCTGCCCTAAAGCGGGCGCTCTGCGACAAACATGGCAAATCCGCTGCTCGATGAATTTCGGCAAGCGCTCCGATCCGGCTCTCCTCTTTCTGCCGTAGAGGCTCTTGTCCATGATCGACCCGAGCTGCCGGGGGCAGTCGGCAACTCCTGGGAAAGCGGATTCGGCGTCGAAGGCACTCCATCCGAGGTAGCACGTTTCCTGGTCGAGCGCGGCGCGCCCTTGAGCGTCCACGCCGCCGCCGGTTTCGGCTTCACCGACCGTTTGACCGAAATGCTGCGCGCGGAACCTTCTCTGGTTCACGCGAAAGGCGGCGACGGTTGCACCCCGCTACATTTCGCTCGCGACGTGCCGACGGCGCAGTTGTTTGTAGACGGGGGCGCAAACATCGAAGCTCGCGACGACGACCACGATTCCACGCCCGCGCAGTGGCGCATCGGAAAGGCTCCCGAAGTCACGCGATTCCTGCTCGATCGCGGGGCGAGACCGGATATTTTTCTCGCTACGGCTCTGGGGGACGCCGAGCTTGCCGATCGGCTGATCGCGTCGAATCCGGCTTGCGTCGCGCATCGCATTGGGCGCGGGCCCGACTTTCCGCCTCTCGGCCAGGGCCGCGGAGGCACAATTTTCCAGTGGACTCTGGCCTTCAACTCTTACGCTCATCAGGTCGCGCTTTTGAAAGGCCACCCGGCGCTCTTCGATTTACTCTACGAAAACAGCAATCCGGAAACGCGCCTGCTCGTTTGCTGCGTCCTGGCGCGCCGCGGCGAAGCGGAAGCCATCGCGCGCGAGCACCCCGGCATCGTCGGGCGGCTGGCCGCCGCCGACCTGGAGCTTCTGCCGCGTTACTGCTGGGAGACCAATACCAATATCGAAGCGGTCCGCCTCATGCTCGATCTGGGATTTCCGATCGCGCACACGGAACGGAGCCACGGCTATAGTCCGCTGCATAATGCCGCCTGGTCCGGCAACGCTGTGCTGGTGGATCTATTGCTCTCTCGCGGGCACCCGGTGGATTTGGTGGACCCTCGTTACAACGCAATGCCGCTCGGCTATGCGCTTCACGATTGTCTGGTCGAAAAGCGCCATCCCGAAGGCGAGTTTGCGCGGGTAATTGAATCGCTGCTGAAGGCCGGCAGCCCGTGGGACGCCTCCATATACCCGACGGGCAACACCCAAGTGGATGAAGTTTTGAGCCGGTTCCGGCAGTAAATCGGCGGTTCTACTTCGCCTTTTTCTGTTTCTGCTGGCCGACGCGGATCTTAAACTGCTTCTGCTGGGCTTCCTGATACGCTTTCCAATCGAAGCGCTTGGCGGCGTCGGATAAATACGTCGCCACATCGACGTTCTTCGGGAGCACGGCCATCAGAGAAGCGCTCTGCGTGCCGTCGGGGCTGGTAATGCGATACCGTTTTACGTTCGGAATGGACATGACTTTTCTAGAATAACAGGCGTTCCACGGCGGACCCGACGCCGGCGCAGCGCCGCCGTTTCGCGCCGGTGGCAAATCAAACACAATGTCCGTAAATTGTCCAGCTCGCATTCGCCGCCGCCTTCCGAGACTGGAACGATGTGGTCGGCATCCCATAGCGATTTCCGAGATAGCCGCTTGAGTCCCCATTGGGCGAGCAGCCGAAGCCGGAGCGCGCCGCGCGAGCGCCTCAGCTCAAGCCAGCATGCGTGCGTATCGACTCCGCAAAGACCGCAGATTCCCCGATCGCGAGCAAAGACTTGCTCTCGAAGATAGCCGGGATCGGTGCGCAGACGCCATTCGGCCACGCACCACTCCGAGCAGAAGGTGAAGCGGCCCGGCGGAACTTCCAGATTGCACCAACGGCACAAGACGCGTCCGCACGGCCCTTTGTCGAGCGCGGACCGATCGATCCAGCCGCCGGGCATGGTTCGAGAAGTGCTCATCGCCGATACAAACTTACAGGATAATGTCTTTTACTTCTTGGGCGCGCCCGAATGGCGCGTATCGCGCTCGCCCTCCTGGCAGATGTACTCCTGCAAGCCATCGCCGCGATGAAACGGGATGGTGACGCTGTTCGACCATGGTTTGCTGTACGCCCCCGGATCGTCGATGGTCACTTCGTATTTTAGAGTTAACGGCCCAGTGCGCGTGTAGCGCTCCGTGACGTGAAGCTGTTCGGTATGCGGATGCCCGGCGGCATCGAGCCAAGTCTTGTCGTTGAAGCCCACAGCGTCGACAACAAGCGTGCCGCCTTCCCAATGCCCTATGGAGTCGCCCATCCAGGAAGGATTTGGGTCTTTGGGATGCGGACGGCCATCCATCCATACATTGCGCCAGACATGCGCGCCGGCCTCGTAAATGAAAACGATGCGGTTCGGCTGTTGGACGATCTCGAACGGTTCCGCGGCGAAGACGCTTCGCGGAATTCCAAGCGGCAAGCAGCGCGAAGCGGAGTCCTCGAGTCGATTCCCTCGATTGGCTTCAAATTTCGTTCTGGCCCAATCCAGAAACGGAACATCCACGTCGCGGTCCGCCGATTTCTCGGCCGCCGAGGCGCCGGGTTTCCATCGAGTGCTCGCCATGTCTCCCACGCGGCGGGGATGCCACACGCCTTTTCCGCCCAAATCCGGCGCACCGTCCGGGAGCCGCTGAGCGGGCTGAGCATGAAGACCGGCGTTTACCAGACACGCTGCCGCGAGGCATAAAATCCGGGAACCCGGCACAATCCTTTTATTGTAGGGCGGCGTCCAAATCCTTTATCGGCTCCACGCGCCGCATCAATGTAAAACCGACGGCAAGCGCGACCGGCATCAACAAACTCAATCCGATAAAAACCAGCGCGTAGCTGTGAGTCAGATCCAGTGTGTAACCCACCGCCCAGGTGCTTACGGCGGAGCCGATCGTCGATCCGGTTCCGGCGATCCCATACACGGACGCGACGGCTTTCGGCGGAAAGTAATCGCCGGAGAGAGTGTGTACGGCGATCGACCAGAATATCCAGAAAAAAACAGCTACGGAAATGAGCGCGATGGTCCAGAAGAGAGAATGCGCGTATGCCGCGAAAATGCCCACTGGCGAGAGCGCCGCCGCGACGGCCATGAGCGTTTTGCGCGTTCGATTCACGCTCCAGCCGGAGCGTTCCAGCGCCAACGTAATGTATCCGCCGGTGAAATTTCCCACTCCCGCGGCCAAAAACGGAATCCACGCCACTTGTCCAATGCCTGCGAGGCTCAATCCACGCTCGCGCGCCAGGAACTCGGGGATCCAAAACACGAAGAAGTACCACAGCGGGTCTGCGAAGAACCGGCAGAAGAAGATCGCCCAAGTTTGGCGGTAACGCAGCAGGGCGGTCCATCTGATGCGCTCCACGGCCGCGGGCGCGCGCTCCGTGGCCGCCATTTCGGGATGAAAGCGCCGGAACATTTGAAACGCCGCCACCCAGACGAGCCCAAGCATTCCCGTGACAACGAACGCGGTTCGCCACCCCGCCTTGAGCGCGATCCAGGCGACCAGCGGCGGAGCGATGACGGACCCGATGCTCGACCCGCTGTTGCAAATGCCGATCGCCAGCGTCCGAGCCTCCGGCGGCGTCCACATCGCCACCGCCTTCGCGAAGGCCGGCCACGCCCCGCCTTCCCCTACCGCCAGCAACCCGCGGAAGAAACTA
>DATBIA010000009.1:0-6450 GCA_036557165.1 Bryobacteraceae bacterium
TGTACGGCGCTTTAGACTGACCCATGATCGAATTGTCTCCAGCGGCACAGGATACGTGATCAGTGGCCACTTTCTGAGTATGAGTGGATTGGGAGGGGCCGGTCTGTGCCGCCCACGGCATCCAGCCTCCCGCTCACGACCTGCTTTGCCCGTCTGCTATTTATTTGTGGGCTAGGACACAGCTCGAGGCGTAAACTCCAATTAAGATGCTGGACTTTGCGCCGAGCGATCACGCTCAAACCCTCGAAATTACCCAATGGAAGACTTCCGGCCGGGACGCCGGAAAGCCAGCGGCCATACAGCCGAGAATGGTTCTCCGCTCCCGCACTTCTGGCAGAGAACGCTGGTACGTTGAGGCCCTGGAGGATCGTCCGCGACTGGCGGCTGCCGTCGAGCTGGTGCTGCGCAGTGAGGAGGGCATCGAAGAAGTTCGTGCGAACCCGGTAACGGGTCGTGTGCTGGTTCGTTACCGGCCTGATTCGGTTTCCGAATCCGTCGAAACTCTGCTTGGCCGGGCGATTGAAGCCGGTCCGATGAGCGCGGAAGAGTTTGCAGCCCTTCGATCCGAACGCCCTCGGAGCTCGTTCTCCAAGCAGCTAGTCACAGCTGAAATCGCCTGCTGCCTTTCCCACATGGTTGTGTTCGGAGGCCTTTGCCCGATTGGCCTAGCTGCAACAGGTGTTCTGCTGCTGCTCCACCGGCGTGCTGCGCACACTCACGCGTGAGGGCCCTGGGAGTCCCGCCGGGTCATAGCGGATCAATCGCGACGAGTTAAACACCACCAGGAGTGTGCTGAGGTTGTGCAGCACGGCGGCGATGATGGGATTGATCGTTCCCGCGGCTGCGAGATACAGGCCGATCGAGTTTACTCCCAGGGCCATCCCATAATTCTGGCGAACGACGCGCATGGTGCGCCGGCTGATGTCCACTACATCCGCAATGTTCCTGAGGTCGTCGGAAGCCAGGGCTACGTCGGCCGTTTCAACGGCCACATCCGACCCGCCGGCGCCCATCGCGAAACCAACGTCGGCGATCGCCAGAGCCGAAGCGTCATTGATGCCATCGCCCACCATGGCGACGCGGCAGCCCGAGGCGCGTAGTCCGCGGATCACTTCGAACTTATCATCCGGGAGCAAGCGAGCGCGCCATTCCGTGAACCCGACCGAGGTAGCGACCTGCTCGGCTACACCATCGAGGTCTCCGGTGAGCATCAGCAGACGGGAAATACCCGCCTGGCGCAGCTTGACCAGAGCCGCGCTTGCCTCCGGTCGTACGTTCACCGCGATCGCCACCAACCCCACTAACCTTCGCTGATGAGCCACGTACACTACGGTCTCCGCGGGCTCGCTCTGCGAGCGAAACAGCCGCTCATTTTCACCCGAGATGTCCACCCGAAACTCCCGGAGAAGCCGCTGGCTTCCAACCAGGACCTCGTGCTCATCCCAACGAGTCCGGACACCGCGTCCCGCAAGTAACTCGAATTCAGCGCCCTCCTCCTCGCTGGTGCCATCCAAGCCCGCGGCGCCGACAATGGCAATCGCTAGCGGATGCTGCGAGTGCAGTTCTGCGCGGGCCGCCAAATACAACACTCTTTCCTCGGTGTATCCGTCGGCACAGGGAATCACGCGGCTCACGCTGGGCTGGCTATCGGTCAGGGTACCGGTCTTATCAAAGGCGACAGTGTCAAGCGATGCCATCGACTCAATGTGCGAGCCGCCCTTCACCAAGATTCCCCGCCGCGCGTTGTTGCCGATGGAAGCGCTCACTGCAGTTGGCGTAGCCAGCCCGGCCGCGCAGGGACACGCGACCAAAAGCATCGTCAGCGCCCGCCGTGGATCTCGTGTGATCAGAAAAACGAGTGCTGCCGCCAGGAAGGACGAGGGGACCACCTTTTTTGCAAAGCCATCACCGATAGCTTGAATCCGGGGACGCAGTGCGTGAGCGAGTTCTACACGCTCGATCAGCTTGCCGACCACGGTGTCGCTGCCCACGCTGGTGATTCGGATTCGGATGGCGCCGGCCATCAGCACCGTTCCGGCGTATACGGGATCGCCGACACCGCGGATTGCCGGCATGCTTTCCCCTGTGATGGGCGCTTCATTAATCGTAGCCGCGCCCGATTCGATTACGCCATCCACCGGAATCTTCCGGCCGGCGCGCACGACGGCGATGGATCCAGGACGCACCTGTTCCGGCGAAATCGATAGTTCGACGCCGTCCACCAGAATCCAGATCGCCCCATCATCCGCCGATAACAGATCTCGAATAGCGGCCCGTGTCCGCCGGAGCGTCACCACTTCCAGGTACTCGCCGAGATTCAACAGCCAGATGACAATGAGCGCCGTAACATTCTCGCTTAGTACGATGCTGGATAACGTTGCCGCTCCAATCAGGGTTCCGGTCGTGATCGCGCTTCGGCCGATCACGGTACGATACAGGGCCCGCAGAAAATCGAATCCCGTGATAATCGTCCCGGAAACCGACAGGACCAGAATTGGAGCAGCAAGCGGACCGCCTCCTACTGCTCCCCACACCAACCGGCTGAAGAGAATCAGCGACAGTTTGACGCCTCCGAGAACTAGTTTTTGGATCAGCGTGCGGACCCTTCGATCCGGAGTGCCCCGCAATTTCCGGTAAGCCAGATCGCTGACCGGTCCCCGTTGGAGAGCCTTACGAACGATTGAGATGACCTCGGGCTGTCTATGCGAGGGATGCCACTTGATCAAAATCCGTCCAGTGAGGGGATTCACCTTGACTTGGACAGCCCCCGATTCCTTTCGGAGGGCAAGCTCGACGGCTGCGGCGAGGCGCGGGCGGGAATCAAGCGCTGGAACCCTCCAGCGCTGCCGTCCCGGGACATCAGACAGAAGAGTGATTTCGGGAATGCGGGCAACGGCCTGCTGCATTAGTTCTGACGCTCCGTCCCGGCCTGGTCCAGATCGGCACGTGCTTCATCCACCAACTTTTGCATTTCGCCGCACGCGGCGGCGCCCGCGGACTGGATCTTGCGCTTCATCACAATCCCACCCTTGACGAGTCCGCGAAAAGCCGGGCGCAAACTAGTGCTCCGGCCGGCAACTCCGCCCGCAAACGCGCCGATGATAAGCGTCCCAATCACGTGATGCATTGCGCTTGCCTCTCTCAATTCGTCTTCGTCTTATCGCCTTTTCCTTCGCTATCGAGGTCGGCTTGCGCCTCGCTAGCGATATCCTCGAACTCTTCCTTTACATTCGAAGCGACCTTCTTCGCATACCGTCCTACGCGAATACCGCCCTTCACCGCGCTCCTTGCGGCCGGACGCAACATCGGGGCGAAGAGTGCGAAAACGACGCCGGATGCCGCCCCCCAGAAGTAGGCGCTCTTCCGGCCCGCCGTCGTCCCGCGCCCTTTGGTTGTAGTTTGCGGACTCTCCGTCGAAACCTGTCCGCCTTGTTCGTGACTTTCGTGACTCAAGGTAGGTTCTCCTTTTCAAAATTGCTGTGTCCGCTGGACGCCGGCCGCTCCGTAGCGTGGGCCAGTGCGTTAAAGACCAGTTCCATCACATGCTGGTCCGCCAGCGCGTAGTTGATGTGTTTGCCGCGCCGCCGTCTCAAGATGAGGTTCTCCGAACGGAGGACGCGCAAACGCTGCGAAATCGTGGACAATGACTCCTGTTCCGAAGCCGCCAGTTCGGTAACACACATCTCACCTTGGGCCAGGCGCGACAACAGGCGAAGGCGGGACGGCTCACCGATGGCACGGAACAGCCGGGAGGCTCTTTCTAAGGCCGCTTCATTTACAAGCGGCCTCCGGACTGATTCGACGCCGTGTTCATCCACCGTGCAGGACGGTTCGACTTTGTCGCGTTCGCTCGTCATCCGAACCTCATCCTAGCGACACTTGCACATATGTTCAAGTGAAAAATGGCGGACTTGAGAAAGATTCGACGACCGGGCGCAATAAGTCGCCAGCGGTCACTAAATGGCCGTAAACGGGATTGAGCAGTTGGCAGTCCCTCTTCACTGCGGCCATACTTGGACAGTGGACCTGGTCAAAAAGCAAGGCGTGAAGGCGACGGACGGTAAGTTACGGAAACGCGTTCGGATTCCCGATGCGAAGTCCTTAGATCGCGCCTCCCGCCTATTCAAGGCGATCAGCGACGTTTCTCGCCTGCGCCTATTGGCGCTTCTGGCGCACGGGGAAGTCTGCGTGACCGACCTAGCGGAAACCGAGGGTGTGAATCTGTCGACCATCAGTCACCGCCTGAGAGTCCTTCGTAACGAGAATATCGTCCTACGCAGACGGCGGGGAAAACAGATCAACTATGCCCTTGCCGATCGACACATCCTGGATCTCGTGTTCAACTCCTTGGCTCATGCCGTCGAGGAGTCGGACCGCGATCACCATCCTCCAGAACCCAAATCGCGCACGCGGAGCTCCAAGCGCCACTCCGGATGACATCAGGTCGGGCGTGCCAGATGGATCGAATCGTCATCTACTTGTAAGGTCGGGGCTCGATCCCGCTGCCATTCGCTCCAAAACTTGGCCCTTCAAGTCAAGGTGTTGCTGCTCGGTCGCATTCGTCTGAGAGGCGTGGAGCGCTGCCTCCCACGAGCCGTACATGGCATTCGGGAGGGCGATCCATTTGGTTCCCCACCAGTCCTGGTAGGGTGCGGCCAATTCGCGACGGCGAGCCACAGGGTTCGCCGCTCCTGCCAGGAAGTCTCCCAAATCATCGCCGAATAACAGGAGGATGCGGAATCGGCCTGCGATTTCGGCGCGCCGCGTGGTTTTGTCGGTCCCCCAGTCCGGCTGTTGGCCGGCGCAGTAAAGCGTGTCGATTCTCCGTTCAAACGGGAACCCATCCTTTTCCAGGTTCGCGCGGGTGGCTTGTTTGAGGTTCGCCGAGCGATTCGTGACGTAGAAAATGGTCACTCGCCGGGAGTGGGCATAGGACGTGAACTGCACCGCGCCCGGGAGTGCCTGCGCTTTGGCTTCGTGCACCCAAGCTTGCCATTGATTCTCGTCGTAGGTTCCGCCCGGTTTTGCCCGGCGCGCCTCAAACGGGGAATTGTCGAGAATGGTTTCATCCACGTCCATAATGATCGCTGGTGGCAATTCACGGAAGGAATGGCCTTGTTGCTCGATCGCGGCGGTCCAATTACGGTCTCGTAGTGCCTTGTCCAGCATTATGCGCGCCAGGCGGTATGCCTGCAGACCTGCTCCATCGTGCTCCACTGCCGTGCCCGCCCAGAGCACGCTGTCGACTATCGATTCCTGTGCGCGGGCCGGCAACGCCGACAACAAGCACAGCACCAAGACCAAAGGACCTTGGCCGCACCAGCCCACCGCCTTCTGTTCATCGTGGGTCTCGTTGTAAACCTTGGTGTCGATCCAGCCGAATACGGGCCCGATCAACTCGTTGAAGTAGACCGTCTGGTCCGGATCATTATCGAACTGCAAGTGGTGTGTGGAGAAGCAGGTGTCGATCAGAGTGAATTTCCGAGTCTTGGGATCCGAGTAAGAAGCCTGCCGGCCGCTTCTGGTCAACGGATACCACGCGGCGAACTTATTGGAGGGGTCGCCACACCACTCCGGATCTTTATTGGCACGAATCTTGGAGGTCATCCATACGCGACCTTTGCTGTCGATCATCGGGTTGTGCGGATCGGCCGGGTCGTAGGGCGGGTTGGACCACAGCTTTTCTTCACCCCAGTGCAGCGACGGCCGGTTTGGTGGAGGGAACCGCGACGGGACCTCCGCGCGGTCCTGCCGGGTGGGGATGTCCAGCGAGAACGTGCTGTTCTCCCGCGGGTCCAGGACCACAAGCTGGCCGTGGCCGGCGTTGACCGCGTACGCACGCCCGTACGCATTCACGGTTGGCTTTTGCTTGTCCGTGGAGATTTGATCGTGCATGAAGGAGTGGTCATCGCCCACATCCCATAGGGTTGCCACCGCATTGCGCTCGATGCCCGTCGGACGGGGTGGCTCCGGCGGCACTTCACCGCTTTCAATACGCTTGCTCCAACCGGACCAAACCTTGAGAGTGGGCTCCTTGCCTTGCGTAGTTAGCACGCCATACATCGAGTTGCCGCGAACGCCGGTGCCCAACCGCCATTCCCACGCTTCCTCGTCGTCTTTTAGACCATGTTTGCCTGCGAAGACATGCTTCAGGTCCCGTGTTTCGGCATTGCCGAGTTGGTGGCAGAAGTTACAACCGGACTTGAGCTGGTAAATCCAGTGATCCTGGTCGGTCATGGTGACGCCCATGCCGTTGCCCTTCGGGCCAGTTCCGGGGAAGTCGCTTTTAGGGGGCGGAGCCAGCATCGAAAGCCAGTAATTGGCCGGGTAGACTTTGGCGGCCTCCTGCGGAGTCTTCGCCGTAACGGCCTTCAGCGCGACTGAATTGGTCGACGGCTTCATCATGACTGGCGTGGAATCCACCAGCCCATATCCGCGTACCCACACGTT
>DATBIA010000010.1:0-82528 GCA_036557165.1 Bryobacteraceae bacterium
CCCCCGGTTCTTACGCATCGAATCGCCGCGCATCTCGATACGATGTGCATTGTGAACGAGCCGGTCGAGAATGCCATCGGCCAGCGTAGGGTCGCCGATCTGCTCGTGCCAGCGCGAGACTGGCAGTTGGGATGTCAAGATCGTCGAGCGCACCTGATAGCGATCCTCGGAGATCTCCCAGAAATCCCGGCGCTCGGGTTCGGACTGCGGAGCCATCGCCCAGTCGTCGATTACCAGAACATCAATACGAGCCAGTCGAGCTAACAGATTGCATTGGCTCCCGTCGGCACGCGCCATCGTAAGATCTCGGAGCAACGACTGCGCGCGGATGTAGAACGCAGGATTAGGGGCATTTCCGGCAGAGCGTATGTACGTTTCATCCGCATAGATTTACTGGTGTGCAAGCGGATGCACTTTACCGGGATGGCAGTTTGCCATTCGATAGATCCTGAATGAGCGCGTCCGCCCGGTCCGGAGAAGAAGGCCGACAAGCTGGTCGCGTATTGTGCCATTCGAGTCCGCCAGCAGGATGGTTGGCGTTCCCACCACACCAAGTGCCGCGTGTCGCAGCCGAATCCGGGGACGGAGGGAAGGGCGCTTTCGACCAAGCCTGGCAAGCTCACGATGTTATTCACCCTTCGGCTTCAACGGAGCCGAGTGTGAACAGTCTACTACGAAAGACGGCGGGCGGGAGGACAGGAAGTATATCGGATACGTTCGATCAATCCCCGCAGGCGTCGGTGATGCAGATCGATTCCAGCGTGCGGCCCACGGGCGGCGCGGGAAGGCCGCGTTCCGTCATCAGCTTGCGCAGCAGCAGTCCGGCTTCGGGATGCGCGATCGCCGATTGCACGCCCACTCGCACCAGGCCGTCGGCATAGTCCACGGGCTCCCAGGTGTGGATGGCGAGCTTGCCGCCGCGATTGTCGGTGTTGCCGTAATCGCGGACGTCGAGCTTGGCGCCGTGGTCGACCAGAAGCTGAATCACGTCGGTCCGGCCCTTGTGGGCGGCTCCGTGCAGGGCGGTCCGCCCCGTATCGGCTTGCGCGTTTACGTCCAGGCCCAGATCGACCAGCATCTTACAGGCTTCGAAGGTGGCTTTCGGCGACCACTCGTACGTGATCCCTTCCACCCAGCCAATCCCCGCCGCCACCTGAAGCGCGGTCACGTGCAGCGTCGTGTCGATCTTGGGGTCGGCGCCGTGCGCCAGCAGCAGCTTCATCAATTCGATGTCGCCGGATTGCGATGCGCGCAGGAAAGCCGTCGCGCCGTTCTCATCCAGCCATTGATTGGTGAAGACGGTCCGCGTTTCGGTGCTGTCTTTCATGCGGGCGTTTACATTCGCGCCCTTGTCGAGAAGGAGCTTGATGTAATCCAGATGATCCATGTCCGGCTTGCGGACCGGATAATCGCCCGACTCGATATTGCGATTGTCGGTGGCGAGATAAAGCGGCGTCCATCCGCCTTTATTGGAAAGATTGACATTGGCGCCGTGCTCCAACAGATAGGCACCGAGCTTGTAATAGCGATTTTGAGTCGCGACCAGCAGCGGACTCCAGCCGTAGCCGGTGGTCTGGTTAACATCGGCGCCCGCGGCCAGCAACGCTTTGACGGAATCCAGATCGTTGGAGAGCGTCGCGTAGACCAGCGGCGTCAGCCCGCCTCCGTCTTTCACGGCCTGCTGTCCACGTCGGCCGAACGCCGCCACGAACGCGTCGTCCTGGTCCGCGGCTTGGCCGCGCCCCGCGGCTTGACCACCCCGACCGCGGCCACCGGGCGCTGTCGGCGTGGCCGCCCCTTGGCCGCCACGGCCTCCTCGCCCCGCGCCACCGATGCCATTCGGATCGCCGCGCAGCGAGCTTAGCTGCGATAAGTCGAGCGCATTGCCCGCGGCGAGCGCCGCGCCCTGCGCCGCTACCGCCCTTCTAGGATCGTTCGATTTCCCAAGAGCCGGACCACGTCCGCGCTCGGCAGGGTCCGACCGCGCCGCGATTTCGGCGCCGTGCTGAATCAAAAGTTCGATCGCCGCGGCGTGGCCTTCGTCCGCCGCCCACATCAGCGCCGTGGTGCCGCGCAGGCTCTCTTTCGCATTCACATCCGCGCCGTGGTCGATCAGCGCTTTCATGGCTTCGACCTTACCGGTTCGCGACGCCTCCATCAGCGGAGTCCGTCCCAAAGGAAGCTTCTCGTTGGGATCGGCGCCCGCCTTAAGCAGCGCCTCGACAATCCCGGCGTCTCCATTGACGCTGGCCAGCCACAGCGGCGTGGAACCTTCGCGGCTCGCTGCTTTCGGATTCGCTCCGGCCTTCAGCAGCGCGTCCACCATCTCTTTATTGGACCAATGCACCTCCCAATGCAGCGCCGTGGCGCCGTCGGGCTGGGCCGCGTTGACGTCCGCCTTTTGCTGAATCAAAGTCCGTAACGCGGCGTCGTCGCGCCTCATGGCGGCGTCGGCGACCGGAGTTGGAGCGGCGCCCAAAGCGGCGAGTGAGAGAGAGAAGATCAGGCTACAAGCTTTGATTCCACGTCGCATTTTGTTGTCTCCGGTAGGACCAGCTTAACCTTGTCCTACTCGCGTGCTAAACCAGATTCGGCAGCCGGCCGGTGCTGTCGCCGATGCTGTCCTGGTGAATGTCGTACATATCCAAGATCGATAACAATAGATTGCCCGTAGGATATGTCTTGCTCGGGTAAGCCAAGTGCCGCCCGCCCTTGAGCTTCCCGTTCAATCCGCCCACCAGCACGTGCGGCACGTCGTAGTGCTGGTGCTGATTGGAGTTCCCCATGTTGCTTCCGTAAAGGACGAGGGAACGATCCAGCACGGTGCCTTCGCCATCCTGCGTCTTCGACATTTTCTCGATCAGATGAGCCAGCATCTTGATGTGATACTGATTGATCTTCGATAGCTCGGCGATTTTCCGCGGATCTTCGCCGTGATGCGAGGTGCCATGGAAACTGGCGGTCGGCGCTTCGCTGGCCGGATAAACGCGCCCGGTCAGATCGCGGGCAAACAGCAGCGTGCCCACACGGGTGATGTCCGCCTGAAACGCCAGCGCCAGCAGGTCGAACTGGAGCTTGATGTGTTCGTCGAAGGTTTGCGGCACGCCCACCGGCACTTCCATATCCTGGGGCGCTACCGTAGACGCCTTCATCGCGATTTGCAGCCGCCGCTCGATCTCGCGGACGTTCTGGGTGTAATCGTCGAGCTTCACGCGGTCGGAAGCGCCGGCTTCGTTCTTCAGCCGCGAAAGGCTGCCCGAGAGCGAATCCAGAATGCTGCCGTCGCGCTTTCGGCGTCTGGCGCGCTGGTCGGAGGTCGCCCCGTCACCGAACATGCGCTCGAACACCACCTGGGGATTCAATTCCATCGGCAGCGGCTGCGTCGGGGAGGACCAGGAGATTGAGTTGGTGTAGGCGCAGCTGTAGCCCTCGCCGCAGTTGCTCGAGCTCGACCCCGGGTCTTCGACCGCGAACTGCATAGACGGCAGGAGATTATCCTGTCCGATCTTTTGCGCGATGATCTGATCGATGGTAGTTCCGTTATAAATATCCGCTCCGGCGGTCTTTCTCGGTTTGTCCGCGCACATGAAGGCGGAGGCAACCCAATGGTCCGCGCCCGTCGCGCCCGGAGGCGGCTCGGCCGAGCGGGAATGCAGGCCGCTCATAATCACCGTGTGATCGCGGAATGGCTCCAGAGGCTTCCAGTTGAACGGAAGTGTCGCCTCCAGTGGGCCTTCCTTGTCGGGAACCCAATAGCCCGGCGCGGCGCCGTGGCACACAAAGCATCCGACGAATCGGGGCTTCGGCGCGGCCGCGGTTTGCGCTAGGGCCGTACCTGCCGGGATCATCACGTCCAAAAGCGGCAGCGCGAGCGTCGTGCCCGCGCCACGCAAAAGCGTCCTTCGGGAGATGTGCTTCTTAGTAATGAACATGTGCGATCTTCTCCTAATAAATCCTAACTGCCGCGGCGCCTTCCAGCGCCGGTTACCGGCGACTGTTCGCGGCCTCTACGGTCTTTGCCGGGGCCGTCTTCATATTCATCTGAAACTCTGGGCTCTTCACAATGCCCAACACCAACGAAGAAAACCTGTAGTTGCTCGGCGCAGCCTCGCGCACGATCGAGCGCAGCATCGGCATATCTTGATATTCCATGCCGCGGCCTAGCGCGTAAGTGAGAAGCTTTTCGGTCACCACGCGGTCGAACTGATCCGAATAACGCACCAGCACATCGCGCAGGCTCGCGACTCCGTTCAATTTGCTTCCATCCACCAGAACCCCAGTCGCGTCGATCGGCGTTCCATCGTCTTCCGTGCGCCATGCGCCCACGGCGTCGAAGTTTTCGAGCGCCAGTCCGATCGGTTCAAAAATAGCGTGGCACGATGCGCAGACCGGATTGGTGTGGTGCATCTGCATCGTCTCGCGCATCGTCGGAGTTTTCGAGTTGCCGGTCGCGTCAGCCGGCTTGTCTTTGATCTGCGGTACGTTTGGCGGAGGGTCCGGCGGGCTGACGCCCAGGAACGTTTGCAGGAACCACTTGCCGCGCGCGACGGGCGAGGTGCGAACCGAAACTGACGTTTCCGTCATGAGCGCGCCTTTGCCCAGAAGGCCGCGACGCATATCGAGAGCCGGCGTCAGCGTAACGCGCCGGAACTGGGGACCGTAGACGTTCGGAATTCCGTAGTGCTTGGCAAGCCGTTCGTTTACAAACGTGTAGTTCGCCGTTAGCAGGTCCAGAATGCTGTGGTCCTCATGAATGATGCTGCTGAAGAACAGTTCGACTTCGCGCTGAAACGCGGCCCGCAGATTGTCGTCGAAATCGGGGAATATATTGATGTTCGGGTCGCTGGTCGCCAGCCCGCGCACGTTCAGCCATTGGCCGGTGAAGTTCGAAACCAGCGCGTCCGATTTCGGATCGGCCAGCATCCGCACCACTTGCTTTTCAAGCACCCCCGGATCCTTGAGTTTGCCCTGTGCGGCCAGATCGATCAGCTCGTCGTCGGGAACGCTGCTCCACAGGAAGAAGGAAAGCCGCGACGCCAGCGCCAGATCGCTAATGCGATAAGCCTTGCCCGGAACCGTGCCGGCCGGCTCCTGCTCAAGACGATAGACGAATTCCGGATCGGCGAGGACACGCTGCACTACCGCTTCAATGCCGTCGTCGAAGGTTCCTCCATCGGCCCGGCCCTCTTGATAGAACTGCGTCAGCGATTGCAGATCGGCGGCCGTCGAAGGGCGGCGGAACGCATGCTTCACCAGCGCGGACATGATCGTCCGCGCGCAAGGCGTTTCCTCGCGAGGCGTTGCCGGGCGGCAGACGAAAAGCTTCTTGCGCGCGGCCGTGTCGCTCGCGCCCTCGGCGTTGTACGGACCTTCAATCCAAACCTGACCGACGTGGGGATAAAACAGGAATCCTGGAATCGACCCGGGCGTGTTCATGGTGCGCTCGAAGGGCCGGTTCAGCTCGCTTTGCGGAATATCGTTGGTCGCGAGGAACGTGACGCCGATGGTGTGCAGCCCGGCCTTGATCGGAATCCGCTGCGTCGATTTCCCATTTCCTGTCGTGCTGGAGATCTCCTTGTCCCAGTCGAAGAGCCTGACGCGCTCGCCATCGACAGTGACCTCGAGTTGCTCGCCTTTAACGCCGCCCAATACGGCCTGGAAGTAACCGGTGACGCCCTTCACTTTGAACGAATATTCGCCATCGGCCGGGAACTGATGCTTGATCAGGATGCCGCCCCGCGTTCCAAACGGCAGGCCCTCCACATGAAAGTTTTGGGCGGTGTCCGGGGGCACTTCATAGACGGCTTGCGTCGGCGCAGATACGTCGCCCACCGCCAGTCGGCTGATCTTTCCCGCAGCCGAGAGATAGGCTTCCATCAACGCGGGCGATAGCGTGAGAGCGCCCGCGATATTGTCGAACCCGCGAGTGGAATCGTCGGAAGGCAGGAATTTTGTGGCATCTACCTGAAGGCCCAGGACATCGCGGATCGCGTTCGTATATTCGGTGCGATTCAGGCGATGGATTCCGGGCGCGGGCAAATACGTGACGGCGCTGCGGTCGAGTTCTTTCTCCATCCAGTCAATGAGAGCTTTGCGGGTTTCGGGGTCAGGCCGGTCCATGCCGGTAGGCGGCATCATTCCGGCGCGCAGCTTGCGGATGACCTTTTCACCGATTTCGGCGTGATCGCCCAGGTGCGCCAAATCGAGCTGATCGAGCAGCAAATTGGCCGTTTTGGCCGTCTTATTGTGGCAAACGACGCAGTATTGGTCGATAACCGCGCGCTGCTTCGCCACGTCTGGATTCTGTGTGGTAGCCACGGTGCGGGTGGCCGACTTGGGCGCCTGAGCTAGAAGGGGTGCTACACAGCCGACTACGAGAAGTATCGTTCTCACAGAACCTCCGCCGGTGAACTCGAATTTTCGTACACGCATCCCGACCCGCCGATCATATCACTTAAGTCCATCGTTCGCCAGCGCCATCCGGGCAGTTTCCAGCGTGAAGGTCCCCGGCCCGGTGGACTCCCCTCGATGGCGTAACCCGCACGGCCTAAGTTACATACCGTCGCGACGCTATGGCTTGCCCAGATGGACTCGGTCCTTCTCGTTCTGATTGCAGAAGCTTTCGAAGATGTCTCCGTCGGCGAGTAGGGTGTGCGGAACTCTGATTGTAAAGGGCTTAGTGTACATCTGAGGATCGTCGAACGTCATTTCGACGTCCAGGTGTCCGAAATCGCGGCGATGAAAGCGCTCAGTGACGCGTAATGCCTCGCTGTGCGGGTGACCCAGGGCGTCGAGCGGCGTTTGGTCGTTAAACCCAGCGGTTTCCACGATGAAAGTATCGCCTTCCCAGCGGCCTATCGAATACCCCAAGTACGCTGGAAGCGAGTAGTCCTTCGGCAGCCCCCGCCCGTCGGTGTAAATTTGCCGATGCAGATTACCGACTTCGTACAAGATCATCGTCAGCCGAGGCGCTTGCACGATTTTCATCGGCTCTGAGAGGAGGTCGGCCAGAGGGAAGCCTGGAACTGCGGCGCAAACATTGGCGGGATTGGCGTTTGCTTGTCTGCGGCCAAGCGCTTCCAAGGCCGCGGGACGCATCATCGCTTCTTCCGGCTTGAAATCGATCAGAATATCGAAGCCGTATTTATGCTGAGTGCCGATCTCCATTCCAGGCACATCTACCTTGATGGCCTCGTCGATCCGAGGGCCGAACAAGCGCTTCATCTCCGCGGGCGAGGTTAGTTCGTGCATCCAGGTTCCGGAAAGATCGGGCTTGCCTCCGGGCGCGCGCGGCGTTGGGGCGGCGAGATTCGGCTTCCCGTCGCGGGTGCGAGGCGTTCCCGGAGTGGGGAAGTTCAGCCATTGCCCATGAACGGCGATGGAAAGAAACACGAATAGCGCAAATAGTCTCCGACAGGGCATTTTTAGATGATAGATCAGTACGAAGCGCGTTGCGCCAGTTCGGGCTGCGGCCCCAGTTCCCCCGCGGCGGCGCTAGAAAATGCGCGGCGCAGCGTTGGGCCATCGAACTCGCGCTCCCAGCGCGCGACCACCAGTGTGGCGACTCCATTGCCGAGCATATTAATCACCGCGCGAAGCATGCTCATAAACCGGTCGATGCCTAGAATGATGGCCATACCCGCGACGGGAATCGTCGGGATCACCATCATTGTTCCCACCAGCGCGATGAAAGCCGCGCCTTGCACGCCGCTCGCGCCCTTCGACGTGAGCACCGCGACGGCCAGGATGGTCAACTGCTGCGCCAGCGTCAGATGCGTATTCGTGGCCTGGGCGACGAAAAGCGCCGCCAGGGTCATATAGATGCTGGTTCCGTCGGTGTTAAAGGTATAGCCGGTCGGCACCACCAGCCCGACCAGCGCCTTCGAGCAGCCCAACTTCTCCATCTTTTCCATCAGGGTCGGTAATGCCGGTTCCGACGAGCTCACCGCAAGCACCAGCAGAATCTCTTCTTTGATGTACAGCAGGTAGCGGAAAATGTTGAATCCGGCGAACCAGGCGATCGCGCCGAGAATGCCCAGCACGAACACCGCGCCCGTCAAGTAGAAAACGGCGATCAGCTTGACCAGCGGCCCCAGCGAGGCGATTCCGAATCGTCCAACGGTGAACGCCATCGCGCCGAAGGCCCCGATCGGCGCGAGCCGCATCACAATGTTCACGATTCCGAACACGGCCTGAGTCAGCGTGCCGACCAGATCCACCAAAGGCTTGCAGCGCGGACCTGCGGCCGAAAGCGCGAAGCCGAAAAGGATCGCGACCAGCAGCACCTGGAGAATATCGCCCTTGGCGAACGCGTCCACGACGGTCGCCGGAATGATGTGCATGATGAAGTCGGTGACGCTTTGCGCCTGCGCCTGCCCCGCGTAGGCGGCCACCGCTTTCGCGTCGAGGGTCGCCGGGTTGATGTTGAATCCGGCTCCGGGCCGCACCACGTTGCCGATAATCAGCCCGATGACCAGCGCCGCCGTGGAAACGATTTCAAAATAGAGCAGCGCCTTCCCGCCCACGCGGCCGACCTTCTTTATGTCCTGCATGCCCGCGATGCCGGTGACCACCGTGCAGAAGATCACCAGCGTGATGATCATCGTGATCAGACGGATAAATCCGTCGCCCAGAGGCTTCATGGCTGCGGCTTTCGCGGGGCTGACGTAGCCGAAAACGATCGCCAGGCCGATGGCGGCTAGAACCTGGAAAGAAAGGCCGGAGTAAAACGGTTTGCGGGCGGTATTGCGGGACGACACGTCACTAAGCTAATCGAGATTGGCGCCCACGTCAATAGCGAGCCAAACGGTTATAATCCCTAATGACTTTTTCTGGAGGCTCTTCGAATGAAACTCACAGCAGCGGTTTTGACGATCGCGGCCGCGACGTTTTCCACAGCCGCGTACGCGCAGCTTCCATCCACGAAGGTGCTCACGATGGATGTGGCGCAGTCGATTGCGCAGGAGGCAATGGCCAAATGCCGCGCGGACGGCTACAAAGTTACGGTGCTGGTGGTGGACGCGCAAAACGCTCCCAAGGCGATGCTGCGCGACGACGGCGCCTCGGCGGCGACGACCGAGGTTGCCAAGATGAAAGCGACCGCGACCATGCTTTACAATCGGCCTTCCGGTCCCGCCCAGCCGCTGCCCCCGGGCACGGCCGCTCCTGCGGCGACGATCCCCGGCACGATCAATGCGCAAGGCGGGGTGCTCATCAAAGTCGGAGATGCGACTATTGGGGCTGTCGCCGTCAGCGGTGCTCCCGGTGGCGACAAGGACGCGGCTTGCGCCAACGCGGCCCTGACGAAGCTCGCCAACAAATTGCGCTGATCGCGTCGCCCCTTCTCGGCTCATCTATTGGAGTGACGGATTGTTTAACAGCGGCGGTTAGATGCTGGTCCCCACCGCGAGGTCCTCCGAGCGATTCGACGGAAATGAACGACGCTAGCGGTGAAGTCAGCGGCGGCAACCATACACATCATGTGAGCCTGAAGCATCCTGAAGCCCTGTTGCTTGAATTGGTTTTGCTTGACGCACACGCACAAAAAAAGTATTCCTCGACTAGGAGGAGGCTAATTGCGCCCCGGAAACCCATAGAGGATACTTAAGGAACTCCCGGCCAATGCCCCGCCAACGAGATCTTCACGGGTATTACGCCGCCTTGGGTGTCGAGCCCTCAGCAACCGCAGAGGAAATCAAGAAAGCCTTTAAGCAAAGGGCCCGAGATTTGCATCCGGACCGCAACTCCGCCCCCGACGCGACCGCGCGATTCCAATTTTTGAATGAAGCATTCCAGGTCTTAAGCGACCCAGAGTCACGGGCCCGTTACGACGGAGAATCCTTGGGCGCAGCCGAGGCAGAGTACCGCCAGCCGCGGTTTGATCCGATAGTTTGTTCCGTGTGCGGAAAAATCTCAGCGCAGCCCAGATACGCTATCTATCGCCGGGTCGTTAGTTTTGTTGTCTTCACTCGCCGCACGGTGTACCAGGGCATCTACTGCTCCGAGTGCAGCGCGACGATCGCGTACAAGTCCTCCCTCATGACTTGGTTCCTCGGTTGGTGGGGTCTTCCTTGGGGGCCGTTCTGGTCCGTCGGCGCGATTCTTCGCAACATGTTAGGTGGCGAACAGCCTGCCATCAACAACTTCAAAATTCTTGTTTGGCAGGCGCTGTACTTCGTCTCGATCGGTCGCGCCGACATCGCTCGCCCTGTGGCGTTGGCGGCCTTCGCCTTCAAAGGAAAAATTGCACCCTCTCTGAGGTCGGGGCTTCCAAGCATCGCCCAACTTAGTGAAGCCGTTGAGCAAGTGCTTTCGCTCGGCGAGTCGGCAGCTTCCCTTCCGAGAGTGTGGGGATTCGGGTCGCGCGCGTTCAACGTGCAGGCGATCGGAGCGGCCCTTATCGTCACGGCTATCGGCACAGCGAGCGTCATCGCCGGGTCTCGCCCACAGATAGCCTATCGGCACGATCCTCCCACCGAGGTCATCGACGCCGGCCAAGTGAGCGAACCGGCCGTCCACGGCTACGACCCGCGTGGCGCCGCTGGCCAGCCGCCTCCGAGGTTCGTCCCAGACCCGCCGCAGTCGAATGCGGCATTCGGCCAGCCTATTGTGCAGCTCCCCCGCAGCGGTGTGATCAGAGCTCTCTGGCGGAGGAGCCCAGATGTTGTAGCAGCGCCGTTAAAAGTCGTGGCGCCTTCGCAAGGCCCGCACTATTACATTAAGCTTGTGAGCGTCCGAAGCCAGAAGCCGATGCTCGTGCTGTTCGTCCGGTCTGGCGAGACGGCTTCAGTCGAGATCCCGATCGGCGACTACGAATTCCGCTATGCCGCAGGCGCGCAGTGGTATGGGGAAGAATACCTGTTCGGCCCGGGAACGTCGTATGCCAAGGCAGAGGCCATCCTAACATTCCGGACTGACGGCGATGACGTCCTAGGCCACACGATTGAGCTAGAAAAGCAGCAAAACGGCAATCTACCGGAGACTGCCCTCGGACCATCCCAATTCTAGCTACGCAAAATACCCTGTTCGTGATTTGAGACCTCCATAAGTCAATCCTTGCTGGCGGCCTAGACCGGCGCGAGACTCGGCGAAGGTATATAATGCCTCCGATCGAGTGAGCGAGGTGCATATGCCAGACGCGAATAGTTCGAACGACGCGCCGCGAGGCTTTTCGCGACGAGACGTCATCAAGGGAGTGATTGCCGGGGGCGCGGTTTCCGGCGCGGCTTATCTGTTCCGCGCCTCCGTGGTGCGGGCGCAGCAATCGGCCGCGGGCTCGGTCGAGCGCCTGGTCACTCTCAACGTGAATGGCCAACAGCGGCGCGTCGACGTCATGAAACAGGAAACGCTGGCGATGACGCTGCGCTATAAGCTCGGCCTCACCGGCACGAAAATCGGATGCGACCGCTCGGAATGCGGCGCCTGTACCGTGCTGATCGACGACGTTCCGCACTACTCCTGCTCCATCCTGACGCACACGGTTCGCGGAAAGAATATCGTCACCATTGAGGGGCTCGCCGCGGCGGACGGCACGCTTCACCCTGTGCAACAGGGCGTTATCGACGAGCAGGGCTTCCAGTGCGCCTTCTGTATGCCCGGTTACATTATGGCGACGGTGGGATTTTTGAAGGTAAATCCCCATCCCACGCGCGAAGAATTGGCTCACGGCATTTCAGGCAACCTGTGCCGCTGCCAGGATTACAACAAGATTCTCACGGCGATGATGCGCGGCGCCGAGCTGTCGCGGAAAGGATAACGCCATGCCCGACCTTCCCAAGCACCCAGCCTATAAAATAATCGGCAAGAACTACACCACGCCCGATCTGGTTGCGAAAGTCACCGGCAAGGCCAGATACGCCGAAGATTACCGCGCCGAGGGCATGGTTTTCGCCAAGCTTCTGCTGAGTCCCATGCCGCACGCGCGCGTCCGCAAGATCGACGCAAGCGAGGCTTTGAAAATGCCCGGCGTCAAGGCGATCCTCACCGCCGACGATCTTCCCGCTCCCGCCGCCAGCGTGACCGACCTCGGACAGGTGATCCCGGCGAATCCTCTGGGCGAAAAGGGTCTGACCAATGAGCCCGTGTACCAGGGCGAGCCGATCCTGGCCGTCTGCGCCGTGGATGAGCTGACCTGCGCCGAAGCGATCGAGAGGATCTACATCGATTTCGAGCGGCTCCCTCACGCCGTCGATCCTTTGGAAAGCTTGCGGCCCGGCGGCTCCAACGCGCGCGAGCAGGGAAACATTTGGATCCGTCCTCCTCAGCCGCAAGGACAGCCCACGCCCGCGCCTCTGGTGAAAGATCTCAAATGGACCGAGGCGGATTTCGAAGAAGCCAAGCAAGGCCGCCTGCCCATGGGCAAATTGAGGCCGGATGGCGTGGAGGTTGCGCCGCAGAGCGACGAATGGTCGTGGGGCGACGTCGATGCCGGTCTGAAGAATGCCGCTCTGGTGCTCGACGAAACCTTCGTCACGCCGAATACCAGCCATCAGACGCTTGAAACGCGCACCGCGATGGCCTATTGGCAAAACGGCAAGGTTTACGTTCACTGCTCCACGCAGAGCACCCAGGGGACAGTGCCGTATATCGCGCGCGTGCTGAACGTCGATCCCTCCGACGTGGTGGTGATCAGCGAATACACCGGCGGCGGATTCGGAAGCAAGATCACCAGCTCTGTTTCCGCGATTATTCCCGCGGTTCTTTCGAAGAAGCTCGGCGTTCCGGTGATGATGCGCGTCAGCCGCGAGGAGGAGCACTATATCGGCCGGGCGCGCCCCAGCCTGCATGGGCGGCTGAAAGTAGGGTTCACGAAAGAAGGCAAGATCACGGCCGTCGATATGTTCGTGATCCTGGACAACGGTCCGTACGATCCGCAGAACGACGCAAATAACTCGGGGCGCATGCTCTCTCTGATGTATCAGCCCCCGGCGATGCGCTGGCGCGGCGTCACCGTGCTGACCAACACTCCTCCTCGGCTTTCGCAGAGCCAGCCCGGCGGGTTCCAGGGCATCACGCTGATGGAGCCGATCATGGCCAAGGCTTCGCGGAAGCTGGGCATCGATCAGGTGGCTCTGCACCGCATGAACGCGCCGGAAGGCAAGGCGCCCATCGGTCCGCCGCCGGCGCCGAACGGAAAACGCACCTACGTCACCAGCGCCTATATCAAGGAAGCGCTTGATCGCGGCGTGGAGATGTTCGAATGGGAGGCCCGCAAAGCCAAGCCCAAGCGCAGCGCGACGAAAGTGCGCGGCATCGGCGTCGCCACAAGCTGCTTTGTGGGCGGCACCGTCGGCTACGATGGGCTGTTCATCATCAAGCCCGACGGAAGAATCACAGTACAATCCGGCATCGGCAATCTCGGAACGGAGTCGGTCCACGATGCGCATCGCGTTATAGCGGAAGTCTTGGATGTGCCCTGGGAAAAATGCGAAGTGGTTTGGGGCAACACTTCCAAGAACCTGCCTTACACTTGCAATTCCGGCGGCAGCCAGACCACGCACGCCATGACCCGCGCGGCTTGGGCGGCGGCTCAGGACGCCAAGAAGAAGCTGACGGAAATCGCCGCGAAGAAACTCGGCGGCAGCCCCGCCGATTACGAAGTCTCTCGCGAGCGCGTCTCCCGCAGAGGCGGCGGCAGCGGCTTAACGCTGGCGGAGGCCGCGCAAGAGGCGATCAAAATGGGCGGCATCTACGATGGCCATGAGACGCCCGCCGTACCGAAAGAAATCGGCGCCTTCACCGCGGCCGCGGCCAAGGCGCTCGCGGGACAGGGGCTGATCGCGATGGGCAAAGACACAATGCCGCGCGACGGCGCCACGCATTCCTACGTCGCCGGCTTCGCCGAAGTCGAGGTTGACGTGGAGACCGGCGTGTATCGCATCGTCGATTACATGGCGGTGGCGGACGTGGGGACGATTATTCATCCGCGTTCATTGGGCGGGCAGGTGCTGGGCCGCTCGACGCTCGGCATCGGCCACGCGATCGGACAGAAGTGGGTCTACGATCCGCACTATGGCATCGCGCTGGCCAAGCGTTTCCATCACAACAAGCCTCCGACGATTCTCGACGTTCCCGTAGACATGCAATGGGATGCGCTGGATATTCCCGATCCGGAGACTCCTGTGGGCGCGCGCGGCATCGGCGAGCCGCCGGTGGGCGCGGGTTGCTGCGCCATTTTGAATGCGCTTTCGGACGCGCTGGGAGATGAAATCTTCCGTCGCGCGCCCGTGAATTTGGATACGATTTTGTCGTCGCTCGAAGCGGGCCGGCCGATGCAGGAGCCGCTCACGGCTCATATCTAGCGCATACCGCTCCCTTGCGGTCGCGGCTCGGAAGCTTGGCCGACCGGCGGGAGCGGAAGGAGAATCTTGCTGAGCCGCGACCGCGAGGGAGCGGGAGGAGAAACGAAAATGGCTATCGTACGAGACATCATGCCGGCGTTCGAGCTCTTTCAGCCGGCCAATATCGCAGACGCGATCGCGCTGCTCGACCGCTACGGCCGCGACGCCTGGGTGATGGCGGGCGGTCTTGACAGTTTCGATTGGCTGAAGGACCGCATCAAGAAGCCGAAGGTCGTGGTCGATCTCAGCCAGATCGGCGAGCTTCGCGGCATCCGCGATTGGAACGGCGGCCTGGAAATCGGCGCGATGACCACGCTGACGGAAGTGGTGCGCCATCCGGTGGTGAAGGAGAAGTTCGGCATTCTTTCCACGGGTGCCGAAGCCGCAGCATCGCCTCAGATCCGCAATCAGGGCACCCTCGGCGGCAACGTATCGCAGGATACGCGTTGCTGGTATTATCGCGGCGGCTGGAAATGCTATCGCGCGGGCGGCAATGTTTGCTTCGCCGATACGCCGACCGCGATCAACCGAGAGCACGCCATCATCGGCGCGGATCGCTGCGTCGCCGTCAACCCTTCCGACAGCGCGCCCGCGCTGATCGTGCTGGATGCGCAGATGGTGATTCGCAATTCGCGCGGCGAGCGCTCGGTGAATGCTGAGGATTATTTCGTCGGCCCGGACATCGACATCACGCGCATGAACGTGCTGAAGCCCGGCGATCTCCTAACGGCCATCCGCATTCCGGCGACGTGGGCCGGAGCGCAGTTCTATTTCGAGAAGGTCCGCGACCGCCAGGTGTGGGATTTCCCAATTCTGAACGTTGCTTCGGCAATGGTTGTGTCGAACGGCAGTATCGAACGCATGCGCATCGCAGTGAACGCCGCGGCCGCGCGGCCTCTGCGGCTGACCGTGGTCGAAGATTTCATGCGCGGCAAGCAGCGCACGGCCCAAATGGGTGACATGGCCGGTAAGATCGCCGTCGGCCCGGCCGAGCCTCTGCGATACAACGGCTACAAAATTCCACTGATGCGCAATCTGGTGAAGCGCGCTGTTAGCGGAGTGGAGGAGGCCAAGTGGGCGTAGTCGAGTTCGCGACCAGTCCGTGGGGGCAGACCGTTCCCATTCACATCTCGTTCGCCCTGATTTGGGTGTGCGCCATCGGCGGGCTTCTGTTTCTAATCGGTCACGCGATCTGGCTTCGTTTCTTCGCGCCCGCCGAAGAATACGAGCCGGTCTCGGCGCCATCGGGGGATCTGCCTGCCAAGGTCCGCCGCCACTCGCTTGCCGCGCGCCTATTTCATTGGGTGATGGCCGCCGCGATGCTGACGCTGCTCTTCACCGCGTTCGCGCCCAAGCTCGGCTATCAGTTCGGCTGGGTCACTTATCACTGGATCGCGGGCCTGGTGCTGACCGCGTCCATTGTGTTTCATGTGATTCACGCCTCTTTCTGGATGGATCGGTGGTCGATCTGGCCGGACCGGATCGATATCCGGGATGCTCTACGGCGATGGAAGCGCGCGACGGGCAAATCCGCTCCGCCTCCACAAAGGTTCGCGAAATACCCGCTCGAAAACAAGATGTATCACTTCGCGATCGTGCTGGCCGGGCTTTCCGTAACGCTGACGGGTGTCTTCATGATGAAGCGTGTGCGCACGCCGTTTTTCACGCGCAATCCGTATATCTTCGGCGACATGACCTGGGGCCTGATGTATGTTTTGCACGGCCTCGCGGGCGTGGGGCTGATCGCATTGATCATGATGCACATCTATTTCGCCGTCAGGCCGGAGAAGCTGGTGATCACGAAGTCGATGATCACGGGCTCGCTCGACGGTGAGCATTACAAGGAGCACCACGACCCCGAACGCTGGCCGGTGGCAGCGGCAAGCCGTGGCGCGGCCTCGGGCCTGTGACGTTAGCCGAGCGTTGTAACGCCGTCGAGGAGTGCTACGAGTTCATGCTGGCCTATGCGGCCCAGGGAGTCGCGGGCGGCGGCGAAATCCGCGATTACCTGACGCGCGCGGCGCAAGCCCTGGGCGGACTTTCCGAGGCGGCCCATGAAGAGCTGGACTCGCCATTTCTAGCCGTACTGGATCGCGACGCCGCCGCATCGCTGGCCGCGATTGAGCTGGTGCTGTCGCAGTCCGCGATCGGCTCGCAGCTCATCGACAACCTGAATGCATCCATCCATGTAAGGGCGCTGCTGACAGACTTGTTCTTGATTGACGAGGTGCTGAAGACGCAGCGATCCGCCGGGGCCCGTGTCTGGACGCCATAGGCCAGACTCCGATAATGAGGACATGGCGAACTGCTCCGTGGTTGTCCCGGTACGAGGCGTTATGAGATTGGCCTCCGATCATGCCGATCTATGAATATCTGTGCCACGGCTGCCGGCATCAATTCGAGTGCCTGTTGCTGGGCTCGTCAGCCCGAGCGAAGTGCCCAAATTGCGAATCGGAAGATTTGGAACAGTTGATTTCGAGCTGCGCTGTGCGCTCCGAGGCGACGACGCAGGCAAATCTGGCCGCGGCGCATCGCAAGGTCGCCGCCGCTCGCAACAGTCGCCTGCGTGACGAACATAAAGGTCTTCACGAGCACTTTGAGGATCGCGCCGCAGATCCCAAACGGGGTGCGGGCGAGTAGCTGTTAAAACCGCTCTCCAAGCCCGTGGCGGACGGCGTTTCAGCGGCGTAAAATAACTCAAGGCGCTAGGAGGCGCCAACGTGAAGAAGCCGACAATGAGGGTCCTCGTCCTGGGCGGCTGGCTCGTTCTCACCTTCTTCGCGGCGTCGGTTCCGGCCTCTGCGCAGACGGCTCCCCCGACTGCCGCGAGCGGACGCGCCTTGCTCGACCGATATTGCGTCGTCTGTCATAACGACAAGGCCCGGACGGCCAATTTTTCTTTGCAAAATTCGGATCTTTCAACCGCGGGCGATCACCCGGAGGTTTGGGAACGCGTGATCCGGAAGCTCCGCGCAGGCATGATGCCTCCTCCAGGGATGCCCCGGCCGCCGCTGGCAGCCTACGAGGGCTTGCGGGACTGGTTGGAAGGCGAAATGGACCGCAAAGCGGCCGAACATCCGAATCCCGGTTCCGTGGTACTGCATCGATTGAATCGCACCGAGTACGCCAACGCGATCCGCGACCTGCTCGATCTTCAGGTCGATGTAAATACAATGCTCCCGGCGGACGATTCCGCGCGAGGATTCGACAACGTGGCGGGCTCGCTGACGATCTCGCCAACTCTGCTGGAAGCCTACACGACGGCGGCGACGCGCATCGCTCGCATGGCGGTGGGTTACTGGAAATCGCCCACCGCGGCAGCTTACATCGCGCCCCCGGATTCCTCGCAAAACGAGCACATCGAAGGTCTGCCGTTCGGCACTCGCGGCGGCATGGCGGTCCGACACGCGTTCCCTTCCGACGGCGAATACAAGTTTTCGGTGAAGAATCTCGGCATCGGCAAGTTCATTCCCGGCGAAAAGCTGGAGTTCCTGATCGACAACGAGCTGGTCGCGATGCGCGACTACAAGGGAGTGGGCCTGAGCGCGAATAATTCTTCCGACCGGGACGGCTCGATCGACGTTGCCGTGCCGGTGAGGGCCGGCTCCCATCTGGTCGGCGTCACGTTTGTCGCGGAGAACTATCGTCCGTCTCTCGATTTCATTCGCCAGTACGAACGGAAATCGCTGGAGGACAATCCGATTCCGCAGATCGAATATCATCCGGCCATCGGAATCCTGCATATCGAAGGGCCGTTCAATCCAACGCAACCGGACGATTCGGCGTCTCTCCGCAAAGTCTTCACCTGTCATCCGGCGAGCACGGCTCAAGAAAACGCGTGCGCAAAGGAAATTCTGACCACTCTGATGCGACGCGCCTACCGGCGTCCCGTGACGCCCGCCGATTGGGAGTGGGTGCAGGCTTTTTATCTGGAAGGCCGCCGCGAGGGGACGTTTCGCGATGGAATCGAATTGGGTCTGCGCCGCATTCTTGCCAGCCCGCCATTTCTCGTTCGCGCCGAGCGCGAGCCTGCGAACGTAACTCCGGGCCAGCCCTATCGCATTACCGACCTGGAACTCGCCTCCCGCTTGTCGTTCCTGATATGGAGCAGCATTCCGGACGACGAGCTCATCGAGGTCGCGAGCCAGAATAGGTTGCATCTTGCTCCGGTGCTGGAGCGGCAGGTGCGCCGCATGCTCGCCGATCGCAAAGCCGACGCGCTGGTCACGAATTTCGGAGATCAGTTGCTGTATTTGCGAAACCTGCCGGCCACGTCTCCCGACGGCGTTTACTACCCCGATTGGGACGACGAGCTGCGCAAGAGCTTCCGGCGCGAAACCGAATTGCTGTTCCAGAGCATCATCCAGGAAAACCGAAGCGTCGTCGAGCTTTTGACGGCGGACTACACGTTTCTAAACGAACGGCTCGCGAAACACTACGGCATTCCGAATATCTACGGTTCGCAATTCCGGCGCGTCGCTCTCGGACCCGATCTCGCGTACCGGCGTGGATTGCTGGGCCAAGGAAGCGTTCTCTCGTTGACCTGGGTGCAGAATTTCCGAACCTCGCCCGTGAAGCGCGGAGTGTGGGTGTTGGAGAACATCCTCGGTACGCCTCCGCCGGAGCCTCCTCCCAACGTGCCGCCTCTGGAAGACACGAAGAGCGATCACGGGATCATGACTCTGCGCGAGCAAATGACCATGCATCGGTCGATGGAGCCGTGCGCGAGTTGCCACAAGCTGATGGATCCCATCGGATTCGCGCTTGAAAATTTCGACGCCGATGCGAAATGGCGCACCAAGCAGGGCGGCGAAGGCGGAGTCCCGCTGGACACTTCGGCTGTCCTCTGGGACGGCACGAAGGTCAACGGCCCCATCGAGCTTCGGCAAGCTCTTTTGCATTATTCCCCCCAATTCGTGCGGACGATCGTGGAAAAACTGATGACGTTCGCTTTGGGCCGCGGAGTCGAATATGAGGATATGCCGGTGATTCGGTCGATTGTGCGCGACGCCGACCGCGATAACGACAGATTTTTATCGATCCTGATGGGCATTGTGAAAAGCGTTCCGTTCCAGATGCGAACGAAGCAGGTGGAAGAAACGGCTGTAGCCGCGAAGGAGGCCAAATGAACTTCATCGAAAAGAAACACATCCCTCGGCGGACGTTCATCCGCGGGGCGGGAGTCGTGCTCGGGTTGCCGCTGCTCGACTCGATGGTCCCGGCGCAGACTCCCTTGAAGGACACAGCCGCGGTGCCCGTGCGCCGATTTCTGGGGATTTGGCATCCGCACGGCGCCGCGCCGGGCTACTGGAGCCCACTCCAGGAAGGCGCGGACTTCGAGTTTTCGTTTATCACCAAACCGCTGGAGCCGTTCCGCAAATACGTCACGCTCATCAGCGGAATGGACATGCCGGAGGCGATGGCGACCACCGAGGAGCCGGGAGGCGACCACGCGCGAGGCGCGGTTCTGCTCTCCGGCGCGCGCCCGCGCAGGAACGCGGTGGCCCCCTACCTCGGCGTGACTATGGATCAGCTAATCGCGAAGAAATATGGCCGCGATACGATCCTGGAATCGATTCAGCTCGGAGTTGAAGAGGACGGCAACTTTGGCAACTGCAACTGGGGCTATAGTTGCGCATACACCAACTCCGTCGCGTGGACTTCGCCGGTTCAGCCCCTGCCCACCGAAGTGAATCCGCGCGTGGCCTTCGAGCGGCTGTTTGGCGACGGCACTAATCCCGAGGAGCGGAAGCTCGGCCGCAAGCAGAACGCGAGCATCCTGGATTCCGTGGCCCAGCAGATTTCGTCTTTCAAAAAGCCGTTGGGCGCCGTCGATCAGGCTCGCCTGGACATGTATCTGGAGAATATACAGGAGATCGAGCGCCGCATCCGCATCGCGATGGAGAGATCGATCCAAGAGCCTTCCGAAGAAATTCCGTTCGGGCTGCCCGAAAACAAACACGTGCATTACCGTCTGATGTACGATCTGCTGGCGCTGGCGTTCGAAGGCGACCTGACTCGATCCGCCACATATATGCTGGGCAAGGACTTATCGGGCGCGAGCTTCCCCGAGTCGGGATTCAATGGCGGATGGCACGGCTCCTCGCATCACGGCGATAAGCCGGAAAACGTCGCAAATTATGCCAAAATGAACCGATATCACGTTCAAAACCTCGCATATTTTGCGCAAAAACTGTCGAAAACGCCCGATGGCGACGGCACGCTCCTCGATCACATCCTGGTCTATAAGGGCAGCAACATGGGCAACTCGCATCGCCATGCGCATGTAAAGGTGCCAGTTATCTTGCTGGGCGGTCTGGATGGCGCGTTCAAGGGCAATCGCCACATCGTTTTCCCGGATAACACGGAACGCACCTCGAATATGCTGCTGGCGTTGCTTCACAAGTACGACATCGAGAAATTCCCGAAGTACGATGCCGCCGGCCGCCAGACCGGCTTGATCGACAGCTTCGGTTCGAGCACGAAACCGCTTTCGCTATGAGGGTGGCTGTCGCGCTTGTATTGATCGCTACTCCGCTCGCCGCTCAGATCGGCGGAAGGGCGACCAGGCCGAAGGTCCAAAGGCCGGACGGACCGGTTTGGGAGGTCATTCGGAAGAACTGCACGGCTTGTCACGGGATCGACGACTATGCTTTCTACGCCCAGGACAGAGCGGCTTGGCAGAAGCTGATTGCGGACAAGCATAAATCCGGGGAAGCCGATCTATCGGATGCCGATCGCAACGTTCTGCTTGACTGGCTGGCGTCGAGATTTGGACCCGGCACGAAGCCTTTTCCGCGGACGTATATCCCGCCCGAGATCACCACCTTCTTCTCAGATCCTGAAGCGACCCGGCTTCTTAACCGCGCATGCACGAAATGCCATGAGCTCGACCGGGTGGAAAACTCCAGAAAGGCGGCGGACGCCTGGCGAGTCACTCTGGTGGATATGAGGGAACGAGGCGCTCAGCTCTCGGACCAGGAGTTGGAGCAGCTTGTGGAATGGCTCGGCCGGGTGTGGGGAACCAACGAGGACAAATGAGACGCACGCTTGAAACGACGGTCGTTGCTTTGCTGTTGACCACAGTGCTGTCCGCCGCCGGCCGGAGCGAAATAGCGGATGCCCTCATGAACGGGGACACGGGCGCTGCCCGAACGCTGCTCTCTAAGAAAGCCGACGTGAACGCGGCGCAAGCCGACGGCACGACGGCTCTCCACTGGGCGGTCCGGGCTAACGATCTGGAAATGACCGATATGCTGCTGCGCGCCGGCGCCGGAGTTTCGGCAGCGAATCAATCCGGCGCAACTCCGATGCAGCTTGCCGCCATGAACGGCAATGCCGCGATCCTGGAACGTCTGATCCAGGCGGGCGCCGATCCCAACGCGCCTCTATCTGAGACTGGGGACACGGCCCTCATGATGGCTGCCCGTACGGGCAAAGTGGATGCAGTGAAGGCGCTCCTCGATCACGACGCCAACGTCAACGCGAAAGAAAGTTGGGGCGGCACCACGGCGCTTATGTGGGCCGTCTCCGAGCGGCATTCAGACGTCGTGAAGCTGCTGGTGGAGCGCGGATCGGACATCAACGCCAAGTCCAACTTCGTGCCCTCCGCTTCCGGCAGAGGATTCGAGGGCACCGCTCCGGTCGCCCCAAAAGCCAATCAGACGACGGAGGAATTCGCCAGCGGCTGGATGACGCCTCTGATGTTCGCCGCCCGCGAAGATGACATCCAGTCTGCGCGTGCCCTCATCCAGGCGGGCGCGGACGTCAATGCGGTTGGCGGCGATGGAAAAGACGCGCTGGCGCTCGCGCTTTTCGACGGCAGCTATGACGTGGCGTCGCTGCTCATCGATAGTCACGCCAATGTAAACCATGCCGATGCGCAACGGTTTACCCCATTATTTTGGGCCGTGGATCGCCGCAACATGGAAACGGCGCCGAACTTTCCATGGATGGTCACCGTCGATCCGCTCCCGGTGATCCAGAAACTGCTCGACGGGGGCGCCAACCCGAATGCCTTAGTGAATTCCACGCCCAGGGCTCGCATGCGCGAAGGTTCGCCGCGGATCGTGTTCGCGACCGCTCTGATGCGTGCCGCGTTCGCCGGCGATCTCGAGCTTGTTAAGTTGCTGCTCGCTCACGGCGCCGATCCACACATTCAATCCAGCGATCGCGAGACAGCGCTCATGGCCGCTTGTGGGCTCGCATTCATTAACGGGTATCACAGGCAGCGGCCATCCGCCGAACGGCTTGAAGTAGTCAAACTGCTGGTGGATCTTGGTGGAGACGTCAATCATGCCGACGGCTACGGCATCACTCCTCTGATGGCCGCCGCCAACCTCGGCGACATCAACATCGTTCGATACCTGATCGAAAAAGGCGCAGACCTCGGCGCGCACGATCTTGGAAAAAAGAACGACGGCAACTTCGGTTCAAGCATCGAGCCCCTCATGCCTCTGGATTATGCGATCGGCGTGGGTACGTTTGTGCCCAACAATGCAGTGATCATGCATGAGGATGTTGTGAAGCTGATGACCGACGAAATGAAGAAGCGCGGCATCAAGCACACCACCTCGGAATGCACGTTAAGAGGATTCACCTGCAGCATCGCGAATGTCGATCCCAAGACAGCGACGCCGGCCGAGATCGCCAAGATCCGAAAGATCCAAACCGGATATCAGGTGGACGGCATCACGGGCGGTCTGGCGGTCCAGGATCCAGCGAAGAAGGGGAAATAGCGTAACCCATGGCTTTCGTAATCGCGCCGCACATGCGGCTTCAAGAGTGGGTGGCGGAAGAGAAGGGCTACTTTACGCAAGAGGGTCTCGACTACGAATTCCGGGACGAACTTACTTCCAGGGAAGGGAAAAAGCACGATTTAGGCGAGAAGGTGGGCGCCTATCAAACTTTTGAACGCGGCCGGAAGTCCAACATCAGTTGCGCTTGCCACTGGACTGTGAATGTGGCCGCTTCGAAGGGCCATGGCAAATTGTACGCGGATGCGTATTCGGTATCCCCCGCGGGCATCTTTGTCGCTCCAGACTCGCCCATTAAGCATCCGGCGGATCTGGCCGGTGTGCCGATTTCAGTGGGATACCAGTCCGGCAGTCACTACTCGACAATTCAGGCGCTGGAGCCATATCTTCAACGCGAGCATATCAATCTGTCGTTCGCCGACGGTCTTCTCTTCCACCGCATGGAATTGCTGATCGATGGCCGAGTTCCCGCGGCGTCCCTGTTCAGCGGCCCCTATTATTTTGCTGAACAGCTCGGTTTTCGAAAGATCGTCGATACCACGTTCATGATGGCCACAATGCTCACCGGGGATCCCGAACCGGAGGATGTGAAGCGGTATTTCAGAGCCTTGCGGCGCGCCCAACTCGATATCGACCTGAATCCCGGGTTGTATACGCATCATTACAAGAAAGAGTTCCCACTGCGTTTCGTCGATCAGCTTGATACGAAGCGATGGGGGCCCGGAGAGCGCATCGTCTTCGAACCCTACACCCGAGGCGTTTACGAGCAATCGTTCGCATGGATCGCCGACCACAATATCTTTCCCGAAGGGGAGATGGGTTCCTGCGCGTACGATCAGGCCACGTTGTCGCTTACGGCTCTCTAAATCCGTCGTCGCCACGTAAAAACCGCCGAAGCCAAACGGAGGAACAGCGCCGCTAGCGAAGCGGAGAAAGCGGCGCGGGAAACCCTGGCCTCAGCTTGGCTGTGTCTCATTTGCGGGGCGGGTCACCGAATGGCGAACTGTCCCTTGATGTTGTGTCTCAGCCGGGGCGTCCACCGCCGAGAGCGCCAGGATAGCTAAGAAACGCGACAATGCAACGATCAACGCTTGCAATCTTCGCGGCGGAGCCACATCAGTGAAGTCGCAGATTAACGCGATATTCGCTCGACTGAAACATCACCGATACACCCATGTGATGTTCAACCATTAAGCTTTCCAAGGTTGACTTAACCTCAGGAGCGAGTATGCACCGTTTTGATTTGGACACAGGGCGAGTGAGAGCGACTGCTTACGCGTCCATGCTTGTCGTGTCGATGTTTGGCTTGGGCGCTCCGGCCCGAGCCGCCGATCCGGATATCGCGGTCGATTCGATCCCGACCGCCACGCCAATTAAGCACGTCATCATTATCGTCGGTGAGAATCGAAGTTTCGATCACCTTTTCGCTACTTACGTACCAACAAAGAAGAACGAGAAGATATTGAATCTTTTGTCCGAAGGGATTATTAACGCGGATGGGTCGCCAGGCCGGAATTTCGCGCAGGCGAACCAGTATAAGATCGTATCCGCCCCCAATGGCGGCAAATTCTTTAGCAGCGCCGATCTCGCCCATAAACAACTCTACGCCACACTGCCGGCGCCCGATTTGAACGGCGTCGGTCCGGTGTCGCCCTATACGAGCGTTCTGAGCATTCCCGGCGGCGATCCGGGGCTGCCGCCTTCCGCTCAATTCCTGTTTGGCACGGGAGGCACGGGTTTGAGCGCCACGCTCGGTCCAGACATCCGCATTACCAATGTCAACAACCTTCCGCCAGGACCGTTCCCGATGACTGGCCCGACGATGCCCTTTGACGCCTTCACCGGCGACACGATTCATCAATATTTCCAAATGGTGCAGCAGGTGGATTGCGCCATCGACGTAGAACATGTATCGAAGAACAATCCAACGGGTTGTCTTCATGACCTTCAGTCAGCGGTCACCACGACCTATAGCACGCCACCCAGCGGCACGCCGCATGACACCGGACAGACCATGGCTTTTTTCAACATGCAAAACGGCGACGCTCCGCTGTTCAAATTCCTGGCTGACAACTACACAATGAGCGACAATTATCATCAGCCGGTGATGGGAGGCACAGGCCCCGACAGTCAGCCGCTCGGATTTGCAGACCAAGTTTTCTTTAGCGATGGGAAGGGTAATGCCGCAACACCGCCGGCTTCCCAGATTTACAATCCCGATCCGCAGGCCGGAACACTCAACCTCTATACGCATCGGGCGCAATGGTTCAATTGCTCCGACCCGGCCCAACCCGGCATTGCCGCGATTACGAATTATCTGAATGCGCTGCCCTACCCGGTGCAGACCAAGTGCGGGCCCGGCCAGTACTGGCAGGCCGTAAACGTCAACCCTGCCTTCACTCCCAAAGGACTGGTGCAATCCGGGACTGTTGTTCCGCCGACGCTGCAGCAGAGCATCGGCGACCTGCTCTCCGCTCATAATATCCCCTGGAAGTACTACGGCGGCGGCTTCAACGCCGATGGAACCACGAGCCCATTTAACGGGACCTACTGCAATATCTGCAACCCGTTCGAGTACGAGTCCAGCTATCCAAGCATGGTGGCCGCCCATATGCGGGACGTCACAGATCTCTTTACCGATCTCGCGAACGGCGCCCTCCCGGCAGTCTCGTATGTGAAGCCAGACGGCTTGATGGACGGCCATCCCGCCTCTTCGAAGTGGACTCTCTTAGAGGCTTTCGCCGGGAATATCATCGCGCTCGTGCAAAGCAATCCAGAAGAATGGGCCGAAACGGCGATCTTCGTCACGGTAGACGAGGGCGGCGGATACTATGACTCGGGCTTCATTCAGCCAGTGGATTTCTTCGGGACGGGCCCGCGCATTCCGATGATTGCCGTTTCTCCCTTTTCGACCGGCGGCCACATCAGCCACGACTACAGCGAGCATTCCTCGTTCGTGAAGTTCGTCGAACGAAACTGGATGCTTAATGCCACACTGAGCTCGCGCAGCCGCGATAACCTGCCTAATCCGGCGCAGAATGGTAACTTCACCTACGTGCCACGCAATATGCCGGCCATCGGCGACCTGTTTGATTTGTTTGATTTTCGTCACTAAGCGCCGCCCAAAGTACGGTATCGATCTGAAATTGCTCGGCTGGAACGACAGTCGAGCAATTTCAGATAACGAGTTGCTTTTCATGCCCAGTAGGCCTCGAACCTGATTCCGTGAATGCCGGCGGCCTGAAATACGGGAAGGCCGCGCGGACTGGGGAAGCTACCGACGCCCCATCTGTTTTGATCGAGCGACTAGTGAGCACGGCCTACGGGGGGGGCGCCCACAGCCGGTGTTTAGAGAACCTCTCTTGGACGCTACACGCCTCGAGAGGGCTCCGCCTCACCTCTGCAAACGACCATGCCCTGCCGTAATCCGCCGATAGGTATTCAACCGGCGCTTGTCCCCGGCCTTACGGCCGGGGCTGGGTGCGAACGCTGGAACACCCTCGTGCCCACTTTCAGCCCCGCCCGTGAGGGCGGGGGCAAGTTACGGACGGATTACGGGCCCTGGGAATCCGAGACAGGGAATCCGAGACCCCATTGACGGCCTGCGCCCGCCCTTATAAAATCCTTTGAGTTCCCGCCGCCACAGGCTCGCGCCTATTGATTGGTTGCGGGGTGAAAGCTCGCTCGGGGAGGATGTCAGGCCATGAGATTCACGCTAATTGCGGCGTATGGAGTTTTGCTTGGGGGCGCGGTGTTCGCGCAAGGCGACCGCGGCACAATTACAGGCGCCGTCTCCGACCCGGCTGGAGCGGTTGTCGCCGCGGCCGCCGTCCAGGCCAAGCACGTCGAGACCGGCGCCGTCTATGACACCGCCTCCAGCGGCACGGGCAACTATACCATCGCGCAATTGCCCGCCGGCTCTTACGAACTTTCGGTCAGCGCGCCGGGATTCAAAAAGTACCTTCGGCAAGGGCTCACTGTCGAGGTGGCGGGAACCCTACGCATCGATGTCGCATTGGAAATCGGATCGGCCGCGGAATCGGTGACGGTTACGGAGGCGGCGGCATTGCTGAAGACCGAGAGCGGCGAGTTGAGTCACAACGTAACCGGTCAGGCATTGAACGATCTTCCCGTGCTGGCCATCGGCGCCGCGGCGGGAAGCTCCAGCGTGCGAAATCCCACTACGGTGGCGGAACTGGTTCCCGGCACGTTCGTCAACGCCAACGTCAACCTGAAGGTGAACGGTGCGCCAGGCAACACGTCCTCTTTCCGTATTGAAGGGCAGGACGCAAGCAATGGCTATGTGAACGCCGTGCCGGCGCAGGTGCAGCCCGGCGTGGATTCGATTCAGGAGGTCACCATCCAGACCAGTAACTTCGCCGCCGAATATGGGCAGGTGGGCGGCGGGTTTTTCAATTACACGATGAAATCCGGAACCAACCAATTGCATGGATCGCTGTACGATTACTTTGTCAACGAAGGGTTGGACGCGGGCATACCGTGGACCGTTAGCCCGGTCAAGCCCAATCAGCATCTCCGCACTGTGGAACGGCGGAACGATTATGGGTTCACTCTCGGCGCTCCCGTGGTGATCCCGAAGCTCTACAACGGCCACGACAAGACATTCCTATTCTTCAATTGGGAGCAATTCCGCGAATTCAAGACCATCAACGGTCAGGCGGTGACCGTGCCGACGCCCGCCTACCGGAACGGCGATTTCCGAACCGCTCTCACAGGGCGCAACTTGTGTCCGGCCTCGTCGTCGAATTGCGATCCTATCGGGCGGCCCATTATGGAAGGAACCATTTACGATCCGTCCACGCAGCGGCTCGCGCCCAATGGGCAGATCATCCGCGATCCGTTCCCGAACAACACGGTTCCAGTCGCGGACATGGACCCGGTTGCGCTCAAGATTCAAGCGCTGATTCCGCTTCCAAATGTTCCGGGCGGCGGTCTGGTCAACAACGGCATCTACCCGTACATCAGCGACCGTGTCACGGGTATTCCGTCGTTCAAGATCGATCAGGTCATCGGCCCCAAAGACAAGATCTCCTATTATTTCTCGGAGATCTACACGGGCAGCGCCTACTCGAATACCACCGGCGGCGCGGATGGACTTCCCGAGCCCATCACGCAGGCCATCGGCACCTATATCACTTCTCATATGCATCGCCTGAATTACGAACGCACGCTGTCGCCGACGTTGCTGCTGCATTTCGGGGCCGGCTACCAGGACGAGTATTTCGCCGACGACAAGAAACTCACGGACTATAACGCCGCGACACAATTGGGACTGGTGGGCGCCACCGTCCCCCGCATGTTCCCGGCTATCGGAGGCGCCAGCAATGCGCAGGGTGGCGTGAAACAGCTGAGCAGCGGCACCAACCGGCACATTTGGTATCAAAAGCCCACCTCCAACGCGAGCCTTACCTGGGTCAAAAACAACCATACGTATAAATTCGGCGGCGAGGCTCGCTTTGAGGGCGTTCCCACGACCCTGTTTTCCGACACTAACGGAGTCTACACATTTAGCCCCAACGAAACGGGGCTGCCCTCGACCCAGGGACAGGTCCTACAAGGCGGAACTGTCGGGATGCCCTATGCCAGTTTCATGTTGGGCCTGGTGGATGGCGTCGCGGTCGCCTACCCGCCCACGCTGAAATTGGCCAAGCAGGAATGGGGCGCGTTCGCCCAGGACACTTGGAAAATCAGCCGAAGACTTACGCTCGACTACGGCCTGCGCTACGATTTCGGCACCTACCCGAAGGAAGAACACGGTGTGATCCCGAATTTTTCGGCCACCACGCCAAATCCTTCCGCCGGCGGGAGGTTGGGCGCGGTAGCGTTCGAAGGGGACGGGCCGGCGCGCTGCAATTGCGTCTTCGCGCACAATTATCCCTTCGCGGTCGGTCCGCGGCTGGGCGCCGCTTATCAGATCAATTCCGCCACGGTGTTCCGGGCCGGCTGGGGTATCGTCTACAACACAACGCCGGGCAACAACGGCGCCACCGCGAACATCCCGAACCCGGTGAACGTCACGTCGCCCAGCTTTGGCCAGGCGGTCATGACCTTGCGCAACGGAGTGCCCTATGCGCCGACGCCCTGGCCCAATTTCAATCCTGGGCAATTCCCGGTTCCGGGGACGCTCAGTGCGCCCAAGGTGGACATCGATCCCAACGCGGGTCGGCCGGCGCGCCAGATTCAGTGGAGCATCGGACTGCAGCGCGCTATTGGCAGGGATCTCGCCGTGGAAGCCGCGTATGTCGCCAATCGTGGCGTCTGGTGGAACGCGCCTGGTCTGGTGGACGCGAATGCGATCACTCCTCAAATCCTCGCCTCGGCCGGACTCGATATTAACAATGCGGCCGACCGAACGCTGTTAGCCTCGCCGCTCAATTCCGCCACCGCCATCGCGCGCGGATTTAGCACGAGGCTGCCTTACGCCGGATTCCCAGTCACGTCCACAGTGGCGCAGTCGCTGCGCCCATTTCCGCAGTTCACGTCGGTGCAGGCCCTCTGGTCGCCGCTTGGCAAGACCTGGTACGACTCGCTCCAGGCAAAAGTAACCAAGCGCTTATCTCACGGGCTGTCCGCCACCAGCGCGTTTACGTGGTCTAGATCGCTTACGCTAGGACAAAATCTCGACCCGGGCAATCTGAGTCTTGGAAACGCCGTCATCAACGATGTCTTCAACCGCAACAACAACAAATATCTTTCCGATTTCGATCAGCCGTTCCAGTTGAACACCTCATTGACCTACGTCACTCCGGCGCCTCGATGGGGAAACGGACTGGCGGGAAAAACCACCTCATGGGTGGTGCGCGACTGGACAGTGGCCGTATTCGCGGGCTACGCGAGCGGGATGCCGATTGAGGCCCCCTATGCGCAAAACGCGTTGAACACGCTGCTTCTGCGCAACGTGGCGTCGCCCACGAGCGTCGACGGCTACATCGGCGGGGGGCAGCCCCCGGCGCAGCCCACCTTCGCGAATCGCGTTCCCGGCCAGCCCCTATTTAAGGCCGATCTCAATTGCCATTGCTTTGACCCGAACACGACATTTGTGCTCAATCCCGCGGCATGGGCCCAGCCCGCGGCGGGACAATGGGGCGGCTCGGCGGCATACTATAGCGACTACCGTTTCCAGCGGCGCCCCACTGAGAACCTCGGTTTCGGGCGAACGTTTCGAATCCGGGAGCGCGCCAGCATCAATATACGAGCCGAATTCAGCAATGTGTTCAACCGCGCGCGCGTGCAGGACCCCCAATTTGCGAACGCCCAGGCGACGCAGACCAAGAGTTCCAGAGGCCAGAACACCGCCGGTTTCGGCTGGATCGATACGAGCTTCGGCAACGCCGGCGCCGTGGGCGCGATCCAATTGCCACGCACCGGCACGATCGTCGGCCGGCTGACGTTTTAGGCCCTATCGGACGCTTCGGATCGGGAAGCAGACTATTTCTTGGATGCCGCGCCTTGAAGAAGCGTGCGAATCTCGGCCAGAGTGGCTGGGCTTGCGGTGGCCGGTCCGCGACCTGCCGCGGCAGGCGGAGCCGTAGCCGCTGCGCCACGCCCGCCCGCCGCGGGCGGCGTTCCCGCGGCTTGAGCATTTCCAGCCGCGCCGGGGTTGCCCGCTGCCGCGGGAGCGGCCGCCCCCGAGCCTCGGCCGCCGGCGCCGACTAAATCGATCGCCTTTCGCCCTTCGGCGTCGACGAGTTCGGGATTGATTCCCTTGTCCAGTAAATAGCGCACCATGTCGATCCTGCCCGCCTGGGCCGCGACATGGAGGGCCGTCATCCCCTCATTAGAGGATGGAGCGCGAGACACGCGCATGGAGTAGGTTTGGGTTCCCGTGACTTGGGCGTTCACATTCGCGCCGTGCTGAAGCAGCAGGTCCATCAGCGCCTTGTTAGCCGCTCCCCCGGCGGCGCCCTGCGCCGCTAGACCGGTCCCGCCGCGGTTTCCGGGTCCCACGCCGGCCGCGATCAAAAAGGGAGTCAAACCCATATCATTGATATTCGGGTCTGCGCCGTTCGCCAGAAGGACGCCCGCCACTTCGGCATCGCCGGCCTCGGACGCTCGCGACAAAGGCGTGGCGCCGGTACTTCGAAGATTCTCAATGAAGCGTCCGCTGTTGCCTCCGCGGCTGGGCCGGTGCATATTGAGCTGCGTATTGGGATCGATGCCCGCCGCCAGTAGCGCATTGACGATTTCCATGTCGGAAACGGGAGGCCTACCGCCGGCGGCAACCGGAGCCGCGCGCCCGCGGCTGGCGCGTCCACCTCCGGCCGCCCCTCCAAGTCTCAGCCCGCCCGAGGAACCGCCTTCTTTGCGATCGATCGCGATATAAAGAGCCGTCCGTCCCCACCAGTCCCAGACATTGGGACTCGCGCCCCGCGCCAACAACAGCTTGGCGACGTCGTTGTGATCGTTGTCGAGGGCCAGCATCAGGGGAGTAACGCCTTCGGGCGTAGGAACGTTTACATCGGCGCCGGCGTCGGCCAACTCCTCGACGCACTCATAGCAGCCGTCGCGGGCCGCATACAACAACGCGGTCAGTCCGCCGACGGGGCGATATTGCGCGCGGGGCTCCGAAGTGATCTGGCTTTCCCAGTCGCTGTACAGAGCGCGAGGTTTGACGTCGGCGCCCTTTGCCAGAAGCAGCTTTACCATTTCGGCCGCGTTTCGTCCCGCGGCGGCGGCCCACATCAAAGGCGTTTGGTTGTGAAACTTCTCGATGGTATTTACGTTCGCGCCTGCCTTGATGAGCGTTTCGACGATAGGCAGCTCTCCCGTTTTGATCGCCAGCATCAATGCCGTTTCGCCGTCCTGATTGGCGCCTTCGGGGTCCGCGCCTGCATTCAGGAGCGTCTTCACCATGCGGGCGTCCGCCAGCTTGACCGCTTCGGCCAGCGGCGTGGATCCAAACTGGTTGGTGACGTTCACCTTCGCCTTCTTGGCGATAAGCGCATCGAGCAGTTCATAATCCACGTGATAAACCGCCCAGTGAAGAGGCGTGGTGCCGTCGGGCTGCGCGGCGTTCACATCGGCGCCGGCGCGAATCTTTTCAAGCGCCGCCTTGCGATCCCCCGACTCAATGAGATTGGCAAGGGAGTCTTTTTGAATTTGCGCTAGGGCAGGCGCCGCCAGAGAGGCGGCCAGACAGTAAACGGCGGGAATGAAACGCTTCATTCGTGCCTCCTAAACGACATTGCGGTCCATCTTGTCATGGTGCGCCCAGAGCCCCTTAGCCGCGGCATACAGGAATTTGGACGGGTCCTGCCAGGTTCGGGCGAGGCCTTTCAAGATGCCTTCCTCCAGCATGTCCTTGGGGCCGTCGCCTTCGCGAACTTGTTTGAAAAGACGCGCTCGAACCTCGTCCATCATGTCCCGCTCGGCTTTAAATTCGGCGCGCGTCATAGCCGGGCCATAGGCGGGAACGATTTTGGTTTGGTCGTTCGCGAGCTTGAGCACGGTGTCCATCGCGTCCACGCGTCCGCCGATCCAGGCGCCGGTGAACCAGTCGAGCGCGGGATCGCGCACGGGCGAAGCGACGTCGCCCACCGCAATGAGATTCGAATTTTTGAAAAAGACGTAGATGTCGCCGTTGGTGTGGGCGAGGAGGAGATAGCCGTAATCGATCTGCTCGCTTCCGGCCTTCAAAGAACCGGAGGTCTGAAACGTTTCGGTGGGACGGGCGGCTTTGGGGCGCGCCTTTTCATAGCGATTGTCGGCCGGAACCCAGTAGTCGGCGGACATCCACTCGCGGGTACGCTCGTGCGCGACGATTTTCGCGCCCGCCGCGGAGAAAAGTTCGTTGTTGCCAGTCTGATCGAGGTGATAATGCGTGTTGAACAGCGTTTGGACCTTCGCGCCGGGAGCCAGATCCTTGAGCGCAGCCATCACCTTGTCTCCCGATTTGGGAGCGCCGCTATCCACCAGCACGAGCCCGCCGCCGGTGGAGAAGGCCAGCACATTCGCTCCCCCGCCGTCTATGACGGCCGCCTTGTCCGTCAGCCGGCGAACGCCGTTGGACGCCTGCTGCGCTCTAAGAACGCGGGGGGACGCCCACATCGCGAGCGTTCCCGCCATAGCGCTCTTGATGATTTCCCTACGGTTGATTGGGCGATCCATTCAACTCTTGATTCCCAGTCATTTAGAATATCGATTTGCAGCCGCAACCCGCAACCGCCTCCACCGGGCGGTCTCCGAGTGCCTTTCGGTCGGGCGATCGCGGCGCGGCGTGCTTCTTGCATCTCAAGCGTTGCGGCTGGGTCGAATCGAAGCCACGTCGAACTCAGGCACGAAGCATCAACGGTCTTCGGAGATCCGCTTTCGCTTCTCAAGCCCGATCCGGATCATTCGAACGGAGAAGAGCGATACTTGTTACTTGGAATGTCCATTCGGCGGCGGCTCATCGTCGTGGCGTTCGCGGAGAGGCGGCTGCGGACTCGCCTGATCTCGGCAAGAGCCGCCACGCGGCGGGAGACGAGGCAATATGAAGAGGAATTCTAAGGGGACCCAAGGCAACGATCGCGATACGATGCGGAAGGAATACGATTTTTCCGGCGCGATTCGGGGAGTGACCGCGAAGAGGTACGCTCAAGGCGCCAACATAGCGGTTATCGATCCCGAGGTGCTGGATGTCTTTCCGGACAGCACGTCGGTGAACAGCGCGCTACGGGCGCTCGCGCCGGTGCTCCGGCAAGCCCGATCTGGCGTTAAAAGAAAGCGCACTCTTAGGAACATGAGCCGAACGCCATCCAACTGAGCCATGCCGATCCAGACCCGAGGCTCAATGGCTGCTTACCAGCGAATCGTCACCTTATGCTTTAGGACCAACTCGCGCAATTCACCGGCCGTCAAATCGCGGGTGTTATCTTTGGCGCGAGGGTCATCCCAACTATACGGGCCCCCGATCTGCAACTGGAGGCCAACAACGCTCGGGTCCAAACCGATGGTAGCGGCCCCCTTGGAGTCGGTCCGGCCGACCTCTTGACCGCCGCCACACGTATTTGTCTTCCAATTCATCCAGATGCGAACATCCTTTTTAGGCCGGCCTTCGGTGCTCACAACTCGCAACGTGGCGCCGAAAACACGGGCGTCCTTCTCGGAGAATTGCCATCCTTCCTTTAGCGCCAGGTTTTCTTCGGGGCCTGTTTTCAGCCCATGGTTATCTGAGTACGCGGGACCGGCCGGGCCGGCGCCTGCTTCCGCATAATACGAAACGCCCAAGTAGAGCGGCGTCAATGGGGCAAGCACTTCGATCGCGCCAGACTTGTCTGTGCGGAAGCTTCCCAGTTCCAAGCCCTCGTGGAAACCGCAGTGATTCCGATCCCACAGGTAGATTGAAACGGGGATGTTCACGTTCGCGGCGGCGCGCCCGTCTGGGTAGAGCAGAGTAATATGGCGTTTGGCGGGACGCGGCACAATCACTTGAGTTTCCCCGCTAGATAATGCGGTGGCGAGTCCAAGAGAGTTCAACGCGGAGGGCCACTCGCGCCAGACAACGTCGGGCGAGATATCCGGCGTTCTGAACCACAGGCGCTCGCCTGCCTGCAGCGCGACGACATAGCCGTCCGTATTCGGATGCGGGTCAAGCTCGCGCCGCAATCTCATCGTATCGAGCGGAACGGTCGCGCGCCCGTTTTCAACGGTGGCGAGTTCGATCCTCTGGAGGCCGTACCACGAAAAGCTGAACAGCCACATCTTCCCGGAAGCGACTCGCTCGGATGCGGCGCCGATGGAGACGATGTATTCCCGCTGCGATCCGGACTGAGCCATCGCAGGCGAAGTCAGAACCGCGGCGATCAGCGCGGGGCCAAAACCGAAACGCAGCATGAACCGCGGCATCGAGTAAAGCCAGATCGCGCTGTCCGGCTCCTATACGCCCACGATCGTCCCGGTGCTGTCACCGAATTTATCCCGCTCCAGGCCGACCTTTTGCAGCAGCGTCAGGTGCAGATTCGCGATCGGAGTCCGCTCCGGCAGCACGATGTGCTGACCCAGCAGCTTCATCTTGCCGTTGCCGCCGCCGACCACGATGTTCGGCTCGGGATAGTTGTTGTGCAGGTCGCTGTTGCTCATGTTCGACCCATACATGAAGATCGAATGATCCAGCAGCGTTCCCTGTCCATCCGGCGTCTCCGCCATCTTCTTGACGAATTCCGCGAACTTCTCGACGTGCCACGTCTGAATTTTGACCAGCTTGTTGAGCCGCTCGATATCGTTGGCGTGGTGCGACACGGGATGGAACGCGTCCGGAACGCCGATATGGTTGTACGTCCGGTTGGTGCCCTCCGCGACCATGATGTAGGAAGCCACGCGAGTGAGGTCGGCTTGGAAGGCGAGAGCCAGCAGGTCGAACATCAACTTCACCTGCTCGGCGAAATCGTCCAGCGGTCCAACCGGAGCATCGGGAATCTTGAGCGTTCCTAGATCCTTCGACGCGGCCTTCTGAGCGCGCCGCTCGATTTCGCGCACGCTATCCAGATATCCGTCGAGCACGGCGCGGTCGCCACCTCCCAACTCGCCTTGCAGCTTCTTGGTGCGGTCGAGCATCAGATCGAGGATGCTATTGGTCTCGCGGCTGATCGAGGCGCGCTCCTGCGGAGTGTCGCCTTCGCCGAAAAGTTGCAAGAAAACTTTGCGCGGATTGTATTCCATCGGCAGCGGCGATTCCGCATCGCGGAAAGACAGCGTCGTATAGGAACCGCCACTGCCCGCGGCCGATTGCACGATCGTTTCCGACGCCAGTTCCAGCGAAGGCAGAGGCGTATCCTGGCTGATGAATTTCGCCATCACCTGATCGAGCGTCGTGGCCATATGCGCGCGCGGACCGCCGGTATCGGGCCGAGTCGCGCTAAGCCACGTTGCTGGCGTGAACGTATGAACGGAACCCGCGGTGGCCGCGTTCTCCAGGTTCCCGAACGAGCTCACGTATTTCTTGTACGGCTCAAGCGACGCCAGAATCGGGCTGAGTTTGAAATCCGCGCCGGAGCCGCTGGGCGTCCATTTGTCCATGGCGGGCCCATGCGACGTGTTGTACATGATCGCGCCATGCGGAAGATAGAAGAATGCCGCACGCATTTTAGGAGCCGCGGCGGTTTGAGCCAGGGCCGTTCCGGCGGGCACCATGGCGTCCAGAAAAGGCAGCCCCAAGGTCGCTCCGGCGGCTTTCAGCACCGTTCTGCGATCGAGATGTTTCTTGGTGATGAACATGTTGTCTCCTAATGCAAGCTTTTCCTACTTGGCCGCCAGCTTTACCCCGCCCTCTTTCGAAAGCGTTTTCGGAGCGGCGCCCTGCTTACGAAACGCATCGGTATTCACGATCCCCAAAACGATCGACGAAAACTTGTAATCGTCTTTGGCCGCCGCGCGCACAACCCCGCGCGCCTGCGGCATATCGAAATATTCAAGCTCCCGGTTGAGAGCGTACATCATAAGTTTCTCGGTGAGCGCCTGCGCGAACATGCCGGGATGGCTGGCCAACTGATCCCGCAGTTCCACCGGACCGTTAATCGCCACTCCGCTTGGCAGCACGGTGCTGGCGTCGATTACGGCGTTGTTGGCTTGGCGATCCCTGGTCCGCCACTCACCCGTAGCGTCGAAAGTTTCGAGTGGCAAGCCGATTGGATCGATCACGCCGTGGCACTGCATACAAATCGGTTTTTGGCGGTGCTGCTCCAGCCGCTCCCGCACCGTCTTCGGCGTCTCGCCCGCTTTCTGATCGAGGCTCGTGGCGACGTTCGGCGGAGGAGGCGACGGTGGCGTGCCCATCAGCTTATCCAGCACCCACGCTCCGCGCAGCACCGGAGACGTGCGGTCCCCATAGGAAGTACGCAGCAGCACCGCGCCTTTGCCCATGATGCCCCAGCGCGTTTTATCCGTCAGCGTGACCTTGCGAAACTGGCTGCCGGCTATGCCCGGCACGCCGTAATGGCGAGCCAGCCGGTCGTTCAAGAAAGTGTAGTTGGCCGTCAGGAGATCGACGACGCTGCGGTCCTCTAATAGGATGCTGCCGAGGAACTCTTCCGCTTCCGTCGAAAAATCGCGGCGCAGTTGATCGTTGAAGGCCGGGAATATCTTGGGATCGGGCTGCACCGCGTCCAGATCGGCGATGTTCAGCCACTTCATGGCGAAGCTGGTCACAAGGCTCGATGCCTTGGGATCGGCCATCATGCGCCGGACCTGCTTTTCCATAACTGCCGGCTTCGTCAACTCGCCCGCCGCGGCGATCTTAAGCAGTTCATCGTCGGGGCCCGTATTCCACAGAAAGAAGGAAAGCCGCGACGCCAGCTCCAAATCGCTGAGCGGAATGTCGCCGTTGGAGGAAGCGCCGACCGTTTTGTAATTCGAGGCTCCGCGGATCGAGCGAAAAAGAAAATCGGGACTGGCCAGCACTGCGGCCACCACCTGCTCGATTCCCTGATCGAAGCTGCCGCCGTTTGCGCGCCCGGCTTCGTAGAACGGCATGAGACCGGCGACGTCGTCGGCGCCGACCGGCCTTCGGAACGCGCGCCGCGCCAGGTTTTCCGCGATCTGCTTGGCGCAAGCCTGCTCGCCGGTTTTCTTAGGGTCGCAGACGAAAATCAGCGCGCGGCTGGGAGTCGTCGATATGCCGGTCGGATTGTACGGTCCGACGATTTCGATCCCGTTGACCAGGCGCGCCATGCGGTTAGCGACCGCGGTGCCTCCGGTGAGGCCGTTGAAGCCAGCCGGGCTGGCGACATTCTCATCCGATTCCACATGCGAGCGGTCGATGAAGGCCACGACGACATCGCGTACTCCTGCCTGAACCTGCACGGGAATTTTGGTGAAGCGCTGCATGATCTCGGCGCGTCCGTCGGCGCCCTTGCGATCCGCAAGTTCCAGATCGGCGGGCCCGCCGATCGGCTTGCGGAACACGATCTTGCCGTCGATCATGCCGACCAACGTGCTCTCATTTTCCATGCTGCCCGTGTACAGGCCCACGGAAAGATCGAGAATGTTGATGCGATATTCGCCATCGGCGGGGAAATTGTGCTTGAACCTCACGCCGCCGCGCGTGCCGGGGGGCAGGGGATCTTCGCCGTTTTGATTGGCCGCGATAGAGTACTTGACGTTCGAAATCCGAGGATTGGGATTGCCGACAGCGACTTTCGCGATCTGCCGGGCCGCGGTGACGTATTGGTCGAGAAAGGCCGGCGAAATATTCAACGCGGCCGCAATATTGTCGAATCCGCCCACCTGGATATCTTGCGGCAGAACGTCCTTTTCGTTCACGTCCACGCCTACTAAAGCTTTCACCGACGCGGCATACTCGGTTCGATTCAGACGCTCGATCGGCACGTAGCCCGCTTTCGGACCTTTGGGGTGGGCATCGAGCGTGTTTCCCATCCAGGCGACGAACGAATCGATATCCTTCTGCGACGGCTGCGGATTGCCCGGCGGCGGCATCAAGCGCCCACGCAGCTTGCGCAGCGCCTTCTCCCAGACCTGCGCGTCGTTGGGCGCGTTCTTAAGATCCAGTGCGTCCAGCGCGATCCCCCCCGTCTTCAGGGCGGTGCTGTGGCAGGTGACGCAGTACTCATCCAACATCTCGCGGTACTGGTCCACATTCGCGGCAGGCGCGGCGGCCGATTGAGAGCGGGTGGGAGGCTGCGCCTTGATTTGCAGGAGCGCCAAAGTGGCGATCGGAACCGCAAGCGCACTCATATAAACGAAACGCTTCATGGATATAAACATATCGCGAGATCAATCGTTTGCAGCCGGATGTCCATCATCGCAAGACCTTTTCTTTTTATCACAAATACCGGGTGTGCGGGGAAGCCGGCAGCATCTTCCAGGCGACTCCCGGTGGCGGCTGGGTTACGCCTCTTTGGCTCGGCAAATTCCGTCGAGGAGCGGCCGAAATCAACCCAGGCGCCCGGCGGAGTTGTGGTAACTTAGCGATGCAAGCTGCCGCCTCTAATAGGCGACGTAGAGCGGCCTCCGGCGCGCGTCAACGGAAAGGAGAAACACCCTTTGAAGAAAACGATGTTCATGGCAACCATTGCGCTGGGCGCGGCCACGTTCATGCTGATGGCGCAAGACGCCTCGAAATTCAACGCCACATGGAAGGGCGATCACGGGCAGGTGCGGAAGCTGACCTTTAAAGAAGGCGTCGTGTACATGGAAGAGACGCAGACCAACGGGTCGGTGATTCTGCGTCAATATCCTACACAAGGACAGGAAATCACCATGACCGAGGGAGTTTGGAAGGACTCCACTGCCACGGGCAAAATGGAGGGCAACAAACTGGTCGTCGATACCACCATGCCCACCGGTATGAAGTGGCACGACGAATGGACCCTGGCCGATGATGGCAAGAGCTATTCGGCGCTGCGGCAGATGGTTTCCGCGGGTAACGGCGGGGGCTTCGGAGGCAAAGGCAAAGGCAAAGGCGGCGGAAAAGGCCCCGGCGGTAGCAAGGGCAAGGGCGGCGGCGGGCCGGAGACCTTTACAAAGCAGTAATTTTGTCCAGCGTCAATTCCCGGCCGCGGAGGCCTCCCGAGCCCGCCGCCACGCCGGGCACGAGTTACACTTATAGCCCATGCCACTCAAACGAATCTTCGCCGCTCTGGCGCTCGCCGTTGCCGCATTCGGACAAACGCCGCTGGTTCCTCCGCCCAACGCTCCCTATGGCGTATCTATTTCTCCCGACGCCGCTAAGAAAGTAGCAGCCGCCGCCATAGCGGAAGCCCGGAAGAACCATTGGGAAATGGCGGTGGCGGTCGTCGATACCGGCGGCTACCTCGTGTATTTCGAGAGAATGCAGGACACGCAGCTCGGCAGCGTGCAAATCGCAATCGAAAAAGCGAAATCGGCCGCACTATTCCGCCGCCCGACGAAGGCGTTTCAGGATACGCTCGCCGGCGGCGGCCAAGGGCTCCGCATGCTTAGCCTCACGGGCGCGGTTCCGGTGGAAGGCGGCATCCCGCTGGTCGTCAACGGCAAGGTAATTGGCGCGATCGGCGCCTCGGGAGGCAGTAGCGATCAGGACGGCCACACGGCGGAAGCCGGAGCGGCCGCCATGAAGTAAGCCGCCGGAAACTCTACTTCGCTTTGCCCTTTCCGCGCGGCTGACCAGTGCGCTCGATCAGTTCGAGATTCATGCCGTTCGGATCTTCCACGAAGATGTTGTGCGTGCCGCCGCCGAAATCCACTATCTGACCGTTGGTGGAAATCAGATTGACGCCCGCCGCCCTCATTTCGTCGATCATGCCGTTAAGGTTCACCACGTTAATCGCCATGGCCGGCGCGCCTGGGTCGCGGACACGCAAGTGGAACTTGGTCCGCGGCACGCCGCGAAACTCGGTGAACTCGACGTATGCGGGAGGGCCGGGAATGATGCCCGTGAGCTTGCGAAATTCCGTTCCCTTCGGCGCTCCCACCAGCCTGAGCGTGGCCGGATCTTTCGAGAACGCGGTAGGACCCTTCAGATCCAGGCCCATCATGCCGTTGTAGAATTTGGCCGTCGCCTCGGCGCTCTCCATGGTGTAGGCAAGGGAGACGCGATGTACATTTCCTTCCGGCGCGCCCGGCTCGGGCGTGTCCTGGACCACCTGAACGAAGAACCCATCGGGATCGCGCAGCACGATCGAGCGCGCCTTGCCGTTCGCGGCGCTAATTTCAACCGGAGCGCCGCCAGTGGTGACAATCGGCGCGTTGGCGGTTTTCGCCTTGCCAACGATCGCATCGATATCGCGGACGTGGAGGACGATGCTGGCCGCGCCCGGATCGGTGTACTTGGCCTGCGCGGGTTTTCGTTCAAGCCCTTTGAAATGGGTCAGCTCGAACTGCATCGCGCCCGGCAGCCGCATCATCGAAAGGCGAAGCGTAACGCCGGGAGCGTTGGTGAGCCGCGGCACCGCGGGATTTGGGAAATCCTGCGGCATGCCGTTCAGGCCGAACACTTCGCGGTAAAAAGCGAGAGTCGTATCCAGTTCGTTGACCGCGTGGATGGCGTGTGAGAGGCTCCTGATTTGAGGCTTGGGTTGATCGGCGGACTGGGTCTGCGCCCAGCCGGCCAAGCTCATCGCCATCGCCGCCGGAAGACAACTAAGGGCACGCGCGATTCTCATAAATCTCCTTCAGTTCAGAGAGTATAACGCGATGTTTGGCTCTTTGCCGTGCCCGTAATCCGTCCGTAAGCTTGCCCCCGCCCTCACGGGCGGGGCTGAAAGGGGGCACGACGGTGTTCCAGCGTTCGCACCCAGCCCCGGCCGTAAGGCCGGGGATAGGCGCGGTTGAATACGTATCGACGGACTACGGCCGTGCCCGCCGGCTACGCTACGCTACGCTACGCTCGGACTCGACGCTCGGCCATGAGATAAACTGTCTGGCAATCATGCCCGCCAATTTTGACCGCCGCCAATTTCTGACCGCCGTCGTCGCCGGGAGCGCGCTTGTGGGCGCCCGGCCCGCGCCGGCGGCAACCAAGCCCTATCGTATCGACGTCCATCACCATCTGTTTCCCCCAACGTATTCGGCCGCGATCGTCGCCCAGGGTCAAAATCCCTCGCCCGCCTGGACCCCGGCCAGATCCATCGAAGAAATGGACAAGAGCGGAATTGCAGTCTCGATCGTGTCGCTCTCCGCTCCCAACGTGATCTTCCCGGATGCCGCCTTGAATCGCAGGCTTGCGCGAGAAGTCAACGACTACGGCGCCAAGATGGTCCGCGATTATCCCGGGCGGTTCGGATTATTCGCAGTACTCCCGCTCGCCGATGCGGATGCCAGTCTGAGCGAGATTGAATATGCGTTCGGCACGCTGAAGGCTCAGGGCATCGGTCTGATGACCAGTTATCGCGACAAATGGCTCGGCGATGCGGCGTTTTCGCCCGTATGGCAGGAACTAAACCGGCGCAAGGCGGTTGTCTACACTCATCCACATTCGCCGGATTGCTGCGTCAATCTGAAGGTCGGCATTCCCGCCACCGATATCGAGTGGGCTACCGACACTACGCGTACGATCGCCAGTCTTCTGTTCAGCGGCACGGCGGCGCGATTCCCCGACATTCGATGGATCTTTTCGCATGGAGGCGGCACGGCGCCGTTCCTGTTGAGCCGCTTCCTATATGAGGAGAAGACGATGAAGCAGTCGCGCGAGCGCATGCCGAACGGCTTGTCATATGAGCTGAAGAAATTCTATTACGACACCGCACAGGCGAATCATCCCGGAGCGCTGGACGCTCTTCTGAGGATGGTCCCCGTTTCCCAGGTCGTTTTCGGAACGGATTTCCCGTTTCGCACCGGCGCCGAAGTCGAGAGCGGCCTGGCGGCGCATCGCTTCTCCGCGAAAGACCTCCGGGCCATCGAGCGCGACAACGCGTTGAGACTCATGCCGGAGGTGAAGGCATAGATGTCCAAAACCTATCGAGCCGAGCAGGTGGGAAGCTTGCTTCGCCCGCCGGAGCTTCTGGAAGCGCGCGCGGCCCAGGCGCAGGGGCGAATCCCGCTGCATGAGCTCCGGGCCGCCGAGGATGCTGCGATTCTCACAGCGATCGAAAAACAGCGCTCGATTGGCATCGATGTGCTCAGCGACGGCGAGCTGCGGCGAGGTTCCTGGCTCACCGACATGGCCGAAGCCGTCGAAGGCTTCGTTCCGCAAAAAGTGGAGATCGAATGGAAAGGCCCTGGCGGCGGGCCTGAGGGAAGCACCGCGAACGCCGTCGGCGGAAAGCTGCGCAAAACCAAAAAGCTCGCGGCCGCCGAGCTGCCTTTTCTCAAAAACGCCGCGCCGGGGCCGTTCAAAATTACTCTGCCGGCACCGTCGAATTTCCTCGTTCCCAGCTACAAACCGGGGCTCACGGACCGCTTCTATCCCTCGCACGCCGATCTGCTTCCGGACCTGGTGGATATTGTTCGCGACGAGATTCAGTGGTTGGTCTCCGAAGGCGTCGAATACATCCAGTTCGACGCGCCATATTACTCTTTTTATCTCGACCCCCGGCAGCGCGAGAAGCTGCGCAGCGCGGGCCGCGACGCGGATCGCGAATTTGAAGTGGGCATCGCCGGCGACAATGCCGCTCTTGCGGGAATTCCTCGCGACCGCGTTACCCTGGCTCTCCACATCTGCCGGGGAAATAGCCGTGGCCGCTGGTTCACCGAAGGCGGCTACGACGCGATCGCGGAAAAACTGTTCGGGATGCTCGACGTGGATGCGTTCCTGCTCGAATACGATACGGAACGTTCCGGCGGATTCGAGCCGCTCCGTTTGGTTCCTCAGGGAAAAACCGTGGTGCTTGGCCTCATCACCACCAAGGAGCCGCAGCTTGAATCGCAAGACGATCTGCGGCGTCGCATCGATGAGGCGGCTCGCTACGTGCCGCTGGAAAATCTCGCGCTCAGCCCGCAGTGCGGTTTTGCCTCCGTTGCCGCCGGCAATCTCTTATCGCCGGACGAGCAGTGGCGCAAGCTCGAACTGGTGGTGAACACAGCGCGCAAGGTCTGGGGCTAATTTATTGCCCCAGTTTGCTGACGATCTGATAGATCTGCTGCAGCGTAGCGCGATCGTCCATCGTGAACAGACCACTCTGTTCGCCGTTCGATTCCTGTAGATCTGCGCGGATAATGCCCACGCCCATCAATCCAGTCTGGAATTTTTCGTTCGGCAGCAGGCTGCGAACGGGCATGGGCCGCGGCGGACGCGTGTCGTCGGCGCCGGTGGGCGACGGAGGAGCGGGAACCCAAACCGGAGTGCCGCTGCTCGTGTTCCACTGGCCCGGAGCGCCAACACCGTTCGCGTATTTCGCCGCCAGCAGCAAGCCGACGTTCAGCGGCTCGCCCTGAAAGACGATGTCCCACACGCGGCGCGGCTCATTGGCCGGATAGATGACGGGAAAAACCGGCGAATTACCCTCGTCAATGATGCTCGTGCCGCCAATTTCCGTCATGAGCTGCTGCGCGTCCAAGGTGAGGCTGAGGTATAGCGCATTTATTCCCGAGCCGCCGCGCGTCGCCTGAGTTGGCGCGACGGCATAGGGCGGATAAGAGATCCCTCCGGTCAGATTGACAGTAGCCGCTTCCTGAGCCGGCATCACCAGTTGCTGGAGTCCCCAGTTTCCGTTTTGATCCTGCGCCACGACATTGTAGAGGGCGACATTGGACGGGTTCGAGGTATCCACGGTTGAATCGAACCAAGTCTTGACGACGCGCGCCGGATCGTAAGCGGGCGCCTGCACGCCAAACGCGCTCAAGTACGTATCGCGAGTGAATCTTTGGAACAGCGCCAACGCATCGACGCCATAGTAAACCTGATTGGGCTGCGGCGGAGTCGCGGGCTGGCTGACGGGATTGCTCATACTGCCTCCTTCGCCAACATCACCGCACACCGCTTCGTGAATAACAAACTAGATGGTCGCCTAAATCCCCTCATGCAGGCGCTTTAGCGAATTGCGCTTCCCGCCATCGCCAATCGCTTCCTCCAATTTTCTTGACTTCTACCCCGCTCGCCACTACTCTGTTAAAGACAGTTCCAATCCAGCGAGGAATGCAGGGAAGGCGGTGAGAATCCGCCACTGCCCCGCAACTGTAACCGGCATGGAGTAGCTGGTCCCGCCACTGCGAAAAACGTGGGAAGGCGGAACATTCTGAGAGCAGCCGGAAGTCAGGAGACCGATTTCTCGCCACGGAAGTGTGACGAACGTTTCGAGGGAGAACGTCTCATGAACCCAACTCTGTTTCTATTCCTTTTTTTTCAGGTCAAAGGAGTCGTGTACGACCCCAGCGGCCGGCCGGTCCCAGGCGCTCAAGTCGTCTGCGGAGCGGAAACCAAAACCACCGATGCGCAGGGAGGTTTCGAAGTCTCCTCGGCCTGCGAGGCCACCGTCACCAAGCCTGGATTCGCCGCCGCCAGAGTTTCGCTTCCGGCGGAGAACAGAATCACTTTGCCGCTGGCGCGAACCAGCGAGAGCGTGATTGTGACCACCGCCGGAGCTCCTGTGGCGCTGGAGGAGGCAGGCATCGCCGCCGATGTTTTCACCTCGCGCGATTTCGAGCCGCCGCACGCGCCTTTCATCCAGGATCTGCTGCGCGACGTTCCCGGCGTCGATGTGGCGCAAAACGGCCAGAACGGCGCGCTTACTTCCGTCTTCCTGCGGGGCGGCAATTCGAACGCTTCGCTGGTGCTGCTGGACGGAGTGCCGGTCACCGATCCGGGCGGCTCGCTCGATTTCGCGCATCTCACCTCGGCCGGTCTGGAGCGCATGGAGGTGGTTCGCGGCCCGGAGAGCGCGCTGTTCGGAGCGGAAGGCGCAAGCGGCGTGATCCAAATGTTCACGCGGCAAGGCGATCCTGAAGCCACCATTCCGCATGGCGAGTTGGTTTACGATCGCGGATCCTTTTCCGCCGACCACTGGTCCGCGGCGTTGAACGGCGGGTTCGAAAACCGTTTGGACTATGCCTTCACAACGGACCAGTTCCGCACGACTGGCGAATTTCCCAACGACGCCTATCGCATCACCTCCGGAACGGGAAATATCGGCTACCGGTTTTCCGGCGCGACGCAGCTTCGCGCTTCCTACCGCGAATTCGATGCCTACACGGGCGATCCGGGCCAGACGGCGGATAAAGCGTTCGATCTCTTATCGAATAGCTACGATCGCGATTCGGCGCTCAGCGTCCGCCTGGACGATTCGCGCGGCCCGCGATTCTCGCAGCGTTTTCTCTACGGCTACCATCGCTATCGGGATGCGTTCAGCGACGGCTTCGATCCGGTGAGCATCAGCCTCGCCGATCGCAACATCGCCAGCTATCAGGGCACGCTCACGCATTCCGGCGGCGCGCTCGTCTTCGGCGATGAATTTCAGAGGCAAGCAGGCCTGGTCTCGGGCGACGATCGCTCGCGCTACAACAACGGCGTATTCGTTTACGAACAGTATTCGCTTGGCCGGAGAATATTCCTATCCGGCGGCGCCCGCGTGGAGCATTCCTCCGTGTTTGGGACGCAGTTCGCCCCGCGAGGCTCGGCGACGTTCCGCCTGCCTCGCGACGTCTACTTTCGTTTGAGCGCCGCCCGCGGAGTTCAGGAGCCGTCGCTGCTTCAGAACTTCGCGCGCGAAGCCTATTTCGTGGGCAATCCCGCTTTACAGCCGGAGAAGACTGCAAGCTATGAGGCCGGCTTATTCCGCGAATTTTTCTCGCGCCGCGTACGCGCCGAGGCGTCGTTCTTTCGGAATTCGTTCCACGATTTGATTCTGTTCGACTTTTCGAACTTTCCTGGAACGTGGAACAATATCGAAGGCGCGTGGGCGCGCGGTTTTGAGCTTTCGGGCACGGCGCGCGTGAAGAGTTTCGTCACGCTGCGCGCGGGCTACACGCGGCTATATACACGCATTACGGAATCCAACGATCCTACGCAAATCGGCCGTCAGTTGGTGCGAAGGCCGCTCAATTCCGGCGCGATTTCACTGGAGTTTGCGCCGCGCCGCTGGACGTTTGCGATGGGCGCGCGGCTGGTTGGCGTTCGGGCTGATAGCGATTTCCTGCGGCCCAATTTGCTTCGCAATCCCGCCTACAACTACGTATTTCTGAACGGCTCCTGGCAGGCGGCGCCGCATGTGGAGCCTTTCATTCGAATTGGGAATCTGCTCGATGAGCAATACCAGGAGGCGCTCGGCTATGCGGCTCTCTCGCGCACCGCGACCGGTGGAATAAGGCTTACCTTTTGAGCCTCATTTGTTAAGCGCCGCCAGAAGCGCCCCAGTCTGATGCAGCACGTTCAGCCGCGCCCGCTCCGCGGTTGTGTCGGCCTCATAGAAGGCCAGCCATTTTTCGTTTTCGATAGCGCGATCCTGCTCGGCTTTCGCGGCCGGCAGGCGGCCTTCGCCCATTTGCGCCAGGTCGATCGAGACCTGATCGCGCGCAAGATCGAGATCGGCGCGAGCCAGCTCGCGCGCGGTCTCGGCGCGACGGATATCCTCATAAGCGCGCCGGAGATCCGCGGCAATCCTGCCGCGTGTGCGGTTTATTTCCACACGCACCTTCTCCGCGTCGGCCTGAGCCTGCGCGGCATAAGCCCTGCCCGAGTGCCCGGCCAGCACGGGAACAGAAAAAGAAGCGCCCAACTCAACGTTGTTGCGTTGGAATCGCGAAAAAAATTCCTGGAAATTGTTGTATTTCGCCAGAAGAGAATACTGCGCCACCAGGTCCACCTTGGGCAGCCACTCGGCCTTGTAACTTTTCACCTCCAGAAGCTTGGCTTGCAGATTGGACTCCAGGCGCTTTACCTCGGGGCTGTTCGCAAGGGCCTGCGCAATCGCCGCATCCTCGCCGGCCGGCGCGGCTAGCGTAGGCGGCTCCTCCGCGGCCGGTTGCACGCGATCCCCGGGTCCAAGCCCCAGCGCCAGCGCGAGGGACGACTCGGCATCGGTGAGATCGAGCCCGAGCGATTCCACGCGCTGCCGCGATCGCAGCACATCCACCTGCGCCCTATTCGCTTCGTGCGCCAGTTCCCGCCCTTCCTTTACGCGCGCCTCCACCAGTTGTTGCACCCGAACCAAATTCTCTTGTTCCCGCTGCGCCGCCGCCATGCCCAGCGAGGCGTTCTGGGCGTCCAGATAGAGCGACGCGACGCGGTAGGCCGCCTCTTCCTGCCGCGTCGTAATGTCGAATCCGGTCCCGCGCAGCGATTCGCTTGCCGACGCGACCAGGTAGCTCTGGGGCCTGTCGAACAAAGACATCGACGTTCGAGCCTCCATAATGGAGGGCGCCTGGCCGTCGATGCTGGTGGGGAAGCCATATGTCCAGGCCGCGCCGCTGCCGGCGAAGACTTTCGGAGAAAATGGATCGCGCGCGATAGTTACCTGGTTGCGCGCCCGTTGCTGCTCCAACCGCGCGATCACCAGATCGGGATTCTGCTGAAGTGCCAAATCGAGCGCCTGCTTAAGCGTAAGGGTCCTGGTTTCGGCCGCGCAACAGAGTGCGCAAAGTAGCAACAGGGCGGGAGATTTCATAAGCTCCCAGTGTCGCACTCGCGCCCGCGGACGCCGCCTATTTACCTACAAGATGCGCCGCATCCTGGTTGTTTTCAGGACAGATGAACTCGTATATCTGTTCCCCGGGTGCCAACTCCGCGACTCGTTTCATGGTCCAGGGCTTTGCGAGCGCGCCCGGGTCCTCGACCGTAATATCCGATTCGAGATGGCCGAGGTCCGGCCGGCGATAGCGTTCGATCACGTGCAGCTTGTCGGAATGCGGATGACCTTCGCGGTCGAGCCAAACGCGCTCGTGAAACGCCACGCGATCGATCACCAAAGTATCGCCCTCCCAGCGCCCGATGTTATCCCCATACCACTGCGAGTTTGGATCCTTCGGGTGCGGCCGTCCATCGAGATAGATTTGATAAAAGCCGGGGCTGTCGTCGTCGGAGATTCTAACGAGATAATCCTTGCTCTGCACAAATTGAAACAGCGGCCCCAAGCGCGTAACCGGCGATGGTAAGCACTGCGCCTGAGGACTATCCTTACTGTTGCTCTCCTGGCGCTTCTTGAAGAGATCCTCGGCCCAGGGCAGGAACTCCGGTTTTCCGGGATCGGTGATGGCCGGCGTCCACCAGACCCCCGAGAGATCCGGTTTGCCTTCGGCTGTGCGCGGGGTGGGACCGGAAGGCGCGCGATGCCGCGTTTGGGCGGCTGAAATGGAAGTCCGATCCTCGCCCAAGGTGCTCAGTTGCGTGGTGTCTTCCAGATGAACGTCGAGTTCGACCGGCTTGTTCGCGGGGACCACGACGCCTTTCTTCAGAAACGGCTTCAGCCCGCCGACATTGACCGAGATCTCATAAGTTCCGGCCGGCAACTCGAGCGAGTAGACGCCTTTCGTGGAACTCGGCGTCATGGAGGCAGCGCCGCTTGCGGAATTCTTCAACACGACCGGCGCCGCCGCAACGGTTTCGCCGTTGGCGTCTAATACTTTGCCCGAGAGCTTGCCGGTCTGGCCCTGGCCAACCGCGAGCGCGGCAAGTGATGAGAAACACAACGCAAAGCCGAGTAAGCGCATGATCGATCCTTTCTTTAGCGTCAGTATAGCCCGCTGGGACTGTTGTGGAGCGAGTCCGCGATCGGCCGCCGCGCGGCCTTTGCTAAACTGAAATTTCTCCAATGCGAATTGGCGTCGTCGTCTTTCCGGGCAGTAATTGCGACCACGACGCCTGGTACGCGTTCTCCCAAAATCTAGGCCAGCAGGCGGAGTTCATCTGGCACGATTCGGCTTCGCTGGGCAACGTGGACGCGGTGGTGCTCCCGGGTGGGTTCGCGTATGGCGACTATTTGCGCTGCGGCGCGATCGCCAAGTTCTCGCCCGTAATGAATGCCGTTCGTAAGTTCGCGAGCGCCGGAGGGCCAGTGCTCGGAATCTGCAACGGATTTCAGATTTTGGTGGAAAGCGGGCTGCTTCCCGGCGCGCTGCTGCGAAACCGTGATCTTAAATTTGTCTGCCGCGAGGTTACGGTGCGCGTGGAGACCACGAATTCGCCGTTCACCTGCGCAACTGAGCGAGGGCAACGCCTGCGCATGCCGGTGGCCCACGGCGAAGGGTGCTACTTTGCGGACTCCTACACGCTCGACAAGCTCGAAGCCGAGGATCGCGTGGCGCTCCGCTATATCGATAATCCAAACGGCTCGTTGCGCGATATCGCCGGAATCTTGAGCGAGCGCCGCAATGTCATGGGAATGATGCCGCACCCCGAGCGCGCCTCGGACGCCCTGCTCGGCTCCGCCGATGGCCGCGCGATTCTCGGATCCCTGGTGCAATCGCTGGTGACCGCAGTGGCATGAAAATGAACGCCTTCGTGGTAACATCTGGATAACAATGTTTGATTCCCTAGATGAGACCCAGGGGAACCGGGCCACCCGTTCAGCGTGGCGCCGGGCGGACAGGCTTGTCACGCTGATTGTCGAGATCACGACATTGGTTGGCATCATTATCGCGTTGCTGCGCAATCCCGAAATCTTAGGCTCCTTTTTTCACAGCATCTAATGACTAGCGATGGCCAGCCGATCTCACGGTTGGGCTCCTACGCCACGATTTCTTCTGTGTGCTTGGCTTTAATCGCATTCATTTTGGGCCTGCTTTGGGATTTCAAAAGAAAGAAGACGACGGGGCTTGAAGTTCACTTAGCGCGCGCGGCCGCGGCAGGCACAGTTCCCACGTCGTTGCTCTTGATCTACTGCGCGTTCGATCCCTCCGTCCTCCCGCATCTCACGGGCTTGAATGTGCCTATTGCGGCGGCGGGAATGGCGTTGCTTTACATCTCACTGCGCGGGGTCTTTAAATAGTCGTGAGTCAGTTGACGCCCACCGAGTTCGACAAGGTCCGCTCTATCCTGGGCCGCGGACCGAACAAGACCGAAGAGGGCATCTTCACGGTGATGTGGAGCGAGCACTGCTCCTATAAAAGCTCACGGCTGCATCTGCGGAAGCTTCCGACGAAAAGTCCGCGCGTGCTGGTCGGCCCCGGCGAAAATGCGGGCATTATCGATATCGGCGGCGATTACGCTATCGCGTTCAAAATCGAATCGCACAACCACCCCAGCTTTATCGAGCCGTTTCAGGGTGCGGCGACAGGAGTCGGCGGCATTCTGAGAGACATTTTCACCATGGGCGCGCGCCCGATCGCCGTAATGGACGCGCTGCGATTCGGGCCTCTGGACGATCCCCAATCGGGCGATCGCAACCGGCGGATTCTCGACGGCGTGGTGCGCGGCATTTCGCATTACGGCAACTGCTTCGGCGTTCCGACGGTAGGCGGCGAGTGCGTCTTCGAGCCTTGCTACAACGGCAATCCGCTGGTAAACGTTTTTGCGCTGGGCGTCTTCCGCAAGGACGAGATCTTTTACGGCAAGGCCTCGGGCGTCGGCAATCCGGTGATCTACGTCGGCGCCAAGACCGGCCGCGACGGCATTCACGGCGCGTCCATGGCCTCCGCCGAATTCACCGAAGAATCGAAGCAGAAGCGGCCCAACGTTCAGGTCGGCGACCCGTTCCTCGAGAAGCTGCTGTTGGAAGCGTGCCTGGAAGCCATGCGCACGGGCGCCATCGTGGGGATTCAAGACATGGGCGCCGCGGGTCTTACCTGCTCGACATGCGAAATGGGAAGCCGCGCCGGAACCGGCGTCGAAATCGATTTGAGCCTTGTGCCGCAGCGCGAAACCGGCATGACCCCGTATGAGATCATGCTCTCCGAATCGCAGGAGCGCATGCTGCTTGTGGCCGAGCGTGGCCGGGAAGAAGAAGTTTTCTCGGTCTTTCGCAAATGGGGCCTGGACGCGGTAACCATCGGCCAAGTCACCGGCGACGGCAAATTGCGGGTGAAGAATCGCGGAGTGGTAGTGGCGGAGATTCCCAATCGGGAACTGGCGGACGAAGCTCCTCTTTATGACCGGCCGCACCATGCCGCGCCCTATCGGCCCGCGCCGATGGAGGCGCCGGAGATTCCCGCTTCGCGCGATCTGAATCGGGATCTGCTCGCATTGCTCGGGTCGGCGGATCTGGCCTCCAAGCGCTGGATCTGGCAACAGTACGACTACACCGTCCGCACCAATACGCTCGCGGGTCCCGGCGGGGATGCCGCAATCGTGCGCATTAAGGAAACGGGAACCAGCGTTGCAATGTCGCTCGACAGTAACAGCCGCTATTGCGCGCTCAGTCCGCGCGAGGGCGCGCGGCTGTTGGTCGCCGAATGCTGCCGCAATCTTTCCACCGTCGGCGCACTGCCGGTTGCCGCCACGAACAATCTGAACTTCGGGAATCCCGAGCGCCCCGAAATCATGGCGCAACTGGTGGAGGCGATCGAGGGAATAGCGGAAGCCTGCCTGCATTTCGAGACGCCCATCACTGGCGGCAATGTCAGCTTGTACAACGAAACGCTCGGTGAGGCGATCTGGCCGACGCCCGTGATCGGAATCGTGGGGCTGATGAAGACCGCGCAGCCGGTGACGATTCCGTTCAAAAACGAGGAGCGAACGGTAATGCTCCTGGGCGGCCTGGGCTCCTCGGACGCAACGCGCTTCGGCGGCACGCAGTACGCCAAAGTCGTTTTGAAGAAGATGTGGGGATTGCCGCCGGCGCTCGACATGGATTACGAAAAGCGAGTCCAGGCGGCGATCCGGGAGATCGTCAACTCGGGACTGGCCGAATCCTCGCACGATGTGGGCGACGGCGGTCTGGCCGTGGCTCTGGCCGAATGCTGCTCCGCCGGAATCGGCGCGGCGATCGAATTAGCGACCGGCATGCGGCCCGAATTCGCGCTGTTCCATGAAGGTCCGTCGCGCATCCTGATTTCGACGGCGGAGCCGGAAGCAGTGGAGCGCGTGGCCGAAACCCATGGCGTCGCCTGTGAACGCATCGGCGTTACAATGAAAGTGCGGTTGCGTATCGATTACCGCTCGGGCACTTGGGTGGATTCCCCCGTCGATCGGCTCCGCGAGATCTCGGAAAACGCTTTCGAAGGGTTGCTCGCGCTAGCGCATGTTTGACAAACTCCACGAAGAGTGCGGCGTCATCGCCGTCTACGGCCATCCCGAGGCGTCCAATATCGCCTATCTGGGCCTCTACGCCTTGCAACATCGGGGCCAGGAAAGCGCCGGAATCGCGTCGAGCGATGGCCGAGAGATCCACAACTATCGCGGCATGGGCCGCGTGGCGGACCTGTTCACGCCCGAGGTTCTCGGAAGCCTTGCCGGAGAGATGGCGATTGGCCACACGCGTTATTCCACCGCGGGCGACACCGCCTTCCTAAACGCCCAGCCGTTTTCGGTAGCTTGCAATAAAGGGCGCATCGCCGTCGCGCACAACGGCAACATCACCAATGCCGCCGAGCTGCGGCGGGAGTTGGAAAGCGAAGGCTCGATCTTTCAAGCTTCCAGCGACACCGAAGTGATCCTGCACCTGGTCGCCCGCTCGCGCGAGCGCACGCTCTCAGGCGCGCTGCGCGAGGCGCTGTTGCAACTCGAGGGCGCGTTTTCGTTGGTTTTTCTCGCTGAAAACCGGCTGATCGTGGCGCGCGATCCACACGGATTCCGCCCGCTGGCGTTCGGGCAGATGGAGCTTTCCGGCGGGCGCGCATGTTACGTGTTCGGCTCGGAAACCTGCGCCTTCGATTTGATCGGCGCCGTCTATCTGGACGACGTCGCTCCCGGAGAGATGGTCATTATCGGCCCCGAGGGGATGACACGCGAGCGCTATGCTCCCGTGCGCGACCGCGCCCACTGCGTCTTCGAGCACGTTTATTTTTCGCGGCCCGATTCGATTGTGTTCGGCAGGCCGGTATCGCAATCGCGCGAATCGATGGGCCGTTTACTCGCTCGCGAGCACCCTGTGGAAGCGGACGTCGTGGTCCCAGTGCCAGACTCGGGGGTCGCCGCCGCGCTCGGGTACGCCGCCGAAGCCAAAATTCCTTTCCGCCAGGCTCTGATCCGCAATCATTATGTGGGCCGCACTTTCATCGAACCCTCGCAGGCCATTCGAGACTTCGGCGTCAAGTTGAAGTTCAACCCGATCCGTCATCTGCTGGAGGGCAAGCGCGTGGTGCTGGTGGACGATTCCATCGTGCGCGGCACCGTCTCTCGCAAAATCGTGCGGATGGTGCGCGGCGCCGGCGCTCGCGAGGTGCATCTGCGCATCTCCTGCCCGCCCACGATCTCGCCCTGCTTCTACGGCGTCGATACTCCCATGAAGGCCGAGTTGATCGCGGCCAACCACTCCGTCGAGGAGATTCGCCGGTTTGTGGAGGCGGATTCCCTCGGGTATCTTTCCTTGAGCGGACTGCGCGAAGCCGTCGCCGACAAGCGCCACGACTACTGCTACGCCTGCTACACCGGAGATTATCCGACAGAGCTGATCAACATCGAAGATCTGATGGTGGCGAAAGACCGCCGCTAGCTCCGGCGACAGCCTGGCACAGCTCCGGCAGAGAGGCTTCGCGATTCCAATGGACCGGGTTAGGGAATTGGTTTGCCGGCAGCCATTGGCATATGATGGCAACCATGCGCACTATCGGCCTCGCCGTCTTCCTCGCCGCCTCCGCCGCGGCGCAATGGATTAACTTGCCCACGCCCGGAATTCCCCGCACGCCCGATGGCAAGCCGGACCTCAAGGCCCCCGCGCCTAAAACGTCCGCCGGCAAGCCCGACTTTTCCGGTATGTGGATCCCGCGCGAAATCCTGCCCTGCAACGCCGGCGAGCGCGGCGTGCAATGCACCGAACTTCCTCTGACGCCACAATTGATCAATTTCGCGGCGGGCCTTCAGGGCGGCCTCCCTTACCAGCCGTGGGCCGCCGGCCTGGTTAAAGGACGGGCCAAGGAGGTCGCGTTCCTCGACCCTCACATGCGCTGCCTGCCGCCAAACTTCCCGCGCGCCTGGGCATTCCCCGAAACCGAGAAGATTTTCCAGACGCCCACCCAGCTCGTTATCCTGCACGAGTACAACGCCAGTTACCGCCAGATCTTTTTCGACGGCCGCAGCCTGCCTCCGGACATGCTGCCGACCTGGAACGGTTACTCCATCGCCCACTGGGAAGGCGAGACGCTGGTGGTCGATTCGGCGGGCTATCGCGACGATTCCTGGCTCGACACAGCGGGGAATTTTTTCTCAAGCTCCGCTCGCGTTACGGAGCGCATCCGCCGCCCCAGCTTTGGCGCCCTCGACGTGGACGTCACCGTCGACGATCCCAAAGTGTTCACTAAGCCCTGGACTGTGGCGCTGCACATGAAGCCTCTGCTCGATACGGAGATGATCGATTTTATCTGCCTGGAAAACAATAAGGATATCGAGCACCTCGTGCACTAGCAGTCGAGCATTGCCGGGCGAGTCGCGTTATTTGGCGCAACCGTTCTTGGTTTCCGCAAATCCATCGAACAGTCGCGAGGCATTGGCGCCGGCGAGCGTATCCAGCCGGTGGGGCTGACCCTTCTCGACCGTATAGCGGGCGACCGTTCCCTTCGAGCGCAGCCAATCGGCTTCCTTCTGCATCTCTCCATGCCACATATATGGGTCGTTCTCGCCGACGTACATATAGACGCACATCTTCGAAATCGCCTGGAGCTTGGCCTGCGTGGGCTCCCACATATATCCGGGAAAAGCGGTAATGGATGAAAAATACTGTGGATTCGCGGCCGCCACGTGGAATGCCGCGATTCCGCCATTGGACGGTCCGGCGATGTGGAATTTGTTGTCCTGGATTTTGTAGTCCGCCAGGATGGCTTTCAGGAACTCGGGAAAAATGCGGTCGCCATCCTCGAAGAACAACTGGCCGTCCGGCGCCGCCGGCGCGATCACGATGTAGCCGCGTTTTTCCGCCTCCGCGCGAAGATTCCGGCTCAGAACGCTATCCACCGTGTTCATGGTTTGCGGGCCTCCGCCGAAAGCTAAAATCGCGGGATAGGCTTTGGCCGGATCGAAGCCGTTGGGAAGAACCACCTTGTATTGCACGGTCGTTTTCCCCACCTTCTTGGTCTTCTCCAGCAGCTCGGCGTGGACCGGCTGAATCGCGAACGTCGCGACGGCGATCGCTAAAATCGACGGCATCCATTTTGTTCGGGGCTGTTTCATAGAGGACTCCGGAACGGCAACATAGATTGTATCCGAGATTTCGGCGGAGGATTTCGAGCACGGCCGCGTATACGGCAACCCTGCGCGCGTAAACCGTCGATAGGTATGCAACCGGCGCTTATCCCCGGCCTCACGGCCGGGGCTGGGTGGGAAACGCTGGAACACAGTCGCGCCCACTTTCAGCCCCGCCCGTGAGGGCGGGGGCAAGCTTACGGACGGATTACGGCCTGCGCGTCGAGAATCCATTTCGCGACCCGGACTGAAGCGTGATGCCGGCCTTTTGCGATATACTCTAAAACCGCTGGAGGTTCTCGTGAAAAACGCTCGGAAACCGTTGCCGCTCATGTTGACTATCGCCTTGGCCGGGCTCGCGCAGGCGCAGGTGCCGCCCGAGATCGCAAAACAGCTCGTGGAGATCGGGCGCGGTGTTTGCGTTCCCGAAACCGCAAAAATTTACCGTCCATTGCACGCGAATCCGCCCTACTGGGGAGTTTCGATCACCCGCGATATCTCTTTTGGTCCCGATCCGAAGGACGTGCTGGACGTGTTTGCGTCCGACAAGGGCGGAAGCAACAGGCCGGTGCTGATTTATATTTCAGGTGGCGCGGGCAACAAGGTCCAAGGCGGCGAGAACGGAGACGTTTTCTATGACAATGTCATGTTGTGGGCGGTGAAGAACGGCATGACGGGAGTGAACATGCAACGCCATCCCGGCCAGGCGTGGGACGATCCAGCGAAAGCTGTCGGCATGGTGATTCGGTGGGTGCAGACAAACATCTCCAAGTACAAAGGCAATCCCGACCGTGTGTTCGCCTGGTCGCAATCGGCTGGAAACGTGCCGCTGAGCACTTATGTGGGGCACTCGGAATTGTACAGTCCGAAGGGCGTGGGTTTGAAAGGCGTGGTGTTTATGTCTCCGCCCGCGTTCGATATTCTTCCCGCGACTCCGAAACCCACCCAGGGCGGATTCGGCCCGTGCGGCGGCGCGGCTCCGGGCGGGGCCGCAACAGCGGCGCGCGGAGTACCCGGACGAGGCAATGGAAAAGGCGGCGACGGCAAGGGCGGCGGACGAGGCAAGGCCGCGCCCGTCGATCAAGCCACTCAACTGGCGCGATCGAATCTGCCAGGTTTGATTAATTCAAAGGTTCCGTTTTTCCTCTCGGTGGCCGAGCTCGATCCGCCGAACATCATTGCCTTCGCCGAGACTTTGCGAGACGAGCTTTGCAAGGCGGGCCGGTGCGCGACGTACACCGTATTCAAGGATCACAGCCATATCTCAGAGGTGATGTCGCCGGACACCGCCGATACCAGCGTCACGGGTCCGATTCTGAAGTGGATGAAGAGCGTGAAATAGATCGGCCGCGCTCCAGCTAATAAAGAGTCGATTGAATGCGCGCGGGCAGCGCGGCGTCGTATTCCGTGCCCCCTTCTTCGCCTTCCGTGGCGTCGGCCAGCATCCTTCCCGCCGTGGGCGCCCGGCCCGGAACGAGAAAAGTCGCCGGATCCCAGAGTTTGCTGCGCACAATGGCCCGCGCGCACTGAAACATCGCTTGCTCGATCGCGAAAACAATCACGAGTTTCGGCGCCGCGCCTTTCACCGTGAACGATTCGCAAAGCGTGGAATTGCGGCTCAACGCCGCGCGCCCGTTTACCCGCAGGATCTCGGAAATGCCGGGAATCATGAACAGCAGGCTGGCGCGCGGATCGCCGATAAGATTGCGAAGAGTATCGATGCGATTGTTGCCGCGCCGTTCCGGCAGAAGAAGCGTCGAATCGTCGTGCACGCGGACAAAACCAGGAGCGTCCCCCCGCGGGGAGCAATCCAATCCGCGCGGGCCTGTTGTCGCAATCACTACGAACGGCGAGGCTTCGATCATGCCGCGGTACGCCGGCGTGAGACGACCGGTGACCTTACGTATGGACGTGGACATCGGTGGAGCGAACATCGCATCCAGCTCAGACGCGCTGCAAATCGGATCGAGAATTTGTAGCGGCATTGCTTAGATTATCCGCCAAGTTACACTGAGAAGCGCACGCGCCGCTTTCTTTGGTGGACTCTTGATTAACCCAAAAGATTTTTGGCGGATCGTCGGATTGCTGGAGAAACACTACGGCAAGCCGTGTGCGGCGCCCGCCCGAACCGTCTTGGAGTTGGTGCTTTACGAAAATATCGCGTATCTGGTTTCCGACGACCGCCGCGAGAAGGCGTTTCGCGAGCTGAAGAGCAAGATCGGAACACGTCCTGAGGATTTGCTCCTCGCCTCGACGACCGAACTAGCCCGGATCGCAAGCATCGGCGGAATTTTTCCAGATCTCAGAGCGAGGCGCCTGCAGGAGGCGGCGCGGATTGCGCGCGATATATTTGACGGCGACCTGGAGAGCGTGCTGGTCCTCCCGTTTGCAAAAGCGCGGCGCGCGCTAAAGCAGTTTCCCGCCATTGGCGAGCCCGGCGCCGAGAAGATTTTGCTATTCACAGGCGCTCATGCTTGTCTGGCTCTGGAATCCAACGGCGTTCGCGCGCTGGTGCGGCTGGGTTTTGCGCAAGAGCACAAGAGCTATTCGAGCACTTATCGCGCCCTGCAAAACGCGTTGAGCGAAAGCGCCGGCTCGAAGTGCGATCCGCTAATCGCGGCGCATCGACTTTTGAAGCGGCATGGGCAGGAGATTTGCCGCCGGTCCGCGCCGCGATGCGCGGAATGTCCCGTCCGCGCGGGCTGCGAATTCGCGGCGGCTCAAAAATGAGCGTGTGATAAAAACCTCTTTTGGAGGGCGGGCTTCAGCCCGCGCGGCGCTTTAGCGCCGCTTTCGGCCAGCGAGGCTCAAAGCCTCGCGCGGGCTGAAGCCCGCCCTCCTCCATACTCTTCATCCCCTATCGGTGGCCCGCACGGCCATGAGGACATTTCTTGCAGCCGTGGCTCGGTGACGCACCGTCTTCTGAGCCGCGCGCGCGAGCAAGCGGTGCTTTCGGACTCGTGCCACGGGCTTACTATGCTTTGGCGGCCGCCTTCTTCCCGGCGAGCACCGTGACGCTCGGAAACAGCCGCTGGCGTCCGCTTTGTTTATTCCCGAAATTGTCCAGGAATTCGAACGTTCCTTCTCTTAATTCGAGAATCGCGATATCGGCCGGGGCGCCCACTTTGAGCGTTCCCCGATTGCGAAACACGGGGAACGCGCGCGATGAGTTGACCGTCGCGCAGGCGATTACCTGATCGAGGCTCATGCCCAGCATCAAGAATTTCGAGATCACGTTCGGAAAATCGACGACTTGCGAGGCGCGGCCTTCGGGGGTCCAGTCGGTGGAAAAAGTATCCGGCAGGAAGCCGGCCTTCAGAATCGCCTGCGCCATGTCCCACCGCAGGTGTCCGGTGCGCCCATTGCCGAGGTCGAAACGGACGCCGCGCTTTCGCGCGGCCATCACTTCGGGAAGAATACGGCCGTTATCGTCGATGATGCTGTTCGGCGGCGGGGCGAACATGTGCGTCACGATGTCGCCGGACTTGAGGAGCGGCATCAGCTTGGACAGAGGCGACATGGTCTGTCCCATATGGATCATCACGGGCAGGTTGAACGCCGAGGCCGCTTCCTGCGCGCGGCGAAGCACCTCGAAATCGTTCGCGCCGGCGACATCACGCGAGAGGCGCGCCTTCACGCCGGCGATCATATCGCGGTGGCTCCCGATGGCCCCGCGGGCTGCTGCCACATCTGCGCGACTGAGATCCATCGTGTCGCCTTCCGCGAGGATTCCGGCTCGTCCGATATTGATTAGAACGCGGCACGGCTGCGGCGCAGATTTGGCGATCTCGATCGTCTCGGTAATGCGATCCGCGCCCTGCGATCCCGCATCGATCAACCCGGTTACGCCGTCGGCGAGACACAGCTCGGGGCCGTCCTTCACTCGCGCCGCGTGCGTGTGGATATCGATCAAACCCGGCACGACCAGCCTGCCGCGCGCGTCGATGGTTTCCGCGGCATCGGCCTGAAGGCTCGGTTCAATCGCGGCAATTTGGCCGTGCGCGATCCCGACGTCGCGCACGCCGTCGAGCTTGCGCGAAGGATCCACGACGCGCCCGCCTTTGACGATCAAGTCGTATTTCGCGGCCGCTCTCATCGAGCCCGGGATGCGAGCCAATGCCGCGGCGCCCGCGGCCGATCGCACAAACTGACGGCGATTCATCGTTTCGACTCCTTCCAAATCTTGGCGGCTATTAATCCGCGGGCTCGATTCTCAGCACGGTCCCGTCGGAGGCGTTGCCTCCCGAGGCGTGCTCCGTCGCCACGTAGATGTAACCGTCGGGTCCCTGCTGCACGTCGCGAATACGCTCTTGCAGCGGCACGAGCAAGCCCTCCCGCCGCTCGGCTTGGGAAGGCTGATTGAACGCGATCCGCACAAGCTGCTTCTGGGTGAGCGATCCGACGAAAAGATTGTTCTTCCACTTGGGGAATTTGTCTCCTGTGTAAAAAATTATGCTCGACGGGCTGATGGAAGGCACCCAGTGAATCCGCGGGTTGTCCATGCCGGGCCGCGCCCACGGCTGATCCGAAACCAGCGTGCCGGTGTAGTTTCGTCCGGTGGACACGAGCGGCCAACCGTAGTTGTGGCCGGGCAGCAGAATGTTCACTTCGTCTCCGCCCATGGGGCCGATCTCGGCTTGCCACAATTCGCCGGTCTCGGGATTGAGCGCCAAGCCATAGCCGTTGCGATGACCGTAGGTGAAGATTTCGGGTTTGGCGCCCGCCCGTCCGACGAAGGGGTTATCTGGCGGCACGCTGCCGTCGTCCCGCAAGCGCAGCGTCTTTCCCACGTCGTTGTTCAGGCTCTGCGCCTTCATGCGGAGGCTATTATCTTCGGTTCCGGTACAGCAGAGGCGGTCGCGGTCGCCGACGGTCACGTAAAGCGAGCCGTCTTTCGTGAGATAAACCCTCCCCGCCAGGTTTCCGCTGGTCTCCCACGCATCGGCCACGAAGATCTCCTCAACGTCGGTGAGTTTAGATCCGCTCAGCCGCCCGCGCGCGACAGCCAGCGTGATTCCGCGGTCGCCACTCTTCGGATAGGAGACGTAGACCAATTGGTTCCGAGCGAAATCGGGATGAAGCGCCACGAAGTGCAGAGTGTCGGGGTTTTGCCCGGGGGGAGTCGGCGACGTCCACACCGGCTCGGGCTGGAGAACGCCATCGCGAATCATTCGCAGGCGGCCGTTGCGCTCGGTGACCAAAATCGTGCGCGCGTCCGGGAACGCGATGCTCCAGGGGTGAAAAAGGCCGGTAGCGAGGGGCGTGACGCGAATCTTGCCGCCTTGCACGTCCAGCACTTGAGGACCGCTGGCAATGGAGGGCGCCTGCTGCCCGCTGGCCGCCGCTGCAAGGAGCGGCAGAAGAATCAGCGCGAAAGAGAATCGGGGTAGGCGGGTAATCATCTTCCTATAGACGCTATCCCGAAGCGATAGTGCTGTCAAGCGCGCAACATCGTGGCGCAACACGCCTCGGAAAGTGGTACACTTGGGCTCTCAGTTTTGGCGGTAAGGAAGCAGAGTTGTTGTAGATTTCGGGGCGTCCGCTCCGCTCTGGCTTTGCTTTGGGCCCTCTCTACTGTCCCACTCTTCGCGGCGGAAGTCGTTCTTACGGGCCGTGTTGTCGACGAAAACGAAGCGCCGGTACGCGAAGCCCGCGTAACCGTTCGCCCCGCGCCCGGCTCCGAGCTCGCCGCTCCCGCCAATGGATGGACGGCTCAAACAGGTCCGATTGGGACTTTCTCGCTCAACCTTCCGGCAGCGGGCGATTTTCTGGTGAGCGTGGAGCGGCAAGGATATTATGCGCTCGCGAATCGCGCCGTCCGGATAGAGACCGGACAGGAGTTGACGCTCGCCATCAGTTCCATCCGCGAGGTGTTTCAATCCACCGATGTGAACGAAAAAACCTCGCCGTTGGAGGCGGGAGCGGCGCAGAACCAAGAACGGCTCACCGGGACGGAAGTGAACGACATCTTCTATGCGAATAGCCATAGCCTGCGAAATTCCATGAAGCTGATGCCGGGCGTGGTTCAGGATCAATCGGGCGCGCTGCACGCCAACGGCGCATCGGAAAACCAGGTCCTCTATCTGCTCGACGGATTCAACATCTCCAACCCGATTTCCGGGAATTTTCAAACTCTTCTCGCCGTCGAGGGCATCCGTTCCATGGACCTTTCCTCGGGGCGGACTTCTCCCCAGCTCGGAAAAGGCTCGGCGGGCGCGCTCGCGATCGACACTGAAAACGGAACGGACGCGTTCCGCTTCACCACCACGGATTTCCTCCCCGGTGTGAGCATCCAAAACGGACTTCGCCTCGGCAATTGGTACCCGCGATTGGGCTTTTCGGGTCCCATCGTTCGCGGCCGCGCTTGGTTTTCCGACACCTTCGATTCGGAATACAATCAGGCGCTCGTCACCGGGCTGCCAAGCGGGCAGAACACGAGAAGCGGATGGGCGGGCAGCAATCTCCTGCACTCGCAGTGGAACCTGACGCCAACGAATATTTTATTTACCGACTTTCTGGTCAATATCGACAATGAAGGACGAGTGGGACTGGGTCCGCTCAGCCCCGTCCCGACCACCAGTTCGGTGAACACGCGCGAGTACTTCGCCAGCCTGAAAGACCAGGTCTACTTTGGCCACGGAACCCTAGTGGATTTCGGATACGCGCACAACTTTTACTCGTCCACGCAGACTCCCCAGGGCACAAATTTATTTCAGATTTCACCCGAGGGAGCGAGTGGCAATTACTTCTTGAATGCGGTTCAGAACGGCTCGCGGGACGAGGGCATGATTCATGCGTACCTGCCCAAGTTTGAATTAGCGGGATCGCATCAATTCGAAGTTGGCGGCAGCGGCGACTGGCTCCGCTACACGGGCGATTTCCGCCGCACCGGCTACGTTCTCTTCGGCCTCGGGGGCCAGTTCATCTCGCAAACGCTGTTTTCCGCGCCCGCTAGATTCAGTGTGGGCGATATCGAGGCTGCATCGTACCTGCTGGACACTTGGCGCGTCTCCAAACGCCTTCAGATTAACGCCGGCATTCGCCAGGATTGGGACCAGCGCGTGAGCGACATGGCCGTATCGCCCCGTGTCTCTTTTTCTTGGTCGCCCTTCGCTTCGGAGCGGACCCGAATTTCCGGAGGTTATTCGATTACGCACGACGCCGTCACGCTGGACATGTTCGGGCGGCCGCTCGACCAGGCTGCTTTCACGACCACGTTTCTGCCAAATGGTGCGCCGGCGGGTCCCGCCGCCGCTACAACGTTTGCGGCCCCGAGCGCGGGCCTCAATCTGCCTCGCGCGACTAATTGGAATCTGAATCTCGATCGCCAGCTTGCGCCGCGGTTATTTCTGACGGCGAAGTATCTGCGCCGCCGCGGGACGGACGAATTCGCGTTCGTCAATACGCTGGCCCCGAATGCGCCGCCATCGCTGCTGCCGTTGCCAAACGGCGCTTCGCCCGGAGTTTACCAGCTCACCAATCTTCGCCGGGACGATTACGACTCGGCGCAGGTCGCCATTCGGCAGACGCTTTCCGGCCAATTCGAATGGATGGCTTCCTATACCCGTTCCCGGGCGGTTACGAATAGCGTTCTCGACTCTGGCGCGCCGCAGCCGCTTCAGGTGCTCCCGAATCTCATGCCTATGCCGTGGGACGCTCCCAATCGTTTCCTGGCTTGGGGCTATTTGCCGCTGCCGCTCAAAAAATGGGCGATCTCCGCGCTTGCGGATTGGCGGAGCGGGTTCCCCTTTTCGGTTCGCGACCAAACCGGCGCCGTCATCGGAGGAGTCGATTCGTATCGGTATCCGGCGAATTTCGATTTGAACATCGCCCTGGAGCGCATGGTGATTTTCCATGGCTACCGTTTCGCGGTGCGCGGCGGCATGAACAACATCACGGACCGGCTCAATCCAACCGCCGTGAACAACGTGATTGGCGCGCCGCAGTTCCTGCAATTCTATGGCGCCGAAGGGCGTCATTTCGTGGCGCGAATCCGGTTCTTCGGTCGGGCCGGAGGGAAATGAGTACTCGGAACGGTCGTTTTCGTCGTCCGCATAGCCGCCGATCCCCCTTGGTCTCTAGGATCGAAATCGCGCCAAGTACAATAGATCTTGACAATGAGGTCCACAGTTGTGAAAAAATGAACATCTGTGTCTTCATCGGAAAGAAAGTTCACGGAAGAAGGATTAGCTCTATGAAAATTGGCATTCTGCTGCGAGCCTCCGCACTTGTGTGCTTGGTTGGCTCCGCGGTTCAGATACAGGCGCAAAACCGCGACGGAGCGACGGTTTTTCAGACTGTCTGCGCGAATTGCCACAAGGAAGGCGGCAACGCCGGCGCGCCCTTGCCAGACGTGCTGCGCAAGATGCCGGTGCAGGCGATCCAGACGGCTCTGGAGAGCGGAAAAATGGCGGCGATCGGCTCCAGCCTCAACGCCTCCGAGCGTGCGGCCGTAGCCGGATATCTCGGGGTTGCGGGCACGGAATCCATTCCGCAATCGGCGCGCTGCTCGTCCAATGCGCCGCTCGCAAAGAGCGCAGCGGTTTGGAATGGCTGGGGGATCGATCCCACCAACAGCCGCTTTCAAAGCGCCAAGGCGGCCGGCCTCTCCGCCTCCGACGTGCCCAAGCTCAAATTGAAATGGGCGTTCGGATATCCGGGCGTCACCACATCGTTCGGCACTCCCACTGTTTACGGCGGCCGCGTTTTTGTGGGGGCCGCGGACGGAACGGTCTTTTCGCTCAACGCGCAGAGCGGGTGCATTTATTGGATGTACAAAGCCACCGAAGGCGTGCGCACCGGTCCCATCATCTCCAGCGATGGAAAGACGGCTTATCTCAGCGATTTGCACGCCTGGGTGCACGCGGTTAACACCGAGACGGGCGCCATGATTTGGAAGACTCACGTCGCCTCCGATCAGGAAGCCGAGGCAACCATCAGCGGAACTCCCAAGCTGGAGGGCGCTCGTCTGTACGTCCCGATCTCGGCGGGCGAGGAATCGATTGCGGCGGGCGATGCCAAGTACGCCTGTTGCAAATTGCGCGGAAGCCTGGTGGCTCTCGATGCTAAGACCGGCAAACAGATCTGGAGGACTTACACGATCGAAGAATCCGCCAAGCTGACGGGCAAAACTAGCACTGGCGTCGAAACCTGGGGGCCATCCGGCGCCAGTCCTTGGACCTCCCCGACTCTGGATTCGAAGCGCCACGCCATTTACGTCGGCACCGGCATCAACTATTCGCATCCGAACACCAAAACGAGCGACGCCGTGATGGCTTTCGACGACAACACGGGCCGCATCCTCTGGACCCAGCAGCTCCTGGCGGGCGATGTTTTCAACTTCGGATGCACCACGGAACAGAAGCCGAACTGCCCTTCGAATCCGGGCGGCGATCTCGATATCGGCTCTCCTCCGGTCCTGAAGGATATCGGCGGGGGCAAGCGGATCCTGGTGGTGGCGGCGAAATCCGGCATGGTCTACGGCCTCGATCCCGACCAGCAGGGCAAGATCGTGTGGAAAAGCATGGTTAGCGGCGGCGGTCCGGAAGGCGGCGTGATCTGGGGCTTCTCGGCCGATAACAAAACCGCTTATTTCGCGATCTCAGATTGGAACCCCGCCAAGCCCGACGCGGGCGGCGGCGTGGTCGCGCTCGATATCGCGACCGGCAATAAAACCTGGTCCACCCCGGCGCCCAAACCCGCGTGCCTGAAGACGACGGGATGCAGCGCCGCTCAGCCTGGGCCAACCAGCTTGATCGAAGGCGCCGTGTTCGCCGGTTCGGACGACGGCCATCTGCGCGCCTATTCGACTTCCGACGGTCATATCGTTTGGGATTTCGACACCAATCGGGATTTTCAAACCGTCAACAGCATCAAAGCGCACGGCGGCTCCATCGATAGCACCGGAGCGACCATCGCCGGCGGAATGGTTTATTTGAACGCGGGCTATTCCCGCCTGCCGTTCTTGCCGGGCAACGTGTTCCTGGCGTTCTCGGTGGACGGGAAGTAAAAGTAGGGGGCAAGCTTCAGCTTGCCCTGCCTTCGCGCGTTAAAATAGTTAAATGTTGTTGTCTTCCCCGGGGCGGAGCTTCACCCGCCGCCAAGGTATTAAATTTGCCTTTTCAACTGTTTTAGCCCGGTACGCGTGGTGTCAAACATCAAGCGGTTTGGCGCCGAATATCCCGCCGAGACGTTCCCAGTCCCTCACCGGATCGCAATTCGCGGAAAACATCGCAAAAGTGGACCGAAAGGAGCGGGAAAGGGCCATTTTGGAGCAGCTTTCGAGCGGAAATTTGCCCGATTTTCTGAGGAAGCCGGTTCCTCTCCAAATGGTCCACCGCGCGACCAACCTAACGGCGACGATTTTCGTCATGCCCGAATACCTCGCCATCGGATCGGACAGCGATTTCTTAAGGATCCCGATGAACCTCCATACCGCAAGAGCCGTCGCGGAGCGGTTCAATTGCTTGTTGCCCACCCGGAAAATCGTGGATGCCGTCTACGCGGAATCGACGAATCGTCTGACGCCGCAACCACTTCCCGCAGGTCCCCAAATGACTTCCACCGCGTACTACCGGACGCACAACGGGATGATCGACCAGCAAGCCGAGGCGCGCCGCATCCCCGTCGGCCCGCTGGTCTCCGGCCATAAAAAAGACGTGGTCCTGACGAACCTCCTGGCCAGACGACCGGGGCAAATTGCGATTTATGGCTGGCATCGCGGCGTGGGCGCGCCCATTCAACCGTTGAGCACGGTTCACGGCGCAAACTACGCGGATTATAGTCATGGAATCCGGCTGGTTAGCAAGATTGCGATGGTTGGTAACGAGCGCCGGTCGCTACTGGAAATCATGCAGGACTCTGCGCTGGCGAACATAGTCAGCGACGAGGGCTCCCTGCGCCCGGTCCTGGATGCCTGGAGCAGGCAGCCGCCTACGGCTTCGTAGAAGCCGTTTTGCGAAGATTCTTGCAGCAGCGAAAGCTCAAATGATAGTTCGCGTGGCTATGCTCGTCCATCACGCGGCTACCATGCCAGAAGGGAGCGCGCCAGCGGCACCAGTCTTCGTGGGCATGATAGGCATCGAACACGAACCAACTGCCTTTCATTTCCGTGTAGCCTAGCTCCTGGCTGCCGCGGCTCGACATTTGGCTCTCGTTGAGCGGCAGATTCATGTGTTCAGCGGCGTTCCCGTTCAAGTCGTAAACTCCCAGCGGACTGTGACATTCGGGAAACGCGCCATCCGGGAAGGTGTTCGATCCGCACCCGGTCCAACTTCCCCCGTTGCAGCCGGGCGTTTTCTGGCTGGAGGTCGCGCAAACGCCCTTCCGATAGCTGGGACCGTAGCTCCAGTTCTTCGTAGCGGCGTCGGCGTTATTGTGCGCGGCCCGCATTCGCTCCACAGCAGCGCCGGGGCTAACGCCTTTGGCTAGATCCCAGCGGTAGTCGGGAGGTTCAAGATCGCCCGCGCAGGCGCCTTCCCACTCATGCGCGTCACAGAGGCGTTTGCCCATGATGGAGCAGACCTGCGCGGCCTCGCGCGCCTTCACCCAGACCACCGGATATGCAGTGGGAATATCGGGGAACTCAAATTGATCGATGCACGCCGTGGCGTCTTCCGGCTGTTGCGTGGCGGGATCGTACAACGGCGCCATATACTTGGCTCCGCAGATCTTTTCGAATCGGGGATTCGCGTAATCGATTCCCAATTTGCCCAGCTTCGCTTGAGCCTGCTCGGACGTCATCGGATGCCGGGTTACGGCCGGATTTCCTTGCCCCATGATGCCGGATCTGGCGAAAACCTGGCGAATCGCGCTCATCTGAGCGTCTGAAAGCCCATGGACGCGCTGAAGCTGTTGGAACAGGGCTTCGTTTTGCTCTCTGAGCGATGGATAGTCCCCAAGAAGAATTACGCTGGCGAGAGCCATGGCTCCCAAGGCCAGCGCGCGCGACATTTTCATGGCCAGGTCTCCTCAAGATTTGCTGAACGCTTAGCGCCTCATGACGTAAAAGAAATCTCGGTTATCGGCGTATCCCAAGAACCGTGGAATCACCTTTCCGGAGGAGGACTTGTCCACACCGCCCATTCCTTTCAGAAGGTGAGCCACAAAAAGGCGCGATCCGGAGCGGCGATACAGCGCCATGTATGTGTGCTCCAAGGCGTTCATGTCGAGCAGCATGGCGTAATCGCAATGGTAGGCCTGGAAGATCCGCGCCATGGCCGACGGAGTCGCGTCGGAAAACACCGCGTAGATCAGAAAGCGCCTTCCGCGATTCTTCTGCAACGCAAGGCCGGCGCGCAGCGTGCGCAGGTGAGCGTCTTCGGAGCCGGACCAGTTGCCCGGTCCCCAGCGGTTTACGAGAGCTCCCGGTTTTCCGGAATCGATCAGCGGAACGCCGTTTTGGCGCGCATATTCAACTCTCGGGAGAAGGCCGTTGTCCGCCTCGGTCCAGGTTTTCATCCCGATGGAGCCGCCGGCAAGCACAAACACCGTCGCCAGCCCAGGCTGGAGCTTGCTGAGCACGACACCTTTTTCCACAAAGCCGTAGTGGCTGCCGTGATTGCGCGTGGCGAGATCGCCATATTTGAACGCTCCATGCCAGCGCTTGTATCCGCCGGTAAACGTAGCCACAGTTTTGGACGCATCCGGCGGCGCGATGAGCCCGGTGGCTACGAGCGGACTGATGCTTCCGATGCCGTCTGGCCCGGGCAACGTTGAGTTTCGCGCGCGATCCGGCGCTTGATGCGACCAGCCGACGCCAGGATAGGTCGTGCCGATCGCGAACGCGAGATCGAACCGGTCGAGATCGAAGGCGACCAGATAACAGAGTGCGGCCGCCTCGATGCCGTCGAGCGCGTTCACGTTCGTTCGGTAGCTTTGTAAAAGAGCCGGGTCGATGAGATTCGGCTGAATGAGGCTGGCGTAGACTCCAGGATTGCTATTGGCGGCGTACCACGCGCCCGCGAGCAGCCCGGATTTTTCGGGTTTCTCCAGATCGATCCCAAGATTAGCCGAGAGCAGGGAGCGATCGGCGTATTTGGGATCGATGGCCGCGGCCAGGGGAGCGCCGCTGGAATTTTCACGCCTGTCACTCGGGGGCGCCCGTCCCGGCGTTCCCGTCTCGCGATTGATGCCGCCCAAGAGGACATGACCGAGATCGACGATCTTCTCTCCACCCCAGACGTGGTCGCGGAGCAGCTCAGTCGCGGCTTCGAGGCTCGTTCGATGCCCGGCGCCGCCGTTCCGCAGGTAGATCCGGCCTTCGCACAGCGGGTAATAGATCGACCCGGAGCGCTTGGCCCGCTCCAGGATGTCGCCGTCGAACAGATCGCAGGAAGAGCGATTGTTGCCCTCCATGATCGCGATACCGGAAGGATGTTTCTCGTCGAGCAGAAGCCGCCTGGTCTTCGGATTTCCGTTCTCCAAGTGATACACGGCTTCCGATGCTCCATGGTTCGATGACAGCTTGAGCAGGTACCATGCATTGATCGCGGGGTTGAGATTGATCAGAGTGGCTGTGGCGTCGGTCCCTCCGCGCCGGATCTGAATGGAGGCGGATTCGCGGAACTGCTGAAGCTCCAGAATGGTTTTGCGAACGTCGGCGTCGTACTCCTTGCGCCGATTCTCCGGTGGAGAGGTTGGTTGGAGGCTTGCCGCCGCGACGCACACGCTCACAGCGGCGATTAAAATTCCGGCCCGCCTCATATAGCCAAAACGCTCACGGCTACCATGAGCAGAATGGCGATTCGGCTGATCCGATCGCTAACCGCGAAGACCAAGGGATCGTCGGGCATTTCTCCACGATGCGCCGTCAACCAGAAATGGCTGATCCAGTAAAGCAACAGCGGACACAGAAGCCACATAAGCTCGTAGCGTTTATACAGGATTTGAGCCGCGTCCCCGTTGATGTAGAGAGCGAGCACCAGCACCGCAAGATATCCGCTGGCGATTCCCATCGCGGCGAGCAGATTTCTGTCGGAAAGCCGGTAGGCTCGGGCGCGGGCCGTGTCGCCGTCCACGCGCCGCATCACCTCAAGCTCGCCATAGCGCTTCACCAAAGCCAAGCTGAAAAATAGAAATGTCGAGAACGCCAGCAACCAATGCGAGGGCCAGATCGCGACCGCGGCGGAGCCCGCCAGAATCCGTATGGTGTAAAGTCCCGCGAGAGCGATCACATCCAGAAGGACGACTTTCTTCAGATACAGCGAGTAGGCCAGGCCCAGCGCCAAGTAGACGAAGATGGAGGCGAGGAAGAGGCCCGAAACCAGATGGCCGATCGCGCAAGCCGCGGCTATGAGAACCGGAATCGCCGCAAGACCATAGGAGAGCGGCAGGTCGCCCGCAGCGAAAGGGCGAAGGCGCTTGCCGGGATGCCGCCGGTCCGCCGCGAGGTCGAGAAGGTCGTTGATCAGGTAACCGCTGGACGTGATGCATCCGAAGGCCACAAAAGCCAAGAGCAGCTTGCCGAGGAGAGCGGTTTCCGTCATCCTATGGGCCGCAAGAAGCGGCACAAAGAGCAGGAAATTTTTCAGCCAGTGCCGGAGGCGCAGGGCTCTGAGGCAATCCGCCGCGCCTTTTCCCGCGCTCTTAAACACGCGCTGCTTATGTTCGATCCACTCGAGTCCCAGCTCCGCGATCGCGGCGCGGTCCAGCACGCCGTCGAATATCGCCAGGTGGCTCGCTACCCGCCTGGCGAGTAGCGGATCGGCATCGGCCGCCAAAATCGTCGCGCGGCCTTCCGCCCGCTCCGCCCTGATGTACTCGATCAAGCCGGTCCGAAACGGCAGGGTAGCCGGGTCGAGGAGAACGCGCAGATCGAGTTGCCGCTTGAGATGGCCTTTGCCCCGGAGCGACCAAAACGGCAAAAAAAAGAGAAGCGATGGCTTTTGTCTGATCAGGCCAAGGAGCAACTCCAGCAGGAGGTTCGTTTTTACGAGCGTTCCGTCCAACTCCACCGCGATTGCCGAGGGCGTTGCGGATTTCCGAAGCTTCTCGACTACTGGGGCTTCCACGCTCGCATTCGAAAGAGGCAACGAGTGGCTCCGCACATCGAGATTCGGCGGCGGCGCGGCAGCTTCTAAAAATGTGCACGAACTCGGATTTTGCTAATTTGGAGCCAGCTATGTGCAGGAGCATCCGGCCGCTATTCAACTTCGATCCGCCCGTTACCCAGGAGGAGATCCGCGCGGCGTCGCTTCAGTTCGTCCGCAAGATCAGCGGATTCCATAAGCCTTCGCGAGCCAACGAAGCTCCATTTCAGGCCGCTGTGAGCGAAATCGCTGCGGTCTCCGCCCGGCTGTTGAGCGCTCTCGAAACGTCGGGGCTTCCCAAGCGCCGGGAAGAAGAGGCCGCCAAGGCAAGAGCGCGCTATGCCGAAAGAGCCCGTGCCCTCTGACCCGCCGGTTGGACTCTGCGCGACATGCGTGCACATGCGCATCGTGCGGTCCGATAGGGGATCGGTCTTCCGCCAATGCCTGTTGAGCCTGGAGGACTCGCGGTTCCCGAAGTATCCGCGCCTGCCTGTCCTCGAATGCTCGGGTTGGGTTCCTCGGCCGTCATAGGGCTGAGTTCGGCGTCGGGCGGGCAGCATGCACGGTTAGCAAAACACCGCTCCCTTGCGGTCGCGGCTCCGAATCCTACCAGCGGTGGTGATGCTTGCGATGGCGATCGTACAAGTAGCCAGCGCCCGCGCCCGCCACTCCTCCAATTGCGGCTCCGGGGCCCCCGGCGGCGAGGGCGCCGATTCCCGCACCGCCCGCGGCGCCGATCCCTACTCGTTTCAAAGTCTTCATGTGCCGCCTGTGTTCAACATAGGCGTGATGACTTCGATAGTGATATGCGGCCGCTGGCTGGGCGACGCTCAACAATAGGCCAACGGAAAGCAGGATTCCCAGAATCAGATTTCTCATAAATACTTTCCCTTATATGGTTGATGATTTGGGACTGAGCAATGTTAGCCTGCTCGAAGCGGTGTCCTCACGTTCGCGGCCAAATACTCGCGTTACCGGAGGAGATCGAATTCTACGCAGTAAAAACCGCAGACGTCTAATACTCACCATTGATTCGGCGATAGTTCCGCGATGGTCCGGGAACTGCATTTTTTTCGGATGGGAGGGTATATGAAATCAAATCTCCTTCTTATGGGATTGTGTTTGCGGGCGTGCAGTGCAAGATCGGCTGAGGGCTGACGGGTACTCTGACGTGCGCATACCGTCGATAAATGCCGAAGACGGGCCCAGAGGCGCGGATCGCGTCTATGGATTAGCCGACGCGCGGCAGCGATATGGCCGTGCCGAGCAATTCGACTTCTCATGCGCGGTGAACCTGGAGCGAGGCCAGGTCCGGTCGTTGGACGTAAATCCCCGCAAACGTTTTGCGGCGGCGGTGTGTTGCGTGGGATCGTTGGATGCGCCGGGATGAGGCGCGGCGGTGATTCAATTCAGGCGCTTCCTTTTCACGTTCGACAGGAGTATGCTCATTGACGCGAAAAGGAGGCTTTCATGCTTTATATCGCGGTGCTCGGCGTTGCCCTGATTATGGCGGTTCTAAGCGTAGCCTATGTTTGGAACGCGCCTCGCCGGCGGTAGCATAGCTTGTTTAGATAACTAGGGCACGCGAAGCTGGCGGCCCGATTATCCCCGCACGGCAGAGTAGGTGACGCGCCAGATCTTTCCGCCCCCGTCGTCGGTCACAAGCAGGCTTCCATCCATCATTTGGAAAACCGCGACAGGACGGCCCCACACGTCCTTATTGTCCGGCGCGACTCTCCATCCGGTGATGAAATCGCGCGGGGACCCGCTGGGCTTGCCGCCCAGAAACGGAATGAACGCAACTTCGTAGCCGTCGCGGCCAGAGCGGTTCCAGGATCCGTGCATCGCGAGGAACGCGCCGCCGCGATATTCTTCAGGAAACTGGCGGCCCGTGTAGAAGGTCCAGTCCAGCACGGCGACATGCGATCCCAACAGAACGTCGGGCGCTTTCGTGGACGCCACCAGATCCGGGCGTTGTTCTTTAATACGCGGATCGGGGTGTTGGCCGGTGTAGGAATATGGCCAGCCATAGAAGCCGCCTTGCTCGATATGCGTGAAGTAATCAGGGACCAAATCGTCGCCCAATTCGTCGCGCTCCTGCACGGCGGCCCACAGCGTATCCGAATCCGGATACCAGTGGAGACCGATTGGATTGCGTGTTCCGGTGGCGAAAAGCTCATGGCCGGAGCCGTCCGGATTGTAGCGACTTATGGCCGCCCGCCGCGGGTCTTCGCCGGTTTCGACGTCGGCCGCGGAACCGATGCCCACGTAGAGCTTCGTTCCGGCGCGGTCGAACAGCAGGCTGCGGGTCCAATGATCCCGATTGAATCCCGTCAGCGGAATTATTTCAACCCCGCGTCCTACCGTGAGATTCTTGGCGTCGTAGGGATAGCGCTTAATGGAATCGGCTTCGCCGACGTAGAGAAATCCGCCATTAAGCGCAAGGCCGTAAGGACGGTTCAAGCCGCGGATGAGGACTTTGCGCTGGTTCGGATCGCCATTCACGAAAACGTAGATTGTTCCCTCTTTGGTTCCGGGCTTGGCGCTCCCGCTGTCGGCAAGCAGCAGTTCGCCATCATCGCCTTGCAGCAAAAATCGCGGCACGGCGAATCCGCCGGCCCATTCCTCGACGCGGAAGCCTGTGGGGTATTGCAAGTGCGCGCTCGCAGGCTTCGGAACGACAGTCGGATAGTTTTCAACGGACGGCGTCGCATATGGCTGCGGCAGCGCTGTCATATTTGATGGAAGCTGCCATGCGATCGCCGCCGCGGCGAGAAATATGGAAATAAAAATGATGCGAATAGAAACAGTACGGCTCATGATCGTTCACTCCACATAAGGTGGATAAGAAACGGAGCGGGATTATTTCAGTGGCTCCCAAGCTAATTCTGACCATCGGCCATTCCACGCATTCGATTGACGAATTCCTGGATCTGCTCAAGGCGCATGAAGTGAAGCAGTTGGCGGACGTGCGCACGATTCCCAAATCCCGCCGCAACCCGCAGTTCAATGGCGCCGATCTGGCCAAAACGCTTCGAAAACGCCGCATCCGGTACGTACACGTACCCGGACTTGGAGGGCTGCGGCATCCCCGCAAAGATTCGATCAACACAGGCTGGAGAAACGTGAGTTTTCGCGGATACGCCGACTATATGCAAACGCAAGAATTCGAGAGCGGCCTGAAGGAGCTGATGGATCTTTCCGGGGACCGCCGCACAGCCATCATGTGCGCCGAGGCCGTTCCATGGCGCTGCCACCGGTCGCTGATCGCGGATGCGTTGCTGGCGCGAGGCGTTCCTGTGGAACACATCATGAGCAAAAGCTCGCGAAATCCGCACGCGTACACGCCTTTCGCGAAAGTAGAAGGACGCCGGGTAATCTATCCGGGCGGCGCGGCTTCGGCCGCCGCGATCAGGCTGGCCGGGTCTCCGGCGCTGGCGCGCCCACGCTCTCCAAAACGTGAGCCAGCGCGGCGGCGACGGAAAGCAGAAGAGTAAGGTGCTCCGGTCCAAACGAATCCCGCTCGTGACGGTAGAGCGACAAGACGCCCAGAACTCCTTGGCGGGTTTCGAGCGGAACGGCGAGCGCCGACCGTAGCAGACTGAACTTGGTCGGATCCTGGAGATAACCTGGCTCGACTGACGGATTTCCGTTCACGATCGGCCTTCCGTTTTCGGCCACCCAACCAGAGAGCCCCGTGCCAAGCGGGATCTCAAGCGATGAAAACAGCCGGTATTCCTCGCCGTCGAGATTCTCAGGAATCAGCCGGTCTCCATGGCGCAGATAGACGGCCATGGCGTCGTAATGGATCATCTCGCGCAGCGATTTCCGAAGACACGTGAATGCGGCCGAGCGGCTGCCTGCCTCCTGAAGATCCTCAATCAGCGCGGGCAAAACGCGCGCGCAATCCCAGGCGCCGCCGATGGACCGCTGGAAATTGAGCAAATCCGCGCTGGCGCGGTTGTTCGCGGTGGCTTCGAATCCGGCGGCGGGCGCGGCGCCACGAACGATCTTGACGCCGGTGGACAATTTCGTCTTTACGGCGCTTCCGTCCGCCGTGGCCATCCGCTCAAGCTCGACGTACCGCCGAGCCAATATATCCACGACGCGCGGATCGAAGCTCTTGCCCGAGTCGGCTTGGATTTTTTCGATGGCTTCGTCCAGCGGGAGCGCGCGGCGATACTGGCGATCGGAAGCCAGAGCGTCCAGGCAATCCACGGCGGAAAGAATCCGCGCGCCGATGGGAATATTCTCTCCGGTGAGGCCATCGGGATAGCCGCTTCCGTTCCATTTCTCGTGGTGGGCGCGCACGATCGGCGCCACGGGATAGGGGAATTGCATCCGCTCCACCAGCTCCGCGCCCACGATGGTGTGGGTTTTCATCTTCTCGAATTCCTCGGGCGTCAGTTTCCCGGGTTTGGAGATGATGTATTCCGGCACGGCCAGCTTGCCCACGTCGTGCAGCAGGGCGGCGGCGCGGAGCGCTTCAAGCTCGCGCTCGCTCAAGCCGAGTTCTTTGCCTACTTCAATGGCGTAAATCTCGACCCGCTCCAGATGATCGTGCGTGGTCTGGTCCTTGGCTTCGATAGCCAATGCGAGCGTCTGGATGGCGCGGCGGTGCAGCGCGGCCACTTCTTCGGCGTGCTTGCGGCGAGCTTCGGCCTGCTTGCCCTCGCTTTCCAGGCGGTGAATATGAAGGCTATGCGAGCGGTAGACAAAATAGACGACCGGCAGCACCAGCAGCGACGTTTGCCAGCCGAGCATTCTCCCCACCGCGCTGACGGCCCAGGCGATCGCGGCCCCGGCCAGGTAATTGGGAAAAGTCCAGAAATAGGTTTCGCGCCATATACTCCAGGTTCGTTTTCCTTCTGTGAGCGCGATGGCCGCGGCAATGGACAGCGTGTTGGTGACGAAGAAAGCCGCAGCGGCCAGGAGCAAGCGGAGCGGCGCCTCAAACCAACCGGATTGCGCCGCAAAGCGGTAAACCGCATAGCTGGCCTGAATCGAACAAGCCATGCTGGCGACGCTGAACAGGACTTGAATCGCCCGAGGCCGGTTTTTGGTGTAAAACACGCACTGCGCGAACATTCCCAGGCAGCCCATCGCCAACGTGCCGGCAAAGCCCAACTCTTCCAGTCCGATCAGGACGAAGACATAGTTCATGGACATGGTCGCCGTGGCGCCCGGCAGGACCACCTTCACGCCGGAGGCGACCAATGCGATGACGCAATAGACGCAGTAGCGAACCCAGTCGTGAATATCCCAGATCGCGACGCCGCGCCCGACAATGATCGATCCCGCCGCCAATACGAGGCCGATGTAGATAGAGGCCCGCGCCGGCGGCATCCGCAACCGTCTCATCTTGAATCGAGAAATTTCCTCTGCTCCTCACATCGGTAAGAAGAGAGGAGTTGTTAGCCAGGCGGATGCGAGTGGCTAGGGACGGAGTTCTTTCACGCCGGGAGGAAGGTTGAGCTTGAACGCGGAATCCGGCAGGCTTGGATTTACTTTCAGATCCGAGTACTCCGCCAAGTAATAATCCTGGGAGGGCATGGTTACCTTTTCCTGGATCGGATTGGCCTGGCCGTCGGGAATCCATAACTCGATCTTGGTGGCGTAGTTTTTCCTGACTTCGCTGGATTTGGGCGTCAGTTCTATGCGCGTGGTATGCAACGGGCCCACCTTTTCGGCGCCGATCAGCTTAATGTCGTAGTCCTTGCGCAAATCGGAGGCGGAGACGCCGAATCCCACCAGCATCATTTTTTCGGCGGCGGATAGTTTGCTGGTATCGTAAATCTCCACGGTGTTGGCCCGGGGCGAATATCTCTTGGCTGTATGGCCACTCAAGTACCACTGGTAGGGATCGGGCTCGGAGAACTTCATCAGAGCCTCGTTTCCGTTCTTCGCGCGGCGCATCGCCAACTCGCCGGTGGAAGCTGTAGATTCGTTCAAGACGGCGGTGAAGACGGTCTTCTTGAGGTTCGCCGCGACCGACCTGAAATCCTTAGCGGCGCGATCCATGCGCGCAAGCACGTCGTCCAGCGAGTCGGCCCGGATGGCGGACGCCGCTGCCAGGCCACACAACGCGAATTTCCAAAGGCGGCTCATGCTAGCGCTGAGCGTAGGCCATGTAGCCGGTGATATCCATTTCTCCGTCCAGGATCGGCTCCACGCGCGTGACCGTCTGCCGGGTCTTGTAACGGCTGCTCACGAGCGTCGAAGCCGTGGCCACACGATTTTGCGGCGACACGCCGTCGAGCAATTCGGGAGCGATCCAGAACAAGGCCATGCCCTGCTCGGCGGGCAGCATTTCCACGTTGGCCGCCTTGGGCTGATCGCGGAACACATCGCGCGGCGTAAGGAAAATGAAACCGAGAATGATCGCGCACATGACGTCATATTGCCAACTGGCGCGTTTGTAATCCCAGAAGAGGAACCGGGTGAGAGCCCTCACGGCTTCAGTCTAACAGAGGGATAGCAGCACGGGCCGAAGGATCAAAATTTTTTCTCGACCGCTATCAGTGCTTTTCTGTCGCCAAGTCGTTATGTGCGAATAAGGACTATCGAAACCTTGTCCCTCGGGCGGCTGAGACGAGCGCCAATACAACGCTCGAGATGGCCGGTCGTATCATGCGTCCTTCCGCGATCTCCAGCGCCTGGCGAGCGCGGGAATAATCGCTCCGCCGATATTCGCTAAATTGGCGTCGGGCAGCGGCGGGCGCTCGGCGCGAGGATCGATCGAGCGCACTATCAACCCGGCGAATCGCGCGAAGGCGCCTAGCTTGTCGCGCAGCGTGTAGCGATGCTCGCGTCCACTTGCGCGAACCACCATAACCGTGACGTCATCCTCCGAAAGGTTTTGCGGATATCGCTCCCCGATCTCGCTTAGCAGCGTGTCGATCAACTTGGAAGGCTCGATATCTCCGAGCAGCCGCACGATGCGCAACAAACCCGCCTCGCCGAGCATTTCGCCGTCGGCGTCGAAGGGCTCGATGAGAGCGTCGGTATAGCTGAGCAGGCAATCCCCTGGCTCGAGTTCGACATCGAACTGCTGGTATTCGGCCATTTCCAGAATGCCCAGCGGGATGTTGCCGAACGCGGAATCGCCTAGAAAATCCCACTGTTGTTGGGAGGCGCAATACAGAAGAGGCCGGGGATGGCCGGCGTTGCAAACCATCAGCCGCCGCGTGGGAGCGAAGAACGTGGTGACCACCGCCGTCGCGAAAACGCCCACACGCGATAGGGCGGAGAACTGCTGGTTCAGCAGGCGCACGAACTCCCTCTGGTCCAGCCGGTTGACGAAGCGGCGCATGAGCGTGCGCAGATCGGCGGCGGTGGAGGCGGCGGACTTTCCGTGACCGGCCACGTCCGCCAGCAGCAAACGGCTGATGCGCCCCGTCGCGCAGCTCGAAGCGTAATAGACGTCGCCGCCGCTGTGCGCCTCCGCGTAGGGTTTGCTGTAAACCCACGCTTCCAAGCCGCCGAATTCGACTCCGCGCGCGGTGAGCCGGCTGCCTCCCCAGACTTCCATGCACTGCATTTGTTGGGGCAACGTGTTGGTCACGTCGGCTGCGCTCACTTTGGTTGTTTTATTGTAGCGGTTGGGGCCGAGACGATGACTCATCCCGAGGAGTACCAGGACACCGATCCGCGAGCGATGGAAGTGTGGTTGGATCTGATGCGTAGAACGCCGGCTGGAGAAAAACTGGCGAGGTCGCTGGACTTGAGCAACCTTGCCCTGAAACTCAGTGAGGCCGGCGTCCGCCTGGCGCATCCATCGGCGGACGAGCGCGAGGTCTTCCTGCGCGCAGCGGCGCGCCGGTTACCTAGAGATCTGATGATCCGCGTGTACGGTTGGGATCCGGAATCCAATGGCAACCCCGGCTGAGGCTCTTGCCCGGTTGTTGGGGGCTCTGGACAAAATGGAAATTGCGTATGTGGTCGGTGGCTCGACCGCCAGCTCCGCACACGGCATTCCCAGGATGACGGCAGACGTCGATATGGTGATCGATTTACCCCGAGATCGAGTAGATGAATTCGTCACTGAGATCGGAGCGGATTTCTATGTGGACGCCGGCCAGATTCGCGAGGCGCTGGATCGCGGGCGATCCTTCAACGCGATCCACTTCAAAAGCGCCTACAAGTTCGATCTGTTCCCTCTCCGTAAAGACGAATACAGCCGGACAGAGTTTGGCCGCCGCCGCTTCGCTGAGATCGGATCGCTAGGCCCGGAACCAATTGAATGCGCTATCGCCAGCGCAGAAGACACGATCCTCCGCAAACTGGAGTGGTATCGCGCCGGGGGCGAGACATCCGAACGCCAATGGAACGATCTCCGCGGCGTTGTTCGCGTCAGTGGGGACAGGCTGGACCGCGAGTATCTCCACAGATGGGCGCCGTATCTCAAGGTGGAGGATTTGCTGGAGCGGCTGTTGAACGAATAGCGCTTTGGGCGGACAATCGCCGATCGAGGGACGCCTCTATGGATGCGCTTGATAAAATCGTAGTTCCCCATGCAAATCGATAAAGTTTACGAACCGCAGCGGTTCGAGCCGCACTGGGCTAACCGGTGGGTCGATGAGCGGCTCTTTCACGTCGATGCCGCGCCCGGCGAGCCTTATTTCTCGCTCGTGATCCCGCCGCCCAATGTCACCGGCTCGCTGCACATGGGGCACATGTTCGAGCACGCTATCATCGACGCGCAGATCCGCTGGAGGCGGATGACCGGATTGCGGACGCTGTGGGTCCCCGGGACCGATCACGCCGGAATCGCGACCGAACTGATGGTGACTCGGCAGCTCGAGAAGGAAGGCGTGAACAAGCGCGAACTGGGCCGCGACAAATTTATCGAGCGCGTCTGGAAGTGGAAAGAGGAATTCGGCGGCCGCATCGTCGAGCAGATGAAGCGCGCCGGGTTGAGCTGTGACTGGTCGCGCCAGCGCTTCACTCTGGACGCGGGGCTTTCCCGCGCGGTCCGTGAAGCTTTCGTGCGGCTCTACGAGAAGGGCCTCATCTATCAAGCCGATTACATCGTGAATTGGTGCCCTCGCTGCCAGACGGTGCTCTCCGATCTCGAGGTCGAGCACGAAGATATGCCCGGGCATCTCTGGCACATTCGTTATCCGGTGGAGGGATGGAGTGTGAAGCTGGTGGTGGCCACCACGCGCCCGGAGACGATGCTCGGCGATACGGCCGTCGCGATTAATCCCAAAGATCCGCGCGCCGCGGAGTTGCAGGGCAAGTTCGCCCGTCTGCCGCTGATGGAGCGGCCGATCCCCATCGTGCTCGACGAGATGGCGGAATTGGGCTTCGGCTCGGGCGCGGTGAAGATTACTCCGGCGCACGATCCCAACGATTTCGAAGCGGGCCGCCGCCACAATCTGCCCAGCATTCAAGTAATCGACGAACACGCGAAGATGACGGCCGCGGCGGGCGAGTTCGCGGGGCTCGATCGATTCGAAGCGCGCAAGCGCGTGGTGGAGGAGCTGGAAAGACGCGGCTTGATGGAAAAGATCGAGCCCTATTCTCTGAGCGTTGGCAAGTGCCATCGCTGTAAGACCATCGTGGAGCCGCTCGTGTCCAAACAGTGGTGGATGAGCATGAAGCCTCTGGCCGCGCCCGCCATCAAGGCGGTGGAAGAAGGGCGCATCCAATTCGTGCCCGCCCACTGGGCCAAAACGTATTACGAATGGATGTACAACATTCGCGACTGGTGCATCTCGCGGCAGCTTTGGTGGGGTCATCGCATCCCGGTCTGGTACTGCGGCGATTGCAAAAAGATTACCGTCGCGCGGGAAGATCCCGACCGCTGCGCCCATTGCGGATCGGCGAAGATCGAGCAGGAAAGAGACGTTCTCGATACTTGGTTTTCGAGCGGCCTGTGGCCGTTTTCGACGCTCGGCTGGCCGGACGATACGCCGGACCTGCGCTCGTTTTATCCCACTTCGCTGTTGGTGACCGGCTTTGACATTATCTTCTTCTGGTGCGCGCGCATGATCATGTTCGGCCTGGAGATGATGGGCGATGTCCCCTTCCGCGAGGTCCATATCCATGGCCTGGTGCGCGACGCGGAGCGACAGAAGATGTCGAAGACCAAGGGCAACACCATCGACCCGCTGGTGATCAACGATAAATACGGCACTGACGCGGTGCGCTTTGCGCTGCTGGTGAGCGCCGCGCCGGGCAACGATATTGCGCTGAGCGAGAGTCGCATCGACGCGGAGAAGGCGTTCGCCAACAAGATTTGGAACGCGTCGCGGCTGCTCTTTAGCAAGCCTCGTGAAGGCCCGGCGCAATCCGTCTCACTGGCGGATCGCTGGATCGGAAGCCGCCTCAACGACTGCGCCGCCACGGCCAACAAAGCTTTCGAGCAGCACCGCTATCACGAGGCCGCCGAATCGCTCTATCACTTCTGGTGGGGCGACTTTTGCGACTGGTATCTGGAACTCAAGAAATTCGAGTCCGACTGGAGTTATGCCTATATCGTCTATGAGAAGGCGCTGCGCCTGCTGCATCCGTTGATGCCTTTTATAACGGAAGAGCTATGGCACAGGCTGGAGATGTCCGGCAAATCCATCGCGCTCTCGCAATATCCGCAATTCGATGCCGCGGGGGAGGACCGCGAAGCGGAAGCGCGCTTGAGTTTCGTGCAGGATATCGTGACCGAGGCGCGTACGCTGCGCGCCGACAATAAGATCGACCAGAAACGCAAGCTGGACGCCGAGTACAACTTCGAAATCGACGGCGAGCGCAAGGTCATGATCGAGCGGCTCGCCAACATCGCTTTGATTTACGATCCCGCCATGAACCGGCGCCTGCGATTGGATATCCCAGTCGACCGTGCGCGGCTGGAAAGGGAAAACAAACAACTGGAGCTGCAGGTCGTCGCCCTGGATCGTCAGTTGAGCAATCCAGAATTTCTGGCGAAGGCGCCGGACAAGGTGACCGCCGGGATGCGCGCCAAACGAGCCGAGTACGAAACGAAGCTCGCGGAAAACCGCGCGGCCCTCGCCGGATGAACGCGCTTCTTCCCGGCCGCCGCGTCGAGTGGTTCGAATCCATCGATTCCACCATGACTGTGGCCGCGAAACTGGCCCGAGAAGGCTGCGCGCACGGGACCATCGTCGGGGCCGACGAACAGACGGCAGGCATCGGCCGGCAAGGGCGTTCCTGGCACTCGGAAAAAGGGTCGGGGCTGTACGTTTCGATCGTTCTGCGACTGCCGGTGGAAGCTCGCGCGCTGCCTGTGGCGATGCTGGCGCTTGGCCTTGCTACGCAGGAAGCCATCGCGCAGACGACGTCGCTGTCGCCCGACCTCCGCTGGCCCAACGATGTGCTGATCGACGGCCGCAAGTGCGCGGGCATATTGGCGCAAATCGAAGGAGAAGCGACGATCGCAGGCATCGGCATCAACGTCTCGCAAACCGCATTTCCGCCCGGGCTTGCCACGCCCGCGACTTCGTTGCTGCTTGCGGGCGCTCGCGTGAGCCGCGAAGATTTGCTCATCGCGCTCGCCGATGCAATCGACCGCTGCTGCCATGTGCTGATCGATGACGGCGCCGCGGCAATTCTTCGCATGTTCGAGGCATCGTCCACTTACGCTCGTGGGAGAAGGGTCCGCGTCGAACAGGATGGACGCGAGGGCACCACGCGCGGCTTGGACGATTCGGGCTTTCTGATTGTCGAACAAGGCGGGGGCAGACTGACCAAAATTTTCACGGGCGGCGTCCGCGCCATGACAGAATAGAAATACTAAATGACCGGGTCCGCCATACGCCAGAAGTTTCTCGACTATTTCGCCGCGCGGGGGCATCGCGTGGTGCGCAGTTC
>DATBIA010000011.1:0-57564 GCA_036557165.1 Bryobacteraceae bacterium
CCTGAATCATCTCCGGCGCGGAGAATTGGTGTATGAACCATTCCTGGGCAGCGGCACCACCCTCGCCGCCGCAGAATTGACCGAGCGCGTCTGCTTCGGCATCGAGCTTGACCCCAAATACGTCGACGTGGTGGTCCAGCGCTGGCAATCGCTCAGCGGCAAGAAAGCCACTCTTGATAGCGAAGGCCGGACCTTCGAGGAAGTCTCGCAGGAACGTCTGCCGAAGCTAGGTGACCCCAGGTAAACCCAGATGACCGGCCACGGCTCGAAATTCGGACGCAAGAAGGAAGAAGCCATCGCCGCGCTTCTCACCCAACGAAATGTGGAGGAGGCCGCGCGGGCCATCGAAGTGGCTCCCAAAACGCTCCTGCGTTGGATGAAAACCCCGGAGTTCGACGCCGAATATAGGCAAGCCAAACGTGCGGCCTATGCCCAATCCATTGCCCGGCTACATCAGATGTCCAGTGCGGCCGCCTCCACTCTAGGAAAGATCATGGTTGATCCCAGCGCGCCCGCCTCGACTCGTGTACGGGCCGCCGAGAGCATCCTGAACCACACGGCGAAGGCCATTGAGATTGAGGATATTGAGGCTCGCGTTTCGGAGCTGGAGCGAGCGGCGGAGGAGCAGAAGCGCAACTAAATCGCAACAGGCCGGCGGATGGGGCTAGACACATGAATGTGAGACGCAGGATTACCAATCTTGAGCGGCGCTGGCCAGGACGCGACTGGCTAGAGAAGCTTCAGCGGAAGCCCATTCTGGAGTGGACTGATGGTCAACTCGAACGATTCGTCGCGGAAGTCGAAGCCGCGGCAGGCCGGAAATGTTCGCTGCCGCTGAGCGACGCGGATTTGGAAAGAATTGCCGGAAGTGGCCTTGACGTTTAGCTCGCCACTGATCCATGAATGTGCTGACCCGGACAGGGGTCGGCACGATGAAGCTGGAAACCAAGTTCCTACGCCTACGAACGCCCGTAACACTCGGCTCGCTCTTCGGCGAATGGCAGGTGTGCTGGCTTGGCGGATGGACTCGGGACGAGCTTTCTTATCTCGTGATGGCGGTGCGGGTTGGCTTCGATGCAACTGAACCAAAACCTGGCCCGGAGACTCAGACTGCTGGAGTGCGGGAACGGCGTCGCCGCCGACGGCTGCTTGAGTCGGCTGACAAAAGCAGCGCCCAGCGGTAGCGAATGTAATTGCAAACCGCCGTTCCAAGCGGAGCGTGAATCGTGATAAATAAGACGCGGAAACGACTGGAGCAGTTGGAAGGGATCATCGGATCGAAACATCGGCTGGTTGCAAGAGTGGAGTACTGCAATCTCTCCCCGGAGGGCGAACTGGTCCCCCTATCCCACCTTTCCGCAGCGCACCACGATGACCGGCCCGTAGAAAAACTCTATCGGGTGGTCTTCGTGGACTGCGACGGGAATGGCGGGCCGGGACCGCGCTATCGGGCCTATAAAGAGCGCTGCGAAATCGAAAAAGGGGAGTCGGAAGCGGCGAACTCCAGTGCCTTCGAATAGACGCCGATAATGGCAGACATCAGCTGGGCCGAAACGGGTTCCGCCGCGCCTAGCAAGCACCCCAGACGAGGGCGGCCCTTATGCCTGCTTACGCTGGGCTTTCATCCGAACGCGACCGCATTTCGGGCATTTCCATTTGCGTTTGCCATGGTAGATGTGGCCCTTCAGTTCCCTCATTGGCGCTCGGCAATGCTTGCAGGTCATCGCTGCACCAGGCCAGCATCAGCGCCATCACAAGGGTTGGCTCGTAATGCGCCGAGCGAGCGCTGCGTTTCTCCGCAGGCTGAGATATGTTGGGAGAGCGCGCTACTCCGTGTTTTTGTTTTCACAACCAGATGCGTTCTTCCTACTGGTGCCCATTGCCAGCTTGATCCTCGTCGCCCTAATCCGCCACGCACGCCATTACTGTCCGTACCATGATCCGCTGTGCCGCCGCAACCGGCCTTGCATCGGATGTTACCGAAAGCTTTTCAGCAATGTGAACGCCAAGGACCAGTAGTCACGCTCATGATGGAGCTTGACACCGCAGGCATATGTAGCGAGAAATGCGCGGCCGCCGTCACCACGATGCCTGCTTCCGACGGTTTCAAAATCACCGAGCTATTGTGTTCTTCCGGAGTCTCCGATAATGCGCGACATCAGGCCCCTTCACAGGCTGGAAATGCCACGACTACCCGTGAACCGCGCCGGGTAATCCGAAAGAAGCCGTTAGTGAAACACAGGCATTTTCATCTCAACCCAGGCCGTCAGCCGCTGCCAGCCCGCCGTGTAACCGATAAGATGTCGACCCTCCTGCACTGTTAGCAAAAACACCGTTGCGCAGATCGTAACCTTCCGCACTCTCCCAGAAGACCACCAGTCCCAGGCCATCGTAGCGGCAACCAGCGGCCCAAAACAGATCAGGTTCACTAATGGCAACGGGTAGGGATCAAAGACGGGCCAGCGGTCGAAGCCGGCGTCCAAAAGAGCAAAGGTTGCGAACAACATGAGCCGTTTGTGAGCGGATGGATCGCTGCGATGACGATAGCCGAGCGAGACAAAAGCCGCGAACATCAGCATGTCGCCCATCGGGATGGCGTAGAAGGCGCGCACATCCTCCGGCGTTTCCTTGCCAGGTTCCCCGGAGTGCCGCGCCAGGCGGTCGCTCGCGGCCAGGACTCCCAGAATGACCATCAGTGCGGCAACGCCGAAGCCAAGCAGACCGAAGCGCCGATGCAGAACGAGCCTCCTCACTGTAACAAGCCCTATTTGAGAGGCGAAAAGGACGATCCAGAGCGTGAAGACCGCGCCATGAACGTGTATGAGTAGGTTCGGAAGTGGAGCCCGAAACAATCCGGCGAGATAGTATGTGCGCGAAAAGCCTACCCAAACGGCAATCAGCGCCACTAAGGCCATGCCCGAGAAAAACAAATCGTCGGTACGAGGTTTCTCGCGCGGACGTGCGGCTGCGGTGGCCATCGCTACTCCCACACGTTGTAGAGTTTCACCCGGTGAATCCCTAGCACCCCAATCTTAAACGATATTTTTGATTGCACGGCGTATCTCGCCATCAGGCTTCCCTTGATCGTTTAGCGACCTTCGAGAATCTCCTATAGTAGAATTCGAGCGGAAAGGCGCTTTGACAGCTCGTGAACTTGCCAGTCTTGAATCGGATTCATCGGTGATCTACTGTCTCGACCCCGATTCGCGGATTAGTTATTGCAATGCGGCTTGGGACCGTTTTGCTACGGCGAACAACGGAATGCATCTCAAGCGCCCGGCTCCGCGGTGCGGGCTAAAGGCCGCACTCCAAGCTGGCATCGGCTGCCTGGCGGTGTTGCTCCTCTCGGCCGCCAGCTTCGCCCAAGACGGCCCCGTCTTTCGCACCGGCACGCGCCTGGTCCAAGTCGATGTTGTCGTGCGCGATAAGAAGGGCTCCGTCCTGGACCTTACCAAAGACGATTTCAAGCTATACGTCTGCAACAAGGAAGCCGTCGCGCCGCGCGATCCCTTCGGCGTCCACACCGCCTGCCACGGCAAGCTGGAGCCGATCCAGGTCTTCCACGCGCCCGCTGAAGTCTTAAGTCAAACGCCAACGTTCGGCGCCGCCGGGCTTCCTCCCAGCACCATTTCCAACCGTTTCGATTCCCGTGGTGAGCCGGTGAGGTCGGCCACCGTGGTCCTGTTCGATCAGCTCAACACCTCTTTCGACCACAAAGGCTATGAGCGCAAGCAGGTCGCGAAATTCCTGCGCGGGCTTAGCGAAAGAGATCGCGTGGCCATTTATGCCCTGGGAAGAAATCTGCACGTTCTCCAGGACTTCACTGAAGACCCCGAAAAACTGGTTCAAACAATAACCAAACTCGATTCGGGCTTCGACCTCGTGCAACTCTATCCCGGCGACGATTCGCTCAGCCGCGCTGACGAGAGCATCCCCGGACCAATGGCCGCCACGCAAAGCCGGGTCTACGGCGGACTTGTAGATGAAATTACTGTGGGCGCCGTCCGCAACATCGTCCGCCACATGTCCGGCGTGCAGGGCCGCAAGAATCTTATTTGGCTGAAGGAAACGCCGCAGGTTGCGTTGCTGCCTGAAAATTCGCGCAAGATTCTATCGCTGCTGCGCGGCGCGAACATCGCGCTGTATCCGGTGATGGTGCGCGGCATGAAAAGCTCAGGAATTTTCAGCATGCCTACCGGCAGTCGCTTTGCGCTGCCAACGCCGGAACTCCGCATTCAGCAAGCCGCGCGCGATCTAGGGGTCTCTACGGGCGGGGCGGGCTTCACGGATGCGGGGGATCTGCGCGATGCGGTCGCCAGGGCAGAAGAAGACTCCGCCAGCGTCTACACGCTCGGCTTTTATCCTTCTGAAGCCGAGCTCGACGGCAGACTGCATCAGATCGCGGTGGTGCTCTCGAATTCCATTGTGGGAAGAGGCCGCCTGGAAATGCATTACCGTAACGAATACCTTGCCGCGCGCCGCGAGCCTCAAGACGCCATCCCGACTATCGCCGATCTTTTCAACAGTCCTCTGGAGGCCACCGGCATCGCCCTCACCGCCGAGGTCTCGCCCGATCGCATCGATGTAACGGTGACCCTTTCCGATATTCAATTGGAGCACCGGGGAGACCGATGGATAGGTTCTCTCCGGATGAGCGTAGCTGACGACCGGTATTTGTCCTCCGCCCGTCCAGTCATTCGCGTTGCCCAAATCGATTTGAGCGAGGAAGAACTCCAAACCGCACGAACATCCGGCTACGTTGTGCATATTGACACGACGGGAATCACCAAGGGCGCGACTTCGATCCGCATCGTCGTGCAGGACCCATCCAACGGGGCTTCCGGCTCGTTGTGGGTCGCCGTCCCCCAACCGGCCAAAACCGATCGATAGTTTTTTGCGGAGGCCACGAATGTCCTGTCCCGGCGGCCTTAACCGCTATCTGCGTTTTTAAGGCGCGGACCGAGCAAGTCCCAACGGTTCCCTTCGAGGTCTAGGAATACCGCAACCTTTCCGTACGGCTCCACGCGCGGGGGTGATACGAAGATCACATCGGCGGCGACCATTCGCTGGTAGGTCGCATCGAAATCATCAACTCGGAGGAACAGCCCAACGCGGCCGGCAAACTGCTGCCCCGTGGCCCTTGCTTGGCGTTCGCCATCGGCGCGGGCAAGCAGAATGCCTGTCTCAGCTCCAGCCGGCCTAACGACAACCCACCGTTTTGGCCGCCCGTCATTGGTAAGTGATTGTGTGTCTTCCACTAACTCGAACTGGAGCACGTCTATGAAGAACCGAATCGCGGGGTTGTAATCCCGCACGAGCAGCGCTACGAGTTCGATGTTTGCCATCGGACCCACTTTACGCGAATGAGGTGCATTTTACTGACCCGGCACACGCCGTTCAGTTGGCGATAATGACCCTTAACAGTACACAACAGCACGAAGCCCCACAGAATGATCATTGGTGGCCCGTGTCTGAACGAGAAGAGCGCTCTTGCCAACTCAGTCATCCGCATACCATTCGAAGTGCGGAGACATCGCTCCACACTGGAAGCATGCGGTCATCTCCCATTGATAGCCGCAGTTCGGGCAGAGCCCGCGAGTGTCGAATGTATTCCAGTTATGACCGCACTTGCAGGTCCAGAGGTTCCTTGCACGCGGTGTCCACTTGCATTGTGGGCAGCGAATGCCGGCCAAGACCGAGCCGAATATCTGCTCAAGTTCGGCGGGAGAGAGAATCCGCGGTTTTCGGCTGTACTGGATGGTCAGCCCCCCGAGTTCCGGCAGGCCAGCAATGCCTGCGCAGAGCTCAATCTGCGCAAAGAGGCGGAGGTCCCGGTCCGGTATGCGATCGAGATGTTTTGCCGCCGCCGGTCCTTGGTGCGTGCCCGCCTTGAGTAGAATATGCCGGAATTCTCCCGTCGATGGCCAGTTCTCCTTGTGAGCGCCGTTCGGAGATTCCGCATCCGTATCATTCGCGAAGGTCTCAAGAGCGTGACGAAACGCGGCTTCGAAATCCGTCGCCAGGGCTTCGGCGATGGGCATCACCTCCGAGTCGCCGATCACGACAATATCGTCGCGGGCGGGATCGTATTTCCAGCGACTTGGCTCCTCCTGCACCGACCGCATTCCCAGCGGAAACCGCTTCATCGCCTTAGCAACCCTGGGAAAAGCTTCCAGGATTGATCGAGCCAGATCCGGTTCGAAACGCTGTAACGCGGGCATCAATACGAAGAGCTCATTCTCCTGATCCGAGTTCAACTTTGGGTCGTCCCGGTTTTCCGTGAGCATGTACTCGCCTGGCTCAGCGTTCATCTTAAGAGCCCAGTCGGCCAGTTCTCTTAAAACGGATGCGGCCACTTCATCGGGCAAGAGATTCCAAAAGCGGCTGAATAATCCCGCAAACGCCATAGGGGCAAAGTCTTTTCCAAGACGTTCGCGGGGAGCGGGGCTTCTCCACTCCCGGATAGCCAGTTCCAGTAGTTCCCGCCGGGTCTCGTCATCGTGGCATTCCCGTTCGAGGTTCCCGACAAAATGGAGGGGAAAACGGTCCCCCGGCAAAGGATCGCGGAGGTACGTAATGGCATCGCGGATATGACCATGCTGCGCCATCACATTGACCAGAGCGACGACCGATCCATCGAACGGGTGCGGTTGCCGGTATTTCGCGTAGAGCGGCAGCGCATGCTTCGCCGACACGGCCGCAGCGAGACAGATGGCGTTGCCAAGCAGCAGTGAAGGTTCATCGGTTTCGATCTTCTCAGCCAGCCCGATTCCTTGTGCCAAGAGCTGCTCGGCGGTGGCCTGATCGGAGGGCGCCATCACTCGCGCGATGTGCATCAGTGCCGCAGCGCTGACACCTGGTTCAGAACGCTCCGCCTGTTCGCAAGCCGATAAAAGAAGCTGCTCCGACATACCCGGAGGATCCTTGGCCTAGCTCAGCAGCTCACTGTCGATCATAGATATATACCTGCGGAGAACCGTCCACCGTAACAGTCAACGTCTTCCCATCCTTTGAGACGATTTTCTTCCCATGCGAAGAGACTTTGCCATCCACCTTGTCCATCCAGTCGGTGGTGTACTCGTCGATCACCGTCTCGGCGTAAGTACGCGGCGTCTGCTTGCCGGCGGCCACCATGTCGGCTAACAGAACCTCCGTGTACTCGGGATAATCTGTACCATCGCTCTTGGCCGTGAATTGCAAATAATGATACCTGCCTTGAGGATCGGTGGTGATCAGCAAGCCCACAAGGAATCCATCCGGGCGCAGCCTATACTGTCGGATCTCCACGCGATTGGCGGGAACGCGCAAGTTGGACTTATCGGGATTCAACTTCCACGTGCCTACGATGAGAGGCACAGACTTGCTGGCGGGCGTTTGCGCCTGGAGCGCGCAGACCATGACGTGAATCACGGCAGAAGCGGCAATGCTACAGATACTGAGAAACCTCAGATATTTCACACGCACCTCCAATTTGTTTGGCTTCGTGTCCTCGCCTCAGCAGCTAGTTCCGGCCAGCACCGTCACGCGGGCATCCATTACTATACCGATGCGAGCCGGTGCTGCATCGCGGCTTGACGCCAACAGAGGGACTGGTCGTTCCAAGTCGTTCAAATTTGCTGGGAAGCCATCCGCGGTTTTGCCGCCGAGAGCCCGACTGATCGACCGTTCCGCTTTGGACCGGTAACCGCTGCGTCCAGCCGTCTTCCAATCGCTTCAAACGCGGGCGAGGGGCCCTTCCATCGCAGTTGCTCCACATCTTCGAAGAGGGCGATATCAGTTCGCAACGTGGCGAGGCTCTTAAATAGCAACGCGAGATCGCGATTCCCGGCAAGTGTTGCCGCCAAGCTGCCGGCACTAATTTCGTTGACCGTCCACTCGCTCGAGTCCGCGGGGATGTTTTCGATGCGGCCAAACTTCGCGAGGATTGCGGCAGTGGATTTCGCTCCCCACCCCGGCAAACCCGGATATCCATCTGCCGCATCCCCAACGAGAGCCAGGTAATCCGGGATCGATTCCGGCGATACCCCGAATTTCCGAATCACCCCAGCGTGATCCAGGGTTGCGCGCGTCCGACGATTTAACTGGACGATACGCTCGCCTCGAACGCATTGGGCCAAGTCCTTATCCGGCGTGCAGATAATCACGCGTTCGACGCGTCGGTCCTGAGACAGTGCCGTGGCTGCAGCAGCAAGCGCGTCATCAGCCTCAAATTCCACCATCGGCCAGACCACGACGCCCGCAGCGGAGAGGGTCTCCTCAAGCAGCGGGAATTGTGCGAGCAAACTGGGTTCGATGCCTCGCCAGTTTTATACCCCGGCCAGAGGTCGTTGCGGAAAGACTCGATGACGTGATCGGTCGCGACGGCGATATGCGTCGCGCCCTCCTTGATCATCCCCAACAGCGACTTGAGAACTCCCCGGACTGCCCCAATTTCGCGGCCGTCTTGATCGCGCGCGGATGGTACAGCGTAGTAGTGCCGGAATAACTCGTAGGTACCGTCGATCAGATGGACGTTCAAGGCTCCCATTCAGGATATCGGGGCATCTGCTACCAAAGCGTGCGTCAGAAGCGTATCGCCGCCAGCGTTGAAACCGGTGGCGATTCTGAAGGCGGGCTGAGTGGCGGGGCTACTTCGCGATTCCGTACGTCTGCTCCCCGTCCGTGTTCTTCGATGAATCGACGGGCTGGCTGCCCTTGCTTCCCAGGAGGCTCACGAAGCCCTGCACGGTGTGCTTCTGCCAGTGGCTTCCATAATCTCGGCCAACGTCACGCCCTTGGACCGCTTCAGCCTCTGAGATACATTATTCTCTGAGTAAAACCAAGGGCGGCTCACAGCATGGCGAGCATTTTCATCAGCTACCGGCGGGAGGACAGCGCGCCTTACGCGCGGCTGTTGGCGGAGGGCCTGAAAGCCCATTTTGGCGGAAAACACCGGGTCTTCATGGACCTCGACACGCTTCTGCCCGGCGATAAGTTTGCGGAAGCCATTGAGCGGACGGTCGCTTCTTGCGACGTGTTGATCGCAGTCATCGGGAAGCAGTGGCTCGCGCGGCTTGCTGAAAGAGGACAGGGGGGTCAGGGGAGCACGGGAGGCCCGCGGGATTGGGTGCGGCTGGAGATAGAAACGGCGCTGAAGCGAGATGTGCGGGTGATTCCGGCGTTGGTGGGCGGCGCGCGCATGCCCGAGGCGAAAGAGCTGCCAGAGGCGCTCGCCGCTCTAGCGAGCCGTCAGGCGCTTCCGTTCTACGATGACGTGTTCCAGGAGAGCATGGATGGGTTGACGGAGAGCCTGGAGAAGGTGTTTGGCGGACGCCGGCCCAGGTGGAAGTCATGGGCGGTGGGTGGGGCGGCTGCGGCGGTTCTCGCCATTGGGCTGATGGCAGCGCGCCCGGTCTTTCGCCGCACTCCGGGCGCGTCCCGGCCGGAGGCAGGCAAAGTTGTTGAGAACGCGCCAACGGTGGGACTGGCGGCGAAAGGCACTCTCGCAAACACGGGCCCCGCTGCTGGTCCTCTGGAGGACTTGGACAAAGCTGGCGGCAAGGGGGCCGAGAAGGCTGCGGCAGTGGCGAAAGGCGCTAGCGCGAGTGGGCAGGTTGGGGCGGATACCCCGGCAAACGCTTTTAGCTCTACATTATTGCGCTATATCGATGCAGCGCCGTCCGGATTCGTGGCTTTAGGAGCGAAGGATCAGATTGGCGGGTGGGCACCGTCAATCCGATTTCCCAATGCCGTGAGTTGCCGGGGACGCGGGCCTTCCCAGGATGCCCACATCGAGTGCGTGCTGGCCCGAGAGAGAGACGAAGCTGAGGCAGATGAGACATTTCTGGAAGTTGTAAACGCGGTGCAGGCGGCCTTGCCGGGATGGAGAAACTCGCAGATGAACCTTGCTCAATGGGCTTTCTTCAACGGGCGGACAAATGACGAATCGACGATCAGTTTGGGCGTGGGTTTCGTGCGCTCCGATACGGAATACGAGGTCACGCTGAGTGTGTATCGCCTGCGGCAACCCTAAATTCCAGTCGCTGCGTGGAGATTATTCATCGCGTTCTCATTTCCCGTTGGGCCAATTCATGTCTCCGGCGCCAGGAAAATACCAACAAAATAATGTAGTCCGAGGCCGAAGAAAAAGCCGCCCGAAAACCGGGCGGCTTGAGTGACCTGACGAGACTTACGCGATGCGGTAAGTGCGCTCCCCGGCAGCCTTCTTCGAGGATTCGATCTTCTCGCCGCCCTTGCTCCCGAGGATGCTAACGAAGCCGCGAACGGTGTGCTTCTGCCAGCCAGTGGCTTCCATAATCTCGGCCAGCGTCACGCCCTTGGGCCGCTTCATTAGCGCGATCACTTCTGCCTTCTTGTTGGTCCGCGATTCATCCGCGCCCTTTCGCGGCGCGGCGCGTCTCTCGGACGTGGTCGAGACCTTCTTCGCCTTCCCCTCAGCGGGCGCGATAGGTTCCGTCTGGGCCGCGACGGCGGGGGACAGACGCGCGACCGCCTGCCAAATGCGCCGGACGGCGACTTGGCGATTGGTGAACTTCTTTACCGGCTTCAAATCGTCGAAAGGCGCGACGCCCGCGAAGCTGTTCCAGATCTCGATGAATCGACCCGCAGGCCATTCCATAGCGAGCTTCGCCAGTTCCTTTTCGGTCGCAAAAGCTTGCTGGTTGTCGGCGTGGGCCGGAGTCCCGGCGTACGCCACGATGTTGTTTTCCGAGTCGATGGTAAATGTTGCCATGTGATGTTCTCCTTTAGCAGCTTGTATTTAGCGGCCATCACAGACATCGCTCTTGTTCGGAACGAAAGCAAGGCAATTCTCCACAATCGTGTCTTTGGCCCCGGCGATTTGGGGGGCAGGCACCGACGAAACCGAAAGGAGCGGCTCGGCGTCTGAATCAGCGCTACCATCGCTAAAATCGAGGGAGAGCCTGATGACAGCGAATCGGCGTGCAGTTCTGATGGTTGCTGCGGCGCTTTGCCTCCGGGCTGCGGACACGGGTTTCCCTCCGCGCGGATCGGCCTCTGATTACGCCGTTCACCGAAGCGCCCCGGACGCAGAGATCGCCGCCGAGCGCCTAAAGCCTGATCGAGTCGTGAAAACGTTCTCTTCCGAAATCGACCGGAACTATGTGGTGATGGAAGTCGCCGTCTATCCTCAAGGCGGCGCCACGATCGATGTGCAGCCGCTCGACTTCGCTCTGCGCTTTGCAGGGCAGCAGGAAACCCATCCCGACACCCCCGAGGATGCCTCTCTTCCTTTGCGCGAAAGGCCCGGCATAAAAGGTCCGGTGGAAGTTACGAGTGAGGTGGGCGTAATCGTAGCCACGCAAAAAGATCCGGCGACGGGACGCCGCACAACCGGTGTGGGAACTTATGAAGCGACGGGAGTAGCCGTGGGCAACCCGCAGTCCAATCCGCCGCCTCCCGCCCCGCGCGGTCCCGATCCACGCATTGTCCAAGACAGGCTTCAGGCGAAAGCGCTGCCACTGGGCAAAACTGGCTCGCCGGCCGCTGGATATCTTTACTTTCCCAAACCCACGCGCAAGCCCTCGAATAATCTCCTGGAGCTGATTTACTCGAAAGGCAACTCTTCGATCGATTTGCCCTTGTCTCGCAAGTAAGCCCTCTCTGGCCACTGAGAGGCGGGGCCGCCCGAGGCAGACAGGGCTAATTAACGCCAAATTTTCGAGCCGCTCGGCCGCGGGGTTGAAGTTAGTCGTGAGCTGGCGAACCATGGCCCTTGCTGGCCAGCGGCCATTCGGTCCCTTGTGGATGAAGTCAGCCGGGCGCGGTTCAACCTGGACGCCCGGCACCGGCTTGGATATAGTGCTGGACAAGTAGGCAACGTATGAGACTTACGATGCGCGCACTGCTTTTCGTGGCGGGAATTGCAATCGGGGCGGGAACCGCTCTGGGGCATCATTCGCTGAGCGCGCAGTTCGACTTGATGCAATCTATCACGCTTAAAGGGACCGTCACGAGGGTCGATTGGTCAAATCCTCATGTCCGCCTCTACCTGGACACCGATGGATCGGGCCACAGCGATGTCATGCACTGGGAACTGGAAATGTCTAGCCCCAATCAATTGCTCTTAGAGGGTATAAGAATCGACACCCTCCGGCGCGGGGACCGGATCACCGTGACCGCTCATCCTGCCCTGAATGGATCGAATTTGGGTTACGCCCAGACAATCAGCCGGCCACGGTCCCTTTCCAAATAGACCGGCTGTTGGAAGCGGTGAGCCAATGGCCCGCGACTCCATTCGCGCCCGAGGCAATTACAACGCGAATGCTATGTCCTTGCCTTCGGCATGGCCTTGACTCGTCCCATTTCTCTACAGCGTCTATAGTTCGCCGCGCTCCAGGGTTCCGTCGATGGTGCCAATTGCGTTGCCCTCCAGCCGGTTGTTGATGTGGATGTAAGCCATCCTCTTCTCCCTCCGGGAGCGTGAAATCAGCTCCCGCAAGGCATCGCGCGCGGCTGGATACTCTTCCTTAACCTCGTGATAAGGAGAGAAGAGCTTCACTGCCTGGTCATAGCCGCGGCCTGGCCGGAGCAGTGCTCGCGCGACGCTATGCGGAGCCGTGAATATGTCTTCGATGAGTAGTTGCTCGCGTAGGCTCGGCATCCGGCTCCACGACGAGAGCGTATGGGCCACACCGTTTGAGCGGAGCACATCGAGATACTGCGCCTGCAAATAATCGTCGTTGCGAATCTCGACGCAATAGCGGAGGGATCGGGGCAGGCGGCGGAGAAGGACATCCAAATCATCGAAAAACTGGGCTGGCTCTGCGTAATCGGCTTTGGAAAACGTGCCGAATTCAAAGATCATCACGGAGATACGGTCAAAATAGGGCGCAAGTGGCTTCAGCCATCCGGCCTCAAATAGTCCTTGATCCAGATAGGCCGGATTGAGTAGGCCGCGACGATCACCGTAGCGCGGCTGGCGGGAGAAGTGTTTCGCGGTGAAGTCCTCAGGCACTTTCAGACTCCACTTCAAATGGGCGGGAGATCGATCGAAGAGCTTGTTCCAGAAAGCCGGTTCTGGGATGGCGTAGAACGAGAAGTCGCCGCCGACTACGGGGAACGTCTCCGCATATTCTTCGATACATTCCTCGTGGAACTTTTTCTTCGAAAACCGTCCGCGGGAATAGTAGCGCTCGGGCGTGTAAATCTGACCGAGCCACCCTTCATACCGCCATGAGCTTGTGCCAATGAAGATGTTGTCGCGGCCCAAAACGCGAACCCTATCGGCAAGCGTCCGCCGGTTGAACGTGTCGCCGAAAAGCGAAGCTTGTTGGGACATCGATTTCTATTTTGGACTCGGGCCTCCTGGTCACACGCGCGTGGCGAATAAAAGGAGAAGATGATAACATGGCTCCGTGTCGAACCAATCGCCTCTCGTCGTGCGCAAATGCCGGGTCTCCTTTAGGGACACCCGAGGTTTTACCCACGAAACGGATGTTCATAGCAGTAGCGTCTTACAGGCCGCAGCTTCCGGGCTGAAGTGGATCGAGGAGAGCGATTTGTTGGAGGGGTGCGACCTGGTTGGAGAAGTCCACGTTGAAGTTTTGACGCGCACCATCCATACGGTCACCCTCGGACGCCTTAAGGAATGGCTGGACTCCGGCGGTTCTCCCAAAGAAATGGCGATGAAGAGAGAGCTTCGTGAGCGAAAATCGCCGCCGCGCGGCGGAAGCACGTGAAACAGCATCCCAACGTTGCTGATCTCAAGCGATGCCCGGGAGAGCCGGTTGGGCCGATTTCAGTTCTCTGAAGGAGTTCGACCTTAACAGAGGAGACCGCGAACGCGCGGGCAGCCGCGCGGCGTGGATGCCCTGGAATTATCCAGGTTGAAGGCGGCAGACATGGTGCAGCGAATCTGCCACGATTCTTGTTTCATTTCTGTCCGGTTTATTTCGTTGGCTCCGCACCGAGGGACTTCAGATCGTAACTGATGGTAGATTTGACCACCTCCTGGAGGTGAGCCAGATCTACCGTGCCGAGGATCTCAACCACTGTTACCTCCTTGGGTTCGGCGGAGATGACCAACAACCCACCTGGCGTTACGCCGGTCTTGAGAATGAAAATCTGCGTGCTCTCGGCCGATTCTTTGACGCTGACGATACGCGACCAGGCGGGGTCGCCCTCCGCCTGCCGCCGCAGCGGATCTAAATCGGAATCCGAGTAAGCCCCGGCTGCCGCAAATTCGTAGTGCCGCACGAAGACCCCGGTGACCCCGGAGAGCGTGTTTTTGATCGCCTGTTTCTGCTGAAGCGCGGCGAGCGCCGCGCCGTCCAGATCCACTTCGGCCTTTTCCTTGGCTTGAGCCGCAAGCCTGGAAAAATCCAGATTCAGTTTCTGAGCGGCGCCCAGCATCGAAAACAGCAGAGCCGTGGCCCCAATGGTGAATGTCTTCATATTGCGTCTAACGGATTCCTTTTGAGATTTGTTCCAGGTCCTGTTCAGACTTCGAACGTCTGGGCAGCCGCAGTCCGCTCAGGAGAACAGGAAGGAGGAGAATCAAGCCTCGCGCTAGCCGTGGGAAAAATGCGCTGAGCAATCGCCCCGCTCACACCGGCTCGGTCGCTGGTATTTTAGCAACATGCTGCACAATTAGCGCTGCGGACGTGCGCCGTCAAGAACAATTTGGACAGCCGCCGCGCGGCCGCGCCCCGGCGCCACTGGATTCAAAGGGGCCTTGACCGCGATTCATGGGAGACGATGGCAAGTCTGCGCCGATTCCGCGCGCGGCAACGATTCTGATCACTGGCGCCTCCTAACTATAGAGGCCGGTTACCCGCCCGTTTTCGGCCAGACCGGCAGGAGTCACAAATGCGCTCTCTCCGAAACCGCAAGCTGGCCATCATTCTTTCTGTCTTCATCGCCCTGGTTATACCCGGTGCAGCCTCTGGGGCTGTATTCGTCTCAATCACGATCGCACCGCCGCCGCTGCCGATATACGTTCAACCTGCGTGTCCCGGTCCCGACTACCTTTGGATTCCCGGCTACTGGGCCTATGGGCCAGAGGGGTATTACTGGGTACCGGGAACGTGGACCTTGGCTCCTGAGCCGGGGCTCTTGTGGACGCCAGGATATTGGGCGTTTGCAGGCGGAGTGTATGTATGGCGCCAGGGTCACTGGGGGTCGCATGTCGGGTTTTACGGCGATGTGGATTACGGATTTGGATATCCGGGCGTTGGGTTCGTTGGGGGCCGGTGGGCCGGCGGCCACTTCAGCTATAACACCGCCGTCACGCGGGTAAACACGACGATCATCCACAACACTTATGTAAGCAGGGAGGGAGTCAGAAGCGGAGGAAACCGCGCGAGCTTCAATGGACCCGGTGGAATTAACGCCAAGCCAACGGCGGCTGAAACGGCCGTCGAGCGCGAACGTCATTTCTCCCCTACGCCGGCGCAAACAGGTAATGAACGGGCGGCCAGTACGAACCGTACAAATCTTGCGACTGTCAATCACGGCCACCCGGCTGCGTCGGCCGTGGCGCGGCCCGCCGAACCCGCCAACCGGGCTGCAGCCGTCAATCGTCCCGCTCCCGTTAATCGGCCGGCTTCCCCCGCTCGCGTCGGGCCGTCGCGTACCCGGGCGCCGGCTCCGGAAAATCGTCCCGCTCCGATTCCGCGTTCACAGGCGCATCAGAATCGTCCCGCTCCAGAGACACGCCCTGCATCTCCGGCCCGTCCTGATTCTCCGCGCGGACGTCCGGCGGCGGCGAGCCGTCCAACCCCTCTCGCCCGTCCCGAATCTCCACGCTCTGCGCCGGCAAGCCGACCCGAGCCGCAGCGAGCCCGCCCCAGTGCCCCTTCCCATAACCCTCCGAGCCGGACTTCACCGGCGGCTCCGGAACATCGGGAGCGGCGGTGACTCGCAGCGTGGTTTCCTCTCGGCTCTCCTCCACCTCATCGCAGAGACGTTTGCTGATGACCGCTCCGAGGTCTGTCCGATCAAGCCGCGGAAAGAAAGGGACGGCCCGGATTGACCCGAATGAACCAGAACTCCCGCCCAAGAACCGGGTCGACGGGGTTCAGAGAGCGAGCGCCGATTGGTGTATTTCAGGTCTGTATCCCTGCCGCAAGCAACGCACGATCGGCTCGGGCGTCAAGACTGTTAGATCCCGAAGACTGGACCGGCTATGCTTTTCCACGTAAGCTTCCGGCGACCAGCGGAGCAGCCCCTCGCGCCAGATCAGATAGCTTGTATCACCGATTTGAACGAAACAGCCGTCAGGCAGCGATTTGGAATCCGCCTGATATGTGGCCTTCTCTCTGCGCCCGCGGATTCGCGCCCGATGCAATTCCCGGTCGATATCATCCGCGTATAGAAAGTCCCCCATCGGCCTGGACCGCCACGCCGCTTTGAAAGCATTGAACCGCTCCCACTGACACTCCGCACAGGGCCTGTGGCCGGCGGCCAGCGCGACCGCTTCGTCGAGGAAGAACAGCTCTGTATAACGCCTCGGTGACATGACCGCGCGACGACGTCCCTTGAATTCCAAAAGACACGTGATCCAGCGCCTGCTTGCGTATTGGCGAACGATCTCACGCTTCTCATTGTGTAGGACCCCACCGCGCGGTTTCCCATGAATGTGCCACGTGCCGCCAGTGGGAGGATTTCGCCACGAGGCGTCACGCGGTTTTGCAGCGGCATGGTGGCGTTTTACCCTTTCTCGTCCACGACCGGTGCGATGGCGCGGAGTTGATCAATAATGTCCGGCGCGCCAACATCTCCGGCATGGATGATGAGATCCGATCCGTGCAAGGCGGCGAGGGCTTCCGGTCGCATTAATCCGTGCGTGTCGGAAATCAGGCCCACGGACATCACGTCGCGCATTTTTCGATGCTACCGGATTGTCACGGCCTCGCCTATTGGCCGCGGGAATTCGCTTGCTGCTCCCCCTGATCCCGAGGTAATGTCCACATGACGTAGCTACCGATAATGCCCAATAACGTGGAGGACAAATGAACGATTTGGTTGTGGTGGGAAAGCCTGCGGAGTGGGACCGATTGAAGCAGATGGTGCTCGATAGCGTCTCCTCGCCGATTACGAAACGCGTGTACAACATGGCGCTAGACGAGTTCCTGGCTTGGTTCCGGCAAGCCCCACGATCAGGCTTCACCAAAGCTACCGTGAGCGCGTGGCGGGTATCGCTGGAGGAGCGCAGGCTTGGGTCGTCGTCGATCATCATCCGCATGTCCGCGATTCGGAAGCTTGCGGCGGAGGCCGCCGACAACGGGATTCTCGCGCCGGAACTGGCGGCCGGGATCGCCCGCGTGAAGAGCGCGAAATCCGTCGGCATCCGACTGGGAAATTGGTTATCCGCCCAGCAAGCGCAACGATTGCTGAACTCGCCGGATGTAACGACACTTCGCGGCCTGCGCGACCGCGCCATTATCGCGGTACTCCTAGGCTGCGGACTGCGGCGATCGGAAGTCGCCGCGCTCACTTTCGCCCACATCCAACAGCGGGATGGCCGCTGGTGCATTGTCGATCTGGTTGGCAAGCACGGGCGCATCCGCACAATGCCGATGCCGAATTGGGTGAAGGTCGCCATCGACGCATGGACCACTCCAGTTGGAATTGCAGACGGTCATGTCTTCCGCACAGTAATTCGCGGCGACTGCGTATTAGGCGAACGTTTAGGTGAGAAGATCGTCTGGCAGATGCTCCGAGAATACGCCGCCGAGATCGGCGTTCCCAAACTGGCACCCCACGATCTACGCCGCACCTGCGCGAAATTGTGCCGCGCTGCCGGCGGCGAACTGGAGCAGATTCAGATGCTTCTCGGGCACGCCTCAGTGCAAACGACCGAGCGATACCTCGGGACCAAGCAAGATCTCGTTAATGCACCCAATGACGCGATCAAATTGAGGGTCGTACCATAGCCATGCGCGCGAAGATAGACGAATGACCTCCGCACGCGTGCGGCGAGGACTCCGCGCGTGTGCCTGCTGGCCGGAAGCATGTCATCCGACGTGCTGGCCGAACGAGATCTGCAAAAATTCGTTCACGGAGCGATGGAGTCCTTCGTCGGCGCGTTCTCAGAACGCTTTAGATCCGGCAAGGACGCGGGTGAGCTGCCTGCCGAGTTTGACGCTGACGCGGCGGCCCATGTCATCACAACGTATCTGGAGGGTCTGTTTCATACGGCGCTGCTTGGCTACGACAGGCCTCGGCTGGAACGACAGATAGGCCTGTTCCTGACGGGACTCGGCCTCTAGAGCGGGCTCTCGGTCTTGAATTGGGGCCGTTTATGTTTGTTTCATCGCTGGATGCGAGCCTGGGCGACACCCCAGGATTTTGGAGCCCGGCTACTTGCGCTGTTCGTTCTGGAGCTTGCGTATTTCATCGAGGCGCGCCCGCGCACCCGCATTGTTCGGATTCTGCCGCAAGACAGCGTTCAGGATCTCGATCGCGGCCGCGTAGTTTCCGACTTGCACATGGGCCTCGATCAACGTCCGCCGAGCTTGTCCAGATGCGGGGTACCGCTCGACCGTGAACGCGAGCAACGGTAGCGTTTCCTTCGCGAGTCCCCATTCGAAGACCAAGCTAAACCCCAGCCGCTCCAGGTGAGCCTGGTCGAGCGCCGCGCGCCCGGCCTCCACCTCGTCGACGGCACGCAATCGCCCGATGGCCGCCTCTGCATCCCCGCGCACGACCTCCCGCACGAGTTCGTCATAGCTGATCGAAGGCGGAATCGCCGTGCGGTGCTCAAGGGTCATCTGCGCGCCGGGGAATGCAGCCTTCGGGTCGCGATCGAGCCACGCTACGCTCGCGGTGTCCGCACGAAGAAACCCATCGAAGAAATGAGCCAGGTAGTCCGCCACGATACCCTCGCGGCGAGCGGTTTCCGGCGCGGGATCATCCCAATAACCCGGGATCGCGCGGCGGCCGCCGATCAGGCCGTAGCTCGTGAAATCCACGTGGGCCATTCCTTCGGTTACGAGGAGATAGCGATTCGAATGCACAGCCGTGTCGAATAGAGATTTCACCGCTGGATCCGGCGGCCGCGCCATGGCCGACGGCGATGTGTCGTGCAGCCACGGCACGCGCAACGCCGCTGGATCGTAGCTCGGGGAAGCCTGCGGCAGGCCCGACGGATGTGGATACATAATCCCGGAATCGAAGCTAGCGAACGCATCGACGTCCCGGTTGCGCATCGCGAGCAGAACGCCCGCCATGCCGCCCTGGTCGAAACCCAGCACACCGAGTCGATCACCGCTCACGAACGGCAACTGCCGCGCTCGTGCAATCGCGAACTCTAGGTCTCGGACCTGAGTCTCAAGGTCCTGCACATCGTTTCTTACCACCATGGAGTTGGTCCCGACGAGTGGCGTGGTCACGACGACGAAGCCGCGCCCGGCGAGGAATTCAGACAGCGCCGCGAGCGCGATCGGCGATTCGTAGTAGAGCCCCTGACCGAGTGCGATCAGCGGAAACCGACCGACCGCGGGGTTGGCATTTTCGGCTGCCAACGTGGGCCGTTGAAGCAGCGCTTCGAACGCTGCCGGGGCCAGTGAACGCGCGAGCGGTCCGCGCGAGAACTTCAGCACGTCGCGGGCGCGACCCGAAATTTCCGCTGGCCACACGTCGTCGTCAGCTAGGGCCGCGTAACGACCGAACCGCATCGACTTCGATGTCGCTTTGGCTGGGTACCAAAGGTAAACCCTGATCGGCCGGGCGTACGTTCCTGTGCCGTCGCTGGCTGAGACATATCTCGATCGGTCCTGCTCGACGAGCAACCGAAACCCCACAGCGTGCGGACCCGGCGCAAGCCCGAACCTGTCACCGGCGTTCGTCGGCTGCTGCGCAGACGCCGCGACCGACAGCAACAGTGTCGTAAGCAAGAACCCCACGCGGCGGCGGTTGATGCCGCATCCGCCGCGGCAGTGCGGCCGATCTTTTCGCGAGGCAATCGACTTGCGAGATCGGCGCAATGACTGGAAGACCTGTCCCATGCCAACCGGTCTCAGGTGCGTCGTGATGTCGTGTCCGGGCTTGGTTCTAATCATGATGTAAACCAAATCTGGCCGTGGATTCTATCAAACAAGCCGCGGGTCATTCATCGTCCTGAAATCTGCGGAAAGTGAGGAAGGAGAGTCTCAGTTGAAGTATAACGAGCTACCCGCGGAATGTGCCTCAAGCTGTTCCTGGGGATCGCCCAGCCGCGGAAGAACGCCCGCGAAGACTATTCGCTAGATGCGAGCCTGGGCGACACCCAAGATTTTGGAGCCGGCGTTCTGCAAGAACACCACCACCCGCCATGTCCCGCTGCTGCCATCCTTCAGCGGCAGGTTGAGGTTTTTGCCAAACGCTCCGGTATCATTCGTCCGTCCGGCAAGTTGGAGCGTTTTGACAACCGCGACATGCTGGAGCGTCCGGTGGGAATTCTCGCCGCGCGTTACATGCGATTGAGCGTGATCGTCGGCGAGCGCGACATAGACATTCGTTCCTCGTCCGCCAGCCGTGACTTTGATCTCCACTTTCGCGTCCGTCCCTGAGCGCTGCACTTTGAGATCGACCGGCACTTTCGTCTGCGTTTCAGCTTTCAGGATCGCGGCGCGCCAGCTTCAAGCAGGTATCCACAGGGCGGGAGTACTCAGCGAAGTATTTTTCGAATGCGGCGGTAGCGGCGGCCAAGCGCTGCAAGCCGAGCGCATAGCGACAAGGCGAACGCGATTTGGTCGGTCCTCCAACATTCAGCAGAGAAGGTTATGATAACTCCGAGGGCTAGACCAGTGAGAGCGATCCCAGTGTACGTATCGGTTGCCCTGGCCGTTTTCGTCGTATCGTTAGACGCACAGGACCCGTACGCGGTCCGTCTCGATCCAGTAATCGAGCAAGTAGTCCGAGATGAGAAAATTCCTGGCCTGGCAGTTGGCATTGTGCAGAACGGCCGACTGGTATACTCGCGCGGATTCGGCGTAACGAAGTTGGGGCAGCCTAATCCTGTCACGCCGGAAACGTTGTTTCACATGGCCTCGATTACGAAGCCATTTGTGGCGACCGCCGTCATGCAGTTGGTGGAACAGCGGAAAGTCGATCTAGACGCTCCTGTCGCGAAGTACGTACCCTACTTCCGTCTTGATGATCCAAGATATACATCGATCACCGTGCGACAGATGCTCACCCACACGTCCGGGATGCCGGATGTCAAGGATTACCTCTGGAACAAGCCGGAGTACGACGACGGCGCTCTTGAACGGTATGTGCGTAGCCTCGCGGACAAGAAGTTGCGCTTCGATCCAGGCACGAAGTTTGCCTACAGCAACATGGCATACGAAGTTCTGGGCGATTTGGTGGCTAAGGTCTCAAGAGTGAGTGTAGAGGACTACGTGGACGAACACATCCTGAAACCGCTCAGTATGACATCCAGTACGCTGCTGATCAAAAACGCGGACCCCTCGAAGCTCGCGGCCGGACATAGCATGGGCAGGAACAAAATCCCAAAGGTCGTTGAATTCTATCCGTACAACCGGGCGCACACTCCGAGTTCAGACTTGCTTTCGATTGTAGTAGACATGGCGCGCTGGGCGATGGCCAATATGAACCGAGGTGAGTTAGACGGCCACCGAATCCTTCAGAGCCCAACTTACGATGTGATGTGGAAGGCCTACACTCCTCCCGGCCGTAACACCCCTCCTGCTGGCATCGGGTGGTTCCTGAGCCAGTTTGACGGCGAACAGTCCGTGCTCCACGACGGGCAAGACGATGGATTCATCACCATGCTCGAAATGATTCCGGCGCGAAAGTTCGCCTTGCTGTTTATGGCGAACTGCGACTATGTATCTGAAAAGCTGTATATGAGAATCGTTGAAACGGCAGGTCCGCTTTCGAAATAGCGCCAAACGACGTTACGGCGAATTGGGCAGTGGAAAAGCTTTCGAGGCCGCCGCTAAAGCGGTGGATGCCGCGCGACCACGCCGATTGGGAGCGCTAGCCGCGCTCCGGGTCTCTGTGTGCTGAGGCGGGGCAAGGCCTGCCGCCTTTCCCCGCACTCCTTTGCCCCGCGCGGCGTCCTTCCGCGCAGAAGGTATCGCGGCAGAAGTTGAAAGCTTTTCTCGCGCGAGATGCCCGTTCATGTCCAGCGGATGGTCGACAAGTTCATTAACCAGGTTCGCGAAGCGATGCCGGCCACTCAGGACCGAGTCGTGGTGAACAGCTCGACGGTCTTCGTAGAAGGCCTTGTGTGCGAACTTCAACTGCTGCGCGCGACTATTCTGGCAAAGGGTCTCGAATTCCGCGGCGTGGTGGTGATGGCGCGCGATGACGAGATCATCCCGTCACAGGAGCGGATCGAAACCGTCGGCGACGACGCGGACCTCGAAGAGGTGTACAACACTGAGCGGCACCTGCTTTACGTCGCCTGCACCCGCGCCCGCGACCATTTGCCTGTGTGCGGTGTTGAGCCAGCTTCGGAGTTTCTGGACGACCTTCAAAGGAACTCTCAGCCAGCCAAAGCCGTGCCCTGATAATCCGCATTATCGTCCGTTGAAACATTCCGGTCGTGCTACGTTCTGTGCTATTTTCGATTTAGCTCCCCCGCACCGACAACCTTGCGATGCAGTACCCGAGCGATTTTTCACAAGAAGCGCGGACCCAGATTGAAGCCGAAAAGCTGAAGGCCGAGAGGGATCTAAGGAAGGTGCAGGAGGCGCACCCGAGTCGCCCTTTCATGGAAAGCCTTCCTCTGCGTGAACTCTACGCCACTGAAGCTGGTCTTTACCGGTACGTGGGTCGCGTATCACTGGCATTTGGCCGGGAAGCCTGTGCACTGGGCCAGCAGGGAATATGGGCGGTTGACCAAGTCAGAAATGAGACGGAGAGGTTCTTTCGCGAGTTTCACAGCCAGGCTTACGATGAGAATCACCCATCGATGTGGGGGCTCCGCCCTCGCTCCTGGCCGGAAGTAAGACAGTGGGTGCGGCGATTGTCTCCGGAATGGGAGCAGCTTGATGCTGACTTGCTGGCGATCGCCGAGACAGCAGCTATCGCACGAGCGTCTGCTAGCGCTGGCTTGAGTCGGTTCGACAATGTTACATCGGGCGTTGGCTCTCTGCCACACGTGGAACTATCGGTCCGGCAGGAGACCCGTTCGAAGGAAGCCGGATCGTCGAATGTGGGTGTGAAAGCTGAGCTCGCAGGCACAGGCCAGAGCGACGCGAATTGGGAAGATCTGGCCCGCCAGTTTGAAGAAATTCAATGTGAACCCGAGCCGCTACGGGCGCACTGGATCGCGCATGTGGGGAGCGAGGATTATGGAATTTGGCTGCTGCGCCCGGAAGGCTCCCATGCCCATGAAGCCCGCATCGTGTTCAGTTTGCTCGCTGCGAAAGCGATCGAGATCTTGGGCGTTCCGCCGTTGCCGATTCCGCAACCAGAACAGTATTTCCCGGAATGGAAGCTCTGCCGCGAAGTGGAAGAGGATCTCGAGCGGCAAGCGGGGAAAGAGGTGGACCTCTCGGAGGTCGTTCCCCACGGCTTAGAAAAAATGGATGAAGACGCGGCAGATCCCTGCAGCCGAGCTTGGCTGGAACTGCTTCGAAGAGAAAGCCCAAGTTTTGGAATAACGACGCATGGCAACCTCACGATCCGAGGAACAAAGTATCCAACTTTGGGCGGTCAAATACGCCACGTTGCGCGTGCGTCGGCGATCATTTGTAAGCGACACGCGAGGGAGGCGATTAGGGAGCGCCTAGCTCGCGCTCCAAATCGACGATCCACATCAGTTCCCGTGCTCGCGCCCGAAGCCACACTAAGATTCGCGGTTTCAGAGACCTATACTCCCTCGGATCCCGACCATGCGAATGCAGAGCCGGTTTCTGCTGCAGCCGCTGAGACAACGAGCTCTGCGCCTGCCATCGTGGCTTTATCGCCGCCCCAGACAAACTCGGGTCCTAAAGCTGAAGCGAGAGATAGCACCGCACCAACGGCTGAACAAGCCGCTGCGGCAGAGGCGCTTGTAGGTAAGGAGAATGACGTTGATGTCCAACACGCAGCCTGGTATCTCCGCTGCTCCAGAGGCCACATCTTGCGCTTGATCCGTAAAAAGCATCTTATTGCTACGAAGACTCGCCCCAAGCGAGTCACATCAGAGTCGTTAAAGAAATACAAATGGGTGGCGCCTCCCGCCGACTCCGACACAGACGAAACCTAATGTTCCGTTGTGCGCACTTATGTTCAGTTATGTTCACTTATGCGCATAAATCTTCTGGAATCAAGCATTTACTCTAGACATGGACAGTTTTTACGTGATTTGATGGAATCACGGGGTACGTGTATGCACTTGAAAGTCTCTGAGCTTGCTTCTCGATATCGTTTTAGTGTCGATGCGATTTACGCCTGGGTGCGAGCCGGTCTAATCCCACATAGCTGCACCGTTCGGATCGGCAATAGCATTCGCATCGATTCCGAAAAGTTCGATCAGCTCCTTCACGCCGGTAAGCTGTATCGGCCACGCCGTCGGCACGCCGAAGCGCAGGCAAGGCATTCGTGTGATACGACATCGGCAGCCGGGTTTTCAGAAGACCAGCACACGACGCGATTTGCGAACGGCCATTACCACCACCGCTTTATGAGCGAAACCGAGGCGGTGTCCGACAATCATCCGTACGGTCCCGGGCCCGCAGAGTCCATTTCAGTCTCCGACTAGACCATGAGAACAGAGTCTGAATCAACCGCTCGTGAGAGCGGCAGCGGAACTGTGTCCGCGGCGTCCTTTGATCGGCAGCCCAGGAGTCGAATGACTGTCGACGAGGTCGCCCAAAGACTCGGCATAGGGCGGCTCGCGGTTTATCGGATGCTTGAGGAGAAAATCCTCCCTGGCATTCGCGTCGGCCGGCGATGGATAATAACCCGCCACGCGTTCGAAGAGTGGGAGCGCACTTGCGGATTGCGAACTGGACTTGACCCCAGACAAGAGGTAAAGGTGTTGAACTGATGCCGGTTCACAAACGTCCAGACAGATCCGGGAAAATCACCTGGTACTATCAATTCTCATTGCCGGGAGCATCCCGCCAGAATCGTAAGCGAATATTTGGATACGGCTTTGCCACCAAGGGCGAAGCAAAGACTGCGGAAGATGCACGGCGGCTGGAGGAACACCAGAAACGCGAGTTGGCAAAAGCTGGCGGGAGTGTCGCGGCAGTGCTTCCGAAAACGCTCTCCATGCTCCTCGACGAGTTTTTCCGCCAGCATGTCGACGGGAAGCTTGCTCCCAAGACCATCGAGCGATATCACGAGCAGGCGACCTATCTCGATCCCGAGTTGCTTGCGCTACCAGTGGCTGATATCACGCCGCTCCACCTGGACCGGGAATGGAAACGGCTGCTGGAGCGCGGTGGGCATCACCGCCGCACAAAGGAGCCTCGGCCGCTTTCGGCCAAAACAGTTCGGAATATCGCGGGGGTCGTATCCAGTGCATTCTCCAGAGCGATGAAGTGGCGTTTGGTTATTGCAAACCCAGTCTCGGCAAGCGAACCGCCAGTGCCGAGGAGGCGCAAAGGATTCGGCCTAACGGTTAGACACCAGGATATGTTGATCGCCGGCGCAAGCGGCCCTTGGTGTTTGGAAATGCTCCTCGATATGGGCGCGGCCCTCGGCACCCGGCGTGGAGAAGTGATGGCCCTTCGATGGTCGGATATTGTAGATGGCCGCGCCATCATTTCCAGATCTCTTTCTCAGACCAAAGACGGCGTGTTCTTCAAAGGCACGAAAACCGATGAGCCGCGGGTGGTGAAGATCCCCGAAATTACGCTGGCGAAGCTCGAAACGCATCGTCACCGTCAGAACGAGTTCCGCACGCAGTTCGGCCCGGACTATCGAGGTGACCTGGATTTAATCTTTGCGAATCCCGACGGGTCGATACTAAAGCCGGATTCGATCTCGGCCACAGTATCGGCTTTATTCAAACGGCTCAAGATTCCGAAGCCCCGTGGCGTAGCCTTACATTTGCTACGCCACACGATGGCGTCGCAGATGTTGGACGGCGGCGTTCCGCTGCCGGTCGTTTCCCAGCGCCTAGGGCATTCCTCGGTGCGAGTCACGGCCGATATCTACTCCCACGCGATCCACGGTCAGGATGATGAGGCCGCGCGGCGTTGGGAGGACTACCAGAAGGAAAAGCGGGAAACCAACCCTGGCACTTTAGGAAGCGTGCAATGAGTATCGCTGGGGCTCAGCGCGTGGCTGCACGTGGCTGCGCAATACCCGTAAGTTATATAAAAATTGGTAGCGCTAACGGGAATCGAACCCGCTTTCCCGCAGTTCAGCCCAGTCCATCTACGTCTAAGTCTTTGCATTTCCGTTCAGTTCGGACGGCTCATGCTCCGTCGAACTGGCCACAGTCGTTCGGCGTCGTCACTCGGTTGTCACTCGCTAGCTCAACTCCCGCGATTCCACGCCCCGCCGGGCTATTGAATAGTGGAAATTGGCTCCGGCACGACCACACGCGTCCGCATGTCTTCCGAGATCTTGCGCGCCAGAGCGATCCAATATTCGCCGACTGCCTGGCCAGCATATTTCTTCCGGGCATAATCCAGGCCGATACCTTGCTGCGCGGCAATGAACGCCGCCGCTAGATTCCTTCCCAGTCGCACATCGGAATTTTCCTCAGCATGTCGGCTGGACATGCCATCAGTTTACTGCGCCCGGTGTCCCAGAGGATTCCGTGTTCTTCTCCATGAACCGGTCCCAGCGGAGAGCCGCCTCCTCGTCGCGGCCTCGCAGCGCGTGGGCGTAGACATCCGCTGTCACCCGCACCGAAGAGTGCCCGAGCCGTTTCGAGACCGTGGGCAAATCCACGCCATCCGCCAACAGGAACGACCCATGAGTGTGGCGGAGGGTGTGCAGGCTGGTTCCCTTGGGAAGTCCCAAGCGGCGGCAAAGGAGCGATACCGAGGCAGAGATCGAATCGGGCTTCAATGGTGTACCGTCTGGGTTGGCAAACACCAGATCTAAATCCGCACGATAATCGGGCCCGAACTCCTCTCGGAATTGGGCCTGTCTCCGGCGGTGCGCTTCCAAAGGACCCACGATCGACGGCGGCAATTCAACTGGGCGAGGGCGTTCCGTTTTAGTGCCTTTGAAGTGGAGCCCTTGCTTAGTCTGGCTGAGCGATCGCACTATCGACACTTTCCGGCCTCGAATATCCGACCATCGAAACGCTAGCAGTTCGCCGCGGCGCGCTCCCGTGGCTGCGCCCACCTCGAGCAAGATTGGCAGGCACCACGGACCTGTCGCGGATTTGATCACCAATGTCTGTTCCGACGGGATGAGCGCGACACCTTCCCGCTTCTTCGGTACCGGCGGCTCACTGTTGGCCACGGGATTGGTGGCAACGAGGCCCCATTTCGTCCCGCGCGTGAAAGCGCTGGAGATAACTCCCGCGATGTTGCGGACGCTTTTGGCCGATAGCGGACGCGGAGTTTTGTCCCGGCGCGTATGTCCGCCGCTTTCGAGTAAGCGATTCCATTCGCGACTGAGGTGCAAAGGGGTGATGTCTTGGAGCGGAATGCCCAATAGGGTCGGATCAAGATAGGACGCCTGTTCCCGGTAGCGTTCTATGGTTTTGGGAGCCAATTTCTTCTCCGCGTGCTCAGCAAGAAACTGCTCCAGGAGATCGCCCAGCGTTTTCGGCAAAGGAGCGGCGATTCCAATTCCCGTCTTCGCTGAATCGTATTCGCGCTGCTCCTCGATGCGGCGTTCCGCCTCGGCGTGTTGGGCTTCGGCTTTAGTGGCAAATCCGAACTTTCGAATCGGAGGAGATCCGCGCTTCGCGCCGGGAGGCTGGAACTTGTAGTACCAGTCGATGGCTCCCGACTCATGTTTACGTTTGTGGACCGGCATCAGTTCAACACCTTTACCTCTGCTGAGGGGTCAAGTCCAGTTCGCAATCCGCAGGTGCGCTCCCACTGTTCGAACGCATAACGGGTAATAATCCATCGCCGGCCATAGCGGATTCCGGGGATAATTCCCTGTTCGAGCATTCCATACACCGCGAGTCGCCCGATCCTGAGCAGGCGGGCGACATCCTCCACGGAGAGCCGAGTGCTCATCTTCGGCTCAAGGGGTGATAGAGACACCTGTCCGCCGCCGCTCTGTGGAGCGGCTGCGCTGCGATCCATTTCCATGGCGTCTCTAACAGGTGGGCGCGCCAGCGCTCTCGCGATCCTCTGTCAAGCCCTCATCGCATGCGCGATAACCGCCGCTGGCCAGCCATTGATCGACCCAGCGAACGTCGATGCGCCGCCGGCGGCCAACTCTTACCGATGGAATGTGAGCTGTTTCGACCAAGTGAAGACAGAGGCGATAGGAGAGTCCCGTCAACTTCGCCAATCGCGGAATGGTGATCAGCTTGGTCATGATTCACTCCGAATGGGCCGATGTTCCCGGACCAACGGGTGAGCGATGTTGATTTCGCCCTCGCCCTTCAGTCGCCGCGTTGTGCGGCTCCCGGCATTGAGCGTGTGCTTCTGTGTCCGGGCGCGCAGGAAACGAATCCGGCGCCGGTTTCCAATTCCTATGAACAGATTGAGGTCGAACTTGAGCGCTTCCTCGGGGGAAATGATCCGACAAGGACGCCCCGATGCATTACGAAGTTCTATAGCGTTTTCCGTCTGGCCCAAAACGACGCGCAGTTCCTCGCCGTCGAAAAGCATCCGTTTGAAGACTCCTTTGGTGTCCTTAGTCCCGATGACCCCAGGGTGAGGGGGAATCTCCGAACAACAGATTCCTCTATAGCTTGCCCGAACCCGTCGAAACCGTCGAGATTCGACTCATTTGGGATGCGGCCTTCCTCGTTAACCCGATAGGTTTGTTGGGGTTGCGGCTCGAAGGAGTAATTACCCTGAGTAGTTACTGCAACTACTTCTGGGAGATTTTGGGACCGCGAGGTAACGGAGGCAGACTTAACTCCGCCCATCTTTTCGAGAGCCACGCGCGCGCTAACCGCTCATTTTTGCGGAATCCCGGCATCCATCCGCCGCTGGACAAAAAAGGTTCAGCCATAGGAAGGGCCGCACGGCGACTCTGAAGCACACTAAATATTTCTTCTTGCGTCATCGGCGCAGCTTGTGCAATCGACTCCAGGGTCGAGTCGATCAACTTGGATCGGTTATTGCGTCGGATCGGGCGTGCTTTCACACTTCGCCTTCCCTGAAGGGCTCCCCCACCGGATGCCGGGTCAAACGTAGGAGCCTCGGGCAGCCCGTCCAACTCACGTTTTAGGATTCGCTGCTTTGAGCGGGCGGCAATCTCGTTTACTCGTCGAGAGAGTTCGTCCACAGCGGCCTGAACCTGTTCGTCGCCAATTCGATCTGATTCCGCGAACAGCGACTCGCTAAATTTAGCGATGTACAGTTTCGCCGCCCGGTCTAACTCCCCACATACCTCGTATACCGGCGTCGCATCGACGAACGCGACTTGGGCTTCCGCTGCCTCCCCAAAGGTGCGAACACATGCATCGATCAGGTCAGGAAATTCAGCGTGCCCCGCGAGCGCATTTGCGACCAAGCCGTGGGAATCGGCCCAGGCTTTCAGATAGAAGCGCCTGCCCACCTCGTAATTGGGATCGTTCGGTGAAAGGCGCGCAAGAAAATCATGGGGCGTAGGGCCTTGCCCGGTCGTGGAGCCGGGCCCTGAGCCCAGTTCGCCCGCCTCCACTCTCGATGGGTTCTCGGAGATTTTATTTGCGCGCCGTGACGCTGCTGATTCGGAGGCGTCCCTCCTCGTTAAGTTATCGGCACAGTTTGGAGCGGTGCTGGCCGCCCACGCTTTCGATGCTCTCTTGTGCCAGTGCCGACGGCGAGCGTCCAGCCTGCTTCTAAGTTCGATCCCTTCTGGTAGACGCGGTTGCATACAGACAGACCCAAAGAGATACTCATAAGCTTGCGGATACCAGAGGCTATAGAGGAGGATTCGATACGCCTCCCAGGACTGTCGATCTTTCACCAGCGCTAAGTACGCTGCGGCATGCCCATCGAACCACCCGATTGCTTGGGGCCTTGGCAGGGGCTGCGACTGCAATTCCTCAAGGATGGGTTCAGTTAACTTCCTCAGTTTCGCATCCGCGGCCGCGAACCCTGGTAAACGGGTGAAATACTGAGCGGAGTCGATGATCGCTGCGCGCGCCTCGTTGGAATTCTGGCTTTGCTCGAACTGCCCCGCCAGATCTTCTTGTTTTAGGTCGCTTCCAGTGGAGCGCTCATTGGTTTCTATCTTGCGCGCAGCGTCAGCATCTGTCGGAATTTCGCTCCTTCGGGCTGCGGAACCGAGATCATCTCGCTGTCTCGCCGCCGTCGATTTCTCTTGATGCAGCCGTTCCTTCACTCGCTCGGAGAATTCGGCATACAAGAAGAACTGGCGACTCGGGGGGTCGACATAATCGCGCCATAGATCGAGCAAGAGTTGATCGTCGGGAACACTTCCGCACCGCGCAGCAAACTCTGACACTGCGGCCGCAAGAATGCCATTCTTTGCTATGGCGAACGGATGAGCGCGTACCTGCAGCTCTATCGACTCTTTTGTTTTCTGCACGGCGTCCTCTACCGCGAGGCCATCCGGCGTCGGCTCGATGCGGTAAGCGTTGGCCGCCGTGCGTCTATAGTGAATCAGCCCCTCTTTTTGTAGAGTTTCCAGGTCTATGGGCGTGAACTGAACACTGGTTCCGTTCAGTGGCGACATTATTTCGGTCACGCTCCCGTCTAGAGGGAATGCCTGCCCGCCTTCCTCCCGGTATCTGGCTACTGCCCAGAGATGCAGGTGCCGTTGTTCAACGGACAGACGTGACCATTGATTGCTCTGAATCAAGTCCATCATGGCTCCTCGGCGCTTTCTTACGTTGATCCAGCCTTGGATCAGCGATCGACTTTACCACTGAGCGCGCGCAGCAGGTCAATAATATGGCCGCCGCCGGGCTCGCCGGCCGCCACGGACGCGCGAATCAGGTCAAGCTGGCTGGTTTGCTCTGGCGTGAGATCCTCACTGGATGACTCCACAAAGAGGTGCAGCAGGAATCCGCGTGGGCCGCAAAGTTCTCGAGTGCTGCCATCCGCAAAGCGCAGGATGACCGGCTCTGAAAGCATCCGGGCTTCGAGCGCGCGAAGGCGCTTTTCAAGCTTCATAAGTTTCGGCCGGGGGAGCTACCCCGAACATACCACAAAGCAATTGTTTCTGGACGATAAATGCAGGTCATTGTGTTGTCCAGCGCTGCTAGCTGCCTGTGGAAATCACTTCGGCGAAGCCGAAGACCATTCCGGGATCGGCCTGAAACTGTTCGGCTTCATCCCGGAAGCGGTATTCACCTTCACCCCGGAATCCTGTTCGAGATCGTCCCGGAACACCGTTCGGGAAGGCCGCAGACAGGATGCGCAGGAAAAACATGACACACGTGCAAAAGCCGCCGGTATGGAGACGTTTCAGGCATTCTGCAAAGCGGCAACAATCGATGAAATTAAACGGCGTGGCTATGTCTTGACGCCCGGAATCTATGTCGGTGCAGCGGAGGTTGAAGGCGACGTCGAACCGTTCGACCAAAAAATGCGGCGATTGACTGCTGAGTTACAGGGTCGGTTTGTCGAATCGGATCAAATCGAACCACGAACTTGACAAGATTTTGAAGTCTTGGAAGATATGATTCTACAAAGTCACTGAAGTCGTCAAAAGCACCAAAAGCAGGGCTCTGGTGCGAAAAGTGTACAAAAAGTTTTTGAGCTAGATGAGAAGCCGAGACGAAATTTTCTAAAAAGAGAACCGCGCACCGCCATTGACAATCCTGCCTTCGAGCGGCGCCCAAGCATCGACAGTCCATCTTCCATCTGACGCCCGTGTCGGCAAGAGCAAGGGGTCCCACCGCGTCTGACGCACATTCGTCAGATTTTCAAGGTTCAGAAAAAGCTTCACGTGCGCCGCGACCTTGTGCTCTGCCATGGCTCCCACAAGCACGTACGGCTTGGACAAATCTCTGAACGGGTTGTATTCCAGCCGTTGCGTACCCGTGTAATAACATTCGAGGCCAATACGCGTGACGCCTTCTTTCTCCCACATGCCGACAACCCCGAGGCTGTGCCTTGGAGTCAGCGGGACTTCGGCGCGACCGGAAGGTTCCAGCTCGCTTGTGCGGACGTACGTATAGGAAGCGGTCGCTGTGAAGGGCGATTTCCGCCAGGTCGCCAGAAGCTCTAGTCCGCGGTTCCTTGTTGGCCCTTGCAGATTGAAGATGCTATACGTCGCACCGCGATCCACATAAACAGGATGATCGATATTCGACGCAAAAGCTGTCGCTGTCACCGACACCGCTCCCATACTCCGCGTCAGATCAGCCGATGCGCTCCGGCCACGCTCTGCGTGCAGCGGAGCGGGAAGAAGCAGCCTTGCCAATCCTGCAGCTTCCGTCTCCTCCGTCAATGGTGTTGCGGCATAGAAGCCCTGTCCTGCAGAAATGCGGCTCGTCCATCCACCCTTACGGATCAGAGCCGACAATCGAGGACTGAAGAATGTCCCGAAGACATTGTGAAAATCGACGCGGGCGCTCGCGGAGAAACTCAGCCACGGCGCGGCGCTGAAATCGTCCTGAGCAAAAATGCCGGGCACAACGTATGTATAGGCGAATCGAGGGACATCATGAGGACGGAACGCGTCCCTCTCATCGGCGAATCCGGCAACCCAGGTGTTCTTGCCTACCGTTCCTCTGATTGACACCTCGCCGAACAGCAAACCATAACGGTCCCTTTCAATGTCATCTCCGTACTGATGCCGATGATCTTGGTCTGAGACGGAAAAACGCGTCGCCAGTACGAACCGCTTATCGAGTACCCATTGTGCACTGCCACCGAGATCATAACGGCGCGTGTTGAGAGCTTCGATGTAGGGCTGGCCTGTGGCAGGAAGCACGGAGCCGGGAACCGTGCCGCCAGAGCGGTCTTCATAGGTGATTCCGCCCGTCAACAGCGCTGTCCCGCCGTTCTTGTTATCCCAGAAGAAACGCGGCCGGAAGTTTCCGCGAGAATAGCCGGCAACGTCCGCCCAGCCATCGCCGTTTACGTCCTGGTGCTCCTGCCAATATCCGCCACCCAAGAGCGAGGCTCCCCAATGTTCTGTGAGTTGTGATGCCAGAAACATCGAGGCGTCCGTTTCTCCCAAGGACGACCTATTGAAAAGGAATTCATGGATGGGCTCAGCTTCCGGCCGGCGCGTAATGAGGTTGACGACACCGGCCATTGCGGCGCTGCCATAAAGGGCCGAAGCGTTTCCCTTAATGACTTCCACCTGTCCCAGGTCCATGGGCGGAATTTGCAGCAGCCCGAGCCCTGTGCCTTGCTGTCCGAAGAGAGGAAGGCCGTCCGACAGAAAGGCGGTATAACGACCGCGCATTCCTTGAACCCGGACGGCCGCCGCGCCAAGACCGGGAGAGGTTGTCTGAACGCGCATGCCCCCCATTTCATTCAGCAGCATGCTGATGTCGCTGGGTCGCATTGCAATTTCTTCCGTGATCTCATCCTGCGAGACGACTTCAACATGAAGCGGCGAGTCCTGCACACGAACGTCGTTGCGCGTAGCGTGGACCGTTACTTCTTCCTCATGTTTTGTCGCAGGCTCCAAATCGAACTGGAGTTGCCATTCTCTCGCCGCGTCGATATCGAGAGATTTACGTGCCGGGAAGAAACCATCTTTTGCCACGGCAACATCGACGTGCCCCAATTCACTCGGGAACACCGCAACGCCGTCCGGCCCGGTTCTGGCCTCTTTGCCGTTCACGGTTATTTCCGCATCGGGGACGGGCGCCGTTTCACTTCGGACCTCGACGCGGATCGTCGCCTGAGGCGACTGCGCAAACGCTGCCGCCCCGAGCATAAGAACAATGCCGAGACTAGACCTCATGTCCTTTAACGAGCTTACAGGCTATAGTCACTATAGGGTCAAGCTCAGATGCCCAGAGAACTGAACATTGGCGGGCTTTCTAAAGAAACCGGCGTTAAGGTCGTCACGATCCGTTTTTACGAGAAGATCGGCGTATTGGCTGTACCTTCGCGAAGCGCCGGAAACTATCGCATCTATGGCCAACAGCACGTGCGGCGGCTGCACTTCGTGCGGCGGTGCCGGGAGTTGGGATTTTCGCTGGATCAGATTGTCGATTTTCTCCGGCTATCGTCTGAAGATAGCTCTTCATGCTCCAAAGTCTGCCGCATTGCCGAGCGCCATTTGAAGGACGTCGAGGCTAAACTGGCGGACCTCAAACGTCTCGCCACAGAACTCCGCAGAATCAACTTGTCTTGCAATGGAACCCGTCCCATGTCTGAATGCCGCATTATTGAAGCCCTCTCCGCGCGACGGTAGACCGCGACAGCGCCTTGAGCCTCAATTATTCGGGAACGCTTTCAAGTAGCCCCGCAGCTCGTCCCGCACCTTACGAAAGGCGTCCATCCGTTTTTCTTCTGGACCTTCGATTGCCGCCGGATCGTTAAAGCTATGATGCAGACGCGTGGCCTTCCCAAAGAACACCGGGCAACTTTCCTTCGCGTTATCGCAGACGGTCACCACGTAATCGAAATCCTGCCCCGCGAACTCGTCCACATTCTTCGAGCGATGGGATGTGATGTCGATGCCAACTTCCTTCATGACGGCTATAGCCTCGGGGCGAACGGTGCTTGGTTTCGTCCCCGCGCTTTCCACAGTAAAGCGGTTCCCGGCGTCATGCCGCAGCAGGCCTTCGGCCATCTGCGACCGTGCAGAATTTCCGGTACAGAGGATGAGCACCCGTTTCTTATCTGCCATGCGATAGTTCCTTCTCAGCGTGAGGCACCACAACATCCCGCGCCTGTTTCGGCAAGGACGGCACCAGCCATCTAAATAGGAACGTCGCTGCGAAAGCACCCGCGAGCTGCGCGGCCATGAAGCCCGGAGCATCGGCGGGGCGGATGCCAGCAAAGGTATTCGTAAAGGCCCGCGCGAGTGTCACAGCCGGATTTGCGAATGACGTGGACGCGGTGAACCAGTATGCACCCGTAATGTAAAGCCCGACCGCGAACGGCACAGCCTCGGCCCGTAGCCGCCCGCAGCCCCAGATGACAGAAAGCAACCCGAACGTGGCGACGAATTCACTGAAGAGCTGGGAGCCGCCAGCCCGAACGTGCTGCGATACCTGAAGCACTGGCTCCGCGAACATGAGATGGGCGGCCCACACGCCAAGTATGGCGCCTGCGGCTTGCGCAACGATGTAGCCCGGAACGTCGCTCCAGCGCATCCCGCCCTGGCTCGCATCCGCGAGCGTGACGGCTGGATTGAAATGCGCGCCGGAAATCGAGCCAAAGGTAAAGATGAGCGTGACTAGCGTTGCCCCCGTCGCGAGGGTATTCGCGAGGAGGGCGATAGCGACATTCCCGCCGCTCAGGCGCTCGCCCATGATGCCAGAGCCGACTACAGCCGCGAGCAGCAGCGCCGTTCCAAGCAGCTCTCCCGTAAGACGGCGAGCCAGTGTCATGAGCAACAGCCGGGTGCGCAGCAGCCTTCGGGCTTTTTCGCACGCACAAAAGCGCTCATGAACTTTTCTTGGACCAGCGGCGCAATTACATCGACGTCAAGACCCTGGCCGGTCAGGAACTGCCGCGCATCTTCGATGCTGTAGATGCGCGTGGGCTCAATGTCGATCGCGTCGAACCCAGCCTTCGCCAGCGTCTTTACGTAATCCATTTCTTCGAGCGCACCGGCAATGCACCCGACCCATAGTTCCATGCTCTTTCTGACTTCTGCCGGAACCTCGCCCCGCACGACAACATCAGAAACGGCGAATCGCCCACCCGGCTTCAACACCCTGAAAGCCTCCCGGATCACGCGGTCTTTGTCGCCCGAGAGGTTGATGACGCAATTCGAAATGATGACATCGACCGAGTGGTCCGGAAGCGGGATGTTCTCGATCTCGCCTTTGAGAAACTCGACATTCGTTATTCCGCTCTTGCGCTTGTTCTCTTCGGCAAGCGCCAGCATTTCATCCGTCATGTCGAGCCCGTAGGCCTTGCCCGTGGGACCGACGCGCTTTGCCGACAGAAGCACGTCGATGCCGCCGCCTGAACCAAGGTCGAGCACGGTTTCGCCTGCCTTCAGTTCAGCCAGTGCGGTCGGATTACCGCAGCCGAGCGACGCGAGAAGGGCCTTTTCCGGCACGCCGCTTTTCTGCGCTTCATCGTAAAGGTCAGAGGTAATAGGGTCACATGACGAAGTTGCGGCGCCTTCACAGCAGCTCGTCTTTGAGCAGCAATCGGCGGGCAGTCCTTCGCCGGTACGAACACGCCTCGCGGCTTCGCCGTACTTGCCTTGAACAATTTCCTTCACATCAGAACTCATTGGTAGCTCCTATTTGCAGCACAGGATTTTTTCAGGCTGCACAGCCTTGTTCCGGGTACAACATTCGGCGTAGAGGAAACCGAGAAGGTCCTGCAGGGCTTCCGTATTGGCCGAATACCAGAGGTATGTGCCTTCGCGCCTGACGCTAACCAGGTCCTCGTTTTTCAGCTTTTCGAGGTGATGCGACAGGGTGCTGGAGGGTATCCCCAACTCCTCGCCGACCTCACCGACGACCATCCCTTCCGGATGGGCGCTGAGGAGGAGACGGACGATGCGCAGCCGTGGTTCTGTTCCCATCGCCGAAAGCATATCGGCGTAGCGCGCGATCAGTTCAGAATCATCCTTCTTAGGCATTGAGCTCTCCCTTGGTATATTTCGATGATAGTAGAAATATAGAGAAAGTCAAGGCGGATGCCTACCCAAGGAGGTGTTAACAGTTTCTTAAGCCGCGCGGCCTTATCATTTTCATAGGGCCTCGCCTGCCGGTAAGGGACGTTTCCTTGCCCGAACCGTCCAACAAGCCTAGAATTAAAGGAGATACTTCGGTAAAGGGACCTGTTGATGTTTCGGAAGATCACATCTTTCGTTGTGGCTGTCAGCGTCATGCTCCTTCTGCAATTCGCCGACTGCTACGCCATGTCCCAAGATCAGCAGTCGATGCAGTGCTGCCACCACATGCCCTGCAATCCCGCGAACAAGGCTCATGATTGCTGCAAGCACATGGTTTCGGCGCAGGCGCCGAGCGTGCTGCCGGTCGTCCATGCCCCATTCGTCGCGCCGGTCGCGATTGCGGTTGACTGGGTTCCTCTCGCCGAGGTGGAACAGACCACTCAGGTAGCTTGGCCCGGTATTGACCCACCACAGCATTCGCCGCCGCCACTCTACATCGTTTACGCATCCCTCCTGATTTAGACGGTCCTCCTGAAAAGCGTGGTGCGTCTCGTCGCGTCACGCTGCCGTTTTTTGTTTCCACAACATTTTTCTTAATCCGGCCGACCCTCGCTTGAACCGCTTGTCATGAGCGGGGAGGCGCATTTTTCAGGAGGCTTTTAGCGATGATTTCATTTTTCCAACGAAAGGGCGCGCACCATGCGCTCGGCCGTGCCGGAAGCGGCATTTGCTTCCTCACGGTTTCGGCTTTTCTCGCCGTCTCCTGCTTCGCGCAGGATGCCGATGCCGCGCGCAAACACGCGTCGCCCGCGACAGCGCTTTCCGAGTTGCTGAAGGAGGCGGAGCAGAACAGTCCCCAAATCCGGGCAGCACAACAGGGTACGCAAGCTGCCAAGGAGATGCCCGCGCAAGTCTCCGCACTTCCCGACCCGACCTTCCAACTTCAGCAGGTCAACGTGGGAAGCCCAAGGCCTTTTGCCGGCTACACCAACAGCGAATTCGCGTATGTCGGCCTTGGAGCTTCGCAGGACATTCCATATCCGGGCAAGCTGAAACTGAAGGGTGAGATCGCGAGGCGGGAGGCCGACATCGCCGGAAGCCATGCGGATTCGGTCTCGCTGGGCGTGCTCGCCGAAATCAAAGCGGCTTATTACCAACTCGCCTACCTATCTCAGACCCTCGACATCCTTAATAATGACCAGCAGCTCCTGCGTCAGGTCGAGAGAGCCGCCGACGCACGCTATCGCTCCGGCATGGGCAACCAGCAGGACATATTGCAGGCACAGGTGCAGCAAACGAAGCTGCTACGCGATATCTCTATGCACCACCTCGAAGAGGGCAAGCTTCAGGCCCGTCTCAAGCAGCTCGTCAACCGCCCCCAGTCAACTCCCGACATCCGGCCCGTCGTGCTTAGGGAAACGGCGCTCCGTATGAGCTTCGATGACATTCTTTCCGCCGCCGAATCCCAAAATCCCGACCTCGCCGCAACGCAACACGCCATCGACCGCGACGCGCTTCAAGTGGATGCGGCACGCAAGGACTTTAAACCCGACTTCAATATTCAGGGCATGTGGCAGCGCACTGACCCGGCGCAATTCCGTGCTTATTACCAGATCACTTTCGGCGTGAAGATCCCGCTTCACTACGGCAAGCAACGCGCCGAACTCGCGCAGGCACAAGCGGAGTTGAGCCAGACGCGCAGTGACCGTGAGGCGCAATCGCAGCAGATCGCGTCCGACCTTCGCCAGCAGTATGTCATCGCCGAACAGAGCGCCGAATTGATGAAGATTAACCGCGAGGGCCTGATACCGGAATCACGCACCGGATTCCAGGCGGGTCTCGCCTCATACCAGAACAACCGGCAGGATTTTCAGCCTTTGCTGAATTCATATCTCGATATCCTCCGGCTCGAACAAGAGAACCTTCAGACACTCGCTGACCATGAAACAGCCATCGCACGGCTTGAGCAGATGACGGGACTCTCTCTCGCCGCCGCGACGAAGGAGAAGGACTAGTCATGAAGACCTACCGCACTGCATTCCTCGTAGCTTTGGCGGGAAATATTCTTCTCGCGGGAGCTTTGGCGTTCTTTTGGTGGCGGTCCCATGGCGGAGAAGGAAGGACGATCCGTGAGGTGCTTCCTCAAGCCATCCGCTCGGTACTGCCGGAGAGCCTGCAACCGGCGCCGCAAGCTACTGCTTCGCCCGCCCCGGCTGTCGCGCCAACAGAGCCTGCATTGGTGCCTGTACAAATATCACCGCAGCGCCTTCAGAGCATCGGCGTGAAGCTCGGACGTGTTCAGCGCAAGGAGATCGCCGATGAAATCAATACGGCCGGCAACGTTGCCCTGGATGAAACCCGACTGTCGTATGTGCAGGTCCGCTTCCCCGGCTTTATCCAGAAAGTTTTCGTCGACGCCACGTATCAATACGTGCGAAAAGGCCAGCCGCTGTTTACGCTCTATAGCCCCGACATCGTCGCCACCGAGCGCGAATATCTCGTCGCGCGCCAAAACCAGAAGGAAGTGGCGCACAGCAGCATTCCCGGTGTGGCTTCCGGTGCGGCGTCGCTCCTTCAAGCCGCCATCGAGCGGCTGAAGCAGTGGCAAGTCCCGCAAACCGAAATCGACCGTCTCGAAGCAACGGGCGAAGTTGGGCAGGAAATCGAAATCGACTCTCCGGTCTCCGGCTACGTTACGGAGCGAAAAGCCTACCCGAGTACGGCAGTCCAGCCTGATTTACGGCTCTATGCCATCGCCGACCTTTCGACTGTCTGGGTCAATGCGCAGGTGTTCCAAAACGACCTCGCTCAAGTGAAGCCTGATGCACCTGCCACGATCACTGCGGATACTTACCCCGGCCGATCTTTCACCGGCCGCGTTGATTTCATCTACCCCGATGTGGACATGGCCACGCGCACGGCTCGCGTGCGTATCGTCCTGCAGAACCCCGACCCGCCGCTATCTCCGGGCATGTTCGTGAAGGTCGCGTTCAAGTCGCCAATGGGCGAACAGCTCATCATTCCCACAAGCGGCGTCCTGCAATCGGGGACGCGACAAATTGCTTTCGTGAACCGTGGCGATGGCTATCTCGAACCGCGGGAAGTTCAGCTTGGGAACCGCGTCGGCGACGATTTCGTCGTGCTCAAGGGCCTGCGAGCAGGCGAGCAGATCGTCACCTCCGCCAATTTCCTCATTGATTCAGAAAGCCAGTTGCAGGCCTCGCTCGGGTCATATGCCCCGCCGCCGCCCGGTGCAGGCAACGCCGCAGCAGCAAACGCTCCGAAGGCAAACGCTGAAATGACATCGCAGCCGGAGCCGCCGCGCAAAGGAAGCAATGTCTTTCGCGTAAAGCTGACCGATGCGAAGGGAGCGCCCGTCACAGGAGCGCAAGTCTCCGTGAACTTCTTTATGGCTGCGATGCCAGCCATGGGAATGGCGGCGATGCGAACCGACGTGAAATGCACAGACAAGGGCAATGGCCTTTACGAAGGCCCCGGCCAGCTCGCAAGCGGCGGAACCTGGCAAGTCACCATCACGGCGACGAAAGACGGACAGACTATTGCCAATAAGCAATTCAGCGTAAACGCGACCGGAGGCATGTAGAATGCTGGCCCGATGGATAGATTGGTGCGCAAGTAATCGCTTCCTTGTTTTTACCGGGACGCTGATGCTCGTGCTCGCCGGCATCTGGAGCTTGCGTCAAATCTCGCTCGACGCGCTTCCGGACATTTCTGACGTTGAAGTTATCGTTCATACGGAATGGACGGGCGAGCCGCCCACCATCATCGAAGACCAGGTCACGTATCCGATCGTCACGTCGTTGCTTGCGGCGCCGCAGGTGAAGGCCGTTCGCGCGCAAACGATGTTTGGGGATTCATACGTCTTCGTCGTCTTTCAGGACGGAACCGACCTCTATTGGGCGCGCTCGCGTGTTGTCGAATATCTTCAGCAGATACAGGGCAAGCTTCCGGAGGGCGTCCATCCGAGCATCGGACCCGACGCGACCGGAGCCGGATGGGTTTATGAATACGCGCTCGTCGATCATAGCCACCAGCAGAGCCTTGCCGACCTTCGCAGCCTTCAGGACTGGTATCTCCGTTACCAGCTCGCGACGGTTCCGGGCGTTGCAGAAGTCGCGACTATCGGCGGTTTCGTCCGGCAATACCAGGTCAACCTCGATCCTGACAAGCTGCGCGGTTTCGGAATTCCCCTCTCGACTGTCATCGACAAACTCCGCGCCAGTACGAATGAGGTCGGAGGCAACCTGCTCGAATTGAGCGGCGCGAATTATATGGTTCGTGGGCTCGGCTATCTAAAGACACTGGCCGATCTTGAGAACGTTCCGCTCGCATCGAAAGACGGAACTCCCGTCATGATCCGCGATGTTGCGACTGTCGCCTTCGGCCCTGACGTGCGCCAGGGCGCAGCCGATTGGCAAGGCGAGGGTGAAACCGTCGGCGGCATCATAGTCATGCGCGACGGCATGAACGCGCTCACCGTCATCGACGGCGTCAAGGCCAAGCTCGCCGAAATCAAACCTTCCCTTCCGGCAGGCGTTGAGGTCGTTGCAGGATACGACCGCTCCGGCCTTATCCACGAGTCCATCAATACTCTTCAACGCGACCTGATCGAGGAGGCGATCATCGTCAGCCTCGTTATCGTCGTGTTCCTGTTTCACTTCCGCTCCGCCTTCGTTCCGATACTTACGCTGCCCATCGCCGTGCTCGCGTCCTTCATTCCGATGTACTACCTGCACGTCACGTCGAACATCATGTCGCTGGGCGGGCTTGCCCTTGCCATCGGTGTGCTTGTGGATGCGGCCATCGTCATGGTCGAAAACGGGTATCGCCATCTCGCGGAAGCTCAAGCCGCGGGAGAGCCGATTGACGAAGGACGGCGCCGCACCATTCTCCTCGATGCGGCCAAGCAAGTAGGACCGGCGATTTTCTTTTCGCTCGTCATCATCGTTGTTTCTTTCCTGCCCGTGTTCCTGCTCGAAGCGCAGGAGGGCCGCATGTTCAGGCCGCTCGCGTGGACAAAATCCCTCGCTGTGGGATTCTCCTCGCTCCTCGCCATCACGCTCGTTCCAGTGCTGATGCTCGTTTTCATTCGGGGCAAATTACGGCCGGAGCGGCGCAATCCGCTGTCCCGGATTACGCAGGCGATCTATCTGCCCATCCTTCGGCTGTGCCTGCGGTTTCGAAAAACAACGCTTCTGCTCAATCTGCTTTTCCTCGTTTTCACGCTTCCGCTCGCTCTTAAGATCGGCAGCCAGTTCATGCCGCCTCTGTTCGAGGGCTCCTCGCTCTACATGCCGACCGCGCTCCCCGGCATTTCCATCACGCAGGCCTCGCAGCTTATGCAGGAGCAGGACCGTGTCATCCGCGCATTTCCTGAGGTTGAGAGCGTCTTCGGTACGGTAGGCCGCTCCGAGAGTGCCACCGACAATGCGCCCCTCGATATGTACGACACCACCGTCATGCTGAAGCCGCGCGAGCAATGGCGGGCCGGCATGACCTACGAAAAACTCATTCAGGAGATGGACGCCAAGCTCCAGTTTCCGGGACTATCGAACACCTGGACCATGCCCGTCGAAAACCGGCTCGACATGGAGCTGACCGGCATCAAGACGCCCCTTGGAATGAAAATCCAGGGGCCGAACCTCGACGGTATTCAGCAGGCAGGCGCGCAGGTTCAGCGCATTCTTTCCGGGCTTCCAGGGGTACGGAGTATCTTTGCCGAGCGCGTCAGCCAAGGCTTTTACGTAAACATCGAGGTCAACCGCACCGAAGCGGCACGATACGGTCTGACCGTCGCTGACGTGCAGCAGGTGGTCACGTCTGGTATCGGCGGCAAGAACATCGCCGAGAACATCGAAGGCAGGCAACGCTATCCGATCAATGTCAGATACAGCCGGGACTTCCGCGACAACGTGGAGGCATTAAGCCGCCTGCTCATTGCGACACCGGGCGGTGCGCAGATTCCCATCGGGGAAATCGCCAAGGTTTCGTTCTCGCGCGGACCTTCCATGATCCGCGACGAAGACGCGGCGCTCACCGGCTACGTGTATATCGACCTGAACACCACGGATTACGGCAGCTTCGTCACTCAGGCGGACAAGGTGCTCCGGCAGCAGCTCGCGCTTCCGGCCGGGTACACCTACAAATGGTCCGGCGAATACGAATTCGAGCTACGCGCCAAGGAACGGCTCCAACTGATCGTTCCTGTCGTCTTCTTCGTGATTTTTGTTCTTCTGTACATGGTCTTCCACTCCCTTGCGGAAGCCGCCGTTTTGATATTCCCGACTATCTACGCGCTTACCGGCGGTCTCATTCTGCAGCGGTATCTCGGATACAACTTCAGCGTTGCGGTCTGGGTGGGCTACATCGCACTATTCGGTATCGCCGTCGAGACGGGCGTCGTGATGGTTGTCTATCTCCATGAGGCATTGCAGCGCCGTCTTGCCTCTGGCGCTCCGCTGACCGAAGCCGATCTTGAAGCCGCGGTCATTGAGGGTGCGGTCCACAGGCTGCGCCCGAAGCTCATGACCGTCGCTGTTGTGCTGGCGAGCCTTATCCCAATCCTCAAGGAAACCGGCATCGGCTCAGACGTGATGAAGCCGATTGCCGCGCCCATCGTGGGCGGAATGATTACCTCTACGATTCACGTTCTTATCCTCGTTCCGGTGTTCTTCGCCATGATGAAGCGCCGCGCCATCCGGCCTGCGACAGAAACCGAGACCCCTTCGAAAGGAGCCGCAGATGAAACTCTAGCCGAGCAGCCGCACTAGCCAGGTAGTTCAGCAGTCGAATAAATTTCTAATTCAGAAAGGTGAAAACTTATGAGCACTCGAAGTCACATTCTCGCCGCGGCACTCGCCCTCACGGGCTTGCTCGCGGCCAACACAAATGCCCAGGACAAGGCGAAGGGCCAGCCGATGACCTTCCACGGCAAGGTTGAGGCGGTTACCGACAAGGGGCTGACGGTGAACGGTGAAAAGCTCGAAGGCTGGATGGACGCGATGACGATGAGCTATCCCGTGGACAAGCCGGAGGTCCTCAAGAAGGTCAAGGTTGGCGACACGATCATGGCGACCGTATATAAAGGAGACATCACGCTTCACAACGTCATGGTCATGCCGGCCAGCAAATCGGACAAGAAGAAATGATGCAGCCGGAGCGATGCTCCGCGTTACGCATCGCTCTTAGCTTTGCTCACGGTTCAGGATTCGATTTTGAAATCCAGATCCTGATCGATAAACACAATTACAGCAGTGAGTTACGAGAAACTCGACTTTGTACAAAATCGGTACAGCAACGAAATCCTGGCGCGGCTGGCGGCGTTGCCCCAAAGGAACCTCGCGCTGGAGACGCTACGCAAGCTGCTGAACGACCAGATCCGGACGCGTAAACGCGTCAATATTGTCCAGTCCAGGTCGTTTCGGCAATAGTTGGGGCCACTAGCGAGATACACAAATCGTGCGATCACTACGGCCCAGGTGGCCAAGAACTGATCGGTCTTGCCCAGACGATCAGGGAGCCGTCCATCGCGGCGAGGAGTCTGGGCTAACCAAGGCCGAGAGTGGATTTTACGACGCGTTGGCCGACAGCGTTTCTGCTAGCGGAGCCATGCACGACATACTCTCAAACTAATCGCGCGGGAACTCGCCGACTGCTTCAAGGCCAAGGCGTCACTGGATTGTCCGGGCGGACACGCGCCGGACGGTCCGCCGCTTATTAAGTAAGTACGGCAATCCCCCGGACGCGCAAGAAGCCGCCACTCAGCTTGTCATTCGGCAAGCCGAATTGATGACCGAGAACGTCGTCGGAAACTGAATCCCGAAGCTCCGAAAAGCCCTTTAGATGGTTATTCTTAGCCGGATCGCATCATTCGGTGCGTGGACGAGATCCTGTTTTGTCCCAAGGTATCGCTCGGTTGTCTGGACTGACGCGTGCCCGAGAAGCATTTGAATCTGCTCCAACTCGCCACCAGCCGCCCGGCACAGTTTCGCGCAGGTTCGGCGAAGGTCGTGCGGTGCAAGTGCGGGGATCCCGATCTCAGCTGCGTACTCCCGGAGCATTTGCCAAACGACCTTCTCCCCCAAGCGTTCGCCGAAGACACGGTCGCCGCGAACCACGGGGCGGAAAACGTGCCCGTTGGCAATCCCCGCCGTTGCGGTCCATGCGTCGATGGCAACCTTTACCCAGTTCGGCATCGGTGTGGTTCGGATGCGCCCATGCTTGCCCAACAGATCCACGATGCACCAGCGGCCATCCCGCTGCTGGATGTGTGCGAACATGAGCGCCGCCACTTCGGAGCGACGCAACCCGCAGCCAAGGAGCACGGCGATGGTCGCTCGGTCGCGCAAGCCGCGCTTCGTCGTAACGTCCGGCGTGTTGAGCAATTGTTGCGCCTGCCGTGCCGACAGCCAGTTCCCCATTCGGATGCCAACGGATTTCGCGCTCTTAACGCGGGCAATCCCGGAGGCGAGTTCCGGCGCGAGAATCCCATTGTCGGCGGCCTCGGCGGCCAGCTTCCGGATCGCGGACATTCTGATAATGATGGACGAGGAGCCTAGCCGCCGCTCTTCCAGGGATACGCGCCACGCGCTCACCGTCGCCTTCGTGAACCCCGGTCGCGGAGCCTGCCGGAACCACGCCAGAAATTCGTCGAGCGCCATGTTGTACACCCGCTTCGTTATCGGCGAGGAGACGCTATCGAGCACCATTTGCTTCAATCGGTCCCACTCTGCGGGCTTTTCCACTACGACCAAATCGTTCATTTTTCCTCCCTGTTGTTGGGCATTATCGGTAACTACGTCATGTGGACATTACCTCGGGACCGGAACGCAAATCAAGCAAATGTGGCCTCCGAAATTCGCGGTATCACGACCCAGTTCATTGAGTAAACTGGAGCAAAGCGGAGCTGACATGAGATCGCTGATTCCCGTTTTCCTGCTCGTCGCACTGGCCGCCCCAGTCCCGGCGCAGCATGACGCTCCAGCGCGAGAATCGGCAGCCTCACTCCAGGCGAGCAGCTTAATCGACGCCCTTTTGAAGACGGCCGGCCGGTTTCAACTTCCCTTGGCCGTGGAGTGGGTTCAGTCGCCTGATACGCTCACGCCCGTGCGTCTTTCCGCAAACTTCGCCACGCCAATTCAAGCGGTGGAAGCCATCCTCTCATCCCACACCGATTACGCGTGGCGACTTGAAAACGGCGTCATCCATGTTTTTCCAAAGGCGATGGTTGACGATCCTCGGAATCCGCTCAACGTTATCGTGAGCCGAGTACCGGACCGCTCCTGGACAGTAAGAGACGCCGACAACTTCCTGTTCCAATCCATCGGGCAGGCTGTGCGCTTAACCGGCCCCAAGGTGTTGTCAGTGTCCTCGCCCGCCGGAAGTGAGCCACAGTTCCATCTTGCGGCCAGCAATGCCCCAATTCGAGAGGTCCTGAACCGGATCATTATGGCCAGCAAGATGAAAATCTGGGTCACACTTTTCGGGGCTATTCCCCGGTCACGGTCAAAGGGTTCTGGGAAACCACGCCGATGTATGATCCCAAGGGCATGAAGCCTGAGGATCAGCCATTTTGGATCTTTCTGCGGTGGGGGGATGTTCCCTGGAAACGGCTGGAAAGCCCTGATCCTTAAATGGCCATGTGAGTTAGAACCTTCGATATGGCGCTGCAAGGTGTACGCGATGGTAGTGGTAAAGACCGGCGCGAAGGTCAACCCCGCCGAACCACGTTGCTGCAATGGCTTTCCACGGCTAGTTGCCGCTGAAGATATTCTTCGGGCAGATAGCATGCACTCCCACCTTGCCGTCCACGAGCTGCGTGATGTCTACATCGACGGCGACGCTTACGAGAGCATAGGCGTCATCTCGGCTCAAGTGCTTCTCATCAACTAGGAAATCAATCATATTCCGGACGGCCATCTCGGTTGCGGTCTTTAGATCTTCGTCAAATCCCATCGAAATATAACTGGTGGGGGTTTCCGCTCGTGGCCATCGTAGATGTTGATCCTTGTGAATGATGAACCTAAACGAGCCGGTCAGCCATGTTTCGAGGGCGGTGATGTCGACTTCGCCGTTTCCCTGTCCGGCGTGGCCGTCGCCCGCTTCAAACAGCGCTCCCTTTGCGTGAACTGGGATGAACAACGTCGTGCCTGCAACCAGTTCCTTATTGTCCATATTTCCGGCATGCATCCATGGCGGTCCGCTGCTCACGCGCCCGCCTCCGGGCGGGGCCACTCCCATACTGCCGAAAAATGGACGTAAAGGTATGTCTATCCCAGGACCGAACTTGCCGATCATATGGGCGAGGTCCAACGGAATCACCTTGGTCCGCGCATATGGAAAGTCATTCGGAAGGAAGCCGCGCCCGGGACCAAAATCATTACATGCAAACGCAACATCGACATCGATTTTCTGAATCTGGACTTCAAGAACGTCTCCAGGCTCCGCTCCTTCGATCGCGACGGGGCCCGTTAGAATGTGTCCGCCAGGGCCTCTATCGGTTACCTGGGCATGAATGTCCAGATCATATTTCGGTACCGGAACACCCGCCGCCTGCATTCGTTCCGGAGCACAGGTCGAAACAGTTTGCAGTCGCACAGTGTCGCCTGATTTCACCGTCAGAGCCGGCTTCGCTTGCCCTGAATAGTATCCCCAGACCACAGTAGACGGGGTCGCGAGCAATGTAAAATCGCCCGCGTAGAGCGAATAGGCGCCGAGCGGTACGACAAAAAGGCATCGAGATAGGGAGCGCATTCTAAACTTCATTTGGTTCGCTCACGGCGCACCTGGCGGCGCCCTTTTTTTGAGTTTCCGTCAAAAGAGCTAGTGCGTCAAGGAAGATTCACGCTTGAGACACAAAACTGAGGGCGGAATAAGGATTCCGGCCCACGAGAAAACTGCGCCGGGATCGCGGGCTACAGCAGAAGATGTTCGGCGCGTTGCCGCGCGGGGTCTCGACGCGAATATGACGAAGTTCTGCCCGAAATGGCGAAAACCATCGGAGTTTCGCGCAGCTCGGTAAGCCGTCAAGCCCTTGAGGTGCCGTGCAGCTGCAAGCGTCGCGCGAAAAACGCTGGGACACGATCGAGATTCTTGTGGTTTACATCGACGGCCAAAGATCCGGTACGCATCACATTCTCAGTGCCGTGGGCGTGGATGGTGAGGGCGCACGAACATCCTGGTATCGAGGCAGCCTTGCCGAAGGACGAGATCTTCCTTGGGCAAAGGCGTATCGAATGCGGGGTCGCGCCACCAGCGAAGGCGAAGTTAATTGCTTTCGTTCCCTACAAGAGCGATGTCTGTGATGACCGCTAAAGACAAGCGGCAAAAGGAGATAACCTCAATGACAATCTTTACCATCGACTCGGACAACAACATCGTGGCGCACGCCGGGAACCCCGCCAGCGCCGACAATCCACAAGCCTTCGCCACCGAAAAGGAACTGGCGAAACTCGGTGCCGAGTGGCCTGCCGGTCGCCTGATTGAAATTTGGAACAGCTTTGCTGGAGTGGCCCCTTTCGACGATCTGAAGCCCGTCAAGAAGTTCACTAACCGTCAAGTCGCCGTCCGGCGAATCTGGCAAGCGGTCGCGCGACTGTCCCCGGTCGTTGCGCCACAAGCGGAACCTGTCGCGCCCGCTGAGGGGGACGCGAAGAAGGCTCCAGCGAAGTCCAAGAAGCGCGACACGGCGCACAAGAGCGGGGGCGAATCGCGCACCAACAAGAAGGCTGAAGTAATCGCCCTGATGAAACGGCCTAAGGGCGTGACGCTAGCCGAGATTATCGAAGCAACAGGCTGGCAAAAGCATACGGTTCGCGGCTTCGTCAGCATCCTCGGCAGCAAGAGTGGCGAGAAGATTGAATCGACGAAGAACGCCGCCAGGGAGCGGACTTACCACATCGCGAAATAGGTCCCACGCGCCCCTCTGTTTCCGTTCAAACGCCGCTCCTGCCTCGCGCCGGGGCGGCGTTCCTGCTTGCGACAAAGTCACGAGACCGAGATTGCTCACAACAGAGGTGCTAGCCAGGCTAGCCATTGAACGCAGAGCGCGCATAGAATAATTCATATGTGTTAGAGTCCCGCACGTCTGGTGGTCCCGTATCGCGTGAGGCAAAAGGAGGACATATGCGTAAGCTCGCAACGATCCTTTTGGTAATGAGCGTTTCGCTAATGGCACAATGGCCGAAACACTCCAGTGCGGGACTTCCCCGCACATCGGATGGAAAGCCCGATCTCTCGGCCCCCACACCGCAGTCCGGAACTGGCAAACCGGATCTGTCGGGAGTCTGGGTGGTGAGGAATGGAAACTTCTATCTCACTTGGGATCTCAAGCCCGAGGATATGCAACCCTGGGCGGCGGCTATATACAAACAGCGCGAATCCAATTTTCGTCGTGACAGCGATGGGATCGCCTGTCTTCCGCCAGGCCCAAAGGCCGCGATCGGGGTTGGGCCCTTTCCAATAAAAATCGTCCAGACTCCCGGCCTGGTTGTGATCCTTCACGAGTACGACACCATTTTTCGCCAGATTTTCACCGATGGGCGTGCGTTGCCAGAATCCGCGAATCCCACCTGGATGGGTTATTCGGTTGGACAGTGGGAGGGCGACACGCTGGTAGTCACTACCGCCGGTTACAACGATCGGACTAGCATCGATCTGGCGGGCCACCCGCATACGGAAGCCTTGCGAATGACGGAGCGCTTTCACCGCCGCGATATTGGTCACCTTGATGTGCAGATCACCTTTGACGATCCTAAGGCTTACACCAAGCCGTGGACGCTTCCGATGGAGTTCGCTTTGGTCCCAGATGAGGATCTTATCGAATACGTGTGTGAGAACGAACGTGACGCGACGCACCTGGTTGGAAAAAGCGGAGAGGAGTTTCCGATCGCGGCTGATGGTTTGGCTAAGTACATCGGTACGTATCAAGACGCAGCCCGGCCAACCGCGATTGTGTCCGTGGAGGATGGCCACCTTACGGTGGCGGAAGGGACGTCTGGCAAAATCCCGCTGGTGGCCCACTCAGAGACTTTCTTCACCATGGAAGGAACCGGGGTGGAGTTTTTAAAAGACGAAAAGGGCGCAGTTACAGCGATGATCGAACACTGGGTGGAAGGTGATCGGAAATACCTTCGCCTCGACCGCCGCTAGCCCATCATGCCAGCGACGCAGCCAATACCGCCGTCAGCGCGGACCACTATCATCGCCACGAGAATCGTTGTGCGTCGTTAGCTTCACTTGATCGTTAGCCGCTCATTAACCGAATGGTTCACGGGGCGGCTTCCATTTACGTATTTCCAACGGCTTGCACTTGGCCTCTCGCGTGCCTTTTGTTTCCGCGTTCCGCGAGGAAAGAGACGAAAAGGAAACAAGAAAATGAAACCCAAATTGAATTCGCTGCTAGGAATCGCCGCTTTGACGCTGAGCGCCGCTGCGGCTTACGGACAAAACCGAGTGGTCGCCACTATTCCGTTCTCGTTCCAGACGGTCAGCGGTGTACATGCCGCAGGCGAATACGGTTTCACTCAGGCTGGTGAATCGACCAAATTGGTGAACGTCGAAACGGGCAAGACTGCGCTACTGGGGATTGGCGTGGCCGACGATAACAATCCGCGTAAACCGGCGCAGTTGGTGTTCACCTGCGGGAGTGAAAGTGGTTGCGCGCTAACTTCGGTCCGACTTGCAGACGGACGTAGCTGGCGCTATAGTGTGCCGCGTCTGAAGCCTTCCGAGGAAGCGCGCGTCATAGCGATCCCGCTCGAATCCGCACAAGCCGAATAGCATTCCGGAGGCGGCGCGGCGGAGCGCGCCACATGGACACGAATAGAGCGGAGATGCACGCACCCGGCAGTTGCGACGAGAGGGCCCGTTTGGTTAATCTGTGCGCAGTAGCGGAATGGGACTACAGCCGGGCCTTACAGACGTTGAGCATACGCCTCGGGACCCGGGCCAAGCCCAACTTTGGAGAACTGCAGGATTTCGTATGCAGCGCCAGGACGATCGTGGATAAGGCGCAGACGGCGCTGGAGCACCACACCTCTCAGCACGGCTGCTAGCGCGATCACTCGACAATGCGGGGCGATTCGTCGCCCCGTTTGCAGGGTGAGAAACGGCCCCGAGTGATCCTGAGGTTCGGTTCCAAGATAATCGCCCTGTTGTGGGTCATTAACGGAGTCTATTCGTTGCTCTGCCTCCTGGCGAATTTCGTCACGCCCCTCAGTTGCGCCTCCGCCGAATAGAGATTACCTGCTGCATCGATGGCGATGCCTTCCCCCATGGCGCCATCCGAAGAGTTTGGCGTCACGTGCGGTGGTATGAACATGATCACTTTTCCGTCTTTGAGACTTCCGATCCGGATTCCCCGTTGCCAGCCTGGGTGAACCTTTTCGGTCGACTCTGAGTCCGTCGTGTAGATTATGTCGTTCTTGTCGATAGCCAACCCGCTGGTGCGGCCGAAAGCGTCGTATTCGAGGACAAACTGCCCCGACTTTGTCAAGACTTGAATTCGATGGTTGTGCCGATCGGCAACCACTAATCGGCCCCGCGAATCGAACGCCAGAGCGTGGGGCGTACGAAACTCGCCAGGCCCGCTTCCGGTTTTGCCGATGACACGGAGAAACTTCCCAGTCTTGTCAAACACCGAGATTCGACCGACGAGATTCGGGTCTGTCACATCGGTGTGGCTCTCGGCAACGTAGATGTCACCGTTGGCCGGGTCGGTCACCACGGCTGTCGGATCGGTGAGCGCGTCGGGAGGATTTCCTCGTACGCCCGGCTTGCCCAAAATCATCAGAACCTTACCCTCGGGGCTGAACTTAATCACCACGCTTCCCTTCTTGTCTTCTCCGGAAAAGTTCTTTAGATCTTCGGCGCTCGGGGCCCGCGAATCGGTCACCCACACATTGTCGTCGCGATCCACGTGGATGCCGTGCGGCCACACGAACATCCCGCCTCCAAAGCTGCGGACTTCCTGTCCGGACTCATCAAAAAGATGAACCGGGTTGGCCTTTGTGCCAAGGCAGCCCGGGGAGGTGCCGGGCGAGCACCGATCTGTCGCCCATACCGACTTGCCGTCCCGGTCGATAGCCACGCCGTTGGAACCGCCCCAAGACCTTTTTTCCAGACTCAGAGTTGCCCAGTCTCGGACGACTTGATAGGGGTTGGCGCCACTGTTCACGGGCTGGACCTGATCTGTCCGAGGCGTGCCACCCCGCTGCTGCGCCTGAAGACAGGTTGTGTGCATGGTGACCCAGAAAACAGTCATCACCACGGGCAAACAGGCTATCGCAATACTCGATGTGGACATCTGCAAGCTCCTTTCTCGCTTCAACGATCTACTTCCTTCTAAGGAGAGAGCTCAGCTCAGCCATCCGGCGAACTGATGATATCAATTCGAGCTGGGGGAGCATAGCAAGGGAGGACAAGTCCTCCCGTCCTCCCGTTGTCGCGCATTATCGTAGTCTATTCGTCGCCCTAATGCGGGGTGCGGGCACTTTCGGTCGGTCGGGCTTTCTCCGAGTCGCCGACCACACACTCAAAGGCTATCGCTAAACGCTACGCTGTTCACCACGAGTAATCTGCATGGTGACAGGAATCCGTCTCATATCTGCGACTTGGGCGTCATGCGTCGCGCTTCACAAGGAGTAAGTCCTGCAACGACTCGATTATGGAAATTCGTCGTACTCGACCCAAACGAATTTGAACGCCCGCTGCCGGGCCGCCGACGCCAAGGTGCTCCCGCGTCTGGGCTGCACGCATACCCGGCGCGTTGCAGCATGGGCTACCGTAGATCTGTGGCCATTGAGCTTCCACCTTCCAGCAACGTTGACGCCCTCGCCAACGCAATCCAGCAAGCTACTACCAGCGGCGAACCCCTGGTGCTTCTACCGGGCGTGCATCTCACCAAGCCGGGGATCAAGCCTGTTACGCCGATTGGACCCAATGGGCTTGTAATGGCTGGCAGCAATTCTGGCCCCCTCACCTTCGCAACTATCCAGCGCCCCAAGTTCTCTGTCGGGAACAATCCGCAACATAAAACGGATGACAATTACGGGATCTTCTTCATTCCCTCCCACCCGACTAGGCCGGAACTGAAAAACCTTCAATTTCATTTCCATCCGCCGGCGCCGCCGGTCAATATACCCTTTGAGTTTGCGATCATCCAGCGAGGCGATATCAAAATCGGCGACATCCACCTCGACTGCAACATGGGTCAGCAGAACCTGAAGCCGAAGAGCGCACAGCACAGCTTCATGCTGGGCTTCTCAGGGGCCTCCTATCGCCTCACTCCGGGCCCGAACAAGCTGGAGCGACGCGCTTTTGTTTCGTTCAATTCGGTTACGTTGCGCAATATCAGGCTGTTGAATGGCGGATTCGCCGACGACATCCGGATCGAGCCAGGGTTCGATTCTAATCCTCCCGGGTTCTTCCGCCCGAACATCGGCCTGGTGGAAATGACGCAGATCACTACGGGGCTGCGAGTCAACGGAGAAGGCAATTCGATAAGGTTTGGCGGACTCGCGCAGCGCGTGGCCGTCAACAACTGCGATATCGATTCGTTGATCCTCGAATTCGACGAGGACTGGAGCACCTTCCCAGGTCCTCCCGGTCCCTTCCAGCCTTCCCAGTGGAACGTGGCGGGCGTGAAGGCGCGCACGATTGCGTTCAATGCCGTGGGATCTGTTCAGACCCTCGAGGCGGCGAATCTGGATGCCAGGGCGTCGTTCACAGTGAGCAACGCCGCCGGGCAGATCTTCGGCGGCAGCCGTCTGACTTTCGCGCCGAACGATGTACAGCTCGCAAACCTGCGTCAATTTCTGTTCCAGAACTGCGTATTTACGCTCCCCCAGAAGGCAGGCATTGTCAATGGAATCGATTTGATAACCAAGCCGGGCAAAACCTGCTCGGCCCGCTTCCGAGGCTGTGAGTTCACAACGGCCGGCGCGGTACAGAAAGGCCATCTGATCCTGAGCGAGAGCACTAAAGATCCTGCCAATCAGGTCACGGCCGACTTCGAGAATTGCCGCTACGATCCCGCATTGGCGCCAAACGCGGACATCCTTGTTGCCAATCTTGCACTGCGCGGAGACTACACGTTCCTCAAGTCGGACTTCGCGGGTCTTGACATCACCACAGCGATCAAGTTCCCCAAGACTGGACAGATGATCAATCAAGGCGCGACGGCGCTCGTCCACATTCCTTAAAGAGTCCCCGAGTGATGTTCTGCAGGCGCATACGTATTGAACCATACTCCGCTTTCTTTATCTCGAGAAACCGATGAAATGAAGCGATGGGGGGATCCGCCTCCAGGAAGCTTCGCTGCAGCCGTCCCCTATGTCCATTTTGCCGACCGCTTGGACGGAACCAGACGGAAACTCTAGGTGACGCCCTTCTTTGCCTTTGCTATAGCCCAAGCGAACGGTAAGGCTTCTGAACTTTTGTCATGGCATCGCCGACGAACAAGCACTACGCGTTGCGCTGAATCAGCTCGTGAATCGCGACGATCTGTTCAACGTGTGGGAGGCATCGGTCCGTGAAGAATTCTCGGGACCGGTTAATCCGGTAGGGGTCGAGAAGGCTATGGAGCGCTCGCTCCAGCGCGTCATAATTCTTCGTCTCCATGGTCTTGATTATTCGGAACCGGAACGGAACCCCGGGTGGTGTAGAGCTGGCTGATGCGGGCCTCAACACTACCTGTGGTGATGCCGATCTTTATTATCTCGTGCCCTTCTTTCGTATACAGGTGTGTGCCGAGAATGTACATCGTCCCCACACCCGCCTCAAGCCTGTCGAGATCCTCCGTATCGATGGCCTCATCAGAGAGTTCCCCATCCCCAACAGTCTCGGTATCGACAAAGAATCGCATCGGCTTCTGAGAACGGTCCGTCCTGATCCCAGCCGCACTGCGGCCTGCAGTGTAGATTTGTGCAAGGAGTGCATGATCAAGGCTCTGATAATGGCCGCGCTCCACATTTCGACGATGCGATTCCGTCCCATAGAACTCAGGATGCTCTGCTTTGATCTTGTCCCTGAGCTGTTGCGGCGTCATGCCTTCCGGGTGCGAGCCTAAGATCTGCCGAAGCAGCTCAAACAACCCCATGGTGCTCCATCATACAAGTTTGACGGCGATGAGCGCGCGGCCTTATTCTGCTTTACGCGTTCATTCTCCGTAGTGGATAGTTCGTCCCGCTGCTACGCGGGACGAACCCGGCTAACTCGCCTTGCGCTTCGAATGGCTCGGCCTGACGCTGTTTCATGGCTGGCAGAGGGTCGTGGATCAGATCTTTTCTGGGCGGAGCTACCGAAGCCGGAGGCGGCGATATTGGCAGTGGAGCGCATTGAAGCGCGCCTCATCGCCGTTGAAGCAACAGCTGAAGCGGTGAAGCGCTGGCAGGAGCACGTCGATCCGAATCGTCAGGCGGGAGCCGCAACCGCACCCCCGAGCTGCATTCGTGCGACAGCCTGCGCGAAGTGCTGCGGAACCGCCGGGTCGGTCGGAAGATGCGTGAAGTATTCGAAGTGCGATCGATTGTAAAGCGGCTGCGTGGGTGCAGCGCGCAGCGTCGGGATCGACGACGAGGTCGGGACCAGGATATCGTGGTCCGCGGTTCCAAGGAGCCTGCCGACGATTGACGAACCTATACCATCCCAGATCGACGATCGGCTGATCACCGACCCGAACGCGATGAGATCGAATCCATCGTCCAGGAACAATCGCTTTTCCTGCCCTTCGAGTTTCGACAGATAGCTGCCCTCGACCGCGGATGGCACGAGCTCGTTGACGCCGACGAAGCCATTACCATCGGATCCGCACAACACGTCAACGAGGGACGCCGCGCCTGGGGATCGGCGAATGTGTCCGGCCGCCATGATGACTCCAGTGAGCGTCTCGGGTGAGCTGGCGACCGACGTTCCAAGATGCGGCGTTCCGAATGTCACGCAACTATGCAGCCATCGCCCGCCGGAGGGTGGCGGCGGCGTATCCTTCAGGTAAACGTACGTCTGTCGCGCTACCAGCCCTCCGCGCGAATGGCAGACGAGGCGCACTTCAGGCTTGCCAAGCTTGACGATCTGCTGCGCGAGCGCGTGCGCGTTCAGACGAATCGGGGTCGTGAGGCTGTCGTGAGGGAAGCCGGCGACCGTCACGCCTGCAAGCGAACGCAAGTGCGTCTCGAAATCGCCGAACGTCCCGACATCGGTCGAACACAGCCCGTGGACCAGCACGACCAGCTGTCCCGCGACCTCAGGCAATGTCAGTTCGGACAGCGGCCGTAGCTGGATGGCTGCCGGACCTGCAATGCCCAGAGGCTGCCCCGGATCCGCCCCTCTGGCCAAGGCGCGGTCGCGGGCCCGCTTTACGAGGTGCGGTGCCCTCGCGGTGGAATCGATTCCGCCGCCGAGAAGTAATCCCGCCAGAAACCGCATGGCCCGTCGTGGGCCCCTGCCCAGCCACACGTCGAGCGACCCGCGCCCGAACGTGAGATTGGCGGTCCTCGTGTCCCAGGACACGCCCTTTTCGCTGGCGTCCGTGTCAGATTCGATCGTCACCACGCACGACAACAGCGGGACATCAGCTGGGTCAGCCTCCCACAGCGTCCTCAGCACTACGAGGATGTTGCGGAGCGTCGACAAATCGCTGGGATCATCGTCTGTGTCCAGATCGTTTGTGCCGCGCTTGGGGTTTGGGTCCAACGCGGACGAGGGCATGAAGTTGGTTCCATCGCTCGCCCACTCTCGATGCCACGCGATCAAGTCGAGGCGAGGGTCGGCCAGGGCCGCTCCAAGGCTCTTCAACGGCGCGGCCGGAGGCCGTGGCGCCAGGCTGCTGAGCGCATACAACAGTTCGAGTTCTTCAGGCTGATGGAAAACGATGCTGACTCCCCCCGACGCCACCCCGCTCAGCTCGGGCACGCGCAAGCCCTGCGGATAGATATTTGGCACACGCAACCTCGCTGGTAGCCATTATAGGCGGTTATGTGTCCTCACGGACCTGCGCCGATCTGGCGAGACGCGCCGGCGCCAGGCCGGCGGCAAGAGCGCGAGCCGGTGTTGTCGGGGCCAGAATCGGCAACTGCCGCCTTGGCGATACACTCGCGTCAACATCAAGCTCGAGTCGGTCCGCGTGATACGACACGTCTGTGAACTTGCAGCTGAGCAAACCGTTAGTCACGTGTAACGTAGTGGCGCTTACGAATTCAAGTTGACCAGTAGCCGTATCGTACAACCGCCACGACGGCGTCGCCGGAGCTCGGAGCGAGTCACGCGCGACTCGGAGAAAGCTGGTCCCCCATGTTCGTGAGTCGCATCGACGATTGATCCAAGAAACAGCGCGGCATCCAAGTTGACGGGCCCTGTTGTGTGGTGTTATCGGTAGCTGGCCCGCTACGCGGCTTCCGGCGCGAAAAACTTAAGCGGTCGCGTTTGCGGCTGTTCCGCCAATCGTTAAAATGCCGCCAGTATTGGATTCCCGGCAACTCGCTTGGGATAAGATTTCGGATTGGGAGGCTCCGGCGACTGTGGCCGTGGCTTGACGGTCTTGTTTGTCAGGTCAAGTTCTGACTACTACAGTTTAGTCCTTCAGAGTCTTGCCCCCCTCTGTAAAGATCTCGACTAGATTAGATGGCTAGTGGGTGCTCACTGTGTCCCTACCCCGTTGCTGTAAATCGACCGCGTACACGGCCACCGCGCGGCCCTTCCAAAGCACGTCTACCATCGTGTTCCCGTCGCTTGGCTTCAAAATCATTTTTATGACCTCACCAGCGGGAATGGTCACGGCTACAGGCTTTCCGTTCAGTTCGCCAACCGCCA
>DATBIA010000012.1:0-216746 GCA_036557165.1 Bryobacteraceae bacterium
TGAGGCCGCGCGGGAGGTGATCGCGTGTTTTCCGGTATACCGGACCTACGTTCGAGCCGAAGCGGGAGAAATATCGGAGAACGATTCACAAACGATTTCCCACGCCGTTGAAGCCGCCCGCGGTCTGCGCACCGATCTGGACGAGAGGTTGTTCGATTTTCTACACGGCATTCTCACGTTACAGATTCGCGGACCGCAGGAGCGCGAGTTCGTGATGCGGTTCCAGCAGGTCACGGCCGCAGCCATGGCCAAGGGCGTCGAAGACACGGCTTTTTACAGCTATCTCAGGCTGGTTTCCTTGAACGAGGTGGGCGGCAGTCCTGCGCGATTCGGTGTTCCCGTGGAAGAATTCCACAAATGGTGCTCGGAGACGCAAGCCCGTTATCCGTTCACGCTTCTCGCTACGTCCACGCACGACACCAAGCGCGGCGAGAACGTCCGGTCTCGCATCAATGTCCTGTCGGAGATGCCGGCAGTGTGGGCGGAGGCAGTGACGCGCTGGTCCGCGGCGAATGCGCGCTATCGAACGGAGGGGCTTCCCGACCGGAAGACCGAGTATCTCCTGTATCAGACGCTGGTGGGCGCCTGGCCGATTTCGGTCGAGCGCCTTCTGGAGTATATGCGAAAGGCAGTGCGCGAAGCGAAAGAACACACGTCTTGGATCGAGCCGAATGCCAAATACGAGGAAGCCCTCGAGAAGTTCGTCTCGTCCGCGCTCGCGGACGGCGAATTTATTGCGGATCTCGAAACATTTCTTTCTCCGATGTTGGCGGTGGCTCGAACCCATTCCCTCGCGCTCGTGCTGCTGAAACTGACGGCTCCTGGAGTTCCCGATTTTTATCAAGGATCGGAGCTGTGGAATCTCACTCTGGTCGATCCCGACAACCGCCGGCCGGTCGATTACGCATTGCGCCGAAGGTTGCTGTGCGAGCTGGACCGGCTTAGCCCCGCGCAAATCCTGGCTCGGGCAGAAGAAGGTTTGCCGAAGCTCTGGACCATTCGCCAGGGGCTGCGCATCAGGGCGGCGCGCGCTGAATGTTTCGGCGCGGAGGGAAGCTATCGCCCGTTGTGGGCGACAGGCCCCAAAGCGGGCTATGTGGTCGCTTTCCAGCGGGGGGAGGATGTGGTTGTCGTTGTGCCGCGACTTACCGCGAGCGTGGGCAATTGGGAAGAAGTCAGCCTGGATCTGCCGCCCGGGTCCTGGAAAAGCGAGCTAGGCGGCGAGGAGATCGAATCCGGGAAAGTCGAGATCGCCCATTTGTTCAGCCGATTTCCCGTCGCGCTCCTGACAAGGGCAAATTCCGAATGACGGCATTTCGCGTCTGGGCGCCGGATGCCGAACGTCTGGAGGTGCGCTTGGAGGGCCAATCCTTCCCGATGGCTCCGAGCGAAGACGGATGGTGGCGCGCCGGGATAGCGACCGCCGGTCATGGCGCGGATTACGCCTTCCATATCGATGGCGGCGATGCGCTGCCCGATCCCCGCTCCCCGTGGCAACCCTATGGCGTTCACGGAGCTTCGCGCGTGGTCGATCATGCGCGGTTTCTATGGACCGACGCGGGCTGGCGGCCGCCGCCTCTTTCCTCCGCCGTGATTTACGAATTGCATACCGGCACATTCACCCCGTCGGGCACGTTCGATTCGGCCATTGAGCGGCTCGAGCATTTGCGGCGGCTCGGCGTTACGCATATCGAGCTGATGCCCGTTGCAGAATTTCCGGGCGAATGGGGCTGGGGTTACGATGGCGTCGATCTGTTCGCGCCTCATCATGGTTACGGAGGCCCAGATGGCCTGAAGCGTTTTGTGGGCGCCTGCCACTCCGCTGGATTGGCGGTTCTACTGGACGTGGTCTATAACCACCTTGGTCCCTCTGGCAACTATCTGAGCCGCTTTGGGCCGTACTTCACCGGCAGGTACGGAACCCAATGGGGGCAGGCGATGAATCTGGACGGCGCTGGGAGCATGGAGGTCCGGCGATTTCTTTGCGACAACGCCTTGATGTGGCTGCGCGACTATCACTTCGACGGTCTGCGTTTAGACGCAATTCACGCGATATTCGATTCCTCGGCGGTCCATTTCCTCGAGGAACTCGCGAGTGAAGTGGAAGCTTTAGAAGCGCGCCTGGGAAGAGATCTCGTCTTGATCGCCGAAAGCGATCTGAACGACCCGCGGGTCGTCACTCCGCGCGAAGCTGGAGGGTTCGGAATCGACGCGCAATGGAGCGACGATTTTCATCACGCACTGCATGCCGTCCTGACCGGAGAGGCAGACGGTTATTACGCGGACTTCGGCTCCCTTGCCGATCTGGCTTATGCGCTTCGGAGCGCGTTTGTCTACGATGGACGATTTTCCGTTTTCCGCAACCGAAGACATGGCCGCAAGCCGGAGCGCCTTTCCGGCTCGCGTTTCTTGGGATATCTCCAGACTCACGACCAAATCGGCAATCGCGCGAGAGGCGAGCGCAGCAGCCAACTCATGAGCGCGAGACGGCTGAAGATCGGCGCGGCTCTAGTGTTTTGTTCGCCGTTCATTCCCATGCTTTTTCAAGGCGAAGAGTTCGGCGCAACCACGCCTTTTCAGTACTTCACCGATCACAAGGATCCGGATTTAGCACGCGCCGTATCCGAGGGACGGCTTCGGGATTTCGCCGGCTCTCCCCACCCCGGCGATGTCCCCGATCCGCAGGATCCAGCCACGTTCAAGCGGTCCAAGCTGGATTGGCAGGAGATGGAGCACGAGCCTCAGGCAAGCATTCTTGCGTGGCATCGAAAGCTTATCGAGCTTCGCAAAAAAACTCCCGATTTGACTTGCGGACGCCTGGACTGCGTAGACGTGCAGTTCTGCGACGCCGGCGGGTGGCTGACGCTGGGGCGTGGCGCGATTACCCTGGCTTGCAATTTGTCCGGCGAGACGCGCAGTGCCCCAGTTCCCCACCCCGGCGAAATTGCGCTAGCGTCCGAACGCGGTTGCGTTATTCACGATCGAGCGCTGGAATTGCCGCCGGAATCGGCGGCGATTGTGCAACACGGAGGTTGAGATTAACCGATGGCGACACCGATTCTGCCGGGCAAGCCGTATCCCCAAGGGGCCACATGGGACGGCGTGGGAGTGAATTTCTCGATTTACTCGGAAGACGCGACGGCCGTCGAGTTGTGCCTTTTCGACGAGCCGCATACCGATAAGTCCACCACCATTCAGGTCCGCGAATCCACCGGCCGCATTTGGCATTGCTACCTTCCGGGCGTGCGGCCGGGCCAATATTACGGCTACCGCATCCATGGTCCGTACGAGCCCGAGAAGGGGCTGCGTTTCAACGCGGCGAAACTGCTGATCGATCCGTACGCCAAGGCCCTTGCCGGCTCGGTGGATTGGAACGGTCCCGTGTTTGGATACGCGCTGGGCAACCCCGACGAGGACATGAAGGCGGACGAGAACGATGACTCCGCCCACGTTCCGAAGGGCGTGGTCACGATCGCCTCATTCGACTGGGAAAACGACCGTCCGCCTTTGACTCCGCTGCACGATTCGGTGATTTACGAAGCTCACGTGAAAGGACTGACGGCCTGTCATCCTCAAATCGCGCAAGAGATCCGCGGCACGTACGCGGGTTTGGCGCATCCCGCAATGATCGATTACTTGAAAGATTTGGGAATTACCGCGGTCGAGCTGATGCCGGTCCACGCGTTCCTGGACGACAAAGTGCTAATCGATGCCGGACTGCGGAATTATTGGGGCTACAACACCACCAACTTCTTTTCTCCCGAGGCGCGCTATTCAAGCGGAGGCGATCGCGGCGAACATGTGGCCGAGTTCAAGACCATGGTCAAGGCGCTGCATCGGGCCGGGATCGAGGTGATTCTCGATGTGGTCTACAATCACACCGCGGAAGGGAATCAACTCGGGCCGACTTTGAGCTTCCGTGGCGTCGATAATCGAACCTATTACCGGACCGTGGATGGCAAAGAGCGCTATTACATGGATTACACCGGTACCGGCAACACGCTCAACGTGCGTCATCCGCAGGTATTAAAGCTGATCATGGACAGCCTGCGCTACTGGACGTTGGAGATGCACGTGGATGGCTTCCGCTTCGATTTGGCCTCGGCTTTAGCGCGGGAGTTACATGAAGTGGACCGCCTCTCCTCGTTCTTCGACGTCATTAACCAGGACCCGGTTATTTCTCAAGTGAAGCTCATCGCGGAGCCTTGGGACGTGGGCGAAGGGGGATATCAGGTGGGCAAGTTCCCCGCCCTGTGGGCGGAGTGGAACGGCCGCTACCGCGATCTGATGCGGCGTTACTGGAAGGGCGACGACGGGCAGCTTGCGGAATTGGGCTACCGGCTGACGGGCAGCAGCGACTTATATCAACGCGACGGCCGGCATCCCACCGCAAGCATCAACTTCATCACGGCTCACGACGGGTTCACGCTGGCGGACCTGGTGAGCTACAACGAGAAGCACAACGAGGCTAATCAGGAAGACAACCGCGACGGGACAAACGACAATTACTCCTGGAATTGCGGCGTGGAAGGACCCACGGACGATCCGCAAATCCTGGAGCTGAGAGAACGGCAGAAGCGGAATTTTCTGGTGACCCTTCTGCTTTCGCAGGGCGTGCCCATGATCTGCGGAGGCGCCGAAATTGGACGCACCCAGCAGGGCAACAACAACGCCTACGCCCAGGACAACGCGATGAGCTGGTACGATTGGAACCTCGACGAATCCCGGCGGCGGCTCCTGGAATTCACGAAAAACTTGATCGCGTTGCGCAAAAGCCATCCTAACCTGCACCGCCGGAAATTCTTCCAGGATCGTCCGATCGATCCCGACGCTCCCGAGCGGCCCGTGGACGGAAGCCGTGAACCCGATATCCATTGGTTTCGTCCCGACGGCAAAGAAATGGGGCAGGAGGAATGGCACGCGGGTTGGATTCGCTGCATCGGAATGCTATTGAACGGCCGCACGCTGGACGACGTGAATGGAATAGGCGAACCGCTGGTGGACGATACATTCCTGATTCTGCTCAATCCGCATCATGAGGCGATCCGCTTCTCACTGCCTCCGCCACGGACCGGCAGTATCTGGGAGGTTGTGATCGATACGCGCAGTTTCTCCCCGGCTAAAACACGGAGGGACCGGCTGGCTAAGAGCTATCAGTTAATGGAGCGCTCGATGGCGCTCTTTATCGAAGCTCCACAGCCCGGTCAAAGGCCAAAAATGCCCGAATTGGCCGCTGGATGAAGCAAGCACGCTTGCTTGCGCACGGCTCCGTACATGACAGAGCCGCGACCGCGAGGGAGGTTTCGTGTGTGCGGCTACGCCGCTATTGCACTCCGAAAACGAGCAGTACGTTGCCCGGCGTCCCGCGGAGCGTGCCCGGATATCCGGACGTGACGAAAACCATGCCGCCGGCGACCACCGCTCCGGCGTTGCCGAACGAGCCTCCCTTGGCGGGCACGTGGTTGACGACGTCGAAATCCCGCACGGCGTTGAACGACCAGATGACCTTACCGCTCGCGTCCACGGCGCGCAGTATGCCGTCCCAACCTCCCGTGAAGACGACACCCGGGATCGCGGTGGCCGGACCTGCCTGCCCGCGCCGGTCGGCATTGATGGACGCATTCCAATCCACCTTGCCGGTTTTGATATCGAGCGCCTTCAGGCCGCCGCCCGGCTGCTGCAGCGGATAATACACGTGAGTTCCGTCCGCCGCGCCGCCCCAGACCACTAACCCAGACGCCGACGGCGCCTGATCTTCCCACAACTGGGTCCGCCACAGTTGTTTGCCCTCGTTGTCCGGATCGAGCGCGATCGCCACTCCGCCCTTGCCGGCGGCGAGCAAAATATCCTTGCCGTTGACGGTTTGCAGAATGGCGGACGAGCCGCCAAAGTCGTAATCCGGCCCAAGTTTTTCGGGGCAGTTGGAATCAGCGCCATTGTTCGCTTGACAGCGCGCCATGAAAGCATCGCCTTGGAACTCCTGGTGATGCCACATCATCTTGCCGTCCTTCATACGGAGAGCAATGATCGAATCGCTGGTGGTGGCCGCGATGCGTCCGAAGCTGTTTCCGGTACCGGCGTAAATTAAGCCTCGCTTGGCATCGACAGTGGGCGTGTTCCATACGGAAGCGCCCGCTGGCCCCCATCGCTGCTTGCCGTTCGCGTTTTCGCCGAGCTGACGCAGCGGCTCTTGAACGCTTTGCGTGAGCCACAGCACCTTGCCCGTGTTGGCGTCCAACGCGGCCACCGCCCCGCGCGATTGACAACACTCGTAGGCGGGGTCCGCCCCCACCAGCGTTTCGGTCCCGGACAATGGCACATAAAGGCTCCCATCGTGATAGGCCGCCGTCGCGCTCAAATTATTCAATCCGGTCCTTATCTTCGTTTTCCAGAGCAACTTTCCGTCGTGCGCGTCAAGCGCGTAAGCCGTGGTGGAGCGAGTGACAAAGAAGATCGCGTAACGGGTCCCCGGGATGCCGGCGATCGGCGCCGCGATCGGAGAGAACCGGCCAAACATATCGGCCTGATAGCCCCAGTAGAGGCAGCCGGTTTTGGCGTCCAGAGAATACACGGCGCCGTTGTCGTTGCCGACGAAGACTCTGCCGAACGCCACGGCAGGTTGCGAATACATGCTCTTCCCGCTGGGAAGCCCGAAAGCCCACTTGAGCTTCAGCTTGGGCACATCGGCTGCTGTGAGTCCGGCGGCTGTCGCGGTTTGAAAACGGGCATTGCCCGCTCCGCCCCAACCCGACCAGACTGGAGAAGCGTCGAGGCTGGCAAGACTCGGGTTCGCCGGGCAAGCATTTGCCAATTCCTTTACGATCCCTTCCGAGACTCCGGCGGGCGGCTGCGCAAGCTGCGCGCTGGCGGAGCCCACGACGAGCGTAAGCATGGTGGTAAAAAGAAGCGCGTATCTCATTGAATCGGTCCTGGAGGGTATTGTAGTGCACGAGGCGCCCCGCAAGCGCCTGGTTCCGCAGGCGGCCGCAAACCATAGTCCGTCCGTAAGCTTGCCCCCGCCCTCACGGGCGGGGCTGAAAGCGGGCACGACGGTGTTCCGGCGTTCGCACCCAGCCCCGGCCGTAAGGCCGGGGATAGGCGCCGGTTGAATACCTATCGACGGATTACGGGCAAAGGGGGGGTCTCCTCAGTGGCGCCGGTCCGCCTTGACAGCGCGATCCTTTCAGAAGAACATACTCGCATGGCTACGTTCCTCAAAAGCTCTTTTGTTCTCGCCATGGCGTTCGCGGCTTCGCTCCTCCTGCTACAGGCTCAAGACAAGGGCGGTAAAGGAAAGGGCAAGGTGGGTCCTCCCGGCGCGAACCACCCGGAGCGGATTCAGGTCCTGATCATCACCGGACAGAATCCGCACGATTGGCGCGGGACCACGGCGTCGTTGCGGAAAACGCTGGATGAGACGGAAAAGTTTGAAACACGAGAAGTGGACGAGTTCCGCGGCGGCAACGCCGAGATGCTCGCGCCCTATGCGCTCATCGTCATGAACTACTACGACGGCGGACGCCCGGCGAACAGGTTCGGAGAAAAGGCCGACAATGCGCTCTCGGAGTTCGTTCGCTCCGGCAAGGGCCTGGTGCTCTACCACCTTTCTTTGGGAGCATTTGATGGATGGGCGGATTACGAAAAGATGTCGGGCGGCAACTGGCGGCCGAACCAGGGACATCATTCAGCGGCTCACGATTTCGCGCTCGATATCAAAGATCCTTCGAATCCGATCGTAAGCGGACTGAAATCGCCGCTTGCGATTAAGAAAGACGAACTATTCGCCAACTTGCGATGGCAGCCGGCGGGAAGCTATCACGTGCTGGCGACGGCATATGACGACCACTCCCTCTATAACGCGCGCGATACGCAGGCCAAGCCTGGCCCAGGCATCGACGAGCCGATCTTGTGGACCACCCAGTTCGGCATGGGCCGCGTGTTCGTGACGGCATTGGGACACGATCCTGAGGACACGGAGAATCCGGCATTCAAGATCACGTTCCTGCGCGGCGCGGAATGGGCGGCCACGGGCAAAGTTACGATACCGGTTCCACCAGAGTTGGCGAAGTGATCGCGCGCCAAGCGCGATAACATTGCCTCTATGCTCAAAGGCCACCTCGTCTTCGCCGCCGCCCTGGCGGGATCCTTCGCTTGCGCCTGGCTGCTTCCGACGGCTTCCGGTCAGCAGAATGGCGGCCAGAAGGGCGGAGGAAAGAAGGGTGGACAAAAGGGTCCGCCCCCGCCCATGCCCGCCATCCTCAAGCAGTACCAGCCGGTGACGGCCGATCGCTTGTTGAAGCCCGAGGACGGGAATTGGCTCATGATCCGCCGCACGTATGACGGATGGGGCTACAGTCCGCTCGATCAGATCACTCCGGCGAACGTCGCGCGCCTGCGGCCGGTGTGGGGCTCGACGACCGGCGAAGGCCGCGCCCACGAAGCGGCGCCCGTAGTGAACGATGGAGTGCTATTCATCACCACGCCTATTAATCAGGTGATCGCCTTCGACGCCGTGACGGGCACGATCCTTTGGCGCTATCGCCGGCCGCGTCCGCAGGGAGCGATCGTTCCCCATGAGGTGAATCGCGGCGTGGCGCTATACGGCGACAAGGTTTACGTTTGCGCCGGCGAAGCCGTTCTGGTGGCGCTGGACGCCAAGACCGGCGCGGAAGTTTGGACCACGGTGGTCGCCGACAACAAGGCCGGTTACTACACCACGCTTGCTCCTTTGATCGCGGACGGCAAAGTCCTGGTGGGCGCGTCGGGGGGCGAATACGGCATCCGGGGCTTTGTGGCCGCGTTCGACGCGGAGACCGGGAAAGAAGTCTGGCGCACTTTCACCGTGCCCGCGCCGGGAGAGCCCGGCAGCGAAACGTGGCCGGCCGGAGGAAACCAATGGAAAACCGGCGGCGCTTCCGTTTGGGTCACGGGGAACTACGACCCGGAGACCAACCTCGCGTTCTTCGGCACCGGCAACGGCGGCCCCACTATCGGCGATAATCGCCCGGGCGATAACCTCTACACCGCGTCCACCATAGCGTTCGACGTCGCCACCGGCGCGATCAAAGGCTATCACCAATATCATCCCAACGATTCGTGGGATTACGACGAGGTCTCGCCCCCCATTCTGGTCGATTACCAGCGCAATGGCCGGACGATCAAGGGTCTGATCGACGTGGCGCGCGACGGCTATCTCTGGTTTCTCGAGCGCAGCGCCGGGCCGATCAAATTTATAGAAGGCAAGCCGTATGTCTTCAACAACGTAATCCGCGGCGTCGATCCGGTCACCGGCCGTCCCGATATCGATCCCGCCCACAAGCCCGGCACGAATGCTCCGGCTGAGTTTTGTCCCGGCGTTCATGGCGGCAAAACATGGCCGCCGATTTCCTACAGCCCAAGGACACGCATGATCTACATCCCAGCGAATAACAACATTTGCGGGCACAATGGAGGAGCTCCGAACGTCACCTATACGCCGGGAAGGGCGTTCGTCGGCATCCAGGGCGGTTTTCCTCCCTTGATCGCGCCCGGCGCCGATCACTTTGGCGAAGTGCAGGCGTGGAACGTCGACACCGGACAAAAAGTGTGGACCCACAACTATGCCAGATCGCCGAACTGGGGATCGATGCTGGCCACCGGCGGGAGCTTGGTATTCAGCGGCGGAACCGCCGACCGCAAGTTCCACGCCTTCGATGCCGCTACGGGCAAGCTGCTGTGGGAATTTCCGCTCAGCTCGGGCGTCGAAGCGCCGCCCACTTCGTTCTCCGTCAACGGCAAGCAATACATCGCCGTGCTGGCGGGCTGGGGCCAGGACGCCGGCGGCGAAGTGAATACGATGTCTCGATTGTTTCCAGGCGAGGTTCCGCCGATGCCGGACGGCGGGTCAATTTGGGTTTTCGCGGTGGAATAAGCGGCGAGCATCCGCCGCAAAACTCAGCGCGCCCTCGCCGCCTTGGCGCGTTTCGCCATCGCCTTATCCATCTGCCGGTCGCGTTTCTGCATGTGAGCGAGCCGACGGCTATCTTCCGGGTTCAAAACTTTCGCTTTCGGCGCGCGGACCGCCGCGGGGTTGCGATCAAGCGGGTATGCCGTTGAGGCCATCAGGGCGAAAGAAAGCAGCAAGCCAGCAATCCGCATGCTCAACTCCTCTGGCTCTTCAGATGGCAGCGGGCCCGCCCAAGCTTCAAAAAAGGAATCAACGAAGGTCGTCGCGAACGATTTTTCCACCCTTCATCACGAATTTGACGCGCTGAAGCTCCGTAATGTCGGCCAGCGGATCGCCCGAAACCGCGATCAGATCCGCGTATTTGCCCTTCTCGATGGACCCGATCCGATCCTGCCACCCCAGCACTTCCGCGTTCACCATGGTGCCGCTTTGGATGACTCTCGCCGGACTCATGGCCCCGTGTTTCACCAATGCTTCAAAATCCAAGGCCTGCGTGCCGTGAGCGTAGGTTGCTCCATCCGCGCCGCTGCCCACCATGATTTTGACTCCCTTGGTGGACGCCGCCATGGCGACGGCCTTCTCGAAAATGGGGATCATCCGGTACTTGCCGCCGGTATTTTTTGCGTCGTTGTCGTCCATGTATGGTTCGATGTACCTCACGAGCGTGGGATCGTAATACAGGCCTTTCGCGGCCATCATATTGGCTTGTTCTTGGTCCAATCCAAACGCGTGCTCGATGGTGTCGCAGCCGGCGAGGATGGCGTTCTTCTGGCCCTCTCCGCCATACACATGGCACGCCGTCTTATGGCCCAGACGATGCGCCTCATCGATCAGCGCCTGCAACACCGGCATGGGATAAGTGAGCTGATATTGCGCGACGCCGGTTGTGGTGAACGAATATGCGCCCGTGGGGAACAACTTGATCCAATCCACGCCGTGCGCAACGTGATCGCGGACGGCGGCGCGCGCGTCTTCCACAGATCGCACGACGGTGCTGGTTAAAGGATTATCCGGCGCGGCGGGATTGGCCGGCTTAGCGCCCCAAACGATGCCTCGGCCGGATACCTGGTATCGCGGCCCGTCGAACCTTCCGAGATTGATGGCGTTTCGGATCTCGACGTCGGCGTATCCATTTCCGTGCGAGCTCATATCGCGAGCCGCGGTGAAGCCCGCGCGCAGATCCGCCTCCGCATTTTGCACTGCGATCAGCATGGACGCTTCCGTGGCGCCCTTGGGTCCTCGCGTGTTGAACATGTGCGTATGAGCGTCGATCAATCCCGGCAGTACAGTGGCTTGACTCAGGTCTATGGTCCGGGTTCCCGATGGAATTTTGACTTGTCCTTCCGGTCCCGTTTCGACGATGCGTTCGCCAGAGATGAGCACCACTTGCTTACTCAGCATCCGGCCGGTCTTGCTATCGAATAGGCGCCCGGCGCGAATGGCGATCGAGCCAGGCGGGGGAGGACACTTAAACACACCGCCGTCCGGACTCGCGCACGGTGTTGGTCCTGCGCCGCGCCACGGGGCGGGCGGCGGTTGAACTTGCGCGCACAGCGAGAGCGCGGTTGAGAGTGCTCCTAGAAGAACAGTTTTGTGTCGCATCGTGTAACCTCCTTCGGTATTGTATGCGACTTGGAGCTAGCGCCTCGCCAGGATGGCCTTGCGCGCCTTCAGCCACATTGGACCGCCCGCGGCCCTCAGCATTTTACGCCCGTTCCAGGCAAGGTAGCGCCGCAGCCGGGGAAGCGGACGATTTGCGACAACGGCGGATACCCAATCCGTGGAAACGTCGCGATGGACGCAAAAGCGGCCGGCGATCAAGCAGCCATCGACGATCCAGGGCCTGGTCACGGGCTCGGAAGTGAACAGCACTTGGATGCCCGCCGCGGAGGCCGCGGATGCGATTGGGCGCGTGTAGAAGCCGCACGGGATGGAGGCGCTAGTGACCGGCTCGCCCAGAATGTCTTCCAGGCGCCACACGCTATCGCGCCATTCGTGATCCAGTTCGGAGGCGGAACAAGCGATCATGCGCTCGGGATGCGAGCAGGAATGGCTGCCGATGGCGTGGCCGCTCCGGCGGAGCGCGCGCAGTTGCGATGCATCCAGGAATCCTGGAGCGCCGATGCGGTCCGTGGTCATGAAGAAGTGGCCGGGCCAGCCGAATTCTTCCAGGATCTCGGCCGTATGGAGAATCGCGCTCACGCCTCCGTCGTCGAACGTCAGCAGCAAACGCCTGCGCCCGTCATCGGGTCTGAAGGCGCCTCCGGCGGGGACCATCGTCTCCGGCGTGCTGTGCGCCCGAGCCGCGATGGCTTTCAATTGCCGCCGGAATTCCACGCAGTCGATTTTATAGAGATTATCGTCGGGCGCCTGAAATCCACTCAGATCGTAGCGGCCTTGCGGCACGACATCGTGATAGAGCAGCGCGGCGATTCGCATCGCTATCTCTGACGGGCCAGGCGCTTCCACCGGAGGTATCGGCTGAGCCAAGGCTGTCCCCAGGCGCGCGAAGTGCGGCCGCGCGTGTCGATCGGCTCGGCGGTTCCCGCAAAGATTTCCTCGATCTTCAGGCGAAGGGTGTCGAGATTATCGAAGACCACGCGGTGCTGAATTATCGTGTGGGTTTCCAGAACCTCATTGTACTGGCAGTGGTAGTAGCCGTAGACCGGACCGGTGTCCACGCCTTGATCTACCTTCAGCAGCGTCATGCCGACTTTGTCCCAGTCGCGGTTGGCCAGCGCCCAAAAACATCCATGCGCATTGCGATATTCGGGGCAAATTCCCGGATGCATGACGAACGCGCCGCGGCGCGCCAATTCGAAGATGCGCGGGCTCAAAATATTCTTGCACCGCGCGATCACTATATCGGGTTCGGCTTCGCGCAGAAGCACTTCCGTTTCGCCGCTGTTGGGACTCGCGGTTTGCAGAATCCGCGTGCTTGGGGGAAGATCGGGATATTCGCTTTCGAGCCGTTTCGAAAGCCCCCGCTCCCATTCGCGATCCTTCGATGCGAGCGCCAGCCAGTAATAAATTCGGAATGCCAGGACGTCTAGAAAACGCCATGGGCCCACGCGTCTGAATTCGCGCTGAACGCGCTTCCACAGCCGGTCGGCAGGCTCGCGGATTTCGACGATGGCGGCCAGATCCGTAAACGACGCCATCCAGCGCGCCAGCCCGAAGCGGTTCAAGGGCTCGGAATGATGACAGATCAACACGCTCCTGGGCTTCCGGGCCAGCGTATCGGTCAAAATACCGCCTCGCGTGAAGGGAGCGCGCCCCACTTCCTCAGCGGCTCCCGGACGCGCAGATCGCACGCGGTCAGCCGGCGCACGGCGTCCACCGTTGTATCCGGCGCGATTTCCTCCAGCAGAAGGCCTTCCGGCGACACCCGGATCACGGCCAACTCCGTGACGATCGTGTCCACGCATTTCGCGCCCGTCAAGGGCAACGTGCAAGCATCAAGAATTTTCGGAGCGCTTTTGGTCGCGTGCTCCATGGCGGCGATCACGCGGCGAGCGCCCGCCACCAGATCCATAGCACCGCCCATCCCTTTGACGATTTTGCCCGGGACTGTCCAATTGGCGATATTTCCGTGCCGGTCGACTTCCATCGCGCCTAAGATACTGAGATCAATGTGGCCGCCACGGATCATGGCGAAGGACTCGGCGCTCGAGAAATACGACGTCCCCGGCAATTCCGTCACGGTCTCCTTTCCAGCGTTAATCAGATCGGCGTCGATTCGATCCTCGAATGGATACGGCCCTACGCCGAGCATGCCGTTTTCCGATTGCAGAACCACCTCGACTCCGTCGGGCACGAAATTCGCGACAAGCGTAGGGATGCCGATCCCCAAATTGACGTAGAAGCCGTCGCGGAGTTCGAGAGCGGCGCGGCGGGCAATACGCTCGCGGGCGTCCATAGCTGGATTTGCGGCTGTCACTTCGATGTCCCCGCGCGAACGGTTCTCCGCTCGATGCGCCTTTCGTAGCGCTGGCCCAGAACCACGCGCCGTACGTAAATCCCTGGAGTATGCACGTGGCCGGGATCGATCGCGCCTGGCTCAACGATCTCTTCCACCTCCGCTATCGTTACGGCTGCTGCGCCGGCCATCACCGGATTGAAGTTCTGGGCGGTCTTCCGATACACAAGATTGCCGAAGCGGTCTCCTTTCCAGGCTTTAATCAGCGCGAAGTCCGCGCGAAGAGCGTGTTCGAGGACATGTGGACGGCCGTTGAAATCGCGGATCTCTTTTCCCTCGGCCGCGACCGTGCCTACTCCCGTGGGAGAGTAAAAGGCCGGAATCCCGGCGCCGCCCGCCCGAATGCGCTCGGCCAGAACGCCTTGCGGAACCAATGTCAAATCGATCTCGTTCCTCGCGATGAGTGATTCGAGCAGCTTATTTTCGCCCACGTAACTGCCAATGTGCGAGGCGATCATTCCCGCTTCCAACATTAGCCCCAGGCCACAGCCGTCAATGCCCATGTTGTTCGAGATAGTGTGCAGCCCCTTAGCGCCTTTGCGAACCAGAGCCGCGATCAGATTCTCGGGAATTCCGCACAGCCCGAAACCGCCCAGCATGACTGTGGCGCCGTCGCCGAGATCGGCTATGGCGGCATCGAGCGACGCAACGACCTTGTTCATCTCGCGCTCCAGGATATCGTCGCAAGCCGTGCCACTTCTAATGAAGCTCCGCCGCCGTCTGCCCCTCGGCAGCCAACGACCGGCCATTGGCCGCGCGCTGTGTCAACTCCCCCACGAGGAGCCAATACGGCAATAACCCCAACGCGAGGACGATAGCCGCCAGCGCAAAGCCGGGCATGTAGGAGCCGGTGCGGGCGAGCAAAATCCCGGTAATCAGCGGCGCGAGGATGCCGCCGACGTTTCCGGAGAAGTTCTGAAGTCCGGCCCAGGCAGCGATCTCGTCGGCGGGCGCGCAGTTCTGCACCATCGCGATCAGGTTGCCCATCGCCAGACCCGCGCAACAAGCGCCGATAATCAGTGCGAGCGCGACAGTCGAGTTTTCGGCGCGCACGGCGGGAATGAGCAGGAGTCCGCAGAGAAAAGCCGCGGTCACGATCCATTTACGCGTGCGTGTTTCATCAAAACCCCGCCGGATCAGGCAGTCGCCGATCCATCCGCCCGAAGCTTCGCCCGCCGTGAACACCACGAACGGCAGCGCCGAATAGATCCCGGCTCGCATGATGGTTAGATGGCGCGCTTGCACCAGATAATCGGGTAGCCACGTCAGCAGCAGGTAAAGAAAATAGTCGAAGGCGAAAAACCCCAAGCAGATTCCAAGCAGATGGTTGCTATAGGGGGGGAGGCGGAAGCGGGTCTTCGGGCCTTTGTGCTCTGGCCGCAATCCCGCCGGAACCGTAAGCAGCCACGGCGCAAGCCAGATCAACGACCCGAATCCCAGCACGACGAACATCGCGCGCCAGCCGAACGACACAATCAGCCAGGGGAGAATCATCCCGCCGACTACGATTCCCGCGCGCGTTCCCGAGTTGAACAGGCCGCTTGGAAGGCCGCGATCGGGCGCATCGAACAGCAGCGCCACCGTCTTCGTGCCGCCCGGATAGTAGATCGATTCGCCGACGCCGAGCAAGATCCGCAGCGCGAGAAATGCGGCAAGGCTGGTCACGAGGCCGGTGAACCCGCAGGCCAGCGACCACACGGCGAACATAGCTGTATAAAACCAGCGGATGGGGAAGCGGTCCACCAACAATCCCACGGGAATCTGAAGCGCGGCATACGACCAGAAAAAGGACGACAAGAGCACGCCCTTCGTCGTGGGGCCGAGTTGCAGGTCGGCCGAGATCTTCGGCAAGGCCAGCGAAAGGCTAGCGCGATCGAGATAGTTGATCAGCGACGCGGTGAACAGCAGCGAGACGATGCCCCAGCGCCTGCGCCGCCATTGAGATCCGGTCATGCCCCACTATTCTAATGTCGGCCGACTGCTGATTGAACCGGCTGCTTACTGAAATGTTGTGGAAACAAGGCCGATCGACATCGTGTAGCCGAGCGTCAGATCCAATCCGGGAAGGGTGAGGTCGGTCTTAACGCTAAAGTTGGCCAACGACAGAAATGTGGAAAGCGGGACGGTAATTCCGCCGATGGAGAGGCTTCCAGTGGGAGGAAGCGCCAGCAGAACGGCTGCGGGTACCGTGAATTTGCCGGCCGGCGCTGGCGCGGTGCAGTTGAAAGATCCCGTCAGAAGGCGGCCTCCGATGGAGTTGTAGGAGGCTCCTCCGATGTCCACGAACGCATCCTGATCGCCACCCGTCCAGGTGACGGTCATGTCCTGCGAGCGGTTAACCGTTGCGAGCGCGTTTGTATTGGTAAAGACCACCGGATTTAGGGGGAAATGGACGGAGAATGGCCCGAGGTCGGGTCCGCCGGCGCCATTGTCGAAGGTAAATGTGCCGCCCGTGGCCGGGATAAACACGGGCGACGCCGCCGGTCCAGCCCCGCCGCCCAATTGTGCGGAATACGCCCCGTTTTTAAAGGGCATCTGTTTCTGGCCGCTGGGGCCCGTCACATTCATAAACGGACCGGCATTGAGCGCGACGGTTGTCGCCGCAGGCGCCGGAGTGGGAGCCGGCGGAGCGGGAGACGGAGGCGGAGAGGAAGCGTCGGTACTCGAGGTGAAAACCGAACAGCTTCCCACGGAGGCTACGTTGTTGGCGGAACCGGCGGAGACGTACGGATCGTAGTTCGCCGGGAGGGTAACGTGCTCGAAACTCGCCGAGCCTGTATCGATCGTTTCCGTCGTTGCCGGCGAAGTAACGCCGCCGATCGTTAGCGCGGGAGTACTGATGACCTCCTTAAACAGGCCGAGGCCTCCGATTTTGAAGTCGGTTTTCCCCGCCAACGACCGAAGCTGACTGGAATTGAAAATTCCGTACAAACCCGTCGACGTATCGGAGCATACGCGACCGCTGTTGGCGACCGAAATCGACGAAAAATTGCTCACGATATTTCCGGAGCGCACCACGACCGACACGTAACATCCCGACACGCCCGCGGGCACTACCACGTTGAGTTGATCGAGTCCCGCATAACCGGAGCGCCCCTGATAGGCGATCTTCGCCGCAAGGCCTCCGATATCCACTTCCATGGGAGCGGTGGTGGCCGATTGCACATTATCGTCCGCGACCGGGCCGGCTCCCGTGCCCCACAATATGATCGTGTCTCCGGGATTGGCCGCGTTGGATAGGCCCAGGTAGTTGTATTGAGCATCGAAGGCCGCGGCCGGACCGAGGCCTGTATTGGCCAGCGTCAGGATTCCGAACGCGCTCTGCGCAACTATGATCGGAGCCGGCGCGCTGGTCGAGCCATTGTTTGTGACCGTAATCTGCCCCGTCCCCAGAGGCGTGCCGGAGGGTAAAATCGCGTCGATTTGCGATGGCGAAACGTAGTACAACAGCGCCGTTTTGGTAACTCCGCTTACGGTTACATTGACCGTAACGCCGTTGAGCGTGGTTTGGAGCGGAAAAGCCGGCGCGTTCATCGCCCCACCGGCAAGGTTCGATCCAAAGATGTCGAAGATCGCGCCTTGGGCGATTGCATAGTTCGGAAGTCCGGGCGCCACATAACTGTAGTTATTCACTAAAGCGTTTACGACGGGCGTTTGCGCAAACAGCGCTCCGCCCGCCGCGCATAACAGCGCGGCAGAAAAGATGAGCTTCAAGTTCGGGGGTTCCTCCTTTTGAGATGCTACCTTGCCGGTTGGCCGGGTGACAAGCGCCAGTCGGCGGACGGGTACAGGCGTCCGTAATCCGCCGATAGGTATTCAACCGGCGCTTGTCCCCGGCCTTCCGGCCGGGGCTGGGTGCGAACGCTGGAGCACCGTCGTGCCCACTTTCAGCCCCGCCCGAGGGCGGGGGCAAGCTTACGGACGGATTACGGAGGCGTGTCGAGCTGCGCTGTGACCCACAATATATGGCCTAGGCACGCGGGGAGCCACAATATGAAGGACACCAGCTATTTACTTTCGCCCCGATTCGGTATAGGATGTAAACACTCCCCCTCTGGAACGTCTGTTAGGGAAGGGATTGCGTGCTTAAGATTAAGCGAGTCGGCATTAAGGGCTTCAAGTCCTTTTACGATCAGAGCGATCTGCGATTTCACGGCACCGGCATTGCGGCCATAGTTGGACCAAACGGTTGCGGGAAATCCAATATCAGCGACGCCATCACGTGGGTGCTGGGCGAGCAAAGTGTAAAAAGCCTGCGCGGGACGCGGATGGAAGACGTGATCTTCGCCGGGACGCGTGAGCGCAAGCCGCTGGGGATGGCGCAGGTCACGCTGACCATGGTGGATCCGGAGGCTGCCACCGCGCTTCCGAACGCGCCGCATCACGCGCACGTCACAACCACTGTGGGTCCGCATGGCGAGACGCATGTAGAGGCTCACGCAGAATCGGCCAACGGCTATTCCAATGGCTATTCCAACGGCGTGCAGCCGGCGGATCCAAAACCGGAAGAGATCACGATCACGCGCCGGCTGTACCGGTCCGGCGAAAGCGATTACCTGATCAACGGGCGCGCCGCGCGGTTGCGCGATATTCAGGACCTGTTCAGCGGCACGGGTCTGGGCCCCGAGAGCTACGCCATTATCGAGCAGGGGCGCATAGGACAGATTCTTTCGAACAAGCCCGCCGACCGGCGCGCGGTGATCGAAGAAGCCGCCGGCATCGGCAAATACAAAACCCGCAAGCGCCTGGCGGAAGCGAAGCTCGAAAGCGCGCGGCAGAATCTTTCGCGCGTGTTCGACATTTTGGAGGAGGTCGGGAGGCAGGCGAATTCGCTAAAGCGGCAGGCGTCGAAGGCGCGGCGCTACGAGGAACTGCGGGCCGAGATGCTGGCGGCTCTGCGTCGGGCGGTCGCCGGACGTTTTCAGACGCTGGAGCAGGAAGCCGCGAAACTAGCTCTGGATCTGAACGAAGCGCAGTCGGCGTTTCAGGGCGTGTCCGGACAGGTGCGCGAGAAAGAGCGCGAGCATGGCGCCCTGCAAGAGGCTTGCTATCGCACGGAGGCAGAGCTAACCGGCGCGAGAGCCAAGGTCGCCGAACTAAACCTGGAAGCCGAGCGCACGCGCGGCCGGCTGGAGATGCAGGCGAAGCAGATCGGCGCCATCGGCGAGCACCTCGCCACGGGCGAGACCGAAACGCAGGATTTGGAATCGCGCTGCCAGCGCGAGCAGACGGAACTGGAAGCGCACGCTTCCACGCTCTCGCAAATCGAGGCTGAAAGCGCGGCGGCGCGCGCGACTCTCGAAGCCAAAACCGCCGAGCGCGATGTCCTTGCCAACGATCTGCGCGAGCGCGAGCGCGGCATCGAATCTTCGCGCCAACAGGTGCTCAGGCTGCTGGGAGAAGCATCGACGCTGCGAAATCAACTCGCCCAGATCGAAGAGTATATGGCGGCGATGGAGCGCGAATCCGCGCGATCCAATCGCGAGGCGGAAGCGGCCTCCACAGACCTCGCGCGCATGGAGCAAACGAAGGCGGAGTTATCCGCCAAGCTCAGCGCGCGGCAGATGGGATTGGAATCCCTGGCGGATCGCCGGCGGCGGCTGGAGGAAGAAATTCGCGAGGGGCAGGCTCGTCTCATCGGGGCTCGGGCGAAGCTGGAAGAGGCGCGAGCGCTGTTGTCGCGTCAAAGAGCTCGCAAGGATTCGCTCGAAGAAATCCTTTCGCACCGGGCGTATACAACAGAAAGCGTCAAGCGTCTGTTTACCGCCATCGAGCACGGCCAAGTGGAGGGGTTCAAACCGGCGGGCGTGCTCGCCGATTTCGTTGAAGTGACCGATCCGGCTTGGGAAAAAGCTTGCGAGACTTTCCTTCATGAGGAACTTGAATTTGTCGTGGTAAGCGATTGGAGCCAAGCCGCACGCGGAGTGGAACTGATGTATGCCGAATCGGATGGCCGGGCGACGTTTCTGGTACACCCTAGTGGCCAGTGGACAGCGGACAGTGCCCACGCTGAGCCGCCCGAAGGCGCAATCGGTCGCCTGGGCACCATTCTCAGGTTCACCAATGGCTTGACGTCGGCGCCGCAAGGGCTCGTGCCGCGGGTGGCGCGCTGCTTCTTGGCCGCGGATCGCGATTCGGCGCAACGACTGGCCGAAGAACACCCCGACTGCTACTTCCTGCTCGCCGATGGCGTGAGCTATCACGGGTATGCCGTTAGCGGCGGACGCAAGACCGGCGGCGGCCCTCTGGCGCTGAAGCGCGAATTGCGCGAACTCAACGGCCAGGTGGAGCTACGCCAGCGCGACACGGACGCATTGACCCGTGAGATCGAAGAACTGGAGCGTGGGGCGGCTCAGCTTGTTCAAGAGTTGGAGCACGTTCGCCACCGGCAGCAGTCGGAAGAGAAGGACGCGCTGGCGCTCGATCACGAGCAGCGTAAACTGGCCGAGGAATATACTCGCGCCGCGTCGCGCCTTTCCGTGTCGCGCCTGGAATTGGAGCGGCTGACCCGCGAAGACGCGCGGGTTCGCGCTCAGCGCGAAGAGAGCCTGAAAACGGTGGAAGAAAAAGATCGGGCGCGCACGGAGCAGGAGCAGGCTTTGGAGGCGGCGCGGTTGGAGATTCAAGGGTTGCAAATGCGCGCGCAAGCGATCGCCGAAGAGCACGCTGCCCTGCGAGCGGATCTGGCCGGCCGCGAAGAACGGCTGCGGTCGGAAAAGACGGCGTCGGCCAGGCTGGAATCGCAGATCCGGCAATCGAACGCGCGGCGCGAAGAGTTGCTCAAAGAACTGGACCGCATGGGCGTGGAGCGCGCGCGCCTGGTCGCCGACAATATCGAGCTAGACCAAAAGGCTGCCGGGCTTGCGGAGCAGAACGCCGCGGCAGCCGTGGAGGTCGAACGGCTATCCGCCGAGGAAACCGACGGAAGATCGGCGCTGACCGCCTTGGAAGAAACGCTCAAGGCTCTCAGACTGGAAGCGCAGGGGGCGCAGGAGCGGCGCGCGGCGGTGGAATTGGAGTTGGTCAAAAAGCAAGGCGAGTTGAAATATTTAGATGAAACCAGCCAGAAGGAATTGAGCGCCGCCGCGTCGGAAGTCGCGGCGGGCGTGGAGGAGGCCGGCGAAGTCGAGGAAGCCGAGCGGCGCTATCGGGAAGTGCGCACCAAGATCGAAGCTTTGGGACCTGTGAATCCGCAGGCGCTCGAAGAGTATCAGGAAGCCCAGCAGCGCTACGATTTCCTGAACGTTCAGCGGCAAGATTTGCTGGATTCCATCCGGGACACGGAGAAGGCAATTCAGGATCTGGATACCGAATCGCGGCGGCGGTTCAAGGATGCATTTGAAGCGGTGAACGAACATTTCCGCGCCATGTTCCGCACGCTGTTCGGCGGCGGGCAGGGCGAAATGCGCTTGACCGACGAATCAAATCTGTCGGAGAGCGGTATCGACATCATGGCGTCGCCCCCGGGAAAGAAATTGCAAAATATCGCGCTGCTTTCGGGCGGCGAAAAATCGCTGACCGCAATGGCCCTGCTGATGGCCATTTTCCGCTATACGCCCAGCCCGTTCTGCGTGCTGGACGAAGTGGACGCCGCGCTCGACGAACTAAACATCCAGCGGATGACGAATCTGATTAAGGAAATGTCGCGGGAGACCCAGTTTATCGTCATCACGCATGCCAAGCGTACTATGGAGGCCGCGCAGGCGCTGTATGGCGTGACCATGCAGGAGCCAGGCATCTCGAAACTGGTGAGCGTCCGCTTCGAGCCGCTTCACGGGAGCGAGGCGGAGACTGCGGAATTGGCCGCTGTATAGGCCGGGCCAGGCCCGATGCTGGCCTAGCGGAAGTCCTCCCTCAGGATTTGGATTGCGCCCGAGAATCGCCGCCCTGCGCGCCCCAAATCGCCTGGATTATCGCCGATCTTGATGTCCGCGGGAGCGGAAATCAGCATCGAAATAGGTTGCGCGATCGCTTTCTCGCCGTCGATTTCCTCGGTCAGAATATGCGTACGCGGCGAATATGAGAGCCGGAGTGCAACCGGCCTGTCGCCGGGAAAGGGCATTTCATAGCTCTTTTCCGATTCGTCGGAATCGGAAGCGAAACGGAGGACATCCCCCGCGCGCTCGACGAAGAGCGAATAAGCATAGTGCGAGTGACCGATCGAAATCAGCGGCTCGCGATATCCGGGAGCCTGCGGCGAAAAGACGAGCCGTAAATCGATTGCGATCTCCGGATCTATCTTCGGGCGCGACTTCGGAGTCGGGCTGAACCACCTTGCGATGCGCACATAACTTGCCGGGCGGTTCTTCAAGATATCGTCGTACGGTCCGGCGAAGCCCAGCGCCAGATTGGCCGCGCTGCCATAAGCGACCACCACGGCGAGAGCGGCGCCTGCCACAACGCGCGTCCAGCCACGGCTTCGGCAGATCCGAATGCCGAGGCCTGCAACGGCGGCAAAAATTCCAGATGCGATGAAATCGGTCTCATAGCGCTGGGCGGTCAGATGAGTCGAGATGAGAAATAGCAAGACTACAAGCGAAGAAAGTGATGCAATCCCGACAATAAGATTCGCTTCGCGACCTGCGCGACCACGGAACAACACGAACGGCGCTGCCAGAATCAGGGGCGCGAGCCATAGGGCGCCTACAGTCGGCTCGACGAAGTACTCCGGCGGAAACGGATAGCTCTCAGGCGAATTGAAAATGTAATGCCACACGATGCGCATCCACGGAAACACCGGGCCGATGAGCGGCGGCGCAAGCAGCATGTAATACGATCCCGGCAGCAGGTTGCGAGCGGCCAATTCGATGCGATTCTGCCCGGGACCGGCCAACTGATAGTGAATGCCAAATTCGAAGGGGTTGCCGAAGCGCTCGTAATTGTATAGGGCGAGAGCTAAGCCGACCAGCGCGAAGGGAACGACGAACGCTCGAACTTCGCGCGAACGGATGGCTGCGCCCAAACCCTTGGATTTTCCCAGGAACAGGATCAACCCCGCCGCGGCGATGAAGCCCGCGAACATCAAATGAGGACGGGAGCCCGCCGCGCAGCCATACAGGAGCCCCGCGGCGGCGAGCCAATCCCTTTGCCCGTCCTTTCCGATACCGCGAGCCAGAAAGAACACCGCGGCGGAAAGGCAGAAATAGCCTCCCGCAATCGCAATTTCGTAGGCTGCGACCCGATTCAACAGGTAAGGAACGGATTGACACAGTCCGAGCCCTATCGCAAGGACAGCCAATAACAACGGCCCGGGTCTCACCGAAGCGAGATCCAGAACCCGCAGCAGGGCGCCGCAGGCGAAGAGAAAACCCGCGAAGGCGAGAATAAAGATCCCGGCTCTCTGCGGTAGATCGTGCCCGGTGATGAGCCGCCATGGCGTAAACAGCAGCACGGCCGGCGCGGCGCCGAAGTAAAGATAATACCGGCCATGATAGAGCACCGCATCGTGAAGCTTCAGCGAAGGATCCACGGAAGGGTCCCACGGATTTGGCAGTGCGAGTAACCGCGGATCGGGATCGAGCGGCAGATAGAGATGTCCGCTGGCGAATCCGCGGCCCAGAAGATCGTAGTAGTCGCTAAGGTCGTAGCCCCAGAACAATGGATCGCCGGAAGCGCGAACGGCCCACCAGTAATACGCGCCGATCAAGACGGCGATTGTCGCGAGGATGGCCCGGCGGGTCCAAGCCCTGGAGTGGGGAGCGGCGCGCAGTCTGGCGGCGGAGGCTTGCACGATTTGAGATTCTAACAAGCCGATAGGACATGCTTTAGCTTGCCCAGGGCTCGGCGCGCGATTGCTCCGCATCTCCGACGACAAGGGTTGTTGTACACTTTCCCGTTGGAGGCATTCTCGCCTGATGCGCAAATTCGTGTTCGCCTTCCCGATTCTGTTGCTTGCTAGCGGCATGGCGTCCGCCGCCGACCGGAACTTCGCCACCTGGAGCGAATACCTGGGCGGCGCGGATTCCTCGCAATATTCCTCGCTCAAGCAGATCAATAAGTCGAACGTCAAGCAGCTTGAAATCGCTTGGCAGTATCCTACCGGTCCGGGAACATACACGTTCGATCCGCTGATCGCGGACGGAGTGATGTACGTTCTGGCGCAGAATAATTCCGTGGTCGCGCTCGACGCTGCGACCGGCAAAGAGCTGTGGACCCATCCCAATGTGGGCGCCGTCGGCCAGCGCGGCATGAACTACTGGGAGAGCAAGGACCGCTCCGACCGGCGGCTGTTCTTCATCAATGGCGGTTTTCTCACCGCAATCGACGCCCGGACGGGGAAAACGATAAACGGTTTCGGCGATAACGGCCGCACGGACATACGCAATGGCCTGGATCGCGACCCAGGACGCCCGCTCCAGACCAGCAACCCCGGCCGCATTTTTGAAAACATCATCATCACGCCGCTGCCCGCCGGGGGAGCGAGTTACGATTCGACGCCCGCGGATATCCATGCCTACGACGTGGTCACCGGAAAACTGCTTTGGATGTTTCACGTGATTCCGCATCCCGGCGAATTTGGCTACGACACATGGCCTCCGGATGCCTGGAAGACGGTAGGCGGCGTTCACAACTGGAACGAAATGACGGTTGACGAGAAGCGCGGCATCGCCTACATTCCGCTGGGAACGGCGCGTTACGATTTTTACGGCGCGAACCGGAAAGGCAACGATCTGTTTGCGAATTCCCTTCTTGCGTTGGACGCGCGAACGGGCAAGCGTTTGTGGCACTACCAGATCGTGCATCACGATCTGTGGGATTACGATCTAACGGGCGCGCCGAAGCTGCTTACCGTGAAACACAACGGCAAGAACGTGGACATCGTGGCGCAGCCGACCAAATTCGGCTTCCTGTATGTATTCGATCGCATGACCGGCGAACCTTTGTGGCCGATCGAGGAGCGTCCGGTGCCGCAATCTGACGTTCCCGGCGAGTGGAGCTCGCCCACGCAGCCGTTCCCCACCAAGCCGCCGCCCTTCGCCCGGCAGTCATTCACTGAAAAGGACATCAACCCGTTCGCAACCGAGGAGGAACAGGCCGCCATACGCGAGTTACTTAAGAATTCGCGCAACGAAGGGCTGTTCACGCCCCCCAGCCTGCGCGGCTCGATTTCTTCGCCCGGCCACAATGGCGGGGCCAATTGGGGTATGACCGCCGTCGATCCCGCCAAGGGATTTTTGTACGTAATCACGAAAGAACATCCGACGCTCGATAAACTGGCGCTGCCGGGGCAGGGGCGCGCAGGAAGAGGCGGCAAGGGCAAAGCCCCGCCCGCTCCGGTCGCTCCTCCGGCGCTGGTGGACGATAGCTTCACGCGATATAACTCGCCGGTCAATTTCATCACTCAGATGGGCGGGCTGTCTGCCATGGGTCCACCCTGGTCGAACCTTACCGCTTACGATCTCAATACCGGAACGATTCGATGGCAGGTTCCTAACGGAGGAGTCCTGGAACTCGAAAAGCAGGGTCACAGCGGCACGGGCGCGAGAGATCCTCGCGGAGGACCGGTGGTGACAGGGGGCGGCTTGATTTTCGCCGCCACCGCTTCCGATCATAAGGTCCGCGCCTACGATGAAGACACAGGCAAGGTCCTGTGGGAGCACGAGCTGCCTACGGGCTCCGACGGAATTCCCGCGGTCTACGAGGCGGGCGGCCGCGAGTATGTCGTGTTTTGCGTAGCTGGCGGCGACGGGCTGAACCTGGGAGGCCGGGGCCGAGGCAACGCGAGCAGTCCTCCGCCTAACGCATACGTGGCGTTCGCGCTACCGAAAAAGTAAGCGGCGGCTCGGTCAAACCGCGTTTTCCGCGGCGACGACGCGGATGAAATCCGGCAGCTCGTGCAGCGAGACGATCCCGCCCGCGGGGTCCCGCAGGGCCAGCCGCCGCGCCTCGTCGGGATCGTTCATCATCAGCACTGCGTTCACGCCAACGGCTTTCGCGACCTTCAGGCCCTCGGCGGCATCGGTGAGATAAATCGCCCGATCCGGCCGCATGTTTCTGAGTGCGCTTTGGAGCGGAGCGGTCTTAATTCCTCCCGCATCATCTCTGCCGAAGATGCGATCGAAGAGGCCGCCCAGTTGATTCATCTCCAAAAACCGCGAGATCGCGACCTTCGAGAGCGACGAGGCAACAATCGGCCTGACGCCCATCGCCTTGAGCTCGATGAGCGCGGGCGGAACGTCTTCATAAAGGCTTGCTTCGGCAACGGCTTGAAGTTCCAGCGCCGGCGCCATGTCCGCCTCTCCAGCGGCTTCCATTAGGTTAAGCAAATGCCAATAGGCACGGCTGCCCGATGTGCTCGGCTGCTTTCTCCGGCGAAAGAGTTTCGCGGCGATTTCCTGAAATGGCTCCGGAGGAAATTCGGCCAGGCAGCCGACCGGCTCGAATAATACCGCCTCAATTGGCTGCATTCAGCCTGTTTAAGCCTGAAGCCAGCAGACCCTTCGCCATGTCAATCTTCGTCGCGTTGTATTTAAGCGGAGCGGCGTTGGCCAACGCTAGCGTCACCGCTTGCCCGGCCAATTCCCCGCTTAGCGTTTTGCCTTTGAGGAAATTCTCGACAACCGTTTCGCGCAGGGGCTTGCCGGCGATTCCGCCAAAGACCACCCTGGCGTCCTCTATCGCCGAGCCGCGAACCTGGATACTCATCGCAAGCGACGCCATCGCAAAGTCCCAAACGCCGCGCGGGCGCAGCTTCTCAAACGAGGCTCGCAGGCCCGGCTTGGGCGCGGGAATCGAGACCTCCGTGAGGATCTCGTTGTACCGCACGACGTGCGATTGGATGCGGCCGTCCACGAGCAGGTCGCCGGGGACAAGCTGCTCGACGGATAAATCCTTCGTTCCGCCGGGGGTCGCCAGCTTCACGCGCGCATCGAATGGGATCAGCGCGGGGGCGGCGTCGCCGGGATAGACGGCGTAGCACAAACGCCCGCCCATGGCGGAATGATAGTAACTGTTATCGCCGATGGCGCCGTAGCACATGTAGCCGCCGTTTCTCCAACACGCATATCCACCGCGGAGATATTGGCACCATACTTCCTGCAACAAGTCGCCGCCCAGAGTTGATGCGTTGCGCAGCTCCGGCGAGGAGATGGTGTGGACGGCCTCGACCAGCATCGGATACTTGCTCTTCAACAGATCGGAATCCGCGATTTCGGAAAGCGCGGTCGCGGCGCCGATCCGCACGCCGCCGCCCGAGTCTTCCTTGATGTATCGAAGATTCTGGATTTTCTTAATATCGACGAGGTGGATCGGCGCCTGGGCGAGCCTGTTCTTCAAACGGATCAGCAGGTCGGTGCCGCCGGCGTAAACGCCGGCTTTGGCGCCGTGGGCGGAGAGAATCTGAATCGCTTCGTCGACGCTGGTAGGGCGATAAATGGAAATGTTTTTCATGCCCGCCGCCCTTTCGCCGCAAGGCCGGCCATGATTTTTTCGCGGGTAAGCGGGTGCTCCCGAACCCGGACCCCGCACGCGTTGTAGATGGCGTTGGCGATTGCGCCGGGCACCGAGCCGATGCTCGTCTCGCTGAAACTTTTCACGCCATAAAACCAGCGCGGCTCCAGGCTGTCGATGTAGACTTGCGTCTGCTGGGGGACGTCCATGATGGTGGGAAGCCGGTAGGAGAGGTAGCCCACGCTGTAGTGGCGCGTCCCTGGAAATTCGCGATCCCAAGGGATGCCGTCGGTAGTGAGCTGCGTGCTTTCCACCAGCGACCCCACCATGTCCGCCTCGGAAACCAGGGGATTGATGACGATGCCGGTGTCGTGCGCGTAGACGGCTCTGACGAAACGCCAATCGCCGGTCCATGTGTCCACTTCTACTTCGGCAAAGCAGGCCCCGAGTCCTTTGTTCGAGGCGCCACGCTCTCCACCCGCGACTCCTCGGCCCGTCTGACGAATGGGACCGCTGTTGGCTTTGACGAGCGCGGTGAACGCGACACTCTTGGCGGCCTCGCCCGCAACGGAGATGACGCCGTCGCGAATGTGCAGGTTCTCCGCGCCGGTTTTCAATACGCTCGCGGCGCGCTGGAGCAGATCCTTCCTCAGCTTGTCCGCCGCGCTGCAAATCGCCGCGCCTTGCAGAGTGATTGTTCGGCCGCCGAACCAGTCGTTGCTCGACGGCGCGACATCGGTGTCGCCCCACTCAACGCGGATGCGGTCGCGCGTAGTGAACCCGAGCATCTCCGCGACCATATGAGCCAGGGCCGTGGCGGCGTTCGATCCGCTATCGGGAAGCGCGATTTTCATCGTGACAAAGCCGTCGGCGGACAGTTCCAGCTCCGTGCTGAAAATATTGGCGCCAGGAATTTTCGCCAGGCTTGCGAAGGCGGGCTCGCCCTCGTGATAGCCCATCAAGCCGCCGTGATGCTGCGACATCGCCATGCCGAAACCGCGCTTGAATCGACCCGAAGCACCGCCCGCCACGGGATTGCGCTTTTCCCAGCCGAACGCTTTCGCGCCTTCTCGCAGGATCTCGTCGGATGGAAATGAGTCGTATGGATAATGAGCGTCGCCGATCGTGGGCTTGGTGACGTGCATGAGCCTGAAAGCCACTGGATCCAGGCCCACGGCTTCCGCCATCTCGTCCATCATGCTTTCCCAGGACCACTTGGTTTCCTGCTGGTAATAGCTGCGGGAAGGACCCGGGCGCGGAGCGTTGGTGCGATACGCGCTCCAAAGCGTTCGCCAGTGGGGAACTTTCGACGTGTACAACTCGAACTGGTTGGCAGCGTTTCCCGGACTTGAGGCGTGCCCGCCCGAATCCAGGTCGCCGACGCTGACATAAACCTGGTGCTCCAGCGCGACGATCTGACCGTTTTTCTTCGCGCCCACTTTGAATTTAGTGACCGTCTCCGGTTTAATACGGAGCTGCGCCAGTTCCTGGTCCTTGGGCAGCATCACTTTCACCGGCCGGCCGGTCGCCTTCGCGATATGCGCGATAAGCGGATAAAACCTCTCCGCAGCGAGCCTGGCCGCGCCGAAGGTGCAGCCGTTGTATTTGTTGACGAACCTGATTTTCGATGGCTCGATCCCGAGATATGCCGCCAGCGCTGCGCGGGCCGGATAAATTCCTTGCCCCATTCCCCAGAGCGTGAGCCGGTCGCCATCCCATTTGGCGACGCTCCCCGAAGGCTGCATCGGAACTGAAACGCCTCCCACGAATGGATAAGTGAACTCTTTCACCACGTCCGCTTCGGCGAATCCCTTTTCCACGTCGCCATGTTCCTGCGCCCAGGTGGCGCCGGGGAACTTGGCGGGCGACGCCGGGTGGCGAAGCAGGTTTCCCTTCCCCGCCCCGCGCAGATCGGCCGCGTCTGGAGCCATGGCCTCTTTCAGCATTGAAGCGAAGGGCTGGACCTCGTATTCGACCTGGATGGCGGCAGCGGCGTCCTCCGCCAGATCTTCCGTCTCCGCCGCGACCAACGCCACGACCTCGCCTTGAAGGTTCAACTCGCGCAGAAGCGGCTCCGGCAGCGGATCGTTCCCCGGCGGCGGAGGACCGGCCGGTTTGGGCGCATTTTTGTACGTAAGTATTTGCGCGACGCCGGACATGTTCTCCGCGGCGGAGGTATCCAGATCCTTGATTCGCGCGCGGGGATGCGGAGACGTGAGGAACTTCACGTAGAGCATGTCGCGGAACCAGATCCGGCTGGCATAGGGCGCTTTTCCCGTGAACCTCGGAACCGAGACTTCCGGGAGAGCCGGCATCGCCTTCCCAATCAAGTTGAGATTTTCGGGAGGATAGCCTTGCCATTTTCTGGTGACGGACTTCCCCTCGATCACTTTGTCGCCCGCCATGTGGCCGCCCGCAGTGGAATAATCGCGCACTATCGGCAATCGAATATGGACCACGGACGCCGGGTCGGAGTCGATCTTGAAATTTTTCGTTCGCAACGCGACGGCGGAATCCATCACCGTCCGGACGATCGCCGGATAGGCGGCGCAGCGGCAAATGTGGCCGGCAAGAGCGGCTTTCACCTGCTCCTCCGACGGATTTCGATTCTTGTCCAGCAGAGCCTTCGCGGTCACGACCCATCCGGCAGTGCAAAAGCCGCAATCGGCGGCAACACGAGCGTGGCCGATGCGCTGAAGCGGGTGCAGATTTTTCTCGTCGCCGATTCCTTCAATCGTGATGATTTTCTTGCCCGCGGCTTCCATGGCCAAGGTGTGGCAGGAATAGAGCGGAATTCCATCCACCAGGACGCTGCACGCGCCGCAACTGGCGCGGTTACAGCTACGGTTGGTTCCGGTGAGGCCTAGCTTGATGGCGATCACTTCCCACAGCGTGGTTCGAGCCTCGTACTCGGCGGCGTAAGCCTTGCTATTAATAATGAACGCCGCTTTTTCCTTACTCATTGGCGAGGGGAGCGCAAAGGCAGACGTGGGCGATGTAAAAATCGCTTCGCCCCCCACGGTGGTGAGTACGATGCCCGATCCGGCGGCCTTAAGAAAATTTCTGCGCGAATAATTCATGGCGAGCCTCCACCACGGGGGAATAAATTGGGGCGAAATTCCTTATGGCAAGCGGTGCAAGATGCGTCGAGCCGGCCGGCGGCCGAGGCGAGCGCGGCCGCATCCTTCGCCTGCGCGGCTTGGTAGGCGGCGCTTCCCGCGCCCGCGAGCATGCCCGCGTATTTTGCCCAATCGACCGGCGCGCTAGTCGGATTCGGAGCTCGCCCCGGCGCCGTGAGCAGCGTTCCAGATTCCGCGAGCGTCAGAGCGCTGCGCCGGACTTCAGCCCAGTCGCTTTCGCCCGCAGGGCCGCCGCGATTGACGATCAGCAGAATCTGGTTGGATGCCGGATGGACCAGATCGAGCATGAGCTGCTTCATGCTTGCGCCGCTCGAAGTCTGCGCGCAGGCGATAGCGCCTCGGAGAAGGACGGCGAGAATGCAGATCGTTTTCACAACCGTCAAACAACTTTGCAAATGATATCGCACTTGTCCCAACGGGGCTGCACCCACGCTCCGAGGCCGCTCGGAACCGCCGTTGGGGCGCGCGGCATCCGGAAGCCCAAATATGGCCTTAATGCCTCGAAAAGATACGAGACTTTCCGCCGGGCAGCCGCAACTCGAGTGGAATGTCCTCGCTCCAATCGCCTCCTTTGAACGATCGTATACTAGACCAATAAACGGAGATGCACTCATACGTCCGTTCACCGGGGAGTTCCTCTCACGAAGCGCCCGGCCAGAGCGACGCGATGGTTCTCGGCGACGGGTCATCGACCGGCCTGATCTTCGTTTCCCGAGCCATCCTCGCGCAGATCTACGCGGAGGTGGACGCCCGCGCGCGCACTGGTCCCCACGAGCATTTCGAAATCGGCGGTCTGCTGATAGGTCCATCGCCTCAGAACAGCAATCTACTGGTGGAAGAAGCGATCCCTCTTGGACTCGAATACAGGTTTGAGCCGTCATTCCCGATGCTGCTCGCGGGCCTGGATTCCATTGAACCGGCAATCACGGCGGCGCGGAAGGATGGGTCGAGCACCATCGTCGGCCTGTACCGAATCCTGACACGGAGCGATACAAGACTTCGAGATAGCGATTTGGAAACGCTCAGCGCGATTGAGAAAACCCCTTCTTCCCTGCCGGGTTTTCATTGCTGCTTCGTCTTTGCGCCCACAGCGGGCTCGGCGGTTTCATTGCGCGTGCTCATGCGGAACGGAGAGGACTGGGAGGAAATTCAAGAGGTAACGTTGCATTTGGAACCCGGTCTGGCGATGGGGCATGCGGTGGCCGCGGGGGCGTCGTCGCGCCCCGCTCCGAAATCAAGCGCCTTACCGAACTCCGCGATTCGCGCCCCGCACCTTGTCGCCAGCGAGCCTGCCCGGCCCAAGACTGGGCAGGTTGAGGATCGAGCAATCGCCGCAAAAACCCGAAAGGTCGCCGTCCTTTCGGCATTTGTTTTGGTGGCGCTGATAATCATGGGCGGCGTGTATCGATGGACCGGTCAGCGGCGCACGCCGGCTCCCGATTCGCGAGCGCCATCACCGGCTATTTCCCGCACTGGTTTTGCGGCCAATCGCGACGGCACGGGGTGGAAACTGACCTGGGATAGCGCCGCGGTCGAAGCGATGAAGCCTACGGGAGCCCTCCTTTCGATCCAGGATGGAGCCGGCCAGCAAGATATCGCTCTCACAATGGCCGATCTTTCGAGCGGAACGATTTACTACACGCCAAAGAGCGGCGAACTGGCGTTTCGGCTTCAGGTGCTAAGGGATGGAACGCCGCTGGCCGAGGAACGGGTGAGAGTCCTAGAAGGGATCAAGCCCGGCGCCAAGCCCCCGGATCAATTTCAAAGGTCCTCGGCGCCGGGGGCCGTGGGGGTGCAGCCAGGAGCGGTGTTAACAACTCCCGATTCTCAGGAGGAATTATCGGATGCCGCGGCTGCCGGCGGGGAAAGTAGAAACGCGACCGCCCGCAAGTTTGTAGCGCCGGATACGGTTGCGCGGGCGGATTCCGAGCCGATACTCGCCGCGGCGGGCCCCATCACGACCCTGGCAATCCCCCTGCCGCCAGCGCTCAACGGCGCATTCAGAACTCCCCCCGCGCCGGCGCAGGCGACGCCCGCGCCTTCTCCCGCAATCACACCGCCGACTGCCTCGCCTGCGCCCACACCGATCTCGGCAAAGGCTGAATACATAGCTCCGAAACCCGCAAAGCAGGTGCAGCCGCAAGCTCCTCCAGGGTTGATCGGCAAAGGCGCCATTCAGGTGTCGGTGCTGGTCGCCATCGACGCCAAAGGCAGGGTGACTAAGGTTACGCCCAAGGACTCGGCACAAGACTTTCGAGTGGTGGGAGCGGCAACCAGGGCGGCGGCGTTCTGGCAGTTCGAACCGGCTCGGCTGAACGGCAAGGCCGTCGCCAGCGAGATGACCTTAATCTTTCGTTTCTAGCCGACGCCAGATGGAGAGGACGAGCGTAATTCCGAGAGTGAGAACCCTTAGCTCGGTTGACACTGTCGCCCCGCCGTGTTATTTTTCCAGTGATCGTGAGTTTGTCGTGTTCCGAGTCGTCCTTTTATAAGGATCTGGAGGTAAGGCGATGAGATCTACGCTAGGAGCTTTGATTGCGGGTTTCGGTCTGGCCAGTTTGGCGGTCCCGGCCATGGCTCACCACTCGTTTGCGGCGGAATACGACGCCAGCAAAACCGTCACTTTGAACGGCACCGTCCAGAAAGTAGAGTGGCTGAATCCTCATATCTGGATTTACATCGACGCCAAGGATGAAAGCGGCAAAGTCGTGCATTGGCAATGCGAAGGCGGCGCGCCGAATTCGCTGGTGCGGAACGGATGGACGCGCGAATCGCTGAAATCCGGCGACCAGGTGACGATCAGCGGCGCTCTGGCGAAGGACGCCAGCAACACTTGCAACGCCAGCCAGGTAAAGCTGCCCGACGGACGCAGACTCTTCGCCGGGAATGCGGAAAACGAGGGGAAGGGCGGCGGAAAGCAGTAAACTGACTTTGAGGTCCCCCATAGGTTCATTCCGGCTCTTCGGAAGTTAGGTGTGTCTGTGGAGGTGAGGAGACATAAAGTGCAAATAAAGTTTGGATTCATCATCACAGCGGCGGCCATATTGGCCGCCGTTCCCGCTTTTGGACAAGGCCGCGGCGGCTATCAGCCGCCCACTGGTCCAGCGCCCAAAATGGCCGACGGGCATCCCGATTTCAGCGGGCTTTGGCAAAGGCCCTACACGCCGGATATGAGCATCACGGCGACGGATCTCAACGGAAAACAGTACCCGCTGGAGAATCCTCCCGCGGCCGACGACGCTAAAAGCAAGCAAGGCAAGGGCGGAAGGGGCGCGGGAAGGGGTCCGAGGAAACTGCCCTACACAGCTTGGGGCGCTGAGAACTGGAAGGCGTACACGCCCGAACAAGGCGATTATACCGGCGCTTGCCTGCCTTTCGGATTGATGCGATCCATGAATTCGCCCGATCCGATTCAGATCATGCAGAGCAAGGAATATATGTCGTTGCTCTACGAGCAGAACACTTGGTTCAAGGTGTTTCAGTTAGACGGGCACGCGCACGATCCCAAGGCGACTCCCACCTGGTTCGGGGATTCCGTAGGGCATTGGGAAGGCGATGCGCTGGTGGTCGATACGACGAACTTCAATGGCCGGACGCGGCTCGACACAAATGGCCATCCGCATAGCGACAAGTTGCACATCATCGAGCGCTTTACCCGCCCGGATCTGGGGCACATCAATTATCAGGTGATCATCGACGATCCGAAAACGTATACCGAGAAGTGGAAGAACGAACGGACCTTCACCCTCCGCACGGATTGGCACATTATGGAGTACTCGTGCGAAGAAAACAACAAGAGCTTCTGGGAAGGCCGGATTAAGATCCCGAATTACGATTCGTGGAAATAACTGCGGACAAGCTGAAGCTAGTGGCGAGGAGGTTCAATGGCGGCGATCAAATTCACGCTGAACGATAAATCCCAAACCGTGGACGTCGTTCCGCAGACGCCCCTGCTGTGGGTATTGCGGGACACGCTTGGGATGACGGGCACGAAGTTCGGCTGCGGAATGCAGCTCTGCGGCGCATGCACGGTGCATATCGATGGCCAGCCCCGGCGCTCCTGCGGAACTCCGGTTTCGAGCGTCGCGGGCAAAAACGTCCGCACGATCGAAGGGCTCTCGGTCGATGGAGTGAGCCATCCCGTTCAGCGTGGCTGGCTCGAAGCCGACGTGCCGCAGTGCGGCTATTGCCAATCTGGGCAAATCATGACCGCGGCGGCCCTGATTGCGAAATCCACGAATCCGACCGACGCCGATATCGACGAAGCCATGCGTGGCAATCTCTGCCGTTGCGGAACGTATCAATCGATAAGGCGCGCGGTCCATTTGGCCGCGCAGTATAAGGCCGGCAAAGGAGGCGCCGCATGAATCGCCGTGGATTCTTCAAGGTCGGTGCCGGCGCGGCCGGCGGCCTGCTGATCGGAATTTACCTTCCCGAAAAATCGAGGCTCGCCGCGGACATTGCTTCGCCCTCAAAACTGAACACTTACGTGCATATCGGCTCTGACGATACGATCACGTTTACGATCGTCAAGTCGGAGATGGGACAGGGCACGCTCACGTCGCTTTCGCAGATCCTCGCCGAGGAGTTGGATTGCGAATGGAAGAACATCAAGACCGAAATTCCCAGCCCGGAGCCGCAGTTCGGCATGATGGGCGCATTCGGCAGCCTCAGCGTGCGGACCACGTATAACACTCTCCGGCAAGCCGGCGCGGGCGCGAGAGCCATGCTGATCCAGGCGGCGGCGCAGAAGTGGGGCGTGGACGCCTCGCAATGCCGGACCGAAAAGGGCGCCGTTGTCAACACGGCAACTAACGCTTCGCTCCGATACGGAAGCCTCGCGGACGCGGCGGCCAAGCTGCCCGCTCCGAAAGGCGCCGCGCTGAAAGATCCGAAGTCGTTCAAGCTGATCGGCACGTCGGTGAAGCGGATCGACACGCCGGATAAGATCAGCGGGCGAGCGAAATTCGGCATCGACACGCGGATCGATGGGATGCTCTACGCGGTATTGGCCCGCTGCCCCGTTTTCGGCGGCAAAGTCGCCGCCTTCGACGCTACCAAGGCGAAGGCTGTTCCGGGCGTCAAGCAAGTGGTTCAAATCTCCAATGGCGTCGCTGTACTCGCCGATAATACCTGGAACGCAATGGAGGGCCGCAAGGCGCTTCAGATCCAGTGGGACGAAGGGCCGAACGCCACGCAAACCAGCGCCAAAATCCGCCAGACCTTCATGGATCTGACCGCAAAACCGGGCGCGGTGGCGCGCAAAGTAGGCGATGCCGATCAGGCGCTAGCTGAAGCGGCCAAAAAGATAGAGGCCGTCTACGAAGCGCCGTTCCTTTCCCACTCACCGATGGAGCCGATGAACTGCACCGCTCAGGTTCGCGCAGACAGTTGCGAGGTGTGGGCGCCAACGCAGATTCAGACGGCGGCCCAGCAAACGGCGATGGCGATTACGAAATTGCCCGCCGGCAAAATAATCATCCACACGACTTTCCTCGGCGGCGGATTCGGACGCCGCGGGGGCGCCGACTTCGTGGCGGAGGCCGTGGAAATTTCCAAGGCCGCCGGCGTGCCGGTGAAGCTGACGTGGTCGCGCGAAGACGATATGCAGCATGACCTCTACCGTCCCGCGTCCTATGCAAAGTTCGCGGGCGGAGTGGACGCCAATGGTAACCTGACGGCCTTCACTTGCCGCGTGGCTTCGCAACCGTTCGCGGGCCTCAACAATGGAGTGGATCGTAACGCGGTGGACGGCATCGCGAACCTCGGTTATGGCTCGGGCATTCCCAATATTTTGGTGGATAATCACCCCACCGAAACGGGCATTCCGTGCACCTATTGGCGCTCCGTAGGCTATTCCCACAACACGTTTTTCACGGAGAGCTTCATCGACGAGCTCGCGAATGCGGCCGGTAAGGATCCGGTCGAATTCCGCAGAACGTTGCTCGCCAAGAATCCGCGGATGCTGGGCGTGTTAAATCTGGCTGCGGAAAAGGCGGGGTGGGGCAAGCCTCTTCCAACGGGGCATTATCACGGAATTGGCCTGACCGACAACATCGGCAGCTTTAACGCCCAAGTCGCCGAGGTCTCGGTGACGAACGGCAAATTGAAGGTGCATAAGGTGACGTGCGCCATCGATTGCGGCGTGGTGGTGAATCCGGCCATCGTGGAGCAGCAGGTTCAAAGCGGCATCGTGTTTGGGCTAGGGCCTGTCCTGCGCCAGGCGATCACGATCGAACGCGGCCGCGTAATGCAGGCCAACTTCAACAACTACGATCCGCTGCGCATCGACGAAATGCCGGTAGTGGAAGTTCACATCGTGCCGAGCATGGCAAACCCTGGAGGCATCGGCGAGGCGACCACGCCGAACATCTCTCCCGCCATTGCCAACGCGGTCTTCAAGGCCACCGGCAAGCGCATCCGGCATCTGCCGATCCGGCAGCAGGACTTGGTGTAGTCGCGCTACTTACACTCGAAACTCGACGGAGCTTCCGTGTTTCCGCTTCCTTTGTAGACGGCGATCTGTGGATATTGGCAGACCAGCCGCTGCCCCACGTCTTTGCCGTCTTTGTAGTGGCTTACGATGAGTTGGTCCGGAGCCTTCCCGGTCTGCTTCCATTGCTCGATCAACGCCAGCGTATCGACGTTGAAATTTTCGGCGCCTGTGGTCCCCACGCCATGCCCCATCCCGGGAACCATAAAGAACCGCATCGACGCCATCGTCGGTTTCGCGCCGGTTTTGGCGACCACGGCCTTGTAGTAATCGACTGCGACATTCGGCGGCACGCTCGCGTCGCTCCAACCTCCGATGAGCAGAAGCTTGCCCCCGCGGGCGAAATATTTGCGCAGATCCGGATCGACGGCGTTCACCGCCGAGATATCGGCGCGGTCCGCGAGCGCGACGTCGCTATCGAAATTTAGGCGGCGGGTCCGGTAATCCCATTTCGGGTCCTGAAAGACGTAGTAGCGGAAGAAATCGACGGGGATGCCGAGTGGTTCCGCGCCGCCAGCCAATTGCCCCCATCCAAGCTCACTCCCAGGAAACAGGGGCGAATAGATTTGTTTGCCCGTGCGCGGATTCTTCGGACCGTCGTAGATCTTCCGCGCCGCTGCCACTTGAGGCGCGGTCAGACAATCCGGCGCATCCGCTCCACGGCATTCGACCACGCCGGGATCGAAATGGCACCGCTCGGCTGTGCCGATGATGCCGTCCGCAAGCCCGTCCTCGGCGTCGCAAGCTTTGAGCGCGGCCTGATGCAGGACGGCGTACTTGGCCGCCGGTATGAAGCTGGCGTCGCTATCGTGCGTCGCGTACCAGATCCACATCTGCCCGAACGTGTGGTGCGACAAATAAGAGGACATGGAAGTGACGGCCAGAGCGTCATAATCCTCGGGGTAGCGCTGGGCCGCGCTGAGAGCGGCGATCGTTCCCCCGCCCGATTCCGCCATCACCGAATATTTGAGCGGCGAATCGTAGTAGGCGGCGATCAGTTTTTTGGCGAACACAATCATCTCGTGCGACGAGCGATAGCCGAAATCTTTGACCTTATCGGGGTGCCCGATTGCGTAGTCCGATCCGCCTTCGTGTCCGGTATTGTTTCCCGCCGCCGCATAGCCGCCGCGCAGGGCATTAGCGAGTCCACCGGGATTGACAATGGCGCCGCCTCCCAACCCGCCGTTTCCGACGCCACGAAACTTGCCGTTCCAGCGCGCCGCGGCAGGCATCCACACCTCGACCTTGATATCGGAGTCGCTTGAGGGCGCAAGCGTCGCCTGAACACGGCAGAACTCGGGTAGACCGGCGAACTGCTCGGGGCCGCCCCGCCCGCCCGGTTGCGGGCGGAAAGCGCCGGGAGCCACTGTCTCGGCCATGGTGATCGTCGCGTGCGGCAGCGAGAGTCCTTTCAGGTTGGCGCAGGCCGTCGCGGCGTAAACGGGCGCTGGCGCGAAAGCTAGCGTGCCTGCAAGAGCGAATCGAACCGTCGAAGTAAACATATCTTGACCCTTTATTCAGGGGCGATTATACACTGTAGGACAGCTTGACCCACTCGGCTCGGATAGAGCATATACTTGATACGAACGTGGAGGTTGAGATGAGTTTTCGAAATCTCAGTTTCTTGGCCGTGACAATCTTGATCGCGCCCTTCGTTCGAGCTCAATCGCTCAATGCAAAACCCGCCACCGCGGCGAAGCCGTGGGCCGCGCCTCGCACGCCCGATGGACGGCCGGATCTTCAGGGCGTCTGGGCCAACAACAACGCGACGCCGCTTGAGCGGCCCAAGGAGTTGGCAGGCCGCGCGTTTCTGACCGATCAGGAATTGGCGGCCCTCAAAAAGAAAGCGGCCGAGCTCTTCAGCGACGGCAATTCCGACGCCGCATTCGGCGATCAACTCTTCGCCACCGTGCTTGCGAATGTCAACGGGACCAAGTCGGGATTTACGAGCACCGACGGCGGCACGGGCGACTACAGCTCGGTTTGGCTCTCGCCGAGGGATTGGGATAACCGCACCTCGCTCATCACGGCTCCACCCGACGGCCGTCTGCCGCCTCGAACGGCGGAGGCGCAGCAGAAGCAGGCCGCCGCCGCGGCGAATCGCAGTCGCCTGCCCGCCGGCCCCGAGGACCGCTCTTTGAGCGAGCGCTGCATCACCTTCGGCGCTCCGCGATTGGGGGCGGCGTACCAGAGCTATTTCCAGATTGTGCAATCGCCGAAAGAGGCGGTGATCCTGCAGGAGACGATCCACGATGCGCGGATGGTCCCGCTGGACGGCAGTCCGCATCTGCCACAAAACATCCGATTGTGGCTAGGCGATCCGCGTGGGCATTGGGAAGGCGATACGCTGGTCGTCGACACGACGAACTACAAGCCCGGCGCCTTCATGAACATTTCCACTGAGAAGCTACATGTGGTGGAGAAGTTCACGCGCGCCAGCCCCGACGTGCTCAATTGGGAGATCACTATCGACGATCCGGGAGCGTGGTCCAAACCGTGGACAGCGATGATCCCTCTGCACCGCTCGAAGGAATTCGTGGTCGAGTATGCTTGCCACGAGGGAAATATCGGCCTGGCCGGAATTCTGGCCGGGGCGCGGGCTGAAGAAAGGGCCGCCAAGGCCGAGCCAAAGTAATCGATGAGATCGCGAAAGGAGGTCTGACGTTTTATGAGCAAAAAATTTTTGCATCTGGGAATAGCCATCGTATTTGCCGCACTTCTGGCCGCAATGCTGGCGGGACTGCTTCCGGCCCAGCAGAAGAGCGGAGCGGTTGCCGTCGGAAATAACGAATTCGGTGGCGTAGTGACCAGCTCGAATGGGCCTGAGGCCGGCGTGTGGGTGATCGCCGAATCCACCGATTTGCCAACCAAATTCGTCCGCATCGTGGTCACCGACGATCAGGGGCGTTATCTTGTGCCGGACCTTCCTAAGGCCACCTACAACGTATGGGTTCGCGGCTATGGCCTGGTGGATTCTCCGAAGACGAAATCCGCCCCGGGCAAGAGCCTCAACCTGAAAGCGGTGCTCGCGCCGGACAAGAAAGCCGCGGCCGAGTACTATCCGGCGCTGTACTGGTTCTCGCTTCTTCAGATCCCCCCCAAGAGCGATTTTCCCGGCACGGGTCCGAACGGGAACGGCATTTCTCCCAATATCCACAGCCAAGGCGAATGGATTCGCACGATCGTGAATACGGACGGCTGCACTGGCTGTCACCAGATGGGGGACAAGGCCACGCGCGAGATTCCCAAGAGTATTCTCAGCGGGACTGCGAACTCGAAAGCCGCGTGGGAGCTGCGGGTCAAGTCCGGGCAGGCCGGCACCGGAATGAGCGCCACCTTCACCCGGGTTGGTCCGCGCGCGGCGGCCATGTACGCCGATTGGACCGACCGCATCGCCAAGGGAGAGTTGCCGTCGGCTACTCCCTCGCGCCCTCAGGGCAAGGAACGGAACGTCGTGGTCACGATGTGGGACTGGGCGGACCCCAAGGTCTACTTGCACGACGCGATCGCCAGCGACAAACGCAATCCCACTGTGAATCCGAACGGTCCCATCTATGGAGCGCTGGAAGAAAGTGGCGATTATTTGACCGTTCTCGATCCGAAAAGCAATTCGACCAGCCGGATAAAGCTGAGCGTCCGTGATCCGGAAACACCCAGTTCCGTGAACACCCCGCCGGCGGCGGCGTCGCCGTTCTGGGGCGACGAAAGGATCTGGAACAGTCAGACCACGGTGCACAGCTTCTCAATGGATAAACAATCTCGCGTGTGGGCCGCCGCCCGGGTGCGCAAGCCCGAGACCCCGGCATGGTGCCGCGCGGGATCGGATCAGGCCTCGGCGAAATTGTTCCCGATTAATTCGGGCCAGCGCGGGCTCGAAATGTACGATCCCAAAACCAAAGAAACCACCACCATCGATACCTGTTTCACTTGGGGCCACGTGAATTTCGACGACAACGATGTGTTGTGGTCGTCGTTCGGGCCCGCGGGCGTCGAGGGCTGGTTCGACACCAGGATCTGGGACAAGACGCACGACGAAAAGAAAGCGCAAGGCTGGAGCGCATTCGTGCTCGATTACAACGGCAACGGGAAGCGCGATGCTTATACGGAGCCGAATCAGCCCGCCGACCCAACCAAAGACAAGCGAATCAGCGTGGCGTTCTATGGCGATTCTCCGGCGCCGGACGGCTCGGTCTGGGGATCGGTACAAGGGATGCCGGGCGCATTGGTGCGCTTCATACCCGGCTCTCATCCGCCCGAGACGGCTCTGGCCGAGTATTACGAGCCGCCTTGGAACAACCCGAAGGCGCCGGTGCAAGGCTACGCCCCCCGTGGCATGGACGTGGACAGCAAAGGCGTCGTCTGGACGGTCCTTTCGAGCGGCCATCTGGCGAGCTTCGATCGCCGCAGGTGCAAAGGCCCGCTGAACGGCCCGGTCGCCGCCTCCGGGCAGCAGTGCCCGGAAGGCTGGTCGCTATATCCGTTCCCCGGTCCCAACTACAAGGGCGCGGTTGAGAACGGCAGCGCTGACTCGGCGTACTACAATTTCGTCGACCGGTTCGACATGCTAGGCATGGGAAAGGATGTGCCGCTGGCGACGGGCAATCTCTCCGAGGGATTGCTGGTGCTGAGCGACGGCAAATTCCTGACGCTGCGCGTGCCCTATCCGATGGGCTACTATTCAAAAGGCCTGGACGGCCGCATCGATAATCCGAACGCCGGCTGGAAGGGGAAAGGCATCTACACTCCGATCTCGACGCGCGCGCCGTTCCACATGGAAGGCGGCAAGGGGACGACAAGCAAGCTGGTGAAATTCCAGATGCGGCCCGATCCGCTCGCCCACTAGAAATGGATTGGGCTGGCGGACGCATGTTCGCCGCCAGCCCAACTGCATCTTAAGGGAGCCTTCTGCGCCTTAGGCTCCTCCGGTGGCGAATGGAATCCTCAATGCCGCGCCGGGGTTTACGCTCTTGTCCACAACAATAGCGAAAAAGGGCGCGAACATTTCTTCCCACGTCATGTTCCCCTGATAAACCGTTCTGCTGGGATCCGGGTTGAACTTGTTATTCGGCGAGTTATCGTAATGGCCGGTCACGATTAGTTTAGTGCCCTTCGGAATCTTGATCGGCTCGGCCAGCGAGTAGCCGAGCTGCCAGCTGAAATCGTAATGGGGCACGTTCAGCACCTCCTGTTCCCTTCCGTCCGGGAATACCAGCTTGTAGGTCATGTCTTTGCCGCGGAGGTGCATGTGTGGCGACATCCAGACTAATTCCGCGTCCACCAGGAAAGTGGCTTCGGAGGGCGCCGGCGCGTAATTCCCTTCATTGGGAGGAATCGCAAATTTGGCAGGATCCGTTCCGCCGAAGCTTTCGATCAGCAGATGCTCGGGCTCGGCCTTGGCGATCGTCAGCCCAATTTCGGGGCGGTCCGTCAACTCCGTGCCGGTCGGAGTGTAGTGGATGGTCCAGTTCACGTCGTAGCCCGCGGGCACCCGTAGAGCCGCATGGTACGGTCGAAAATCGGAAAGGGCTCGACCTGGCACGTAGCAGGTGAAGCCGATGCCGACCGAGCCTCCCGCTTCTGCGGCGCTATTCGCGCCCACCGTTCTGCGAGCGCGGGCAGGAAGCTCGATTCCCTTCCCGTCCGCGGTCGGACGCTCGCGTTTGCGCTCGGCAGGAGGGACTTCCACGCCCGCGTCGTCGCGTTGTTTATCCACCCACAACAGCGTGTTGTAAACCGCATCGGGCCGGTGCGGGACGAACGACACGCAAATATGATGCGTCACCGCCAGCTCGCTGGGCTTGATCTCGACCGACGTCACCCACATGTCTTTCGTAAATCCGGTGGGCGTGGTAAGCGTCATCCACTCGACCACGTCGTTTTTGGTATGCGCCGGAACTTTGTAAGGAACGCCCGGCAAGACGATGTCCGGCTGCGCCGTCCAGCCGTTGGCGGGCCACTGGATCGCTGGAGGCGCGTCTTTCTCGTCGCCCGCCGGAGCGCCGCTATCGGCCCATTTCGAGATGATGTCCAGCTCCCTCGGTTTCAGCGAGGGGTCGTTCGAGAAATGCCCGACCTGCGGATCGGCGGACCACGGGGGCATCTTCCGGCTCAGAACGGCCGCTTTCATCGCTTTGGCCCACGGGCGCGCGCTCTGATATGTGAGGAACGACATGGGCGCGATGCTGCCGGGCCGGTGGCAAGTCTGGCAGTGTTGCTGGAGAATCGGAAGAACGTCTTTGTTAAACGTCACCGCCGAATCGGCGGCCATGGCGCAAGCGCCGGAGAGCAATGCAAGCAACCAGAGTTTCATAACGCCTCCAATGCGAAGCTCTACCGTATTCTATGCTCATTTGACGCCGGGTGGGGCGGCGCGCCCGACCGTAATCCGTCCGAAAGCTTCCCCCCGCCCTCACGGGCGGGGCTGAAAGTGGGCACGACGTTCGCACCCATCCCCGGCCGTAAGGCCGGGGATGGTACAGGATAAGCGCCGGTTGGATACCTATCGACGGATTACGGCCCGAGCGGCTTAGGGGCGCGTCTGTTGATGTAGGATGAATTTCCATGGCCGAACAATCTCTGAAAAACCACCTCCGCCTGGACCCGCTCTATCACTTTTTCCTGAGTCCGCTCGCGATCTTTTTCGTTGTCGAATCGATCGTGCGGATCGCGCGGAATCCGGACTGGGATAGCGTAGTGCATCTCCTGGCCACCATCTTCGCATTCGTGGCGCTGTTTAAACTGCGGGTGTATCCGCTGAAGGTTCAGGACCGGGTGATTCGATTGGAGGAGCGCCTTCGGCTGAAGGACCTGCTGCCGCCGGCGCAGCAGTCGCGAATCCCAGAGCTGACGGAAAGCCAGCTTATCGCCTTACGGTTCGCCTCCGACGCCGAGCTTCCGGATCTGGCCGATAAAGCCTTGGATGCGAAATCGAGCGGAAAGCACATCAAACAATCGATTCGAAACTGGCGACCCGATCACTGGCGGGTCTGAGGGAACTATCGCGCGCCCATCCGCGTATGTTGAAATGGACGGTCATGATCAAGCCAGCGGTGGCGCTCGCCGCCATTTCCTTGCTCGTGGGGTGCAATGTTGCGCGGGCGCCCATAGGCCCCACCGTGCACGAAACCAAAGTGATCGACGCGGATAAGTTCGAGATGGCCCGCATCGAGATCCAGATGGGCGCGGGCGAGCTAAAGCTTCAAGGGGGGTCGCCGAAGCTCCTGGAGGCCGATTTTCAGTACAACGTTCCCGCCTGGAAACCGGTGGTGGTATCCAACACCGCGAGCTTTCGGGCCGACGTCAAGATCTCGCAGCCGCAAGGCATTTCCGCGAGCGGAGACGCGCTGAACAAATGGAGCGTTCGCGTCAGCGACAAGCTTCCTACGAATCTGATCACCCATTTGGGCGCCGGCAACGCTGAGATGGATCTTGGCTCGGTGGATCTGGAGAATTTGGAGATCCATATGGGCGTGGGTGAGCTGAAGCTTGACCTGCGTGGACAGCCGAAGCGCGATTACACGGCGGACATCAAAGGCGGAGTGGGAGAGGCCACTGTGATGCTTCCGAACAGCGAGAACGTCGGCATCAGCGCGACGGCCAAGGGAGGCGTCGGCGAGATTTCCGTGCAGGGCCTGGATAAGCGCGACGACCGATGGGTGAGCCGAGGCTACGACCGCGCCCCGGTGCGGATCCATCTGGATGTGGCTGGCGGCGTAGGGAATATCCGGCTGGTGGCGCAATAACCCCTCCGTGGTAACGACAAAAATCGCCGCGTGGTGTAGGATAGCACCGTGGAGGTTTAGCGCCTGCAACCGCTGGAAGAAATCAAGGTTCTCGACGGGCAGATCGATCAGGCCGGCGATCTGGCGGCGTTGAAGCCCATCTTTTACCGGCTCAACGAAATCGCCGCCGAGCATTCGGGAAATTTCGATCTGCAACTGGCCATCGGCGAGGCGAAGCAGCACCTGGTCGAGCGTGGGAACTGGCTCAAAAAGTTCAAACAGGAATCGCCGCTCCAGGCCAGTCCGCCCGCGGCGCCGCCTCCGCTACCAAGCCCCCTATCCACCACGGAATTGGCGGTCACGGATCGTGTCGGCGCAAGTAGCGTTCAGAATATCCCCGCGGCGCAAGGCGCCTTGCCCAGTTCCAGAGGCTTGCACCCCGCACCACCGCCTCCTCCCCCGCAAAAGCCGGCCGATGGCTGGAAAAGGGCGATGTGGATTGGCGGTCTCTGCGGGGCGGCCGCGGCTCTGATCGTGATCGCGGTTCTTATAAGCCTGGCGCGCAAGCGCAGCCTGAGCGGTTCGGCGCCGGTGGAAATCCAAATCGCCACAGTTCCAACTGGCGCTTCGGTTCGGGTGAACGGCGAAGCTAAATGCACTTCCGACTGCCGCGTCTCGCTCGCGCCGGGCCAGTATCAAATCGCCGCCGTGTTGGATGGCTACGACCAAGCGACTTCGGATCTCACGGTCGCGGCCCGAAAACCGGCCGCAGTCAATCTTCCGCTTACTCCTCAGGCGCAAAGCCTGCGAATCCTCACCGATCTCGACCGGGGAAAGGTCACGTTGGACGACCAGCCTCCGGTGGATCTGGTGGAAGGGCAATTCGTGGCGGACCGCGTTCCGCCGGGAATGCACACGGTGAAGGTCGCCGGCCGCGTGAGTGAATCGACATTCTCCTTTGAGATCGCCGATGCCAAGCCTCCCTCGATTACCGGACCCGTGGCGGCCCGCAACCTCGTGGCCATGGTGGTAACCAGCTTTGGAAACCAAGCCCACGTAGTGACGAATGGCGGACCGGCGAAGTTGGTGGTGAATGGGCAGCAGGAAACCGATGCCGGACCCGCGGGCGTCGACTTGAAGAATTTTCAGGCGGGCGTGGACGAGATGGCCCTGGGCGAAGGCAAAGACCTCCGCACCATGAAAGAGAGCTTCGGTCCCGCGCCGATGGTCACTGCGTTTCTCAAAACCGATCTGAATATCGGGACGCTGATCGTATCCACGGGCGAAGACGACGTTCAAGTTTTCCTTAACAACAAGCCCTATCCGCGCAAAACTCAGCGAGGACAGCTTCGCATTCAGACAATCGGCAGCGTGAATGTGCGCGTGGCGAAAGACGGCTTCGACGCCGTGACGCCACTTAGCGCGCAAGTGAAAAAAGGCGAAGAAACGCGCCTCGAGTTCAAGCTAAACAAGACGCCGGTGGTGGCGACGCTTCAGGTGAGCGGCGGGACGCCGGGAGCCCAGGTTTTCATCGACCAGCGCGACGCGGGCGCTGTCGGCGTGGACGGCAGCTTCACCTATGGAAATATCGTTCCCGGCGACCATACGGTCGATCTGCGGCGCGAAAAGTTCGCCCCCAAACATTACCAGCACAATTTCAGAGCGGGCCAGACGTTCACGCTTTCCGGCGGGGACGCGGCGCTGGCCGTTCTTCCCCCTCCTCCACCCCCGCCGGCGCCCAAAAAGGAAGTGCCTGTGGTGAAGGAGAAGGCTCCTCCGCCGCCGCCCAAGCCGGGTACCCTCGCCGATTTCGACGACGTATCCCAATGGCACGAGGAAAACGGCGTCAATGTGCATGCCGGCGCGGCGTTTCTGACTTATAAGATGCCGCCCAAGGGCTTGTTCACGTTCACTCTCCACTTATTGAAGGGCGGCAAGGGCCGCTGGCGCCTGATGTATCTCGATCCCAAAAATTACGCCCAATTCGAGATCGACAACAAGAATTTTGTCGCCAAGGTAATCACCGACGGCAAATCCGTGGACCGGACCAAGACTCCGATCAAGAACTTCGACAAGCAGAAGGAATTCACCATCGAGATCGACGTCGCGCCGGAGCACATCGTGCATAAACTGCGCGTCGGCGACGCATGGCTGCCGCTAGACGCGTGGTCGGAGCCAGGCGTCCGGTATGGCGTGGGCAAGTTCGGACTTCTGGTGCAAGGCAACGATCAGATCGGCTTGACGGATTTCAAATTCCAGCCGAAGTGAGGCCGAGGTGTTCGAAATACTCGAGCACACCGCCGATATCGGATTTCGCGCAACCGCCCCTTCCCTGACTGGGCTATTCGAAGCAGCGGCCGAGGCGTTAGTGGCGATCGTTCTCGATCCCGATCGCGTGGTTCCACGAGAGGCGATCGGACTATCTGCGGAAGGCGAATCGAACGAAACTTTGTTGGTGAATTGGCTCAGCGAAGTCCTGTATTGGCTCGACGGCGAGCATTTCGCGCTGTGCGGCTTTAAGGTCGGCGAGTTCGGGAAAGGGCGGATTGTGGTAGAGGCTAAGGGCGAGCGCCGCGACTCGGTCCGGCATGAACCCAGGCTTATCGTGAAAGGCGTTACTTACCACCAGCTCAAAATTGAGAAAACTGGGGAAGGCTGGCGCTGCGAAGTATATTTGGACGTGTAAATGAATATCGAAGCTCTGGACGAATTCCGTTATCGAATCCCTCGCGACGAGAATCGCGGCATGCGCACGGACGTGGTCGTCTACGCCAACCGCCGGCTGATGGAGCAGATTCGAAAGGACCAATCGCTTGAGCAGGCGGCGAATGTGGCGGGGCTCCCCGGGATCGTGGGACCAAGCTTGGCGATGCCCGATATTCATCAGGGCTACGGATTCCCGATTGGCGGAGTTGCGGCTACGGATTGGCGCGACGGAGTCGTGTCGCCCGGCGGAGTCGGGTTCGATATCAATTGCGGCGTGCGCCTGATGCGAACGTCGGTGGGGATCGACGAAGCCCGGCCCCGCATTCGCGATTTAGTGAACCAGATTTTTCGCGACATTCCCTGCGGCACGGGCGGAGAAGGACCCATCAAACTCGAAACACACGCGCTCGACGAAGTCTTGACGAAGGGAGCGCGATGGGCGGTGGAAGCGGGTTTCGGCGAAGCGCGGGACGCCGAGTTTGCAGAAGAGGGCGGCTGCCTGAAAGAGGCCGATCCCGAAAAAGTTTCTCCTCGCGCCAAAACCCGAGGACGATGCCAGCTTGGCACCATCGGCAGCGGGAATCATTTTCTGGAGATTCAATACGTCGAGCAGATCCACGATGCGGAAGCCGCGCATGCGATGCATCTCGCCAAAGACCAAGTGGTGGTCCTGGTTCATTGCGGCTCGCGCGGTTTAGGGCACCAGGTTTGCACCGATTATCTGGCGCAGATGGGCGACGCCATGAAGAAATACGGCATCGATCTTCCAGACCGGCAACTGGCCTGCGTGCCGATTCAGTCGCCCGAGGGCCAATCGTATCTCGCCGCGATGCGAGCAGCGGCGAATTTCGCGTGGGCGAACCGGCAGACAATTCTGCATTTCCTGCGCGCGTCGTTCCGGCGGATCTTTGGACCCGATACTCGCATCGAGTTGATCTACGACGTCTGCCACAACATCGCCAAACGTGAGCGTCACGCGGTGAATCGCGAATGGAAGGACGTGCTGGTCCACCGCAAGGGCGCGACACGCGCATTTCCCCCGGGACATCCGGAGCTTCCTGAAGCCTACAAAGCGGTCGGCCAGCCGGTTTTCGTTCCCGGCAGCATGGGAACCGCGTCGTGGGTGCTAGTGGGCGCCCCGGAATCGATGGCCAGCACCTTCGGGAGCGTTTGCCACGGCGCAGGGCGGATGATGAGCCGCACGGCCGCCAAGAAGGGCCGGAACGCAAGCGAAGTTCAAAAGAGGCTTGAGGAAGCGGGAATTTTTGTGCGCAGCGAGACGCGCGATGGCATTCTCGAAGAGATTCCGGAAGCGTATAAGGACGTGGATGAAGTGATTGAGGTAGTGCACCGGGCGGGGCTAGCGCGAAAAGTGGCCCGGTTGCGGCCTATCGGAGTGATCAAAGGCTGATAGCTCGTGGAGGAGCGCCATTGCGCATTGCGGTTGTATCCGATATCCACGGAAACCTCACAGCGTTTGAGGCGGTTCTCGCCGACCTGCGCGAAATTGCGCCCGATCTGATTCTGCACGGCGGAGATCTCGCCGATGGCGGAGCCAGGCCCGCCGAGGTCGTGGATCGCATTCGCGATTTGGGATGGCAAGGCGTGATGGGCAATACGGACGAGATGCATGCGCGGCCGGATTCGCTGGAGGAATTTGCGCGAGGATCGTCCGCTCCGCCATCGCTTTGGGCGGCGGTTCGCGAAATGGCGGCAGCCGCGCGCGACCAGCTGGGAGAGGCGAGGGTCGCCTGGCTCCGTGCGCTGCCGCGCGTTCAGATTCACGATTCGGTTGCACTGGTTCACGCCAGCCCGAATGACTGTTGGCGGTCGCCGGGACCGGAAGCGAGCGACGATGAACTGGCGCGAGTCTACGCGCCGCTCGGCAAAGCGGTCGTCGTGTACGGGCATATCCATAGGCCCTTCATTCGGCGCACTGCGGGAATCCTGGTCGTGAATGCGGGCAGCGTGAGTCTTTCCTATGACGGCGACGTGCGCGCGTCCTACTTGTTGCTGGACGATTCCGAGCCGGCGATCCGGCGTGTGGAATACGACGTGGAGAAGGAGCTTCAGGCTCTCTCCGCTTGCGGACTCCCGCACGCGGATTGGATCGCGAGGACGCTGCGAAGCGGCTCGCCTCAGATGCCATAGGCGATTTCGTATTCGTCACTCATTCCGCCAGGTGCGTAAGCTGCGGGAAACGATTGCAATCCCGGCAACCACCGCCACCGTTGCCGCGCCGCCGACTGCCACCGAAGGGACCGTTCCCATCCATGCGGCAGCCAGGCCGGATTCCACCGCGCCCCACTGATTCGAGCAACTGATAAACAGCGCATTCACCGCGTTCACGCGGCCCCGCAAATAATCCGGCGTGCGGGAGTGCACCAGATACGTTCGCAAGACCACGCTTATGCTGTCGAGCGCCCCAATCGCCGCCAGCAGGGCGAAAGATAGCGAGGGAGAAAGCGAAACGGCAAATCCGGCCGTCGCCAGGCCGAAGAGTGCCACTGCCCACAGCAAAACGACTCCCGCGTGCCGTATCTGCCGCCGATGCGCGAGCGCAAACGCCATTCCACCCGCGCCGATCGCCGGAGCGGCGCGAAGCCATCCCAATCCTCGCGCGCCGATATGCAAAATGCTATCTGCGTAAATAGGCAGCAAAGCGGTGGCCCCTCCAAAAAAGACCGCCAGCAGATCCAGGCTCAGCGCCGAAAGCAGCAGTTTCTCGCGGAAGACGAATCGCAGGCCTTCGCTTAGCTCCCTAATTCCGCCGCGCCGCTTGCCTTCCCAAACCAACGGTTCCAGGCGCAACGCCGAAAAGCAGATGAGGGTCAAGACAGTGCAGCCCGCCTGAACCACGTACACCGCCGTGCTGCCGAGCCAGGCCAGCAGCAAACCAGCGACAGCCGGCCCCGTCACTGTTGCGAGCTCGCGGCCCGCTCCATTCCAACTGATCGCGTTGCTCAGATCTTCGCCCGGCACCACATTGGGGAGCACGGACGAACTAGCGGGCCATTGAAAGGCGCGCGCGACGGCGCCAAAGAAAAGGCTGCTGTAGATCAGCGGCACGCTGCGCATGGGGCCCGCCATCGCGAGAAAAATGCCGATGCCGGCTACTCCAAACTGCGTTAAGAGCAGAGTGCGGCGCCGTTCGTAGCGATCGGCGACATGACCCGCCGCGAAGGTAAACAGGAGTACGGGAACGATCTGAACCAGGCCCACATTTCCGAGCACCAAAGGGGAGTGTTTGGCCTCGTAAAGATCCCACGCCACCACGATGGAGAGCATTTGCTGGCTGAGCATGGAAAGAACGGTTCCCGCCAGCAAAAACCGGTAGTTACGAGACCGAAACGCGGCATAAGCGCTCACTCGTTCTAGTATGCGGCGTACATGTAGATCCCCGCGTTTTTCGTTCCCAAATGGGCTATATAAACAGAATCGATTTGAAGGCGTAACACTTCTCGCCTATTCTAAGGCTGGGTTGCGAGCGAGTCCCCGAAGCGCGACTCCGCTTGCTTCGCTCACCCGTCTGATCGCCACCGCGAGGTGGGCATCGTTCCCGAATTCAATGCGTGGAGGAAGTGTGTCTGGAAAAAAGCTCTTAACATTTTTCATTTTGCTTTCGCTGGTCAAGTGTTTGCCGGCGCAGCTCATGAACGATTCTTTTCCAGGTTCGATCGGGTTCCGCGGCGAAATCCCGGCAGTGCATGGGCAGATCCAAGGTCTTCATGGAGCCATTATGGATCTGGAGGCGATCCTGCTCGATAGTTCGGGAGTCCGAAGAATTCAGCAAGTGGAGGTCGCAGCGGACGGAACATTTGAGCTGAATCGCGTTCCTGCGGGAAGGTATCTCTTGAGGTTGGCGCAGGCTCCCAACGAAGTGATCGCGGAACACTTGGTTCAGATCGGAAATATCGGAGAGCCTGTGACCATGCTGGTCCCCGAGTCTTCTCGAGAGCCTGCGGCGGTGACTGTTTCGGCGGACCAGTTGCAGCATCCACTCTCGCGCAAAGGCGTGAAGATGATTCGCAAGGCCCAGAGCGATGCCGCGGCCGGAGATCACGGGAAAGCGATTTACGAGTTGAAACAAGCCTTGAAAGAACCGTCCGCGGTTCCGTACGCGCACAGCCTTCTTGGACAGGAGTATTTGAAAACGGGCCAGTTTGAGCCCGCTTTGGATGAGCTGGAGCAGGCGTCCAACCTCTTACCGCACGACGCGATCGTCCACTCCAATTTGGGATACGCGCTGTTTGTGAAGGGCGACGCCGCGCGCGCCGAGCGGGAAGTGCGACGCGCGCTGGCGCTCGACCGAAACAATTCAGCCGCGCAACGCCTGCTCAAATACATTCAGAAGGCGCGCCAAGCCGCTCCTGGTGGTTTCCGATAGCTGGCGGAGACGATTTAGAGAGAGCGCAAATCTACAAGATGTTTATCGCGCGCGCGGCGAGGATCGCAAGCGTCGCCAGCGAAATCGCCGCCTGAATCATCATCAGTCCCTTGGCCCAGCGCGAAAGCACCGGCACGTCGGTCGGCGAAAACGCGGTGCTGGTGTTGAAGGCGAGAAACAGGTAATCGACGAAGCCCGGCCGCCAATGCTGCTCGCCCATCTGCTTGCGAAGCTCCGGGTCCAGCATCATTTGCGGGAACAGGAACGCTCCGTCGGTGTGGGCGCCTCGGAGGTCGCGCTGATGGGGACCTCCGGCGTCCAGCCTCCAGTACCACGAGGCGAAGATCAGCAAATTGCTCGCCCAAAGAGATGCGGCGGAAACCAGCAACTGCTGGGGCGTCTCTTTGCGCGAGGGCAATCCGGCCACCAGCAGCCACAGAGACGCCAGCATCGCCACCGTAACCGTGCAAAGGGCTGCATAACCGAATACTTGGGCTAGCCGAGAGGCGCCAATACGGTGCGCAATGACCGCCAGCAGCGAGAACGCGATCACCAGAAAGAGCACTAGCCAATCCGGCCCAGGCGATAGCGCGGCGGGCAACGCGTAATGTAATCCGCCTACGGCGAGAATGGCCGCGATTGCCGGCCACCGCGGCTCCGGGCCAAGGGGCTTTTGAGCTTCCGAATGCATTCCCTCCATTTTGAAGCCCATAGAGGGTGGGCATCGCCGCCCCGGCAGGCTCTATTGTTTTCCGCGGCCGCCGGCGGCTCTCGGTGGCGGCTTCAGCGAGTAAAGATAATTGACCAGATCCGCGATTTCCTGATCGGTCAGTTTTCCTTTATAGGACGGCATCGGCGACTTGTCCACGAATCCATACTCGCGAAGATTCGATTTCTCGAAGGAAACCAGCCGCTCTTTTGCGTCCATGAGCTGCACCGTGAAGGTATCCAGGTTCAGCAGCCGTCCAACGGTGACCGTACCGTTCTTATCCACCACGCGGTAGGTGCGATTCGCGGGCAGAATTTCGGCGTCGGGATCGAGAATCGAGGATTGCAGTTGATCCGGCCGGCGCGCGCCAATCTCACTTAGGTCCGGTCCCAAATGCGATCCCTTTCCCTCAACGCGGTGGCAGTTGGTGCATTGTCCTTTGCCTTCGAAGATAGCTTTTCCGTTTGCCGCGTCTCCGGGAGGAGGGGGAATCACGGGAGCCGGAGGGCCGCCTCGCTGCGCCAGGAGTACGCCCGCACCGACTGCAAAAATGCAAATTCCAATCAACCTCATGGTCGTCTAAACCACCTTCCGCGAATCGATACCATACCATCGCGTTGGACGGAAAGTCAATGCCGCGAATTAGGCGCCGAAGGAATGCCGAATTATCGAAGAACATTATCATAGAGACTTAAACACGCCGAATCGAATGGGAAATCCTTTTATGGAGCAGGCTATTCAACTTGCGCTCGAAAACGTCCGATCGGGGCGCGGAGGGCCATTCGGCGCGGTTGTGGTGAAAGACTCGCGAGTGATCGGCGCGGGAACCAATCTGGTGACCTCTACCAACGATCCTACGGCGCACGCGGAGGTCGTGGCGGTGCGCGCAGCCTGCGTCGCGATCCGCTCGTTTCAGCTGGAAGATTGCGATCTCTATGTCACCTGCGAGCCATGTCCCATGTGCTTTGGCGCCATTTACTGGGCCCGTATCGCGCGGGTGTTCTTCGGCGCCACAGCCGGCGACGCCGCGACCGCGGGCTTCGACGACGCTCTGATCTATGAACAGATCGCGATTCCAGGAAATCGGCGGAAAATCCCCTTCCTTTCTCTGATGCGCGAAGAAGCGCTGGCCTGTTTTCGTGCCTGGCGGGAAAAGGCCGATCGTGCCCAATACTGATTCCCTCTCCAGGCGCCGCGAACCGATCCACGTGGTCTACGGCGGAGCGCACTTGTTCCGCGCGGAAACCTGCCGGAAGCTGGGCGAGCTGGCGGCGCGAAGTTTGACTGATTACGCCCATGACGCGGGCGAGTTTGGGGAAATTCTTGGGCTCGCCAGGGCGCTTGCGGGAACGATCCACGCTCGCGTCGCCGAGAAGCTACGGCGCGAGCCGGTAGAGGATTTCCGCATCGATTTCGAAGACGGATACGGATTCCGGTCCGACGACGAAGAGGATGCCGCCGCCCTAAGCTCCGCCGAGGAGACGGCGCGGGGCATGGCGGAAGGGTCGCTCCCTCCCTTCTTCGGCATCCGTGTCAAGCCCTTGAACGAAGAATGCAGGCGCCGGAGCGTTCGCACGCTTCAGTTGTTCCTGGACCGCCTGTTTTCCCTCGCGGAACACGCGCCGGAAAATTTCGTGGTCACGCTTCCAAAGATCGTAGTTCCTCAACAGGTGGGCGAGCTTGCGGAAATAATTCAAGCCTACCCTGGCGTGCGTATGGAGATGATGATCGAGGCGCCACGGGCGCTTATGCGAATTCCCGAATTGATTGAAGCCGCGCGCGGACTTTGCTCCGCCGCTCACTTTGGACCGTACGACTACAGCGCGAGCCTAGGCCTCGCGGCGGCGCCGGCGCAAATCCCGAGCCATCCGGCCTGCGATTTCGCCAAATGCCTCATGCAAGCTCATTTCTCTGGGACCGGGATTCGAGTGGCGGATGGGCCGACGAATATCCTCCCGCTGCCCGTCCATCGCGGCGCCGCGCTTTCCGCCGCGCAATCGGCCGAAAATCGAGAGTCTGTGCATCGTGGGTGGAAATTGCACTACCGGGCGGTACGGCACTCGCTCGAACTCGGGTTTTATCAGGGCTGGGATTTGCACCCGGCGCAATTGCCGGTCCGTTTCGCAGCTTCGTATGCGTTTTTTCTCGAAGACTTGAATCTCGCTGGAGAAAGGCTGAGGAACTTCATCGTAGCCGCAGCCAGAGCCACGCAGACGGCGGGGATTTTCGACGACGCCGCCACGGGGCAAGGGTTGCTGAACTACTTCCTCCGGGCGGTCAACTGCGGCGCCGTCGCGGAAGGCGAAATCCCGGATCTGACCGGCCTGACGCTCGACGAGTTGCGATGCGCCTCCTTCGCGAAGATCTTGGAAGGCAGGCACTCGAAAGAGGATTAAACTTGCAAGGGAGGAGAGGCGATGATCACCATTCGTAAGAGCGACGAGCGCGGTCATTTCAATGGCGGCTGGATCGACTCGTATCAGACATTTTCGTTCGGGAACTATTCCGACCCAGCGCACACGAATTTTCGCGCCTTGCGTGTGATGAATGAAGACCGGATTGCGGCCGGCAAGGGCTTCGGCGCGCATGGCCATCGCGACATGGAGATCTTCACCTACGTGATGGAAGGCGGCTTGGCGCACAAGGACAGCACCGGGGAGCGCCACGTGTTACGGCCAAACATGATTCAGGCGATGTCCGCGGGCACCGGCGTGATCCACAGCGAGTTCAACGCCTCGGAAACCGAGCCGGTCCACTTGCTGCAGATCTGGATCACGCCAGCGATGGAAGACGTTCCTCCGCGCTACCAGCAGTTCGCCTACGATCCTTGCGAGAAACAAGGACGGCTTCGCCTGCTGGTGGGACCCGATGAGCGGCCAACCGAACCCGCTGCTTTCATTCATCAGGACGCCCGAGCGTATGCATGCGTGCTGGGGGCTGGGAAAATGCTGGAGCGGCCGATCGCCCGAGGCCGCCACGCCTGGGTGCATTGCGCGCAAGGCAACATCGCGGTGAATGGAGTCGCGCTCAAGACCGGCGACGGAGTGGCGGTGAGCGACGAGCAAGCCTTGCAGATCGAGGGCGAAGGGCAAGGGGGAGGAGAGTTTCTGCTCCTGGATTTAGCCTGATGGCCGCGAACGCTCTGGTGGTCTTCTATTCACGCTACGGGAAGACGGAACAATTGGCGCTGGCCGCCGGTGTCGGCGCCATTCAGGAGCGCGCGAATATCAGACTTCGCCGCCTGCCCGACCTTACCGACGCGAGCGTCATCCGAGCCGACGCCGCGTGGACCGAGAATCTGGATCGCATGCGCCGGGAATACATCGCCCCGCGCGAGATCGACATTCAATGGGCGGAAGTGCTGATCCTCGCGGCCCCACAGGACCGCACGGCGGAGATGGAGCTGTTCCTCGACACGCTGGGAGAATCCGTGAGAGGCAAAATCGGATTGGCGATCGGTACATTCGCGGCTGAGGCCGCCAAGACCGGTTTGATCGTTGGGGCGGTTGCCGGGCGGCCCGAGGACGCCACCGCCGCCGCGAGGGAGGCCGTTAAGCGCGCCAAGGGAGTAGGACGAGGCTAAGCCGGACTCTTCGCCACTGATGAATCGCGTTGGAACTGCGCGCAGGCTGTGCTTAAATATAGAGAAGTTCGCTGAATGGCACACAGGCCTTTTCGACCACGTCGTGCGTGGAGAGCGCTGACACGCCGGCTGAGGGAGTTGGGGATTGTCGCCAAGGGTGCGGTATCTACAGAGCACCCTATCATGGCCCATCTCATACCCATCCGCCGTTGCAACCTCTCGTGTACCTATTGCAACGAATACGACGATTTTTCCAAGCCCGTTCCGCTGCAAGTGCTTGAAGCGCGGTTCGATCGTTTGGCGGGCCTCGGAACCAGTATCGTGACGCTCTCCGGCGGGGAGCCGTTGCTGCACCCCGATCTCGACGCGATCATTAGAGGGATCCGAAAGCGGCGAATCTTCGCCGGTATGATCACAAACGGATACTTGCTGACGCCGGAGCGCGTGGAGCGGCTGAACCGCGCCGGGCTCGATCATATGCAAATCTCGATCGACAACGTGATGCCGGACGAGGTTTCCAAAAAGAGCCTCAAGGTTCTGGATAAAAAGCTTCAAATACTCGCGGAGTACGCCGATTTCCACGTCAATATTAATTCGGTGGTGGGAGGCGGCATCCATAACCCCGACGATGCGCTGGTGGTTGGACGGCGAGCGCTGGAGCTGGGTTTTTCCGCGACGGTCGGCATTATTCACGACGGCGATGGGCAGCTTCGTCCCTTGGGGCAGCGCGAGCGCGAGGTCTACCACGAGATGAAAGCGATGGAGAACCGCCACTACGCGCGCTTGAATTTCTTCCAAGACGCCATCGCCCAAGGCCGGCCCAACAAATGGCGCTGCCGCGCGGGCGCGCGCTATATGTACATTTGCGAGGACGGCCTGGTGCACTATTGCTCGCAGCAGCGCGGCTATCCGGCTAAGCCGCTCGATGAATACACCCGCGACGACATCAGACGCGAATACCTCACCGAGAAATCCTGCGCGCCCTATTGCACGGTCGGCTGTGTCCATTACGTCTCGTATTTCGATTTCTGGCGTGGCGAGCAGACTCTGCGGGCGGAGGTGCCGGACCAGGCGCATCGAAGCCCACTGGTGAAAATCACCGGCCAGTAAACGGCGGCAGCGGTACCCTCGACCGGTCAATCGATACATAATGGTGTACGATTTCTTCCAAAAGCCATAGCGCGCGGTTGAATGTAGCCGCAAAGTTCTGTAAAATCAATAAAAGACTAGTACCAGGGGTTGGCCTCAAACGTGCTTTTGCCCTGGATGGTGTAGTGTTGCGGTAGGGGGCATGCGCGAACTCAAGCAACAACTCGTTGGCGCGCTGCTGGTGATCGTGACCGTGGCGGCGGTTATTGCGGCCGCGATCAACTTTCAGCAGCAGGGAAAATTCCATCTGCCCGACGACGGCGTCACTTGGGTGGACCAAATGAAGCCGGATCCATCTCTCGGCAGCCTTGCGCAGCCGACCGCCGTGCTGGTCGCGCCGCACGGCGCCGGCGAAAAGGCCGGAATTCACGTAGGGGACGTGCTGGTCTCCATCAACGGCCTGCATATCGATAATTCCATTCAGGCGACCGAGGTTCTGGCGAGACTCGGCGCTTGGAGCAAAGCCGAATACGGCCTCCTCCAACAAGGGATCCAGACGACGGCCGTCGTTTATGTCGCGGAGGCTGATCGCGATTCAACGCTTTATTATCTGTACGCGGTCGGGGCTTTATATCTTTTGATCGGACTTTTCGTCTATTTCCGGCGCGGCCAAGCGCCGCGGTCGCTGCATTTCTTCCTTCTGTGCCTCGCTTCCTTCGTCCTGGCGACGTTCCACTACAGCGGAAAACTGAACAATTTCGACAAGGGGGTGTACTACGGCAATATCGTCGCGGGTTACCTTGCGCCAGCCCTGTTTGTGCACTTTTGCTTCGTCTTCCCAGAGGCGCGGAAGTGGATTGGGCGTAAGGGCGCGGCGGTTGTTCTTTATATTCCGGCGCTCGCTTTGACCCTGCTCCAAATTGGCGTCGCCGTCGGCTGGCTTCGCACGGCTGCTCCGCTCATCGAAGTCCGCTGGCTGTTGGACCGGGTTTGGCTGGTGTTCCTCTCCGGGTCCTATCTGATCGGAGCGGTGGTTCTGGCGGCGCAGATGCGCCGCGCCGGCGACCCCATTGTCCGCCGCCAACTAACCTGGCTCCGCAACGGCGCGGTCGCGGGAATCCTGCCGTTCGCTTTGCTCTACGCGCTTCCCTATGCGTTTGGCCTGGTCCCGAATCATGCAGCGAACCTCTCCCTGCTGGCGCTGCCGCTGATGCCCCTTACCTGGGCGTACGCGATTCTTCGCTACCGGCTCATGGACGTGGACATCATCTTCCAGGAAGGCTACGTTTACACGCTGGCCACGCTCTGCGTGCTGGGCATTTTCTATAGTTTGATTTTTTCAGTCAGCCGGGCCGGGGAATTGAGCGGCGCGGCCATGGTGGCGATGATCCTGATCGCGGCGTTTGTGTTTCAGCCGATCCGGGCCTGGATCAAAGATCAACTCGACCGGCACTATTTCTACAAAGACCGCTACGACTATCGCCGGACGCTGATCGAATTTGCGCGCGAGCTTGGATCCAGCCGGGATCTGGGTGAGATGTTTGAAAGCGTGGCGGACCGGCTGATTCGCACACTGGGCGTCCGGCACGTCGCGTTTTTCGTCTGGAACGAGCAGGAAGGGAACTTCCGGCTCGAGTTAACTGCGAATCGCCGCGGGCGGCAGGCGGAAAATATCCCCTACGGGCTCGATCTCACTTTTCTGAGCGCGAACCCATCGAAGCCTTATCTCTTCTTTGAACGCACACGAAACCTGCTGGATGTCGTCTCGCATGAATGGCCGGCTCCGGTCAGACGCTCAATAGCCGAGTTGGAATTGACGTACTACCTGCCCTGTTCGGCGCGCGGACGCACGATCGCCTATTTGGGAGTGAGCCGCACAGAGACGGGCGATTTTCTATCGAGCGATGATGTCGAGTTACTGGTGACGCTTTCGGGGTATGTGGCGATCGCCGTGGACAACACCGTGCTCTACCGGTCCCTGGCCCACAAGGCGGACGAATACGAGCGGCTGAAGGAATACTCGGAAAATATCGTCGAATCGATCAATGTGGGTATTCTCGCCACCGATCTTGAAGACTGCGTCGAGAGCTGGAATTCGCAAATCGAGAAGCTGACCGGAGTCTTGCGTCAAGACGCTCTGGGCAAACCTCTGCGCGAGCTGCTGCCCGGCGATTTGTGCGATCGGTTGGAGGAATTGCGGGGACAAGCCGGTGTCCACAGCATTTACAAGTACGTGCTGCGGCAGGCGGCCGCGTCTTCCGGCGACGCAACGCTCAACATTGCGGTGGCTCCGCTGGTGTCGCGCGATGGCGAGCGTATTGGACGGCTGATTATCCTCGACGACGTCACAGATCGCGCGGAGCTGGAGCGCAGGCTGGTCCAGGCGGATAAACTGAGTTCCATTGGGCTTCTGGCGGCAGGAGTGGCACACGAGGTGAATACGCCGCTTGCAGTGATCTCGACCTACGCCCAAATGCTCGCGAAGCAGATTTCCGGCGACGAGCAGAAAGCGCCCCTGCTTGAAAAGATCGCGCGCCAAACGTTCCGCGCCAGCGAGATTGTCAACTCGCTGCTTAATTTCTCGCGCACCTCGCGCACCGAATTCGCGCCGGTGGACTTGAACAAAATCGTCCGCGAAACTTTGCTTCTGCTGGAGCACCAGCTCGCCCAGGGCAACGTTAAAGTGGATTTGGATCTTCAGCCGGCGCTGCCGCGAGTAAAAGGCGATCCAGGCAAGCTCCAGCAGGTCTTTCTCAATCTTTTCTTAAATGCGCGCGATGCCATGGAATCGGGTGGCCGGTTGTTGGTGACCAGTTTCTCGGAGGACGGCGCCGCGCGCGTCTCAGTGGCCGATTCCGGCTCGGGGATCGCGTCCGAAAACCTTCCCCGCATTTTCGATCCTTTCTTCACCACCAAGGCTGCCCGAAAAGGCACGGGACTCGGACTGTCGGTGAGCTACGGAATCGTGCGCGAGCATGGCGGGAATATCGAGGTCGAAAGCCGGATCGGCGCGGGAACGCGTTTTCTGCTGGTGTTTCCCGTGGCGGGTGGCGCGGCGGTTGCGGCGGCGGCCCTCACTCAGGCCCCCCTGCAGCCCCCCATGGACCGCCCGCTCTCGACGGTCCCCATATCCGCGCCCGCTTCCGCTCCCGCCGTTCAAGTGGCGCAGTCTGACAGAATGATCCAGTGAATCCGTTAGCTGAAAATGGTGGAGCAGGCTTCAGCCTGCAACCGAGGCTTCAGCCTCGGCCGGCGCTGAACGACACATCATCTCGGGGACTGAAGTCCCCGTTGCAGGCTGAAGCCTGCTCCACTTGAAACACCCCATGGCGGACGCCGTAGCTAATCTCCCTCCCGACATCGTGGACGACCACACCTCGCGCGGCAGCATTCTGGTCATCGACGACGAACCCGATATCCGCGAGAGCCTGGAAGCCCTCCTCTCCGGCGAAAACTACAAGGTCGATTTGGCCTCCAACGCGGCCGAGGGAATGAAGCGGCTGGAATCCAATGTCTACGACCTGGTGCTGCTCGACTTGATGATGCCCGATAAAAGCGGCATGCAGATGCTGGAGGAGATTCGCGCCCGGGACCAGGAGACGCCCGTCTTCATGATCACTGCCTACGGTTCTGTCGAAGTCGCGGTGAGGGCCCTGAAGCAGGGCGCCAACGATTATTTCGCCAAGCCCTGGGACAACGAGAAACTTCTGATCGAGATCGATCACATGATCTCGCGCCGGCGGCTGGAGCGCGAGAATACCGAACTGAAGCGCGCGTTGAAGCAGCGCTACAGTTTTCCCAATATTGTGGGCAAGAGCGACCGTATGCTGCGGATTCTCGATCTGGTGGGCCAAGTGGCTCATAGCCGTGCCACCATTCTGATCACCGGCGAAACCGGCACCGGCAAGGAACTGATCGCCAACGCCATCCACGCGCATTCGGCGCGTACGGCGCAGCCGTTCGTCGCCGTGCATTCCGGCTCCGTGCCTCCGGATCTGCTGGAATCCGCCTTGTTCGGGCATGTGAAGGGCGCCTTCACGGGCGCCACGACTTCGCGCAAGGGCTATTTTGAATCGGCCAATCGCGGCACGATCTTCTTCGACGAGATCGGCACGATTTCGCTCGAGACCCAAACCAAGTTGCTGCGCGTCATTCAGGAACGCGAATTCATGCCGCTTGGCTCGGCGGAGACCGTGAAAGTCGACGTGCGGATCGTGGCGGCGACAAATGCCGATCTCAAAAAGCTAGTGGATGAAGGAAAATTCCGCGAGGACCTGTATTACCGCTTGAACGTTATCAACCTCGCGCTGCCTCCGCTGCGGGAGCGCAAGGAAGATATTCCGGTGCTGGTGCAGCATTTCTTCACGAAATATTGCCGCGAGAACGAAAAGTTCCTCGACGAGGCGATGCGCTCGCGTCTGGCTTTCGAGCCCGACGCGATGCAAATCCTGATGGATCATTCCTGGCCCGGCAACGTACGTGAGTTGGAAAACGTGGTGGAGCGCGCGGTGGTGCTGGCCTCGCAACTCTCGGTTCCCGCCGACGTGCTGCCGGAGCACCTTTTGGAGGCCCGCGGCCTGCGGATCCGCCGCGACGAAAGCGGTCACCTGCCTTCCGACGCCTCCCTGTTTGAAATCGTCGCCGATTTCGAGCGCCGCACCATCGTTGAAAAGTTGGAAGCCTGCGATTGGAGCCAGACCGCCGCGGCGGAATCTTTCCGCGTCCCCCTTTCGACGCTGAATCAGAAGATTAAGCGGCTGAACATCGACGTCCGCAAGCGGGGTGGAGGCTAGCTGTTCTAGCTTCCTGAATGAACTTCGCCCGTATAATGGTACGTGTCTCCCTCCACCAACGCGTTCGTTGAACGGCACCAGGATCGTCTGCTCGATGAACTGAAGGAGTTCCTGCGCATTCCCAGCATCAGCGCGCAGCCCGCTCACAAAGCCGACGTTAAGCGAGCGGCGGATTTCGTAGCTGCGAGCTTGCGCACGGTGGGATTGGAAAATGTGGAGGTCATCCCGACCGCCGGGCATCCTTTGGTCTACGCCGATTCGCTTCACGCCTCCGGCAAACCGACTGTGCTGTGCTACGGACACTACGACGTCCAGCCGCCCGATCCGCTCGACGAATGGATCTCGCCACCCTTCGAGCCGACGGTACGCAACGGCAATCTATATGCGCGCGGCTCGGCCGACGACAAGGGCCAGGTCTATTCGCAGATCAAAGCGGTGGAAGCGCTACGCGCGGTAAACGAGAAACTGCCCGTCAATCTCAAGTTCCTGATCGAGGGAGAAGAGGAAACCGGCGGAGAATCGATCGCGAAATACGTCGCCGAAAATCCGGCCAAACTCAAGGCCGATGTGGCGCTGGTTTCCGATACCGAGCTATACGCCGAAGGCATTCCCACTCTATGCGTCGGCCTTCGGGGCCTGATCTACACGGAAGTCGAAGCCCGAGGTCCCTCCCGAGATCTCCACTCAGGCATGTACGGCGGCGCAGCGCCGAATGCTGTATTCGGATTGGTCGAGCTGCTTTCGAAAATGAAGGACGCCGATGGCCGCATCCTGATTCCCGGCATGTACGACGACGTACGGCCCCCATCGCCCACGGAAAAACATAGTTGGTCGATTCTGCCCTTCGACGAGCGCGAATTTTTGAAGAGCGAAGTGGGATCGTCGCGCTTGACAGGCGAGGCGGGATACTCAGTGTTCGAGCGCACCTGGGCCCGGCCTACGCTCGAAGTACACGGGATCGCGGGCGGCTATACGGCGCCGGGCGCGAAGACCGTGATCCCCGCAAAGGCGACGGCGAAGGTCAGCATGCGCATGGTGCCGGACCAGGACCCCGAGAAGATTGTCGCGGCATTTAAGAAATTCGTCAAGGACAATACGCCCGCCGGGATCGAAACGGAGGTCCGCATTTTGAGCGCGGGGCCGGCCATCAGCGTGAATCCGGACCATCCCGCAATTCGCGTGGCCGCAAAGGCATTTTCGGATATTCTGGGCCGCGAAACGGTATTCATCCGCAGCGGGGGATCTATCCCGATCGTGGGCGATTTCGCTACGCATCTGGGCATTCCCACCATCCTGATGGGTTTCGGCCTTCCCGACGATGGACTGCATTCGCCCAACGAAAAGTACAAGGTCGCCAATTACTATGCGGGGATCATGACGATTGCCCACTTCTTTGAACAATACGGGCAGTGAGCTAGCGGAGCCGCTTCCTCCCGCAGGCCCCGCCGTGCAGACGGCCGCGGGTCAAACAGAACGTCTGGTTCGATCGGCGGGCGTTGTCTCGCTGTCGGTATTCACCAGCCGCATCACCGGTCTGCTGCGCGAAAGCGTAATGGCACGCATGTTCGGCGCCGGCCTGGTCTACGACGCGTTCATGTTGGGCTTTCGCATTCCCAACCTGACTCGGGATCTGTTTGCCGAAGGAGCGCTCTCCAGCGCCTTCGTTCCCACCTTTACCGAATATCTCACAACGCGCAGCAAGCAAGAAGCCGCGCGCCTCGCGAACCTCGTCGCGACGGCGCTCATCATTATCGTGGGCAGCCTCTGCGCCGCCGGTACGATTTTCGCACCCGCTCTGGTCCACCTGTTTGCGCCCGGTTTCGCCGCGGTTCCCGGCAAATTCGAGCTGGCCGTCAATATGACGCGGATCATGTTCCCATTTTTGCTCCTGGTGGCCCTGGCGGCCCAGGCCATGGGGGTTTTGAACGCATCGAACAAATTCGGCGTGCCGGCGATGGCCTCCACCTTTTTCAATATAGGGTCGGTGGGTTTTGGAATCGCGCTGGGTGTTTGGTTCGGCCCGGCGCTGCATCTTTCTCGGATCGAGGGAATGGCCGTGGGAGTGGTGCTGGGAGGCGCGCTGCAGCTCTGTTGGCAATTGCCGAGCCTGCATCGGCTGGGCTATCGTTTCCGGCCGGCTCTCGGCTGGTCCGATCCGGGCGTTGTGAAGATCCTGAAGCTAATGCTCCCGGCAATCATAGGAAGCGCGGCGGTGCAGGTCAACGTGCTCGTGAACACGAATTTCGCATCCACGATTTATGATCCGCATCGCGGTTTCGACGGGCCTGTGAGCTGGCTGAGCTATGCGTTCCGCTTCATGCAACTCCCGCTGGGCCTATTCGGGGTGGCGATGGCCTCGGCGACGCTACCTTCTATTTCGCGCAGCGCCGCGCAGGGAAATATGGATGAATTCCGCCGGACGCTGTCACACTCGCTCGGCATGGTGTTTTTGTTGACGCTGCCCTCGTCGTTAGGATTGATAGTGCTGGGAAAATCCATTATCGGCGCGGTTTACCAGGGCGGCAGATTTCAGCTTTACGATACGCAGCAAACGGCGCTCGCGCTTTCGTGTTACGCAATCGGGCTGATGGGGTACGCGGCGTTGAAGGTGCTCACGCCCGCCTACTATGCATTGGGCGACGCCCGCACACCGATGCTCGTGAGCCTGGCTTCCATCGCGGTGAACTATTCCGTGGCCTCCACAATGATTCACGTCGCGGGCTTGGGCCACGCGGGCCTGGCGCTCTCCACGTCGGCTGTGGCGCTGTCCGGATTTGTGTGCCTCTTCACGATTTTGCGAAAACGCATCGGAGGAATTTATGGCCGCGCGCTGTTATCGCACGTCGGAAAAGTGGCGGCGGCCTCGGTAGCAATGGCAGCCGTGGTGGCTTTGTCGAGTCACACCATGGAAAGCCGCTTGGGCGTTTCCCAGTTGGCCCGGCTCGCGGATCTGGCGGTTTCGATTCCTCTCGGTTTGGCCGTTTACTACGCGGCATGCCGGGGACTCGGAGTGACGGACATCGATCTGGCGGTGCGGGCGTTTACGGCCCCTGTGCGCCGCAGGCTAATGCCGGCAGGCGGACGGGCACCCAGATGACTGCTTCCGCGCGGGCTTTCCTGCTGTGGAGTCTGCCGGTTGCCGCGCAGCAGTTGACCTCCGCCGATTACGCCGCCCGCGCCGCGGAGCATTTGGCGGCGGGCCAAGCGCAAACCGCGGTGGAGGAGTATTCGCAGGCCATTCGACTACGCCTGGATAGCGCCGGCGCCTGGATCGGGCGCGGACGCGCCTACAGCCAATTAGGCAAGTACAGCGAAGGCATCGACGATTTCGATCAGGCCGTTCGGCTGGATTCCACTCCGGCTCTCCCTTACATCGAGCGCGGCTACGCCTACGGCCGTATCGGCGAATTCGATCGCGCCATCCAGGATTTCGACCGGGCGTTGGAGCGCGATCCCATGAACGTAAGAGCGCTCTCGCTTCGTGGGACGGCGTACTCGGTGATAGGGCAAAACGATAAAGCTCTGGCGGACCGCGAACAGGTGGTAAAGCTCACGCCGGATTCCGCCGAAGCCTATGTGGCTCGCGCGGGAACATACCACGCGCTGGGCAGGCACGATGAGGGATTCGCGGACGAGAGCAAGGCCATCGAGCTTCAGCCGGCTTATGAACTGGCGTGGGTCGCGCGTGGCATGGCGTATTTCACGCTGGGACGGAATCCGGATGCGATCCGCGATCTGGAGCAAGCCCTGAAGCTGAAGCCGGACGACAGCGACTCAGCGACCTTGCTCGCTCAGGCGCGGGCGGCCGAGGCGCTGGTTCGCAAACCAGAAGTGACCCAGCCGCCTGCGGCCAAGCCGCCATCGACAACGCAAAGCTCCTTTCCGCAGCCTGTGAAAACCGCCACAGTCGCGCCAGCGCCGGCTCCCAGGCCCGTTCCCAAGGCGCAGGCGCCGAAACCCGGGCCGCCAAAAAGCGACACTGCGTCGGCCGCGCTTCACAACCAGCGCGGGCGCGAGCTTTCGAAACAAGGGCATTACCGGGAAGCGATTGAGGAACTGACCGCCGCAATCGCGGCCGACCCGAGCTTCGCGCTGGCTTATAACGCTCGCGGATTCGCGTACTTTCTGCTTCGCGATTACCGGCGCGCGATCGCCGATTTCGACAAAGCTATCGAACTCATACCCGGCTATAAAAATGCGATCGATAACCGCACGGCCGCGTTGAGGTCGGCGGGATCGAAGTGAGCCGGGACTCTATCGCTCCAGGGCCTTCACCCCCGGCAGTTCGATTCCCGCCAGGAACTCCAGCGACGCTCCTCCGCCGGTGGAGATGTGAGAGATCTTGTCCGCCACGCCCGCCGATTTGATCGCCTTTTCCGAATCTCCGCCTCCCACCACGCTAATAGCCCCTGAGTCGGCGACGGCTTTCGCCAGGGCAACGGTCCCACGATCGAACGGGGGCGTCTCGAATACTCCCATTGGACCGTTCCAGATGATGGTCTTCGCGCCGGCGATTACTTTGTTGTAAGCTTCCACGGTCTTTGGCCCGATGTCGAGGCCCATCATGCCATCGGGAACGCGATCCACGGTTTGAGTGGGCACGCCGGCGTTCAACTCCGCGGCGACGATGTGGTCGATAGGCAGCATCAACTTCTGGCCGGCGCTTTTCATCAACTCACCGGCAAGATTGATTTTGTCCTCCTCAACAAGCGATTTCCCCGTGGATTCGCCGCGCGCGCGCAGGAATGTGTACGCCATCGCGCCGCCGACCATCAGCCGGTCGACCACTTTCATCAGATTTTGGATCACCTCGATCTTGTCGGAGACCTTAGCGCCACCCAAGATCGCCACGCAAGGCCGCGCGGGATTTTTCACGGCCTTGCCAAGATATTCGAGTTCTTTATCCATTAGCAGGCCGGCGGCCGCTTCTTTCACGAACGCAACCATGCCCACAGTGGACGCATGTGCGCGGTGGGCCGATCCAAACGCGTCGTTGACGTACACGTCGCAGAGGCGCGCAAGCTGCTTGGAAAATTCCGGATCGTTCTTTTCTTCTTCGGGGTGAAAGCGCAAATTTTCGAGCAGCAGCACTTCGCCCGGTTTGGGGAGCATCGCCTCAACGCTTGGACCGACGCAGTCCGGCGCCATCGCTACAGGTTTACCAAGGACCTGCGAAAGCCGCATAGCCACGGGCTTCAGACTCATTTCCGGATTGGGCTTGCCTTTCGGCCGCCCGAGATGGCTCGCCAGGACCAAGGCGGCTCCATGATCCAAGGCGTACTGAATGCTGGGCAGCGAAGCTCGAATGCGCTTATCGCTGGTAATCTCTCGACCTCCTGGCGCAAGCGGCACATTGAAATCCACGCGCATAAAGACGCGTTTGCCTGCGAGATCCAGGTCGCGAATCGATTGGGTGCTCATTTAATGTTCTTATCCCCTACCGCTCTCATAAATTCCGCCGCGTCGATCGTCCACCCGAAGAAGGATTCCACGTTCCGCACCGCCGCTTCGTGCGCTTGGGCATCGCTCCCCATGGCGGCGTCGGCGATGAGGATCGGCCAATAGTCGAGAAAGAAGGCGTCCCGGAGAGTGGATTCTACGCACACGTTAGTCGCGATTCCGATGAAAAATAGATAGCGCGCTCTGCGCTCTTGCAGTTGGTCGTGCAGAGGCGTATTGGCAAAGCCACTGTATCGCGTCTTGACGATCACCGAGTCGCCGGGCTGGGGTCGAATTTCGGGCACGATTTCGAAATCCCAACTGCCGACGGTGACCAGCTTGCCTTTCAACTCCGGCCGGCAATTCATCATCCGAATCCCAAGCTCCTTATGCCAATTGGGCGAGGATGGACCGCCGCTATCGCTCAAATCGGGCCGATATCCCATTTGCAAATAGAAAATCGGTATGGCCGCGCCGCGAGCCGCTTCCAGCACCTGTCCGACGCGCTGGATCACAGCGGGCGCTCTTGAAATATCGGCTCCTGCGAGATCGAGCATTCCGCTCTTGCTGGCGAAGGCGTTTTGCATGTCGACGACGACCACGGCCGATTTTTCAAGATCGATCTCCAAAGGTTCGGGCCGGCCATCGAATTTGGGCATGTTTTATTATTGTCTAACTGGTGCCAAAATCGATGAGAGGAACAACTGTGCGCCGCCTGATTGGACCGTTCGCGATTGTCGCCGCCGCCGTGGCGGCCTGGTTTCTCGCCACTGCGCCTATCGCGGCGCAAGCCCCTCCCACGGCAAGGAAAGGGCCGCCCGCGCCGCAGGGTCCCACGCCGCGTCTCGCCAACGGCCGTGCCGATTTCTCCGGGCTTTGGCGCCCCGGCGACATCTATCTCATCGAGGACATTTCCCTTGGGTTGAAGCCAGGCGAAACCGTTCCTCTCAACGACTGGGGCAAGGAAGAGATGAAGAACCATCTCTCCAAGAACGACCCCGAAGCCAACTGCCTGCCCACAGGCGTCCCACGGCATGCCCCCTATCCATGGAAAATCGTCGAAACGCCGCCCTACATCTATTTCCTATTTGAGGGCAACATCCACAGCTACCGCCAGATTTTCATGGATGGCCGCACGCACCCCAAAGATCCGAATCCCACCTGGTACGGCCATTCGGTTGGTCATTGGGAGGGCGACACGCTGGTGGTGGATACCGTCGGTTTCAACGACAAATTCTGGTTCGATTTCGTCGGCCATCCGCACACCGAACAGCTTCACACGATCGAGCGCTACACGCGCAAGGATCTGGGTACGCTTCTCGAAGAGGTCACCATCGAAGATCCCGGCGCATATACTCGCCCGTTCACGGTCAACGCCTCGCATCGGTTGTTGCCCGGCGACGAGTTGATGGAATACATTTGCCAGGAAAATCAGAGAGACACGCAGCACATTGTCGGTCCCGCGGGGCGGCCGTGATGCGGGGGCTCGCGTTTGCGCTGCTAACAGCCGCGATCGCGCACGCGCAATGGCTCGACTATCCGAAGAAAGACGTTCCACGAACGGCGGACGGCAAACCGAACCTTACCGCGCCGGTTCCCAAGACTGCCAATGGAAAGCCCGATCTTTCGGGCGTCTGGCTTGGAGATCAATGGCAGCCGCCGGGCCGCCGGCCTAATCCTCCACAATCTGCGCGGCCGGAGCTTCCCGCCATGCTGCCTTGGGCGCAGCAAACGTTCAACGAGCGCCGGGCCAATAACCTGCGCGACGATCCCGAAGCCCGCTGCATGCCACAGGGCGTTCCTAAGGCTTCAACTCTCCCCTACCCGTTCGAAATCATCAACGCGCCCGGCAAAACTGTGATGCTTTACGAAATGTACTCGCTGCGCCGCATGATCTTCACCGACGGCCGCGAGATGCCCAAGGAATTCTTGAGCCCGAGCTGGATGGGCTACTCCATCGGGCACTGGGAAGGCGACGAATTCTCGGCGGTGACGGCGGGCATTAACGACATGGTCTGGAATATCGATCTGGCCGGGCATCCGCATTCCGACAAGCTTCGGGTGCTTGAGCGCTTTCATCGTGTGGACTTCGGTCACATGGACATCACGGTGACCATAGACGATCCAGGGGCGTACTCCAAACCGTGGACCATGCCGGTGATGCGCTATACGCTGCTGCCCGATACGGAGCTGCTCGAATTTGTTTGCGAGAAAAATATCGATCCGTCGCATTTCCCCGGCGCGGCGGAGTCGAAAAAATAATCCGAGGATCGAACCCATGAAATCCGTTGTCGCAATCGTCCCCGCCCTGCTGCTTGGATCGATTCCCGTCCTTGCGCATCATTCCTTCGCCGCCGAGTATGATTCCAAAAAGCCGATCGAGTTGAAGGGTTCCCTTATCAGTCTCGAGTGGGTGAATCCTCACGCGTGGATTCACATGGAAGTGAAGGATGAAAGCGGAAAGACTGCAAAGTGGGATTGCGAGCTTGGCAGCCCGAATCTTCTGCTGCGTAACGGCTGGCGCAAGGATTCCATCAAGCCCGGTGACGCGATTATCGTGGAAGGGTCGGCAGCCAAGGATGGCTCGAATATGGCCAACGCCCGCACGGTGAAATTCGCGGACGGCAAGCGCGTGTTCAACGCCGGCTCTTCGGGCGATCCAGGCACGCCGGGGGCGCCCCAGCAGTAGCAGTTAAATCCCGCCCCAGACGATCCTGCCACCGACCATCGTCATCACGGGCTTGATGTCTTTGATCTGATCTTCGGGAACCGTCAGATAATCGCGGTCCAGCACAACCAGGTCCGCCAGTTTACCGGGCTGGATCGAACCGAGATTGTCTTCCTGGAATACGAAATAGGCGTTCTTGCGGGTGTCCGCGATGAGCGCATCCTCGCGGCTGACCGTCTGGCGCAGTACTTTGCTACCGCCGGCCATCTTTCCCGTAACGGCGAAATACAGCGTCGTGAACGGCAAGTATTGATTGGCCGCGGTTCCGTCGGTCCCCAGGCCCCACATGATGCCGCTGTTTTGAAGAGTGGCGAGCGGCGGCATGTCGTAAGCGCCGTCGCCGAATCCCTCATGCATGATGGCGCCGTTGATCACGGCCCAGGGATGCACGGCCGCGTACATGCCGAGCTTCTTCATGCGCTCGATTTCGGCCGCGTTTATCTGATTGATATGCGCAAATGTCCAGCGCAGATTTTTGATCGGATGCTCTTTGTTGATCGCTTCAATCTGATCCAGGAAAGCGTCGATGGTGTCGTGCAGCTCGGCGTGAACGTGCAGAGGCAGGCCGGCCTTGGCGACGGCCGTTGCGATACGCTTCCATTGATCCAATTGATCCGGCGTCGGATTCGACTTAAGAGCGAACATCGGATCGTGCAGCGGCCCATAGACGCTCTCGCCAAAGAAAATGTCGTCGATGTAGCTGTCGCCCTGGAAGAGTTTCATCGCGCCGATTTGTTGGATGGCGCGATCCGTCTGCTCCGGATTCGCAGCCGCCGCTCCGCTGATGCAGAAGACGCGCGCGCTGAGCTTATCTTGCGCCTTCCATTTCCTCAGAATCGCGAGAACGTCGTTATCGCAGCCGGGCACGCCGAAAGACGTGAGGCCCACGCGACTCATGTCTTTGAAGAGGGCCAGTGTGCTGGCCTCAAGCTGCTCCGGAGCGACTTTAGGCAGCCGGTTTGCCACCGGGCGCGTGGCGGCGATGTCTCCGCGAACAATTCCCGTTGGCCTTCCCGCGCCGTCCCGCTGAATCGAGCCTTTGACGAATCCGGGCGGATCTGGCTTGTTCGCCTCGATTCCCAAAATCTGCAAGGCGGGGCTGTTGAGAAAGACTTGATAGTAGGATTCCTGCAGCGCCACAGGATTGTTGGGAGCGATTTGGTCCAGCTCTTCGCGCGTGAACGGGCGCGGATCGTCCACGAATTGCTGGTGCGCCCATCCACCGATGTTGTAGATCCATTCTCCGGGCGCGGCTGCCTTCACGCGAGCGCGGAGCATCTCCACGGCTTGCTTTCGCGAATCGACTCCGTCAAAGCGCAGCTCGCGAAGCCAGGTCGACGCCGCGCGCAGAAGGTGGATGTGATTGTCGATCAATCCGGGAATCACGGCCCTTCCGTTCAGGTTGATGCGCCGTGAGTTTGGCCCGGCGAGTCGCGCGATCTCCTGGTTAGAGCCAACCGCCACGATGCGGTCGCCGCGAATGGCCACAGCTTGCGCGATCGAGAATCGCTCGTCGACGGTGACGACTTTCCCGTTAGTCAGGATCAGATCCGGCGGCTGCTGCTGCTGACCATGCAGCAGGCCAGCCGCGGTAAACGCGAACAGGATCGTCCGGCAAGACATGGGTTCACTTTTTCTTGGTCTCGCTGAAAGACTGTGGAGAGTGCTCCCGGATCTCATCCATTTCAGCGATCTTCTTGTCCTTGTAGGTGGAGCTGGACATGTAGCGACTCCGAGCGGCTTTCACACGCGCTTTGGTCATCGCTTCGGTGCTCACGGCGAAGCCGGAGAGCATTTGCTCAAGATCCTCGCTTTGGCAAGACGGGCACGCCGCCACAGTACCCTTGAGCACGAGCAGCTCGAATTCTTCGCCACAGGAGCGGCACTGATAATCGTAAATCGGCATTACTGCGGAACATGGTATCAGAAGACGGGCGGACCCGCTGATGCCGTTGGTTGCTCCAGCGCCCTAAGTTTAGAGCGAACGCAGCGCCTTCCATACGAGCACGACCGTGCCGGCGAGCAACCCTGCCAGCGCCTCGTATTCACGATTGCGGCGATAGAGCGACCAGCGAAAAGTTTTGCCGATGGGAGCGCGGCCGAATCTTGGCACGAGCCGCGGGACCGCGCGCGCGTATTGCTCGAAATCCGGGAACAGCCGCCTGAGGTGCTGCTCCTCTAGTTCCACAACGGGGAGATAGACCAATAAAAAGACGGCCGCAAACAACAAACCCAGGGTCCATTCGCGAGCTGCTACGGCGAGACCGGCGGCCACGGTGAGCGTGCCGATATACAGAGGATTACGCACACGGGCGTACGGGCCGCTCCGCGCCAATGTCAGATTTTTCTCCAAATGACCGGCGGCCCAGGCGCGCACGGCGAGGCCGAGCGCGGAAATCGGCAGCCCAATCGCCATTGACGCTGGGCTCGGGTTGGAAAACCACAAAAAAGCGCCCGCCAGCAAAAAGCCGCACGGTACGCGCAGCTTGGCCACGGCGTCGGCGTAAGGTTTCGGAAAGCTCACGCGCTGAAGCCCGCCGACATCGTTGGAGAATTCGGCGCGCGATGCCGCAAAATCTCGCTAAGCGCCGCCAGCACGGCGGATGGCTTAATCGCGATCATGCTTTGGTCTTCGCGCCTGCGACGTTTTTGGCTGGTGGCGGCGCCGGGCGCGCGCAGCACACGGATCGAGCCGCCATAGGGACCGTGCACGGCGGGATCGCTGGGTCCGTAGATCGCCACGCCGGGCTTCGATAACGCCGCGGCGAGATGCAGCGGACCGCTATCCAGGCCGACGACGGCACTCGCGCGTCGGGTCGCGTGAATGAGTCCGCCGATTCCGGAGGTATGAACGTAAGCGCCACTGCGCGCTAGCTCGGCCGCTGACCCGGGCGGCCCATTGAGCACCAATGGAATGTCGAGACCGCGCGCCAGCTCTCCGAAATATTCCAGAGGCCATTGCTTCGCGCCCCAGCCCGCAAACGGAGAGGCGAGCACGAATGGCCCCGCTGGAAGATCGCCCTCGGGCTCGCCTTCCGGCAATGGAAAGACCCGCAGGAGATTAGCGGCGCCCGCGGCGGCGGCGAGCTCTAAATTGCGCTCGACGCGGTGCGGCTCGCGAGTTAGCACGGCGGTGGAATAAAACAGCGACGCCAGGCTTTCGCGCGCCTGCGAGCGGTGCAGCCCCACCTTCCTGGGAGAACGCGCCGAGGCCGCCACCAGGGCCGACTGAATCAGCCCCTGGAAATCGACAACCAAGTCGAATCGTTCGCGGCGTAGCGATTGCACGACCCGCATCAGGCCGCCAACTCCACGCTCCACGGCGAGAATGCGATTAACGAAAGGATTGCCGTGAAGCAAGGGCGACCAGCGCTCGCGGACGATCCAGCAAAGCGAGCTGTGAGGAAAGCTGTGCTTGAGGCTGGCGGCGGCGGGTAGCGTGTGAATAACGTCGCCCATCGAGCTGAGACGAATGATCAGAATGCGAAACTCAGCCATGCTCAGGCGTTGCGCGCGACGACATGATCGATCAATTCTTCGCGCTTATGACGATCTTCGTCCGCCAAACTGAAATGGGCCGCCATGCCGTCCGGAGCCTCGCAAACGTAATCCACGATTTTCAGGCCCGCCAGAAGCTCCGCCCGCGCGCGCGCCGGCAAGATCGGAGCGGGAGGAGAAGCGATCAGCACCAGGAGCGCGGCGCCGTCTCGCTTAAGTTCCTGAAGACGCGCGGCGTGCCACGCGAGCACCGGATCGAAATATCCGCTCACGACGAAGGCGCCCGAAGCGGCGATGCGCGCGGCCTCCTCGGCGGGGACGATCTTGGTCCTGGTATCCACGTTCCTCTCTATTTCAGCAGTTCCAGCGCCGCATCCGCTACTCTTGCCGACTCGACGCGCGTCATGCAGCGATGATCGATGGGGCATTCGCGTTTCAGGCACGGGCTGCACGCCACCGGCTCGCGCACGACGCGAGCCAGCGGTCCCGTGGGGCCGGTGGTGGCATCGTTAGTCGCGCCAAAGACGGCGACGGTCGGCACGCCGAGGGCGGATGCGATGTGCATCGCGCCGGAGTCGTTGGTCAGGTAAACGCGACAGGCGGCGGCGAATGCGATGAATTCGCCAAGTGTGGTTTCGCCGGCGAAATTTCTCACCGGGGCCGAGATTCCGGATGCGACCCAGGCGCACAGCGCGCGCTCATCCTTGGAGCCAAAAACAGCCACCGCCGCATCCAGCTCGCGCGCCAGGCGACTCGCCGATTCTACAAACCGGTCCGGCGGCCAGCGCTTCGCGCTCCCATAGGCCGCGCCCGGACTGACGCCGATCACGTCTCCGTTCCAGCCAATCTCTCGAAACTTCTCCAGTCCCTCTTGCCGCGCTGCCGGGGCGCCTTCGAGGCGAATGGCGTCGCTGGTGGGCACCGCGTTCAGAATACCGGCGCGGCGCAGCAATTCCAGATAATAGAATCGTTCGTGCTCCGGGATTTCGCCTTTGTGGGGCGCCGCGACCGCGCGCGTAAGCAGGAAGCTCCGGCCATCGCGCGCATAGCCGATGCGCTCGGGAATTCGAGCGGCGAAAGCGACGGCGGCAGCCTCGAACGCGTTTTGCAGAAGGATCGCGCAATCGAAGCTCCTCGCCGCGAGCGACCGGGCAGCGGCCCATTTCGACACGAGATCGGTGGGCGTGTACGGGATCAGCTCATCGCAGAACGGCTCGCGTCCATAGAGGCCGGCGACCCACGGTTTGGCCAGTATGGAAATCGTGGCGGCCGGGAAGCGATCTCGAAGAGCGCGCAGGGCCGGCAGCGACATCACGGCGTCGCCGACCCAGTTGGTGGCGCGGACGAGGATGCGTTCGTAAACAGCCAAGTATTAGCTTAAGCCCCGAGCCATATTTCCTACCGCGGCTGGCTCAACACCAACGCAGCGGCGCCAATCACGCCCGCCTCAGCTCCCAACTCCGACGGGACAATTGGGATTTCGCGCGCGTACGGGTTAATGGTCCAGCGCGGGGCCGCCGCTTTCAGCCTGCCGAATAACGGCTCGCCGATCTCGGCCACCCCGCCGCCAATCACGATAACTCCGGGATCGAGCAGGCTGATCACAGCGCCTAGCCACGCGCCCAGGCGTTCCACCAGTTCGTCGAGGTCTTCCTCTTCAGCGTCATCGAAGACGCGGCCGGAAGCAAGGGCCTCAATGCAGCCCGAGGCGCCGCAGCCGCACACGACGCCGCTCCGGTAGTCGATGGACATGTGTCCGGCCTCCGCCCCCGCGCCATGGGCTCCGCGGAAGATTTCTCCGTCCAGCACGATGCCGGAGCCGATACCGGTTCCGATGGCTGCATAAAAGACGTGGCCGTACCCCCGGCCGGCGCCGTAAAGAGCTTCCGCCAGCCCTGCCGCATTGCAGTCGTTCTCGATCTTTACCGGCAGTCCGAACTTCTCTTCCGTGAGTTTCGCCAAGGGGAGGTCGCGCCAGCCGGGAAGATTAGGGGGGTTCAATACGACGCCGCTTCGGCAGTCCAACGGCCCTGGCGCGCAAATTCCGATCGCGCGCACATCGGGAGCGAGCGAGGCTTCGATCGCGTTCCAGACCTGCCGCAGAGAAATTTCAAGTCCGCCGGAAGCGAGCGTCGGCGCGGTTTGGAATCCCGCGACTCCCGCGTGCTCGTTGACGCGTCCGGCCGCAATCTTGGTTCCCCCAATGTCCACTCCGAGAACCGTCATTGGTTCTTCTACAATAACGTTGTGACTTGGCGCGAACCGGGGCCTGAATCATGGCCCTGCTGACGATCTCCGGGGAGCCCGCATCGCGGTTCGAAGAGGTCGCCCAGGCCGCCGCGCGCTTGTTACGCTTCGAATCGATCGGCGAAGCGCGTCTGAGTCAACTGCTCGTCGAGGAGTTCGGTGAAATTGCGATACCCGATCGCGCCTGGCGTGCCGCCGTGGCGTCCATTGTCGCGCGCCTGGCGGCGGAGCATCATCTGGTAATCGCGCTGCCCGGCGCGGAGTCCCTGCTGATGCCGATGCCTCTCCTGCTGCGCGCCGGAATCGTCGCCTCCGAGGCGCGGCGCGTTGGCAATGTGATGCTCGACCGGCGGCTGGAACGCTCCGCGGCTACCGGCGCGCTTGCGGAAATGGACGAAGAGGCTCGCCGTCTGCGGAAGGCGCGCTTCGGACGAGCGGCGCCAATGCCCGAGAGCTTCGACATCGCGCTGAACGCCGAGCACATGGACGCCTCTCAAATGGCGGAGGTCATGCGTGCCGCCGTTGGCGCGCGTTGTCTCTCGGAGCGAGGCTTCCTGCCCGCCGCCGCGGAAGCGAAACTTCAATTCCAAGCCAGACTGGAGTTGGCTCGTCACGGCCTCGCGCCCGCCGGCCGGGCTCACTTGAATCCCGTTGTGTTCGGACATCCGAGCGAGGAAGTCTTCGCGCGCCTTTTGGATTTCTACGGCATCCAGTGGGAATACGAGCCGCGCAGCTTTCCCCTCCAGTGGAACAAGGATGGCAACGTCGTCGAAGCGTTCACGCCCGATTTCTATCTGCCAGACATGGATCTCTACGTGGAACTCACCACCATGAAGCAAGCGCTGGTGACGCGCAAGAACCGGAAGATCAAACTGCTGCGCGCCGTTTATCCGCACGTCAATATTCAGGTCTTCTATCAAAAAGATTTCCAGGACTTGATTTTCAAATACGGCCTGAGGGCGCCGGAGTCGTGACGCCGCCGCCGGGCGTGGAGAGAATACTCTTCACGGAAGAACAGGTCGCGGCGCGGATTCGTGAAGTCGGCGCGGAAATCGGCGAGAAATACCGCGGGCGCGATCTGAAATTAATTGGCGTACTAAAAGGCTCCGTTTTCTTTCTGACGGCTTTGGCGAGAGCCATCGACATCCCGGTGCAGATCGATTTCCTATCGATATCGAGCTTCGCGGGGCACGTCGCGGGAGGCGCGCCGGGCATGGTCAGAATCGAGAAGGATCTCGACGACCCGATTCAAGACCAGGACGTTCTGCTGGTGGAAGACATCGTGGATACCGGCTTCACCGCGAGTTATTTGCTCCGCACTCTCGCCGGGCGCGGTCCGCGGTCGCTGGCGATCTGCACGCTGCTCGACCGCACCGTCCGCAGGATCGTCCCGGCCCCTGTGGAGTTCCGCTGTTTCGAAATTCCCGACCGCTTTGTCGTGGGCTGCGGCCTCGATTACCATCAGCTGTTCCGCAACCTTGGTTATATCGCCGTACTCAATCCCGAGAAAGCGTAGCTACTCGCCGATGTCTTCGCTCCACAATTCCGGGCGAGCCTGAATGAACTCGGTCATCAGCCGGGCGCACTCGTCGTCGTTCACGATTTCGACATTCACCCCGTGGCTTCGCAAAAAGTCCTCCGCGCCGTGAAACGTGGCGTTCTCGCCGACAACCACTCGCGGAATCTTATAGAGCACGATGGCGCCGCTGCACATCGGACAAGGAGAAAGCGTGGAGTAGAGCGTGCATTCGCGATAAACCGAGGCCGGCAGCCGCCCCGCGTTCCGCAAGCAGTTCATCTCGCCATGGTCGATGGGACTTCCGGTCTGCACGCGGCAGTTATGTCCCCGGCCGATGATCTTGCCTTGGTGAACCAGCACCGAGCCGATCGGGATTCCGCCCTCCCACAGGCTCTTGCGCGCCTGCTCGATGGCGGCTTCGAGATAGGGATCTTTCTCCATGACGTGATGTAAAGGGCGGTCCGATGCTACGGTCTCATGATATAGAATGTGCGCAAAATGAAAGTCGCCGTAAGTACGGCGAAGAACGGTGGCGCCCGAGCGTTTTCGCAGACCCGCGCGCGTCTTGCGGTTGAGTGCGCCAAACCCGATCCAAAGGAAGAAATCGCGCTAGCCGAACAGGGATTGGCGGCGAGCCGGGAAACATGGCCCGCTTACACGAGAGGAAATTCGGCAGAGGCTCTGGACTCATGCGAAAACGGCCAACAGCGCGCCCGTCCGATTCTGAACGATGATGTGTTCATGAGAGCCGCACCGCCGTCGCTCCGGCGTAACAGCAAGGGAACCTCGCTCACGCTTTCCCTCACCCTATAGTCGACCGCGGCGCATTGTGAGCCAGATCCAAACGCTCGCTGCCGAGAGGACAGAAGAGCGGCTATCCATCGCCCCGGCCGAAGAGATCGCGTGCGCTTGGCGGACTGAGCGAAATCATCGGCTGCAGGCGTGCGGATTGGCGAAGACGTTATACTGGCGGCAATGTTGCACGCCCAAGGATCGCGGGCTGGAGGTAGGCTGATCTCAATCGTCATGTGGCTCGCGGCGTCAATTGCCGCGCGTGCGCAAACAACAGCGCCTCGACCGCCCATCCGGCGCCCTTCCGCCGCGCACGGGGCATCGTTCAGCGGCGTTGCCGTCGACGAGAGCGGACTACCGATTGTAGGAGCAACCGTCCGCTGGCAAAATCAGGGCGTGTGCGTGCCGACGCCTCCACACGGTTCTCCAGTCTGTAATCCACCGACTGTTTCGGGAGTCACAAAAACGGGGCGCGGCGGGCAATTTATCGCTTCAAATCTTCCGGCGGACATATATCAGATCTGCCTGTATCCTGTCGACCCCCATCAATTGGGGACCTGCGACTGGACTGGCTTCGGTGCATCGAGTCCAACTTCCGTGACCCTCCCGGCGAGCCAGCATTTGCGCAACCTCAAACTCACTCTTCGGCGAGGCTCTCTGCTTGTGATTGCGGTGCAAGATCCGGACAATGCGAGATCGACGTCCCATTTGGGGCTCGGGATTATTTACGGAAACTCAGCTTTCGCAGGCGCACAATTCGACTCGAATCGTCAAGCCTACACGTTGCTGACGCCGATGGGTCTCAGCGCCCGAATCTGGCTCGATACCCCGCTACTTGCCCGCGATGCGTCGGGCAATAGTCTTCCGGTGGACTATCCGAGCTTGCCGCTGACGACAGCGGGCGACGAAACTCACATCTCTCTTACGGTAACTGCCGCTCTTGCGAACGCCGCCAGCGATACTCCCGGCATCGATGCCGGCTATATCGCGACGCTCTTCGGGTCGGGCCTCACCGATGTCTCCGGCACCCAGATGGCAACGAATCTTCCGCTGCCCACCCAGATCTCCGGGACCTCGGTAACAGTGAACGGAATTGCCGCTCCTATATTTAGCGTGACGGATCGAGGCGGGCAGGACCAGATCGATTTTCAAGTTCCTGATTACAACCTGGGGCTCGTCGGCGGCGGTCCTCCCGTGACTATCGTTGTGAACAATAACGGCAAAAGCCAAACCTTCTATACCAGGTACTGACAAACACTGGGGCTGTTCGCGATGTTGGGCCATCTAAACGGGGACGCGATAAGCGCATCCAGCCCCGCGAAGCCAGGAGAAGAGATCGTGATTTATTGGACTGGAATGTATAGCAAGAACTATACGGTTGCAATTCCCGACGGCGCGGCCAATCCCTCGTCGGCTCTCTGCGTATCGTATTTCAATCCGCTGGTAAAGATCGGCGGCCGAACAGCGCAGGCAGACTCGTGCAGCGCCGCGCCGGGCTTGGTGGGCGTGGGTCGACTGATCGTGACCGTGCCACCCGATCTTGCAACCGGCGCCTACAGTGTTTCCGTGTCTATGGATAACATCAGCAGCAACAGCGTGCAGTTGCCCGTTCAACATCCCTGAGACTGAGGCCGCTACCGCACTAAATCTGCTATTTCACCCGCGCGTCGGTTTGCTGTCGTGATATTTCCGATCACCGGCGTGTGCAGCGAGGTTCCCAGCCGTTATCTGTCCTGCGAGACCGCTCGCGAGCAGTCCCGCCCGGTTCGTGCGTTTAGGCGTGGTTATATCGCCGACTCAATCCCGTGAAAGCGTGACGACGCCTTAAACTTCAGCCCAAAGCCGCGATCTCTTCCTCCAACCGATCCAGCGCTCCCGCGAAAAAATGATCCGCCGCCTCCACCAGCACCAGGCGCTTCGGTTCCGGCAAGCTCCCAACCAGAGCCTCCAACTCCTCCGCCGGTCCGAACTGATCGTGCGTGCTCTGGATAAACACGCGAGGAACGTCGCAGCTATCCAGGTAAGATCGATCTTTCGGCGATGCCGGAAACCCAACCGCGATCACCCGCCGGGCGCCGCTCCCGGGCTCGCATCCCAGCCGCAGCGCGATTCGCGAGCCGAACGAAAAGCCCGCCAATGTGTACGGGATCTCCGGATAGCGGCTGCGCAGATACTGAAGCGCGGTCCGCGCGTCCTCAAGCTCGCCCTCGCCGTGTGCATATTCGCCCTCGCTCAGGTTCACGCCGCGATAGTTGAACCGTAGCACGACCGCGCCCGCGCGCCGCAACCCGCGTGCAATCCGGTGCACAACTTTGTTGTGCATCGTCCCGCCGTGTTGCGGGTGGGGATGACAGACCAGCGCCGCCTCGCGCGGAACGTCCCGTTCTGGTTCTTCCAGGATCGCCTCCAGCCGCCCCGCCGGTCCGGTCAAGAACAGCGATTCGATGCGCCGCGTCACATGTATTCGGGAACGGCGATGCCCAGCACTTCCAGCGTCTGCTCAAGCTGCCGCCGGAAATAATCGGTCATCCATAGCAGAAACGTCTTCCGCTCCGGACTCGATTCCGTCAATACTGGATACTCGTGATAAAAGTTGCTGAACGCCTGAGCGAGTTGAAACGCATACCGCGCTACATGCGAGGGCTCACCGCTGGCCACCGCGCGTTCAATCGCCGAACGCGCCTTGGACGCCGCCAGCAGCAATTGCCAGCAGTCTTCGGATTCGAGCTGCCGCGCCATGGCTTCGCGCGTAAGCGTTACGCCGAAGTCGGGCAATTTTTCCCCCCGCTCTTCCAGCTTTCGCAGAATGTTGCGCGCCCGCACCGCCGCGTACTGCACGTATGGCCCAGTCTCGCCTTCGAAGCTCAGCGCTTCCGACAAATCGAACGCGATCACCGAATTGCGCGTGTATTTCAGCATGAAATAGCGCAGTGCGCCCACCGCGATCGCCTTGGCAGCCCGGCGATTGGCTTCCTCCGGCCCTTCGGCGTGTCGCGATTCGACCTCGTCTAGCGCTTTCTCAATGAGCTTATCGATCAAATCGTCCGCTTTGACCCCCAGCCCCTTGCGGCCTGAGACCTCCACGTACGGCCTTTTCTTGTCCTCCTCGGAAAGCTCCAGACCCAGCTCCACGCAGGTGCGCGGCGACAGCGCCACCATCTCATACGAGAAATGAATGCTCGCCTCCGCCTCCTTTTCGAATCCCAGTGCTCGCAATCCGGCAACCACCACGTCCTGCAAGTACGATTGCCGCGAATCGATCACGTTGTACACCCGGGCGCCGTGCCCAAACGCCGGCGCTCCCTCACCCGGTTCGTCTGTGGACGCCCACACGACATGTCCATCGGGATACGTGTGCCATGGGCGGTAGTAGAAGTCCTTTCCCAGCAGTCCGAACTTCCAAAGCTGGTACGCGATATCTTTGCCGACATACGTAACGGTGCCGTTCGAGCGCACGATCACCTTGCTGTCTTCCTCACCGCCGTCGCCTTCGGCCGAGGACGCCCGGAAAGCAGATCCCGGCATCACCCAGCAGCCCTTGTTCTTCCCCTCGGTTTCCAGATAAATCGCTTTGCGCTCCTTCAGCAGCTCGAACGCCCTCGACCAGAATTTCAGATGAAGGATCTCGCTTTCGTGCGGAAGCACGTCGTAGGCGATGTTCAGCCGCCACATCGTCGCCAGATGCGCCTCGACGATTCGATCCGCCACGTCATGCGCCTTTTCGGCCGCCGCGTTTCCCCCGGCTTCGATATCATGCAGCGCCTCCTTGCGCCACTCCAACGCTTCAGGATGATCTTCGTAATAAGCGGACACTGCGGCGTATAAATCCCAACAGAAATAATCGAAAGGCTCCCGGCGAAACGAGTCCTGTGGAACTGCCTCTGGATGGAGGAATCCCACCACCACGTCGGCCACCTGCACGCCAGTGTTGTCGATGTAATTCTGGACTTCCACACTTCGCCCCGTCTCCCGGAGCATGCGCACAAATGTGTCGCCCAAAATCGCGTTCCGCAGATGACCGATATGCGCGGCCTTATTCGGATTGATGTTTGTGTGCTCGACGACGATTTTCTCTTGGGAAGCCTCCGCCGTTTCCGCCTTGCCCGTGAGCAATCCGGATGCGTAAGAGCCGCGGTCCAGACGGATGTTCAAATATCCGTTGCCCGCAATCTCGATCGCGGAAACACCCTCGATCTCCCCGCCCGCCGCCAGCAGTTCCTGCGCGATCGCTCGCGGCGCTTTTTTGAGCTGGCGCGCTAGCTGAAACGCCGCCGGCAGCGCGATCTCTCCGAACGAGCTTTGCTTCGGCTGCTCCGTCTGCACCGCCGCCTGCGTGCCGTATAGCTCGCCGATCCGCGCGGCAAATGCCTCCGCGATTCGCTTTTCCAGGAGGTGAAACATGAAAATCCAGTATGCCATCCTGCGTGCATTCTCCACGCTCCGGATATCGGCATAAATTCCTCCTGCCCACATAAAGCGTGCCGGGATAACCGGGATCCGCTGCTAAAATCGAATTGTGCCGAAGGTCACCTTCATCAACCTCGACAAAACGGTCGAGTTCGAGCACGGCAAGCTGCCTTACGCCGAGCATGGCAAGCCCGAGTCGATCCTCGACGTGGCGCTGAATTTCGGCATCCAACTGGAGCACGCCTGCGGAGGCAACTGCGCCTGCACCACCTGCCACGTCATCGTCAAGCAGGGTGAAAACAGCCTTTCTGAAATGGACGACGACGAGCAGGACCGCGTCGACATGGCCGCCGGCGTCACCACCCGCTCGCGCCTGGGCTGCCAGGCCGTGGTGCAGGGCGACATCGCCATCGAAATCCCCGATTGGAACCGCAACTACGTCAGCGAAGGCGGAGGCTCGATGAACCTCGGCAACGCGATCCCTCCGCCAAAGACCGCCACTTCCACCGTGGCCCATCAGGCAGGCGCGCCATCTTCGGAGTAGATCGATCGTATTGACTTCGCCCGCCAAATACCCGACGCTTGAGCTGTACACAACTTCGGCCCGCACCCATGACTGCGAAATTCACCGCTATCTTCGTTTTGCTGATTCTTGCTTCGCGAGGCGCACACGCGCAATCTGCTCAGAGCCGCGAACCGCTGCCCAAGTTCATGGGGCGCGAAGTGACGGTTACGATACCCGAACTGGACGCGGATGGTTTTTTCCCGAAAGGTCCGGCGACGGTTTGCGTTGAAGCGCCACCGCAACGTCAGTGCTATACCGCACCTAAGGATTTCGGCAGAACCCCCAGCGTGGAAGTGATTCAGATGAACCAAAATACGACGGCTCTATTTTTCTCGGCGGCTGGCGGGGGCGTCAGCGGCTGGCGGGTTCATTACGCTCTGCTTCGCCCCGGAAAAGGAAAGGATCTGGAGAATCTCTTTTCACTGGAGCTTTCGAATCAAAGCGAGCACGCATTCTGGCGCGATACCTCGATCTCGGATTCCCCGATATTCGTGATAGCAGACTATGTTTGGGGACCCGATGAAGCCCATTACAGCGACCATCGCTACACGATCTCGGCGTATCTCCTAATGGCCTCGTCTTTAATCAAACAAAGTAATTACTTCCGCGACGATGAATACATGACGGTTCGCCACTACAGCCCCGAAGATCCGAACATCTTGAACTCAGAGAAGCCGGAAATCCTCGCGCGCCTCAAACGCGTCAAGGCCGAGAGGGAACGCGAGCAAAAAGATCCGCGTTAGCGCGCGCCGCGAATCGGGTTGCCAATGCGCCCATCCTGTATCCTGAGAATTTGCTGCTTTCTTCCCCCACCTACTTCCTTTTTCTGGGAGGAATCTTTTTCCTCTATTGGCCTCTGGCGCGCATCCGCGCTCTGACGCTCGCGCTGATTCTCTTCGCCAACTACTTCTTCTACGCACGGTGGGATCTTACGCTGCTCGCGCTCATCCCGGTTCTTTCCTCCGTCGACTACGCGATCGGCCTGGGTCTCCAGCGCTCGAAATCGCCCGGTCCCCGCAGACTGCTCGTCGCCTCCAGTATCGTCATGAATGTCGGCGCCCTGGCGTTCTTCAAATACATGCCATTCTTACTGGGAAGCTGGGCGAATTGGACCGGAAAACAGGCTCCGCAGTGGCATTGGGGTCTCCCCATCAGCCTCTCCTTTTACTGCTTCCAGGCACTGACCTACACGATCGACCTCTACCGCCGCGATACGAAAGGAACCCGGAGCTACCTGGCGCATCTGGCGGCCGTATCGTTTTTCCCGACCACGCTCGCCGGCCCCATCACGCGCATGGAATCGCTGCTTACTCAATTCGAAAAACCGAAAAAACTCGATCCCGCCTTTGGCGGAGGCGCGCTATTTCTCATCGGTCTGGGCCTGATCAAAAAGCTTCTGATCGCCGATTACTTGGCAGGCAACCTGGTGAACCGCGTGTTCGATTTCCCCAATCTGTATTCGGGCATGGAAGTCTTGGTCGCGGTCTATGCGTACGCTTTCGAGCTGTATTACGATTTTTCAGGCTATACGGACATCGCGATCGGCTCGGCTCTGCTTTTGGGAATCAAGCTGCCCGCCAATTTCAACCGTCCTTACGCCGCCATCAACGTCGCCGATTTCTGGCGCCGCTGGCACATCACTTTCTCCAACTGGCTCCGCGATTATCTCTACTTCTCGTTTCCGGGCAAACGCACTAGAATAATGCCGTATTTGAGCCTGATCCTCACCATGGTGATCGGCGGACTTTGGCACGGCCCGAGTTGGAACTTCGTCGTTTGGGGTGCGATCCATGGGGTTGGGCTCGCCTTCGTGCGGCTTTGGCAGACGATGCGCGGGAAACGACTGCCCCTTCCGCCAGTGCAGGCTCGAATCCGTTCCACGCTTGCCATTTTCATTACCTTCCAATTCGTCGCCTTCGCGTGGATCTACTTCCGCGCCCCCGATTTCCAAACCGCCTCGGCCATCTTCGGCCGGATCGGATCGCGGACCTGGGCGCTAGGCAACGTCTCCCCCGGGCTTTGGCTGGTGCTGGCCATAGGATTCCTGTTCCACTATCTGCCGAAGAACTGGTATGAGTTCAGCTTGAATTTGTACACGCGTGCGCCGTTCTACGCTCAAGCGGCGGCGTTGGTGGCGCTGGCGTTCGGTCTCCAATACGTGGCGCAGACCGGCGCGGCGCCCTTCATTTACACCAAATTCTGACGCCATGCCTTGGAAAACGGTACTCACGGTCGCGACGTTCGGAGCCCTGCTGTTTCTCCCGCAATACGCCCCCGCGTTGAAAAGCTACCGTTTGCTCGATCCGCAAAATATTCCCGCGGTTTGGCAATTCCCTATGCCCAACCGGACGGCCGTGGAGTCCGCGGCGGCATTGGAAGAAGTCCGAACGGCCCGCCTCAAGCTGATGGCGCCGCAAAACCTCGTCGATCCCAATCACGAGTTGGATCCCTTTTACGCGGCTCTTCTGCACGGTGGAGTCACGCGCATTCTCCACTACGGCGACTCGCCCACCACCGGCGACCTCATCACGGCGGACGCGCGCGCACTGCTCCAGAAGCAGTTCGGGGACGCTGGGGCTGGGTTCGTCCTCATCGCGAAGCCCTGGGCGTGGTACTACCATCGCGGGTTGGAAATGGACGCGTCGAACTGGAAGATCGACGTCGCGGGCGTCACCGACCTCAAAGACGGCATGCATGGACTAGGCGGCGCAAGCTTTGAAGGGTCGCCCGGCGCGGTGGCTCACTGGAATTTCAAGGACGGCCACAGCCGCAGCCTGGACGTCGCGTATTTGGCGCGGCCCGAGGGAGGCTCGTTTTCCATCGAGGCGGACGGCGTGACTGCGGGAACCGCCGCTACGGCCGCCCCGGAAACCGCTCCCGGCTTCGCCTCGTTCGATCTGCCGGCCGGCGCCAATCAAGTGACTCTGCGGGTGACCAACGGCGCGGTCCGGCTTTTTGGCGTCGAATTCCGCAAGAAGAGCGCGGGCGTCATCTACAGCAGTTTGGGTATTAACGGCGCCAACATCACGGTCCTCTCGCACGCCTTCAACGCCGCGCATTGGGCCGCCGAGCTGCGTCACTACAAGCCCAACCTGGTGGTGCTCGCCTACGGGACCAACGAGAGCGGCTACGCTCAATTTGTCGAGACCACCTGGCCGAAGGAGTTGAAGATTGCGGTGCGCCGCGTGCAATCGGCGTTGCCGGAGGCCTCCATTCTGTTGATGAGCCCCATGGATCGCGGGGAGAAAAACGACGCCGGCGAGATCGACACGGTGCCCACGCTGCCGCGCCTGGTAGAGGTTGAATCGCGCGTAGCTGCGGAGATGGGAGTGGCGTTTTTCAACACCTATCAGGCCATGGGTGGGCGCGGGACCATGGCGCGCTGGTACGCCGCCGAGCCTCGTCTGGTGGGTGCGGATTTTATCCACCCCATGCCGGGCGGCGCCAAGATCGTCGGCGAGCTGCTCTACGACGCCCTGCGCGACGGCTACAACGAATACAAACTGCGAAAGCTCAATTCGCGGGCCGGTGCGGCAGCGAGCGCGGGGAGCGCCTCAAATTGAACCGGCGCGGGGCCATTGAGAGCACACATACGCGGCCAGCAAAGGGATACATGAAACGTTGTTCCCCATGGAACAGTATCACCGTCGTGATTACCGTCAGCACGCTGGCGCACAACATCAATCGAAATATCGAAGCCTCCGGCGGTTTGCGCATCCATAACACCATGGCCGCGGCGTAAAGGGATAACCGCCAAATCCATTCCGGCAGTTTGTATCTTCGCCTCATACGAGATGAGCTGCGGACAGCGGATGAATCGAAGGAAAGCATCGACTAACGAGCGATTCGATAGACGGCCACAGGGGCGGACGATATGTAATGGGCTTCCCTGGCCAATACCCATGCAGCTCCTGGAACCCCCTTCCCGCTGCCAGCGATTGCGCCACGTCCATGTACCAGCCGCCGTCTTCTTGGGGACCGTGCCAGTTCGCGGCCCGCCACGGCGAGAATGGCCGGCGCCAGCGCCAGAAGAGTAATGAGAACCGCGTTCCTCAAATCGTGTCGCGTAAGCCGGTGAATTGGCCATGAAAATGACGCGGCGCTTGTTTTTCTATCGGCGTACCGTACTCCGTCCGTAAGCTTGCCCCCGCCCTCACGGGCGGGGCTGAAAGTGGGCGCGACGGCGTTCCAGCATTCGCACCCAGCCCCGGCCGTAAGGCCGGGGATAAGCACCGGTTGAATACCTATCGACGGATTACGGGCGTACATGGCCGAGAATATCCGCGATTCCGGGAAGCCACAAGCTCGGGAAATTGCTATGCTTGACCTATGCCGTTTGTCTTCAGGCTTCCAGGAGGCCCGGCGCCAACGAAGTGACCAGGATTCCGGAGATCCTCGTGGTCGTCGCCGCCGCCGCGGCGATAGGCGTTGCCGTGTCGCCCACGCCTTCCAAGCAGCCGTCGAAGAAAACAAAAACGAAAAGGTATGTTTCAAGCGCGGGCAAGCCGGCGGTTTCCAAAGCTGCCGCGGCCCTGGCGTCCCCCGCGCCGGCGAAAGCCCGCGTGGCCGTGGCCGTAAAGCGTTCCGCTGCGCATCCCAAACCCTCGCCCGTCCCGGCCAAAGTCCGCGCCGCCGCGCACGATTACGTCGTCGAGAATATCGCTAACGGAGCGGATATCCCCGTCGACAACTCCGCGGCGCTCATTCCGTTTTTCGAGCAACTCTATCGGCATCAACAAGGGGAGATCCCAGGGCCTCTGCGGATTCTGCACTACGGCGATTCCCACACCGCCGCCGATGAATGGACCGGCGAGCTGCGCGCCCGCTTTCAAGAAAAGTTCGGCGACGGCGGCAGCGGGTTCTCGCTTGCCGGACGTCCTTACAACGGCTATCGACGCGAGGACATCCGTAGCGGCTCCACGCGCGGCTGGCACACCGACGGCCTGGTGGGCCGGCCCGGCGACGGCGTCTACGGACTCGGCGGCATCAGCATATCCGCCCGCGCCCCTCGCGAGGACGTCTATGTGGAATCCGACGCGAACGAGTTCGAACTGTTCTATTACCAGCAGCCCGGCGGCGGCACCCTGCAACTCTACGATAACGGGGTAGCGGTCGATCGTATCGCAACCGATGGCGAGCCCAGCCCCGGCTATTATCGCTTCGACGCCGCGCCGGGTACCCATAGGCTGGAGCTGGAAACGCTAGATCGCGGTCCCGTGCGCCTCTTCGGATGGGTGGCTGAAAAGCTTACTGGCGTCACGTACGAAACGCTCGGAATAAACGGAGCGGAAGCGCCGATCGTGTTGGGCTGGGATCGCGCGACGCTCAAATCGAATATCGAACGGCGCAACCCCGGTCTGATTGTTCTGGCTTACGGAACCAACGAAGCCGGGCACAAGATTTGGACTCTGGAATCCTATCGCGACGCTTTTACCGAACTGATCGCGCGCATGCGCGAAGCCGCGCCCACCGCTTCCATTCTTGTGATCGGCCCGCCGGATCGCGACCAGCGCGTCAAACGCGTCTGGCAGCCGATGGATAGAATCGACACCATTGTCGAAGCCCAGCGCGAGGCCGCACGCGCTAATGGATGCGCCTTCTGGGATCTCCGCGCCAAGATGGGCGGAAAAGGCGCGATGCATGAATGGGTGGCCGCCGGCATGGCCGCCACCGATCACGTTCACTTCAGCGGCCAGGGTTACCGCATGCTCGGCGACGCTCTTTTCCGCGACGTCATGAGCCAATATGATATTTTCCTCAAGGCGCGTGGAAGCATTCTGGCCGTGGATGTAGAGAATGCCCCTAAGGATTGATGCCGCCCGAGCCAGCCAGCCACACCCAAGACGATTTCTACTGTCCGAAATGCCGGCGGCCGGTCGCCGATCCGCTGGTGTGCGGCGACTGCGCCTCGCTGATCTGCCGAGTTTGTGGAACGCCGCTGGAGCGCGTCGACGAGCTAGGTATTGGCTGATTGCCCCTTGCCTTTGTTTGCTGGCCGCGTGTAGCACCCCCGCTCCGCCGCCGAGCCCCTCCGTGGGCGCGGCCTATGCCGGTCCATCGACGCTGAACCTGCGCAAGGAACTCGGCTCTCGATCCGCTATCGTGGGGACCGCAAAACACGGCGAGCGTCTCGACGTGCTCGAAACGCGCCGCCGGTTCGTCAGGGTGCGCACCTCAACCGGCGCCGAGGGCTGGACCGACTTGAATCTGCTGCTGACCGAGAGCCAAATGGAAGATCTCCGCCGGCTTGCCGAGAGCGCGAAGAAATTGCCCTCGCAGGGCGCGGCCACGGTATACGAGGCTCTGAATATTCACGCCGAGCCCTACCGGCAATCCCCCAGCTTCTTTCAGATCCCCGAAGGGGGCATGGTGGAGGTGGTCGGCCATATCATTGCCCCGCACAATCCGCCCCCGTCTCCAATCCCGGCCACAAGACACAAGGCCGCCGTGCCGAAGAAGAAGAGCAAGAGCGCTCCTTTCCCTCTGCCGCTGCCCGCCCCGCCGCCTGTTCCGCCAGATCTGATGGAGCTTTCCCGATCGAGCATCCCCCCGCCCCCGCCCGCGCCCGTTCCTACCGACGATTGGGCATTGGTCCGCACGAAAACGGGCGATGCCGGCTGGGCGCTGGAGCGGATGCTGGTGATGTCCATACCGGACGAGGTCGCACAATACGCCGAAGGCCACCGCATCACGGCGTATTTGCCCCTCGGCGAAGTTTACGACAAAGATAAAAACCAAACCAAGCAGAACTGGCTGTGGACCACGGCATCGTTCAACCAGCGCCCCTACGAATTCGATAGCTTTCGTGTTTTCGTGTTCAGCCTTAAGCATCATCGCTATGAGACGGCTTACATCGAGCGTAACGTGAAGGGCTATTATCCGGTGGAAGCAGTGTCGTTGCCAGGGGATGACGAAAAGGCGTTTTCCGTTGTGTTGGAGGATAAGAACGGCCAGCGCAATCGGTGCACCTACGCCTTCAGCGGCTACCGGGTCCGTCTGGTTTCCAAAGTTCCCTACGAGGCCGCCGCGCCTACGCCCGAGCAAGCTAGTAGCGCCGAAGCCTCCACCCACGCGGCGCCCGCCTCGAAAGGTTGGAGCGATCGCCTCCGGACCTGGCGAAAAAAGTGGCTCGGACGGTAGCCGAGTTGAGCCGAATCTGGCGTCCTTGGACAACTACGTATATAATTGTAAGTGCCATGCCTCAGATGACGATCTATCTTGACGATGACACTGCCGCGCTGGTTAAGACCGCGGTGAAGGCCACGAAAACTTCTCAAAGCCAGTGGGTCGCGGATGCGATCCGGCAGCGGGTACGGAAGGAATGGCCCGCATCTGTCCGTGCGCTGGCGGGGGCTTGGCCGGATTTTCCCACAGCGGACGAAATCCGTAAACGCCAAGCGGCCGATCTTCCGCGCGAAACTCTATGATATTTGCGCCGGACACGAACACGATCATCTATTACTTCAAGGGGCTTGGTCGCGTCGCAGAAAGCTTCCTATCGGTGGCGCCCGCGGAGATTGCCATTCCATCGGTCGTTCTCTATGAATTGGAGGCGGGAATCGCACAATCGAATCAGCCGACGAAGAGGCGCGCTCAACTTGACGAGCTTCTCGATGTAATCACGATCATGCCGTTTGACGCGCCTTCGGCGCGTTCTGCGGCTAAACTGGAAGCGAGTCTTCGTGCCGCCGGGCTCCCCATCGGCCCCAAAGACGTTCTCATCGCAGGTACGGCTTTGGCTCACGAAGCCACGTTGGTCACCCACAATGTTCGCGAATTTCGCCGCGTTCGAGGCCTTCACGTCGTCGACTGGTTCTAACCGCCGCTCTACCTCCGCTTCAGCCCCGAAGGGTCTACGCCATCGCTCAGCTTGCGTTTCCACACTCGAATTAACGCCGTCAGCGCATCCCGCGTAAGCTGCGACCCAGAATCCTGCGCCAGGTTGGTCGCTTCGTCCGGATCGTCGGCCAAATTGTAAAGGTGTGTGACCTCGCTGTTCAGGTCCATTACCAGCTTTTCGAATCCGCGGATCACCGAGCGCCATTCGCCGGGCGTGCCCATGCCGCCTTCGATGTAAACGGAATCCGGCACATCGTAGGATCTCCCCAGCAGAAGGCCCGACAGGTCGCGGCCCTGCAACCGGGCGGGGACCCGCTCGCCGCGCAGCGCCAACACCGTCGGCGCCAAATCGATCGTCGAAATGAGAATCTCATCCGCGATTCGCGGGCTGAGCAAGCCCGGAGCGTAAATCGCCAGCGGAACCTTCACCGATTTTTCAAAAGGCGATCCGCTTCCGTCGCCCACCGCCGAGGTAAACACGGCGATCCGCCCCGGCCGGACGCGGCTCAAATCGTCCAGCGAGATCGCGGCCGCATCTTCGCGTCCGAGCGCGTGCGGAAATTTTCCAGTCTCCAGCGCGCGCCGTGCCGGCGCCGGCTGCGCGCAGCAGGTATAGGCTCGTGGAAACACCACGCATTCCGCCAGCAGCGCCTCGGGCGGGCGCGTTTGCGCGGCTAGCGCCAGCGGGGTGAACAGAAACTCGCGGCGGCTGATCATTGTTCATCGCGCGGACCGAACCCGCCGCGCGGTCAGGACCTGACCTTTTCGAAAGGGACTCCCCGTTTGCACAAATTGCATGACGCGGCGTCCTTCGAATACACCGCGTCCAACTTGGTCAGGTAATAAAAAGGAAGCGGATCGAAGGAGACGACCTCGGGGTAAGGCTGATAAACCACGACAGCCAGCGCCACCACTTCCCCGCCCTGCCCCTCCACCAGCCGCTTCAGCTCCGACAGCCTCCGGCCCGTGCGCAAAATATCGTCCACCAGCAGCACTTTTTCGCGCGGCTGGATATCCAAATACTGGCGGAACCGAAAGGCGTTGTCGCCGTTGTCTCGTTCCGCCCAATAGACCTGGCGCGCCCGCAGCGCTTCGCAGACCCCGTATGCGACGGGAAGCCCGCCGGTGGCCGGAGCGACCACGGAAAGCTCGGGAATCACGGCGCGCAGATCCGCGTGTGCCCTCAACATCCGGCTTAAACCGACGCTCAAGATCTTGGCCACTTCGTAGTAACGCATCGTCAGCGGAACCTGCATGTATTCGTTGGCGTGAATCCCGTTGGGGTACTCGAAATGGCCGTCGCGCAGGCCGCCGGTGCGCCGCAGCAGCGCAACCACTTCCTCGTGCGTGGGAATCAATTGCATGGCGATCGTTAGTGCGCTCCTCTGCCGGTCAGAACCTGCGGAACCGTGCGGATCAGAATCTTCCAATCCAGCGCGAGCGACCAGTTGTCGATATACTCCATATCCATTCTCATCCAGCTTTCAAAGTCCACCGCATCGCGTCCGGATACGGCCCAGAGGCAAGTGAGGCCTGGCCGCATCCGCAGACGGCGTCTTTGCCAGCGTTGATACTGATCCACCTCTTCCGGAATCGCCGGGCGCGGCCCCACCAGCGACATATCGCCTCGCAAAACGTTCCAGAGCTGCGGCCATTCGTCGATGGAAAATTTGCGGAGCCAGCGTCCCAGCGGCGTGGCGCGCGGATCGTTTGGGATTTTGAGCGCGAGTTGCCGGTCGCTCAAATGCTCCAGCGACGCGCGCATCGCGTCCGCGTTCTCGCACATCGATCGGAATTTATAAAACGTAAAGCGGCGGCCATTCAAGCCGCAGCGCTCCTGACGGAAGATGGCCGGCCCAGGCGAAGTGACCTTGATCAGCGCCGCGATTACCGCCATGAATGGAGAGAGCGCGATCAGCGCCGCTCCACCCAGCATCAGGTCGATCGCGCGCTTCACCAACAGTCGGATCTCGTCGTGCGGCGTGGCGGAGAAAGTAAGCAGCGGCGATCCACCCAGCCGGTCCAAATAAATCTGGCTGTTCACATGAGGAAAAAAATCGACAGCCACGCGCGTCCGAACGCCTTCTTCGTCGCAGGCGAGCATCACATCTTCAAGCTGCGCCAGCCGCTGGCTGTCCACGGCGAAGATGATCTCGTCGATCACGCGGCGCCGCAGTAGTTCGGGAAGGGTTTCGAGCGCGTGAACCGGATATTTCGCATCCAACTCGATTTCCGCGGTCCCGGGCGGCCCGGGCGAATCCGCAAAAAATCCCGTGAGCCGGATCCCATAAACGGCGGCGCTCTCTAGCTCCGTGGCCATGCGCCGTGCTGGCTCCCCCAGGCCGACCACCATCACGTAATGCGTGCGTCCGCGCCGCGCGAACGCCAACATCCATCCTGCGTTTAGACGGAACAGGCAGAGTAAAAACCAAGTGAGTCCGGCGAACATCGCCACGAAGGAGCGGCTCAGGTCGAGCCTCAACGAGTACTCGAACAAAACCAGCAGAATCGATCCGAGCAGGCATTGACGAAAAGCGTCGCGAAGAATCGTGCGCTGGTCGGCGGCGTCGATGCTATCGTAGATCTCCCACCAGTACCCGAGCCCCACCCAAACCACCATCGCCCAGCCCAGCAGCGCGGCGACTTGCGGCGGAATAATGTAGAACTCGTGCGTCAGTTCCATTCGCGCGCGCAGCCAATAGGCGAGCCGGAACGCGAGAGCAAGCAGAAGAATGTCCGAAGCTCCAAACAGAACCCGGACTCGGGCGTGGTGTCCCTGAAACACTCAGATTTAGCATACAGCGAACGGCATGGTAGATCACACTGTGAAGCCTTGGCACGGAAGTAAGACAAGCCTTAGCTTGTCCTCTCGAGCTCCCTGAAGTTGGCCAGTTGATTGCTTCGCGATCCCTATGCCGCGCCTTCGAACGCTTCTCAAAAACTGGAAGCTGTCGGGCATCGCGATCTTCTCCCTCGCCATCGCGCTGGCGCTGGGCGTCTTCGGACTCGGAATTTCGAACTGGATCCTGCTTCGTCCTCCCGCCGCCGCGGACCCGGGTCGGTTGGTTACTATTTATCAGCGGTCTCCCGAGAATCCCATCGAATCGCTTTCATATCTCGACTACAAGGAATATCGGGATAATAACAGCGTCTTTTCAGGGCTGGCGGCGTTCCCCGAAACGATTTCGAAGTTTTGGGTGGAAGGCCGGGGCGAGGCGCTCGGAGAAGTAGTCTCGGACAATTATTTCTCAACCATGGGTATGCAGCCGGTATTGGGACGGCTCTTCTCTCCCGGCGCCGACGAAAAAAAGCTGCCTGAAGTGGTTCTCTCCTATGCATGCTGGAAGCGTTGGGGCTCCGATCCCAATATCGTCGGCCAGACGCTTTCGATTAACGATGGAGTGACCATTGTAGGTGTCGCGCCCAGGGAGTTTACGGGGGTGATTTTCGGAATTAGCGCGGATGTCATTTCTCTGGTCTCCTCGAAAAACTTAAATCCGGACGAACTGTCGCGGCGGGACCGGCGGCGTTTCATCCTGATCGGCCGTTTAAAACCCCGTGTGAGCCGGAAGCAGGCGAGCGGGGAAATGCAAGCTCTCGCCCAGCGCCTTGCCGCGGCCTATCCACAAACGAACAAAGGCCGGGTTCCCGTTCTTACCCGCGCCATGATCGTCCCGCCCGATACGCTCAACGAGGCGGAACTTGTCTCGGCGGTTTTGATGATTCTGGCTTTGTTAGTGATTCTGGTCGCCTGCGCCAACGTCGCGAATTTGCTGCTCGCCTTGGCCGTGAAGCGCCGCCAGGAGACGACGATTAAAGCCGCGATCGGCGCGACCCGCCGGCGTCTGATCTTCGAATTTATTTTCGAAAGTATGGTGCTCTGCGCGGCCGGTGGGTTGGCGGGCTTCTTCATCGCAACTCTCGCTTTGCGGCGCATCTCTCAGTTCAGCGCCGTCCTCCCCTTGGTCGGGTCTATTGGAATCTCAGCCAACGTGACGCCCGACGCCTACGTCGCCGTGCTCGCCGGCGCACTCGTCCTCGTGGCGAGCCTAGCTACAGGGCTTCCGCCGGCGCTCTATGCATCCTCCCCCAACCTTGCCGCGGCCCTCAGCGGCGAAATTGTGATCGGTGGAAGGCGTAAGGGCGTTATTCGCAATGCGCTAGCGATCGTTCAGGTTTCCGTTTGTACGTTGGTGCTGGTGGGCCTCGGATTATGCTTGCGCAGCTTCGAAAACCTGCGCCATATCGATCCCGGATTCGTCGCGCGAAATGTGCTGGCCGCCTTCGTGGGCGATCTCGATTTCAATCACCACTCCGAATCTCAAGAGAAACAGATCTATAGATCTTTCATTGCGGCGGCCTCCCAAATTCCTGGCGTAGAATCGGTGTCGCTCGTGGACGGATTGCCTTTCGCCGGCGGCTTCACTACAGCGCCCGTTGAGCTTCCAGGCGAAAACAAAACCACCGACGTCGCGGGCGCGGTTGTAGATGACAACTATTTCGCGACTCTCGGCGTCCCCATTTTCAGCGGCCGCGCCTTCGACTTGACCGATCGAGAGAGCGGGCCGGAATCGGTCGTTGTAAACCGAAAACTGGCTGAGATGTTTTGGCCAAATCGGAGCGCCGTGGGTCAAACCTTGCGTGTCGGTAAACCGGCGCGACAAGTCGTCGTGGTGGGAGTGGCAGGCAATGGAAAATACAACGATTTGGACGAAGCCCCTCGACCGTTCCTCTACTACGCGTTCAGTCAGCATTTCGAGCGGCAGATCCAAATTGTCGTGCGGACTAGGGGGGATCCGCGCCTCTGGGCCGAGCCGCTTCTCGCGAGTCGCGCGCAGCATGGGCATGTTGATTCCGTTTCCGCCGTTCACAATGGACGGCCTGCTCTACCTCGAAATGCTGGTCCCGATGCTTACTCTCTACAGCGTCGGCAGCCTGGCGGCGCTGGGCGTGCTGCTCGCCGTCGTCGGCTTGTTCGGCGCTATTTCCTACGCCGTGAGCGAGCGCAAGCGCGAGCTCGGTATCCGCGCGGCGCTCGGCGCCTTACCCCCGGATCTGCTTCGCATGGTGCTGCGCGAGGCGATGGCGACTGCCGGTTCCGGAATTGCGATTGGAGTGTCGCTGGGCATTGCCGCGACGATTCGACTTCGCACGCAGCTCTTCGGCATTCAGAGGATCGAATGGACGGTCTTGCTATCTGTGGTCCTGGCGATGTGCGCGCTCACGCTGCTGGTCGCGTGGCTGGCCGCGCGTCCATGAGTGCATGGCGATCCCCTGGAAGCCGTGCGGCACGCCTGAGCGGCCGTCACCACCAGGCGGGGAAAGCTTGAACCGGCAGCCGCTGGGCGGGCGCATTACGCACCGCGCGCGTCCCTCGCAGGTGTCCCTCCACGGCTTGCACGCACGCCAGAATTCCCGCCGCGATCAGCATTAAAGCCAGCGCGACACAAGCGGCGATGCGTCTCCACGCGGGCGTAGGCGAGGAAGGCTCGACGCGGATTCCAATGACCGGAGCCGGATGAGGACCCGCGGGCCGTGCCGCCCAAGGAAGCGCGGCGCTCGCTGCGCCATTCACCGCACGCGGCATCTCGATCACGCGGCGGTGATGCGGCCAGACCGCGCCTTCCCGGTATTCCAGTTCTTTAACGAGGCCCACGATCAGAAACGGCTCTTCGATGGCGGACACTTCGCCCACAAACCTGCGAGGGATCGAGAGTTCCTGGAAGGTCTTCTTGTTCATCACCTCGACTTCGGTCCAGGTGACCCGCCGCAGCACCCACTGGTTGTGCTCGATTCCCACAATGGCGGGGAAGAAGGAAAACGCGCGCCGGCCGATTTGATCGAACGGCATCGGGATTACCCCAACGGCCACGTAACCATTGTAATCGCAAACGGAAGGCGGTGCCGGCTTCATTTGAAATCCGCTTATTTCTTTGGTCTTGGCCCCTCGCGCAGAAAAGTGTTTGACAGAATGTATCAATTACCCTATTCTCTATCTATGAACTATAGTATTCAGGCGTTGGGAGTCGGGTTGGCCCTGGCGGCGTGGGGCCAAACCGAGGCTGGAATCTCAGGATCGGTCACGGATTCCACCGGCGCGGCGATCCCGAGCGCCGCCGTCGTGGTCAGGAACGTCGAAACGGGGGCTTCCAGGGCCATCACCGCCGACGCCGCCGGGCGCTATGCGGCGCCCTCTCTTCCTGTGGGCGCATACCAGATCTCGGCGGAGGCCACGGGCTTTACTCCCACCGTGAAAACCGGCATCAGCCTGGTGGTGGGCCAACAGGCGCAAGTAGATTTAGAGCTTCAGGTGGGCGAACTGAAGCAGGCTGTCACGGTAGTGGAGAACGCGACGCCGGTGAATCTCTCGACGGAGCAGATCAGCGGGTTGGTCGGCGAACGGCAGGTCAAGGATCTTCCCCTCAACGGGCGCAGCTATGACGGGCTGATCACGCTGAATCCGGGAACGGTTAACTATTCGGCGCAGCGCTCGGGCGGGATTGGCACGTCGAACTCGGCTGTGGGAAACATGTTCGCGGTCTCGGGGCGTCGGCCGCAGGAGAATTTGTTCTTGCTGAATGGGATCGAGTACACGGGCGCGTCGGAGATCAACGTCACGCCGGGCGGGGCGAGCGGGCAACTCCTAGGCGTCGATGCGGTGCGCGAATTCAGCGTGGTCAGCGACGTCTACGGCGCGCAATATGGCAAGCGGCCCGGCGCGCAGATTAGCATCGTGACCGCGGGCGGCTCCAACGCAGTGCACGGGACCGCATATGAATTCCTTCGCAACAGCGCGCTGGACGCACGGAATTTTTTCGATATCGGAAGTGTTCCGGCGTTCGAGCGCAACGAATTCGGCGGCGCGCTGGGCGGACCGGTCAAGAAGGACAAGACATTCGTCTTCGGGAACTACGAAGGATTCCGTCAGCGGCTGGGCTTGAGCGATGTGACTCTGGTCCCGGATAACAACGCGAGAAACGGGCTGATTCAGAATGCGAACGGAACATTCACCAATGTTGGCATCACGCCGGAAGCGAAGGCGCTGCTGGCGCTTTGGCCCGCGCAGAATGGACCGTCTTTGGGAAGCGGAATCGGAGAGGCATTCAGCAATCCTCTTCAGAGAATTCGCGAGGATTTCGGAACCACGCGCCTGGACCACACTTTCTCGGACAAAGATACGTTGTTCGGCGTTTACACGATCGACGACAGCTCGGATAATACGCCGACCGCAAACCCGCTCAGCCTGATTTATGAAACCCTTCGCGAGCAGGTGGCGAGCTTGCAGGAGACCCACATTTTCTCTCCCACGACGCTCAATACCGCACGCTTTGGTTTTTCGCGGGGTGGATATTACTTCACGGGATCTACGCCGGTGAATATTCCGGGCTGGGTGCAAGGCGCTCCCATTGGAGCGGTTGTCGTTGGCGGGGGCACGGCTTCCAACGCAGCTTCTCAAATCACGGGGGCGGGCACGAACGTTGGCAGCAACCTGAAATCGGCGCGGAATTTGTTCACCTACGAAGACCACGTTAATTTCAGCCATGGGATTCACCGGATCGAAGCCGGCTTCTGGGTTCAACGGATTCAGAACAACGACAACATGGCGCAGAACCAATACGGCCAAGCCGCGTTCAACAGCCTGACGAGTTTTCTCCAGGGCGCGATCGCGACCTTCACGGTTGTGCCGCAATCGACTCTTCTGGGCTGGCGGTCGCTGGAAGCCGCCGAATACGTTCAGGACAACATGAAGATCAGACCGAACCTGGAAATTTCGGCCGGGTTCCGAATGGAGCATTCTAACGGAATGAACGAGGTGAGCGGCCGGGCGTCGAACTATTTATTCGACGGGAACGGCGTCATTCAGACTCTGCCGAACGTCGGCCACAGTGTCTTCACCGTGAACAATGCCAGGTTTCTTCCCGAGCCGCGCCTGGGAATCGCGTGGGACCCGTTCGGGAAACAAAAGACGGTCGTCCACGCGGGTGTTGGCGTCTATCATGAGCAGCTCGACTCCCTGAGCTACCGGCTGGATCAAAACGGTCCTTTCAATCCGACGGTCGCGTTGAAGAACGTTTCGCTGGCGGGGCTTCAAATCGTCCCTGGCGCGCCGCTTCCTTCCGGGAGCAATGCGACTCCCAGCGGCATTCAACCCGACGCCAAAATCCCCACCGTTCTTTCGTACAACTTCAAAATCGAGCAGCAGCTTGCGCGGGACTTGTCGCTGACCGTGGGATACACGGGCTCGCACGGCTATCACCAGATCGTTTCAATTGACGCCAATCTGCCGGTTCCCACCATCTGCCCTGCATCTCCCTGTCCGTCGAATTTCGCGGCTGGAACGATTTATTTCCCATCGGGCGCGCCGCTGGCGAATCCGGCGGTGGGGAATACGACCACCTGGTGGTCAAGCGGCCACAGCTTCTATAACGCGCTTCAGGTGGATGTGAACCAGAGGCTGGCGCACGGGCTGCAAATTCGCGCTGTTTACACCTACTCGAAAAGCCTGGACGACGGCACGGCCTGGAACAGCAGCGTCGGCGCAAACGCTCCGGGGTTCGTGATGTACCCGCCGAATACGCGGATCGACTGGGGGCTTTCCACTTACGACGTGCGTTATGCGGCCGTAGTAAATGGGACGTATGAGCTTCCCATCGGACGTGGAAAGGCGCTCGCCAGGAATGCGAGCGGCGCTTTGGACAAGCTTGTGGGCGGTTGGTCGATCGGAGGCATTGGAACCTTTCAGTCGGGCTTTCCGTTCACGCCGCAACTCGGATTCAATCCGTCGAACGACGGCGACAGCCGCAACCCGGTCCGGCCTTCCTGGAACCCGGCGTTCGCCGGTCCGACAATTCTGGGCGGCCCAAATCGATATTTCGATCCGAATGCATTTGTTTTGCCGCCTGCCGGTACCTATGGCAATGTGGGCCGCGATACCCTGACCGGGCCGGGGATCGCGAGCGTCGATTTTTCCGCGCTGAAGAACACGCAGGTCTCCGAGCGGCTGAGGCTCCAGTTCCGGGCGGAGTTCTTCAACATTCTGAATCACGCGAATTTCACGACGCCGAACACAGTGGTATTCACGTCGGCCTCTTCGGGCATTTCTCCGACGGCGGGCGTGATCACCGCGACCTCCACAACGTCGCGGCAGATTCAGCTTGGGTTGAAGATGATTTGGTGATCTGGCGGTCAGGCCTTCGCGGAATTTCGAGCGAGATTTCGGCTGAGTGGCTGGCCTGTCAATAGCGACCGGCGCATCACCAGGCGGGCTTTCGCCAGCATCAACTCCCATGGCCACGCGAAGAACGAGTGCCGGACTCGCCATAAAAGCGGCGCTCCGGCCAGGTCGAGCAGCGCCTGAACCAGCTTGGATCGCGATTCCCTCCGGGCGCGATGCAAGCGCGTGTGCAGCAGAATGTAGCGGATGCTAGTTTCAAGCGCTCTCAGCGAGGCCCCGCTCATCCAAGGGAGATTGTTCGAACCGAGATCGACGCGCGCCCAGCCGGCGAGCGAATCCGGAGGCTGCAAGCCGCGCGCTTCCAGGTCGGGCCAGATGGGAATGCCGGGGTAGGGCGTGAACAGATTCGGCGAGAAGCTCACATTGTCGTAGCGCCGGGCGATATCGCCCACCACGCGCAGGGTTTCGGCGCGGTGCCGCGCATCTTCGCCCGGAAAGCCGAAGATGAGATTGAACGTTACACGAATCCCGGCCCTTGCGCATTTTTCGGCGGTGTCGTACATCTCGGAAACGCTCTGGTGCCCCTTGTTCATGTGGCGCAGGACTTCGGGCGATGCGGACTCGACGCCGAAACCGATGTAGTACACGCCGCTTTCCGCAAGCAGTTTTACTTCGGCGTCGCTCATCTTGCACAGGAGATTCGTGGAGGCCTGGAAGGTCCATTTGAACCGCACCCCGGAATCGCGAATGCCTTTTGCGATCGCGACGGCGCGGTGGACATCGACCAGGAAATTGGAATCGAGTAGCGCGATCTCGGTCAAGCGGTGGCGAACCGCTAACTCGGCCATCTCCGAGGCCACGCGAGCCGCGTCGTAGGCGTTGAATCGCCGGTTGTAGTACACCATGTCTGTACAGTAGTTGCAGGCATAGGGACACCCGATGCTGGAGGCGTAAGGCAGTTTGCGCTCACCGGTGGCGCGCTCGTAAGCGTCGAAGTCGATCAGGTCGTACGCGGGGGGAACGAGATCGGCCAGTGCCGCCGACGGACGATCTGGATTCTGCACGATGCGGCGGTTCCGCTTGAACCAGCACCCGGCCACCAGGTCGAGCGGCTGGCCGGCTTCCAATCGCCGCAGCACCTCCAGCAGCGTGGCTTCGCCCTGATGCCGAACCACGATATCGACGAAATCTTCTCGAAGCGTCTGCGCGGATTCGAGAGTGGGGTGCCAGCCCCCGAAGACCACAGGGAGATCGGGGCGGAGCCGCTTCACCATCCGGCTGACTTCGATGGCCCTCAGGATCATCGGACCGGTGAGCAGCGAGATGCCGAAGCAAGCACAGCCGGAAAGCTCACGCGCGATGGTCTCGCGGTAGTCCGGATCGATCGCGCCGTCGATGATCCGAGGTTCAAAGCCGGCCTGCCGCAGCGACCCGGCGAGGCTTAAGAGGCCCACGGGCGCGCCGAAGATTGGCCCGGAGTAGGGCGGGAGGAAGAGAACGACCTTGCGGGAGCGAGGCATGGTTACTGGCCCGGGCGCATTAGAGGCGGCGCCTCGAAAGATTAGACTTGATCCGTGGGAATACGGAACGATTTCCCCAGGTTGGAAAAATACAGGGCTGCGGCCAGAGCTAGACTATAGAGCCTGTGCATTCGTCGCGGCGGGCCCCTTGCGCGGCCAAGTCCGACGGGACTTGACGGAGCGTTCGTTGCGGTTCTGGACCGTGCAGCGCTATCCGAATTACATCGTGGTCTACGATCCGGCGACCACTCCGGTTCGAATCGTCAGGATCCTGCACGGAATGCGCGACATCGAGAAAATGCTCGGGTCTTCATAAATCCGAGATCCCAACGCCTTTTCGTCCGCGCGCAAAAGCCGTCAGGCGCAATACTCGCCGCGCTTAGATCGCAGCCTCGACGCGATCCGCGGCTTCTTCGCTCTTCGCGGCTATGTAGCTCCAAATTTCGAACAGGTCCGCTCTGGCCTCCGGAGTTAACCGGAAAAGCGTCATGTCGGACGCCGGACAGCGCGCCATGCACGCTTCTTGCTCTCCATTTCGGCCTTCACGTCCTCATCGTCCATCAAATCCCCACGCTGACTCGAAGCATACCCTTCCTCGATCTTTGCGCGGGTGCCTTCCCGATTCGCGGCGAGCCACTCTTCTTGATCGTGTAGCAGATGGACAGCCCGCTCTAGAAACTCGTCCATGCTCTCGTACGCGCCTCGCTCGACGTCTTTCTGGATGAGCCGCTCGAGTTCAGGTTTGAGATGAATGGTCATGCTCATCCGCTCATCGCCGCCAGGAATTCCGCATTGCTGCGGGTCTTCGAAAGCTTGTCGATCAGCAGTTCCATGCTTTCGACTGGCGACAGCGGATTCAGCACCTTGCGTAGCACCCAGACGCGGTTCAGCTCTTCCCTAGGCAGAAGCAGCTCTTCCTTGCGGGTGCCGGATTTCGAGATGTCGATGGCCGGGAACACGCGCTTATCCATCAATTTTCTATCGAGATGGATTTCCATATTGCCCGTGCCCTTGAACTCCTCAAAGATCACGTCGTCCATACGGCTGCCGGTATCCACCAGCGCCGAAGCGACGATAGTGAGCGAACCGCCCTCCTCGATATTGCGCGCGGCGCCGAAGAAGCGCTTAGGCCGTTGCAAGGCGTTCGAATCGACGCCGCCCGAGAGCACCTTGCCCGATGGCGGAACGACGGTGTTATAGGCTCGGGCTAGGCGCGTAATGGAGTCGAGCAGAATTACCACGTCCTTTCTGTGCTCCACCAGACGCTTTGCTTTCTCGATCACCATTTCGGCTACCTGCACGTGGCGCGACGCCGGTTCGTCGAAGGTTGAGCTGATGACCTCGCCCTTCACCGAGCGCTGCATGTCGGTCACTTCCTCGGGCCGCTCGTCGATCAGCAGCACGATCAGCGTCGTTTCGGGATGGTTCGCCGTAATCGAGTTGGCGATCGACTGCAGCAGCATGGTTTTGCCGGTACGCGGCGCGGCGACGATCAATCCGCGCTGGCCTTTGCCGATGGGCGTCAACAGATCCATCACGCGGCCCGAAAAATTGTCCTTCACCGTCTCCAATTTGATCCGCAATTGAGGATAAAGCGGCGTCAAATTGTCGAAAAAGATCTTGTTTCGCGCCTCCTCGGGTGGCTCGAAATTGATCGCATCGACTTTGATGAGCGCGAAATACCGCTCGCCTTCCTTGGGCGGGCGGATCTGGCCGCTGACCGTGTCGCCGGTGCGCAGGTCAAAGCGGCGGATCTGCGACGGCGAAACGTAGACATCGTCGGGGCCGGGGAGATAATTATATTCCGGCGCTCGCAGAAAGCCGAAGCCGTCGGGGAGGCATTCGAGCACGCCCTCGGAAAAGATTAGTCCGCTTTTTTCTGCCTGAACTTGCAGGATTTTGAAGATCAGCTCCTGCTTGCGGAAGCCGGCGAAGCCTTGGACGCCCAGATCCTTCGCGATCTGGTTGAGCTTCTGGATGTTCATGTCCTTGAGCTCGACTAGGTCGAGGGCGGCGCCGTTTCTCTGCTGGCCTTGCGGTTGATGCCGCCGCTTGGGGTCGAACATGCGGCCTTGCGGCGGCGCCGCCGCCGCGGCAGGCGCAGCGGACGGAGGTGCGCTTGCAGGCGCCGCGGCTTCGGAGTTCGGTGCGGGATTGGCCGCGGAAGGTGGGCTCGCCGGCTCGGGCTCTTTCGCCTCGGCTACGGGCTTATTTTCAAATTCCGTGGGAGCAGGAGGAGGCGGTGGTGGTGGCGGAGGAGGAGCCGCTGCCTTTTCGGCCCGCTCCTGCTTTTCGGCCGACCTGGACCTCGTCCGGGCGGGCGCCTCGGATTTGGGCGCGGGCTCCGGCGGGGCCGCGCCGTTGGGCGCCTGATCCTTGGCGGATGGGTCTTTCGCTGCTTGATCGGCTGAGTGCTGATCCGCGGCCGCCGGCGCATCCTTCACGGGTGGCTGTTTCGCTACTTGTTCTGGATTCTCGAAATTGCTTGCCAAATTTCCCTCACTCCCCGGCCGGTTAGGCCTGAGCACTCCAGCAACTCCCCGGCGTATCCATCGCGGAGAGACGCTTGGCTCCGGTGCTTTTCCCTTTGAGACTTAAGCTTGTCGACTTTTGTAACGGCCACGACGTATGGCCGCTGGTGGACTTCCAGCCACTTTCGTAATTCCACATCCATTTCCATCCAGCCCCGGCGGGCGTCCAGCAGCAGGATCGCCATCCGCAAAGCTTGGCGGTCGAGCAGATACGCCTCGATCAGGCTTTTCCATTGCCGCGATATTTCCGGGGGAACTTTGGCGAACCCATAACCTGGCAGGTCCACGAAACGGTAGCCGCCGTCGACCTGGTAGAAATTGATCAACTGCGTACGGCCGGGCCGGGAACTCACATCGGCGAGCCGAGTTTCCTTCCCCGAAGCCCCCACCAGCGCGTTCAGCAGGGTGGATTTGCCGACATTACTCCGGCCGAGGAACGCGATTTCAGGCTCCGCCTCCCGCGGAAACTGCTCTGGCCGGGATGCACTTATTATAAACCGCGCCGCCATGGTGGCGCAGGCCCTTGGTTTTCATGGCCTGCGAAGCCCTCGGCAGACGATAAATCCATCGTCCGCCCCACTGTTCAGTGCGTGACTTTCTCTTCCCTCGACCGCGCCACGATCTCGGCGGCGGTGAGCATCCCGGCGATTGGCGCCATCTCTAGTTCTTTTTCGAGCGCCAGTTTCAGGACCTCGTCCATCGATGAAACGAGGTGCAATTTCATTTCCTTTCGGATATTCTCCGGCACGTCCGGCAGATCTTTTTCATTTTCTGAGGGAAGCACTACTTCCCGAATGCCGTGACGGTGCGCCGCCATCAATTTCTCTTTTAACCCGCCGATGGGAAGCACGCGCCCGCGCACGGTAATTTCGCCAGTCATGGCAATATCGGCCCGGACCGGAATGCTCGTCAGCGCGCTGGTGATGCTGGTCGCGATGGTGATGCCCGCCGAGGGGCCGTCTTTGGGAATCGCCCCTTCCGGGACGTGCAAATGGATATCGAGATGACGGTAAAAGTCGCGCGGGAGGCCCATCTGGTGAGCCCGGCTGCGGACGAAGCTCATCGCGGCCTGCGCCGATTCCTGCATCACGTCGCCCAGTTTGCCGGTGGTGGTTAAACGGCCGCGGCCTTCCATGATGGCCGCTTCCGTCGTAAGAATCGAGCCGCCCATCTCGGTCCACGCCAGGCCGACCGTCGCCCCCACCTCGTTCTTCTGATCGGCCAATTGCTCCCGGAACCTTTGCGGGCCCAGCAAGCCGTTGACTTTGGCTACGTTGATCGTCGCTTTCTCGACCTTCTTGCCGGCTTTGCCCGCCGCGACCGGTTTCTTGTCGCCGCTGCCGCTGCCGTTGCCGCTTGCGGTGGCCGACTGAGCGTTTACCACCGACCGCGCGATCTTGCGGCAGACGTTGCCGATCTCGCGCTCCAGATTGCGCACCCCGGCTTCCCGAGTATAGTGCTGGATCAGCTCCTGCAGACCATCGTCGGGGAACGCGATCTGCTCCTCCGACAATCCGCACTCCTTGCGCTGCTTCAGCACCAGAAACCGCTTGGCGATCTCCATTTTTTCGAGCTCGGTATAGCCCGAAAGCCGGATCACTTCCATGCGATCCTGCAACGCGGGCGGAATCGTGTGCAGCACGTTGGCCGTGGCGATGAAAAAGACCTGGCTCAAATCGTATTCGACGTCAAGGTAATGATCCACGAACATGTAATTCTGCTCGGGATCGAGTACCTCCAGAAGCGCCGCCGAGGGATCGCCGCGGAAATCGGTGGACATTTTATCCACCTCGTCCAGCATGAACACTGGATTGCGGACCCCGGCTTTCTTCATCATCTGGATAATCTGCCCCGGCAGAGCGCCAATGTAGGTCCGCCTGTGCCCGCGGACTTCCGCTTCATCGCGGACTCCGCCCAGCGACAATCTCACGAACTTACGTCCGGTCGCTTTGGCGATCGACATCCCAAGTGAAGTTTTTCCCACTCCCGGCGGCCCCACAAAGCACAGTATCGAACCTTTCGGGTCCTTCACCAGCCGGCGGACGGCCAGAAATTCCAATATGCGCTCTTTGATCTTTTCGAGGCCGTAATGATCGCCTTCGAGAACGCCCTGAGCATAAGGGAGATCCCGGATCTCCTTGGAGCGTTTCTTCCACGGCACCGCCAGCAGCCAATCGAGATAGTTGCGGGACACGGTGGACTCGGCGGACATGGGGGGCATTTGCTCCAACCGCTTCAACTCCGCTACTGCCTTCTCGTGCGCGTCCTTGGTCATCCCGGCGGCTTCGATTTTCTTCTTCAGCTCGTCGAACTCGCTCTTTTCGCCGCGCCCCAACTCCTTTTGGATAGCCTTGATTTTTTCGTTGAGGTAATATTCCTTCTGCGCCTTATCCATCTGGCGCTTCACCCGGCCCTGAATGGTGCGATCGACGTTAAGTTTTTCGATCTCGATATCCAGCATCTCGGCCACGCGTGTGAGCCGGTCGATCGGATCGAAGATCTCCAGCAGTTCCTGCCGTTCCTCAATCGAGAGCTGCTGCAAATTGGCGCCGACGGTATCGGCGAGCTTGCCCGGATCGTCGCCGCGCACGGCCGCCACCATCGAGTCGTAGTTTACGTTCTGGCTGATCTTGACGTACTGCTCGAACAGGCCCGTGACGCGAGAGGTAAGTGCGTCCAGTTGTGGCCCAGGGTCCACGCGATAAGCGGCAGTTCTCACGCTTGCGCGGAAATAGCCTTCCTCCTCGTTCACCGAAAGAATCTTGCCGCGCTCCACGCCCTCCACCAGAACTTTGATGTTGCCGTCGGACTGCTTCAGGCTCTGGACGATATTCGCGATCGTGCCGACGGAGAAGATCTCATCGGGACGCGGCTCGTCGATGTTGGCGTCGTGTTGCGTGGCCAGGAAGATCTTGCGATCGGCCGCCAAGGCTTCCTCAAGCGCCCTCACGCTCGATTCGCGGCCCACGACGAACGGCGTCATCATGTGGGGAAAGATGACCACGTCCCGGATGGGCATCATCGGCAAACGGCGTGTATCTGATTTTTCTTTTGAACTGAGCATATTTTAAGCGTGGGGATCGGCTAGGAGCTTGTCCTACCCGGCTTTTTCCAGCAGAGCCATGCTTATCTTCTGGTTCATGACCATCTCTTTGGTGACAAGAAACTCCCGAACCTTTTTGTAGGAGGGCAGGTAATACATCAGATCCAGCATCAGATCTTCGAGGATCATGCGCAACCCCCGCGCTCCCACCTTGCGCTCCATGGCGAGCTGGGCGATGGCTTCCAAAGCGTCGTCGCTAAACTTCAGTTTAACACTCTCGAATTCAAACAGTTTCTGATACTGGCGCACGATTGCGTTTTTCGGCTTGGTTAGAATCTGCACCAGCGCGTCCTTGCTTAAATCCTCCAGCACCGCCACCACTGGCAGGCGGCCGATAAACTCGGGAATAAATCCGCTTTTGATCAGATCGACAGGCTGAACCTGTTCCAACATACCGACATCCCTGCGGCCGGAGCTGCCGGCTCGGCGGGTCCCGGGCTGGGCCGGCTCGTCGGAGTTGGAAAATCCGATGGTGCGCGTGCCGACCCGCCGGGAGATGGTCTTCTCCAGGCCGATAAAGGCGCCGCCGCAGATGAACAGGATATTCGTCGTATCCACCGGCGTAAATTCCTGATGCGGGTGTTTGCGGCCACCCTGGGGGGGAACGTTCGCGATCGTGCCTTCCAGAATCTTGAGCAGCGCTTGTTGTACGCCTTCCCCCGAAACGTCGCGCGTGATCGAAGGATTTTCATCCTTGCGCCCGATCTTGTCGATTTCATCGATATAGATGATGCCCTGCTGGCACCGTTGCACATCCCAATCGGCGTTTTGAAGCAGCCGCAGGATGATATTTTCCACGTCTTCGCCCACGTAGCCGGCCTCGGTGAGCGTGGTGGCGTCTACAATGGCAAACGGCACGTCCAGAATGCGCGCGAGCGTCTGCGCGAGTAGTGTCTTGCCTGTACCCGTCGGCCCGATCAGCAGGATATTGGACTTGGAAAGCTCCACTTCGCCGGCGCGCTGTTTGTTCATCTGGATGCGCTTGTAGTGGTTGTAAACCGCCACGGCGAGCTTTTTCTTGGTGGCTTCCTGGCCGATGACGTACTGGTCCAGATACTCTTTCAATTCCAGCGGCTTAGGAAGCTTGTGCGGCGTTCCGTACTGCTGCTCGTTACGGTCGTCGTCAAGAATCGAGTTGCATACGGCGATACACTCGTCGCAGATGTAGGCGCGGGGATAATCCGATGGAGAAGAAATCAGCTTACCGACAACGTCCTGGCTCTTATGACAGAACGAACAACGGAGTGAATCGTCGGAGCCAGCGCGCTTCACCGGAGTCTCCTGTATGGCATAGATCCCCCTGAAGTTTTCAGTATAGCGGAGTCCGGGCGGGTGCGCCGGGATACCCGAAGATGACCCAAAGCATCCCCCCTTACCGGCCCCGCGCCTAGAGTGCGGACGGGAGTCCGGGGGACCTGCGTTCGATTGGGTCGACGGCGCAAATGCCGCCCAACCCACAAACCTTCGGCGATCCGGCCCGTCGAAGTAAAATGGCGATGACGGAGGCGAACGGGATGTTTCTGAGCTTAATTCGCGCCGCTAACTTCGCGGCCGTCTGCTCCGTATGCTGGCTCGGCGCCGCACTTGCCGTAGCCCAAACGCAATCTACGCCTTCCCCCGCGTTCGAAGTGGCTTCCGTCAAGCAGCTTGAACAGTCGCTGCCGCCGGGGCAGTATGATCTCTCCTTCGTCGGGACGTCAGGTAGGCCATTCAAGATTGCCGGCAACCGGGTCGCCGTGAGAGGCACGTTGCGCTCCTTCATCGCCGACGCTTACGACATCAAGGATTACCAAGTTTTGGGGACGCCCTCCTGGGCCGAAAGCCTGCGCTATATGGTGACCGCCGAAACGCCAGGCGCGGCGGAACCTACTCAGGATAAAAGTCCGGTCGATGCTGCAAGCGTTGCTCGCGGACCGCTTCCAGTTGAAGTTCCACCGCGATTCCAAAGAGCTGCCCGTGTACCATATGGTTCAGTCGAAAAAGAGCGGGCTCTTCAAGGCCGCCGCGTCCGGCGAGACATTCAGTTGGAATATTACGCCGGGTCCGGGAGGAACGATGCGCAGCAAAGCCACGAAAGAATCGATCGGCGATTTCGTTCAACTGGTCGGAGTTTCCACCGACCGGCCGGTGATCGATAAGACCGGTATCGCCGGCGACATCGACTATGACATTCTGATCTCCCTGCCGGAGCGGGCCAATCCCGACGAGACCAACCGCGCCATCGTTTATGCGGTGGTGGATCAGCTCGGATTGAAGCTGGTGTCCGCGAAGGATCCGATCGAGATGGTGGTGGTAGAGCGGGTGGAGAAGCCGTCGGAAGACTAGCGGCTTCGTGTAGATCGCAGAACTTCCCTGCCCCAGCCTCCTCCACCGGGCGTTTCGATCCGCAGCAGATCCCCTGCTTGGGCCTCCACGCGAGCTTTTGCCGGCAGCCGGATCTCGCGCCCGCCGCGCACGAGCATATTGCGCCCCGGCTTTCCATCGCTTCCCCCGGCAAGCCCCCACGGACCCTTGCCGCGCCGGTCGGAAAGGATGGTGATCTCGGCGGGAGTAAGAAACCGAAGCTCGCGCACGATTCCGTCGCCGCCGCGATGCCGGCCTGCTCCTCCCGAGCCGCGGCGGACGCGGTACGCTTCTACCCGCACCGGGAACTGATGTTCGAAAGCCTCCACGGGGGTATTCCAAGTGTTCGTCATGTGCGTGTGGGTGGCGCTGTGGCCGTCGCCGCGCGCCGAGGCTCCCATGCCGCCCGCGATCGTCTCGTAATAAGCAAACGGGGCGCGCCGCCGCAAATCCCACCCGCCGAAGCTCAAATTGTTCATGGTGCCGCTGGAAGCCGCGGGAATCAGGTCCGGCACGGCTTTCGCCAGCGCGCCCAAAACGACGTCGGTCACGCGCTGGGAGGTTTCGACGTTGCCGGCCGCCATCGCGGCTGGCAGGCGCGCATTCACGACTGTTCCTTCAGGCGCGATCACCCGGATCGGACGCAAGATGCCCGAAGTGAATGGCGCTTCTTCCTTCATCAAGCACCGGAAGACGTACATCACCGCCGCGAGAGTCACGGCGTAGTTGGCATTGACGGCGCCGGCGGCCTGCCGAGCCGATCCTGAAAAATCGATCACGGCCGAATCGCGCCGGATGGTAATCGCGACGCGGATTTTCACGGGCGCGGATGTAACGCCGTCGTCATCGAGCTGGTCTTCGAATTTGTAAACGCCCGAAGGAAGCGCTCGCATCGTGGCGCGCATCATGCGCTCGCTGTAATCCTGAAGCGCGCGCATGTTCGCATCGACCCGCGCGCGGCCGTACTTGGCGACCAGCTCGCCCAACCGCGACGCTCCGCGCTGAATGGACGCAAGCTGTGCCAACAAGTCGCCTTCCCGCTCCACAGGCGTCCGCACGTTGGCCAGCAGCAGGTTCAGCAGATCGCGATCCAGCTTGCCCGCGCGCTGAATCTTCACCGGCGGAATGCGGATGCCCTCCTGATAGATTTCGCGCGCCATCGGCATCGAGCCGGGGCTCATCCCGCCAACATCGGCATGATGCGCGCGGTTGGCCAGGAAAAATGAAGGCCGGCGCGATCCGCCGATATAGACCGGCGCCACCGCGGTGATGTCCGGCAGGTGCGTGCCGCCGCGGAAGGGATCGTTCAGAAGCGCCACGTCCCCGGGCGCGAGCTCGAATGCCTCGCGGGCCGCGCGCACCGAAAGAGGCATCGCGCCCAGATGCACCGGCATATGGTCGCCCATCGCCACCGTTTCGCTGCGCGCATCGTAAACCGCGCAGGAATAGTCGCGGCGCTCTTTGATGTTGGCCGAATAAGAGCTCCGGCGCAGCACCACGCCCATTTCTTCCGCGATCGATACGAGAAGGTGACGGAACAGCTCCAATTCGATGGCGGAGATCTTCACCGGCACTCGCCCGCCCGAATCGCGAATCGCGCCATACTCTGCCACGCGTCGCCCGCGCGGCGCTCGACTACATACGCGTCGGCAGTGGCGCGCACGCGCCAGCCGGCGTTTTCCCTCGGCTTGGCGTTCGCCAGGCGGATCGGCTTCGTGTCCGTTTCCTGCAGCTCCCACGAAGAACCGCCGGTCATGGTGGCGTAGCGTTCATACCGTTTCGTCGCGCCTTGCGATTTGTCCAGAATCAATTCGCCGCTCGTCGCCGAATCGAACCAGAATTGCTGGATCGAGCCGAACGCGCTCTCGTCGAATAGCGGCGCCTCGGTCCAGGTCTTTCCGCCGTCGTCGGTGGTGAGCAGAAAAGGGTCCTTGGGCAAAGGCTCCACTCGCACGCCGCCGACGAAGCCGTGCTGCGAATCCACAAACTGAATCTCTTCGAGCGTGGACGAGCGCAGGCGCTTGTTAGGCTCGGTCCAGGTAACGCCGTCGTCGCCGCTCATCAGCAACAATCCGAACATGGTCGTGTTCTGGGTGTGGAGATCGCCCGTGACGAACACCGTCGAGCCATTCGCTTCCGCGGAAGCAAGCTCGAGAAAAACGGGGCACGGCTCGGCTTCGGAGCAGGTCAACCCGAGCGCGTCTTCGTCCTCCGGCGTGCAAATTTTATCGAGTTTGCGCGCTTCTTGAGCCTGAGCCAGCAGCGGGATGAGAATAAGGGCGCAGGCGAGTTTCACTGCTCAATTTTACGCCGCCGGATGTGTTTCGCCGCTGAAGGAAACTCTATTGGCCCTCGCCTGGGCCGCCGTCGCCCGCCGAACCGCCCGAGACGATGCGTCCGTCCGGTAAGGTGACTCGCCGGGCATCGACCAAATGGGAGCCGTCTTTCGCCAGGTAGCCATCGACAATCAACGTATCCCCGAGCTTGATGTCGCCGCGTTTGAACCCTCTGCGCGACAGCGCGCCCGGAGAGCCCGCCTCGCAGCTCCAGTTCACCACCGCGCCGTTGTCTCCCGCTACATCGACATAGAAGTAGGAGTGCGGATTGGTCCACTCGATCTTGGTCAGCTTGCCTCTGAGGCGGATGGCCTTGCTGCCGTCGAACTCGGCGGCGAACGAGTGGTGGGCGGCCAGCGGGATGGCGCAAGCCAATCCCAGCGTCGCGATGGCGATGCAGACGTTCGTGTTGACTGCCATATAGATCGAGCATAGGATTAGCAGAAGGGAGAGTCAAGGAGGACGCCGTGACCTATAGATCGATAATGCCGCTTCTGCCCGCGCTACTGTTGGCGTGGCCCGCCCACGCCCAATCCGCGGGGAAAAAAAGCGGGAAAGCGGCGGCTCCATCCACCAGGCCGGCCCCGCGCACCGCCGACGGGCATCCCGACCTCAGCGGCTATTGGAAGAACATGCCCGGCACGACTCCCGTCGGCAACATCGGCAAGGATCTCCCGGGCTTCAAGTTGCCCCTGACGCCCGCGGGCGAAGCGGCTTTGCAGCACAATCTAACAGCCACCATCGACCCGGAGAGCCTATGCATCATCGGAGGAATCCCGCGCCACAATGGCAGTGGTCTTCCTTTTGAAGTTTTGCAGGGCGCCAAAAGGGTCGCGTTTTTGTATTTCTACAGCTACTACCGCCTGATCCCGATCGATGCCTCGCGCAAGCACTCCGAAGATCCCGATCCCTCTTTCTTCGGCGAAGAATTGGGCCATTGGGACGGCGACGCGTTGGTGGTCGACTCCATCGGCTTCAAGGACCAAAAAGTGTGGATCGATGAGAACGCCAATCCGCACAGCGACGCGCTCCATGTGGTGGAACGCTGGACGCGCCCCGACGAAGGGCACATCCACGTAGACACGACGATTGAAGATCCGAAATTCTACACGCGGCCGTTCACGTATTCGCGAACTTGGATCGCGGGCTCGCCGGGCGAGGAACTGCAAGAGTACTCGTGCAGCGAGAATAACGTCGATCGCGAGCACCTGGGCTTCGGTCCCGGACCCATCCGCAAGGATGGAACGCGAGGATACGACAATCCGGCGCCGCTTCCTCCCCCGGTGCCCAAGGCGGGCGCCAAGCCTTAGAGTTTGACAATATCGAATCTAAGCTGAACGGCTTATAGACAAATCGCCAGAAGCAAATTCCAGGGCCTAAAATAGCTCCCCGGCGCGAAATTTGCGCCTGGAGCGTTACCTTCTTCCGCCTCTCGACGTCTCTTCTACCGGAAGCCAACAATGGAGCGTAACGCCAGCGTCCTGAAGGGCTTCCGCTTGGCTCACTGTCCGGGCCGATCATATTTCAAATCATTTAAGAGGATCTTAACTAAGATGAAACTCGTGAAGTTGACATTAGGATTTGCTACGCTCGCGCTCGGAATTATGAGTGCCGCGTCATATAAGCTCACGCTGACAGATCCCGCCTGGGTTGGTACTACGCAATTGAAGCCCGGCGAATACAAAGTCGAAATGAAGGGCGAGATGGCCGTATTCCAAGCCGGCAAGCAGTCCGTCGAAGCGCCCGCGGTCGAAGAAAAGGGCGACAAGAAGTATTCCTACACCAGTTTTGAATCCGTCGATTCCAAGATCAGCGAGATTCACGTCGGCGGGACCAACGTCACCATCAAGCTGAAGAACGCCTCCGGACCCACCACCAAGGCCGCCGGAAGCGGGCTGTAAGCTTTCGCAGCCGGTCCTGCGCGCGATCATAATAGAAGAGTCGCGTGCGAAAGCCACTTTTTCATATAACCCTGTGCGGCGGCGTCGCGGGCATTATCTTATATCTCGCACCCGCGCCGGCCGGCGGGCAATCTAATCCGCAAACGGAAACGGCGTCCAACGACGCCGTTTCTCATTTGGAGCGGCGGCTCGAAAACGGCGAAGCGGCCCTCGATTACAATTCCCGCCTCGGCTATCTTCCCAGCTTGCTGAAACTCCTCGATGTGAATGCGGATTCGCAGGTGCTGGTGTTCTCGAAGACCAGTTTTCAGCAAGCGCTTATCTCCCCGAAAAATCCCCGCGCCATTTTCTTCAACGACGACGTCTCCATCGGCGCGGTCCCCGGCGGCGAGGTCTTCGAGATTTCCGCAGTAGATCCCGTGCGCGGCGTGGCCTTTTACACGCTCAACATGCATCAATCCGATCGGCCACGCATCGAGCGCCGCACTTCGGTCTGCGGCGAGTGCCACGATCCGGTCAGCGTCCTCGTGCCTGGATTGATGGTGACGTCCGTGATCCCGGACGCCAACGGGACGCCGTTTTTCACGGGAGCCTTCTTCAACATCACCGACCACCGCACGCCCATCGGCCAGCGCTGGGGCGGTTGGTACGTCACCGGAAGTTCCGAGCCGCATTTGGGCAACGCCGTCGCCCCCGACCCGAACCATCCAACGGAACTGGAAACGAAAGGAACCCAAAACCTGTTGAGCCTTGCCGGGAAATTCGATCTTTCGAACTATCCCGTTCCCACCAGCGACATCGTGGCGCTGATGACATTGGAGCACCAGACGCGCATGATCACGCTGATGACCAGCATCTCCGCCCAAGCGCGCTCGCTCCTGCAAAAGGGAAAGCTGGACGAAGCCGTAAACCGTAAACTGGATCAAGCGGTGGAGGAAATCGTCGCGTCTTTACTGTTCGCCGACGAGGCGCCGCTCCATGAGTCGGTGAAAGGCGTCTCCACTTTTACCCAGACATTCCCGCAACGCGGGCCGCGCGATAAACAGGGCCGGTCTTTACGAGATTTCGATCTTAAAACCCGCATGTTCCGCTATCCGCTGTCTTATATGGTGTATAGCCCGACTTTCGATAACATGCCGGATACCGTCCGGGAGCGCATCTATCGCCGCTTAGACGAGGTTTTAACCGGCGAAGATAAAAGCGCCAAATACGCGCGGATTTCCGCCGAGGATCGCGGCGCAGCGTTAGATATTTTACGGCAAACCAAACCGAATTTGCCGGATTATTTTAAGTGATCCGCGCCGCCGTCTTCGGCGCGGGTGGAACGCTTGTGGACGAGAGCCGCCAGTGGCGCGCATGTGCCGATTGGCTGAGAATTCAGCCTGGAGCGGCTAAACGCCGAGCGCCCCGGCGAAAGCCTCGAATAATCTTCGCTGCTCCGGAAACTCCACCATGTCCTCTGGATGCCACTGCAAGGCGATGGCGAACCGGAGGTCGCCTTCCAACGCCTCGATTACTCCATCCGGTGATTGCGCGGATATGATCAACCCCTCTCCCACCGCCCCTACTGTCTGATGATGCCGTGAATTCACAACGTGTGGTCCTTTTCCGAGAATCTCTTCCAGCCGCGAGCCGATCTGGACATCGATCTGGTGCGTCCCGCCCTTCTGGAGCCGGTGCCCTTCCATGTGCTGAACCAGCGTCCCGCCGGCGTGAGTCACATTAAATAACTGCATGCCGCGGCAGATCGCCAGCACCGGCAGATCGAGCGATAGAGCCTCCTGCAGCAGCCTCTGTTCTAAATCGTCGCGTTCGCGATCCGGTGGATCCGCGCGTGCGTCCAAAGCCTGCCCATACAGCGCGGGATCGATATCCGTTCCTCCGGTGAGCACCAAGCCCATTCCCTTGAGCGACATGATCGGATTCGCCGGCGTGACCCGCACCGGCTCGATTCCCGCGAGTTGCAAGGCGTCAAGATAAGGCCCGAGCTTCGATTCGTTGCGGTAAGCGACGACGACGCGTCTCACAGCAAATCCCGCGGGTCGTCGATCCAATACGCCGGCTCCCACCTCGCCATCGCCTCCGGATCGCCATACCCGTAACGCGCTCCACAAGTCGCCACGCCCGCGCGCCGGCCCGCCTCCATATCGGCCGCCGAATCGCCCACGAACAGGCAATGGTCGCGTGCAACTCCCAGCGCCTCGAGCGATTTGAAGATCACGTCCGGCTCCGGCTTTGAGGGAAAACCGTCGGTGCCCTGAACGTGATCGAAGTGATGCAACAGGCCGAATTGCCCCAGAACGATGCGTGTGTTCGCGGTGCTCTTTATGGTAGCCGTCGATTTGAGGCCGCCCAACCCGGAGAGCATTTCCGCCACGCCGGGAAAAGGCGCCGTCGATGCGTGCTTTCGCTCGGTATAAACGCGCCGGTAATGCGCGATCATCGGTTCGATTTCATGTTCCTGGAATCCCAGATCGAAGAACATGTCGAGCAGATGCCACCCGATATAGCGCCGCAATCGGGCATCGGTGACGTCCGTGCGCCCTTGCGCGGCCAAGGCATCCTGAATCGACCCGCAAATATCGCGGGCCGAATCCATAAGGGTCCCGTCGACGTCGAAGATGTACAGCTTAAAAGCTGGAATTTCGCTCAAGCCGGCTGTGGGCCGCCTTCCGGCAGCATGCCAGGCAAGCGGCGGCCGGGCTCAGGCTTGATGACCTGCTGCGAGCCGTCCGCGGGCGGCGTGGCCGGAGGCGTCCGATGGAACGGCGGCAGCGGTTCCAATCCCTCGATCAACTGCCGCACCTCGCTGCCGTCTAACACCTCGCGCTCGAGCAGCGCCAGCGCGATGCGTTCCAGCGCATCGGACTTCTCCTCGATGATCGCGCGCGCCCGGTTGTACGCGGTCTCGACCAGCTTTTTCACCTGCTCGTCGATGCGGATCGCCGTGGCCTCGCTGTAATCGCGGTGTTGCGCGATCTCGCGCCCCAGGAAGATCTGCTCTTCGCGCTTCCCGAAGCTCAGCGGCCCCAGCTCGCTCATGCCCCACTCGCAGACCATTTTGCGAGCCATGTCCGTGGCGCGTTCGATGTCGTTCCCCGCCCCGGTGGTGATGTGATGCATGAAAATCTCTTCCGCCAGGCGCCCGCCCATCAGGATCGAAAGTTGCGCTTCCAGATACTCCTTGTGGTAGCAGTGCTTGTCGTCCATGGGAAGCTGCATGGTCACGCCCAGCGCCATGCCACGAGGAATGATGGTGACCTTGTGCACCGGATCGGCAAACGGAGTCAGCGCGGCCACCAGTGCGTGGCCGGCTTCGTGATAAGCGGTGTTCTTCTTTTCCTCTTCGCTGATGATCAGGCTCTTCCGCTCCACGCCCATCATCACTTTGTCTTTGGCTAACTCGAAGTCGTACTGCGTGACCACTTTCCGGTTCTGTCGCGCCGCTACCAGAGCGGCTTCGTTCACCAGGTTTGCCAGATCGGCGCCCGCGAAACCGGGTGTCCCGCGAGCGAGCACCGAAAGATCTACGTCATCGGCCAGCGGCGTCTTCTTCGTGTGAACGCGCAGAATCGCCTCCCGGCCCTTCACGTCCGGTCGCCCGACGACCACGCGCCGGTCGAATCTTCCCGGTCGCAACAGAGCCGGATCCAGGACGTCGGGCCGGTTCGTCGCCGCCACCAGGATCACGCCTTCGTTCGATTCGAAGCCGTCCATTTCCACCAGAAGTTGATTCAGCGTCTGCTCGCGCTCGTCGTGCCCGCCGCCCAATCCCGCGCCGCGATGCCGTCCCACCGCGTCGATTTCGTCTATAAAAATAATGCACGGCGCATTCTTTTTGCCCTGCTCGAACAGATCGCGCACGCGGCTTGCGCCCACGCCGACGAACATTTCCACGAAATCGGACCCGGAAATGGAAAAGAACGGGACATTCGCTTCGCCCGCGATCGCGCGCGCCAGCAGCGTCTTACCCGTACCGGGCGAGCCGATCAGTAATACGCCTTTGGGAATTCGCCCGCCTAATTTTTGAAATTTTTGAGGCTCGCGCAGAAATTCGATAATTTCCTGCAGCTCCTCTTTCGCTTCCTCTACGCCCGCAACGTCCTTAAATGTCACCTTTTTCTGCTGCGAAGAATGAAGCCGCGCGCGGCTCTTCCCAAAGCTGAGCGCTTTATTGCCGCCGCTCTGCATTTGCCGCATCATGAAAATCCAGAAGCCGGCCAGCAGCACAATCGGAAACGCTTGCACCAGAATCGACACCCACCCGCCGCTGTCGCTCTCCTTAATTTTCATGTGCACTCCCTTTTCGATCAAGAGAGTGGTGAAGTCGTTGTAGTTCGGCGGAATCGTGGTCTGGAAAGTCTCTTTGGTTTTATACTGACCTTGAACCTCGCCGGTGGCCGCGTTGATGGTGATGCTTTCTACCTTTCCGTCCTGCACCTTTTGGTACAACTCCGAAAAGACGGGCTGATCGCCCTTCGCCTGGCTTCCCTTAAAAACGGCCCATACCAGGACCGCCAGACCGAACATAATCACCCAGAGAACCGCGTTACGTATGCTTGAATTCATTCTGACTCCAACAGCTAACTACAATTAAGACGCCAGCCCAGGCCTAGGAGATTCACCAGCCGGAGCGTTCATTTCACTTTCTTCCCAAATACGGAGTACAGGCCCCCCTTCATTTTGCGCCGCAAACTCGGCGGCGGCCCCAAACTGGCTGACCCAAAGGATCTTAGGACCGGCGGAAACAATCGGCCAAACATGCCGTCGCCACGACGGGACCCGAGCGCGCTGGAATAGCTCCTGGATCGCGTATACCCGGTGGCCGCGGGCTGGATGGTAGTGGTCACCTGCTCTCCACGTACGCAATTCCAAAGGCGATAGTTCGGATATGCCCCGTAGCTTCAGGCTAGCACAGTTAGCGTTCTCGGCGAGGGACTCCGAAACGTCCACGCAAATATATCCGCCCGGCCACGCGTAACGTCCCGGAATGTCAAGAATCGGATGGCAAGCGGGAGCAGAAGCTTCAGGTTGTCCTTTTTCAAAACGTATCCAGTCGAACGAGCGCTGCACCGCGATGCCGCGAAAATCTAGCCGCCCTTCGCCCCGTGTTCGCTCCGCAAGTTCCAGCACTCGCTCCACCTGTTCGAAATCCAGACACGGCGCGATCCGCCGGATCAATCTACGCCGCACAGCCTTCGGCAGCGCCGCAATTTTGTCCGCCCGAGTTTCAATGGCGCCGTTTACGCTCGTCAACACCGTATCTGCAATCCGCCCGATCTCGCCTTCCCACCAAACTTCTTCTTCGCGCGCAATCTCCGCCGCGTGCGCCAGCGCGCGCGAGACTCGCGGATTCCACTCGCGTTTGAGCAACGGCAGGAGCCCGTGCCGGATGCGATTGCGCGAAAACTTCAGATCGCGGTTGCTTGCGTCCTCGCGCGACTCGATCTCGTTCGACGCGAGATATCGCTCGATCTCCGCGCGGCCGGTTTCAATCAATGGACGGATCAATCCCTCACGAGTCACGGGCAAAATCCCCGCCATGCCCGTCGGCCCCGCCCCGCGCAGCAGACGGAATAGAACTGTTTCCGCTTGATCGTCTAAAGTGTGCCCGGTGGCGATCCGCTCCACCGCGCGTTCATGAATCAACTTATGAAAAAAATCGAGCCGTGCCCGCCTCGCTGCCTGCTCCAGATTGCCCGCTTGTCCCAGGATGCTCGCCTCCACGCAATAAAACGGGATGCCGTACCCCGCGGCGGCCTGCGCCACGAATCGCTCATCCTTATCGGACTCGGCGCCCCGAAGCTTATGATTAAGGTGCGCCACGCCGGCGAGCCTCGCTCCGAAGCGCGGCGCCAGTTCGCTTAGCACCCGGAGTAGATACATCGAATCCGGACCGCCGGAAACGGCCGCGATCGCGCGGTCCCCCTGCGCGAGCATGCGATAACGGGAAATCGTTTTGAGCGCCTTTTCAAGCACGGTTGCAGGGCCGGATGGCTTCATTGTAAGCCTCGATGTGGGATCGTCCTCGGTGCGGGCGCTCGCCTTCGACCCGCGGGCGCGCCAAGTGAAGAACCTCGGCGCGCGGCGCGCGTATTCCATCGCCGCCACGTCCGATGGCGGCGCCGAAATCGACCCGCGTATGCTCGAATCGTTGACCGTCGAATGCCTGGACGAATTGCACGCCCAAATCCATGCGGAGACCCGCGGCGCCGGGCTTCGCGTTGCCGCCGTCGGATTCAGCGCCTTTTGGCACAGCTTCTGCGGCGTCGATGCAGAAGGCAAGCCTTCGCTTCCTATCCTGCATCTGCTCGATACCCGAAGCGCAAGCGAAGTCCCACGAGTGCCCGACGCTCACCAGCGCACCGGTTGCCCGCCCCACTCGAGCTATTGGCCCGCGAAGCTTCTATGGCTGGAGCAAAACCGCGCGCCCGAATTCCGCGCCACCCGTCGATGGCTCAGCTTCCCGGAATATTTCTTCGAAAAACTGTTCGGTCGCGCGCGAGCCTCCGTCTCAATGCTCTCTGCAACGGGCCTATGGAATCAGGCCGGGAACGATTACGACGATCAAACGCTCGCGGCCCTGCCCATCCGGCGCGACCAACTCGCGGCAGTGGATCACCTCGATGAGCCGATGCGCGAGCTTCTCCCCGAATATCGCGACCGCTGGCCGGCTTTTCACGGCATCCCCTGGTATCCCGCGATTGGCGACGGCGCGGCGAACCATCTGGGCAGTGGGTTCGCCGAGCCGGGCCATTTCTCGCTCATGGCCGGCAGCACCGGCGCGATGCGATCCCTCGTCGATTCGCTCGACGGAGGCATTCCCGAAGGCTTGTGGTGCTACCGCGTCGATCGCGGACGCCTGCTGATGGGCGGAGCGCTCTCCAACGGCGGCGACGTCTTCGCGTGGCTCAGCCGAACGCTACAATTGCCCCGCGATATCGAGGCGCGGCTCCATAGCGCGGTGCCCGGCAGTCACGGACTGACGGTCCTACCGTTTCTCGCGGGCGAGCGATCGCCGTATTGGCGCTCCGATCTGCGCGCCGCGATCGTGGGCCTTGCGCTCGCAACCGAGCCTTTTCACATCGCGCACGCGGCGCTGGAATCCGTGGCCCTGTGCTTCCGTGAACTCTATGCGGCGATGGCGGCTCGGCTCGGGGTTCCGCGGGAAATCGTTGCTTCGGGCGGCGCGCTCGTGCAATCGCCTGCCTGGGCCCAGATTGTCGCCGACGCACTCGGCCGGCCTCTTTCTCTTCCGCCGATTCCCGAAGCCTCCAGCCGGGGCGCGGCAATCTATGTTTTGGAACGCCTCGGCCTGCCCATCGAAGACGCCCCACCGGGCCCGCTGTTTTCTCCTCGCCGCCAGTTCGAGCCCGTCTATGCCAGACTTCTGCTGGAACACCGCAAGCTCTGCAACGATCTCTTTGGCAGGCGGGCTTAAGCCCGCGCGGGGCTTCCGCCTCGCTAAGCCGGTGCGCCATGAAAGCCTCCTCGCTGGTCCTCTGCGCGTGTGTCTGCGCCCGATTCTGCTTCCCCCAGGCTGAATCCACAGTTGCGCTCAGCAACGGCATCCAACTCAAAATCAGCGCCGAATTCGGCCATCCTACTGGCCAGCAAACTCTGACTGTGCAAATGTCGCGCGCCTCGGGCGACAGCTTCTACCGCATCTTCCGCGATCAAAACGGCCTTGCGGTCTTTGCGTATGAGCTTGCGGTGAGCATTACCGGCCCCGGCGGGGCGCTGGCCGTCACGGCCAAGCCGGTAGAGACGCAGTTCGCCGCCCGATTTCCCAACGCGGACGGCGGCAAGCCCGTTCCAACCCTCTCCGCGTCGCGCACAGTACTGGTCGGCTCCGGCGGCTATGCCGAGATCGGACTGTTCGAAGTCGAAGGCTGGCGGGTGATGGATCGAGTTGAGGCATCCCTCGATTCGGCTGCTGGAGTTGGAAGCGCGACTCCGCCCAGCCGCCTGCATTTGGAAGGATTGACAATGAAGATCAATGGCGAGCCGCTGCCGTCGAGCGGCCCACAGGGTCCGGTCGCCGGCCAGTACGCATTGATCTATGTTCCCGGCCGCGGCGCGTATATCCTCTCAGCCGAGCCCGTAGCAAGGCCGGGTTTCGTCAAAGCCGGCTCGATCGACGGAACCAAACTGACCTTCATATGGAACAACGACACGTATGAAGCGGTTTCCACCACCCCCATCCTCGCCGTCGCGGGTAGCGGCGAGCTGTGGGTCTACTGCGACGCGTCCTATCGCCCGACGGGAAATTGGACCAAGTCCAGATCGCCGGACGACACGACCCCAGCGCCCCAGGAATTCTTCGTGGCGGCCTCCGACTCACTGAGTTGGTATCTGCCAGCCGGAGGTTAGGCACGTTAGCTTGATCCGTAAATCCGGACCAATCGCCGCGCAAGACCACCGGTCCACAGCCCTTATTCGTACTTCAACGCAATCAGCGGATCGGCCCCGGCGGCGCGCAGCGCGGGTGGCAGCACGGCGGCAAGGGCAACCGACAGAATGCAGATTATGGGCCCGGTGAGGCTCCAGAAATCGGTAGGTCTGACGGCGAACAACTGCGAAGCGAGATACCGGCCCAAGCCCAGGCCAATCGCGATCCCAGCGCCTATCCCAATCAGAACGAATGCAAGCGTATCGGATAGGATCAAACCGGCAATCGCTCCGCGGCGGGCGCCCAATGCGATCCTGATGCCGATTTCGCGAGTGCGGCGGAGAGCGGAGTAATTGATCGCGCCATAGAGTCCGATTGCCGACAACAGCAGCGCGACGACGGAGAAGAAGCCCGCGAGGATCGCCAGCAGACGCTCGCGGAGTAAAGTGTTGTCGATCTGGTCCCGAAGCAGAATGCTTGCTCGCACCGTAAAATCGGGTGCGGCGGCAGCGATCTGCTTACGAAGGGCTGGAATTAGCGGCGCGGCGCTTGAGTTGGTGCGGATATCCAAGGTTGCGAGAACCGCGCTGTGCAGTGGGGTGTAAATAGATGGCTCCTCCGGCTCGCGCAAGTTGTTCCAACGGGCGTTGCCGACGACGCCTATGATTTCTTCCTTCACCGGCTCGGGATCGTCGCCTATCTTTTCGAACCGCTGGCCGACCGGGTTCTGGCCGCGATAGAAGGCATCCACGAAAGCTTGATTCACAATCACCGATGGAGATTTATCCGCTAGATCTTTGGGAAGGAAGTCGCGGCCGGCGATCCACCGGATCTGCATCGTGTCGAAGAAACCGGTGGAAACCGGAACTTCACGGGGACGGACAGCTTCGTTGGATCGGCCCGGCAACCGGATCCAGGGCGTCTGGATCCATACCGCGTCGCCTCCCATCGGGCGCTGAAGCGAAATGCCGGCGGCTTGCACGCCGGGGATATGACGCACGAATTCGAGGAGGCCGGAAACGGAATTCGGAAGTTTTTCCGGCTGTCGCGGAGCCAATTCGAACAATACGATGTTCTGTGAAGTAAAGCCGAGGTCCACCGAGGTCAGCCTTCGGAAAGAGACCAGAAGCAGCCCGGAGAGGAACAGCACGGCCACGCTAAAGCCGATTTCAGCCGCCAGTATCCAGCGGAGCGGTCCCGAGACGCCGGAATGCCGCGTTCCCCCCGCTTTGAGCGTCGTCTCGGGCGAAGCGGCCGAGGCGCGCAGCGCGGGTACGATGCCGAAGAGCATCCCGCTAGCGAGGCTGAGCGCCAGTGCGAATCCGATCGTTCTGGCATGGGGCGCCACATCAAGCCATGCCGGGAAATCGGAGGAGCCGAGCCGGGCGGCGATAACCGGCGCGACGAAGGCGGCGAAAACGACCGAGAGAATCCAGGCGGCCGTAGCGATCTGCGCGCTCTCGATAAGCATCTGCCGGACTAGGCGGGAACGGCGGGCGCCCACAGAAATGCGCAACGCCATTTCCGGGTCGCGCGCCGAAGCCCGCGCCAGCGTGAGAGTCGCAATGTTGGAGCATGCCAGCAAGAGCGCCAGCGCACAGATCAAAGCAAGCACCCAGAGAGGGCGGCGGAACTGAACACGAAAGAGAGAGTCGGCCCCGCTGGAGGCGTCCCGCACGAGCAGCGGAGCGTTAACGAATTGCTCGACCTGAGCTCCGCGGAGACTGCGAGGAGGATTGACGCGAACCCGCTCCCGAAGAAAATTAGTGAGCGCTGCCTCAAGGCGATCGCGTACTTGAAGGCGATTCACCTCGGGACGGATGCGGCCCCACACGCGAATACTGCCGTTATCCGGGTCGGCCAGACTGCTAGGATTTTCCGCCGCCGGGACGGGAAGCCAAACATCCACCAGATACCCGGGTTGTATGCCCGAGAACGAAGGCGCCGCGACGCCGACAATCTGGAAGTCCTGGCGTCCCATCCGTAAGCGCGCTCCGAGCGCTGCTGGACTAGCGCCGAAGCGGCGCTTCCAGTAACCGTAGCTGATGACCGCGATGGAGTTGGGATTGGCCGGAGAATCGTCTTCCGCCTGAATGAGCCTGCCCAAAGCCGGCCGGACGCCGAGAACGCGAAACCCCTCCCCGGAGATGGCTTCCACGCGAACATTCTCGCTGAATTGGCCGGAATCGTCCGACAGAGATAATTGCAAGCCGGGAATCGCTGCAAAAAGGTCCGCTTGATCTCCGGCGGCATCGCGGAGCAGCCGGTACTGCGCATAGCTGAAGGACATCGATTCATGCGGCTGATTTTCAGGGCTGAAAAACGCCGGAAGCAGCCGCGCTAGATCGACGAGCTCATAGGGGGCGGCTACCGGGAGCGGCCGGAAGATGAGCGCATCGACCAACGCGAACGCGGTCGTGCATGCGCCGGCGGCGAGAGCCAGGGACGCAATGGCGGCCAGAGTTGCTTTCCGGTATTTCGAGATCATGCGCAGACCGAAACGGAAGTCCTGGAGTAGCGACTCCAGCCAAACGGCGGACTTCACTTCCCGGCTGAATTCACGGAGCCGGAGCGGATTGCCGAGTTGCCGTCGCGCGAGACGCTCGGCCTCGGCGCGGGGCAGCCCGTCGCGCACCAAGTCCGCGGCCCGTTCATCGAGATGAAACTGAAGTTCGTCTGCAAGGTCGGAGGCGGCGCGTCCGGGGCGTACTGCATTGACGATGCGTGAAAACCACGACATAGCTCAAGCCTCCCGTAGAACCTGTCCGATGGCGTCGGCAACCGATGTCCACCGCTCTTCTTCCTGGTGAAGTCGTTTCCGGCCGGCCGGCGTAATGTCGTATATACGAGCCCGGCGTTTGTTTTCCGTTGTCATCCATTTGGCGCGGACGCAGCCGGTCTCCTCCAGGCGGTGAAGCGCTGGATAAAGCGAGCCCTCTTCGACGCGCAGCGCGTCCGAAATGGCCTCGATTTGAGCTGTGATCCCGTAGCCATGAAGCGGGCCGCGCCGGTCGAGAATCTTGAGGACCAGGAGCGGCAGGGACCCCTGTAGCGCATCTTGTTTAGACATACATAGATGACTCAGTAAGCACACTAAGTATGGATCGGGATCTGGCAAAAGTCAAGGCAAATGCCGCGGAAATCGAAGGGCAGGCGGTTCTCGGGTTTCCGGCCGTCCACAACTTCGTTGAGCGACCGGCATCAAAGAGCAAGAAAGATCAAGCCAATCTGACGTCGCCGGGTTAGACTACTGCTATGATCCGCAGCGTTCTTTCGGTTCTGGCCGGCATCGCGGCGCTCACGGCGGCATCCTTCGCCATTGAGGCTGCGCTCAATCCTCTACTGCTCCGGGCTTTCCCCGTGGCGCTCCCCGGCGCGGAGGCGCTCTCGTCGAATCCATGGGTGAGGGCGCTGACGTTTACCTATGGGTTTGTGTGCGTGGCCGGAGGTGGTTACGTAACGGCTCTCGTTTCGCGCCGGCTACCCGTCCGGCACGCGGCGGCGATGGGGATAATTCAGGCGGGTCTGACGATCTTGGCAATGCTGTCGCCGGTCGGAGGGCACGCTTCGCGATTGCAGTGGGTGGCCACCGCTTTATTGAGCGTACCCGCGGCAGTCGTCGGAGGACTTGTCTATAAAAGCCGGGAAGCGAATGAAGGACTGGAAAACGTTCCAGCGAGCGCTTAGCTGCTTGGCGCCCCGATGGACACCGCGTCACTTATAGCGATCCCCCGTTGCTCTTGCCGAGTAATTTCATGCTGTCACCAGACCACAGTGACTTCAAGGCGGCTGGCGGCGGATAGAACCCCAGATGGATTAATGATGTTAGGTGGACGGTTTCGACGATGGCTCCGAGGGATCTCTTCGTGGCGGTTCAGGACTCATTAGCCGATGGCTAGGCGCATTCTGCGTTTAGTCCGCGCACGGCCGAACTTCATGAAGATCGCGCCGCTGATGCGGGCGATGTCGCGCCAGTTCGATCAAGTTCTGGTTCACACCGGCCAGCATTACGACGACGCTATGTCGGACGTTTTCTTCCGCGAATTGGGGATGCCCGCGCCCGGCGTGAATATCGAGGTTGTTTCCGGAAGCCACGCTCAGCAGACGGCGCAAGTAATGGCGCGATTCGAGGCGCCGCTGCTCGAATACAAACCCGATTGGGTGATCGTTCCCGGAGACTTAAAATTCGACCGCGGCTTGCGCGCTGGTTGCCGTGAAGTTCGGCATGCGAAAGCACTGTGGAAGCTCGGCGCGTCGAACGTGGAGCGCCGCCGGTTGGGATCGTGATTCTGGTGGGACGTCCGAGCGCGGCCACGAGCCTCTCGCCGCTTCAAAACCTTCGGTCTGAAGACCGCTGGCTACTGACGCTCACCCCGCCGACGCCGTACCTGACGCGAGGTCCCTTTTATGTCGCCCTCTTATACGCGCATATTTATACCTTGCACAAATTAACGTTTGGTGTATAAAGAAAAATACGCAATCTGCTGTGTGCGACGCGATATGCATCTTTCCCGAAAAGAACGCGTCATTTTGAGTCTTGTCTGCAAGGGTCTTAGAAATTCCGAAATAGCAAGCCTTGTAGGCGTGACGGAACGCACGGTCAAGTGGCATATGAGCCGCCTGTTCCAGCAATTTGAAGTAACAAACCGCACGGAACTAGCCGGCCACGTTGCGGCGAACGAAACCGAAGTCTCCACGCCTCAGGCGCCCCCAAGAGAATAATCGAACCCCACTGTACGAAGGTACAGTTGATTTTTTGGCGGCTCAAGTTTATTCTCGGTTTTCGAGCGTAAGAGCAGGAATTTCCAGAGCACTCCAGGAGAGTCAATGGACCCTGTTTGGAGCGAAACGCGACCGGAGACAAATCATTAAGAAGGAGGAGTGACAATGAAACGTCGCTTTTTGCGCGGAATAAAGCGTCGGCTCTTAAACGGCATCCTACTCGCGATGGGCTCCTTTTCGACGCTTTTGGGGCCGCTCATCTCCCTCCCCTCGATCGCAAACGCGCAAAGCTGCTCAGGATGGACCGAGGTTCTCGCCGGAATCATCCTCGGGCGCGAGGCCAGGACGCAAGGGCCGTACCCGCCATATTACTACTATTGCGATTACTATTACTACGTCACGAACTACTACTACAACGGGGTGTTTCAGTATTCACATGAGTCCCCTGCTGGTGAGAGCTGCACGCTGAGATAGCGGCTGTCGACGGAAGGAACTCACTACTGTGGCGCCGCAAGCTCGGATACTTGAAAGGGGAATTAGCATGAGTTTGTTCCTCGCGCAGAGGGGGATGCGTCTGTTGTCCGGCGCAGCCGAGGCGCTGAGGCATGCGCAATTCAACCTGGCTTACCAAGCTCGGCCCGAGGACATCTTTATCGTGACCTATCCAAAGTCCGGGACGACATGGGTCCAGATGATTCTCTACCAACTGATGACGGACGGGAGCATGGACGTGAGTCACCTGAACGTATTCGCGCCGTACCTGGATGATTTGATGAGGGCGATGTGGACGCAGCGCCGTGGCTCGCACAAGGCGCAAACGCGGGCGGGCCTCCGAAGGTCGTCAAGACGCATGCGTGTTATGCCGAAGTTCCGAAAGGATGCGGCCGGTACATTTACGTCCTTCGCGACGGCCGCGACGTGGCGGTCTCATCCTACCATCACCAGCGCCGCAACGGGTACCGTGGAACGTTTCACCAGTTCTTCGCCGAATTCACCCGCGGAGAGGTGCGCTTTGGCAGTTGGTTCGACCATGTATGCGAGTGGATCGAAAACCCGGACGGCCTAAAGGTTCTGTACATAAGGTTTGAGGACCTGCTCGCGGACCTTCGTGGCTCGGTGGAGCGGATCTTCCCCGGATTCTCCACCGCTGCTCGTTTGAGTTCATGCGGAAGCACGAAACCAAGCTGGACATCAAGACCTGGAAATTTTCTCAGGTAACGCCCGAGGAGGACCACTTCGTCCGGCGAGGCCAGGCCTGCCAGTGGCGCGACGTGCTGGACGCGAACATGATGGGGGCGTATCAAGCGTGTTTTGCGAAATCGCTCGCTGGCGCGGCATGGGCGAGAGGTTATAACAGCCCCGCGGCTGCGGTCGCCACAGCCGCCACGGCTTGAAAGGAGACGCGGAGTCTATGCGATGGTTAAACAACTTCAGCACGGTCCTGGCCCTGCTATGTGCCGCAACCGCGAGCGGACAAACGGGCGCGAAGCCCTGCGGCCCATGCAATCAGTCGCCCTTGGCGAGGGCGGTCTCGCTGGGCGCCGTATCCACGCAGGCGGCCGCGACCGCGCTGGACTCCGGCCTGCGATTCGTCAGGAACGCGCTCTATAACGGCCGCTCAGGCGAACCGCCGCTGTCGGACCAGAGCACTGGGGCCAGCCTAAACTACCCAGCGTCGTTTCAGCGTCTCAACCGGATTCCGATCGAATTGGCGGACGTGGTCGTCGTCGGATCGGTGAGCAAAATCCGCACGTATCTCTCCAACGATCAGACCACGCTCTACACGGAGTTTTCTCTGAAGTTGAGCCAGATTGTATTGAACCGTTCGTCCAAGTCGGTCCTCCCAGGCGACCGCGTCGACGTGGAGCGGCCTGGTGGCGTCCTGAAGCTGCCTTCGGGAAAGGTCCTGACGCGGGCATCGAGATTCGAGACCATGCCCCGGCCGCTTTATCCGTACGCCATGCTGCTGAAGTACATCCCGTCGGCGGATGTCTACACTCTTGTATCGGGCTTCGAGCTCGCCGGAAATCAGGTGTACATTCTGGAGTCGCTTTCGGGAGGCCAAATTACAGCGAGCACAAAGCCGCAGACCACCGGAAAGGTCTCAGCGTACTCCTTCAGGCACTCCGACTGAAACCTCTTTTGAGAAAACCGGCCGCGCACCAAGTACCGCTCGCGCGCGTAGATTTGGTCCAGCCAGCCTTCGTATTTCCAGGAACTCGTTCCGATCCAGACGCCTTCGCGCGCTAGCTTTTGTAAGCGCCGGGCCAGCGCCGCGCGATCGAAAGACGGCGGCGGATCGAACAGCGGCAGCGTCACGCACTCACTATAACTTGGAGCCTCCGCATCGCCCAAGCGAAAATACTTCCGAGCGCCCCTCCCGTAAGTCCAAAGCTCACAAACGTCAGGCGGCCCGGTCCGGCGGGCGTCCTGGGAAGACTTGGCGCCTCGGTAACGGTGACGCGATAGCTCGCGGCGATGGCGGCTTGAAGTCCGAGCTTTTCGACTCGATCCTCGGCGAGCCTCAGATTTGCTTCCATCATTCGCGCCATAATGTCGCCCACGACGCTCTGCGCCACTTTCGGATCCGGATAGGCGAACTCGATGCTAAGCCCGTTTTGCCCATTCTGACGAAGAGCAATATTTCTCCGCATCCGCTTGACCGTATCTTCCATCGCGGACCCGGCGACGTCACGCCCGTAGAGCCTGCGGTCGCGAGCGATCTCGGCGAGAGCGGAACTATCGAGCACGCCCCGGGAGAATTCCGCCACATACTCCCGAACCGCGCCTCCGTCCTGCGCCTGCACAACCAATGTTGCCTGAGAGACCCACCGCTTCGGCGTAAGATGCGCCGCCGCAAGAGCACCGGCAACGCCCGCCAGAATGCAAATTCCGATCATTTTCGACTGTGCCATCCGCGCCATGGATCCCTCCCACAAAATATCGAACACGTCCGTCCATCTCGGCGCCGCATCCTCCAACAGAGCCGCAAACTCCGCTCCATAGCGTTTGCGCCATGCGGCCGGATAGAGTGCCGCCACGAAATGGACTAAGCGTTTCACTCCTGTTCAAGCCTCCGTAAACCGGTCTTGACAATCTGCTGCAGCCCCGCCAGTTGCTCGTGCAGATGTCGCCGGCCCTCGGCCGTGAGGCGGTAAGGCCGGCGGCGGTCGTCCGAATCCAGGGCTCGGATCCAGCCGCGCTCCTCCAGACGCGCGATGGCGCCGTATAGGGTTCCAGGCCCTAGGCGGGCGCCCGCAAAGGCCTGAATATCCTCCATCATGGCGTAGCCGTGCTTATCGCCATCGGCGAGACTGGCCAAAACAAGAAGGGTCGGATCGGACATTTAGCTTATTACGCTCCACGTATTATATCGTCTAACGTACTAGCCGCAAAGTCAAGAGCTAAGTTGGCTGTATATGAGTGCGCCGCATGCGTAGAGCCGAGATTGTTTTGCATGAGATTCAGCGCAGCTTGCCTGAACACACGATGAGTAGCCGAGTGCCGTGAGCCTCTGAAGAGCATGCATGAGGGCGCAATCGACTATAATTCGGACGTATGAGGAGCCGAGCTAAGAGGAGCGCGGGAGCGGTCCACTGCGACCGGGATATCCTCGGCGGAACGCCCGTTTTCCGGGGAACGCGCGTGGCGTTTCAGACCCTCATCGACTACCTGGAGGCCGGCCATCCTCTCGCGGACTTCTTGAGCGATTTTCCGACTGTCAGCCGCAAGCGGGCGCTGGCCGCGCTCGACGCGGCCAAGGAAGCGCTGCTTGCAAAAACGCGTGCTGCTTGACGAGTGTATTCCCGTTCAAGTGGCGTCGGAGCTCCCGAATCACGACGTCCGGACAATCCGCGGCATGGGTTGGCGCGGGAAAAAGAACGGGGAACCCCTCCAGCTCGCGGCAGCGCGCTTCGACGTATTCGTCACGATAGATGCCGGCCTAAAATGCCAGCAGCGGATTAGCCACACGCGGCTCGGCTTGTTGCGGAAAGCAACGAAACCGAAGCGCTTCGTCCATTGATGCGCGGACTTCGGGATGCCCTGATGAAAGTGAAACCCGGCCAGGTGATTCAGGTGACCATGTAGGAGACGTCCGCCCGGATGCGTTTTCCAATTCCAGCAGCAAGTGGAGTATGCTGATCTACGATCCCTGAAAACTATTAGAGGAGGTTCGGAGGAATGTTCGGGGGAACGCGTCTATTTCGCGCCTTGATTTCGGTTTCGATCGCCTTGGCCCGGCATTCGGCCGGCCCTACACAATTTCCACGTTCGCGGGCGGAGGGCCCGAACCACTCAATCCCGTTTCCCGCCCCGCAAAGTAAATGTTCCCAGCGACGCCGGAATTGAAGTTCGCCCAATTGATCGATGAGTCGTATGCAAACGGACGCCCGCTAACGCCTAAATATCGTCCATCATGGCGTAGCCGTGCTTATCGCCATCGGCGAGACTGGCCAAAACAAGAAGGGTCGGATCGGACATTCAGCTTATTACGCTCCACGTATTATCTCGTCTAGCGTACTAGCCGCAAAGTCAAGGGTTAAATAGAAAAAATCGATTTGAGATTCGGATCGAGCCGGTCTATCCTGAGAGTGCGGTTCCGTAGGTCCTCTAACCGCGAGCGTCGCAACGGATTTTTCCTAAAGCGCCCACGTTTCCCTGTCGAAAAGTATTTAACGCACGCCGACGCGTGCGGTCGACCCATTCGGAGTAACGGCTGAACGCTCCCAACAATCATCAAGTAGATGTCGATGCCACTGTCCGCGATTGCCCCCACTCCGATTCGTGTCCCCACGGGGAACAACCAGAACAAAGCCTGCCCGGAGTGGCGCGTTTTCGTGGAAACGTACACCCAAACGGCATTGAATTTGAGTGAGGCTGTACAAGCTTTACCGGTTGAGCCGGGCCTGGAGTTCAATCGAGCCTGGGAACGCGTAGAAAGAGCGCTCAAGAACTGCGACGATGCGCGTAGCGCGCTCTTGCGGCATGAGCACCGCCACGATTGCGTCTCTCAGCATCAGCCCAGGGTGGGCTGTCGTTAGCCAGCGGCCTGCTTGGACTTATGCTCACGATAAGCTGCGCGGACCGTTTGAATCTGCTTCACGTGTTCCTCGACGTGCTCGGCCGAGCCTCTCACCAACTCGCGCACGGTTCGCACTCCGTCCTCGGTATGCCTTCCGGAACGCGACCACGCTTCCTCCGGTAAATCCTTCAGGAGTTCGTAATTCTCGGTGCGGAGCTGCCGGAAAGTCTCCAGCGTGTGCGAGATCTTTCGCTTCCCGTAGTCGAGACGCTCGGCCCATAGTTCGCCGTTGAAGGCTTGAAGAACGGGATTCGCTTCGGCCAAAACCTGCCGCAGACGCATTACGCTCACGGCCTCGAAATCGGCCAGATGGCAAACGACCTGCCGCACGCACCATTTTTCCGGCGCCGGTTTGAAATCCAGCTCCGTGCCGGCCGCGCCGGTGGTGGCAACGGCCAAAAGCTCCGCACCGCGGCGGAATCGTTCCAACAAATCTGCCAGTTCGCTCATGAATCGTTAAGCAAAACTATTATAATTGAGGAGCGAGACGGCGCCTCATGACAACCACAAAAACAGTTCTTCTGACGATCCTGTGCGCGAGCATTGCCCCGGCTCAACGGCAGCTTACGGAGCATCCGATCCGGCAGGCGGTGCGCGGTCCGCACGGCGCCGTCGCCGCCGGCAGCGAGTACGCGACCGAAGCCGGCATGCGGATGTATTATCGCGGGGGCAACGCGGTGGATGTGGGGGTCGCCGCGATGTGGGCGGCCTCGGTCACCGAGCTTTCTCATTTCGGCCTCGGCGGCGAGGCGCCGATCCTGATCCGGACCAAGGCCGGCAGAGTGTACGCGATCGCGGGCGTCGGAACGATGCCGAAGCTCGCCACGGCGGATTTCTTCCGCAATCACAAGCTCGGCCCAGGCGAAGCGGAGATGATGGAGCGCGAGCCGGGCGGCCTGAAAGGAATTATTCCGGTGGCGGGAATTCTGCCCGCGCTGGTGCCGGGCATGATGGATGCGGGCTTGGTTGCGTTGCGCGATTTCGGAACCAAGTCCTTCCAGGAAGCGATCGCTTCCGCGATTGAGGACGCCGACGGCTATGCCATCGACGAACTGCGCGTCACCGTCATCGCCAATAGCCGCCGGTTCTTCGAGCTTTGGCCCACGTCGAAGGCGCATTTCCTCCCGAATGGCCGGGTTCCGCAGGTGGGCGAGATTTTCCGGCAACCCGATACGGCGCGCACGCTGCGCGCCATGGCCGAAGTGGAAAAGAAAGCGCTGGCGGGAGGCGCGAGCCGCGTGGCGGCCATCGACGCCGTGCGGGATTATTTCTATCGCGGCGAGATCGCGCGCAAGATCGACGCCTTCAGCAAAGCCAACGGCGGTCTGCTTCGCTATCAGGACATGGCGGCGTTCAAGCTGACGCCCGAGGAGCCGGTTTCAACCACCTATCACGGATATCAGGTTTACAAGCCCGGATTCTGGAGCCAGGGCCCGGCGATGCTCGAAATTCTGAATATCCTGGACGGTTACGATAATCATCCACAGTTCAATTCCGCCGATTACATCCATCGCGCCGTGGAGGCGATGAAGCTGGCCTACGCCGATCGCGACACCTACTACGGCGATCCCAAGTTCAACCACCTTCCCACGCAGCTTTTGATTAGCAAAGAGTACGCGGCGGAGCGGCGAAAGCTGATCGGCAGCCGCGCTTCGATGGAGTTCGAGCCCGGTGCTTTGAACGGGAAAGTCGGGATGCATCCGGTGAAGGCGGAGTTGGCTCATATAAAGATCGACGACGCTCTGATCGCCAAGGACACGACTTGCGTGGACGCGATCGACGCCGACGGGATCGTTTTTTCAGCCACCCCCTCGGGCGCGTGGCTTCCCAGCGTGATCGCGGGCGACACGGGAATTCCGTTGACCGAGCGCGCGCAGCAGTTCGTGCTGGTGCCGGGCAATCCCAACGAGCTCGCGGGCGGCAAGCGGCCGCGCGTGACGCTGAGCCCGACCATCGTGACGCGGGCTTCCGACGGCAAGCCGATCGCGGCGCTTTCGACGCCGGGCGGCGACAATCAGGATCAGGCATTGACGCAAATTCTGATGGCGGCTCTCGATTTCAATATGAACGCGCAGAACGCGATTGAAGCTCCGCGCTTCCAAACGCGGCATCTGGTTTCGAGCTTCGATAATCACGCTTGGAGCATCGGCGATCTGATGCTCGATGAACGCATTTCTCAAGCCGTGGCGGCCGAACTTGCCCAGCGCGGCCACCATGTGAGCTTCATGTCCCGCTATTCCAACGGGGCCGCGCCGGTGCTGATCAAGTTCCTACCGACCGGCGCGATTGAGGCGGGGGCGGACCCGTTCTACAATCGCTCGGCGCACGCATATTAATACTCGCGCTATTGTACCGGCAGTGGTACCGAATTGCTTTGAAAAGGTACCGCATTGCCCAGCAGCGGGAACCCATCGCAATTGTTCGTGTTGATCAAGAGATGCTGCGTGCCTGGCGCCAAATCGGGCCGAAGCCGAACGTTGAACTGATAAAGCCCCACGAAGCCGGGCGTCAATCCCGCATATAAAATCGTCCCAAACGAATACGGCGGCGAAGAGCCGTCGATCCCAAAGCCGTTGGCGCAGAGCCCGAGCGCCGCGGGACCGGCCGGCGCCATTCCGGACGGCACTGCTGGCGAGACTGGGCCCAAGCCCGTCGCATATATGACGATTGTTTCGCCGGGATGCGCCGGGTTGGCGGGCGTCACCAGACTGTAGTCGGAGACGTGCTCGATCGCCGGCGTGCCATCACCCAAAATGAAGATGCCGGGCGGGGTCCTTTGTGGAAACCCGAAGACCGAAGATCCTCGATAACGTATCTCAACGGTATTAGACTTCGCCTCGAAGGGAACCTGAAAATCGATCCGCTCCATACCGGATGCCAGCGGCGCAATCGTGAGGATCGGAGCCGGCACGCCATCGACCATGATCGAGACGCCTGCCAATTGCGGTGGAACAGGCGAGCCGGCGCCGGTCATCGTCGTCGAAACATCGACTCCGCGCACGTAGACGCTCGCCAGCCCGCCGGGAAAAGGCAAGCCGGGAGCCTGGGAAGCGGCGTTTACCAGTGCGTTCGCCGGCACGTCCAAGACCGACGCGCCCGGCCCAATTTTCACCACGCCGACGGAGTGGATTGGGACGCCGGGCGACGCCACTGCGATGCTGGTCCCGGTTGCGTAAACGTCGCTTGCGGAATCCAGCGCCAGGGCAAAGACCTCTCCAGAACCAAGATATGTAGACCAGACCACATCGCTCCCGCTGGGATTCAATTCAGTTAGCGATCCCGCGCTTGGGCAGGCGTACACGGAGGAAGGAGTTGCCGTGCCGGACACCGTAAACGAGGCGCAGTAGCGGCTCGTCTGCGTAAATTGAAAAGCATAGCGTAGGGGGAGAGATCCCCCGTCCCCTCCGACGTATACATTGCGCGAAGCGTCCACCACGATGGCGTGCGGTATCGTGCCATCGAGATAAGTTCCGTATTCCAATTTGCTTCCATCCGGGACGAACTTGGCGACAAATCCGGCGTATTCACCCGCCGTGGCTGGATCGGCGGTTTCCAATGCTCCCGTCGTGACGGGAAAATCCGTGGAGTTCGACGATCCGGCGATGTATGCGCTGCCAGAAGCGTCGACGGCCATTCCGCCCAGGTTCTCCTGCTGCGATCCGCCCAGATAAGTGGAGTAGATCAATCTCTGGCCGAGGGGGTCGAGTTTTGCCAGCACTAAATCCGAGCAGGCTGCCCCCGCGCACGACGTCTGCATCGCGCTTGGCGTCGTTTGCCAACTCCCGGAGGTCGTGGCCGCCGCGACATAAGCGTTGCCGCCGGCATCTGCCGCCACCGCGACGGCAGTCCTGGGGAAAAGCGTGTAAACTCCCGGCCCGAGCACGTCCGAATAAATGACAGCGCCGTTAGTTGGACCGAAGAACGACTTGAAGCTGACCTTTGCTACGAAGACGTTGCTCGGGCTGAGAGCCGGCGCATGATAGCCGCCCGGCGTTGCTCGAAAATCGGCCGATTTCGTCGCTCCCGCCAAATACACGAACCCGTCGGGGCCGAGCACCAGCGAAATTCCCATGTCATCGTCGCTGCCTCCGAATAGGAGAGTGCCGAGAAAAGCTCCTTTCGAATCGAGCCTCAACAGGAAAGCGTCCGTGCCGCCCGCGGTCGCGGTCACACCGGGAAAGTTCACGCCCGAAGTGGACCCGGTGACATAGGCCGTACCGCCGGCATCCACGGCAATGGATCCGGATATCAGCGGTGCAAAACCCGCGACACCAATGGGAGCGGAGGGCGCCCCAATGTAAGTCGAATAAAGAAGGGTGGCCCCGTCCGGGGTCAGCTTCGTCACGAAAACCGAACTGAATTCGCAGTTTCCGTAGCAGGGTTGAGACGGTGGGGTTTGCAGGGAATTCACCAGGGGAAAGTCGGTTGAGAATGTGGTGCCCGTGACGTAGATATTTCCGCCGGAATCCACGGCAATGCCGGTTCCCGTGTCGTCAGTCCGCGTATGTAGCCCTGGAAAATCGTAGTCAATACCATGTCCACCGAAAGACGTGTTCACTACCAGGACCGGGTCTATGATCAAAGGCTTCGAGCGGTCGTAATCCTCGATTTCAAATTGAACCTCACTACCGCGCAGCACGAAGTTCCCCGGAATCGGGCGATCGGCCTGAAGAATGCGCGGACGCGTGTGCCGGATTTCGCCCGCGTCCGTATCGATCACGAGGTCGCCGCCGGAATCGATTCGCATCCCGGCCGCGCCCGTGAAGGAGAAGCGGATCGCGCGCGGATCGGCCCCCGGCGTGACGATCCAATCGTATTCGATCTCGCCGGCGTGTCCGTAGACGGCGAGGTCCACGCCCCGAAACACGTTCCCGTAGCGCACGCGAGCGAAATTCGAAATTCCGGTTCGCCAGCGCGACCGGTCGGTGCCGAAATAGTAATTCGATTTCCCCGGAAGCTCCTCTGCTCCTTCGGGTGTGGCGCTCGGAAGACTCAGCCGCAGCGAGCCGCCGCGGAAGTTCATGGCGATAGCTGTGTCGGAAAGCTCCAGAGTGTAGCGAGGCGTCACAGCCTCAAAGCGAACACGTGGGCTCCATTGACCGCGATTTTCCTCAAAATGCAGGGGAACGGCAAAGGCCAAGGCTGCGAGGGCGAGCATACTTGAGAGGCTGATGGCAAGTCCGATACCAATCCGGCGCGCGGTCACGATATTGCGGCCTCTTATCCGGAAAAAGGCTTTTTCGAGCAAACTGGTAAAATTACATTTCATGTCTCGATACGCGATTGGGGCGGCGCTGGCCGGAGCGCTCGTCGTCTCCGCCGCGCCTTCCGGGCCGTCCGCGACGTGCGGCGTACAACCGATCGGAGGGCAGTGGCCAGCGACAGCCCAATTTGTCTCCGGCTTGGACAGCGCCGTCTACACTAACTCCTTAGCTCCGGATCAGGGAAAGGTGTGGGGCGAATATTCCAAGATCTCCGCTTCCGATTGGCGCAATCTTCAAAGACGATATCTGAGCCGGATCGACGGCTGGCGCGGACGAGCGCTTGGGAATCTGCCGGGCGGCAATGTGGCTTTTTACCCCTTCGGCGGCCCGGACGCCGCCAACCTGCTCGCCTTTTTTCCGGATGCCCGCCAGTACGTGATCGTCGGGCTGGAGCCAGTCGGGTGTCTGCCTACGCAAGCGGCGGATTACACGGCCGATTATTTCAGCGAGCTTCGCGGAGACCTGAGCTCGGTGGTCGCCAACGGATTTTTCCGCACCAAGGAAATGGGAGGCAACTTCAAGGAAGGCAGCGTGAACGGAGTGCTTCCTCTGTTGATGTTTCTGATTGCCCGGTCGGGTTATTCGATCGAAGATGCGACGCCAGTTGCGATCTCTTCTTCCGGCGCGCTCGTCGCGAAGAACCCAAGCGGGAATCAGGTCAAAACTGAGACCGATGGAATAGCCATCCGGTTCAGCGATCCTCGCCATGGGTCGCGCACACTGCTCTATTTCGCCTGCAATCTGCAAAATTCACGGCTCACTCACAAGCCTGGAACCGTGAAATATCTGAGTGACCTCCCCGCCCCGGTAACGCTGATTAAGTCCGCTTCCTACCTGATGCACAAGACCTATTTTTCGAACATCCGAAATTTGATTTTGTCCAAGAGCTTATTGGCCGTCGAAGACGACTCGGGGATTCCCTATCGCTACTTCGACCAGGCCTCCTGGGATGTGCGGCTCTACGGGAAATATTCCGATCCGATCGCGCTGTTCAAAAATTGGCGGCAGGACGATTTGAAAGACGCCTTCGCCTCGCAAAAGGATGTTCAAGCGCTGGATTTCGCGATCGGATACCGGCACGCAGGCGATTCCAATCTGCTGGTGGCCGTGCGGCGGAGTAAGTAAGCCGCCGCTACGGATTTGCCGCGAGAAAATTCTCCACGCTGCGATTGAACCGCTCAGGGTCCTCCATCATCAGAAAGTGTCCGTATTTATCCCATTTCTCTATTTGAAGGTTCGGGAAAATCGGACGCATCAGGGCGCGCACTGCAGCCTGGCTGTAACTGGAAACAACCGCCAACACCGGTATTGCGAACGATTCCGCCGAAGCGGGCAGCTTGAGCTTCGAAAGGCTGGTGACGGCGGCCACGCGAACGTACTCCGGAGTCGCGAGCATCTTGGTTCGGATCTCGTCGCGCATCTCGGGAGGAGTGCGATCCGAGAACATGGCGTTGACCTGCCGGATAAAATTCCGCTCGCCCGCGGGGCCGCTTAAACCACGCGCCCGCCGCTGGTAGCGCGCCAGAGTTGCTTTGGTCGCGCTGGTGGGCGCAGGCCGCGCGACAATATCGTCGACAATGACCATCGATTTTACCTGCTCGGGAAACAGCCGCAGGAACGTGTAAGCGATTCCCCCGCCCAAGCTGTGGCCGATTAAAACGGCGCGGTCCACCTGCGCGTCGTTCATAACGGCCTCGATGGCTCCCGCGAAGAGCTCCGACGGGTACGCGATTCTCGGCTTGTCGCTCTCTCCGTGTCCCGGAAGATCGATCAGGAGCGAACGGTGATTTTCATAGACAGGCGCCTGGCCGCGCCAAAAGGTGAGATCGCAGGTCCAGCCGTGAATGAATACCAGAGCTTCGTCTCCAGAACCATAGCTTTCGTAATGAATTTTGATTCCGTCGAAGGATGCAAAATGAGAGGCGTCTTCGGCGGCCAACACGCTTGTCGCGGCAAAGACCAGCGCGAGAACGATACTCGCGTTCACTCTGCCACCATATCACGCGCCACGGCGTGGTAAACATCGAACAGGAATACAAAATTGCGAATCTTGGTTGTGGAAGATGAGCCCAAAATTGCGCAGGCGCTTCAGGAGGGTCTGGAGCGGGAATCGTACTCCGTCGCGCTGGCGCGCACGGGAGAGGACGGCTTTTTTCTGGCAAGCTCGCAGCCCTTCGATTTAGCTGTCTTGGACGTGATGCTTCCCGGGCGGAACGGTATTGAAGTGCTCGGAGCCATGCGAAAAAACGGCGTTCGGATTCCCGTGCTCATGTTGACGGCGAAAGACGCCGTCGAAGACCGCGTAGCCGGCCTCGACGCGGGCGCCGACGATTACCTGGTGAAGCCATTCGCGTTCCCGGAACTATTGGCGCGCATTCGTGCGCTGTTGCGGCGCACGGGGGAGCCCGCGACGGAGCTTCGGCTTCAAGATCTCGCCATGAACCGCCTGACGCGAATCGTAACGCGCGGAAGCTCCGTTCTGGACCTGACCGCGCGGGAATTCGAGCTGCTGGAATATTTATTAGCGCATCGCGGCCAAGTGGTCTCCAGGGATACGCTGGCGCGGGAGATATGGAAGGAACCTGCGCGGCATACTACTTTGGATAACGTCATCGACGTTCACATAGCTCGGCTACGGCGAAAGGTGGACGACGGACAACCGGTGAAGCTGGTGCACACCGTTCGCGGAGTCGGATTCGTGTTAAAGGTGGAGGATTCATGACGCCGCGAAACGTTCGAACACGGTTGACGTTGTGGTATGTGGCGGTGCTTGCCGGGGTGCTGTTGATCTACGGCGGAAGCACATCCGCGCTGATGTTCTTTCGCTTGCGAACTCAGCTCGATCGGCTGGCGGTCGAAGATCTGGAGACGGTGGAGGGTTTTCTTACCTTCGACGCTTCCGGCAAGCTGCTTCTTCGTAACGATTATCACGATCATCCTTACCCGCCCCAGATGCAGGAACGGCTGATGGAGGTATGGTCGAACGACGGGAACGTCCTCTACCGCAACGAACTTCTAGGAAATCGCGCCCTCGGCGACGCGCCCCAGCAGGGGGAAGGCGCCGTTTCGTATTCGCAGCGTTCCGTGCGGCTGGCGGATGGAACACGCGTCCGATTAATCAGCAAGCGCCACACGATCGAGGGACATCCAACGCTGATCCGGCTGGGATTCGACGAAGCTTCGCTGTGGCGGAGCTTTTGGGAAGCCGTTCTGGGCCTGATCGCCGGCCTCCCGTTGGCGCTGGGCGCCGCCGGCGTAGCGGGCTATTTCCTCGCCCGGCGCGCGCTGAGTCCGATCGAACGCATGGCCCGCCGCGCGCATGAGATTAACGCCGAACGATTGCATGCCCGCGTAGAGGTCGAGAACCAGGACGATGAACTGGGGCGCCTCGCGCAAGCCTTCAACGAGACGCTCGCCCGCCTGGAACGCTCCTTCGATCAACTGCGCAGATTTACGTCCGACGCCGCGCATGAGTTGCGAACGCCTCTCACGGCGATTCGCAGCGTCGGCGAGGTCGGACTTCAATCGGAGAGCCTGGGAACGCGTTATCGCGAAGTCATTGGGAGCATGCTTGAGGAATCGGGCCGGCTGGGCAGGCTGGTGGACAGCCTCCTCACAATTGCCCGCGCGGACGCCGGCCAGATTCGGCTGGACAAGGAGCCGATTTCGCTGTTGCCTTTCGTTCGCGAGGCGACTTCTCTACTGGATGTTTTGGCGGAAGAAAAAAATCAGCGTCTCTCCGTGGACGGGGACACTTCGGCGCAGGTTCAAGCCGACCGGATTATTCTCCGGCAAGTGCTCATTAATCTTCTGGACAATGCGATCAAGCACTCGCCGCAAGGTGAGACGATTCGCGTTCGCGTGCTCTCCCGGGATCGTACGACTGTCGCGGTGGAGGTGGAAGACAGCGGTCCGGGAATCCCGCTCGAGCACAGAGTGAGAGTGTTCGACCGTTTTTACCGCATCGACGAAGCGCGTTCGCGCGAGGAAGGCGGCGCGGGCCTCGGGCTCGCGCTCGCGAAATGGGGCACGGAGGCGCATGGCGGCCGATTGGAGTTGGATTGTCCGCCCGGCGGCGGGTGCATTTTCCGGGTAGTTCTTCCTTTGTTCGCGCTGGTATCTGCGGCGCCGCGCGTTCAGGTTATGTCCGGCGCCGATCGAACCTGAACGATTCTTCAGAAACTCTTCAGGAACTCTTAAGGCGCGGCTAAGCCGGTTCTGGCGTATAAGTTTACTGGGGAGGTTTATCCGCCTCGAACCGTCCGATTAGATGCCGCGCATTAGCCGCTCGCTGACGTTGGGTGCTGTCGTGTCCACGATTCTTCTCGCCCAGCAGCAGGCCGCTACTCCCGCCGCCGGGTTGAACGTGGCGCAAGCGGTGAATGCGGCGCTACAAAACTATCCTTCGATTCGCATCTCTCAAGAACAGATGGATGCGGCGGCGGCTGGAATCCGCCTCGCCCGCACCGCGTATCTGCCCCGCGTGGATACGCTCGCTCAAGTGAACCGGAGCACGCGAAACAATGTGTTCGGATTGTTGTTCCCTCAAAATGTGATTCCGTCCATCTCCGGTCCCGTGATTGGAAGCAATAATTTCGGAACCGCCTGGGGCAGCGCGGTGGGAACCCTGGTCACATGGGAGCCGTTCGATTTTGGACTTCGGCAGGCGGGAGTTTCCGCCGCCACAGCCGCGCAAACCCATGCCGCTGCGACGGTAGCGCGGACACAATATGACGTGGCGGTTGAGGCGGCCGACTCGTTCGTGACGCTGCTGGCCGCTCAAGAAACGATTCGCGCCGCTCAAGCCGGAGTGGATCGCGCCGATGTGATTTTACGAACGACCACCGCTCAGGTGAACGCGCAGTTGCGTCCCGGGGCGGACCAGTCGCGCGCGGAAGCGGAGCTTGCCGCGGCGCGAACCGAGCTCATTCAGGCGCAGCAGGCAGCCGATATTGCGCGCGTCAATCTTTCTCAATTCACCGGCATCGACCCGGCCCAGATTTCGATTACCGCTCCTCGAATGCTGCAATTACCCGCCGAGCAAGCCGTGGCGCCGCTCGATCCGGCGAGGAACCCGATCGCCAAGGAGCAGAATGCGGCCATCGATCAATTGAAGGCGGAACTCAAGATCCTGGAACGCTCCTATTTTCCCCGCTTCTTCGCACAGGCTTCGGCGTATGCGCGAGGGACCGGAGCGGAGTTAAATGGAGGGCGGCTGGGCGGCGCGAATGGTCTTGCCCCGAGCGTCCAGGACTACGCAACGGGCTTTACCGTTACATTTCCGGTGATGGATTTCGCTTCCATCAGAGCGCGCGAGGCCGCGCAATCCGCGACCATCCGCGCTGAGACGGCTCGATATCGGCAGATCGCAGTTGACTTGCGGGCACGGTGGAACACGGCTGTCGCCACGCTTCAAGGCGCGCGAAGGATTGCGGCGAACACGCCGGTTCAGGTTTTGGCGGCTCAGGCGGCAACCAATCAAGCGTCGGCTCGCTATCAATCGGGGCTTGGAAATATTGACGAGGTCGCCGAGGCCCAACGGCTTCTCACGCAAGCCGAGATCGACGATGCCCTTGCGCGCCTGAATGTCTGGCGCGGGTTGCTTGGAATCGCCGCCGCCGCGGGAGATATCCAGCCGTTTGTGACGGAGGCAAGCCAGTAGCTTGGCGGGAGGCAAAGGACGATGCGTCTCGTATTAGCCGCTCTCAGCAGACCGATCACGATTGTGGTGGCGCTGATCTCAGTCGCGCTCTGCGCCTCTCTGGCTCTAAGGCGCATGCCGATCGACATCTTTCCGCAGGGTGGCGAGCCGGCGATTTATGTCGCGCAGCCGTATGGGGGCATGGACCCGGCCCAGATGGAAGGCTACTTAACGTATTACTACGAGTATCACTTCCTTTACATCACGGGAATCGACCATGTGGAAAGCAAAAGCATCCAGGGCGCCACGCTAATGAAGCTCACCTTCCATGAGGGAACGGACATGAATCAGGCCATGTCGGAGACGATCGGCTACGTGGACCGGGCGCGCGCCTTCATGCCTCCGGGAACGGTCCCGCCGTTCGTTACGCGCTTCGATGCGGGTAGCGTCGCGGTCGGGCAGCTTGTGTTCAGCAGCAACACGCGCACACAAGGGGAACTGCAGGATTTCGCGCTGAATCGCGTGCGGCCGCTGTTTGCAACGCTCCCCGGCGTGTCCGCGCCTCCGCCCTTTGGCGGAAATCAGAGAACCATCGTGGTCACTCTCGATCCCGATAAGTTGCAGCAGTATCGCATCTCTCCCGATGAGGCGATCGCCGCGGTGAGCAAAGCAAGCCTGGTCATGCCTTCCGGCAGCATGTATACCGGGACGATCGACCGCATCGCGCGAACCAATGCGGCTTTGGGAGGCAATCTTTCGGACTTGCTGAGCACGCCGATCCGCCCCGTGTCGGGCACCACCGTCTATTTGCGCGATATCGGCACGATCGAGAACGGCACGGACATCGTGACCGCTTACGCCCACGTCAATGGGAAGAGAACCGTTTACATTCCGGTAACCAAGCGCTCGGACGCATCGACGCTAGCGGTGCTCGACGCCGTAAAAACGGCGCTTCCTAAATTCAAGAATGCCGTGCCCGAGGATGTCGACGTGCGGTTGGAATTCGACCAGTCGTCCACGGTGACCAACTCGATTCGCAATCTGGTTACGGAAGGGCTTCTGGGCGCGCTTCTCACCGGATTGATGGTGGTCGTCTTTCTGCGGGACTGGCGAAGCGCCTTGATTGTGGTGATGAACATCCCCTTTGCTCTGCTCGCCGCCGTGGTGTTGCTGTGGGGCACGGGCCAAACCATCAACATCATGACTCTGGGCGGCTTGGCGCTGGCGGTCGGCGTTCTCGTCGACGAAGCGACCGTCTCAATCGAGAACATCCACACACAGATGGGCCCGGGCGTCTCGAAGGCGCGGGCCGTGCTCGAAGCATCGCGTCAGACCGCGATCGCTCGCCTGCTGGCGATGCTGTGCATCCTGGCCGTATTCGTTCCGTCCTTCTTCATGGTTGGCGTGAGCCGCCAGCTTTTCGTTCCGCTCGCTTTGGCCGTCGCGTTTTCGATGATCGCCTCTTACCTGCTGTCGAGCAGTCTGGTCCCCGTCTTCTCGATCTGGCTGCTGAAAGAAACCCGCGCCGAAGAGAGAAGAGGATTCTTCGACTGGCTTCGCTCCCGGTATTCAAGCTATCTGGGTTTTGTGCTGCGGCTGCGCTGGCCTGTGGCGCTGGGCTATCTTGCCGCTTCCATAGGTCTGATCTATGTTTTGTTGCCCGGAATCGGATCGGAGATCTTTCCCGATTCCAACTCCGGGGTGTTCAGGATACGCCTTCGCGCGCCCTCCGGAACGCGGGTGGAAGAAACGGAGCGCATCGTCCTGCGCGCGCTCGATGTCATTCGGAGCGAAGCCGGCCAGGGCAATGTTCAGATCACGAGCGACTTCGTCGGCTTGATCCCGTCCAGCTATCCCGTCGATCTGATTCATCTGTTCACCAGCGGCCCTCAGGAGGCAATTATTCAAGTCGCGCTGAAGCCGAACGCTCCTCGAGGCGAAGATCTGCGGGAGCGCCTGCGGAAGAGCCTTCGAACTCAGCTTCCCGATTGTCGAATTTCTTTTGAAGCCGGCGATATCGTCGGCCAGGTGATGAGCTTCGGGTCCCCCACGCCGATCGAAGTCGCCGTGCTCGGGACCGACTTGCAAGAGGTGAATGGGTATGCGCAGAAAGTTCGAGCTCAACTCGCGCCGCTTTCCTTCCTGCGCGATCTTCAGTTCGCTCAGGATCTAAACTACCCGACGCTGGACATCGACATCAATCGAGATCGCGCGGGACAATTCGGATTGACCATGGCGGACGTGGCCCGCTCTGTCGTGCCGGCCACCTCGTCATCCCGCTTCACACAACCCAACTACTGGCGCGATCCGAAATCCGGCAACGCATTCCAGATCCAGGTGGAGCTTCCGCAATACCGGATGCAGAGCGTGGACGATGTCGGGGAGCTCCCGATCATGCGCGACGGGCGCGCCGATACGGAATTAAACAATATTGCCCAACTGAAGCTTGGAACCATGCCCGGACTCATTGAGCGCTACAACGGCCAGCGCGTCGTTAGCTTAACCGCGAATGTCCACGGCGTCACGCTTGGGCAGGCCGCGCCTCAGTTGAACGCGGCTCTGGCTCGCGCGGGCGCGCCGCCGCGAGGCGTCAGCGTCACCCTCCGCGGGCAAATTCCCGCCCTGGAACAGACCATTTCCGGACTGCGAACCGGTCTGCTGCTGGCTGTCCTCGCGATTTTTCTTCTGCTGGCCGCGAACTTTCAATCGATTCGCTTATCTCTAGCCATTGTTCTGACGATCCCCGCCGTGCTTTGCGGCGTGCTGCTCGCGCTCCGGCTGACTGGGACCACGCTGAACATTCAATCCTTCATGGGCGCGATCATGGCGATCGGAATCGCAGTCGCCAACTCGATCCTGCTGGTTTCGTTCGCTGAGCGCTTCCGGCACGAAAACCGATCCATACTCGAAGCTACTCGCGACGGCGCCGCGAGCCGCCTGCGCGCCATTCTGATGACGGCGGCCGCCATGATTTTCGGTATGTTGCCGATGGCCATCGGAAGAGGCGAAGGAGGCGCGCAGTCGGCTCCGCTCGGAAGGGCCGTCATCGGCGGCCTGCTGGTTTCGACGTTCGCTACTCTGACAATCCTCCCATCGATCTACGCCATTTTGCAGGGCAGAGCCTCCACGGCTTCCGCTTCACTCAACCCATCCGATCCCGCGAGCCGATACTATGATGTGCCGTAACCGTCTGCTTGCCGTTTTGCTCTGGGCGGCCGCGTTTTCGCCCGTCGCCAGACCCCAAGCCATCGAACTGGTTCCCGTGGTTTCCAAGCAGGCTTCGCGGATGACCGGCCTGCCGGGAGAAATTCTCCCGTTCCTCACTGTGTCCCTTCACGCCAAAGTTCCGGGGTATGTCGAGCGGATGCTGGTGGACCGCGGAAGCAGGGTCGAGGAAGGGCAGCTCCTCGCTGAGCTGAGCGCTCCGGAAATGGCGGCGCGAATTGCGGAAGCCCAGTCGAAAGTGGAGGCCGCCGATGCAGACAGCCTCCAGGCCGAAGCACAGCTTGCCGCGGCCCAGAGCACCTATGATCGGATGAAAATGGCATCCGAAACTCCCGGAGCGATCGCCGGGAATGAGCTGATTCAGGCGGAAAAGCAGGTGGAAGCAGCCAAAGCGACGCTGAATTCGCGCCAACAAGCGAGTCGCGCCGCCGAGGCGGCCGTCAAGGCGGAGCAGGATTTGCAAGCGTACCTGCGCATTACCGCGCCGTTCGATGGCGTTGTAAGCGAGCGGGTAGTCCATCCAGGCGCGCTGGTTGGTCCCGGCGCCGATCCCGTGCTGCTCACGATCCAGCAAATCTCGCGGCTGAGACTCGTGGTCGCGGTGCCTGAGGAGTTGGTCGGCGGCATCATGGAAGGCGCCAAGGTCGCGTTTCAGGTTCCGGCCTACCCCGAGCGGACGTATTCGGGAACCGTGGCGCGGATTTCGCATGCGCTCGACAAAGCGACGCGCACTATGCCGGTTGAACTCGATGTGACGAACCGGGACGGTTCGCTCGCCCCCGGAATGTATCCCACGGTCAAGTGGCTGGTTCGGCGCTCGCGGACCGCGCTCTTCGTCCCCCTGAGCAGCGTGGTAACCACCACCGAGCGAGTGTTCGTCATCCGGGACCGCAATGGAAGCGCGGAATGGGTGGACGTTCGGAAAGGCGCTACGGACGGCGACCTGATCGAAGTGCTTGGCGATCTGAAGCCTGGCGATATGATCGTCAAGCGCGCCACCGACGAGGTCCGCGAGGGATCTCCCCTGCCGGCGGCGAAGTAGACTCCATCGTTGGATCGCGTTTGCTAGGATGTTCGCGTGTTTTCCCGCCGCCTGAATTGGGAGGCCTCCCCCAATCCGATATCGAGACTCCTGGAAGAGAAGCGCCGGGCGGGCGCGCGCGTGCTCGATTTAACGGAATCGAATCCGACTCGCGCCGGGCTTTCGTATCCTGAAGAGGCGATTCTCGGCGCGTTGGCCGATCCGGCTTCGCTTCGATACGAACCCAATCCGCGGGGCCTCGCGTCCGCTCGCGCGGCGGTTTCGCGATATTATGAGGAGCGCGGCATCGCCGTCGCGCCGTCGCAAATCCTCCTCACGGCCAGCAGTAGCGAGGCCTATGCTTACTTGTTTAAGCTCCTCGCCGACCCAGGCGGCGAAGTCCTGATTCCCCGCCCTTCCTATCCTCTATTCGAATTTCTGGCGCGGCTGGAATCCGTGAACGTCCGCCAGTATTCGCTGCGCTACGACGGGGCCTGGCACATCGATTTCGATTCTTTGGAGAAGGCGATCGAAGAGCGAACTAGGGCTATCGTGGCGGTGAGCCCGAACAATCCCACGGGCTCGTTCGTGAAGATCGAGGAAGCCGAGCGATTGCACGATATCGCGGAGCGGCACGATCTGGCGATCATCTCCGATGAAGTTTTTTCCGATTATGGGTTCGCCGCGGATGCAAATCGCACGCCTACCCTTCTTGCGCCCAATCGCGCTCTGACGTTCTGTCTGAGCGGGCTTTCCAAAATCGCCGGTTTGCCACAAATGAAAATTGGCTGGATCGCGGCTGGCGGAACTTGTCACGATATTGCGCTACAAAGAATGGAGTGGATCGCCGATACATATCTTTCGGTGGGGACGCCAATTCAGGCGGCTTTGCCGCGAATTCTCGCCGCCTCCGAAGAAGTTCGCGCGCAAATCAGGCGGCGAACGGCGGCCAATTTGGCCCTTCTGCGGGAATTCACCCGCGGATCGACGGCGGGCGTTCTCAATGTGGAGGGCGGCTGGTATACAATTCTACGGATTCCCCGCATACATTCCGAAGAACAATGGGTGATGCGCCTGCTGCGAGGCAGCGATGTGCTGACCCAGCCAGGGTTTTTTTACGATTTCGAATCCGAAGCTTTCCTAGTGTTAAGCCTGCTGACCGAACCCGCGATCTTCAGCGAAGGTTTGCGCCGGATTCTCTCCCAGTTTTAAGAGGCGGCATTCCATTTCCGGAATGGCCCGCGAGGTTTCGAGTTCAAACAAAACACCACCTCTTTGTGGGTAAAAACCCTTGCTTCTTTCTACATAATCGTTTACAATCGCATCGATTCTAGTCGAACGGTACTGGACCTAGAAATCGGGTTCTAGCCAGTGAGTTTTAGGGAGGTTGTATGCTTTCTCGGATGAATAGGGGGAAATCGCCGATAACAAGTTCCGGCGTTCTGAGTTTGTTTTCGATGGCGGCGCTTTGTGCCGCCACGCTGTTCGGGCAGGCAACGGACGGCAACATTGAGGGTCTCGTAACGGACGCGACCGGCGCTGTGGTGGGCAACGTCAAAATCACGGCGACCAACAAAGATACCAACGGCAAATATCAGACCGTCACGGGCGTAGCGGGCGATTATCGCCTCAACAACGTTCCGGTTGGCCGGTATGACGTCTCCGGGGAGGCCCAAGGGTTCAACATGGCGACGACTGCCGACGTTCAAGTAGAGCTCAATCGGACGACGCCCGTGAATCTGAGTCTCACCGTCGGTAACGTGACCACGGCGGTCGAAGTCGTCGAAGCTCCCGCGCCGATCGATACGACCACGTCGCAGCTTCAAACGACCTGGAATTCCGACGCCGCCAGAAACTTGGCGGGCGCCGGAAGTTCGCGCGTAGTCAATGGCGCGGGCATTTACAACATCAGCTTAGGAAATGCCGGCGTCGCCATGGCGGGCGGAATAGGCTATGGCACGGGACCAAGCGTCGCGGGCCAGCGCTCGGAGAACAATACCTTCACCATCGACGGCGTGAACAACGACGATCACGATGTGACCGGCCCGCTGATTTATGTATCCAACGAAGCCATTTCGGAATTCTCGGTGCTTCAAAATCAATTCAGTCCGGAGTTTGGCGGCGCTTCCGGCGGAGTCTTCAACCTCGTCGTGAAAAGCGGGACCAACCAAATTCATGGATCGCTCTTTGAATATCTCCAGAACCGGGATCTCAACGCCGTCGATAACACCCTCGTGCTCAACGGCAACAGAACCAACCCGCGCTTCGACAACAATCGTCTCGGGGCCACGGTGGGTGGGCCTATCAAAAAGGACAAGCTGTTTTATTTCGGAAGTTTCGAGTACAATCCGCTGGGCCAAGCCTCGACTCCGAGCGCCACAGTGTACGCGCCCACCCAGGCGGGCATCAGTCTCCTGAACGGCATGAGCGGTGTTAGTAAGACAAACCTCGGCGTTTTCGAGAAATACGTGCCTCTGGCCCCAACGGCAGACCCCACGAACCCGATCGTCGTGAATGGCGTGAACATTCCCAACGGTCCGCTGGCGTTTGCGTCTCCCAACTACGCTAACTCCTATCATGCGATCGTTTCCTCGGATTACACCATCAGCAACGCGGATCAATTGCGCGCCCGCTACATTTACGATAAGAACGATCAGACCGATACGAACCCGGCGCTGCCGATCTTTTACGCGCTCGAGCCGACGCTGAATCAGATGCTCTCGCTTTCGGAATTCCATAATTTCTCCCCGACGATGGTGAACGAATTCCGAGTCTCCTACAGCCGGCACAACCAGCAAGTGCCGGTCGGGAGCTTCAGCTATCCGGGACTGAATGCCTTCCCGAACATCGACGTGGATGAACTCCAGTTGCAGCTTGGCCCCGATCCGAACGCACCCTCGGGTGGCATTCAAAACCTCTTTCAGATTCAGGAAAACGTAACCAAGACCATGGGCCGGCATACCTTCAAAGCCGGCTACAATTTCTCGGATATTATCCTGAGTAGCTTCTTCGTTCAACGCGTCAGGGGTGACTACGACTATGCCACGCTCCAGGAGTTTTTGTTGGACCAACAGCCGAGCGGAGGAAATATCAGCGGCGTGTCGGGTGAAAGGACGTTTGGGGCCACCACTGGCGTTCCTGAAGGCTTCCTCCAACACTCCGCCTTTTTCAACGACGACTTCCGGGTTCGCAAGAACCTGACACTGAATCTAGGGATTCGCTACGAGATCGTGACTGTTCCGGTCGCGTCGCGCGCGCAGCAATATAGCGCGATCGCGGATGTGCCGGGCGTCATCAGCTTCCGGAATCCCGCCATTAGTAAAAACGACTGGTCTCCCCGCATCGGCTTTGCCTATTCACCCGGGAAAGACGGCAAGTGGGCGATCCGCGGAGGCTTCGGCCGCTCGTTCGATCTTCCCTATGCAAACCTCAGCGTCAACGCCAACCCCGCATACTACCAAGTGACGCAGGATGTGAACACGGCCAACCCGGTTAGTAATTTTTTGGCGAATGGAGGCCTAACGTACGTGCCGGCGGCCGCACCGACTGCGGCTCAAGCCCGAGCCGCGCTCTCCTCCTATACCTGGGATCAGAATCGGCCGTACGCTCTCAACGGAACCCTCGGCGTGCAACGGCTGCTGGGAAACGATTATACGTTGGAAGCGCGCTACGTTTACACCAAGGGCGTTCACCTCTACGTACAAGACCGGCTCAACGTGGTCCCGCAAGTCACGCCTAACAATTACATTCCCACGTTTTTCACAATGCCCTCAGCGGCTCAGTTCGCTTCTCTCTCTAAGACTCTCGGCGCCGTCCAGAGCGTTATTCCATACGGCGCCACGCCGGCAATTCCGTATAACAACTTGTCTGTTTACGGCTTTCAACAGAATCTCGTCGGTTTCAATCCGGTCGGGGACTCCCGATATAACGGGCTCGCGCTGCAAGTCACCAAGCGTTACTCGAAGAATTTTCAATACTTGCTCGCATACACGTGGAGCCATGCGCAGGACGATTCCACCGCGACTCTGTTTTCCACGTATTTCACGCCTCGCCGTGGACAAGACTTCCAGAACCAAGCTGGGGATTGGTCCGATTCGGCGCTGGATCATCGTCAGCGCCTGACGTTCACACCCATTTACGACCTCAAACTGTTCTCCAGGAGCAATTGGGTGATGAAGAACATTGTCGGTAACTGGAACATATCGGGAACTTACACCTATCAGACCGGCGAGTGGGCCACGGTACAAAGCGGCGTGGATTCCAACCTCAACGGAGACAATGCCGGCGACCGGACCATTATTAATCCGGCCGGCGCCGCGACCGCGGGTACGGGCGTCACGGCCTATAACGCGTTGGGGCAAGTCGTGAAGGCGGGCAGCCCCAGCATCGTCGCTTATGTTGCCAACAATCCGAATGCGCGATATGTCGTCGCGGGCCTGGGTGCGCTCGCCAACGCGGGGCGCAATACGCTGCGTATGCCACCCACCAACAACATCGATCTGGCGCTAACGAAGCGGTTCAGCTTCAAAGAGAGCATGCGCGTGGAGTTTGGCGGACAATTCCTGAATGTGTTCAATCACGCGCAATATGTCGGCGCGTGGATCAACGACGTTTCGCCCAATCCGAGCATCGGCGCGTCCTTGGGCCGTAACGAACTGGTTCCGAGCAATTCGCAGTTCGCCGATTGGTCTCAGTTCTTCACCAGCAACTCGCGTCAGGTCCAGGTGGTGGCGCGGTTCATTTTCTAGCTTCGTTCGCCGCCATTGTATTACGGGCGGCGAGATAAAGCCGGATCGCTTCTTCCAGCGGAGGCATGGGCGTTATGCCCATCGCCTCCGCTTTGCCATTTGATAGCGCGGAGTATCTGGGCCTGCGCGCCGCGCTGCGGAACTCGCTCGCATTCGTGGCAGTCAGCGTGGGATTCATTCCGGCGGCGTCGAAAATCGTACGCGCCCAGTCGAACCAGGAAATTGGAGCGCCGCCGCCCAGATGCACGATCCCCTCCGCGCCCCGATCCACAAGCTGCGCGCAACGCTCGGCGAGGGCCGGCGCAAATGTGGGCGAAGCCACAAAGTCTTCCACGACACGGATCGGCTGACCGCCCGCGGCGAGGCGCAGCATCAGCTCCACGAAATTCCCGCGAGCCGTGTGTCGTCCCGCGGGCCCAAAAACGCCCGAGGTGCGAATAACCAGAGCATCGTCCACGTAGGCCCGCGCGTAGAGTTCGCCCGTCAACTTTGAAACCGCGTACGCGCCGAGAGGGTGGGGATCGTCCGCTTCTTGGTAGGGGCGGCCCGCAGTTCCATCGAACACGTAATCGGTGGAGAAATGAACCAGCTTCGCCCCATGCTCGCGACATGCCAGCGCGAGGTTGCGGACTGCCAAGGCATTCACCTGCAACGCTGCGAGCGGCTCTTTCTCGGCCACGTCCACCTGGTTGTATGCGGCCGGATTCAGAACGATTTCGGGGGTCTGGGCGGCGAACGCTTCATCGACCTCGGAGCCGTCCGTAATATCGATATCGGAGCGTCTAAATGCCGCGACGCGATGTCCGCGCGCAGTAAACTCCCTGGTTAGTTCGACGCCGAGCTGTCCGTTCGCGCCGAAAATGAGGATTCGCGCCACTGCATCACGCCCGCGCTGGATCTTTCTTTTCCGGATCGAAACCCAATTCGCCGACAGCCGCCGCGGCGCGCTTCGCTTTAATCGCTCCGCCGCGCGAGAGCGCCGAGAGAGCCGCCTGCGCGATCGCCTCCGCTGAGATTTCGAAATGGTTCCGAAGGTATTGCCGGTTTTCGCTGCGGCCGAAACCATCCGTGCCGAGCGAAATCAGCCGCGTTCCGATCCACGGAGCGAGCTGGTCCGGGACCGCCTTCATATAATCGGAAGCGGCAACGATCGGGCCGTCTGTGTCCTCCATCAGCGAAGTGATGTAGGGATTGCGGGAAGGCTCCGCGGGATGAAGACGGTTCCACCGGTCTGCTTCCATGGCCTCGCGCCGAAGCTCGTTGTAGCTGGTGACGGACCAGACATCGGCCGCGATCTCGTAGTGCTCCGCCAAAATCTGCTGCGCGCGCAAGGCTTCGTTCAAAATGGAGCCGCTGCCGAATAACTGGACCGCGGCTGGGCCTCTCTCCGCCGCGCGATATTTGTAAATGCCTTTAAGAATGCCTTCGCGAATGCCTTCGCCTTCCGGCATCGGTGGTTGAACGTAGTTTTCGTTATAAACGGTGAGGTAGTAGAAGCGGTCCTCTCCCTCCTGATACATGCGCCGGATGCCATCTTGAACGATCACCGCCAGCTCATACGCATACGCCGGATCGTAGATGGCGCACGTGGGAACCACGCTGAAAAGCAGCGGGCTCTGGCCATCGTCGTGCTGCAAGCCTTCGCCGAGCAGCGTCGTCCGGCCCGCCGTACCGCCCATCAAAAATCCTTTGCCGCGCGAATCGCCAAAAGCCCACACTAAGTCGCCGACGCGCTGATATCCGAACATCGAATAGTAGATGTAGAACGGAATCATGGGGACGCCATAGTTGGCGTACGCGGTTCCGGCGGCAAGACAGGAAGCCATCGAGCCTGCCTCGGTGATGCCTTCTTCCAAAATCTGGCCGTTTTGCGCCTCTCTGTAATAAAGCAGCGTATTGGCGTCCACAGGTTTGTAGCGCTGCCCCTGGCTGGCGTAGATGCCGAACTCGCGGAACAGGCTTTCCATGCCGAAGGTGCGGGCCTCGTCTGGCACGATCGGCACGACGAGCTTGCCGAGATCCTTATCCTTCATTAACGCCTTCAGAACGCTGACGAACGCGGCGGTGGTGGAGGCTTCGCGGCCCCGCGATCCGCCGACCGCGTCGTGAAAGATTTCGAGCGCCGGCGCCTTTATCTGAATTGGCTTCGGATGACGCACCGGCAAGGACCCGCCCATTGCGTCGGTCCGCTCGCGAAGATATTTCATTTCGGGCGAGCTCTCGGGCGGACGGAAGAATCCCACCGTGCTCACGATCTCATCCGAAATCGGAACCTCGAATGTCGTGCGGATCTTGCGCAGATCGTCTTCGCTGAGCTTCTTCTGCTGATGCGCAGTCATGCGGCCCTGCGCGATGGCGCCGAGTCCGTAACCCTTCACCGTCTTGGCGAGAATGACCGTCGGCTGTCCTTTATGCTCGGTGGCGCGCTTATACGCGTTGTAGACCTTCACCGGATCGTGGCCGCCGCGCCGCAGGGCCCAGAGCTCATCGTCGGTCATCTGCTCCACGAGCTTGAGCAGCTCGGGATATTTCCCGAAGAACTCCTTGCGGAGATAAGCCCCGTCGTTGGCCCGGAACGTTTGGTATTCTCCGTCGACGCACTCGTGCATCCGCTTGAGCAGCAAGCCGGAGGTATCGCGCGCGAACAGGTCGTCCCACCCGCGACCCCAAAGACATTTAATTACGTTCCATCCGGCGCCGAGAAACGCGGCTTCCAGCTCCTGAATGATGCTGCCGTTGCCGCGCACCGGCCCATCCAGACGCTGAAGATTGCAGTTGACGACGAAGATTAGATTGTCCAACTTTTCGCGCGAAGCCAGCGTCAACGCTCCCAGCGATTCCGGCTCGTCGCATTCACCGTCGCCGAGAAATGCCCAGATCTTGCGCGGAGTGGCGGGAATGACGCCGCGATGCTCCAGGTAGCGCATGAAGCGCGCCTGATAGATCGCGCTGATCGGGCCAAGCCCCATCGAAACGGTTGGGAACTGCCAGAAATCGGGCATCAGCCAAGGATGCGGATATGAGGAAAGGCCTGGATGATCGCGCAGCTCATGGCGGAAATTCTCTAGATGCTTCTCCGTTAAGCGGCCTTCCAGAAACGCGCGCGCGTAGACGCCGGGCGAAGCGTGGCCTTGGAAATAGACCAGGTCGCCGGGCTGATCGCGAGCGCTTTCATCCTTGTGCGTGCCATGGAAAAAGTGGTTGTAACCGACCTCGAACAGGGTCGCTACGGAAGCGTAGGTGGCGAGGTGCCCGCCAATGTTCGGGTCCAATTTATTCGCGTGGACCACCATGGCCACGGCGTTCCATCTGATCAGGCTCTTGATGTTGCGCTCCAGAGCGCGATTGCCAGGATAGGCGGCCTCCTCCTCGGGAGGAATGGTGTTCATGTAAGGCGTGTTCCAGCGCAACGGCACGCGAACGCCGAGATTAGCGGCGCGCTGCATCAGCGTTTCGAGCAAATAACCGGCCCGGTCGGGCCCGGCTGCGTCGACGATTTCGTCGAGCGCCTCGACCCATTCGGAGGTTTCCTGTGGATCGAGGTCTTCGAGCGCTTCGGTTTTTACCTTAAGCATGGGGTTCACTACCAAGTTAGCATTGGCGCGAGCCGCCAAAGTCGGCGCGGATGCTACCATGAATCAAATCCAACTAACGCCCGGCTCAGCCATGTCTTCCTTCCGCCTCGGCATCGATTATCAACCCCGCGGCGATCAGCAGGCCGCCATCGACGCGCTTGCGCGCGGGCTTAAGGACGGCGAACAGCACCAGGTTCTGCTCGGGGTCACCGGTTCTGGCAAGACGTTCACCATGGCTAAGATTATCGAGCGCACGAGCCGCCCGGCGCTGGTGCTGGCGCACAATAAGACTCTCGCGGCGCAATTATATCAGGAATTTAAGACGTTTTTTCCATCAAATGCCGTCGAATATTTCGTCAGCTATTACGATTATTATCAGCCCGAAGCTTATATTCCCTCCGGCGACGTATATATCGAGAAAGAAGCCACGATCAACGACGAGCTCGACAAGCTTCGTCTCTCGGCCACGCGCAGCCTGTTCGAGCGGCGCGATTGCATCATCGTCGCCAGCGTAAGCTGCATCTACGGCTTGGGCTCTCCCGAAGCCTATTACGGTATGTTGCTGATGCTTGAAAAAGGGCGGAAAATCGCGCGCGAAGACATAACGTCGAAGCTTGTCGAAATCCTCTACGAGCGGCACGAGGGCGAATTCAAGCGCGGAACGTTCCGCGTCCGCGGCGACACCATCGAAATCTTTCCCACCTACGACGACTTCGCGTATCGCATCGGCCTGTGGGGCGACGAGGTCGAGTCGCTGGAACAGATCGATCCTTTGACCGGCCAGGTCAAACAGACTTATTTGCGTTTGCCTATTTATCCCAAAACGCACTATGTGATGAGCGACGAGACGCGGCACGACGCGCTTCGCAGCATTGAGAACGAGCTGCACTGGTGGAAAGAAGAGCTCGAAAAACAGGGTAAACGCATAGAAGCGCAAAGGCTGTGGCAGCGCACCATGTTCGACCTGGAGATGATCCGCCAGATCGGCTATTGCCACGGAATCGAAAACTACTCGCGGCACTTTTCGGGAAGGCTTCCGGGTCAGGCCCCGCCGACGCTGCTCGACTATCTCCCCTCCGACGCGCTGCTGTTCATCGACGAGAGCCATCAAACCGTTCCGCAGCTCGGAGGGATGTATCACGGCGATCGCTCGCGCAAAGAGACGCTGGTGAAGTTCGGCTTCCGTCTGCCGAGCGCCCTGGACAACCGTCCGCTGACCTTCGAGGAATTCGAAAACCGCGTCCATCAAATCGTCTACGTTTCCGCGACGCCCGGTCCTTATGAGCTGACGAAAACATCCGGAGTGGTCGTAGAGCAAATCATCCGGCCGACGGGTCTGGTGGACCCGGAAGTGGAAGTGCGTCCGATCCGGGGGCAAGTGGACGATCTACTCCATCAGATCCGGGAACGCTCGGCGGTCGATGAGCGCGTGCTTGTCACCACGCTCACCAAGCGAATGGCCGAGGATTTGGCCGAGCACTATACCGAGGCCGGTGTGAAGTGCGCGTATTTGCACTCTGAGGTGTCCACGCTCGATCGGGTGAAAATCCTGCGCGACTTGCGTCGCGGAGTATACGATGTGCTGATCGGCGTGAATCTGCTGCGGGAAGGGCTGGACCTGCCGGAGGTGTCGTTGGTCGCCGTTCTGGACGCCGACAAGGAAGGATTTCTGCGCTCGGCCGGGTCGCTGATTCAAACCATGGGCCGCGCCGCGCGGCATTTAAACGGGCACGTGATTCTCTACGCCGATGTGATGACGGACTCCATGCGGCGCGCCATGGACGAAACCCGCCGCCGCCGAGTTCTGCAAACGGCATATAATGAGTCCCACAACATTACGCCCCAAACGATTCGCAAGCCGATCGACGCCACGCTGGTGGCGATCGCGGAAGGCGACTATGTAACAGTGCCGTTGGAAGACGGCGGCTTGGGCGAAGCCGATGTGCCGCCTGAGCGTGTGGAGGCCTATCTGGCGGAACTGGAGGAAAAGATGCGCGATGCCGCGCGGCGCTTCGATTTCAAACAAGCCGCCGCTTTCCGCGACCGTTTGCAAGAGCTGAAGAATCGCGCCTTGTTGGGAACGGCGGCTCAGCCCGAATGAAACTCCAGGGGTTGGGCCTGGTTTGCACAGGCGGCGTCACTCGGTCTTTTCTGGCGCGATTGCCGGCGGTGCTTGCGCGGTTGGGTCCCGTAAAGGCCTCCTCTTTCCGGATCGCGCGCCAAATCTCGCATTCGCTGCGCGCCGGTCAAGCCGCCTCGCATTATTCCGCGCTGGAAACTTGCCCGCTGGTTTGCTTCTCCGTGCCGGACGCCGGCCTGGACCGCGCGCTCCGGGACTTTGGGGCCCAGACGCCGGCTCGAAACACCATGGTCGTCCTGTGTGACTCCGTGCGCGAAAGCGAGGCGCCCGGGCCTTTGAAGGGAACGGCCGCGCGCGTAGCTTCGCTCTACCCAGTGCCGGAATCGCGTGAACGGATATTCGTCGCCGAGGGCCACGCCGACACAGTTCGCGCGCTGCGCGGTCTGCTTGCCGAAGACGGCCGCAAGCTGATCGAGCTGAAGTGCGGCGCGAAGCCTCTGTTCTTCGCCGGCGTCCACTTCGCCTCGCCCTTGCTGCTCCCATGGATCGCTGCGGCGATCGAAAGTTTGCGCGCCTCAGGTCTAACTAGAGCGGAAGCCGCGGCCGTGGGCGAACATCTCGGCGCGCGGACTTTGCGCCGCTATGCCAAAGCCGGCGAGCGGGCATGGAACCGCACCATCGCCGCAAGCTTGCGCCACGCTTTGGAATGCGACCTGGAAGCGATCCGCCGGCAGGATTCCCGGCTGCCGAAACTCTACGAAGAAGGCATCCGCATCGCGCTGGGCAAGTTTTGAACCCGGCGTTCGTCCCCCCATTTGCGTCGTTCGCCGGTTTCTAGATCTTGCCCCGCGGGCCCGCGGCTACAATTAGGTCCGAGCCGACAACAATATGGAATCCGCCATTCAGGTCGCGAGCCTCCGCAAGTCCTACGGCAATTTCGAGGCCGTGCGCGGCATCGATTTTGAGGTAGCCCCCGGCGAAGTATTCGGCCTGCTCGGCCCAAACGGCGCAGGCAAAACCACGACCGTCGAGATCCTGGAAGGCTTGCGGCCGCGGGATTCAGGAGAGGTGAAGGTCCTGGGCTGCGATCCGGCGCTGGAGGTCCGCGCGCTCAAGGATCGTATTGGCGTATGCCTCCAGGCCACGAACCTTCCCGATAAGGTCAAGGTTCACGAGGCGCTGGAATGGTTCGCCTCTTTCTATTCGCGCCAGGCGGATTGCGCCCGCCTGCTGGACCGACTGCAACTTGGCGAGAAGCGCAACGAGTATTACTCGAAGCTTTCCGGCGGACAGAAGCAGCGGGTCGCTCTGGCTTTGGCGATGGTGAACGATCCGCAGTTGATTTTTTTGGACGAGCCTACCACGGGGCTGGACCCGCAAGTGCGGCACGAAATCCATGGCCTGATAGCGGAGCTGCGCGGCGCCAAGCGGACGATTCTGCTGACCACTCATTACATCGAGGAAGCGGAGCGGCTGTGCGACCGCGTCGCGATCGTCGACCGGGGGCGCATCATCGCGATGGGCACGCCCCGCGAGATTCAGGCGCGGACGCTTGGCCAATCGCGTATCGAGATCCTCACGGCGCAGCCGATGCCCGGTGAGATTCCGGCGTTCCAGGACGCGGAGAAGTCTTCGCTGGACGGCGAAGGCAAGCTGCTCACCGTTTTTTCGTCGCGCCCCGCGCGCACGTTGCCGGATCTGGTGAAGTGGATCGATCAGCACGGGCTGGATCTGGAAGATATCCATTTGAAGCGTCCCACGCTGGAAGACGTCTTCATCGAGCTGACGGGCAAGCGCCTGAGGGACTGATCCATGAACGGCTACATCTCGCAAATCCGCATGACGCTGCGCCTCAGCATGCGGGACCGGGCCGTAATCTTCTTCAACTACATTTTTCCGCTGATCTTTTTCTTTCTGTTCGGCCAGATGTTTCACGGCCAGGAAGGCGGGATCACGGAAGTGGTGAGCATCGTCCTCACGATCGGAACTCTCGGCACGGGATTGATGGGAGCGGGCATCCGGGCCGCCATGGATCGGGAGCAAAATATTCTCCGCCGGTTCAAAGTTGCGCCCATCACCGCCGCCCCGATTTTGGTCTCCTCCCTGGCCGCGGGTCTGGTCCAATATCTTCCCCAGGTCGCGATCGTGTTGCTCCTGGCGCGCGTCGTTTATAAGATGCCGGCGCTGGAGCATCCGGCTTCGCTGTTCCTGTTTCTCTCTATCGGCGTTCTGGCTTTCCGGGCGATAGGCGGCATCATCGCTTCGGTAGTGAATTCGATGCAGGAAAGCCAGATCGTCGTGCAGCTCCTTTACATGCCCATGTTTATGATGGCCGTCATTCCCTTCACGGTCATGCCGGACTGGCTGCAAGTGGTCGCGCAATTCATTCCCTCCACGCATCTCAATACGGGCATGCAGGCCATCCTGCTGGAGCACGGCACGTTTCTGGACAATCTTCCCGCCGTGGGCACGCTGACGCTGACCGCGGTGGTGGGGACGTTCCTCGGAATCAAGTTGTTCCGATGGGAAAAAGAAGAAAAGGTGCGTCCCGCGGCGAAATTGTGGTTGCTGGCCGTGCTGACGCCGTTCCTCGTGATGGGCGTATGGCAGGCCCATGCCAAGGACAACATCGCTCGCCAAAAAATTCTCGCGCGCGACTTGAGCCGCAAGGGAACCTGGCTGATTCATGATGCGCGGCTGTTCCTGGGCGATGGCCGCGTGATTGAGCGGGGCTCCGTTCTGGTCAAAGACGGCAAGATCGCACAAGTCTTCGAAGGCGCGTCGCCCGATGCGAAAGCCCTCGACGCCCAGCCGATTGAAGGAGCGGGCAAAACGCTCCTTCCCGGCTTGATCGACGTGCACGTGCATCTCGGCGCCAACGGCGGCATTTCGGCGGCGGCGTATTCGAAGTTCAGTCCATCGGATCTGGAGCGGGAGTTGGCCGCGTATTTGTTCAGCGGCGTCACCGCCGTGAAGAGCGTCGGAGATCAGTTGGACTCCGTGCTGAAACTGCGAGCCAAAACCGGCTCCGGCGAAAAGCTGGGCGCGGAGCTTTTCCTCGTGGGGCCGTTATTCACCACTGAGGGCGGACACGGCACCGAGATCATGCGGTATATGCCCGATGCCCTGCGCCCGGCCGCCGAAGCTCAATTCTTGCGGCTGCCGAAATCCGCCGACGAGGCCCGCTCGCAGGTGCTGGACCTGCGCAACCGGAAAGTGGATGGAATCAAAGCGGTGCTGGAATCCGGCGCCGGCAATCTTCACTTCAACCGCATGGACGCGCAAATCGTGAAGTCAATCGGAGCGGCCGCGCGTGACGCTGGGCTCCCGATGGTGGTCCATACGGGCGAGTCGCGCGACATAGCCGACGCGCTCGACGCGGGGGCGAGCGGAATCGAGCACGGGTCCTTTTACCAGGAGATTCCCGAAGCGCTTTTCGCTCGCATGAAGCAGCAGGGCGTGACCTACGATCCGACTCTTGCCGTCCTGGATTCGGTGGGCGCCCTGGAGCGCGGAAGCATCGCTCCCATCGAGGGTTCGCTCGTGCAACAGGTAGCGCCGCCGGAGCTGCTTGCCTCGATCAAGACCGCGATGAGCTCGCCCGAGATCCAATCGCGGCGCGCCTTGGACGCGGGCATTCCGTATCGTTTGGAAATAGCGGAAAAGAATCTGCTGGCCGCCTACCGCGCCGGCGTGACCTTGGTGACGGGCACGGATTCCGGAAACCCGCTGACCCTGCACGGCCCCGCCGTTCACCGCGAAATGCAGCTTTGGGTCAAGGCGGGAATTCCGCCTGCCGAAACCCTTCAAGCGGCGACTTACAACGCCGCGCGCTTGCTCGGCGTGGACAACCGGATCGGATTGATCCGTGCGGGTTATGAAGCGAACCTGCTGATGGTGGAAGGCAATCCCTTACAAGACATTTCCGCAACCGAACGTATTTCGCTGATTATGTTTAAGGGCGAGAACAGAATTCGCTCCCAGCTCGAACTATTCGGGAAAGAAAAGTGATCACCCGCCGATGGAGTACATCGGCCGCGGCGGCGGCACGAATCGCGCGGTATTAATCTCGTGCCCGATCCACTTCCCGCTCACGCAGGCGCGAATCGCGTCTGCAATGGCTTCGTCGGGAGCGCCGCCCCGCAGCAGCGAGCGGACTTCCGTCTCCTCGACAGCGAACAGGCAGTAGCGCACATGCCCGTCCGCAGTCAGTCGGATGCGGTTGCAATTCAGGCAAAATGGACGGCTCACCGAAGCGATAAAACCTACGCGGCCGATTCCGTCGGCGAAGCGATATTCGGTGGCGGGCGCGCGCGGATCTCGATCGGGAATCTCCTCGAGCGGACCGATCTCGTGCTGGAGCATCGCGATCATATCGTCCGCCGTCAGCACCCTGGGCCGCTCCCACAAGCCCTGTGCGTCCAGCGGCATGAATTCGATGTAGCGGATCTCGATGCCGCGCTCGCGCCCGAATCTCGCCAGCGGCACGATATCCGGCTCGACCAGATTTCTTACCGCGACCGCATTGATTTTGATCGGTCCGAAGCCGATTCGCCGGCACGCTTCGATGCCTTCCAGCACGCGATGCAACTCATCGCGCCGCGTAATCTTCAAAAACCGCTCGCGGTCGAGCGTGTCCAGGTGAATATTGATGCGGCGGAGCCCGGCATCGTACAATTCCTGCGCCCGCGCCGCGAGCAGCACACCATTGGTGGTCAGCGCCAGATCTTCGATTCCGGGTATGGCGGCAAGCTTCCGGATCAGCGCGCCCAGGTTTTTGCGCACCAGGGGCTCGCCCCCGGTAATCCGGATCTTTCTAACTCCTAGCCCCGCGGCCACGCGCACGAAGCGCTCGATTTCTTCGAAGGTGAGCACGTGCTCGCGCGGCTCGAATTTCACGTCCGCCTCCGGCATGCAGTAAAAGCACCGGATATTGCACCGGTCGGTGACGCTGATGCGCAGATTGTCGTGAATGCGGCCGAAGCCGTCCTTCAAGGGAGTCACGGGAGAACCTACTGACCATTGTAGACGCGCGCCGGTCAAAAAAAACGAGCGGCGAACCAGTTCGCTCCGATCGAACTGGTTCGCCGCTCGCCGTACGTGGAGCGCCGCGTCCCTCCGATCCGCGGCGCTCACGATTCGGGAATTACTCGGCTTGCCTGGATTCCAATTGGACCACCGCGACGTGAGCGGTTTCGGACGCCTTCAAATGGGGCGCCTTGAAGCTGGTGGTCCGGCCATCCGCGTCCGTGACCGCGGAAAGAGCGCACCCGCTCTCGCTGCCGCAGATAAACACGAGCTGGGGTTTGGCCTTCGCACTCACGTCCGCGGGCGTTCCAAACCCGGCGAGCGTCGATTTGCCGCTTTCTAGATTCGTCAGTTTGGTTGTCGGGCCCTCATGTGCCACAGCATACTGACCGGCGGCTTGCATCCCTCCGATGGTGCGAAACGCGAACGGGATGTTCGCGACCACTCTGGATTGTCCATAGACCGCGGCGGCGCTCAGCGTCAATCCGGCGGCCGTTAATAGCAGCGCATTTAATTTGGTTTTCATTGGTCCTCCTGCGTGTCTCTTTCCTTTTTGTTTTTTTGTGTTTTTATACGGAACGCACTAGGAAGAAGCACGCGGGAGGCCAATCGTCAACTCGGTGAAAATACGTCGATCGAAGCGGACGCGCAAACCGTTCGGTTCATCGCACTAACCGATCGGTTTCATCCGTCTACGCCGTGGCGGCCGCCGCGCCCTTCAAAGCCTGCATCTGAGCTTCAAGCTGCGCCATCGTCATCCCCGCGGGCGTCTTGCCTCCGGCGTCCACCCAGGTGCTATCGGCGATGGCGTACACCTCATCGGTGAATTTCGAGAAGAACTGCCAGGTCATCTTGTAAAGCTGGCCCCAGGAAATCACGATGGGGCCCTGCGCGTCGTAGCCCGGCAGAACCACCGCGTGGCCGCCGATAATCTGCGAATTGTTCGGATCGTACGTCCACAGCGAAGGCGGCTCGGCGCCCGAAGGCATGATGTTCTGCGGCACGTTGAAGCCGATGTAGGCGACACCGCAGTCGTTGATCGTCGATTTCACGTCGTCGATATTGCGCGGGTCCACTTCCACGAACGCCAAAATCTTATGCCGGCTCTTTCCCGCGGGTCCAAACGGGGCCCCTTTGCTCAGGAGATAGCTCAGCACGTGCTGCTCGTTGCCCCCGGGGCCTTCGCCCCCCTGTTTGGGATCGTATCCGCAGGCTTGGATATACAACTGTTCCACGTCTTTATCGGGCTCGGTGACTTCCTGGTTCTGGGCTTTGTAAGACCACACCTGGATGGCATGGTAGACGGCGGCGCAGGTGCAATCGCCGAGCGTGTCGTTCAGCATCATTCCGAAGTTGGCCGGCATCCCGGTTGTGTAATCAACGGAGGGCGGCGGCGCGGGAAGCTGCTTTCCGGCGAGCATCGCGCTCAAATGAGGAATACGCGGATCGTATGTGCGAGGATTGCGGCCCAACCTCCGGTGCATCGGATTCGGTGTACTCATGTGAATCGTCTCCTTTTACGGCTGATTTTCCAAATCTGGATTGTGAATTTCCGGCTTCCAGGCTCCCTGAGTATATAACAGAAAATTCGATCAACCTCGCCTGAATTCCGGTCGAATTTCTTCTAGCAACGGAGGTTCCGATTTTGGGGATAAGGTGCAGCGGGCAATCCTCTCCCGCAGCCTCCTGTCAGCCGGCGCGGAAAGCGGGCGCGATACAATGTGGTGTTATCCTGATCCCTTCTCATGTCCTCGATCGACGTTCCGCTTAAGCAAAGCGGCGCGGGTCCAACCGCGCGCATTGGCTTCGGCCAGACTTCCCGAAAAGACAGATGGTGGATAGAACCGCTGGTAGTCTTCGTCGGCTACATGATTTTCATCGTCTACTCCAACTGGGCGATCCTTGAAAACGGCTTCTACACGCTTCCGGGTACCAGCTATCTTTCCCCCATGTATTCGCCCCTGCTGGTGACCTCGCAGCCGGCCTGGTGGCCGGCGATTCTGCCGTATTCCGCGGCGATCTTCATTCTCTGGGCGCCGCTCGGGTTCCGGCTCACTTGCTACTACTATCGCGGCGCCTATTACAAAGGTTTTTGGCTCGATCCCCCCACCTGCGCCGTCGGCGAGCCTCGCAAAACCTATTGGGGCGAACGCAAGTTCCCTCTCATCCTGCAAAATGTCCATCGTTATTTTCTCTATCTGGCGATTGTATTTATCGTCATCTTGTCCTACGACGCCTGGCGAAGCTTGTGGTTCGACGGACCGAATGGCCGGGGCACCCAACTCGGCCTTGGACTCGGCTCGCTCATCCTGATCCTCAATCCGATTTTGCTCGGCCTGTATACATTCGGCTGCCACTCTTTCCGCCATCTCGTAGGAGGACGGAAAGATATCCTCACGGGCAATCCGGTGCGGAAATCGTGCTACGACTGCGTGTCGGGTCTGAACCGCCGCCACATGCTATGGGCCTGGATCAGCATGTACTACGTCGGTTTCGTGGATCTTTACATCCGCCTCTGCGCCAAAGGTATTTGGACGGATTGGAGAATTTTCTAGGCAATGGCCGAATACCAGATTCACGAGTACGACGTCCTGGTAGTGGGCGCCGGCGGCGCCGGGTTGCGCGCGGCGATTGAGGCTTCCTCCGCGGGTGTCAAGACCGGCGTGGTCACGAAATCGCTTTTGGGCAAGGCCCACACCGTGATGGCCGAAGGCGGCATGGCCGCCGCGATGGGCAACGTGGACGACCGAGACAACTGGCGCGTCCATTTCGCCGACACGATGCGCGGCGGCCAATATCTGAACAATCCCCGCATGGCGGAGATCCACGCCAAGGAAGCTCCCGCGCGCGTGAAGGAACTGGAAGCCTGGGGCGCAATGTTCGACCGCACCAAAGACGGCCGGATTTTGCAGCGGAATTTCGGCGGACACCGCTATCCGCGTCTGGCGCACGTCGGCGATCGCACCGGCCTTGAAATGATCCGCACCCTGCAGGATCACGGCATTCATCGCGGTATCGAATTCCACATGGAGACCACCATCGTCACGCTGCTCACCGACGGCGGCCGATGCGTGGGCGCCTTCGCCTACGACCGCGAGCGCGGACGATTCCTCGTGTTTCACGCCAAGGCCGTGGTTCTGGCCACCGGCGGAATCGGGCGGGCCTTTCAGGTCACTAGCAACAGTTGGGAATACACCGGCGATGGCCACTCGCTCGCCTATCACGCCGGCGCGTCCCTGCTCGACATGGAATTTGTCCAGTTCCATCCCACCGGCATGATCTGGCCGCCCAGCGTCAAAGGCATTCTGGTCACCGAAGGCGTGCGCGGCGAAGGCGGCGTCCTGCGCAATAAAGAAGGCCGCCGCTTCATGTTCGACGACATCCCACCGCTTTACAAGACGCAAACGGCCGACAATCCCGAAGAAGGCTGGCGCTACACGCAGGGCGATAAAAACTCGCGCCGCCCGCCGGAGTTGCTGACCCGCGATCACGTCGCGCGCTGTATCAATCGCGAGGTGAAGGCCGGACGCGGCAGTCCGCACGGCGGCGTGTTTCTCGATATCGCCTGGATCAAGGAAAAGCTTCCCAACTCCGTCGAGCACATCAAGAAAAAGCTGCCCAGCATGTATCACCAGTTCAGGCAGCTCGCCGATATCGACATTACGCAAGAGCCGATGGAGGTCGGGCCGACCACTCATTACATGATGGGCGGCGTCCGAGTGGATGGCGATACGCAAATGTCCAGCGTCGCCGGCCTGTTCGCGGCCGGAGAATGCGGCGCGGGTTTGCATGGCGCCAATCGCCTCGGAGGCAATTCGCTTTCGGATTTACTTGTGTTCGGGAAGCGCGCCGGCGAGTTCGCTGCGCAATTCGCAAAAGAACATTCGGCGGCCTCGTTGCCTAAGGATCAGATCGACGCGGCCTCTCGCACCGCGCTGGAGCCTTTCGAGCGTGGAACGGCGGGCGAGAACCCTTATGCGATCCAGCACGAGTTGCAAGCGTGCATGCAAAACCTGGTGGGCATCGTCCGTCGCGAAGACGAGATGCTTCAAGCGCTGGAGACCATCGCCAAACTCAAGCAGCGGGCCGCCAAGGCGGGCATCGGCGGCAATCGCGAGTACAACAACGGCTGGCACACCGCGCTCGATCTCAACAATCTGCTGACGGTATCCGAAATCGTCACCCGCGCCGCCCTGGAGCGCAAGGAAAGCCGCGGCGCGCAGTTCCGCGACGATTATCCGGAAAAAAGCGCGGAATGGGGCCAATACAACCTGCGCGTCCAGAAAGCCGGCGATGGAAGCGTTCACATAGAGCGTCTGCCCGCAATTCCGATGACCGAAGAGATGAAACAGGTGGTGGAGGAGCAAAAGTAGGATGGATAGCGCAACGTTCCGCATCTGGCGCGGCGACGCTTCGGGCGGGGCATTCAAGGAGTACACCACCGAAATTTCCACTGGCATGGTAGTGCTCGACGTGGTGCACAAAATCCAAGCCGAGCAGGCGAACGATCTGGCCGTGCGCTGGAATTGCAAGGCCGGCAAGTGCGGCTCGTGCTCGGCGGAGATCAACGGCCGGCCGAAGCTAATGTGCATGACGCGGATGAACACCCTGCCGCTCGGCCAGCCCGTGACCGTCGAGCCCATGAAGACCTTTCCGCTTCTGAAAGATCTTGTGACGGACGTTTCCTGGAATTACCGCGTCAAAGAGCGGATCGAGGAGTTCAAGCCCCGCGAGCCCGATGCCCCCGACGGCACATGGCGGATGCAACAGGGCGACGTCGATCGCGTGCAGGAATTCCGTAAATGCATCGAATGTTTCCTGTGCCAGGACGTTTGCCACGTGCTGCGCGACCACAAGATGCACGACAAGTTCATCGGCCCGCGTTTTTTGATCTACACCGCGGCGCTGGAGATGAACCCCATCGATTCCGCCGACCGTATCGCCGATTTGCGCGATAGCTGCGGCATCGGCTACTGCAATATCACTAAATGTTGCACCAAGGTGTGCCCGGAAGAGATCAAGATCACCGATAACGGGATCATTCCGCTGAAAGAGCGCGTCGTGGACCGGTTCTACGATCCTCTGGCGAAGCTGTTTAGAATCTTCCGCTGATCCCCGGTTTTACTAAAATAGAAGTGTGATCACCAAGGCCGAATTCGAGCTTCGCAAGCGCCAGTTGGAGGATTTCAACCGTTGGGAGCGTGAGCAGCCGCCGCGCGAGATGACCCCGGAAGAATGCCTCGCAGCGCTAGGCGCTCTTTATGAGTGGCTTCCGGAGTCGACAAGAGCCGAAGAGCGGGACCCTGAAAGGCTAGGCGTTAGAAGAATGCATGAGCTGCTGGGTCTGCTCAGCCGCAGGTGACGACTCTCGAAGAAGCCGCGCTGGAACTCGCCGGAGTTCTGGATGAGCTACACCTCCGCTACATGCTGATTGGAGGCGCAGCCGTCGGATTCTGGGGAGAACCGAGGGCCACCCTGGACGTGGACCTGACGATTTGGGTCGAACCGGACGAGTTTCAAAGCACGGTAGAGGCGTTCGTGGCGCGCTTTGCGCTTCGCACGGCGCAGGCGCTGGAAATCGCGCGCCAAAGCCGCGTTCTTCTTATCCGGGCATCCAACGGAGTTCCTGTCGACTTGCTCTTCGCCTCATGGCCGATAGAAAAGCAAGCGATTGAACGAGCGGTTTTGAGGCCTATCGGAAACGCCGGCTTGCGAGTCGCGCCACTTGACTATTTGCTCTTTCTCAAGCTCATTTCCGAGCGCCCCAAAGACTTCGCCGACGCCGAGGCGCTGATGCGCCGCCATCGCGGCACATTCGACGCGACCTGGCTGGAGTCGGAACTGTCCGCATTGTCGGAATCGCTGGCTCAGCCCGATATGCTGTCGAGATTCCAAAGGCTCCTGAAAAATCCTTGACAAGCGCCGGCCTTCGGCGCATACTGTTCCCATCGATAGCCGATGGAACTGCTTCCCGGCACTTTGGATTTATTGATCTTGCGCACGCTGCGGGGCGGCGCACAGCACGGCTACGGCATCGCGCAGCACTTGAAGCTGATCTCGAACGACGTCCTGCAAGTCGGCGAAAGCTCGCTTTATCCCGCATTGCAGCGCCTGCTGCTGAATGGCTGGGTGAAGGCCGAATGGGGCGCCTCCGGTAATAACCGCCGCGCACGTTATTACACGCTCACGGCCGCGGGGCGAAAGCAATTGGAGCGCGAGCGCCAGGAGTTCGACACCATGGTCGCCGCGATTCAGAAGGTGCTCGCATGAAGTTCCTGCGCCGCATCCGCTACCTGATCGGCCAGCGCCGGATGGAGCGCGAACTCGCGGAAGAAATCGAGTTTCACCGACAGATGAGCGGCGACCCGCGCGAAATGGGCAACGTGACCCGCGCTCGCGAGGACGCCCGCGCGGTGTGGATCTGGCCATGGCTCCAAAGCATCTGGCAGGATGCCGCGTATGCGATCCGGAATCTCCGCCGGCAGCCGGGGTTCACGCTCGTGGCTTTGGCGACATTGGGCCTGGCCATCGGCGTCAACGCCAGTTTTTTCACGTTCTACAACGCCGTCGCCATCCGGCCTTGGCCGGTGAGAGATCCGGCGCGAGTCGTCAAGATCGCATCCTTCGACCCGCGACCCGGCCAGCCTGGAGTAGCGGGAGTGGGAGCGGCGGAGTCTCGCTATCTTGCCGCGCACACGCGAGCTTTCGCCGGACTCGCTTTCATTGACACAGAACTCGTACACTTCGGATTTGAAGCCTTCGGCAAGGCCTCCTACGCTCAGTTCGTAAACGACGACTACTTTCGCCTCCTGGGTGTGGAGATGCAATTGGGACGCGGCTTTGTCCCCGACGAAAACCGCATCGAATCGCCCGAGGCGGTGGCCGTTCTTGGCTTCCAACTCTGGCGCGACCGGTTCGGTTCCGATCCCGAGATCGTGGGAAAGCGAGTTCACATCGAACAAATGCCCGTCACCATCGTTGGGGTCGCGCCCGAAGACTTCACGGGCACCACCGAAGGCGGTTTCCGGCCGGACGTGTATCTGCCTCTTCCCGCGCTGTTGTCTCTTTTCCCAAACGCATCCTGGCCGCGAGATCTTCTGACGAAGGCCAATTACTGCTGCTCCTTCATGCTCGGCAGACTCGCGCCGGGAATTTCGCGCGAACAGGCTGCCGCTGAACTGGCCGTTCTCGACCGGCAGTTCAAATCCCAATTCGGCGGGCGAGGGCGTGGGTTCATACTATCCAGCTCGGCGATGCTCGACGATCCCGGCCACAAGGGCCAAGCCACCGTCGCGCTTGCGCTCATGTTCGCCGGCGGAATGTTGATCGTCCTTCTTGCCTGCGCCAACGTGGGCAATTTCCTGGTCGCCCGGACGGAGGCGCGGCGGAAGGAAATCGAAATCCGGCGCGCCATCGGCGCGGGGCGCGCTCGCATTATTCGCCAGCTCATGACGGAGAGCATGCTGCTTGCGCTCGGCGCCGCGGCGATTGGGCTGGGCATCGCTTATTGGCTCCCGCTGTTCGCTCTCGCCCAAACCGGCAACGTTCCCGGAATTCGCATGACCCCGGACGGCACGGTCCTGATCTATGCCATCGGAATGGCGGCGTTCACATGCATCGCCTTTGGACTCGCCCCGGCGCTCCACGGCACTCGCGCCAACTCGCGCTCGCGCCTGGCGTTGAGGAGCATTTTGCTGGCGGCGCAAGTTGCGCTCGGCGTGATTTTGCTGATTGGCGCGGGACTGATGCTACGAGGAGTCGCCGACCTGCGCCTTCGCGATGTCGGTTTCGCGATCGACGGCGTTTCGGTGGCATCGTTCGAGCTTCCCAGCCACTACGACTCCGCTCGGGTACAGACATTTTACCGACGTTTGACGAGCGATCTTGACGGCGCGCAACGGTTCGCCTTTACCCTGCGGGAGCCGCTTTCAAACAATTTCGCCCAAAGCGATTTCCTGCCGTCGGGCCAGCCGGTAGACGCGCGGGCTTTCGTCGATTTTCAGGAAGTCACGGCGAGATACTTCGATCTGCTGCGGATTCCGATAGTGGCCGGGCGCAATTTCGAAGCCGCCGACGCCGCGCGCCCAGTCGTTTTGGTAAACGAGAGCCTTGCGCGCCGATTTTGGGGCGACCGGCTTCCTCTGGGCAAAACCATTGTCTCGCGCGGCGTCACGCGTGAAATCGTGGGCGTGGTGAAGGATGTGGACACCGGCAACCTGGACCGCATGGAGCCGATATTCTACCTGCCGTTCAGCGGCAGAGGAGTTCCGAAGGTTCTGCTACCGTCGCTGGACCCCGCAGCCGCGGAAGCTCTCCGAGCCAGCTTGCTACGGATCGAGCCCCGCGCGCGAATGCAGGCGGCGCCGCTCCGGGACAATCTCGACCGCTGGCTGCGCGGACCTCGTTTGGGTGCGGAACTCGCGGGTGGGCTGGGTCTGTTCGCCCTGGCGCTGGCAAGCATCGGGATGGCTGGCGTCTTCGCGTACGCGGTGCAGCATCGCACGAAAGAAATCGGCATTCGGATGGCTCTCGGCGCCCAGCCAGCTCAAGTAGTCGGACTGGTCCTGGGCGGGAGCGCGCGCGCCGTGGCGATCGGCCTCGCCGCCGGCTTCGCGATTGCGCTCCCTGCCTCGCGCTTGCTGCGAAGCGAATTGCACGGCATCAGCCCCGTCGATCCGGTAGCGTATTTGGCGGCCGCGCTGATTCTGGCGGCAGCGGCGATCGCGGCGAGCTACGCGCCCGCTCGCCGCGCCACTCGAATCGATCCCGCGACGGCTCTGCGGCACGATTAGATCAGCTCACGGGCTGGGCCTGCCGCTGACCCATCTTGGCCATCTCTTCCTTCATGCGCTTCGCCATCTCCTGCGGCGCCACGTCCTCGGTATGCGTCGCCAGCGACCAGGAGTGGCCGAACGGATCGGTAATCTTGCCGTATCGATCGCCCCAGAACATATCGGCGGGTTGTTGATCCGCCTTCGCCCCCGCGGAAATGGCTTGCTTGAAAGTCGTGTCCACGTTATCGACGTACAGCATGATGCCCGTCGTCGTCCCGCCAAGCGATTTGGGCGACCGGGCGCCGCTTCCCCCCATTTCGTCGGCAAGCATCAGCATGGAGTCGCCTATTTTGATCTCCGCGTGCATGATCTTGCCTTCGGGACCGTCCATTTTGGTGATTTGCTGCGCGCCGAACGCCCGCTGATAGAATTCAATCGCCTTCCGCGCATCGTTCACGACGAGATAGGGCGTGAGCGAATGATAACCCTTCGGGATTGGCTGAACTTTACCTGGCATGTAAATACCTCCTCAAGTTTTGCGACAAAAATTGGACTCAGAGCGTACTCTTAGTAGAACGCCGGCTGCGTTCCGCCGTTTCGCTCTAATTCTCTTTTGTTTTCAGTGGGCCGCTAGCGAGAAATCGGCCGCTTGGCGAGCAGGGCCGGTGAGCGCCAGGATGTGCATTCCCGTGTTCGCGCGGTCCACGGCATAAATGTAGCCGCGCTCGTCCACTTCGACATTGTTGGTTTGAATCGCGATTTTGCAATGCTGCTCCGCGCCCTGGCCCACGCAGCGTTTGTCGGTCTTTGCAGTGATCGCGGGAACGTAATAGCCGATCTCTTTCGGATGGAACGGATCGCGCACATCCACCGCGCGCACTCCGGCGTTGAAGTACGCGAGGAACAGGACGCGGTTGTAATAGACGGGCGCGAAGCTCTCGTTGGAGGAATGCGCGCCGAAGCGTCCGCCCGCGCCGCAGAAATTGCCGCTTGCTGCGGGAACAGTCCAAGTCGAAACGCCCACGGGCTTGGCTTCGTCGGAGATATCCACCATCCGCAGCATCTGCCTGAACTCCTGGCATTCGTTCGCCGTGGTCTCGCCGGTGACCGCGACGAAATCCTTCACCTTCCCGTTCTTTTGTTTGGCGAATTCGGCCATTGGTACACGGAGCATCGGAAACGCCGTGTGCGCTCCGGCGTCTTCCGGAAAATCCAACCGCGCGACCACGGGATAGCGGAGATTTTCATCGGTCGGCTCCTTGGGGCCGTTTAGCAGCTTTTGGCGGTCGACAATTTCGAGCACGCCATCGCGCGAATTTCCATACGCGAAGTACACGCGATTCCCTTTGGGACCCGTGGAAATCGGGCCATGCAGGCTCTCGGGCGTCGGCCCTCTCGCTCCGGGCTGCTGGCCGGGCAAGCCGAAATTGCGAATGAAAACGGGTTTCGAAGGATCGCTCAAATCGTAGATCATGGCCATGCGCGGAGTGCGCCACCCCGGTGCGCCTCCCACCAAGTACGCGATTCCGGTGTCACATTCCCACCAGTTTTTATGCGTGTCGCGCAGACCGCTGACGATCGTGCCGATACGGCTGGGCTTGGCCGGATCGGTGACGTCCCACATTTCATGCGAGGAGTTGCCCAGGCTACGTAACAGATAGAATTTGTTTTTGTCGGCGCGAGGAAGGTCGCTTCCCGCGCATGTGCGCACCATTTGCGCGCCGCCGGCATCGCCTCCGCCGCCGGGCTTGATCGGCTCGCCCGGAATGTGCGCGACGTATTTCGGATGCTTGGGATCGGTGACATCCACCACCGAAGTGCCGTTGGATTCGTCCTGGCCGGTGAGCGGATTCGGCTGCACGCCGGCATGATGCCCGATATAGGCAATCCAGCGGTTGCCTTGCTTCTGGATCACGGGCTGATAAGCGCTGCGCGCCTGGAGGTCGTTGTAGCCGACCAGCTCCATATTGCTGCTTCGTTGGGCGTTCGCGGCGGACATCGCAAGCAAGCCAGCGATGGCGCAACCGGCGGTCGAGTATCTCATAGCGCGCCTCCCTGTTACATCGATAAAGTATACAGCGCGGCGGCTACTTGAGGGGCACCGAATACCATCCGTAATCTGTCGATAGGGATTCAACCGGCGCTTATCCCCGGCCTTACGGCCAGGGCTGGGTGCGAACGCTGGAACACCGTCGTGCCCACTTTCAGCCCCGCCCGTGAGGGCGGGGGCAAGCTTACGGGCGGAGTACGGTCCATCGGGCCGAAAGGGTTGGGCTCGCCACGAGGCGAACCTTGTGTTACCGCGCCACCTTACCGCATCACGTCCACTTGCAGCTTCACATCCATAGTCTTGGGAGGCAGACACATATTGTCGTTGCAGGCCTGGTAGCGAAGCTTCCCCGTAATCGCGGTCGGTCCCGCAATGGCGTTCGCGGGAACTTTGAATTTCGTGGTCAGATCGAAGTTGCCCGAAAATACCGATTGCGGCATATCGGAAAAACTGTACTTTTCCATCAAAGGTTTGGGATAAGTCACGCCCACCGCTTCGAGGGGGCCCGCATTCCAGGTGAGCCTCAGGGGGATCAGGTATTTGTCCGTCGGAGTATTGCTCTGCACGTGATAGCCGGTGCGCAGTTGCAGCGGCAGCTTGGCCTCCACAGTCGTACCGATCTTCGCCTGGAGAGGAGGCGGCGCACCCGCCATAGTCAGAACAGTCAATCCCTGCCCGGCGGCAAGCGAGGCGAGGGCAGCGCCAAGCACTGCGATATTTCGGGTCATCCGCGATCTCCTGGTTCTCTACTATCGGCGTTCAGCAATCCTAAGATCTCCTGCCGGTAGGTGCTCCGCCCCGCCGCGCCCACATGAATTCGAGCGATGCGGCCTTCCCGGTCGATGATGAAGCTGGTGGGCAGAGCGTCCACTCCTCCGTAGATGGTGGTCACTTCGGCGCTCCCGAGCAAGATCGGGTAGTTGATTTTCGCTCGCTGAGCGTATGGCGTCACCGTGGTCCAGCCTCTCTCATCCAGCGCCACACTCAGCACCGTAAATCCTCGATCCTTGTAATCCCGCTCGAATCCGGTGAACCAGGGGATCTCCTCGCGGCAAGGGTCGCACCAGGTCGCCCAGAAATTCAACAGCACCACTTTGCCGCGATAGTCGGAGAGCTTCACGACAGCGCCCGAAGCGTCTTTTAGTGCGAACTCCGGCGCCGCTTTGCGGTCCTGTTCCGATTTCAGAGAAGGGCGGTCGGGCTCTTCAAAGGTAGCGAAGGCAAGATAGACGGCGATCGCTCCGGCGGCGACCCAGAGCATAGGCTTGTTCACAGGTCGTCAACCCGGCGCGCTAGGGGCGCTCAATTTGTGGCCGCTTGAAGCCGATGTTTTCGACTGTGGTCTTCTCCGCCGGCGCCTTCAGCAGTTTTTTAATCTCTTCCTCATACGTCGCTTTGCTGATTAACCCGACGTGCTTGCTCGCGATGCGCCCCTCGCGGTCGATCACAAACGTTGTGGGAAGCGATTCGACTCCGCCATAAGCTTTGTCCAGATCGTCGTTGCCGACCATGATGCGGTAGTTGATTTTATGCTCGGCTATGTACGGCTTCACCGCGGTCCACCCGTCATCGTCGAAGGCGACCCCGAGAACGGTAAAATTTTGGTCTTTGTACTGTTGCTGGAAGCCGATGAACCAGGGAATCTCGACTTTGCAGGGTCCGCACCAGGTGGCCCAGAAGTTCAGCAGCACCACTTTGCCCTTTTGGTCCGATAGCTTAACGGCCGCCCCGGTGGAATCGGTCAACGTAAAATCCGGCGCGGGCTTGGAAACCAGATCGGGCGTCCGCCCCTGTTCCTGCACCACCGCTTCGGGACGCCGGGAGCAGGAGACCGCGGCCAAAGTCGCCGCGAGAGCCGCAAGGATGGTCCACTGCAACGTTGGTCTCTTCTTCATGGAGCCTCCACGCCAATTATAACGGCTTGCGCGAAGCGCGGGCCGCTGCCGCTATTCTTAGACTATGCCTAGCCACGTATCGTTCAGGCTAATTGCTTCCCTAGCGTTGGTTTCGGGCGCGGCGCTGGGGCAGGCCCCGGAGAGGCTCTCGTTCGAAGTCGCATCCATTAAGCCCGCTCCTCCGCTTTCCCAAATCGCTGAGCAGATTGAATCCGGAAAGCTGCATCTCGGAACGTCGATCGAGGGCGCCAGGGTGGATATCGGGTTCGCGTCGCTGGCGGAATTAATTATCCAGGCTTACAAGATAAAGCCGCACCAGCTCACCGCGCCGGATTGGATCAAGCAGGAACGATTCGACATTCTGGCGAAGCTGCCCGATGGATCGTCCAGGGATCAAGTGCCGGAAATGCTTCAATCGTTGCTTGTGGACAGATTTAAGCTCGCGATTCATCGCGATAGCAAGGAACAATCGGTTTACGCGCTCGTGGTGGGAAAAAACGGATTGAAGATGAAGGAATCGCCACCGGAACCGGACACGCCCGCAGCCGATGCGAATGGGCCAACACCTCCTCCTGCCGCAACGCCCGACGGTCAGGTCAGCATCCGGCAGGAAGGAGGAGGCGCGATGATTTCGGGAGGGCCAAATGGCAATGTGCGGATGACAATGGGAGAGAACGGCAGTATGCGTATGGAGATGTCCAAAGTTTCCATGCGGCGGCTTGCCGACGTACTTACGCCCTTCATGGACCGCCCGGTCATCGATATGACAGAGCTTAAAGGGAATTATCAGGTCACCCTCGAGTTGCCAATGCAGGAGTTGATGAACATGGCCAGGGCGATGGCGCCGGGGCTTGCAGGGGCCGGCGCGCCCGGATTCGGACCAGGAGCGGGAGCAGGTCCGGCGACTGATGCGTCCGATCCATCGGGAACATCAATGTTCCAGGCGGTTCAACGACTCGGCTTAAAATTAGAATCGCGCAAGGCGCCGGTGGAATCGATCGTCGTCGATCGGGTGGAAAAAACGCCGACGGAGAATTAGGAAAGGTCAGTGCGCCAGATCGATGCCGAGCTTTTTCAGCTCCTCGGCGTAATAGCGCTTGTGCAGAAGGTCCCATTCCTCGGTGCCTTCCGGGATATCGCGCTTTTGGGTGCGAATCTTGACGCGCGCGGCGCGGTCCACTTTCTCCTCGGTCTGGAGTAGTTCCGTCATCACCTTCACTAGCTCCAGCCGCACGTCGTTCGGATCTCGCTTCAACCGGAAATCGCGGCTTTTTCGCAGAGCGGCCACGATTTTATGAGAAACATCGTTGACTTTGTCGCGGGAAAGCTTCATATGATCGCCCGCATCGCGTCCGGAGGCGCGGATCACCTTGCGCTGCGTGATCATGGTGTTCTTAATCCGCCGGAACATGTCCTGATAGCTGACGCCTTCGCGCCGCATGTAATCGCTGTACTGGCTCAGAAGGTCGCGGACTTCGTCGTTGAGGCGGTCTTCAACCGCCAGATCCTCTTCCACAACTTCCGCGATGAAGTTCGCGGCCATGACTGGATCGGCGGTCTCGATCCAGATGGGGCTCAGTTTTCGGACGATCTGGCGTGAAATGTAGTTGACGAACTCGCGAGCGAGAAGCATCCCTTGTTTTTAGTGTATCGGGCGCGCCGGAAGGGTGTCAATGCAGACGGTCTTTGGGCAGGCGGCCGGAGCGTCTCCCGTCGCTGTGACCCTCAAGGAATTCGCGATCGATTCGCTTGCGGCCGCGGAATCCCTCTTCGGCGCCATGCCAATATTCGATTCCCGTCTCGCCGAGTTTCCAGCACAAGCATACGTCGCGTTCCTGGAACCGGCTCATGAAGTCGATCAGGCCGATATCCAGATCCTTGATTAGCGCGCCGGTTTGCTCAATTCGTTCCAAGGACTCCTTCAGTGCGCCGGTCGCCGAATCGCGGCGGGCCCGCACGGCGAGCATCTGGGCCGGATTCACCCGCGTCCCGCCGGCCATGCGAATGCGTTGCGAGGTTTCCTCCAACTCGGTGTGCGCTTTCAAGGCCTCCTCGCGATGGACCAGGGCGTCGCGCAAAAACCTCTCAACTTCCGGAATGAGCCGCTGCGCCTCGGACAATGTGAAATATTGCGCCATTGTTTCTAGTGTACGGAATCGACCGGTCTACCGGTATGCCGCAATTCCCGTTACCTTCTCGCCGATCGCGAGCGTATGAATGTGGTCGGTGCCCTCATAGGTTTTCACGGTTTCCAGGTTGCACATATGCCGCATCACCGGGTATTCGTCTGTGATTCCGTTCGCTCCCAGAAGATCGCGAGCCAGCCGCGCGCAGTCTAACGCGATGGCGCTGTTATTGCGTTTCAGCATGGAGATGTGCGCCGGCTCGGCCTTGCCTTGGTCCTTCAGCCGCCCCAAATGCAGCGCCAGCAGTTGAGCCTTGGAGATCTCCGTAATCATCCAGGCCAGTTTTTCCTGCACCAGTTGGTGGGAAGCGATGGGCCGGTTTTCGAACTGTTTCCGCTCGACGCAGTAGGAACGCGCCGTTTCATAGCAATCCATGGCCGCGCCGATCGCGCCCCAGCCGATCCCGTAACGCGCCTGAGAAAGGCAGCTCAGGGCGGCTCTGAGCCCCTTCGCTTCCGGGAGCGCCGCTTCCAGCGGAATCCGGCATTGCTGAAACGAGAGGCTGGAGGTTACCGAAGCCCGCATGGAGAGCTTGCCGTGAATTTCCGAAGACGTGAATCCGGGCGCGCCTCGCTCCACCAAAAATCCACGAATGCCTTCCTCGGTACGCGCCCATACGACCGCCACATCGGCGATGGAGCCGTTGGTGATCCAGGTTTTCTCGCCATCGAGGATCCAGTGCGAGCCATCGCGCCTGGCCCGCGCCAGCATCCCGCTGGGATTGGACCCAAATCCGGGCTCGGTCAGTCCGAAACATCCGATTGCCTCACCTTTCTGCAGAGACGGCAGCCATCGCCGCTTTTGGTCCTCGCTGCCGTAGGTGAGAATCGGATACATGACCAGCGCGCCTTGCACGCTGACGAAGCTCCGCAGTCCCGAATCGCCCCGTTCGATCTCCTGCATTAAGAGGCCGTATTCCACATTGCTCATTCCGGCGCAGCCGTAGCCTTCGAGGTTCGCGCCGAAAAAACCGAGCCGCGCCATTTCGGGAATCAGCTCTTTGGGAAACCTGGCGTCGCGGAAGCAATCGCGGATCAGCGGCAGAACGCGCTCGTCCACAAAACGGCGCGCAGTTTTACGGACCAAGAGTTCCTGTTCGCTGAAGGTCGAGTCGAGGTGTAGAAAGTCCACGCCGGCAAAGGTGGGCATGACAGCAGAATACAGGAGCCGGCGGGCTGGCCGCCCTACTTAATCGCGACGGCGTTCGGCGGCGATGCGATGCCGCCTTCCAAATTTAGCGGCGCGGAAACGACCATGAATTCGTAGCGCCGGTCCCGGGCGCAGTCCTCCGCCAGCGGCGCCAGCACGAACAACTCGCCCAGCGGCAAACCGAGTAATGGTAGAGCCCGGTAGTGCAGTAGCCCCTCATCGCCCAACTCCATCGGGAGAGCTTCCACGCCTGGACAATCCGTGCCGATCGCCGCCACGCGGTTGTCCCATAGCCAGGCGGCCATCCGGCGGCTGGCTTCAACGCCCGCGGATTGAATCTTGTCGAACGGCGCCATGGCTGCCTTCTGTTCGGCCGTACACTTTTCGTACTCCTCCATCCATCCGGTCCGCACCAGCAGGATCGTTCCCGCCTTCAGCGCGACACCCTGATGCTCAAGACAAGCTTGCAGCTCTTCAAGCGTATAAATGTCTTTCGTAAGCGGCGCGGCCGGACGGCCCTGAGCCCGGCGAAAACCGTATGCGTCGATCAGCACGCCTCGGCCGACCACTTTATCCGCCCAGCCATGAATGCCGAGCTTGCGATTTCCGCCTTCCCGGACGTCGGCGACCGTCACGTTGTTATAGAACCTTTCGTGACGGCCATGCCCCACGTGCGCCAGGCCATCCCACTGGCTGCCTTCCTGCGTATTGAAGCGCTCCAGAATGTCGTCGTTCGCAAACGGACCCAGCGGCACGATGCTATGCGCCAGGGACGCTCGTCCGAACAGAGTCGGCTTGGCAAACCCGAGCTTTGCATCCAAACGAAAGACCTTGCCGGTCTGGACGAGACCCGCCGCCTCTACTACTCCGGCGGGCGTCAGAAAGTTCAGGCAGCCGATTCCATCGTCTTCGCCGAAAACGCCCCAACTGGATTCCGGAGGCGCGCCTGGGGTGACGGGAAGTTCATCGAACGTGGGGATTTTCTTTGGCTCGGGCGTTGGAGTTGACACTAGAACATTGTGCCAGAACGCCGAAGCTCGTGGTGGGGGGGGCGAATCCTTTGGCCGACCCCAAGCATCTCCCTAATGTTGACGGACAATAGGGAGTATTTCTACAATTGGAGTGTACCCATCCATGGCCCTCGCCGCCCAAAAAGCCACCTGCATACCCCTATCGACTTCCCTGCTCGACCAGATCGGCAATACGCCCCTGCTGCGCTTGGCCAAGCTGGACGACGAGCTTCCGGGCATCGAAATCTACGCCAAAGCGGAGTTTTTTAACCCCGGAGGATCGGTGAAGGATCGCGCCGCCCGGAACATGGTCGAAGACGGGGAGCGGACGGGTCGGCTGGGTCGCGGGCGGGTGCTGATCGACGCCACCAGCGGAAACACCGGGATCGCCTACGCCATGATCGGCGCGCTTAAAGGCTTTAAAGTAAAGCTTTGTCTTCCCGGCAACGCCTCCCATGAGCGCAAGCAAATCCTCAGCGGCTTCGGCGCGGAAATGGTATTCTCCGATCCGGGCGAGGGGTCGGACGGCGCCATCAAACTATGCCGTCAACTGTACGAAGCAAACCCTGATGCCTATTTTTATCCGGACCAGTACAACAATCCGGCCAACTGGAAGGCACATTTCGAGGGAACGGCGGTGGAGATCATGGAGCAGACAAACGGTTCCATTACCCACTTCGTCACCTGCATGGGCACCAGCGGGACGTTTACGGGCAATTCCCGGCGTCTGAAGCGCGACATTCCGGGCGTCACTTGCATTTCCGCGCAGCCCTCCAGCGGTTTCCACGGCTTGGAAGGCCTCAAGCACATGCCGACCGCCATCGTCCCGGGCATATACGACGAAAAGCTCGCGGACGATAATCTGTGGATTGAAACCGAAGACGCCTATCGCATGACGCGCTGGCTCGGGCGCAACGAGGGTTTGCTGGTGGGGATGTCGTCGGGCGCGAATGTCCACGCCGCTCGCGAGGTCGGACGGCGGCTGGCGAAAGAAGGACGTCCGGGCGTCATCGTGACAGTGCTCGCCGACGGAGCGACCAAGTATTTGAGCGAGCCATTCTGGAACGAACAAGACTGATAGCATGATTAAGATCGAAGGCGGAGCGTGGGAAACCATGGTGGCCCACGCCGAAGCGAAGTTTCCCAACGAGTGTTGCGGGGCTATGATCGGAAAGATCGATGGAGCCGAGAAACACGTGATTAGGGCGGTGCCCATGGAGAACGCCTATGCGGGCGCCCAGGGCGCCAGATACGAACTCCGTCCCGAGGATCTGCTGGAAGCCGACCGACGCGCGCGCTCCGCGGGCATGGATTTAATCGGCATCTTCCACTCGCATCCCGATTGCGACGCCTATTTCTCGAAAACCGATCTCGAGAACTCCTGCCCCTGGTATTCGTTCGTGGTGCTATCGGTGAAGGGCGGAAAATTCGATCACGCCGCCAGCTTCCTTCCCAACCCCGATCAAACCGCCGCCGAGAAAGAAGAATTGATATGGCCAAAATCCTGATCCCCACGCCACTGCGGCAGTACGCCGACAAACGTGATTCGGTAGACCTGGAAGGAGGAACGGTGGGCGAAATCCTCACCGAACTGATTTCCCACTTCCCGGATCTTCGCAAGCAGCTTTTCAACGATGAAGGCAGACTGCGGAGCTTCGTCAACGTCTATCTGAACGACGAGGACATCCGTTATCTGGAAAAAGAATCCACTCCGGTGGTGCAGAGCGACACCGTCTCGATCGTTCCGAGCATTGCGGGCGGAGCCACGCAAGTTGCCCCTCCGGAAACGGCTCCGATCACGCCCCCGTCGCTTTCCAAAGACGAGGTGCTCCGCTATTCGCGCCACCTGATTATGCCCGAAGTAGGTATGCAGGGGCAGTTGAAGCTGAAGAACGCCAAGGTGGTCATGATCGGCACGGGCGGGCTCGGCGCGCCTCTGGGTTTGTACTTGGCGGCAGCGGGCGTTGGCCGTGTCGGCCTGGTGGATTTCGACGTGGTCGATTTCACCAACCTTCAGCGCCAGGTGATTCATGGCACGAAAGATGTCGGCCGAAAAAAACTGGATTCGGCGGCGGATCACATGCTCGACATCAACCCGAACGTGCAGATCGACCGCTATGAGGTGGCGCTCGACAGCTCGAACGCGCTGGAGATCCTGAAGCCATACGACATCGTGATCGACGGCACCGATAATTTCCCGACGCGTTATCTAGTCAACGACGCGTGCGTCATTCTCAAGAAGCCGAACGTATATGGCTCGATCTTCCGGTTTGAGGGCCAAGCGAGCGTGTTCGCCTATCCGGGTGGCCCCTGCTACCGATGCCTGTATCCCGAACCGCCACCGCCGGGTCTAGTGCCGAGCTGCGCCGAAGGCGGAGTGCTGGGCATTCTTCCTGGCATCATCGGCCTGATCCAGGCGACCGAGGCGGTTAAGCTGATTTTGGGCTCGGGCGATCCGTTGGTTGGCAGATTATTGCTCTACGATGCCCTGGGCATGCGTTTCCGCGAGCTGAAGCTTCGCCGTAATCCCGAATGCCCCGTCTGCGGCGACCACCCGACTATCAAGGAACTCATCGATTATCAGCAATTCTGCGGCGTGACCGTGCAAGAGCCTCCGCCCGCGCCCGGAACGAAGGAAGGCGAGATCGATCCCGTGGAAGTACACGCGAAGATGGAGCGGGGAGAGAATTTCGTTCTTCTGGACGTCCGCGAGCCGCACGAATACCTGATCTGCAACATTCCCTTCGCCAAGCTGATCCCGCTGGGCGATCTTCCCAAGCGCGTGAACGAACTCGACACCGCGACGGAGATCGTGGCTCATTGCAAGACCGGAGTCCGCAGCGGCAAAGCCTGCGACTTCCTACGCCAGGCCGGCTTCCGCAAAGTGAAAAATATGAAGGGCGGAATCACGGCCTGGAGCGATAAGGTCGACCCGAGCGTGCCGAAGTACTGAGCGGAAGTCTCGCTAAGCCGTCCTGCTTCCGCGGCGCCTCAGAACGTAAACCGCGCCACTAACTTGCCCAGACTGCGGCGTATCTCCCGCGCTCCCAACGTCGCGATGTAGCCATATCTGCCGGTACAAACCGTTGGAGAGGTTGGATGGGTCCCCGGGTTCGCTTTCCGTTGGACTCGCCGTCCCCGTCGCAGGCATCGAGGGAATGGCCGGTTGAAGATGTTCTGGAACTCGGCTCAGATAACAAATTGTATTTGCCCTCCTTACCGATGCGGAAGTTTCGCCCGAAGCTCAGCGACTCGGCAGGCTGGCGCTGCCAGCGGTAGTTGTTGTAGAACGGAGCCCACACTCCGAAAGTCCCAACCGGCGGATCTGTCGAGAGGTTGGGACCAAGATCGCCGTGTCAGACTCAATGATGTACCCTACTGGAGGCACGTCAATGCATCCTGAACCCATAGCAGTTACGAAGGTGGTGACTCCGAGGGCCGTCTCGGCAACCTTCCCGCAAATCCCAAATCCTGTCATAAACCGGCCGCATATTATCGCTGCCATTGACACAATCCTAGAAGGCCCTGCTCAAGCCGTGGTCATCGAGGGTGGGGAGGGAATCGGAAAGACTATTCTCGCAGCGCAATTCGTCGATTCGCATCCGGAACGCACATTTTCCGTGTTCGTGCTCGGCCCCAGCGCCTTCGCTAGATCCTCAGAATTCCTCGTTTCAGACCTCTGCGACCAGGTTGCTGCGGCTCTCAGATCGCCACGGCCATCGGCAGCCGAGGATCCGTCCGTATTCTTGCGAAAGGCGCTCGTGGAACTGAACAGGCACGCGATCACTCGGGAGGAACCACACTACTTCGTCGTCGATGGCATGCTCGAAGGACCTCCGGAGTTCACAGCTTCCGTGAGCGCAATTCTCCTGGAGTTGCTGCCTTTCGGAGTTAGGGGTTTCAAATTTGTTTTCACTGGTTCAGCGGAGCGATTAAGCGCCGATATTCAAAAAGGACTAATTATAAAACCGTTCACTCCGACGGGGTTTTCGCTGGATGAGGCTCGTTCCTATCTGAGCGATGTTGCCCTCGACGGCCAAGCTTTTACGGAAATTCACAAAGCGTTCCGGGGCGTCCCAGGCAAGCTCGCCAGCGTTCGACGGCTACTCCATGCCGGGACTAAGCTCGGTGATCTTGCCGATGACCTCCCGACCAGTTTCGGGGAATTATTCGAGCGAGAGTGGAAAGCGGTTCAAGGATGCCTCCCCAAGGAGGTCGAAGCACTCGGAATGCTGGCGCACTCGCGTCACAATCTGACACTCGATCAAATACAGCAGCTTTGCGGCCTATGCAAGGAGGATGGAGAGCAGATGACGAAGCGTCTGCCTTTCTTAACGTGGACGGACCCGCCGCTGTCGATTAGCTTCGTTTCGCATGCGTTCAAGAGATTCGCAGCGGGGAAACTCGAAGATCGCCGTGCGACATCAATAGATCGCGTAATCGATCTCCTGATGAGCGCGAGGACATCGGTCGAGGCCATCGAACATCTTCCCGACTACTTAGTGGACGCCGGCCGCTCCAAAGAAGTCATTTCCTATCTGACGGCGGATCAGCTTGCCTCTGTCTGTGAGAACCTCCAATCCTTGGGCCCGGTGCGGTCCGCGATCGATCGTGGCGCGAAGGTCGCCCGAGATTTGGCTCTCCCGGTGGAGGCGTTTGGTTTTGGCCTGGAGCGGGCGCTGATTGCGGAACTTGAGGTGGCGTCCGTGCTGCGATCCGAGGTCGACGCACGCCTTGAAATCGAGGGCGTCCGTTCGGGACTCTCGCTAGCGATGACGGCCTTTCTTCAAGAGGACAGGCTGGAACTTCTCGGCAGAGTCGCCCAGCGCCAGAAGCTACTGGGCGAATATCCTGATCCTGCGATTCTAGACGCGATCCGAAGCGTCGCTAAAGCTGCGGATTTCGCGGGCCATCCGAAGCGGGCGCTCGCCGTTGCCGGGGACCTCATCTGCTACGCTCCCGACGTTGCGATGACCATAGTGGAAAAGACGGCAGCTAACGAGGCAGGGAGCAGCCTGGATCTAGCACTCGCCCGCCTGTCGGCTCTTGCCGCCGATGCCGAAAAGATAGGAGAGCAAGCCGCCGGTTCGCACACCGCAATCCTCGAGCGCATCAGTAGTAACAATGTTCGCCAGCTTGCGCGCGCAGCATCGGTCTTAACCGGTGCATACTCGGTCGATGAGCTTCTAAACCAGTGCGAATCTCTAGCCTCTCCAGAGGACTCGCTCTTTCTTTTGGAAGGCTGGTGCACACAAAACCAGCATAGTCAAGAAGCCTCGAAAGTCGTGGAGTACGGGCTTGAGTTGATCCTGAAGGCGACAGCGTACACGCCCACTGCCAGAGTCGTACGGCGTCTCTGCTCGCCGGTACCTTTTTTGGCAGCGGATCATCCATTCGAGGCAAACAGGATCATTCAGAAGGTCGATGCACAGGGAGACATTCTTCGTGCCCGGGGCCCGGCCGTCGAGTACGTGCGCCTGCAGCTTTATCTAGCGGAGGCGGAGTCCGCATGGGCTTCGCAGCAGGCCACCACAAGGATCGAGGACCTCTATCTATTCATTGACTCGTTAACTGGTTCAACTCGTCTTGAGGCTCTAAGCTGGTGCCTACGGATTCTGACACTCGACGAGACTGAACGGTTGAACGGGCACAAGTTGTCGCTGCTGTCACTTTTCGAGGAAGAATTCGAGAAATTCCTCCCTCAATTGCTGTCGGGAAGCGCCGAGCACGCAGAGGTGCTGGGCGGCGCAGCCGCAGCGCTAACTCCGGCCAGGCCCGATCTGGTCAAAAACATGATTTCATCCGCTAATACGGCCGAACGAAGGGACCGGCTCAGGCAGAGATTCGCCCGGTATAGCTTCAGGCTCGGAAAGAGTCTTCCGGACGCGCGAGCGATCAACGCAATCCTCGATGCATTTGAATCACGGGCATCAGAACACGCGTGTCTATCCGAGATTATCGACTGGCTATTTTCTAACGCAGAAGCGACGGTTCAGGCCGATTGGGGCCAGGTATTGAGGCGCTGTCTCGGAATAGCTGACGCCATGATACGGCATGAGACAGTGACAAAGGCGTACGCAATCGCCCGGCGCAGTCCGGAACTCCACGATGAGGGGCTGCTACGGACTCTGGCGGATCAATCAGAACAATCGCTGAGGGATATCGGGAGCGAGTGGACCCAGATCGACTACGGTTTCGCCACCGCTCGGATCCTCTTCCAGATCGACAAGGAGGCAGCCCAATCTTTCTATAAGTCGGCGATGGATCTTCGCAAAGAGACAAACCTGCCCACTGCTCCAGCCGCGAATGCGTATGTAGGCTGTGTGAAGTTGGCGATTCGCGCGTTCGCTGGATTGATCCCACAAAGGCTTGGGACAGAGGAGGGCCTCAAACGAATTCGGGGATTGATCGGCGCAGTTACTTCGAAGGGAGAGCGCGCCCGACTGTGGGCCGATCTAGCCGCACGGTGCTTTTCTTTGGAGGCCGTGGATCTTGGCAAAGAGGTCACCCGCGACGACCTGATTCCTGCACTCGATGGAGTCACCGATAAGACGTTTGCGGATTTTGTTCGGACTGAGGCGGCTCCAGCACTATTCAAGTTCCACCCCCAAGTCGCATACGACGAAATAAATAAGATGTCGCCGGAAGCTCGCGATCGGGCGTTGAGCGAAATCTGTACCTTTCTTTTGTTGAACCAGCCGCCTGGGGACCCTTGGGACAGCGGAGCCGGTGTCGAACTCGACGAAGCTTACCCGCACGCGATCGACATTTTAGCCTGTCTTGAGAAGATGACCACGGACTATCGGATATTTACCGTCATTTCCCGGCTGACCTCAGGACTGACACACGACAGTTCAGCGCTTACCAAAGAGCAGCGAGCAGAGGTGGCGAGACAGCTGGACGATCTGATTTCGCGAAAGTTTCCTAGCCCTTCTGGCGTCTCGCACGAAGGCTGGAAGATAGCGGCGGCGGCACACGTCTCGACACTCCGCAATACGAATCAAGCCGCGTGGGAGGCGCTTATAGCGAACGCAAGACAGATTCCCAACCTGTGCGACAGGGTTCTTGTACTTGGACTAATCGCAGAGGTGCTTCCTGCTCGATTTGTGTCTCTCAGGGCGCAAGTACTCAATGAGGCGCGTGGCTTGGCCGACAAGATCTCCTCGGACATGGATCGAGTTGGGAGACTGTGCAGCCTCGCAGATGTGGCGTCTAATTTCGATCCAGGCGTGGCGAAGTCGCTGCTGAGCTCAGCGTTCTCGCAATCGAACGACGCCTATGATGGAACGGAGGAAAGACAGCGCAGGATCGTGGACCTCGCATACCGTATCGACCCGGATTTCGCGAGATCCCTGATCTCACTCTTAGATAATGACCCAGCCCGCGCAAGGGCTCGGGACACGCTTCGGCGGCAACTCGAAATCAAGGACGCCAAACGAGAGGTGGCCAAGGACGAGGGAGCTGAATCACGCCTAGCCGGGCTGGCTCCTCGGGATTTAGCTGAACTGTGCTGGTCGCTACTGGGTGGCCTGAATTCCGGCCGGATCGGGCACGTAAGGGGCGAATCGGTCATACCTTACGTGCAGGCGGCTAGTTTCAAGAGCCTTCGGTATGCGTATCCCGTAATGGCTTGGGCGATCCAGAATTCAATCGAACGACACGCTAATACGCCCCACGGAAAGACTCACTTGCATCACCTATTCAATGCGACCGTGTTTGCGTGCGATCTTGCGATGCGCGTGATCACCCGCGCGGCGGGGGTTCAGCACACAACTAGCATCCACGGCAGACCCATTACCGACGCGGAGACCGCGATAGTCGTCGGAGCCGGCGAACGAGAAAAAGCTCTCTCGTTCCTGCGTTCATGGCTAGATAGGCACAAGCCAAACTACATAAAGCTGTGCGATCCATATTTCACAGTGGACGATTTGAGGTTTCTATCGATAGTCCGGGAAATCGTACCGGCAACGCGCGTTCAGGTGCTCACAAGCGAAAAGAAGCAGCGCGAATCCGGAATCAGCGAGCCTTTCGAAGAGTCGTTCCGCACGTACTGGCGCAAACAGGTTTCCGATCAAGACCCTCCCGATACGGACATCGTGATCGTGAGTCTAGCGGGCGGGCGGGAATCGCCAATACATGACCGATGGATAGTCAGTGGGTCCAGTGGGCTGCGTCTCGGTTCCTCATTCAGCGGCCTTGGAGAGACGAAGATTACGGAAATATCCGTTCTTGAACCCGCAGTCGCCGTCGAGCGCGAAAAGGAGATCGATAAGTTTTTGACCCGACAGCTGAGAGATGTGTCAGGTAAGCGGATCAAATATTCTGTCTTCTCTCTATGAAAGAGAGCGCGCAGAGAAGGGCGATAATCGCCTCCGCGAGTGGCAGCTTTCAGAACGTGAACCGCGCCACCATCTGGCCGGCCCGCGGGCTTGCTCCCGCTCCTCCAAGCGTCGGAATATAACCGTAGCCGCCGGTGAACACGCCGTTGGACGTGTTGGGCACGGTCGCCGGGTTGACTAGGGCGGCGATGCTGGGCTGGTTGGAGCCGCTCAAATTACCCGCTCCCACGAACGGCTGCGAGAGGACCACCCGGTTAAAGATGTTCTGGAACTCGGCGCGGACGAACAGATTGTATCTGGCCTCCTTGCCGATGCGGAAGTTTCGCCCGAAGCTCAGCGACTCCGCGGGCTGCCGCTGCCAGCGGTAATTGTTGTAGTACGGAGCGGCAACGCCGAAGGTTCCAGCCGGCGCGTCTGTCCACGCGTTTTTATTGAGGACCAGCGTCGTTTGAGGGTTAAAGCAATGGCAGTTCGGATCGACGTTCAACGGATTCACGCCCGGCACAGGATTCCAGAACGTAACCGAGCCTCGATCCAGGTTGCTGGCGCGCGCCAGTTGGAGGTTCAACTGGTTGTTGGAAGGCGGACTCGCAATCAAATTCCCGCTCTGATACCGGAGCACCCACCCAAGCTGCCAATCCCGAACCACGTGGGAGAGCGCTTTCATGCCCGCGCCGTCCGCCTGGAACTTAGGCGTTGTGTAAGATCCGGAAAGGACCACGGCCAGAGGCTTCACCAACTGGTTCAACTCCTTGTTGATGCCGTAGTTGTAAATATCGTTGTATAGGGGAACGCCGGCGAGGCTGTTAATATTGCCGGCTTCCGAGCCGGTGCCGATTACTTCGCCCTTGGCCCAAACGAAGGACGCCTCCGCTTGCAAGCCGTGTGAGAAGCGCTTGGTGCCCTTGGTCTGGAGCGAGTCGTACCAAGTCTTGCCGATCGGCGGACCGAGATCGACGGCGGTCGGAGCGATCCACTGCGGCACGGGCCGCAACTGCTGGGCGACGGTCTGCGACGGCGGCATCTTCGGATAGGCAGGGAAGAAGCCGCGCTGAACGGCCGCCGGTGAACCGATCAGACTGGTGAGCAAGGCCCGGTCCGCCGCATTGGCGAGATTCAGCCCATAGGCCGCGAGAGTTGCCTGATTCAGAGAATTCGAGGAGATTTGATCCAGGGAGGGGGCGGCGCCCCAGACCTCGCGATTTCCTACGTAGGTAACCTCGACCACGAGGTCGTGGGACAACTCGCGCTGGATCCCAAAGCTCCATTGGAGAATGCGCGGCGGACGCGCCTCGGGCGAGAAATAGATATTGGGATTCGAAGGCGGCAGTAAGCCGCCGCTCAGGACCGGGTACTTGCCAGGGCTGAAGTCCGGCCATTGAATCGACGGGTATGGGTTTCCACCCTGAAGCCCGTTGGGCACGGGCGTGATGCCGTAGCCTTGGGCGTTGAATGTGTAATAATCTGCGACGCCATATGAAAGACCTTGCGGCGTCTGTGTGACTCCGTAGGTTATTCCTGCGCCCGCCCGCAGAACGGTTTTGGGGTTGATCTGATACGCCACTCCGGCTCGCGGGCCGAAAGCATACGGATAGTTGTGCGAGAACGCGCAGTTACACCGGCCCCCGCCGTAGCCTTCATAGATGCCGGCGCCCAAACGTCCTCCCACAGTCGGGTTCGGAGTGCTGAAGGACGCCATTTGCATACGGCCGTACTGTTCTTTCAAGTAAGTCTGGAAATCGTAGCGGAGACCGTAATCGAGCGTCAGTTTCCGAGTGACTTTCCAGCTATCCTGCGCATAGAAACCCATCAAATGATTCCCGACTTTGGTTTGGGTTATGGTGCTGAGCTGTAAGTTATCCGGCAATCCCAAAAGGAAGCTGGCGTAGTTGAAGCCGGAGCCGTTGGGGAAATTCAACGCCTGCCCGTTCTGCCAAGGGTCGGACGTCTCGGCGTTAGAGAAACTGAAGTAGCCATTGGCGCGCCAATTACTGTGTTCGGGATATCCTTCGATAGTCAGCTCACCGCCGTATTTGAAGGTGTGATTTCCCTTCACCCATGTCAGAGTGGCGTTTGCGGTGGGCTTCTCTTCCCAAACCGTAGCCTCAAAAAAGGCGCCGACGCCATTTGTATTGCCGAAAGCCGCTGTACCGCCGCCCGGCAGCCCCGGAGTGTTGGCCCATCCTCCCGTCGTACTCGCCCCCAATCCCCAAATTGTGGGAAAGAGGTTCGTGTCGAAATATCCGTTAAGTCCAAGCTTCGTCTGATCGTACTTTAACGGAACAGTCGGCTCCCTCTGATGGAGATAACCCACGCCCACGTGCAGCAGGAGCGTCGGGGTGATCGACTGATCGTAATTCACCCTCGTGGTGTGATTCCGATAGCCTGTCGGCACCGCGCCTGTAAAAGGCTGAGTGAATCCGTTGGCGTTAGGTGAATTCCAGCCGTAGTGCGAGTAATACCAGGAGAGCTTGGCGGTTGGACTCAGGGATTGGTCGATTTTCCAAGAGAAGTTCGTGGTATGAACGTAGTTCACGTAAGCCGGAATATTGTAGTTGTTAATAATACCGGGCGCGTTCGGCAGCGGGAGCATGCTCTGGACCGCCAATGCAACGGGGTCCATCCGATTGGCGGGAATGCTCTGGTTCAGGAACGGAGTGCGCACCTGGGCTCCGCCCACCACCCTCGTGGAGTTGGGATCGAAAATCTCGCCATACGTCAAAGCCTGGCCGGCCGGATCTATAGCCGGTTGGCCGCCCTGAGTTAATGCAACCGGGCTCGTGTTGCACGTGTTCGTCGCGCCATTGAAGTTGAAACAACCCGTGGACCCGAAGTTGCCGTCCCGATACGCCTGAGTGGGCACGGACATCAGCCCGTTGCCGATCAGCCGGTTTTCGCGATATTGCTCAAAGTTGAAGAAGAAGAAGCTCCGGTTGGTTCCGTTGTAAATCTTAGGAATGCGGATTGGGCCGCCGATCGTGCCGCCGAAATCGTTGCGGCGCTGCACATTTCGGATGTGCTGGCCCGCCCGGTTGGGGCTGATCGTAGCCGCGTCGGTAAACGGCAAGCCCGCGTTAAAGGCTTCGTTCACCAGATAGTCGTACCCGCTGCCGTGGAGCTGATTGGTCCCCGACTTCATCGTGAAGTTGAAGTAGCCGCCGCCGACCTGTCCGTATTCCGCGGCGAAGTTGCTGGTTTGGACCGACACCTCCTGCACGGCCTCCACGCCCATGGTTTGGCTCCGCTGCTGGTAGACCTTCCAGATCGTACCCGTGGAATCCTGGCCCTCGATGCGGATGCTTTCGCTGTTGCTCGGCAATCCGTTCACGACCAGCTCCATATCGTTGGCGAAGGCGACGCCGGGCAGCAGCAGCGATGTCTGCAGCGGATTGCGGATATTTCCCATGGAGGTCGCGCCGGTGTAACCCCCGCCCGCGATCGTGAGCAGCGGGAGTTCCACCGCCTGTTTCAACTCGACCAGATGGCTCATTTCGCCGCTCTCGGTTTTGAGTAGCGGCGCTGTGTCGTTCACCGTCACGACATCGGTCGCCTGTCCCACCTGGAGGACCACATCTTTGCGGGTGTCGGTGGCCACGATGACCTGAATATTCTGTTGAACGAATTTCTTAAACCCGGCGGCGTTCACGTTTAGCTCGTAGTTGCCGGCCGGCACGGGAATGACGAAATTTCCCGTGGAGGACGTGCCGCCTTGATAGACGATTCCCGTGTCTGTATTCTTGACTTCGATTTGAGCCGTAGGAACGACCGCGCCCGTGGGATCGGAAATCGTCCCCGTGATCGTTCCTTGATTGGATTGCGCGAGCAAACCGGCCGCGCACAGAAACAAAAACGACAGCATCACCCGTGAACGCATAGCGCCTCCTTCAAAGCGATAGCGGAATCTCACCCAAAAGCTTGGCTGATTATATTCGCAATGGCTGAGGGAGTCGATGCGGATCAATTGATATTAGATATCAGCTACATTGATAGTGGTGAGCCGCACCGAGAGTGGACGCGAATTATGGACGCACCCCGTTGCCGTGCGCGGCTGCGTCGTCTAGCCCTCCGGCCGCCAGACGTTAGACTGAAAAGTGCATGCCTAACCAATACTCGTCTCCTCCGCCCATGCAGATCGATCCGAACAAGAAATACACTGCAACTTTCAATACCTCGCGCGGCGAAATCGTGTGCGATCTGTTCGCCAAGGACAAGCCCAGCACGGTCAATAATTTCGTCTTTTTAGCGCGCGAGAAGTTCTACGACGCCACTACTTTCCACCGCGTGATCGCGAATTTCATGATTCAGGGCGGCGACCCCACCGCGACCGGCCGGGGCGGCCCGGGCTACCGTTTTGAGGACGAGATCAAAGGCAAGACCAACCAGCACAAAGTCGGATCGCTTTCCATGGCGAACGCCGGACCCAACACCAACGGCAGCCAATTTTTCATCACGCACGTGATTACGGATTATCTCGATCCCAAGCACACCGTTTTCGGACAGGTCGTGAAGGGGCAGGACGTGGTGGACGCGGTTCAGCAAGGCGACAAGCTCGTCAGTGTGACCATTAGCGAGTCGTAGCATCTAATCCTATCGATGAACATCCTGGCGGTGGGTCCTCACCCCGACGATGTGGAATTCGGCTGCGCCGCGCTTCTGATTCAGGAGGCGGCCAAAAATCGCCGCGTGAAGATTCTAGTTCTCTCCAAAGGCGAAGCCGGCACGTCCGGCACGCCCGAGGAACGCGAGCGTGAATCGCGCGAGGCCGCGCGGCTCATCGGCGCGGATATCGACTTTTTGGATGTAGGCGGAGATTGCCATATCCGCTACACGCCCGAGACTTCCATCGCCATTGCGCGCGAAATCCGCCGTGAAAAACCCGGGATCGTGCTCGCGCCGCATCTGGACGAAAATCAGCACCCGGATCATCTCGCGGTGGGCCGAGCGGTTCGCGACGCCGCGCGGCTGGCGCGCTTCGGAGGTCTGGAAGAGCTTCGCGGGCTCGCGCCGCACGCCATCGATCACCTCTACTACTATTCGATCACCCAAAGTTTTGGCGAAAGGCCGGACATCATCGTGGACATCAGCGCGGTGGAGGCGGAGTGGGAAGCCGTGATCGCCTGCCACAAATCTCAGATGAAGACGAAGGCTTATTCGCATCTGGTTCAAACGCGCGCCCGCGCGCTGGGCGCGGCGATCGGCGTATCGTCGGCGATGGGGCTGTGGGTGAACGATCCGGTTTGCCTCTCGTCCCTTTCGGATCTGACGCGATCCTCGCGCAACTATTGACATGAGAAACCTCTCGATCGGGATCACCTGTTATCCATCCATCGGCGGGAGCGGAATCGTAGCGTCGCAGCTTGGCAGCGAACTGGCGCAGCTTGGCCATCGCATTCATTTCATCAGTTACGAGCCGCCGTTCCGGCTCGATTTGGGGCAACCCAATATCGAGTTTCACCAGGTGGAGATCAATCAATATCAGTTGTTCAAGTATCCCGATTACACCTTGCCCCTGGCGGTGAAGATGGTAGAGGTTGCGGCGAAGCGCAAACTGGACGTCCTCCATGTTCACTATGCCGTTCCGCATGCGACCGCCGCCCTGCTGGCCACGCACATCGCGCAAAAAGAGCGCCAGAGGACGCCCCACATCGTCACCACCCTGCATGGCACGGACATCACGCTGTTGGGCCGCGATCCCAATCTGCGGCCGATTATAAAGTACTCCATCGAGAATTCTTGCGGCGTCACCGCGGTTTCCGAAAGCCTGCGCAAGGAAACCGTGCAGGTGCTGCGGACGAAGAAACCGATTCAGGTGATCCACAATTTCTACCGTCCCGCGCCGCCGGGCCGGAGCCGGGCCGACGTGCGCGCTTCATTAAGGGTGAAGGAAAGCGATTTCCTGCTGATCCACATGTCTAATCTCCGCCCGGTCAAGCGAATCCCGGACGTGCTTCACGTGCTCGCCGCGACGGGCGACCGCCGGATCAAGCTGCTGATCCTGGCCGGCGAGCCTTTCGACGAATACCGGCCCTTGGCCAAAGACTTGGGAATTGCGGGCCGGCTGATCGTGCGCAGCAACGTGGTGGATATCGAAAATTACGTGAACGCGGCGGACGCGGGCCTCTACACGTCGGAAAAAGAGAGTTTCGGCATGGGCGTTCTGGAGACCATGAGCTTCGGCAAGCCCGTGGTCGCGACAGGCGTTGGCGGCGTATCCGAAATCGTTCAAGACCGCAAAACCGGATTTCTAGTGAAGCTCGGCGATGTGCGGAACATGGCTCGCGGAGTGCTCGCGCTGGCTTCCGACCCGGAACTGGCGGCAAATATGGGCGCGGCCTCGCGGCAGCGGGCGCAGCAGGATTTTTCGGCGCAGAAGAGCGTGGGGCGGTATTTGGAGTATTACCGGTCCATCATCGGCGCGTGCGAATGCGGCGGCCCAGCCGCCACCCGCAGCCTGGACTACCGGGTGGGAAGCTCCTCGGGATGAAACACGAGATCGCGATCCAGCACCATTTCCAGGTGAGTGCCCGGACGCAGGACCACATCCTGATTGCGGGACAGCAGAACCCCGGCCAGAGCGCCGCCCGCGCCCCCAACTGCCGCGCCGGGCAATCCCCTGGTGATCGCGCCGATGGTGGCGCCCATCCCGGCGCCTGTCATCACGGTGCGCCCGTCGGCGGCTCTGCCGTCGCCCTCCACCTTGCCTTCGTCACCGGTTGGCCGCGCGTGAAAATCGCGCGAGACGCCATTCGGAAGAATTAGAGAATCGAACCGAATGTACAACTCGCCCTTTCCGGCCACGCGGCCGGCCGGCTTGGTTCGAGTGATGCTGCCGGACACGTCGCTCCCGCGCGGGATCACCACCCGCCCATTCGCGGCCACCGGAGCGGACGTCCGCAGATAAACCCGATCGCCTTCCCTCGCGTGTTTCGTGCTCACTTCGCCGATCAGCTCCAGAAGAACGTGCGTGCCGATGGGCACCGTCACATCCGGACCCAGCCCCGGCTCCGGCCGCTTCGCGAGAACCGGTTGCGGTGCGGTCTGTCCCAGCGCCGGGGAACGCCGCGCCACCACGGTCCCGTTTTCACTCGCATCCGGACGGGCGGACGATATTACCGCGCCTTCGCGCCGGAACACCAGCGTGCCCTCCGCCTCTCCACTGGTACGAACGATGTGGCGCGTAATATTCAGGGTGTTGCGATCGCGCGAAAGCGCCCAGCGGTCCATGATGGTATAGGTCCGCGCGCCTGAGACCAGCGTATTGACCAGCAGCGCCGAGCCTTCCCATTTAGTGACGGAGTTTCTGGATTCGCCGTTGTTGGTCTTGCGCGTCTCGCTGCCATCGAGCGTATAAGACCATTGCGCCGTGGGCGTCGAATACAAGATGCCGGAAGCATCCTGCGTCACGGCCAACGACGCCTCCACCGCTCCGAGCCCCTGAGTATGGCTGGCAGTTTGGTCCAGGATCCACTTGCCGGAAAAGTCGCGATCCACATCGGCGGCGGGAAGTGCGGGTAAGAGGATCGATGCAAGAAGCAATTTCGCAACAGCGGATAGCTTGCGCATGGCCCGTAGCATAGCAGGCCTTGCGACCTTTTTGTGCGCCCCGTGGAGCAGGCTTTAGCCTGCTCCACCATCAAACGAACTTGATGCGCCGCATCGCCAGCGCGACCATCTTCAACAGCAGCGCGCCATGGCTCCAACGCTGGATGTTGGTCTCGCCGTACGTCCGCTCCCTGTAGCGCACCGGCAGATCGACAATCTTCAGATTCAACCGCGCGGCGCCGAAAATGAGATCGAAATCGCCGAACGGGTCGATCTCACCGAAATAGGCGCGATTCGCCGCGATCCTTTCGTAATCGGCCTTGCTCAAAACTTTGGTTCCGCACAGCGTATCTTTGACGCTTTGGCCCAGCAGCCAAGTGAAAGCCAGGCTGAAAAACTTGTTGCCCGCCAAGTTGAAGAAACGCATCGCGTGCTGCTGCATCGGATAAACCAGCCGGACTCCGTTAATGAATTCGCCCTGCCGGCTTCGCCACGCCTCGTAAAAACGCGGCAAATCTTCGGGCGGAACGGTGAGGTCCGCATCCAGAATCATCAAGACTTCGCCAGTGGCATTAGCGAATCCCAAACGCACCGCGTCGCCTTTTCCCTTTCCCGTCTGGCGGAATAACTTGGTTAAGGGGCGCTGGCGCTTTGCTATTTCGCGCTCGATCGCCGCATAGGTGCCGTCGCCCGAATGGCCCTCGACGAAGATCAGCTCCGTGCCCGCGCCCATTTGAGGTAAGCGGTCGAACACGGCTGAAATGTTGCCTGCCTCATTACGCGCCGGAACCACGACGCTGACGATGGGCTCGACTTCGACGGGACGCGGGCGCGGACGCGCGATCGTGACATTCGTGATACCGAACCATCGGAACGGCCACAATTTCACGAGGTAGCGATTGCAAAGCTCGTTCACGAGCGGCGTCCACAACGGCCACATGATTTCGGAGGACGTCCGGATGACCTCGAAATCGCTCAAGCTTAGAAGATTAGTCAGATCCTCCACGGTGAGCCAGTTTTGGGGCAGCTGGGGCTGCGCCAGCCGCAGCCGTTCCGCCAGACGCCGCGGAATTTCCCACAGGCGGCTATACGAATTGACGATCAGCCGCGTCCCCGAATGAGAGACACGCCGCGCCTGCATGAGCACGCTTTGCACATCCCAAAGTTCGTTGATCAGATCGGAGCAGACGATGACGTCGAACTGTTCGCCGCATTCAAACTCGTGCGCGTCCGCGAGCTGGAATTCGAGCTCGGGATGCCGGGCGCGAGCGGCGCGGATCGCGACTTCGGAGAAATCTACGCCCACGGCCCGCGAAGGCTGCAGCGCCGCCAACAGATCGCCGGAGCCGGAGCCCAACTCCAGCACGCGCAGCCCCGGTGGAATCAAAGACTGGTAGATTTCAATCAGACGCCGCCGATAGTAGCGGCGCGTGCGCTCCCACGCGCCGGGCTTGGCGGCGTAATTGTCCCAATACTGGATGCGAGCATTGGTATGCTCGATCTGCTCCGGGGAAAACTGTACGACCGGCGCCGGGCTCACGCATTTTCAGTGTACAGTCCCCGCGAAGCGGCTTATTTCCTCCTGTCGGCGCGGAAATCGCCTTCGGCGATGCGCACGACCAGGTATGTAACCTCGCCTTTGTCGTTTTTGCCGAAATCGATGTAACCGCCGAACCCGGTGAACGTGATCTCCGAAAGAGGGATCATTGCGTCTTTCGGGCCGTCCGCGATGCCGAGTTTCAACGAGCCATCTTCGAGAGCGACAGTCATCGGAATAGAGTCCGCCCCAAACTCCTTTGCGATGGTCCCGCGAAGATCGTAGTTGCCGGCGTATTTCGAAAGAATCTCGGGCGCGAGCTTCACCGCTTTTTTCGCATCGTCGGACTTCTTGCCCACAAGATGGGTGCTGTCTTTTTCATTTTCCGCACAAACGTATTCCAGCAGATCCGTATCCGCTCTATAAATGCCTCCGAGTTTGGATGTCCACGGCTTCTCGTAGATCGCCGGGTCGCTGCTTTCGGCGTCAATCGTCAAATGTCCGAAGTCGCTGCGATGCCATCGCTCGGTTACCCGCAGATTCTCGGTGTGCGGATAACCGTTCTCTAGCCAAGTCCGATCGTTGTAGCCGGTGCTCTCCACCACGAGCGTGTCGCCATCCCAATGCCCGACTGAATAGCCCATCCAAGCGGGGCTCGGATCCTTGGGAAGCTCACGCCCATCGAGAAAGATCTGGCGGTAAGTAAGATCTTCGGAAAGCACGACAATCAGACTGGGCGTTTGCACCACCTTGGCCAGACCAAGGATTCCGGGATTCGGAAGGCAGTGGACGCTGGGACTGTCGTTGCCGAGATTTTCTTCCCGCTGTTTGTACAGCGCCTCGGCCCAAGGCTTAATCTCCGAGGGTTTCAATTGGCTGATGCCGCCCTTGCCCGGCGCGAAAACCCAGATCCCCGAAAAGTCGGGTTTGGCATCGGCTGTTTTCGGCGCGGGCGCCGTTAGGTTTGGTTTTCCATCCGCCGTCCGCGGAATTCCCGGCGTGGGCTGGTCGATCCATTGGGCCTGAAGAAAGCTCGTCAGGCCCAGAGCGATAACAAAGGAAATTCTGGTCATCACCCCTCCTAGACTTGTCAGCGCAAAAAGAGAGGAGTCCCCGCACGGCCCTCCGATTGGCGCTATTCTTCTCTTGTACCAGAAATGTCCGCAGGCGTCCACGGCGGCAAAGTATAATTGCGTCCAACCATGTACTCCGCCGGACTCCTACGCGGGCTCGCGGTAATTCTCTTGTGCGCGTCCGCTCCAGCTCAATGGTTGGATCGCAAGACCGGCGGCCTTCCGCGACTGCCGAGTGGCAAGCCCGATCTCGAAGCCCCCGCTCCCAAAGGGCCGGATGGGCATCCCGATCTTTCCGGCATCTGGAAGCCGGAAGACAACCGGCCCTGTCCGCCCATCGGGTGCAACGATATGAAGATCGGCCAGGAGTTTTTGGATATCGGGTGGTCCATCGGAGGGCTGCCTTACCAGCCCTGGGCGGCTGCGCTTGTGAAGGCAAGGATGGCGCGCAACGGCATGGACGATCCCACATCGCATTGCCTGCCGGGCGGCATTATTAAGACTCATACCGTGCCGCTGTACAGGAAGTTTGTACAAACGCCGGGTTTGGTGGTGATCCTCAGTGAGCGTGACTCCGCCTACCGCCAGATCTTCACCGACGGACGGCCCCTGCCCCTCGATCCGAACCCTTCTTGGAACGGCTATTCGGTTGGAACGTGGAGCGGCGGCGTTCTTACCGTGCTGAGCAAGGGATTCCGCGACGGACTCTGGCTCGACCGCAATGGTAGTCCGCTAACGGATTCCGCCACAATTACCGAGCGCTTCCATCGCATAAGCGTCGGGAAATTGGAGATCGAGATCGGCGTGAACGATCCGAAGGCATACACCAAGCCGTGGACCGTAAAGCTGAACAGCTTTCTCGTGCCGGACACGGAGATGCTCGACTACAATTGCCTGGAAAACGAAAAGGACACCACGCATTTGGTGGGAAAATAGCTGGCCGTCGAGTCTGATCCAGCATATCGGCGAGAAATGATCAGCGGTAAGCGATGGTAAGATGGAGAGCGATGAATGGCCGGTTGGGCGCATACTCGGCCGTAGCGAATACTCCCAACAACCGTTAGCGCCACCCTAGCTCAGCTGGTAGAGCGGCTGATTCGTAATCAGCAGGTCGCCGGTTCGATCCCGGCGGGTGGCTCCAATCTTTTCAATAGTTTACAGCTAAATTCCACCGCGCAAAACAGGTTTGACAGTAGGTTTTGACAGTAGAGCGCTACTGTCAAGTCCTCATTTCACCCGAACCAGGCGGCGCCTGGGTGTAGCAGTTTTGACCTCCGGTTCTGGCTTCTTGAGCAGCTCGCCGATCTTGGCGAGCGCGGACTTTTGAAGGGATGTATCGATGTGAGTGTAGCGGCGCGTTGTCACAATTTGGGCGTGTCCCAAGATTTCCTGGATCGTGAAAGGACTAACACCCTGTGCGTGGAGGAAAGTTCCACAGGTATGTCGGAGATCGTGGAAGCGAATTTGCGGCACCTCAGCGGCCACCGAGAGTTCGTGAAAGATCTTCGATAGTTTGTCCGCATCAAGCTCTGTGCCAATTGTGGTGGTGAATACGCGACCGCTGTCCTTCCATGCCGAGCCCGCGAGTAAGCTCTCCGCCTCGCGCCTCACCATGTGACGCTGCAGGGCATCGAGCACGCATTCCGGGACCGGCAGCTTACGCTGGCTTGCGCGGGATTTGGGACTACCTGTGAGGATGCGCGAAGTCTTCTCACCCGGCAGCTTGACCCGCTGCAAGGTTTCCCGTATCTGGATCGTAGCTGTGGCGAAATCGATGTCCGCCACCGATAACCCGCACAGCTCGCCCTTTCTCAAGCCGAGTCCCAGAGCGAGCCAGAATAACGCTTCCAAGCGATGGTTCGCCGCAGCTTTTAGAAATGCTTCCGCTTGGTCGGCCGTGAACACCTCCGTTTCCTTCGGGGTCACGCGCACCGAGTCGAGAGCGTCCATCGGATTCCAAGGCATACGCTTCAACTTCACCGCACGTTTGAAAGCGGCGTACAGAATCGTGCGGATCAGCGCTGCTGTGCGAGAGTGTCCGAGTTCGACATGATGATTGAGTAGCGCTTGAATCCGCTCAGGCGGTACATCGGCGAGCGGTTCCTTCCCAATCGCGGGCAGTGCGTATTTGTGAATCACTTGGTGATAGCCCGCCCAGGTCCGGGGCTTGCGATGCGGACGGATGAAGGTATCGAGCCAGATCTCCAGCCAAGCGCCGGCCGTCTGCCGATCGAAGTGGATCGGCTCATGGCTATCTTGGCGGTGCTTCAAATTCGTCAGGATGGCGCGGGCCTCCTCTTCGGACGTGGCGTAGCGCGACGTCTGCACACGCTTTCCGTTCTTTGAAATCGTGACGCTGGCGACCCAGCGGCCATCCCTGCGTTGGTATATTGATCCTTCGTTGTTTGCTCTCATGTTGCCTCAGTAGCTTTTGTTCGTGGTTAATCGTTGTTCGTTTTCATCGATTCGGTCCAGCAGCACCTGGAGGGCTTCCAGTTCCTTCTGTGTTGGAAGGGTCGGGGGAATATCCACCGCGTTTTTTACGAGTTCGTCATGAGCTGCCCTAATCGCGCTCACCATCTTGCGGTACGCGATGACGAGCCGCTTAGGAGCTATCCCATTCAATGCCTCGACAATATTTCTCACAGCCTTGGAGAGCGGTTCATTGGCTCCGGGTACAAGCATCCAGGCAGTAAGATCCATCTCCGTGAAAAGCGCTTTCCTGAAGATCGCTTCGAGGTCAGGCCGGCCGAACTCATACGCGACTTTGGCCAATTGCCCTAGCGATAGTCCTCCCGGTGGCCGGAATGTTTCCCATCTCGAAACCGTGGTGACTGTCAGACCCATGTGGACGGCGAGTTGTTGCTGCGTCATCCCGCGATGCTTTCGCAATTCCACCACCGCGCGCTGCGTCCCAAGTTGACCGCTCGATTTTTTTCTTGACGTCATCACGTGTACCGTGTAGTATCTTCCATGTGAACTATACCGTCCGGTATAGTAACACGGATTACCGGAGTTGCCAAGGATTACTTTCTATGACCCCAGCAGAGCATTCGGACAAGCGTCTCACGATCCGCAGCCGCGGCTTCGCACGGAGCACGGAAGCGGCGGCATTTTTGGGAATCACGCGACAGCATCTCTCCATGCTGGTGCGCGAAGGAAAGATCCCAGCCAAGAAATTCGGGCGAGCGCTGCGGATTCCGTGGGCTTGGCTAATCGAGCAAGAGCGCTGCACTCCAGCAGCCTGATATCAGAGTTCAGAAATCCCCGCGCGGCGCGTTTGGCGGGACCCCGCGCGGGAATTTCGCTTCTGAACGGAAACTACCGTGTCCAGAATAAGCGATGAGCCGGATTTCAGCAAGCCGCTGCCTGCGGCGCCCGAGTCGGAGCGGCTCATTCTGGGTGCGGTCCTGCGCAACCAGCGAGAAGATCCCAATGACGACCGCTCCCCTCTGGCGTTCGACAAGATCAGGAGTGAACTATCGGCGGACGAGTTCCACTCCGCGCATCACAGGACTGCGTGGAGCGTGTTAGACGACCTCTGGGCGCGTAACTTCAAGACGTTCGATTACGCGACCCTGGCGAGCGAGCTGGACCGCCGGAGCCGGCGAGAACAACGCCAACAGCACCCGCCGAGTTACTGGATGGATCTGACCGAGATTCCCGATGTCGTGAATCTGGACTTTCATGTTGCGGCAGTGAAGGAGAAGGCTCGCTATCGGCAGTTGATCGAGCATCACCATCGCGCGGCGAAACGGGCTTGGGACGAAGAGGAAGCCCCTGATCGTCTGCTCGCCGCTGACCTTGAGTTTTGCCAGGACATGCAGTCGCGGAATGGCATCGAGCCAGCGCCAATGCTCCCGCAGTGGCCAGCTCCCCTGCGCAAAGAAGCCTATCACGGCGTGGCGGGCGAGTTGGTGCGGCTGATCGAACCACACACCGAAGGCGACCCAGCGGCGCTGTTGCTGCAATTCTTGGCTGCTTGGGGTTCCATGATCGGCCGCGGCGCCTATTATTTGGTCGAAGGCGATTACCACCATACGAATCTTTACGTCGTGATCGTCGGCGCAACCAGTAAGGGACGCAAAGGGACGAGCTGGGGCCGAGTTCGCGTCGTGCTCGCGGAAATCGATGAGCACTGGACAGACAACTGCATCGTGAAAGGCCTAGGAAGCGGCGAAGGCCTGATTGATTGGCTCGCACGTGAAAACGCGGATAAACGCTGCCTAATTCACGATGCTGAATTGGCCCGGATTTTGGCCGTCGTTTCTCGCGAAGGCACGACGCTCTCTCCGGTCATCCGGGATGCCTACGACAACGGTTCGCTCTCGATCCACACGCGGCAGCACAAAGTAAGCGTGAAGGGCGCTCACGTTTCCCTGATCGCCCACGTCACCCGCGATGAGCTTCGACGCCGGCTGAATGATGTGGAGATCGCCAACGGATTCGCTAACCGGATGCTCTGGGTTTGCGCCGCGCGGTCCAAGGAACTGCCCGAAGGTGGAGGATCGCCCGATCTCGGGCCGGTTATTCGCCGCATCGCCAGCGCAACCCAGTTCGCAAGGCGTCTGGGCAGCACCCGCGTCCAAATGGATCAAGCCGCGAAACAACTGTGGCGCGAGCTTTATCACGAGCTGAGTTCGGCCAGGCCTGGGCTACTTGGCGAAGTTACCAACCGTCTTGAGGCGAACACCATCCGCGTGAGTCTTAACTATGCCTTGCTCGATGAATCGGAGAAAATCTGCGAGCAGCATCTGCGCGCGGGCTTAGCCGTGGTGTCGGCATACTGCTTTAATTCCGCCCGCTTCATCTGGGGCGATTCCCTGGGCGATCCGACCGCCGATCAATCGCTGAAGTTAATACGGGACGCGAGCGCGAATGGCTTGACGCGCACGGATTTGATCCGGGCATTTTCTGGACATAAGTCATCCGCTGAGCTTGATCGTGCTGTCGGCGTACTGAGCGAACGGGGCCTCATCCGCTCCGTGAGCATGGAAACGCCTGGCCGTCCGGAGAGTCGGTACTTCGCCTTATGAACCCCCTTTCTGCGCTTAATTCGCTACTTCGCAGACGGTACCTGTGTGTTTTCGATGGTGGGGGCCGTCTGCGAACCTGCGTAAAAAGCGAAGTAAGTACAAAAATGCGAACAAAGGGAAGAAAGCCGTTCGCGCGCGGCGCGCGTCGCGCAAGATCCACCAGCAGCAGCGAGAAGGAACATGCCGACACAAATCGAGTTCAACTTCACATCGCTATCTATCACGCATCAGTACGATGACGGTGGCCGCGCCGCAGCGGGCTACAAGGGCCAAGCGGGCGACTGCGTATGCCGCTCGATAGCAATCGTCACCGGCCTGCCATACCAGACTGTCTATGACGAACTCAACGCTTTGGCCGCAAAGGAGCGCCGAACCAAGCGGCGGCGCACTAAATCCTCGTCGCGCAATGGCGTGCATAAAACCACCTATCGGCGCTACATCGAGGCCCTCGGCTTCCGGTGGACGGCCACCATGGGCATCGGCACGGGTTGTCGTGTGCACTTGCGCGCAGACGAGCTGCCACCTGGACGCCTACTGGTGGAGTGCTCCGGGCATCTAACCGCTGTGATCAACGGCGTCGTTCACGACATCTATGATCCGTCGCGTAACGGCACCCGCTGTGTTTACGGTTTCTTCCAACGATGACTCGGCGCGATCTCCCCAACCCTCACTCATCCCGCCGCGGCGCGCTGACGCGCGCGGAAATGCGGAGAACCCCCACCGTGGAAGGATTGTTTGACCACCCCGAGCGCCGCGGGACGGACGGATGCCCGCACCGTCAAACGAGTGACTACCCTCAAAAACGCGACTTCGACATAAAGCGCTAAACTCTTTTAATTGCCCATGCAGATGTCCGCCGATAACGTGACCCGGCTTGTTCCGCCGCTTATCGCTCTGCAGTTTGCCGCCTTTGGCTGGCGTATTAATCGTGAAATAAGCGTTGGCGATGCCGGCCGTAAGACTTGGCTTCCGTTGGCTGACACCCTGAACGTCGTCAGTATGCTTTCCGTGATCGCCTTCCTCGTGATAATCCCACTAGCGACTGATGCGTTCGAAAAGGTTGGACGGGCAGTACTGGCCGCAGGCTATCTATTGCTTTCCTTTCATCCGATCACAATGGCTGGTCACTATCGGTTGTTCAGCAAGCTTGGCAGGTCAATTTACGCGCACAAAGGCAAGGATTACCCATACGCCACGGGTCAGGAGCTTTTTTTCTTCGTTCTTTCGCTATTCCTAGCTGCTGGTTGTGCCTGGCTTGTCGTCCGATCACCCTAACATCTGTGTGGGCGTATTCGGTAGCATGGCCAAATGGACAGGTCAGGGGAGAAGCCCTACCACATTCAGGCTATCGAGGGGCTAAGAGATAATTACACGCCGGCCCGGTTTCAATACGAGATCAGTGTCTGCCGAAGTACTATAGCTCAGGTCGTCGCAGAAGACAACAGTTCTGACCAGCAAACGGCGCGAGTGTATATTCTTCGCTATTTGGATCGCGTACTTGACCGGGCTATACGCTGGTCTGACGATGAAGCAGACCTTATGGCCATCGTCTTGCGGAGTCAAATTGACTTACGCGGATGGGCTGAGTTCGTAGCAAAGGGACCTCAAGAAGCGGGACGGTTCTTGGGCGAAGTCAACATCGATATTCGAGAACTTCACCAGAAGCTGGATAAGGCGCTTCCCGACGCTCTGGACCCGCTTCCGGCAGGGATTACCGGAACGCGGTTTAATCTCAGGCGAGCCGATGATCGAGAAGAATACTACTTCAAACTTTGCTCCAAGCTGATTCACCCGAGCGCCTTAACAATTCTGCATCCGGAGGCAATCATTCAATTCAAGGAAGAGTTGGCTATCGGAGTCCTGTTCTACGCTTGGTACATTTTGACGCGGTTCCACGACGTTGAGACACCCGAATAGCGTCTATGCCGAAGACGAAGCACAGCGAGAAGCTGGCGAGCGCGAGATTGATGAAGGAATCCGCCTTGGCAAAGCTGCGAGTCCTGCAATCGGCCGCGCTCGAAGGCAGCCTGCTTCCCATCGACCAGGTCCGCTCACAGTGGGCCTATGCCTTCGCCTCGCTCCGGGATCGCGCGCTGGCAATGGCCGACCGCGTGGCGAGCCGTGGCGCGAACCGCGATGCCGCCGAGCTGCGCGCGATCGTCGAAACCGAAATCCGCGAGATGCTCGAAGCAGTAAGCCGTGGCGAGTTTTGAAGAGCGCGTCCGTGCGGTCCTGCTCGAAGCCGCGAAAGCCGCGGCGCCGCCGCCCGATCTTACCGTCTGCCAGTGGGCCGAGAATACCCGCGTGCTGGGCCACAGCTCGCGCCTGAGCGGTCCCTACCGCGTGAGCCACACTCCGTACTGGCGAGAGCCGATGGACGCGCTGTCGCCGCGCTCGGGCGTCCAGCAAGTGGTGCTCATGAAAGGCGCGCAAATCGGCGCCACGGAATTTCTGCTAAATGTTTTAGGCTTCCATCTCGACATCGCGCCCAGCCCGATCCTGGCGGTTCAACCCACCATTGAGATGGCGCGACGCTTCAGCCGCCAGCGCTTGGCCGAGATGCTCGACCTCGCGCCCGGACTCCAGAAGCTCACCGCTGTCCCTCGCGGCGGGAAGCTGCCCTCGAGCGAATTGTTCAAGGCGACGACGAGCGGCGCGGTGCTGGTCCTGGCCGGCGCGAATTCGCCCACCGCGCTCCGTTCGCTACCCGCGAGAATCATCCTCCTCGATGAAGTGGACGGCTATCCGGGCGACGTCGGCGGCGAAGGCGATCCCTGCGATCTGGCGATCCAGCGCGCGGAGACTTACGGGAGCGCGAAGCGCGTGCTGCTCATCAGTACGCCCACCGAGAAAGGCCTGTCGCGCATCGAGCGGCTGTATCAGGCCACGGACCAGCGAAAATACTTCGTCCAATGCCCGCACTGCGCGGGCGCGATCACGCTGGAATTTGAGCAACTACGCGTCGAGCGCACGGCCATCGGGAAGGCCATCGAGGAGGAATTGGGCAACCGAAAGCCTGGGCCGAAATCCTCCGCAATTGCGGAGCAATTACCGCGCGGCAACACCGTCGATCTCGCGGCGAAGCGGGCGGGATTCAAGAGCGCGGAACCCGTCCACATCTGCCAGCTCTGCGGCGCCTCGATCCGCGAGCGCGACAAGCTGGGCATGGTGGAAACCGGCGAGTGGCGCGCCACGGCCGCGTGCGAACCGGACAAGCGCGGCTATCACCTGTCGCAACTGTATTCTCCCTGGACGAGCTGGGGCGATCTGCTGCGGCGCGCGGAAGCCGCCAAGGGCATCCCGGAAAAGGAGCGCGTGTTCTACAACACCGCGCTCGGCGCGAGCTGGTCGCCGCCCGCGCTCGAAGTCCCCGAGGCGGAAGCGCTCATCGCCCGCGCCGAGCCCTACCCGGAGGGAACCGTCCCGAAAGGCGCGGCGTTTCTCACGGCGGGCGTCGACGTCCAAGCGGATCGGCTCGAATGCGAGATCGTGGCCTGGGGCCGCGACTTCGAATCGTGGAGCGTGGCGTATCACGTCCTGCACGGCGATATCGCCGAGCCCACCGTCTGGGAGGCTCTCCACCAAGTCCTCTCGCGCGCCTGGCCGCACGCGAGCGGGATGCCGCTCACCCTGCAAGCCGCCTGCATCGACGCCGGATTCAGGCCAGCCGAAGTCACGCAGTTTACCCGCCATCGCCACGGCCAGCGCGTCTATGCGACGAAGGGAATCTCCAACGGCTGGGGCCGTCCCATCTGGCCGCGGCGAGCGAGCTTCGATAAAAACAAGCACGCGGTTTATCTGGTTTCTGCCGACGAAGCCAAGGCCTGGGTCGCGAACCGCATGAGGATCGCGGAGCCAGGCGCGGGCTTCCTGCACACGCCCCTCAGCCGCCCGCGCGACTGGTACGAGCAGCTGACCGCCGAGCGGCTCGTGTTCCAGAAGAACCAGCGGCGGTGGCTCAACCCGCAGCGGGCGCGGAACGAGGCCTTCGACTGCCGCGCGCTCGCGGTCTGCGCGCTGCATTCGCGCCTGCTCGCGGGCCTGGACCTCAACGGGTGGTGCGAGAGCTTCGAGGCGATGATCGCGCCGGCGCCGACAATGCCCATGGGCGCCGCTCCCTCGAGGCCTAACGGACCGCTCCCGCAAATTTCCCGCTCGAAGTGGATGAGCTTCTGACGTATACTGTTGGCAACCTCCCGGACCTGCGGGTCCCTGGAGCGCGAGAGAGGAGCGCGCCAGTGGACATCGGCATCCAACTCCACGACGGCCGCACGACCATCGCCATAGGCACCTATCCCGTAGATTGCGGCGAGGCTTGGGCCAAAGCGCGCGTGATCGATCAGATCGTCCGCTGCGTCCTGGAGCAGTGGCCGTCCGTCGTTTACTCGGAGCAAATCGAAAATCTCGTGAGGTGCGCATGCAAGAGCCAGAGAGCGGAGTAATCCAAGTTCACGCCGTCGTCGCGAACGATGGCCGGCTCGTGGTCGTCTTGGAATTCCCGGACGGACATCAGCGCTTACTCGACCGCGATGCTGCCGTGGCGTTCAGCCTGACGGTGCTGAATGCGGCGGGCCGGCTGTTTCCGACCGCGGCCGAGTTTTCCAGGACTATCGACCAGGTGCGGGGCGTCATCGAGCCGATGCGGGCGGCGCCGGGAATTCAATGAACCTCCCCGCGCCATTCCAACGCGCCGCCTTGATCCTGCGCCAGACCTGGGATCTCTGGACGGGCTCCGGGACCGGCGCATCCTCGACCGCGCTGCTCGCGTGGAAGGGCGCGGCCGCGGGCGACCGGCTGAGCCAGTGGTGGCCTCCCTCGACGGACTTCAGCTCCTATCTGAATCCGGCGCTCTTGAAGAACCGTGCGCGGGACGCGCATCGGAACAATCCCTGGGCCCGCCGAGCGGTCGATCTTCTGGTGAACTACGTTTGCGGGATCGGCCTGAAGCCGATGATCGATTTGAGCGATCCGGCCTTACGCGCCCGCGTGGGGAAGCTGTGGGCGGCGTGGAGCGAGCAAGCCGATTTCTCGGGGTTCCACAGCTTCGCGGGGCTGCAAGCCGAGGCCTTCCGAACGTGTCTGGTCGACGGCGAAGCGCTCGCGTTGATCCGGCCGGGGCCGGTCCTCAAGATTCAACTGCTCCCCAACGAATTCCTCGCGCCGCAGAAGGACAACGCAATCGATATCGGCGGCGGCATCGAGTACGACCAGGAAGGCCGTCGCGTGGGCTACTGGCTGTATTCGAAGATCCCGCCGCAAGCGCTCAATCCCGTCCCGACCTTTGTGCCGGTGGATCGCGTGGTGCATCTGTTCGCGCCCTTGAAGCCGGGATACGAGCGCGGAATCACCTGGCTCGCGCCCGCGCTGGTGGCGCTCTACGAGCTACAGACGTTCATGGAAACATCGCTCGTCAGAGCGCGAACGGGCTCGCTGTTCGCGGGCTTCATCCGCTCGGCCGATGGAACGCCGGTTCTTGGCGAAGCCGCCGAGGGGCCCACGCCCTTCGAGCCTGGCTCCATCGCGCGGCTGCGGCCGGGAGACGAGATCAGCTTCACGCAGCCGCCCGATCCAAGCCAAGCCTACGCCGGGTTCATCTCGACGCAGCTACGCGCCATCGCGAGCGCGCTCGACGTCCCGTATGAGCTGCTGGCGAACGATGTGAATGCGGTCACGTTCGCGAGCGGGCGGCATAGCTTGCTGGCTTTCGAGCGCGTCTGCGATTCGCTGGTGCAAAACCTCGTGGCCTATCAGTTCTGCCGTCCGATTTGGAACTGGTGGGTGAAGATCCAGGTGGCCAAGGGCGAATTGCCGGAAGAGATTTTAACGGCGCCGGTGCGCTGGGTCGCGCCGGAATTCCAGACCCTCGACGCCCGCATGACGACCAATGCGACGGTGCAAAAGATCCGAGCCGGAATTCTCAGCCGATCCGAAGCGGTGTCTTCGACCGGAGCCGATCCCGAGGCTTTGGACGAGCAGATCGCGACCGATAACGCCCGCGCCGACCGGCTGGGCCTGATCTTCGATTCCGATCCGCGCCGGGTGACGCTCCAAGGCCTGGAGCAACCCTCGGAGGCAAACGATGGCACACCCGCGCCCACGATCCAGTAAGCTGCTCACCCGCGCCGCCACGCTCGCGCCGTCGAGCTTCGACGCGGCCAAGCGAACGGTGCAGGTGGTGTGGTCGACAGGCGCGCCGCGGCAGCTCCACGATTTCGAGGGACCGTTCACCGAGCGGCTGGACATGACGCCCGCGGCGGTGAATCTCTCGCAGCTCCGCGGCGCTCCGGTGCTCAACAGCCATGATCGTTTCGACGTCCGCTCGATCCTGGGAGCCGTCGAGAATCCGAGCGTGGACGGCGAGCGCGGCATCGCTACGCTGCGCTTCTCCGAACGCCCCGAGGTCGCGGGCATCGTGAAGGACATCGGCGACGGAATCATCTCGCGCGTGAGCGTGGGCTATTCGGTTCAGCGGTGGGACGTCGCCAAGGACGCGAGTGGGAACCGGACCAAGACGGCCGCGCGCTGGACGCCGGCGGAAGTCAGCTTAACGGCGATCCCCGCCGATCCCGGAGCGCGGACGCGATCCGCCGCGAACGACGGCGAGGAAGACGACCTTCCCGACGAAGAGGACGATGACGACGATGAGGAAGACGACATGAAAACCAAGAGTGCAACCGTCCCGGATCAGATCCGTAGCGCGGCCACCCTGCTTGGATTGACCGGCGATTTCGTGGAGGGATTAGCCACGCGCGAGGGCGTCACCATCGAGAATGCGCGCGCCGAGCTGCTGGCGCAACTCCAACGGCAGACGCCGCGGATCGACGCGCGAACCAGCGTGACGATCGCCCGCGACGAGCATGAGGGCTTCCTGGCCCGGGCGCTCAACGCCGTCGCGCATCGCGTCGCGCCGGGGAAGGTCAAGCTGGAGGAATCCGCCGCGCCGTGGGTCGGGCGGCGCCTGGCGGATATCGGACGCGAGTTTCTCCGCATCGCGGGAGCTTCGACGCTGGGCGGCGACGATGCGATCTTCCAGCGATGGGGCGCGCTCCATACCACCAGCGATTTCGGCAATTTCCTCGCGGAGTTATTCAACAAGCAGTTGCTCCCGAGGTTTCTGCTCGCGCCCTCGGGCCTTAAGGAAGTCACCCGGCGCTCGACGGCCAACGATTTTCGCTTGAAGCATGTATACCGGAATTCGCCCATGGGCCAGTTGATGCCGCTCAATCAGCACGGCGAGTTTCAGCGCACCACCAAGGCCGACGTGAAGCCCGAAAGCTACGCCGTCCAGAGTTTCGCCGCCGTGTTCGGGATCTCGCGCCAAACGCTCGTGAACGACGACCTGGGAGTCTTTAGCGACATCGGCGCGTCGCTCGCGCAGCAATCCGCCGAGTTCGAAAACGAGCAGCTCGCGAAACTGCTGGTCTCGAATCCGGCGATGAGCGACGGCCAGCCGCTATTCAGCGCGGCGCACGGCAACCTCGCGTCCGCGCCCGGCGTGATCGACGAGACGGGACTGACCAACGCGCGCTTCGCGATGCGGCTCCAAGTCAACCAGAACGGGCAGGCGCTCAATATCCGGCCCTCTGTGCTGCTCACCTCCGCCGCCAGCGAGACGGTCGCGCAGAAAGCCATCGCGGGGATCTATCCGACGCAGACCAACTACGTGAATCCGTTCACGGACTTTGTGCGCTTGGTGATCGATCCGCGTCTCGATTTGCTTGGCCAGCCGAAGGGCTGGTACTTGTTCGCGGACACCGGCTATGCGCCCGTGCTCGAAGATTCGTACCTGACCGGATACGAGGGACCGCGCGTTTTCACGAGGGTCGGTTTCCAAGGCGGATCGGACCTCGATGGCACCGAGGTCCTCTGCCAACTCGACTACGGAGCCGGCGTGATCGGTTATCAGGGCGGCTACTACAATCCGGGGGCGTGACATGGCCAAGGGGACACAACCGGATTACGGCGCGCTGATCGCGCAGATCTTGACTCAGGCCGTGGGGCCGCTGGCCATCGAGACGCCCCAGCTCGGCCGAGTCGAGTTTCAGCGTCCGCAAGACGCATATGCCGCGGTGAACTTGGTCCGCATGCTCCAAGCGCAGGCGAGCGGAGTTTCCTCGACCGGCGTGATCGTGGCCACGTACAACGACGGGCTCGGATGCCCGCAAAGGAGCTTTTCATCATGAGGAATTTTATTCAACCGGGCGAGTACGGGCTTACGGTGACCGCGCCCGCGGGCGGGGTCGTCTCCGGTCAAGTGGTCGTCATCGGGGCCATCGTGGGCATCGCCGCCACCACGCAACCTGCCGGCGCTCCCGTTGAGATCGCGACCCAGGGCGTTTACGACCTGCCCAAGGTTCCCGCCGATAGTCTCGCCGTGGGCGCGACCGCGATGGTGGACGCGACGGGCACGGTGGCCCTCGCTGGAACGACGGGCATCGGCTGGATCGTGGAAGCGGCGGGCTCGGGCGCCACGACCGCCCGGGTGCGGCTGTGCCCGACGCACGCCTAAAATCGCTGAGTCATGACCGCTAAAAATCTAGCATGCTAGATATCTAGCAGCCTGCTAAAAACTTTTGACAGTAGCGCTGACAGTAGAGCGGGGTTAAAAACTGTTACTTTGGCTTACATCTATTGCTTTAATACCTACTGATAAGTGATTACAAAAAAGACCGTTATTGACACGGTTAACCAACGTTAACAATCGAAAAATCTAATTCGTAATCAGCAGGTCGCCGGTTCGATCCCGGCGGGTGGCTCCAACAAAATAAAGCACTTATAAGTTAGCTGGCCGAAGCAGCTTTCTTGACAGTTCGTCGCGATGTCCACCGCCGAAAGCGCGTGAATGTACTGGTCCTCCCGTGGATCGCCCGTAATGCGCCACGAAATCGATCTGCAGGCCCAACTGCTGGGTGTCCCATGCCGCGGCCACCTTCATCGGAATCCGGTGGTTCAGCAGTCATGCACCGCCGGGTTGCGAGCTTGGCGCAGCCCCTGCACTCGCTTTTCTCGCCGCAGCAGCCGATCAGTGGTTTTCGGCGAGCCACGGCATCGCTGCAACGCAACTCGCCGCTGTTTCGCAGCCGCTTGACTTCGGCTCGCAACGCAGGAGCTAAACGCTGCCCGCAGGGAAAATCGAAGATCTCCCACGCCTTGGCCAAAGCGCTCGTCACTTCGGCACCATAGCTCGCTTTGCGCTTGCGCCGCAGTCTCGGCCGCCGGTCTTCCTCCTCGTCCCGGTTCAACGTCCGCGTCAGATACTTTCGGTTGAGCTTGGTCCGCCGTTGCCTCGTCCAGCAGGCGTCCTTTCTCCTTCTTGCTTGCTCCCCGAAAATCTTTTCGTACTTCCTTCAGGTACTGCTTTCGTGCGTTCATGTCCACCTTTCTGGTGTCCCATGTCCGGCGCTGTTTCGGTTACTTTTTCATTTGACCCAACCGATGCCTTCTCAGTGACATTTTAGGTGACCCAATTCGGGCTGCTCCAGGCCCCTTCCAGCCTGTGTTATACTCCGCCGAATATGGAGCTCAACAAGAAGCGCAGGTTGCTGGGGGTTCTCCCGTTCGGCATCGGCCTGCTCACCGCATGGGTTGCTTTGGCGTCAGTGAGCGACCCGAACACCAGACACGTAGTCAGTACGCTTGGGGCGGCGGTCGCACTCGTCGGACTTGTGGTGATGTATAGGACCAGGTCCGCCAAGGGATAGCGGATGATATACGGGATTACCGGAAACAACCCTCTGATTGCCCGGAGCGCTAGCTACGAACTTCAACCTTCCCGCATTTCGCGGATGACGGGCAACGAAGTTGAGGTTGGTTGGGCGCCCGACAGTCCAGACCAGTTCCGTGTGTCCTATGTGCAAGGTCAAGTCTCGGCTATCGCAATCGTTCAAAGTCTCTATCCACCTACCTCCCGGAACCTGAAGAATTCAACTGCGGGGGTGCGTTGCCTCGCCAGCATTTTTTCATCAACGCCTAACCTTCATTAAGTGGCCAAACCTCAACTACCCCATGAGCCACGGCACAAGGAACCTTCGAAACTTTCTCAATGGCTTCCGTTAGATCGGCAGCTTCAATGATTCCAAAGCCCGCGATCGGCAACGGCGAGGATAGATATGGTCCCCGGACCGTCTCAAGCCTTTTGGCGTCGTGATTTCGAACTTGGACGGGCGCACCCGCCATGCCAATCAAGGCGCCTTCGCGCTTCAGCTTCTCATCTTGTGCGTGCGCCGCTTTACGAACCTCGGGGCCAGTCCGCTGATATCCTGCCTGATCGCCGTATCCAATCGTCACGAACTTTGGCATGTCAGTACCTCCCTGTGTACCAAAAAAATTACGATGGCTTCTGGTTGTACTTCTCCACCCGAGTGTCCGCCATGCTTTCCGGCGTAACTCTCGCTAGGACCCCCAACAGCTTTTCGGTCGCCTAACGGCAACCCTGTGCCATGGGGGCGCGATTCCCAAGTGATCGTCTAGGTCCGCAAACTTGGAGAAGGTTTCGACCATCGCCTCCTGTCAGCGCGCACGCGAGCCACCAAACCGAAACTTCTTTTTATACAGCGGGGTTGGAAGCGAGATTCGAGGCCTCTCAGTGCAAGTCGGTGCGTAGTCTTTTCACGCGGTGACGACGAAAGATCGCGAAAAACGCGCTGGCGTTGGCTGATCGCCTGGTCTAGGCCGCAAAAGGCAGCGCCTCGGCGAAGTTAGGTTCACAAGCGGTTCAATACGCGCCCAGCAGGCCGAAAACGCCAACTCCTAGCATAGACCGAGACGCGGGATCTCGTAATCGGCAGGTCGCCCGTTCGATCCCGGCGGGTGGCTCCAACAAAATAAAGCAGTTAAGTCGCCAACACTCCGCCAATGGGCAATACTTTTGCAGGCGGGCCATGCTGCGATTTCCCCGACTGCTCCAGCCCTGCCCGGATAAATGGCTAGCAGCTTCCGAGGTCTCCTCTTTGGCGAATTCGCCCAAGAACAACAGCCCGGAAGTCTTGCAACCCGCCGGCACAGTCAAGTCCTCCGGGGTGCCGCAACGTCGTCTCTTCGAGGTCTAGGCGATGCTACGCACCTGCGAAAGCATCGACGTGTTTTTGGCGAAGCAACTTCTGACTACTTCTGAGCCGGATCGTACGTCGCGTGGTGGATGCGCGACTTAAATTTCCATCCGGCCGGCGTCTTCACGTACGTATCCTCGTAGTACCCGTCGTGCTCGATCTTGTTCTTGTCTCCGCCTAATCCAATCATCAGCATGTTGACTTGCCCCTTTGCCCCCCCAGGTGTCGGCTCGATGATGTGGTTGACGTAGATATGATGCACGCCCTGGCGAATCCAGCCCGCACCGGTGCAGCCGTCGGGTCCGCCCCCTGACACGCGAGCGAGCGCCTCGCGTCCTTGAGCCTTGGGGCCGAGCTTCCCGTTCTGGAACGGCGCAAAGAAACCGTCTTCGGCAAACAGATCCGCGTAGTCATAGCCGTTGTTCGAGCAGGTGTCGATATACTGCGCGTACTTGGCAACGAGCTGCTGAATCTGTAAGTAATCGAGCGCGGTCAGCTCAAGCGGTCGCGCCACCGCAGCGTTGGTTTCCTGCGCTCGCGGAGCCGGCGCGCCCCCGGACCGCGTGCGATCGACGTCATAGATGTCGCGCGGCCCAAGTCTTGACGGTACGAACGTGCGCTTGGCAATTCGCCAACCATCCCGCGTCTTGACGTACTCGTCTTCGTAATGGCCGCCGCCCCGGATTGCAGAAACTTCGGCGCCGGCATTGCCGTTTTCGCCCACCTCGATCCAGACAACATAGACCCGGCCGGTTGCAGCCCCGCGCGACGGCTGGATGATGTAGTTGGTCAAATACTCGCGAACAAACGCAGGACCGCGGTGGGTGAGATCGCCCACTGCAAACGCCGCGAGCTGCCTGCGTCCCTTGATTTCGGCCGGCAGGGCTGTTTTCGTGATGAATGCTCCGTCCGCCGTAAAGAGCTGCGCGTAGGCGGCGCCTCCATCGGCAGCGCTGTCAAGCGCGTACGCGGACCGTGCGATGAGCTGCTGGATCTCGATGGTATCGCCCGCTGAAAGCGAACTCGCCAGGTGGTCACCTGCTGCCAGGTGGTTACCTGCTAAAGGTGCAGCGACGGCGGCCGTTCCAGCAACCTGCGCGGCTGATGCCGCGGGCGGCGTCGCCGCAGTCTGATCCCGCGGTCCCGGCCGCGGCGGAAAGAGCCGGCGCGTCTTGATGCGCCAGCCTTGCGGCGTCTTCACGTACGTGTCTTCGTAGTGGCCGCCGAGAAACAACGAGCTCGCTTTCCCGTTCGAGCCGTTGTCGATGACGGCGAGATATTCCCTGCCTTTCGCGCCGCCTGGCATAGGTTCGATCACGTGATTCGTCAGGTAGTGACGCACAAAGTCCGGACCGCGGGGCTGAATCTGCCCGAGCCGGACTAGCTGGTCGTGCCCCGTGGCGCCTGCGAACGAGGCGTCTGCGGTGTACAGTCCTGCGTATGCCTCGCCGTTCTCGCCCCTGCCATAGCCCGAGTCGAGCGCGTGGCCATAGCTGGCGACCAACTGTGCGATCTCGAGATAGTCTGTTGCCGAGAGCGACGATTGCTGCGTCGGCGCGACGAAGTTCGCTGCCGGAGCCACGGGCGCGCGCGTGTCGATCGGCGCGGCGTCGGCTGGAATGCTCGGCGGCGCCAACGGCGCGGGATCGGCGCCACTCGTCGAAGGAATGAAATCACGCTTCTTGAATCGCCAGCCTACCGGCGTCTTGACATAGACATCTTCATAATGTCCACCGGTCCGCGCGAGTTCGCCGGCTTTCCGGCCCACGAGGTCCCACCCGTTCGCCGGCCCAGTGCCCGCTCCGCCACCAGTACCGCCGGTGGCCTGAGCCGGCGCGATGTCCCAATTGAACTCGATGAGGTATGCCTTGCCGATCGCGCCATCCGCCGTCGGCTCGATGACATGATTCATGACGTAGTGGACCGTGTTGTCCGGACCGAGGCGCGGACCGCGCGCGAGCGCCGCAAGCTGCTCCCGCCCTTTCGCATACGGCCGCATGAACTCGCCGTCTGCGGCAAACAAATCGGCGTAGTCGTATCCGTTGTTGCTGCCCGTGTCGAGAGCGAACCCATACCGGTTTACGAGCTGCCGGATTTCGATATAGTCCATCGGCGTCAGCGTCATCGCCTTCACGGCAGGTTTTACTTGTCCGCTTGTGCTGCCGACGAGTGCTGCCAGCGCCACGACGAGAATGGCAGACCTGACGGCCTGCAACACGGGTTTTGACATATATACGCTCCTGGTTGATACCCTACTCTGCCGTAGACCAAAGCTATCCTAAATAAGTTCGACGTATCGCAAATGGTCGAAGCAAGCCCATTCCCCTCCGTTTTCGGGGCTGTTGCTCAATTAGCAACACGGTGAATGAGCATGTAGTCGCAGGCTTCAGCCTGCGTTCGGGTGCGCGTAACCTTAACATTAATCGTGCCCCGAACGCGGGCTGAAGCCC